>NZ_PGTZ01000005.1 GCF_002798015.1 Luteimicrobium subarcticum | reverse complement strand
GTGTTGTGGCTCATGAGGTTGGTGACACGGGTCGGGGTGTGAGGAAGGGGTAGGCCCTGGCGGCAGGATGGAAGTACCTCTACGACCGCCTGCACGAAGGACCTACCCCTCATGTCCCACGCTAACGCCCCGTTGACTCCTGCTGGAAGGCGGCGCCTGATCGAGCGGTGCCAGTCGCGTCCGCTCGCGCACGTCGCCGCGGAGGCCGGCATCTCACGTGCGTGCCTGGCCAAGTGGAAGGCACGGTTCGAGCACGAGGGAGCGGCGGGACTCGTGGACCGGTCCAGCGCACCGTTCGTCCGCCCGACCCAGACCCCGCCCGCGGTCGTCGAGCTGATCGAGACGTGGCGACGAGAGAAGAAGTGGACCGCCCGGCAGGTCCACCGTGAGCTCGCCACCCGCGGGCACCAGGTCTCGGTCGCGACCGTGGGGCGCTGGTTCGTGCGCCTGGGCATCAACCGGCGCCGTGACCTGGACCCGACCGGTGAGACCAACCGCAAGACCGGGAAGATCGTGGCGAGGTTCCCCGGGCACATGGTCCACCTGGACGTGAAGAAGGTCGGCCGGATCCCCGACGGTGGCGGGTGGCGCGCCCACGGGCGCGGGTCCGACCAGGACAAGGCCGCCCAGCGCGTCAAGGACACCGCCGCACGCGCCGCGAAGAAGGACGGCACCCGCTCGACCCGGGGCGGGTATGTCTACCTGCACTCGATCGTCGACGGGTACTCCCGCCTGGCCTACACCGAGCACCTGAGCGACGAGAGAGCGGCGACCACGATCGGGTTCTACCACCGGGCCCGCGCGTTCTTCGCCGCCCACGGCATCACCCGGATCGTGCGCGTCGTGACGGACAACGGCGCGAACTACCGGGCACGCGACTTCGTACGCGCCGTCCTGGGCTCCGCGTCCCGCCACCAACGCATCCGCCCCTACACCCCGAAGCACAACGGCAAGGTCGAGCGCTACAACCGGATCCTGGCCGAAGAACTCCTCTACGCCCGCCGGTGGTCGTCCGAGGACGAACGCGCCGCCGCGATCAAGATCTGGAACATCCACTACAACTACCATCGAGCCCATACCGCCGCCAGTGACAGACCCCCAGCCTCACGACTACGCCGCCACGTCACCAACGTCATGAGCCAGAACA
>NZ_PGTZ01000004.1 GCF_002798015.1 Luteimicrobium subarcticum | reverse complement strand
GGGGCCTGACCCCGGTTCTTGGACACGCTGATTCCAGCGTTTGCTGGGGAAGCGAGATGATCCGAGAACTATGGTCAGGAAGAACTACTCCGAGGAGTTCCGTCGTCAGGCCGTCGACTTGT
This sequence comes from Luteimicrobium subarcticum, assembly GCF_002798015.1. GTDB lineage: Bacteria > Actinomycetota > Actinomycetes > Actinomycetales > Cellulomonadaceae > Luteimicrobium > Luteimicrobium subarcticum. The sequence continues at coordinate 1,251 of NZ_PGTZ01000004.1, read as the reverse complement.
ACGAGTCCACCCCGGGCGCCACGGTCCGTGGCATAGCCGAGGACCTCGGCATCGTGCGTGGCACGCTGCGCACCTGGCTCGACGCGTACGGGACCGGCAAGAAGACGGCCGCTGACGGAACGCCCACGACCAGCCCACTGCAGTCCACGCCGACGACGTCGGCTGGTCGGCCGGTGCCCGTCGACGAGACGCCGCAGGCGAGGATCGCCCGGCTCGAGGCGCGGGTCGCTGAGCTCGAGGCCAGCGAGCGGAAACTGACGACCGAGCGGGAGATCCTGCAGAAGGCGGCGAAGTATTTCGCCGGGGAGACGCGCTGGTGAGTCGCTTCCAGTTCGTCGCGGACAACGCCGCCACCTACCCGGTGAAGCGACTGTGCCAACTCGTGGAAGTCGAGCGGTCCTCGTACTACGCGTGGAAGGCCGGCGCCCCGGCCCGGGCGGCCAGGGCCACTGCGGACGCGGTCCTGGCCGCGCGGATCCGGGCGGTGCACAAGGCCGACAACACCGTCGGCGCGCCCCGGGTGACCGCGGAGCTCAACGACGGCGCCCAACCGGGCGATCGGGTCAATCACAAGCGGGTCGCCCGCGTGATGCGCGCCCACGCGATCCGCGGCTACGTCAAGAAGCGTCGGGTCCGCACGACGGTGCCCGAGCCCGCGAACCAGCTCGTGCCCGACCTCCTCCAACGAGACTTCACGGCGCACGCGCCGAACCACCGCTACGTCGGCGACATCACCTACCTGCCCATCAGCGCCGCCGGCAGCGGCGGGAACCTCTACCTCGCGACCGTGATCGACTGCTACTCGCGCCGGCTGGTGGGGTGGGCGGTCGCGGACCACATGCGCACGTCCCTGGTCGAGGACGCCCTCAAGGCCGCGGCCGCGACCAGGGGCTCCCTCGCGGGTGCGATCTTCCACTCCGATCACGGGTCGGTCTACACGAGCAAGGACTACGCCCACCTCTGCGCACGTCTCGGAGTGACCCAGTCGATGGGCGCCGTGGGCACCTCCGCGGACAACGCTCTGGCCGAGTCGTTCAACGCGACCCTCAAACGCGAGGTCCTCCAAGACAACGCATGTTGGCCCGACGAGGCCACCTGCCGCCGCCAGGTCTTCAAGTGGGTCACCCGCTACAACACGAGACGGCGCCACTCCTGGTGCGGCTACCAGGCCCCGAACGTCTACGAGCAAGCCGCCTCGACCGCTACGCTGGCGACCGCCGCGTAATCACACCCCGTGTCCACAAACCGGGG
>NZ_PGTZ01000003.1 GCF_002798015.1 Luteimicrobium subarcticum | reverse complement strand
GCGCGGCTCGGTGGACGGGCGGCGCGGCGGTGAAGGGTTCTGGATATGCCGCAGGCCACCCCCGGGGTCGGGGGTGGCCTGCAGTGAATGGGTGTTCGGCGGCGTCCTACTCTCCCACCCCGTTCCCAGGGCAGTACCATCGGCGCTGAAGGGCTTAGCTTCCGGGTTCGGAATGGGACCGGGCGTTTCCCCTTCGCTATGACCGCCGTAACTCTATGAACCTGTTCGGGACCCCGTTGGTGGGGTGTGCCGGTGGCTCTAGAACCGCACAGTGGACGCGAGCACGCTTTGGAAAAGTGTGTGTTGGTAAGTTGTCGGCTGATTAGTACCGGTCAGCTGCGAGGGTCTTGGGTCCCCTCTTCCACATCCGGCCTATCTACCCAGTGGTCTAGCTGGGTGCCTCTCCCCCCGAAGGGGTTGGAAACCTCATCTTGAAGCAGGCTTCCCGCTTAGATGCTTTCAGCGGTTATCCCTTCCGAACGTAGCTAACCAGCGGTGCTCCTGGCGGAACAACTGGCACACCAGAGGTTCGTCCGTCCCGGTCCTCTCGTACTAGGGACAGCCCTTCTCAAGTTTCCTGCGCGCGCAGCGGATAGGGACCGAACTGTCTCACGACGTTCTAAACCCAGCTCGCGTACCGCTTTAATGGGCGAACAGCCCAACCCTTGGGACCTACTCCAGCCCCAGGATGCGACGAGCCGACATCGAGGTGCCAAACCATGCCGTCGATATGGACTCTTGGGCAAGATCAGCCTGTTATCCCCGGGGTACCTTTTATCCGTTGAGCGACGGCGCTTCCACAAGCCACCGCCGGATCACTAGTTCCGACTTTCGTCCCTGCTCGACCTGTCAGTCTCACAGTCAAGCTCCCTTGTGCACTTGCACTCGCCACCTGATTGCCAACCAGGCTGAGGGAACCTTTGAGCGCCTCCGTTACATTTTGGGAGGCAACCGCCCCAGTTAAACTACCCACCAGGCACTGTCCCTGATCCGGATTACGGACCGAGGTTAGGAGTCCAGAGCGACCAGAGTGGTATTTCAACGTTGACTCCACCCATGCTGGCGCATGAGCTTCACAGTCTCCCACCTATCCTACACAAGCCGCACCGAACACCAATACCAAGCTATAGTAAAGGTCCCGGGGTCTTTCCGTCCTGCTGCGCGTAACGAGCATCTTTACTCGTAGTGCAATTTCGCCGAGTTCGCGGTTGAGACAGCGGAGAAGTCGTTACGCCATTCGTGCAGGTCGGAACTTACCCGACAAGGAATTTCGCTACCTTAGGATGGTTATAGTTACCACCGCCGTTTACTGGGGCTTAAATTCTGAGCTTCGCCCGAAGGCTGACCCGTCCTCTTAACCTTCCAGCACCGGGCAGGCGTCAGTCCGTATACATCGTCTTGCGACTTCGCACGGACCTGTGTTTTTAGTAAACAGTCGCTTCTCCCTGGTCTCTGCGGCCCTCCACGCTAGCCAGCAAGTGGCTTTACGCTTCAGGCCCCCCTTCTCCCGAAGTTACGGGGGCATTTTGCCGAGTTCCTTAACCACGATTCTCTCGATCGCCTTAGTATTCTCTACCTGACCACCTGAGTCGGTTTGGGGTACGGGCGGCTAGAACCTCGCGTCGAAGCTTTTCTCGGCAGCATAGGATCACCCTGTTATCCCGCTAATGCGGTCACCATCAGTCCTGAGGCTCATGAGCAGCGGATTTGCCTGCTGCTCGCCCTGCGACCTTGGACACGGACTACCATCGCCGCGCCGGGCTACCTTCCTGCGTCACTCCTGTTAATACGCTTACCTACTACCGGATTGGGTCGCGCGCTAGGCCTTCCAGTGTCCCCGAAGGGACGGCGGAAGGATTCGGGCGCTCAGCATCACCGGGCTCGGTATGGGCGGTTCTTCGCCGGTAGGAGAATATCAACTCCTTGTCCATCGACTACGCCTGTCGGCCTCGCCTTAGGTCCCGACTTACCCAGGGCGGATTAGCCTGGCCCTGGAACCCTTGGTCATTCGGCGGACGGGTTTCTCACCCGTCTTTCGCTACTCATGCCTGCATTCTCACTCGTGTAGGCTCCACCACTGGATTCCTCCGCAGCTTCACTGCCCACACGACGCTCCCCTACCCATCCACACGCCTGGACCACGAAGGCCTGGCGGTTGTGTGAATGCCACAGCTTCGGCGGTGTACTTGAGCCCCGCTACATTGTCGGCGCGGAATCACTTGACCAGTGAGCTATTACGCACTCTTTCAAGGGTGGCTGCTTCTAAGCCAACCTCCTGGTTGTCTGTGCAACTCCACATCCTTTCCCACTTAGCACACGCTTAGGGGCCTTAGCTGGTGGTCTGGGCTGTTTCCCTCTCGACTACGGAGCTTATCCCCCGCAGTCTCACTCCCGCGCTCTCACTTACCGGCATTCGGAGTTTGGCTGACGTCAGTAACCTTGTAGGGCCCATCGGCCATCCAGTAGCTCTACCTCCGGCAAGAAACACGCGAGGCTGCACCTAAATGCATTTCGGGGAGAACCAGCTATCACGAAGTTTGATTGGCCTTTCACCCCTAACCACAGGTCATCCCCCAGGTTTTCAACCCTGGTGGGTTCGGTCCTCCACGCGGTCTTACCCGCGCTTCAACCTGCCCATGGCTAGATCACTTCGCTTCGGGTCTAGACCCAGCGACTATGGTCGCCCTGTTCGGACTCGCTTTCGCTACGGCTTCCCCACACGGGTTAACCTCGCCACTGAGCACTAACTCGCAGGCTCATTCTTCAAAAGGCACGCTGTCACCCCTGCAAAGGAGGCTCCAACGGATTGTAGGCACACGGTTTCAGGTACTATTTCACTCCCCTCCCGGGGTACTTTTCACCTTTCCCTCACGGTACTAGTCCGCTATCGGTCACTAGGTAGTATTTAGGCTTAGCAAGTGGTCTTGCCGGATTCACACGGGATTTCTCGGGCCCCGTGCTACTTGGGATCCCCTTCGGGAGGCCACAACATTTCGTCTACGGGGGTCACACCCTCTGTGCCCGGCCTTTCAATGCCGTTCGACTATGCCGCGACTTTCTGACTCCCTGGATCCGTGTCAGCAGATCCTGAAAGGTCCCACAACCCCGAACGTGCAACGCCTGACAGCTTGAACACACGCACGGTTTGGCCTCTTCCGCTTTCGCTCGCCACTACTCACGGAATATCTCTTCCTGCCGGTACTGAGATGTTTCACTTCCCGGCGTTCCCTCCACACACCCTATATATTCAGGTGCAGGTGACCACACATGACTGTGGCCGGGTTTCCCCATTCGGACATCCTCGGATCACGGTTCGTTTGCCAACTCCCCGAGGCTTATCGCAGGCTACGACGTCCTTCTTCGGCTCCTAGTGCCAAGGCATCCACCCTGTGCCCTTAAAAACTTACTCAACAAACTTGCAGAAACCACGGTACGCGCTCACCCACCCGAAGGTGAAGGCTCACGCGATCGTGCTTCATAAAGATGCTCGCGTCCACTGTGCAGTTCTCAAGCAACCGACGATCCCGCCCTCCCCCACCAGGAAACCTCCCAGTGAGCTCACGACGGCCCGCGATCAAGGCCCGACCAGAGCGGCCGGCAACCTCAGGACCCAACAGTGTGCTCAGCAAACCCACCACGACCCGGAGAACCTGTCTTCCACACCAGACCACCCCGAAGGACGACCCAGCAGTACTCACAGGAACCCACCACGCGGCGAGCTCTTCGTCAATGTTCCACCCTTGAGCAACCACCCGGCACACATTCGGCACCGGCATGGCCGTCTGACCCAGCCCCCACCCCGAAGGACAAGAACCGGATGACATGCTCCTTAGAAAGGAGGTGATCCAGCCGCACCTTCCGGTACGGCTACCTTGTTACGACTTAGTCCCAATCGCCAGTCCCACCTTCGACGGCTCCCCCCACAAGGGTTGGGCCACCGGCTTCGGGTGTTACCGACTTTCGTGACTTGACGGGCGGTGTGTACAAGGCCCGGGAACGTATTCACCGCAGCGTTGCTGATCTGCGATTACTAGCGACTCCGACTTCATGGGGTCGAGTTGCAGACCCCAATCCGAACTGAGACCGGCTTTTTGGGATTCGCTCCACCTTACGGTATCGCAGCCCTTTGTACCGGCCATTGTAGCATGCGTGAAGCCCAAGACATAAGGGGCATGATGATTTGACGTCATCCCCACCTTCCTCCGAGTTGACCCCGGCAGTCTCCCATGAGTCCCCGGCATAACCCGCTGGCAACATGGGACGAGGGTTGCGCTCGTTGCGGGACTTAACCCAACATCTCACGACACGAGCTGACGACAACCATGCACCACCTGTGCACCGACCTTGCGGGGCGACCATCTCTGGCCGTTTCCAGTGCATGTCAAGCCTTGGTAAGGTTCTTCGCGTTGCATCGAATTAATCCGCATGCTCCGCCGCTTGTGCGGGCCCCCGTCAATTCCTTTGAGTTTTAGCCTTGCGGCCGTACTCCCCAGGCGGGGCACTTAATGCGTTAGCTGCGGCACGGAACTCGTGGAATGAGCCCCACACCTAGTGCCCAACGTTTACGGCATGGACTACCAGGGTATCTAATCCTGTTCGCTCCCCATGCTTTCGCTCCTCAGCGTCAGTTGCGGCCCAGAGACCTGCCTTCGCCATCGGTGTTCCTCCTGATATCTGCGCATTCCACCGCTACACCAGGAATTCCAGTCTCCCCTACCGCACTCTAGTCTGCCCGTACCCGATGCAAGCTCAAGGTTGAGCCTTGAGTTTTCACACCAGACGCGACAAACCGCCTACGAGCTCTTTACGCCCAATAATTCCGGACAACGCTTGCGCCCTACGTATTACCGCGGCTGCTGGCACGTAGTTAGCCGGCGCTTCTTCTGCAGGTACCGTCACTTGCGCTTCTTCCCTGCTGAAAGAGGTTTACAACCCGAAGGCCTTCATCCCTCACGCGGCGTCGCTGCATCAGGCTTTCGCCCATTGTGCAATATTCCCCACTGCTGCCTCCCGTAGGAGTCTGGGCCGTGTCTCAGTCCCAGTGTGGCCGGTCGCCCTCTCAGGCCGGCTACCCGTCGTCGCCTTGGTAGGCCACTACCCCACCAACAAGCTGATAGGCCGCGAGCCCATCCCTGACCAATAAATCTTTCCAGACACCCCCATGCGGAAGCGCCTCATATCCAGTATTAGCCCCGGTTTCCCGGAGTTATCCCAGAGTCAGGGGCAGGTTGCTCACGTGTTACTCACCCGTTCGCCACTGATCCGCCCAGCAAGCTGGGCATCACCGTTCGACTTGCATGTGTTAAGCACGCCGCCAGCGTTCGTCCTGAGCCAGGATCAAACTCTCCGTAAATGATCAACATCAACCACCAACCCCCAACCACAAGCCAGGAACCAGCAGTCAACAACCATACGAAGCAGCCACACGACACCATTGCATCCACAACACCGTCGCGCAGCCAGTTGAACCTTGGCACCGAACCGAACATGACGTTCGATCCTGTCCAAAGGAATCCTCAAACGAGCCGGACCAACCACCACAACGGCAGCCAGCCACAACCCGACGAGGGTTAAAATTTGGCATTGACTATCAAGCACACTGTTGAGTTCTCAAGCAACCGACACACCCAACCTCACCCTCACGGGCTCGCATCGGGGCAACTTCTCCATCTTACCCGCCCCC
>NZ_PGTZ01000002.1 GCF_002798015.1 Luteimicrobium subarcticum | reverse complement strand
CCACTACAACTACCATCGAGCCCATACCGCCGCCAGTGACAGACCCCCAGCCTCACGACTACGCCGCCACGTCACCAACGTCATGAGCCAGAACAGCTAGGGTCGGGGCAGGACCGGGCGACGACGAGCGCCCGACCAGGCCGCGAGGAGGCGGACGTGAGCGACGGCGGGTACGGGGACTTCGAGTTCGAGCGCCGCTTCGTCGCGCGCGACGTGCCGGCGGAGCTGCTCGCCCAGAGCCCGCCCACGCTGGTCGTGCAGGCCTACTTCCTCGCCGCGGACGGGTACGCGCTCCGTTTGCGGGTCCAGTCCGACACTGCGCGCGCCGCGCTCGGCCCCGCCACCGACCCGGTCGCCGTCCTCGAGGAGCACGCCGCCGCGTTCGACTTCTGCGCCCTCACCGCGAAGGGGCCGGCGGCCGGCGGGACCCGTTACGAGGCGGAGCGTGAGCTCGACGTGTCCGTCGGCGTCCAGATGCTGCGGCGCGGCGGCCTGCGCATCGTGAAGAACCGCCACTCGATGTGGCTGGGTGAGGACGGCTGGGTGGTCGACGTGTTCGGCGGCGAGAACCACCCGCTCGTCGTCGCGGAGTGCGAACGCTCCGGCCCGGTGGTCGACCTGCAGATCCCCGACTTCTGCGTCACCGAGGTCACGGACGACACCCGCTTCTCGAACGACGGGCTCGTGCACCGGCCGTTCGGGACCTGGGCGAGCGAGTGGGAGCACGAGCTGGCCGTCCGCGGGCCGCGGTTCGCGCAGACCTTCGGGCACAACGAGGTCCTGCACGAAGAGCTCTGACCGGCCCGGTGGCACGACCCGTCAGGGTCAGGAGACGCCGCGCGCCTCGACGTCCTGCGTGAACTCGAAGTGCCACGGCTCGTACGAGCCGCTGCCGCCCGGCCGGGCCCACGCCGGGTTGTCCCACCCGAACGTCGGAGCGTTGGCCCGCACCCACTGGTACACACCGGGGTCGCCGGTGACGCTCGAGCACATGTCGATCGCGAGGCCCAGGCCGTGGTTCGACGTGCCGGGGACGGCGGCGAACCCGGCGCGCGTGACGGCCAGCGTGTATTGCTCGGCGAGCGGGCGGTAGGCCGCCACGAGGCAGAGGTCCTTGCCGTACCGGGCGCGGTAGGTGTCGTTGAACGCGGACAGCGCGACGGCGGCGTCCGGCGCGAGGTAGTACCCGTGCTGCCACAGCTCGCAGAGCTGGCTCGTCGGGATCTGCCCGTTGCCGCCCTTCGGCACGATGTCGGGGTCGCAGCTCGTCAGGCCGGACCGCTCGACGCTGCGGCTCGCGGCCGTCTCGCGGGTCGACGTGCGCTCCATCGCTCGCACGCCGCTCGGCGCGTCGATCCCGCTGTCGGTCGCGGACATCGCGTCGAGGAAGGACGGACCGCCGCCGGACCCCGTCGGCACCTCGGAGCCGCGGGCGGCCCCGGTGAGCGGGACGGCGATCGTCGCGGCCGCCAGCGACGTCAGCACGGCGACGCGCGGGATCCAGCCGTGCCGGACCAGCTCGCGCGGGGCAGGCGCGGGGCGCGGCTCGAGATCCTGCGCCGCCACGAGGAGCGCGTGAGCCGCGATCTCGGGCTCGAGCTCCGCGATGAGCTCCTCGACGTCGTCATGGGTCGGGCACAGCGGTCCGGGGACGGACGGCGCCGCCGCCGCCGGGACGGCCACGGACGCCGCGCGCACCACGACGCGCTCGCGCGGGGCGTCGTTCCGGGTGCGGGACGGCCCGGCGTTCACGGGCGGCGCACCGAAGACCGGCAGGTGCTCGGCGACACGGTCGGCCGGCGCCACCGGGTTCGACCCCGACAGGCCCGCGGCCTCGCGACGCTCGCGCCGGGAGACGAACTGGGTGCTGGTGGTCGCGATCACGGGGGCCGCCGGGCCGAGCCCGTGGCCCGCCCCGAGCCTCTCGGCCGGCACCTGCGTCGGGGCCGCGTCCGTGTGCGGTGCGGTGCGCCCCTCGGTCCGCGCCGCGGCGTTCGGGAGGTCCCGGTAGGCGGGCGTGGCGACGGGCTGCTCACCCGTCTGGACCGCCAGCAGGGCCGCCTCGCGCCGTTCCCGTCGGCTCAGGAGCGTCGTCGACGTGGACGTCGGCTCCATGACACCTCCTGGGGGGTCTGCTCGGGATGCTGTGCTTCGCGGCCTGGGCGCTGCCACACTACGCGCCGCGCGGTCACGGAACAATAACGAAGAGACGTCTCCCTTCCAAACCCGCTGGTCGACGGGCCGGTCACGGACGTGCCGGACGTGCGGCACGCCGCGCGACCCGCACGCCGGTCCCCCGCTGCATGGCGTCCCGGACCTCGCCCACGAGCTCCTCGAGGATGTCCTCGAGGAACACGACGCCGAGCGCCGGCTCCCCCGGGCCGCCGTCCACGATCGCGAGGTGTGCCCCGGAGAGCTGCATCGCACGGAGCACGTCCTCGACCTCGTCGTCCGGCGCGGCCGGCGCGAGCGGGCGCACCGAGAGGTCGGGGACGGGCTGGTCGCGGTCGTCGTCCGACGCGTACAGGACGTCCTTGAGGTGCAGGTAGCCGACGACGTCGGCCCCCCGCACGACCGGGAACCGGCTGAACCCGGTGCGGGTCACGAGCTGCTCGACGTCGTGCGGCGTGCAGCCCGCGTCGACGGTCACGAGGTCGCCGAGCGGCACCATGACGTCGCGCGCCGACTTCTCGGAGAACTCCAGGGCGCCCGCGAGCAGGCCCTGCTCGTCGCTCAACGCCCCCTCGGCGGCCGAGTGCTCGACGATCGACTGGACCTCCTCGACCGTGAAGGTCGACGCCACCTCGTCGCGGGGCTCCACGCCGCCGAGCCGCACGGCGTGGTTGGCGAGCCAGTTCAGCGCGTGGATGACCGGGCGCACGGCACGCGCCATCCACACGAGCGGCGGGCCGAAGAGCATCACCGCACGGTCCGGCCCGGACACGGCCAGGTTCTTCGGGACCATCTCGCCGAGCACGACGTGCAGGTAGACGACGATCGCGAGCGCGATCACCAGCGCGATCGGGTGGACGAGGGCCTCGCTCGCGCCGAGCGCGTGCACGGGCACCTCGATGAGGTGCGCCAGGGCGGGCTCCGCCACCACGCCGAGGCCGGTCGAGCAGACCGTCACGCCGAGCTGCGCGCACGCCAGCATCAACGACACGTGCTCCATGGCGTAGATGACCGTGCGGGCGCGCGCGTTGCCGGCGTCCGCGAGCGGCTCGATGGCGCTGCGGCGCGCCGACAGGACGGAGAACTCCGCACCCACGAAGAACGCGTTGCCGAGCAGCAGCACGAGCCCGAAGAGGATCCCGACCCCGGGGCTCACCGGCCACCACCCCCGCGCACGTCCACGTCGTCGGGCGCGGGCGGTCCGACCACCCGCAACCTCTCGACCCGTCGTCCGTCCATCGACTCGACCCGCAGGCGCGCACCGTCGACCTCGACCTCGTCGCCGGGCACCGGGATCCGGCCGAGCCGTTCCATGAGCAGCCCGCCGAGGGTCTCGTACGCGCCCGACTCGGGCAGCACGACGCCCGTCTGCTCGACCAGCTCGTCGGGCCGCGTCTCGCCCGGGACGCCCCAGGAGCCGTCCGCGGCGCGTCGCACGACGGCGGCGCGCGGGTCGTGCTCGTCGGACACCTCGCCCACGAGCTCCTCGACGACGTCCTCGAGCGTCACGACCCCGGACGTGCCGCCGTACTCGTCGACGACGACCGCCATCTGCAGACCGAACCCGCGCAGCTCGACGAGCAGCGGGCCGAGGCGGACCGTCTCGGGCACCTGGGGTGCCTCGACCATCAGGGCCGCGACCGGGACCTCGCTGCGCCGATCCGCGGGCACGGAGACGGCCCGGCGAAGGTGCACGAGCCCGACCACGTCGTCCCGGTCCCGGTCGATCACCGGGAAGCGGGAGTGGCCGGTCGCGCGGACCAGCTCGAGCAGGTCGGCGGCCGACGCCTCCTTGTGGAGCACGTCGAGACGCTGCCGGTCCGTCATGACGTCGACGGCGGTGAGCTCCTCCAGGTCGAGCGAGTTGGTCAGCAGGGTCGCGACCGACTCCTCGAGCGTCCCCTCGGCGGCCGACCGCCGCACGAGCGCGGCCAGCTCGGTCGTCGAACGGGCACCCGAGATCTCTTCGACGGGCTCGACCCCGACGCGGCGCAGCAGCGCGTTGGCGGACCCGTTGAGCACCCGGATCACGGGCCGCGCGAGGCGGGTGAAGGCGCGCTGCACGGGCACCACGAGCCGCGCGGTCGGGTACGGCACGCTCAGGGCGAAGTTCTTGGGGATGAGCTCCCCGAACAGCATCGAGAACACGTTCACGACGACCAGCGCGACGACGCCCGCGAGCGCCACCGCGACACCCCGGGCGAGGCCCGTGTCGCCGAGGACGCCCACGACGAGGTCGTACAGCGCCGGCTGCGCCGTGTAACCCAGCAGGATGGTGGTGACGGTGATGCCGACCTGCGCGGAGGACAGCTCGGTGGACAGGCTGGCGAGCGCCCCGCGGACGCTGCGGTCGCGCCGGTCCGCGGTCCCGTCCCCGCCGGAGCGCAGGACGGCGGGGTCGAGGGTGACGAGCGCGAACTCGCTCGCCACGAAGACGGCGGTGCCCGCGGTGAGCAGGACGCCGAAGGCCAGCAGGAGCCAGTCGGTCAGCACCCGGCGTGCACCTCCCCGCGCGAGGACGCGGTCGTGGGGTCGGCCGGGACGTCGGCCCGGGGTGCGAGGGCGACCCGGAGGTCGCCGGTGGTACCGGCCCGCGCCGCAGGGGGTGCGGGGCGGTCGCTATGTCGAGGTCTGTCGCCGTTCATGGTGCGCACCATGCTAACGAGCGGGCCGGGTGTCCGGCGCGCCCGGACGCACCCCGTCAGCCGGCGTCGGCGCCCGCCGTGCTGTCGATCGCGCGGCGCACCACGGGGACGTCCACCTCGGGTACGGCGACCCGCCACTCCCCGTCCGGCCCGGTGCCGCGGAGCTCGCGGAACTGGGCCGAGTCGGGGAACTTGCCCTCGACCTCGGTCACGGCGGTCACGCGGCGCGGCGCCGGCCCGACGGCACGCAGGATGGGGCCCTTGAGGTGGTCGCGGTGCAACGTCGCCATCCCGCCGTGCCAGGCGGAGCGCTTGCCCCGGGGGACGTAGACGACCACGCGCAGGGACTCACCGCTCTCGAGGTCGGCGAGGTCGTCCTCGGGCGTCCGGGTGCGCCCGAACCTGCCGAGCAGGGCGTCGATCATCGTGCGGGTGCCCGCGGTGCGCGGCATCTCGTCCTCCAGTGCTCCGACGGTCGGTGCGGACAGGGCTGTCCCCGCGTCGCTCGGCACAGCGTAGTTCGGCCGGTCGTCCGGTCGCGCGTCCCCGCGACGCGGGCACGGTTGTGCCACGCTGTCCCTATGTCACCGAGCACAGTGCCGTCCGGTCCAGGCGCCGCGGGCCAGCCCGGCGCGACCCCTGTCGGTCGCGTCGCGCGACCGTCGGCCGAGCCCAGCGCGACCGTCCTCGTGGTGGAGGACGAGCCGACGATCGCCACCGCGATCGCGCAGCGGCTCGTCGCGGAGGGGTGGCGCGTCGAGGTGGCACGCGACGGGCTGACCGGGGTCGACGCGGCGCTGCGCCTCCGCCCCGACGCGATCGTCCTGGACGTCATGCTCCCCGGCATCGACGGGCTCGAGGTGACGCGGCGCATCCAGGCGGAGCACCCCACGCCGATCCTCATGCTCACGGCCCGGGACGACGAGACCGACATGATCATCGGGCTGGGCGTGGGCGCGGACGACTACATGACGAAGCCGTTCTCGATGCGGGAGCTCGTCGCCCGGCTCAAGGCGCTCATGCGGCGCGTGGACCGCGCGGCGCAGGCGGCGACGACGCCGGTCGCCCAGCCGCCGCTCGAGATCGGTGACGTCACGATCGACGTCGCGCAGCGGCGCGTGTACCGCGGCGGCGAGGAGATCCACCTGACGCCCACCGAGTTCGAGCTGCTCGTGATGCTCGCGAGCTCGCCGCGGACCGTGCTGACGCGCGAGAAGCTCCTCGCGGAGGTCTGGGACTGGGCGGACGCGAGCGGCACCCGCACGGTGGACTCCCACATCAAGGCGTTGCGCCGCAAGCTGGGCGCCGACCTCATCCGCACGGTGCACGGCGTGGGGTACGCCTTCGAGCCGGTGTCGTGAGCCCGTCGGGAGCCGAGCGACCACCGCGACGCGCCCCCGAGGTGGTCGCCAAGGCCGTGTCGCGGGTCCCGGACGTGCGCCCGCTGGACCGGGTGACGTCGATCCGCACCAAGCTGGGCGTGCTCGTCGCGCTCACCGTGACCTTCGCGTCGTTCGTGACGTGGGTGGGGCTGCGCAACGAGCTGGGGCCGACGCGCACCCTGCCGCTCGCGATCGTGCTGTCGCTCCTGCTGACGCAGGTCCTGGCGCGTGGCATGACGTCACCGCTGCGCGAGATGACGCGCGCGGCCCGGGCGATGGCCGACGGGGACTACTCGCGTCGGGTGCGGGCGACGAGCCGGGACGAGGTCGGGCAGCTCGCGGGGGCGTTCAACCAGATGTCGGCCGACCTCGAGGCGTCGGACCGCGTGCGCCGTGAGCTGGTCGCGAACGTCTCGCACGAGCTGCGCACGCCGATCGCCGGCCTGCACGCCCAGCTGGAGAACATGGTGGACGGCGTGACGGCGCCGTCGCCCGCGGTGCTCCAGACGTCGTTGGCGCAGACGGAGCGGCTGTCCCGGCTCGTGACGTACCTGCTGGACCTGTCCCGGCTCGAGGCGGGGGCGGCGGAGCTCAACCTCGAGACCGTCCCGGTGGGCGACTTCCTGGAGGAGGCCGCGGAGTCGGTCTCGCTGCTCGAGGCGTCGAAGCAGCTGCACTACGTGGTCGACGTGTCGCCGCCGGACCTCGCGCTCGAGGCCGACCCGGCACGCCTCCACCAGGTCGTCACGAACCTCCTGCACAACGCGATCCGCTACTCGCCACCCGGTGGCACGGTCCGCATCGAGGCCTACGGACCGCCGTCGGGCGACCACGTGCTGATCGACGTGGCCGACGAGGGGCCGGGCATCGCCCCGGAGGACCGCGAGCGCATCTTCAACCGCTTCCAGCGGGGCAGCGCCCCGTCGGGCGCGGCGCCGTCGACGGGCGGCACGGGCATCGGGCTGGCGATCGTCCGGTGGGCGGTCGAGCTGCACGGCGGGACGGTGGAGGTCGTGGACGACCCGGGGGGTGCCCGCATGCGGCTGGCGCTCCCCCGCGCCCACGCCGCGTCGGGGCACCGCGCGGTGTGACGCACCCCACACGCGGGCGCCCCGGGGGTGCGGCACCGATACGCCCCGATGGGCTTTTCCGGACACGATCTTGTGTCAGATCGTGAGGGACATTTGCCGTCCTGTTGCCACTTGCAGACGGAGCGTGAAGATCGACGGGAGACCCCCGTCGCGCAGCGCGTGACGACACCCCGGCGACGCGCCCGGGCGCGCCGCGGGGCACGCCCGAGGGCCTACGCTGGTATAGCACCAGCGCCGGTGCCCCCCGAAGCAGAACCACCACACGTGTGAAAGTGGGCGATCCCCGAGTGTCCCCGAAGGCTGAGTCAGAGTCGATCAGCGCGCTGCGCGCCACGTTCGGCGCCAACGAGTGGCTGGTCGACGAGCTCTACGACCAATATCTCGCCGACAAGAACTCGGTGGACCCCGCCTGGTGGGAGTTCTTCGCGGACTACCGCCCCGAGGGTGGCACGCCGCGGGGCGCCGGGTCGGGCAACGGCGAGACGGCCACGAACGGCGCTGCGACGACCGCGAAGCCCGCAGCAGCACCCGCGCCCGCCCCCGCCGCAGCAGCACCGGCGCCCGCCCCCGCCGCGAGGCCCGCAGCGGCGCCGGCCCCCGCCCCGGCCGCTGTGCCCGCCACCGACTCCGCGGCAGCGCCCGCCCCCGCCGCGACGCCCGCGACCGCGCCCTACGCGCACCTCCCCGCCGCGCGCTCCGCCGCGTCGGCCCCGGTCGCCGCGGACGGCGAGGACCACGCCGACAAGCTGCGTGGCCCCGCCGCCCGCGTCGTGACGAACATGGAGCAGAGCCTCTCGGTGCCGACGGCGACGTCGGTGCGTGCCGTGCCGGCCAAGCTCATGGTCGACAACCGGATCGTCATCAACAACCACCTCGCGCGCACCCGCGGCGGCAAGATCTCGTTCACGCACCTCATCGGCTTCGCCCTCGTCGAGGCCGTCAGCGAGATGCCGTCCATGAACGCGTCGTACACGCAGGTCGACGGCAAGCCCGGCGTGCTCACGCCCGCGCACGTCAACCTCGGCATCGCGATCGACCTGCCCAAGCCGGACGGCTCGCGCCAGCTCCTCGTGCCCGGCATCAAGGGCACCGAGTCGATGGACTTCGCACAGTTCTGGAACGCGTACGAGGACGTCGTGCGTCGCGCCCGCGGCAACAAGCTCGCGGTCGACGACTTCAAGGGCGTCACGATCTCGCTGACCAACCCGGGCGGCATCGGCACCGTGCACTCGGTCCCGCGCCTCATGGAGGGCCAGGGCGCGATCATCGGCGTCGGCGCGATGGACTACCCCGCCGAGTTCGCGGGTGCGTCCGAGGAGCAGCTCGCCCGCATGGGCGTCTCGAAGGTCGTGACGCTCACGTCGACGTACGACCACCGCATCATCCAGGGCGCCGGCTCGGGCGACTTCCTGCGCATCATCGGGCGCAAGCTCATCGGCGAGGACGGTTTCTACGACCGCGTGTTCGCGGCGCTCCGCATCCCGTACGAGCCGATCCGCTGGGTGCGCGACAACACGAACGACGCCGAGGCGGAGGCCGCCAAGCCGGCCCGCATCGCCGAGCTCATCCACGCGTTCCGCTCGCGCGGCCATCTCATGGCGGACACCGACCCGCTGACGTACCGCCAGCGCAAGCACCCGGACCTCGACATCCAGAGCCACGGCCTGACGCTGTGGGACCTGGACCGCTCGTTCCCGGTCACGGGCTTCGGCGGCAAGACGCGCGACACGCTGCGCAACATCCTCGGGACGCTGCGCGACGCGTACTGCCGCACCATCGGCTTCGAGTACATGCACATCGCCGACCCGGCCCAGCGCCGCTGGATCCAGGAGCGCCTCGAGTCCGGGTACGCCCGCACGCCGCGCGAGGACCAGCTCCGCATCCTGCGCCGCCTCAACTCCGCCGAGGCGTTCGAGACGTTCCTGCAGACGAAGTTCGTCGGCCAGAAGCGGTTCTCGCTCGAGGGCGGCGAGTCCGTCATCCCGCTGCTCGACGCGATCCTGTCGCGCGCCGCCGAGAACGGCCTGGACGAGGTCTGCGTCGGCATGGCCCACCGCGGCCGCCTCAACGTCCTCGCGAACATCGCCGGCAAGAGCTACGCGCAGATCTTCGCGGAGTTCGAGGGCAACACCGACCCGAAGTCGGTCCAGGGCTCGGGCGACGTGAAGTACCACCTCGGCACGGAGGGCACGTTCACCGCGGAGTCCGGCGCGCAGACGCAGGTCTACCTCGCGGCGAACCCGTCCCACCTCGAGGCGGTCGACCCGGTGCTCGAGGGCATCGTCCGCGCCAAGCAGGACCGCATCGACCTGGGCGGCGACGGCTTCTCCGTGCTGCCGATCCTCCTCCACGGCGACGCGGCCTTCGCGGGCCAGGGCGTCGTGCCCGAGGTGCTCAACCTGGCGCAGCTGCGCGGGTACCGCACCGGCGGCACGGTCCACGTGATCATCAACAACCAGCTCGGCTTCACCACCGGGCCGTCGTCGTCGCGCTCGACGACGTACGCGACGGACATCGCCAAGGGCTTCCAGCTCCCGATCTTCCACGTCAACGGGGACGACCCCGAGGCGTGCGTCCGGGTGGCCGAGCTCGCCTTCGCGTTCCGCGAGCAGTTCGACCAGGACGTCGTCATCGACATGGTCTGCTACCGCCGCCGCGGTCACAACGAGGGCGACGACCCCTCGATGACGCAGCCGCTCATGTACAACCTCATCGAGGACAAGCGCTCGGTGCGCAAGCTCTACACCGAGAACCTCGTGGCCCGAGGCGACCTGACGGTCGAGGACGCCGAGACGGCGCTCAAGGACTACCAGGCGCAGCTCGAGCGGGTCTTCACCGAGACGCGCGAGGGCGGGTACACCCCGCCGGCCTCGACCGAGCCCGTCGCGGGCCTCGAGCGCCCGGAGGCGCAGCGCGAGGACGCCGGCACGATGGTCGGCTGGAAGACCGCGATCGACGCCTCGGTGCTCGAGCGCGTCGGTGCCGTGCACACGCAGACGCCCGAGGGCTTCACCGTCCACCCGAAGCTCGGCCAGCTCCTGCAGAAGCGCCACGAGATGTCCACCAACGGCGGTATCGACTGGGGCTTCGGCGAGCTCGCCGCCTTCGGCTCGCTGCTCATGGAGGGCACGCCCGTCCGTCTCGCCGGGCAGGACTCGCGCCGCGGCACCTTCGTCCAGCGCCACTCGGTCTTCCACGACCGCAGCACGGGAGCCGAGTGGACCCCGCTGCTGTACCTGTCGGGCGACCAGGCGAAGTTCTGGGTGTACGACTCGTCGCTGTCGGAGTACGCGGCCCTCGGGTTCGAGTACGGCTACTCGGTCGAGCGCCCCGACGCGCTCGTCCTGTGGGAGGCGCAGTTCGGCGACTTCGTCAACGGCGCGCAGACCGTCATCGACGAGTTCATCTCGTCGGCCGAGCAGAAGTGGGGCCAGAACGCCTCGCTCGTCATGCTCCTGCCGCACGGGTACGAGGGTCAGGGGCCGGACCACAGCTCCGCGCGCATCGAGCGCTTCCTGCAGCTGTGCGCCCAGGACAACATGGTCGTGGCGCAGCCGTCCACGCCGGCGTCGTACTTCCACCTGCTGCGCCGTCAGGCGTACGCCCGACCGCGCAAGCCGCTCGTGGTGTTCACGCCCAAGCAGCTGCTGCGCCTCAAGGCGGCGGCGTCGTCCGTCGAGGACTTCACGACGGGGACGTTCGAGCCCGTGCTGCCCGACACGCTCGACCCGGCGAAGGTCGACCGCGTCGTGCTGTGCAGCGGCCGCGTGTACTACGACCTGCTGGCAGAGCGCACGCAGCGTGGCGACGAGCGCACCGCGATCCTGCGCCTCGAGCAGCTCTACCCCTTCCCCGAGGAGCAGATCCGGGCCGAGCTGGCCCGCTACGGCACCCAGGACGTCGTGTGGGCGCAGGACGAGCCCGAGAACCAGGGCCCGTGGTCGTTCGTGCACATCCAGCTCCCGGAGGACCTGCCCCGCGTGCGCGTCGCGTCGCGCCCGGCGTCCGCGTCCACCGCGGCGGGGACGGCCAAGAAGCACCGCGCCCAGCAGGAGACCCTCGTCGAGCAGGTCTTCGCCCGCTGACCTCGGCAGACACCCGCGGGCCAGGTGCCCGACGACCGCCCGGACGGGCGCCGGTGTGACGCTCCTCGCGTCGCGTCGGCGTCCGTCCGGCGCGTCGGGGCCCCGACCGTGCGGCACGATGGACGGATGGAACAGCACCTCCTCGGCCGCACGGGCCGTCTCGTCTCGGTCGTGGGTCTCGGCACCTGGCAGCTCGGCGCCGACTGGGGCGACGTCTCCGACGCCGACGCGCACGCGGTGCTCGACGCCGCCGTCGAGGAAGGCGTGACCTTCTTCGACACCGCGGACGTGTACGGCGACGGACGCTCCGAGCAGCTCATCGGCAACTACCTCACGCAGCGCCCGGACGTGCAGGTGACGGTCGCGACCAAGATGGGCCGGCGCGCCGAGCAGGTGCCGGCGTCGTACACGGCCGACGCGTTCCGCCGCTGGGTCGACCGCTCCCGCACGAACCTGCGCACGGACCGGCTCGACCTCGTCCAGCTCCACTGCCCGCCGTCGGCCGTGATCGACGACGACGCCACGTACGACGCGCTGGACGCGCTCGTGGCGGACGGCGCGATCGCCGGGTACGGCGTGAGCGTCGAGACGTGCGAGCAGGCGCTGGCGGCCATCGCACGGCCGCACGTCACGTCCGTGCAGATCATCCTCAACGCGTTCCGCCTCAAGCCGCTCGACGAGGTCGTCCCGGCGGCGTCCGCGGCGGGCGTCGGCATCATCGCGCGGGTCCCGCTCGCGTCGGGCCTCCTGTCGGGCCGGTACACGCGCGACACCACCTTCGCGGAGTCCGACCACCGGACGTACAACCGGGACGGCTCGGCGTTCGACGTCGGCGAGACGTTCTCCGGGGTGCCGTTCGACGTGGGCGTCGAGGCGGCACAGGACTTCGGCGCGCTCGTGGACGCCCTCCCGCACGAGCTCACGCCCGCGCAGGCAGCGATCGCGTGGGCGTGGCAGCAGCCGGGCGTCTCGACCGTGATCCCGGGCGCGCGGGACGCGGCGCAGGCGCGCGGCAGCGCGGCGGCGGGCGGCGCACCCGTGCTCGGGCCGACGTTCGAGCGCGGCGTGCGCGACGTGTACGACGCGCGGCTGCGGGAGCTCGTGCACTCCCGGTGGTGACGACCGGTGGCGGCCCGATGAGTGCGCTCGGGCTCGGGCGCACTACGGTGTCACCCGTGACTGACACGACCCACCCCGCGGAGAGCCCCTCGACGACCCCCTCGGCTGCCGCCCCGGCGGCCGGCCAGGACGTCCCCTCGGGGGTCCAGCACACGCTGCGAGCCGGCCCGTACGAGGCCGTCGTCACGGAGGTGGGCGCGAACCTGCGGGCGCTCACGGCGGACGGTGTCGAGGTCGTGCAGCCCTTCGCCGCCGAGGTGATCGCACCCGCGAGCCACGGCGCGGTCCTCGCCCCGTGGCCGAACCGGCTCCGCGACGGCCGGTACACGTTCGACGGCACGGAGTACCAGGTCCCCGTCACCGAGCCCGCGCGCGGCACCGCGCTGCACGGCCTGGTGTGCTGGGACCGGTGGAGCGTGGTCGCCCGCGAGACGACCCAGACGTCCGACGCGATCGAGCTCCGCGTCGTTCCGGTGCCGCAGCCGGGCTACCCCTTCGGGCTCAAGGTCACGGTCCGCTACGCGCTCGACGCCGACGGCCTCACCGTGACGACGCGCGCCCGGGCCACCGGGGCGCAGGCCGCGCCGTTCGGGCTCGGCTTCCACCCGTGGCTGTCGACCCGCGGCGCGGCCGTGGACGACTGCACGCTGCGGCTCGACGCGACGGACCACGTCACCGTCGACGAGCGCCTGCTTCCCACGGGCACCGAGCCCGTCGCGGGCCCGTACGACCTGCGCGCCGGGCTCCCCCTCGACGGCGTCGACCTCGACGACGCCTGGGTCGGTGCGACGCGTGACGACCACGGGCTCTCGTGGGCCGTCCTGACGACGCCCGACGGCCTGCGCACGTCCCTGTGGATGGACGCGTCGTTCGCGGCCTGGCAGGTCTGCACGGGCGACCACATCACGCCGGCGTGGGCCCGTACCGCGGTCGCGGTGGAACCGATGACCTGCGTGGCGGACGCGTTCAACACGGGCGAGCTGCTCGTCGTCCTCGCGCCGGGCGAGGAGCACGTGAGCCGCTGGGGCCTGTCGCTCGCGTGACGCCGGCGCGGGCCGGGTTTCACCCGCTCCGCCCGCCACGCCGGGAGCGCCGCGCGGGCACGCCGCCCGGGCAGGGGGCGTCCCGTAGGACACAATGGTGCGGTGCCGAGCGACGCGGCCCGGCACCGCATCCCGGCCGTCCCGGCCACCCGGGACACCCCGGCACGACGCATGCACCCGACGACGAAGGGCGGTACCCGGTGACCCAGACGAACGGCTGGTCGGCGAACGGCCCGGAGCGCACCGAGCTGCGCATCTGCGTCGTGGGCGACGAGCTGGTCGCGGGAGTCGGGGACGCCCGCGGCCTCGGCTGGACGGGCCGCGTGCTCGCCCGCACCCGGTTCGACGGCACGACCCTGCTCATGACGCTCCCGATCCCGCGGGAGCCGTCCACGGCGCTCGGGGAGCGCTGGCAGGCCGAGACGGCGCGCCGCTTCTCCCCCGAGCCCACGGTCGACAACCGGCTCGTCGTGGCGCTCGGCCGCCACGACCTCGACACCGGGCTGTCGCTCGCCCGCAGCCGCCTCAACCTCGCGAACGTGCTGGACGTGGCCGAGCAGCAGCGCACGCCCGCGTTCGTCGTCGGTCCCCCGCCCGGCTCACCCGAGGAGAACGGGCGGCTCGGCGAGCTCTCGGCCGCGTACGCGGACGTCGCCGGGCGTCGCCGGGTCCCGTACGTCGACACGTTCTCCCCGCTCGTGGGGCACGAGCAGTGGCTCGCCGACCTCGCCAGCGCCGGGACGGGCCTGCCGGGCCAGGCCGGGTACGGGCTCATCGCGTGGCTCGTGCTGCACACGGGGTGGCACTCCTGGCTGGGACTGCCCGACCCGACGGTCTGACGGCGCTCGCGAGGAGGGCCCCCGTCACGGTGTGCGGGGCCGCGCCTGGACCGATCGGCCGCAACGGCTGTCGCTCGCACCCGTCCGAGGCTCGGCGGACCCGGAGCGGTTACTGACGGCCCGCGTCGGCGCGGACATCCAGGTCGAGGTCGGTCACGGCGTGCGGCTGGAGAGCTCACCGCTCGGACGCCCGGTGGTCGCGGCCGGTGCCTGGCAGGGCGACACGTTCCTCGCCGACGTGCGATCACCGCTGATGACGCGGCCGGGCAACGCGTCGACGGGCCGAGCGCGCTGCATGACGCCCTCCCTCAGCGCCTACCTCAGCGTGGCGCGGATGGACGAGCGGGCCGCGTCGAGCACCGTGCGTGCGGTCTCGACGGTCAGCCGGGTCACGGCGTCGCGCGCGTCGGCACGGCGCAGCTCGGCACGCAGGTCGTCGCGGAACGCCTGGACCATCGCCTCGACCTCGCGGCGCGCGCTGTAGGAGCCCGCCCGAGCCGCGCGAGCACCACCGCCCTCACGGCTCCCGTCGGCGTCACGCCGCCGGGTGCGCGCGTCCTGGGCCGCGAGCGCGAGCTCCGCCCGCAGCCCGTCCATGGACGACGCCACGTCCGCCCGGAGCGACTCGGCGCGCTCGCGCACGGTCGCGTCGATCCCGGCCTCGAGCCGTGCGACCTCGTCGGAGCGGGCGTCGAGCTCGGCGCGCCCTGCGTCCGTGAGCGTGTAGGGCGCGGTGCGGCCCGCCTCGGTGCGCCGGACGAGGCCCTCCTCCTCGAGCCGCGCCAGCCGCGGGTACACGGTCCCGGCGCTGGGCTTGTACGTGCCGCCGAACCGGTCGGAGAGGGCGGTCATGAGGTCGTACCCGTGCCGGGGCGCCTCGCCGAGCAGGACGAGGAGGTAGAGGCGGAGCTCGCCGTGCGCGAAGACGGAGACCATCAGGCGTCCGCCGTCCGGCCGCTGAGCACCGTCACCGCGCCCGACACGGTGTTGATCGTGGCCTTGCTGTCGCCGCCCGCGCGCCGGTCGAGGACGACGCCCTTGTGCCGGACGTCGGTGTGCTCGGCACCGTCGACGACGACGCGTCCGGTGGCCGCGTTGAGGCGCAGGGCGAGCTCGTCGGCGTCGGGCACGCGGAGCGTCACGTCGGCCGACACCCCGGAGAGCGTCGCGGTGCGCGGTGCGACGGTCAGGTCGGCGAGCAGGTCGCCCGAGACGGTGCTCGCCTCGAGCACGGGCACCGCGCCGGAGACGGTGAGCGGGCCGCTGACGCTCGACGCCTTGACGTCGCCGGTGTGGTCGCGCACGACCATCTCGCCGGAGACGGTGCTGACCTCGAGCTCGCCCTCGCACTGGTCGACGACGACCGGTCCGGACACGGTCGACGCCTTGATCTTCCCGCGGATGCCGGCGACCAGACCGTCCGCCTTCACCACCCCGAGGTTCACGGCGACGTCGGCGGGCACCGTGATCTGCACGTCGGCCCGGTCGCGCCCGCGCTGCCCGAGGTGCGCGACGAACGACCCGCGGTACCCGACCTTGAGCTTGCCGTTCTTGCTGGACACCTCGACGGGGTGCCCGTGCACGTCGTGGACCTCGACGCGGGCGCCCGGCCCGTCACCGGCGACCACGTCGACCCGTCCACCGACCAGGCCGACCTCCAGCGCCGTGACCGGCCCGCCGACCGGTACGGTCCCCTCGTCCTTGATGCTCCACACGTCCTGGCTCACGACGTTCTCCCTCGGTGCTCGACGCGCGACCCTGCGTCACGCGATATATCTCGTCTTCGGAAACACGTTATATCGCGTTGGCGCACAAGGCAACCCCTCCGATGTGGGACGATGGGACAGACCCCCGTCCCGCACGAAGGAGACCACCATGAGCAAGCGCGGTCGCAAGCGTCGTAGCCGCAAGGGCAACGCCGCGAACCACGGTCGTCGGCCCAACGCCTGACACCCCCTGAGCACGACGGACCCCCGGCCCTCTCTCGAGAGGACCGGGGGTCCGTCCGTTCGTCAGGCGGCGGAGCCGTCAGAGCGGAGCCGTCAGAGCAGGGGCGCCTCGCCCGCCGACAGCGTCGTGACGGTCGTCGTCCGCGTCACCGTGAGCTGCGCGCGCACCCGCGCCCGCAGACCCTCGGGCGCCTTGTCCGCGCACGAGCGCCGCAGCACCTGGCGCACCAGCTCGTCGAGACCGAGCTCGGCGAGGCACGGCGAGCAGTGCGCCAGGTGCGCGCGCATGCGCTCCGCGTCCTCGGGAGTCATCTCCGAGTCCAGGTACTCGTACAGGTGCCCGACCACGTGGTCGCAGCTGTCGTCCCCCGTCGCGTGGGGGATGGGTTCGATGTTCACGACTCGCCTCCGGGGGTGCTGGCCCCCACCATTCCTCGGTCCTTCGCGTAGTCCGACAGCAGCTCGCGCAGCTGTCGGCGACCACGGTGCAGACGGGACATCACCGTCCCGATCGGCGTCCCCATGATCTCCGCGATCTCCTTGTACGGGAAGCCCTCGACGTCCGCGTAGTACACGGCCATGCGACGGTCCTCCGGCAGCTCCTGCAGCGCGCGCTTCACGTCGGAGTCGGGCAGGCGGTCGAGCGCCTCCGCCTCGGCCGAGCGCAACCCCTGCGACGTGTGCGACGCCGCGCGCGCGATCTGCCAGTCCTCGACGTCCTCCGCGTTCGACTGCAGCGGCTCGCGCTGCTTCTTGCGGTACGTGTTGATGAACGTGTTCGTCAGGATCCGGTAGAGCCACGCCTTGAGGTTCGTGCCCGGCCGGTACTGGTGGAACGCGGCGTACGCCTTCGCGAACGTCTCCTGCACCAGGTCTTCCGCGTCCGACGGGTTGCGCGTCATGCGCATCGCCGCCGCGTACAGCGGGTCGAGGTACACGAGCGCGTCGCGCTCGAAGCGCGCGGCGCGGGCCGCGTCGTCCTCGTCGGACGGCGCACGCTGGGTGTCGTCGTCGGGGGCCTCGTCCTGCGTGGAGTCGCTCATCACGCCCGAGCGTAGTCCGAGGGCGTCGCCGACGCGCCCGTGCCGGGCCGGGCCCGACAGGTCGACGGTGAGCGCCGGGCCGGTCGTCGGGCGGGCGCTGTCGAGCACGGTGCATGTCACGTGGATGGAACCCGGCGACCCCACCGGTTCATTCCCGGACCCGCCCGGGGGGAGGCTCGCGGTGGACACGGCCCCGCCGCTGGCGCCGGGACGCGGGGTGCGCGACGCTGGGACCTGCACGTCGACCTGCCGAGGAGGCTTCCCATGCTGCTGCGCCACGTCGCGCGTCCGCTGCTCGCCGCACCGTTCGTCCTGGACGGGCTCGACGCCGCACTGAGGCCCGCGCGGCACGTCGTCGCCGCCGAGGCGACCGTCGAGAAGCTGTCCGCGCGGGTCCCGTCGGTGCCCCCCGTGTCGCGCCGGAACCTCACCCTCGCCGTCCGGGTGCACGGTGCGGTCACGGCCGTCGCCGGCCTCGCGCTCGCGTTCCACAAGTCGCCCCGCAGCGCGGCGCTCCTGCTCGCCGCGCTCACGGCCCCCCTCGCGATCGCCGACGAGCCGTTCACCGGTCGGCCCGAGACCCGCCGCGACCGCGCCAAGCCGTTCGTGCACGACCTCGGGCTGCTCGGCGCCGCGCTCCTCGCCGCCGCCGACACCGAGGGACGTCCCGGCGTGGTCTGGCGCGTCCGGTCCGCACGTGTGCGCCGCCACGCCGTGCACGACGCGGTCGCCGAGGCCACCGCGGAATGACCTCACCAGGCGGACGCAGAACGCGGGCGTCTGCCTCCCAGGACGTCCTCCATGGACGTCACGGCGGCCCGGCCGGGCGCTCGCCTAACCTGGGACGATGAGCACGCAGCCGACCCTCCCCGACCCGACCTCGGAGCACGCCGAGACCCCCGCCCGGGCCGGGAGTGCCCAGAGTGCCGGCCTGACCACCCGGACGGACGACGTCCGCGCCTGGGACGCGCCGGTGGCAGCAGGACCGCTCGACGCGAGCGTCGTGGTCCCCGGCTCGAAGTCCCTCACGAACCGCCTGCTCGTCCTCGCCGCCCTCGCCGACGGCCCGAGCGTCCTCGACGGCGCGCTGCGGAGCCGCGACACCGACCTCATGGCGCAGGCCCTGCGGGCGCTCGGCGTCGACGTCCGGGTCGGCGAGCGCTCCGACGGGACGGACGACCCCGCCCGCCTCGAGATCACCCCGGGGCCGCTGCGGGGCGACACCGAGGTCGACTGCGGGCTCGCGGGCACCGTCATGCGCTTCCTGCCCGCGGTTGCGGCGCTCGCCGACGGCCCCGTCCGGTTCGACGGCGACGAGGGCGCGCGCGTGCGACCCATGCGACCCGTGCTCGACGCGCTGCGCGGCCTGGGCGTCCGCATCGACGACGGCGGGCGCGGCACGCTGCCCTTCACGGTGCACGGCCACGGTGCCGTCCGCGGCGGTGCGGTCGACGTCGACGCGTCGGGGTCGAGCCAGTTCGTCTCCGGGCTGCTGCTCGCCGCCGCGCGGTTCGACCAGGGCCTGCGTCTGCGCCACGTCGGACCGACCCTCCCCAGCCTCCCGCACATCGACATGACGGTCCGCGTGCTGCGGGCCGCGGGCGTGGCCGTCGACGACAGCCGCCCCGGCATCTGGGAGGTCGCCCCCGGCCGCATCGAGGCGCGCGACCTCGTCGTCGAGCCCGACCTCTCGAACGCCGCGCCGTTCCTCGCCGCGGCGCTCGTCGCGGGCGGCACGGTCCGCGTCCCCGGGTGGCCGACCGCGACCACCCAGCCGGGCGCGCTCGTCCCCGAGATCCTCGAGCGCATGGGCGGCCACGCCACGCTGTCGGACGGCGTGCTCGCCGTGACCGGCGACGGGACCGTCCGCGGCATCGACCTCGACCTCACCCCCGCGGGCGAGCTCGCACCGACGATCGCGGCGCTCGCCGCGCTGGCCGACTCCCCCAGCCGCCTGCGCGGCATCGCGCACCTGCGCTGGCACGAGACCGACCGGCTCGCCGCCCTCGCGAGCGAGCTGACGCGTCTCGGCGCGCGCTGCGAGGAGACGCGCGACGGGCTCGTCATCACGCCCGGCGCCCTGCACGGCACGACCTTCCGCACGTACCACGACCACCGCATGGCGACGTCCGGGGCGCTCGTCGGCCTGCGCGTGCCCGGCGTCGCGGTGGAGAACGTCGGGACGACCGCCAAGACCCTCCCCGGCTTCACGGACATGTGGACGGCGATGCTGGGGGCCGGGCCGCAGGGCGCCGGGGGCGCGGGCGCGTGAGCCGCCTCCCGGACGAGTCCGACTTCCGCTCGCGGCCCTCGCGCCGCGGCACCCGCCCGCGCACCAAGCAGCGCCCCGCGCACGAGCACGCGGTGACCGGCATGGTCACGGGCGTCGACCGCGGCCGGTACACGCTGCTCGTCGACGAGGACGGGCCCGACGAGCGCGTCGTCCTCGCCATGAAGGCGCGCGAGCTGAGCCGCGACCGGGTGGTGTGCGGCGACCGGGTGGACGTCGTCGGCGACGCCTCCGGCGAGAAGGACACGCTCGCGCGGATCGTCCGCATCGGCGAGCGCGCCACGGTGCTGCGGCGCACCGCCGACGACACCGACCCCTACGAGCGGATCGTCGTCGCGAACGCCGACCAGCTCGTGATCGTGACCGCGCTGGCGAACCCGGAGCCGCGGACCGGCCTCATCGACCGTGCGGTCGTCGCGGCCTACGACGCCGGGATGGACGTCCTGCTCTGCCTCACCAAGGCCGACCTCGCGAGCCCCGACGAGCTGCGTGGGCTGTACGAGCCGATCGGGGCACGCGTCGTCGTGACGCACCGGACCGCCGACCGCGAGATCGTCGGGCTCGACGCGGTCCGTGCCGAGCTCGCCGGGCGCACGTCCGTGCTCCTCGGCCACTCGGGCGTCGGCAAGTCCACCCTCGTCAACGCCCTCGTGCCCGACGCCGGCCGCGCGACCGGCCACGTGAACGACGTCACCGGCCGCGGCCGCCACACGTCGACGTCCGCGGTGGCGCTGCGCCTGCCGGGCGACGCGGGGGCCGGGTGGGTCGTCGACACGCCCGGCATCCGGTCGTTCGGCCTCGCGCACGTCCAGGTCGCGGACGTGCTGCGCGGCTTCGACGACCTCGACGAGGTCGCCGCCGAGCGCTGCCCGCGCGGCTGCACCCACCTCGCCGACGCGCCCGACTGCGCGCTCGACGAGTGGGCTGACGAGTCCGACGACGCCGCGGTGCGCGACGTGCGCCACCTGCGCCTCGACTCGTTCCGGCGTCTCGTCGCCGCCCGCAGCGTGTCCGACCGCGACTGAGCCGCCCGGGCGCCGCCGTCCACTACGGTGACGGACATGACCCGCTACGACGACGACCTGCGGCTGGCGCACGTGATCGCGGACCAGGTGGACCAGCACACCATGTCCCGGTTCAAGGCCCAGGACCTGCGCGTCGAGACCAAGCCGGACCACACGCCCGTGTCGGACGCCGACCGGGACGCCGAGCGGATGATCCGGTCGACGCTCGAGCGGGCGCGCACGCGTGACGCCGTGCTGGGCGAGGAGTTCGGCGCGACCGGGTCGTCGCCCCGCCGCTGGGTGCTCGACCCGATCGACGGCACCAAGAACTTCGTCCGCGGCGTGCCCGTGTGGGCGACGCTCATCGGCCTGCTCGACGGCGACGAGGTGGTGGCCGGGCTCGTGTCCGCGCCCGCGCTCGGGCGCCGCTGGTGGGCCGCCAAGGGGTCGGGCGCGTGGACGGGCAAGTCGCTGTCCGCCGCGACCCGGCTCCAGGTCTCCGGTGTCTCACGCCTCCAGGACGCGTCGTTCGCGTACTCGAGCCTCACCGGGTGGGAGGAGCGCGGCCGGCTCGACGCGATGCTCGACCTGCACCGGTCCGTGTGGCGCACGCGTGGCTTCGGCGACTTCTGGTCCTACATGCTCGTGGCGGAGGGCGCCGTCGACGTCGCCGCCGAGCCCGACCTCGAGCTGTACGACATGGCGGCGCTCGTGCCGATCGTGACCGAGGCCGGCGGCCGGTTCACCGGGCTCGACGGCGCCGACGGGCCGTTCAGCGGCAACGCGGTCGCGTCCAACGGCCTGCTGCACGACGCCGTGCTGGACCGCCTCGGGGACGCCTGACCCGGCAGCCGGTACCGGGGTCGGTCCAGGACCGGTCCGGCGGTCAGTCCTCGTCGCGGTCGCCCGTCGGGATCCTCCGGACCTCCGACCAGTCGTACCAGAGCAGGTCGCGGTCCACGACGGCCTGGAGCGCCTCGTCGAGGTCCGCCTCCGCGACCGAGCCCACGGCCAGCACGTCGGCCGCGGCCTCCGGCTCGTCCACGTGCACGCACACGACCTGCGCGTCCACGGCGCCCTGCACGTCGACCGCGCTCTCGGCGACGTCCTCCTGGGCGTCGGAACGCCCGACGGCGTCGTCCGGCACCTCGACCGTGATCACGACGCGCAGCGGCGCGACCTGACCTCCCAGCACCAGACCGAGCGAGTCGTCGACGGCAGCGAGCCACGCCGCGTACTCGACACCCTCGTCGTCCTCGTCGGGCAGGGACACCGTCAGCGCCGACGTCACGGCGTGCGCGCCGCGCGGGCCCACGGCCCAGGTGGCGCGGTGCGCGGTCACCTGCACCGCGTCGAGGTCGTCGCTGGTCGCGGGCACGTAGAGTCGCATGCCCTCAGTGTGGCCCGTCAGCGACCCGGCACCATCATCGGCGCGCCCGGCGAGCCCTGCCCGGGCGCCCACCCCGTCGCAGGAGCCGCCGACCGGTCGACCCGGTCGGCCCGCACGGAGCCGAGCGTCCCGGTGACCCGGACCGCGAGGTCCGCGAGCGCGGACCGGCACGCCGAGCCCGGCACGTGCTCGGCGTGCGCCTTGCCCGCCAGGAGCGCGCGGTCGCACGCGGCCGGGTCGTCCGGGACGACGTGCGCGTCGGTGACGCCGGCGTACCGCGCGAGCACCTCGCGCACGGCCTGCGCCGGGCGGGGTCCGCAGACGGACGCGCGCACCCGGTTGACGACGACGACCAGCGGCACGGTCACCAGGGCCTGCATGTCGCCGATCCCCCGGACGAGCCGCTGCACGCCCACCGGGTCGGCCGCGCCCACCACCACGACGACGTCCGCGGCCGCGAGCGCCGACAGGGTGGCGCCGTTGCGCTGCGGTGCCCGCGTGTCGTAGGTGAGCAGCTCGTCGCTCTCGAGCGCGAAGCCGCAGTCGACCACGGTGACGTCCGCGACGCCGCGCGCCTTCTCCCACACGACGTCGAGCGCCACGGCCGAGACCTCCGGCCACCGCGCGGCCCGCGTGATGCCGGTCAGCACGCGCAGGCCGGGTGCCACGTACGGGCACGTGCCCGCGAGCGACACCTCGTCGAGGACGCCCTGCGACGCGGCGCGGGCCGCCGCGGCGAGCCCGGCGGACTCGTCCAGGAGCCCGAGGACCTGCGCGACGCTGCCGCCGTAGGTGTCGGCGTCGACGACGAGGGCCTCCGTGCCGCGGCCACCGGCCTGTCGCCGTGACCGGGCCCCCACGCCGGCGAGCTCCGCGGCGAGGTTCACGGCCACGGTGGTGCGCCCCGGCGCGCCGTGCGGTCCCCACACGGCGACGACGGCACCCCGGGGGCGTGCGACGACGGGCGCGGGAGGTGCGACGGGCAGGGCACGCTGCGGCCCTTGCGCGACGTCGTGCACCACGTCGGACAGACGGGTCACGTCACCACGCGGCACGCACCGGTCGACGCCGAGCGCGTGCAGCCGCTCCTCCTCACCGGGCAGGCCCGGGTCGACGAGCACGACGACACGGACGCCCACGGTCCGGAGTGCGGCGACCGCGTCCCGGTCGAGCCCTGAGAGGTCGCCGGACACGACGGCGACAGCGCCGAGGCCGGCACCCGCCGCCCCGAGCAGCTCCGGCAGGTCGGCGCAGCGCCGGGCGAGCCGCGTGCCCCGTCCGGTCCCGAGGGCGGTCGCGACAGCCGCCTCGTCCGCGCCCCGCACCGCGCACAGGACGGCCGTGGGCTCCCCCGTCATGATGTCGCCGGGACGAGCGTGACGTCCCCGTCGGCCTGGAGCGCCGCCAGGACGGCCGGCAGCGCGCCCTGCGGCACCAGCACCTGGACCGTCGTCGTGCCTCCGACGACGATCCCGCCGCCGTCGTCGACCTGCTGGACCAGGGCGTCCTTCGCGACGCGTCGCGGCCGGTCGGAGGAGGCGGCGGTCCCGGAGCCCGAGTCGGAGTCGGAGTCGGAGTCGGCGGAGTCTTCGGTCCCGCCGACCGCGCTGCGCGTCCCGTCGGGGACGAAC
Source organism: Luteimicrobium subarcticum (assembly GCF_002798015.1). Classification (GTDB taxonomy): domain Bacteria; phylum Actinomycetota; class Actinomycetes; order Actinomycetales; family Cellulomonadaceae; genus Luteimicrobium; species Luteimicrobium subarcticum. The sequence continues at coordinate 29,092 of NZ_PGTZ01000002.1, read as the reverse complement.
CACAGGTCGACGGTCGCACCGACACGTACCCGGTCGGACAGCGCTCCGTCGACGGGCACGGGGACGGCGCGCAGGTCGACGTCGCCGGCGGCGCCGAGCGCCTCGCGGGGCACGAGCTCCCCCTGACGCACGACGGCGACGACCACCTGGCCCTCGGCCGGGGCTGCCGCAGGGCGCAGGTAGCGGTCGCCCGCGCTGCCGAGGTTCACGTCGAGGACGCGCAGGTCGGCCTGCGCGACCACGTCACCCGGGACGAGGTCGTGCGCGGCGACGTACGCGGGCGTGGTGGTGCGCGCGGCCGAGACGACGGCGGCTCCTGCGGCGACCGACCCGGCGACGAGCACGAGCCCGACGAGCAGCCGGGGGTCACGCCACGACGGCCGGCGCAGGCGGGCGGCGACGGGAGCGGGTAGCGGGTCGTGGAGCGACGTCATCGGCGGGCCTCCGAGCGGGTGCGGGCGACGACCGCCGGGCGGCGGTCGCAGGGGACGGCGAGGCGGTGCAGGGCAGGGCTGTGGACGGCGCGAGCGGTGGCCGGTGCGCGTGGCACACTCGGCGCATGGCCCCACGGTTCCTCACGCTCGCGGACGTCACGGAGATCCTGAACATCTCCACGTCGCAGGCGTACTCGCTGGTCCGCTCCGGCGACCTCCCGGCGATCCAGGTGGGTGGCCGGGGCCAGTGGCGGGTCGAGGCGAGCGTGCTCGAGGACTACATCGCCCGCATGTACGAGCAGACCCGGGCGCGTGTCGTGGACGGAAGCCTGTAGCACTCAGAGCACCTCGCTCACGCAGAGGATCCGCGCGAAGGGGATCGTCGTCCCCAGGTCCCCGGGCCGCTCCGCGCCGGCGTCGAGGTCGAGGTGGTCCCGACCGACGCGGGCCACGCGCCCGACGGGCGCGCCGGCCGCCGTCCGGACGCTGACGCGGACCCGGTCCCGCGCGAGCGCACGGAGGGCGTGACCGAGCCCGAGCCGACGCTCGACGGCCGACCCCGCGGTCGCGGCGTGCGGGGTGCGCTCGACCCAGGCGACCGCGGCGACCGGGACGAGCGCGCGACGCGGCCCGTCCGCGAGGTCGACCCACTCGTCCGCGCCGCCGACGACGTGGCCGCGCTGGCGCGAGCCGTCCACGAGGACCAGCACGATCTCACCGCGGGCGGCACGGATGCGGTCGGCGAGGCTGACGCCTGCCTGCTCGGCGCGCGTCAGGTCGTCCGCGCGGGCTTCCCGCTCGGCGCGGGAATGGGCGGCGAGCTGCGCTTCCATGTCGTCGAAGAGCGCGTCCCATCGCATCGGGACAGGCTGCCGGATCGTGGCGCTGCGCGCGACGTTCTGTCCACATATCGGTCGTTCCCTTGGCACTGGTCCGATCTCTCCCCTACGTTGTCCAACAACGTCGTGTGACGTCAAACGACATCAAACACGATCAAAGGCGCGACGAAGCGCTTGTCCACCGGGGGGATGGCGATGAGCAGGCACGACCCGACGCACGACGCACCGCACCACGTCGGCAGCACCGCACGCCCGGAGTCCCGGACCGACGCCGGGCAGGGACTCCGGAGCGAGGCCCGGTCGAAGGGCCGTGCGAGGGCCCGGTCGAGGGCCCGTGGGACGCTCTCCGTGCTCACGCTGCTCGCCGGCGCTGCAGCCGCCGGGCTGACGACCGCCGCGGCACGGCTCGTCGACACCGGAGCCGGCCGGGCCGGGCTCGCCGGTGCCCTCGACCTCCTCGGGGTCGACGGCACCGTCGAGCTCGTCGTCGTCGCCGCGGGCGCTCTCGCCGCCCTCCGTCTCGCGCTTCACGGCCTGCTCGGCCTCGTCGCCCTCACCGTCGGGGAGCCGGGCTCGACCGGTCCGGACGTCAGGGCCGGCCACCCCGGAGGCGGTGCCGCGTCACGGGGGCGTGGGACGGGACACGCACGCCGCCTGCTCGTCCGCGCGGCGGCGGACCACGGGCCCGTGCTCGTCCGCAGGATCGTGCACCGCGGGCTCGGCATCGGTGTCGGCGCCGGTGTCGCGGCGAGCCTCGCGATGTCCGGAGCCGGCGCAGCCCCGCTCCACACTCCGGGCACGACTCACGTCGTCGGCGTCGCGAGCACCGTCGCGGCTGACGCCGGGCTCCACGGCGACCGGTCCGGGGCCGCGGTCGACGACGCCGCTCCCGGCCCGCTGGACCTCGGGTGGCACCGCACGGTGGCCGGCCCGAGCGACGACCAGACCGGCACCCCGACAGCCGCGCCGACAGCCGTACCCACAGCGAGGCCGGCGAGCGTTCCGGCGGCCGCACCGGCGGGCTCCCCCACCGAAGACCTGACCGGAAGCGTGACCGGAAGCGTCACCGGGCCGACGGCGACGGCGTCATCGTCGCCGCCGGCCGACCGCCCGGACGCGCCGCGCGCGTCCCGCAGCACCGCCGGGCAGGTCGTGGTGCTCCGCGGCGACACCCTGTGGGACATCGCCGCCCGACACCTCCCGGGCGACGCGACCCCTGCGGACGTCGCCCGCGCGTGGCCGCGCTGGTACGCGGCCAACCGGACGTCGATCGGCGCCGACCCCGACCTCATCCGGCCCGGGACCGTCCTGCACGCCCCCTCCGACTGACCCGCGCGTCCACCGACCACCGACCTCGCACCGACCTCGCACCGACACAGATCGCACCGCACCCGCACCCGCACCCGCACCGACTGCACGAGGAGCCGTCATGACCGTCACGACCGCACGTCCGCGGCACACCACCGCACCGGCCACCAGCCCGTCCACCGCCTCGGCCCCGCCCACGGCTGCCCGCCGCCTGCGCGTCCGTCCCGTGGCACCGCCGCCGCGCGGTCGTCTGGCCGTCGCACCGCCCAGCGCACCGGTGCCGCTGCTGCGTCCGGGGATCGAGCCGCGTCCCGAGCCGGTCGTCCTCGACGACACGCCGTCGGAGCGGCCCGCTCCGCCGCTGGGTGACCCGACGGCGCTCGTGTGCGCGGTCGTCCGCGGGACCGTCGAGGCGTTGCGTGGCGAGCGTCCTCTCACGCAGCTCGCCCGCTGGGTGACCCCGTCGATCATGGACGCGCTGACCACCCGCGCGGCGCTCGTCCGGGGCGTGCCGCGACCGCCTGTCGCGCCGCGTCCGGTGCTGGTCCGCCGGGCGCGCGTGGTCCGGCTCGGTCCGACGTCGGCGGAGGCGACGGTCGTCGTCGACGACGTCGACCGTGTCCGCGCGGCCGCTCTCCGCGTCGAGGTGCGCCGCGGCCACTGGCGCGTGGTCGCGCTCGAGATCGGCTGACCGGGCCGACACCGACAGCACATGACGGGAGGGCCGTCACCCCGAGGACATCGGGGTGACGGCCCTCCCGTCACGCACTGTCACGTGCTGTCACGCGGTGGCACGTGTGGACCGCACAGGCGGCCCGTCGACGTTCGAGGTCAGGCCTCGTTCATGCCGTGGCAGACCTTGTACTTCTTGCCGGAGCCGCAGGGGCACTGCGCGTTCTTCGGCGTCCCGGGGAACGTGCGACCGTCACCCTCGGGCGAGCCCGCCTCGTTGTGCAGGGCGCGGCGCGCGGCGGCGCCGTCACGGCGCACCGTGGTCGAGCCGTCGTCGGCGGGCGAGGAGTACTCGAGGCGCGACGGCCGCTGCGGGGCGTCGAGACCCTTGGCGACGAGCGTCGTGCGCGGTGCGGCGACGGCCTCCTCGACGGGGAGCTCCTCGGGCGCCTCGGCCACGGGCTGGATGTCGAACGCGTCGGGGTCGGGCTGCGCGACCTCCGAGACGGCGAGCGCCTCGGCCTCGGGCGTCGTCTCGTCGTCCTGGTCGGCGAGCTCCTGGGCGGCGGCGAGCTCGCCCTGCTGGACGGCGTCGGGCACGTTGACGAACGACTGCGCCGCCGCGACCGCCGCAGCCTGCTGCTCGGGCGTCTCCTCCTGCACCTGGACCTCGAGGTTGAACAGGAAGCCGACGGTCTCCTCCTTGATGGAGTCCGTCATGGCCTGGAAGAGCTGGTAGCCCTCGCGCTGGTACTCGACGAGCGGGTCGCGCTGCGCCATCGCGCGCAGGCCGATGCCCTCCTTGAGGTAGTCCATCTCGTAGAGGTGCTCGCGCCACTTGCGGTCCAGGACGGACAGGGTGACGCGACGCTCGAGCTGGCGGACGTTGTCCTCGCCGAGCTGCTCCTCACGCGACTTGTACTGGTACTCGGCGTCCGACAGGACCTCCTCGAGCAGCAGCTCGCGCGTGAGGTGCATCTCGCCGCCGGCCTGCTCGCGGACCTCGTCGGGCGTGATCGAGATCGGGAACACGGCACGCAGCGCCGTCCACAGCGCGTCGAGGTCCCACGAGTCGGGCGCGCCCTCGGCGGTCGCGCCGTCCACGTACGCCGTCACGACGTCGCGGACGAAGTGCTGCACCTGCTCGGCGAGGTCCTCGCCCTCGAGCACGCGGCGACGCTCGTCGTAGATGACACTGCGCTGGCGCGACATGACGTCGTCGTACTTGAGGACGTTCTTGCGGATCTCGAAGTTGCGCGACTCGACCTGCGACTGGGCGCTGCGGATGCCGCGCGTGACCATCTTCGACTCGAGCGGCTGGTCGTCCGGGAACGCGGCGCGGTTCATGAGGCTCTCGGCGAGGCCGGAGTTGAACAGGCGCATCAGGTCGTCCTGCATCGACAGGTAGAAGCGGGACTCGCCCGGGTCGCCCTGACGGCCGGAACGACCACGGAGCTGGTTGTCGATGCGTCGCGACTCGTGGCGCTCGGTGCCGAGGACGTACAGGCCGCCGAGGTCGGTGACCTCCTCGTGCTCGGCCTTGACCGCGAGCTTCGCCTTCTCGAGCGCGTCGGGCCAGGCTGCCTCGTACTCCTCCGGCGACTCGTTCGGGTCGAGCCCGCGGGCCGCGAGGGCGTCCTGCGCCATGTGCTCGGCGTTGCCGCCGAGCATGATGTCGGTGCCTCGGCCGGCCATGTTCGTGGCGACCGTGACGGCGCCCTTGCGGCCGGCCTGCGCGACGATCTTCGCCTCACGGTCGTGCTGCTTGGCGTTGAGGACCTCGTGCGGGACGCCCTGCTTCTTGAGCAGCGACGACAGCAGCTCGGACTTCTCGACGCTCGTGGTGCCGACGAGGACGGGCTGGCCGTTCGCGTGCCGGTCCACGATGTCGTCGACGACGGCCTGGAACTTGCCGGACTCGTTCTTGTAGACGAGGTCGGGCTGGTCGATGCGCTGCATCGGGCGGTTCGTCGGGATGGGGACGACGCCGAGGGAGTACGTCCCCTGGAACTCGGCCGCCTCGGTCTCGGCGGTACCGGTCATGCCGGAGAGCTTCTCGTACAGGCGGAAGTAGTTCTGCAGGGTGATCGTGGCGAGCGTCTGGTTCTCCGCCTTGATCTCCACGCCCTCCTTGGCCTCGATGGCCTGGTGCATGCCCTCGTTGTAGCGGCGACCGGGGAGGATGCGGCCGGTGTGCTCGTCGACGATCATGACCTCGCCCTTGAGCACGACGTAGTCCTTGTCGCGCTTGAAGAGCTCCTTGGCCTTGATGGCGTTGTTGAGGAACCCGATGAGCGGCGTGTTGAGCGACTCGTACAGGTTGTCGATGCCGAGGTAGTCCTCGACGCGCTCGATGCCGGGCTCGAGGACGCCCACGGTGCGCTTCTTCTCGTCGACCTCGTAGTCGCGGTCGATCTGCAGGCGGCGGGCCACGCGGGAGAACTCGGTGTACCAGCGGTTCGCGTCGCCCGACGCGGGGCCCGAGATGATGAGCGGCGTGCGCGCCTCGTCGATGAGGATCGAGTCGACCTCGTCGACGACGGCGAAGTGGTGGCCGCGCTGCACGAGCTCGTCGGTGCCCCACGCCATGTTGTCGCGCAGGTAGTCGAAGCCGAACTCGTTGTTCGTGCCGTACGTGATGTCGGCGGCGTACTGCTCGCGGCGCTCGGCGGGTGTCTGGCCGGTGAGGATGCAGCCCGTGGTCAGGCCCAGGAACCGGTAGACGCGGCCCATGAGGTCGCTCTGGTACTCGGCCAGGTAGTCGTTGACCGTGATGACGTGGACGCCCTTGCCGGTCAGCGCGTTGAGGTACGCGGGCGCGGTCGCGACCAGCGTCTTGCCCTCACCGGTCTTCATCTCGGCGATGTTGCCGAGGTGCAGTGCCGCGCCGCCCATGAGCTGGACGTCGAAGTGGCGGTGCCCCAGGGTGCGGCGCGCGGCCTCACGGACCGCGGCGAACGCCTCGGGCAGGATGTCGTCGAGCGTCTCGCCCTTGCCGAGACGCTCCTTGAAGCGGTCGGTCTCCTCGCGCAGCTCGGCGTCGCTGAGCTCGGTGAAGCTCTCCTCGAGGCTGTTGACCTGCTCGGCGATGCCGTGCAGCTTCCTGACGATCCGTCCCTCGCCGATGCGAAGGACCTTGTCGACGATCGAAGGCACGCAAGTACTCCCTGCTCATCCCGAGAAGTCCCCGGCGGTCCCGGGGACGGTCGTGCACGAGGCAGACGCCACGACGCACCAGTGGCCCCCATCGTAGGCGCAAAGGCCGACGGCTCGGTGCCCGCTCCACCGACGGGGCTCGACGAGCGCGCCGGGCGCCTCACCGCAGGGCACCGGCGAGGGCCGGCGCGAGCTCACCACGGGGTGCCACGACCACTCGGTCGAGCCCCAGCCAGGCCGCGCAGCGGAGCAGCTCGGCGGCGAGCTCGTCGGCCGTCCCGGCTGCGGTCCACGGCTCGGGGTGCGTCGCCTCGACCCGCAGGACGCCCGCGGCCCGGTCGGCCTTGAGGTCGACGCGGGCGGTGAGCCGCTCCCCCTCGAGGAACGGCAGCACGTAGTAGCCGTGGACGCGCTGGGCGGCCGGCACGTAGATCTCGATGCGGTAGCGCAGGCCGAACAGGTCCTCGAGCCGCGTGCGCTCGAACACGAGCGGGTCGAACGGGCTGAGCAGGGTCGCGGCCTCCGCGCGCCGGGGCGTCGTCGCGTCCCGGTGCCGGTAGTGCGTGCCGGGCACGCCCTCGACCGCGACCGGCAGCAGGACGCCGTCCTCGACGAGCGCGCCGAGCGCCCGGTCGACCCCCGGGCCGCGCAGCCGGTAGTAGTCCGCAAGGGTGCGCCGCGTGCCGATGCCGAGGGCACGCGCCGAGACGTCGAGCAGGTGGCGGTACGCCTCGTCCTGCCGGTCCGCGAAGAACGGGTCGACCGCGCGGACGTCCGGCGGCAGGACCCGCTCGGCCAGGTCGTAGCAGCGCTCGAACGCCGCGTTGCGGCGCGCCGCCATGACCTCGCCCGTGAAGAACAGCAGCTCGAGGGCGCGCTTCGCGACCGACCAGTTCCAGCCCCACTCGACGCGCTCCGCCCGCGGGTGGTCGATCTGCTCCTGCACCTGGGACGCCGTGATCGGGCCGAGCTCGGCGACCATCGCCCGGACGTCCTCGACCACCTGGGGGTGCGTCGTCGCCACTGAGCGGATCGAGCCCCACGCCTGCTGCGCGTACGCCTCCCGGCGCCACCCGAGGTACGGGTACAGGGACGGCGGGACGAAGGACGCCTGGTGCGCCCACGTCTCCACGACGCGACGTGGCGCGCGCCCCGCCGCCCGGTCGAGCAGCGCCGGGTCGTACGCGCCGAGGCGCGAGTACAACGGCACGAGGTGGGCGCGCGCGAGGACGTTCACCGAGTCGATCTGCAGCACCTGCAGGCGGTCGACGACACGCCCCACGCCTGCCGCCGTGACGCGTGCCGCGGCGTCGGGGCGGCGCCGGGCGAGCCCCTGCGCGTGCAGGGCGGTGCGGCGCGCGGCGCTGGCGGACAGCGTCGGCAGGGCGGCGGACGCGCCATCACGTGAGGCCATCTGCCCACCCTGGCACCCGGCACCGACAGCGCACCCGCACGTGCACCCGCACCCGAACCGACGGCGAGGGCCGGACCGCGGTGCGCGGTCCGGCCCTCACCTGGGGACGATCGGCTCAGCCGGCGTCGTGGCAGTCGCAGCGCGTGTCCAGCTGGACGACGCCGTAGGTCCACCCGTGGCGGCGGTACGCGGCCGACGGACGCCCGGTCGCGGAGTCCACGAAGACGTAGAAGTCGTGACCGACCATCTCCATCTGGTAGATGGCCTCGTCGAGCGACATGGGGGTCGCCTCGTGCAGCTTCTCGCGGATCACGACGGGCGAGTCGCCCATCGGGATGTCGACGGCCTCACCGGGGACCGCGGGCGGTGCCACGGGCTCCTCGGCCTCGACCTCCTCGTCCACGGGCGCCTCGACGTCCGGCTTGGGGGTCACGATGTTGGTGCGGTGGTCCTTGCGACGGTCGCGCGCCCGGCGCAGCCTCTCGGCGAGCTTGTCGAGAGCGAGGTCGAGGGCCCCGAACCTGTCGTCCGCCGCTGCCTCGGCCCGGACCACCGGGCCCTTGGCGCGCACCGTGAGCTCCACCCGTTCGCGGACTCCTGCGAGCCGCGGGTTGTTCTCGTGCGTCACCTCCACGTCCACGCGCTGCGCGGTCGGGGACAGCTGTTCGACCTTCGCGAGCTTGTCCTCCGCGTGGCGGCGGAAGCGGTCCGCTACCTCGGTGTGACGGCCGACGACGACGATCTCCATGTGAGCCTCCGGTGGCTGTAGGTGCGCCACCTCCGGCCCTTCCCGGGCCTGTCCGAGGTGACGTCACGTCCTTGCTGCGGAACGGGGCGCCCTGCGGGCGCCGGACGCATCCTCACCTCCCCGTGTCACGGGTTCTCGACGCGACGGAGCCGGCACGAGTTCCCTCGTTCGGCGCCCGCGGCGTCGTCTGACCATCAGGCTAGCAAGCCGTGACCCCGATGCGACATGAAAGCGAACTGTGGGTTCAGGAGGTGCGTCCCAGGCTCCGTCGTGGTGTGGCCGCGACCACGATCGCGGCCACCACGACGGCCCCCGCGGCCGTGAGCGCGACGTCGCAGGCCGCGAGGGTCGCGCCCGTGGTCAGGACGTCGTCGACGAGCACGACGGGCGTCCCGACGGCGGCCCGGGCACGGCGTGTGGACCGGACGCGTCCGCGCAGGTTGGCCGCGCGGTCGCGCGCGCCGAGGCCCTTCTGCCGTCGTCCCCCGGGGCGCAGAGCGAGCGCGCGCACGGTCCGCGCGTCGAGGCCCTCCCCGCGCAGGCCGGCGACGACGGCCCGGGCCAGGTGCTCGACCGGGGCCCTCCCCCGCGCCGCGCGCGACCGTGAGGACGAGGGCGCCGCGACCACGAGCACGGTGTCGCCGACCTGCCGCCGCAGCGGTCCGGCGAGCTCGCGGGCGGCGTGCTGCAGCGCCGCGCCGAGGTGCTGGTCGAGGTCGAGCCGACCGTGGTCCTTCCAGGCGACGACGGCCTGGCGCGCGGCGCCGTCGTAGTCCGCGACGGCCCACACGGGGAGCACCGGCACCCCGACCCGGTCGAGCCGACCCGCGCCGGCCTCGCAGCGGCGCGGGGCACCGAGGCAGCTCGCGCAGTCGTCGCACCACGGCAGGTCCCACCGTCCGCAGCCGGCGCACTCGACGGGGACGACGAGACGTGCAAGGTCGGTCGCGAGGTTCCACCCGGTCATTCGCACAGCGTGGTCGCGGACGCGTCCGCAGCGTGCCGCGAGACCCACCGTGGGCGGGCGAGCGTGGACGGACCGCCCGCGAGCCCGCGGGTGGACAGGCGTCGACCGCTGCGACTGCTGGGACGGCCGGGTCAGCCGGGGAAGGCGGGGAGCCGCACCTCGACGGCCGCTGCCGTCCAGCTCGCGCCCGTCAGGCTCCGCTCCCACAGGGTGCCGTCCTTCGCGGCGGCGAAGACGGCGCGCTCGCCGTGCCCGGCCGCGATCGACACGACGTCGTTCACCGGGGACAGCGCCCGCGTGAACCCGCCGACCGGGACGAGGTTCACGGTGGCCACCGACGCGGCCGCGCCGCGTCCCAGGACGGCGAGCGTGTCGTCGTCGACCCAGACGGCCTGCGTGACGCTCGCGAGGGACGCGCCGACGCTCACGGCGTCCGTGAGGCGCAGCGGCACGCCGGCCTCGTTGCGCACCACGCCGGCGAGGTCGACGCGCGTGCCCGACGCGTTCTGCGACACCACGACCACGCGGGCGCCGTCGCGCGACACCGCGACGGACAGGACGCGTCGTCCGGCCAGCCAGGACGCGTCGACCGGGGTGCTGCGACCGGCGGCGGACAGCGCGAGCAGCGCGGCGTCGTGGTCGGACGACGCCGTCCAGATCCGGTCGAACCGGTCGACGGACGGCCGCGCGAGGTCGGGCGCGGCGAGCAGGAGACGCGCCCTGGTGCCCGAGAGCGACCAGAGCTGGCCGGTGCCCTCGCGCGCCACCACGAGCTTCGCGGACGCCCCCACCGCGAGGGCCGTCGCGGTCGCGGCGCCCGCGTCGACCGTGTCGGGGACCTTGGTGGGCGTGCCGGTCGCGAGGCTGCGAACGCCCCGCCCGACGACGACGTAGGGCCCGGGCCCGGGGTCCGGGTCGACGAGCAGCGCCGCGGACGCGGGCACGGACAGCACGGACCCGGCGGCGAGGACGTCGACGCTCTGGATGCCCGGGAACTGCAGGAGGACAGTGCTGAGCTGCTGGACCATCACGGCGCGGTCCGGCCCGGACGCGGCCTTCGCGGCGGCGGTCAGGTCGACGGTCGCCGTCCCGTCGCCGTCGACGACGACGGAGTCGACGCTGAGGTCGGTGCCCTCGGGGACGGGGTTGCCGACGGCGTCGCGCAGCCACGGTGCGGGGCCGGCGAGCACGGCCTTGACGGCCTGCGTGCGGGCGATGCTCTGCGGGAACCAGCGGACGTCGGGCACGAGCACCTTGGCGTCGGTGGTCGGGAAGTAGACGTCCACCGACCGGTAGACGGAGCTGAAGTTCGCTCCGGACATCTCGATGCCGTCGTCGAGGCGCGTGATGCGCCACTGGCCCGCGGGGTCGACCTCGAGCGTGAACGACAGCTCCTTGTGGGTGCCGCGCGGCTCCTCGGTGAACTCGCCGTCGTTGCCGAGCGACGCGAGGGTCGCGACGTCGCCGCGGACGCGCGCTGTCGTCCCGGGGGTGGGGGCGGGCTGCGCGGCGGCCGCGTCGCCGCCCGGGTCGGCGGCGTCGGGCCCGGCTCCTGCGGCGGCGGCGGCGGTGCCGGACGCGAGGGTCGGTTCGCCGGAGTACACCGCGACGGACGCCCAGGGGTCCCAGTCGGTGACGTCGTCGGCGAGGTACTCGCGCGCGACGGTGAAGTCGTCGGAGACGCCCTGGGCGAGCGCGTCCATGAAGCCGCGGACGATCTCGACGGGGGCCGCGCCCTGGCGGGGCGAGTCGGGGGTGCCGAGGTAGACCTGGCCGGGCTCGGGCACCTCGGACGTGCCCTGGTGGACGTCGCCGGACGTCGGGAAGACGGCGCACCCGCCCACGAGCGCGAGCAGGAGGAGCAGGGCCGAGGCGGTGGCGCGACGGCGGGCGGTGGTCATCGGTCTCCCTCCGGTGCGGCGTGCAGCTGCGGCAGGGCGGCGGGGCCGTGGTCGGACGGGACGGTGCCCCGGCCGAGCCCCGACGGGCCGTCTGCGGTGTCACGGATCTCGTCGGGTGTCGCGGAGCGCGGCACCTCGGAGGCGGGCACGAGCGGCAGGGGCGACTCGGTGAGCAGGATGCCGGCGCGGCGCGGCACGGTGAGCCGGAACGACGCGCCCCGGCCGGGGCGTCCCCACGCCTCGAGCCAGCCGCCGTGCAGGTGGGCGTCCTCGAGCGCGATGGCGAGGCCGAGCCCGGTGCCGCCGGTGGTGCGGGCGCGGGCGGGGTCGGCGCGCCAGAACCGGTCGAAGACGTGACCGGTCTCGTCCTGGGTGAGGCCCACCCCGAAGTCGCGGACGACGACGGCGGCGGCGCGCTCGTCGGCGGCGACGTCGATCTCGACGGGTCCGCCCTCGGCGTGCTCGACGGCGTTGACGACGAGGTTGCGCAGGACGCGTTCGATGCGGCGGGTGTCGAGGTCGGCGATGACGGGTCGCTCGGGCAGGTTCGCGCTGATCCACACGCCCTTGCTCTCGGCGAGCGGGAGGACGTGCTCGACGACCGCGTCGACGGCGCGCGACAGGTCGGAGCGTTCTGCCTCGAGCCCCACGGCCCCGGCGTCGAAGCGGGAGATCTCGAGGAGGTCGGCGAGGAGCTCCTCGAACCGGTCGATCTGGGCGCGCAGCAGCTCGGCGGAGCGGCGGGACGCGGGCTCGAACTCGTCGCGGGACGCGTAAATGACCTCGCCGGCCATGCGGATCGTGGTGAGCGGGGTGCGCAGCTCGTGCGACACGTCGGACACGAACCGGCGTTGGAGCGTCGAGAGCTCCTCCCAGCGGGCGATCTGCACCTGGAGGCTCTCGGCCATGCCGTTGAACGCGCGGCCGAGGGTCGCCATCTCGTCGGTGCCGCGCACGGCGAGGCGTTCGTCGAGGCGCCCGTCGGCGAGGCGTCCGGCAACCCGGGCGGCGTTGCGCACGGGGACGACGACCTGGCGGGCGACGAGGAACGTGGTCGCGCCGACGAGGCCGAGCAGCACGATCGCGCCGATCGCGAGGACGGACTGGACGAACCGGAGCGTGGACTCGTCGTCGGCCAGCGAGTACAGGTAATACAGCTCGAAGTCGCCTACGACGGGCAGGGTGACCCGGGAGCCGACGACGACGCCCGGCTCGGACGACCCGTCAGGCTGCGGGATGGCGACGGACTGCCAGTACTGGCCCTGCCCGTTCTCGACCTGCGAGCGCAGGTCGTCGGACACGAGACCGCGGAACTCCTGCGTGGTGCTCACGCCGACGACGGACGGCGCCGCGGTGGAGCCCGCGGGGCGGACGAGGAACACGTCCCGGTTGCCCGACCCGCTCTGCTGGAGCTGCGGGACCGTGTCGTTGAGGAGCTGCTGGACCTCGGTGGAGTCCTTCGCCGAGGCCGCGTCGAAGGTCGACTGCGCCTGCTGGGTGGAGCGCTGCGACTCCTGGAGGATCTGGTCGACCCGCCGGTCGAACAGGCCGTTGCGCACCTGCACCGACAGGTAGGCGCCGAGCACCGCGACGACGACGATCCCGACGACGAGCGAGCTGGTGACGACCCGCACCTGCAGGGACGAACGCCAGCGCGCGGCGGCGCGGCGGGGCCACGACGCGACGGCGCGCCCGACGCGCCGCACCCGCAGGGCTGCGCGCCGGCCACGTCCGCGTCCCGCGCGCCCGCCCGTGCCCGTCATGTCAGGACGACGCCGTCCCCGCCTTGTAGCCGACGCCGCGGACCGTGAGGACGATCTCGGGGTTCTCGGGGTCGTGCTCCACCTTGGACCGCAGCCGCTGCACGTGGACGTTCACGAGGCGCGTGTCGGCGGCGTGCCGGTAGCCCCACACGCGCTCCAGCAGGACCTCGCGCGAGAACACCTGCCAGGGCTTGCGCGCGAGCGCGACGAGGAGGTCGAACTCGAGCGGGGTGAGCGAGATGACGGTGTCGCCCCGCATGACCCGGTGACCCGTCACGTCGATGCTGATGTCACGGATCGCCAGGACCTCGGGGGCCGTGTCGTCCGTGCGGCGCAGCCGTGCGCGGATGCGCGCCACCAGCTCCTTCGGCTTGAACGGCTTCGAGACGTAGTCGTCGGCGCCCGACTCCAGACCCGTGACCACGTCGAGCGTGTCGCTCTTGGCCGTCAGCATGATGATCGGGACGCCCGACTCCGACCGGATCTCCCGGCACACCTGCGTGCCGTCCTTGCCGGGCAGCATCAGGTCGAGCAGCACCAGGTCGGGCTGCGACGCCCGGAACACACCCAGCGCGGCGTCACCGTTGGCACAGAAGACCGGCTCGAACCCCTCCGACTTGAGGACGATGCCGATCATCTCCGAGAGAGCGGTGTCGTCGTCGACCACCAGCACGCGAGATCTCATGCGGGCAAGTCTGCCATTGGTGCAGGTGCGGGTGGGTCGAGCACGCCGACGGTGCAGCCGGTGGGCCGGACTCGACGCACGTACACCCGTTGAACCTTGCCGGCCCGGGGTGGTTCCTGTGGCCGACCGTCAGAGGCACACCCCGCAAGCAAGGCACCCTTCATTCATCCGGGCTTGCCAGCCTCGATAAATCGGGGGCGAGGCACTCTCCCGCATGTCGACTTCAGGATTGGCCGCCAGGGGGATGAGCGGACGCTCTCGACCAAACGACCCTCATGTCTGCCTTCTCGGCGACGAGGCCAGACCGCCGCAATCGGAAATATTTCCCGAGTGGGACTCTCCCGGCAGGGCAGTCAGCCGGCAAACCGCTTGCTGAGGTGCCGAGATCGGTGGCGTGCATGCTGTGTGGCCCAGGCGGCATGCTCGATTTTCGACAGGAGCCCCGTCGCCACATTCTTCTCGGAGTATTCCTCCAGCCAATCGAGCGCCAAGTGAACCCAATAGTCGAGTTCCGAAGCCACTGCCTCGGCAAGGATCGCGCCGAAGGGGATGAAGGCCACAAGGAAGCCGTCGCCCAGTCCGACGTCCCGCTCACACTGCCGAAGTTCGGCGATGACTGCAGGACGCGGACGTTCGAGCAGCGGGAGAAGGCCTGTCGGACGGGCGCGATCGACGCGCCGAATCGGCGCATCGTGGCTACCCACGTACAGTTCTCCTCCTGCCAGCCCGAGCCACAGATCTCCGCTGAGACTTACGAGCCTTGTCCAGCCCGTCCCAAAGTCGTCAACCATGGGCACCATGATGACCACAACTATTCATACTGGGACTCTGACGTCACGAAGCCAGTTCGGCGGCCCGTCGCGCGACCTTCGCGTCCGGGTCATGGAGCAAGCCCGAAGCTGCGGCTGCCATCCTGTCGCGATCGGCTTCTGCTGCATCCAGCAGGTCCAGGCCACCAAGCCTCAGCATCGGCGTCGAATCATCAAGCATGCCGTAGAAGGTCGGCAACGCTTTCCGCAACTCGTCGATGCAGCGCGCCGCGAGATCCGGATCTCCCTTAGACGCGAGTTCGCGCTCATGTGGTTCTCCGAACGCGATCTCCACAAGCAGGTTCGCGATCCGCTCCCGGACGAACGCTGCGCGGGGCTGACTCAACGCGACGAGAAGCGGTCCGACCACCCACCTCGCGGACTCAAAGAGCTGGCCCTGAACGACAACGCTGTTGTCCAGCTTCCAGTACGCGACCTCGGCCTCCGGAGCAGTGCGAGCGGCAAGCAACTCACGGACTGCACCAGGAACGAACCCTGAGGATCCGCTCGCCGAGCGGAGCGAGTTCCAGTCGACCCGCTCCATCAGTCTTTCAATGATCATCCGAGTTCATCCCATCGTCCGCCTGGCTTGTGCAGCGTCCCAGCGGGGAACTGGGACGGACCATAGCGCACTTGGCAGTCGTGGCAGATCGGAACTTGTTGGCCTGTTCGCGGCCGGATCGCCTCAGTGAACTGGATGCCCGACGGGTCGATCCCCAACTGGCGCTCGACATCGTTCTCCGCGCATCCAAGCGGGTTCCTGTTGCAGCCCGAGATCGCGCTGCTCGGTCCGCGCGCGGGGTCGTACCCACCAGTCACAGTCGCCTTCGACGACCCGACCTCAGCCGCGAGTGCGTCTCGCTGTGAACGCGCAGCGGCGAGCGCCTCATCTGCGGTGTTTGCCTCTAAGTCTTCGGCGCCGACTTTAACAGTGGTCTTGAGGCCTGCGCGTGCGGGTGCGGCGAGCAAGGAGAGGCCTTCGCCGACGCCGGTGAAGTCGAGGACGGTGATCCCGACCTGGAACCTGAGCTCTTCGTTCCAGCCGGTGAATCCGCCCCACTGGGAGAAGTCCCCGGTCTGGAACGCGGTGTAGGTGCGGTTGGTGAACTGGTACTGGGAGTAGCCGGGGATCGCGTTGAGAGCGACTTCCTTGACGGTCTCCTGGTGCGTCGAGACCCAGTCGCCGACCTTGCCCCCGATCCCGCTCGGGGTCGCCCACCAGATCGTCGACTTCGCTGTCGTCGTCGCCGGCGCGGCAGGCGTCGACGCCGGTGTGGACACGTGCCTGCGGTGCTGTGCGACACCAGGGTTGTCGTCGACACCGGGACGCAGGACGTCACTTGCACCCGGATCGTAGGCCGGGACCAGCCCGGTCGGGTCGGACCAGGTGGTGGGGTTGTTGTTCGCGTACGCGTACGCGGACCACTGCTGGGGGTCGGCGAGGTCCATGATCGGGTCGACGGAGATGAACCGTCCCAGACCGGGGTCGTAGTAGCGGGCACCGACCTGCGTCAGCCCGGTGGTGTCGGTGGGCTTGTCGAGGAACCCGTGGTCACCAGGGAACGTCCCCGCCTGCCCCCGCACCCCACCGAACGGGTCCTGACGCTTGACGGTCAGCTTGTTCGTGGTGTCGGTGACCGCGTACTGCGCAGTGTTCTGCGTGTCCGGGATCAGGGTCGTGACCCCCGCCAGGGCGGGAGCGGTCCGCACCGCGACCGTCTGCCCACCCAGCGTGTAGTACCGGGTCGCCGACAGCGTGGACGCCCCGGTCAACGTGAGCTCCTGCCCACCAGGCAGGTACGCGGTCACGGTGTTTTGCCCTGGCGGCGCAGCAGCCGGTCACCGTCCGCCGAGTACACGTACGTGCCCTGCGACGCGCCCGACGACGTCTTCTTGACCCCGGAGAGTTCCCCGTCGGCGTCCCAGGTCAGGGACTGGGCGTCCTTCCCACCAACCGCCCGGGAGACCATGTTCCCGGCCTGGTCGTAGGCGAACGTGGAGTCGACCTCACCCACACCCGTCGCGCTCGACGTCGTCGCGACCTTCGTGACCGCGTGCGGACCCGCGCTCCCCGACCCGTCATACGGGTACGCGCTCGTCGTCGTCGTCCCGTCGCCCGCGTGATTGACCACCGACGTCCGGTTCCCGACCTCGTCATACCCGAAGGTCGACCAGTACGGCGCCGCACCACCCAGATTCGACACCGTACGACCCGACCGCTTTCAGGCCGGGACCGACCCGCCATCTCTCGACAGACTCACACTGGCGGGGAAACGCCACAGCCTCATGCCGCAGCCTGATGAAGAATCGAGGCTAGTCGCCGTTGAATACCAAGTAGCGATGCGGCCGTTGCTGAACGATTCCAATAGCTGCTTCGATATCTTCGACCTGGTTCCGGATCTCCGTCATCTCTCGCAGTTCAACTAGTTCTAGTGCCACCGTGTGCGTTTGACGCCGGTTGAAGATCGTGTCGTCGTATTCGTCGACACCCGCCAAGAAGGGCAATTCACGAAGTTGCGCTTCCTTGAGCAGTCGTGTCACGTCGATGGCACCTCGTCGGATTACTTCTCCAGTGTAAGATCGAATCCATATGGTCGTTCCCATGGAACCTCCTTATCTGGGTACGCCTGGGGGCATGGTTACTACGCCGCCAAATTGATCGCTTATCACGCTATAGGCGGAAATCGCCAGCCCGGCCTCGATATCGACCCCGATTGGCCTGCCGGCGTCACACACGCGCAGGCAGTTTCCGTTGGACTGGACAGATGCGGGAAATTTCCTGCGTCTTCTGCCAAATCATAGAGGTCTTCGTCATCGTGAAAATAGCCCTTCGAGGCGTCGCGAGTTGCACCCGACGTCGTATGCTTGCCCCGCACATATATTTCACCGGCATCGTCGAGAAATGGTTCGGCACAGGTGTTGTGGACGAGGATGTCGTCGGCACCTACATGGTAGGTATGGATGTTGCGGATGGACAGGTTGTCGGCGGTGCCGACGTGGGTGGTGGGTCGGGATGCGGCGATGGTGTGGGGCTTGCCATCGGCCCCGAGGACCCTTTCGCCGGTGGTGAGGTGGTCGGCGCGTTCGAACTGGTTGTCGGTGGCTGACCAGAAGGGACGGTTGGCCGTGGTGGTCAGGCTGGTGCCGTCGTCAAGGGTGACCTTGTAGGAGTGGTCGGTGTGCGTGAAGACCTGCTCGACGGGCTCGGAGGCTTGCTCGCCAGTCTCGGGGTCGGTGGCGAGCACCTTGTCGCCGGTCGTGACGTCCCTGATGTGCTTTTGCGTGCCGTCAGCGAGCAAGACAGCTGTCGAGCCCGCGAAGAGCACGCTTTGCCCGCACTGTTGACGAACGACGAGTTCCCGAACTTGAACAAGCCTTAGTGATCGACTCGGACAGCAGCGGCGTTCCGGAGGCCCTGGGCGAGCTCGTCACGCTCGGGCGGACATTGACGAAGCGCGCCGCTGACGTGCGGGCGTTCTTCGACCTGCACGGCACCAGCAACGGACCGACGGAGGCGATCAACGGACGCCTCGAGCACTTGCGCAGCTCCGCCCTGGGTTCCGCAAGCTCACCCACTACATTGCTCGCTCGCTCCTGGAAGCCGGCGGCTTCAGGCCGCTGCTGCACCCTCATCTGCGATGAGCCACTTTGATCAGTAGCCAAGCAGCCGAAGATCGGCACCGCTGCCGTCGGTTACGCGAATAGTGAGCGCTGGGCTCGGCCAAACGGCAACAAAGCCATCCCCGTGCGAAAACTCCAAACGTTCATCCTCCGCGCCCGATATCTCGATTCTGAACTCCGTTGCCGGCTCAAGTTCGAACTCGCCCGCACCAGGCTCGAAAAGTACTGTCAGTGGACTGTCTCCTGCGGGCCGCAGAATAAGGACATATTCCCCATTGTTGCCGTTTTCGCTTGCTGCCTTCATCCTGATCAACCCCCGAGGTTAACTATAATGTCATTGAGGAGTTCGACGCGCGCTTGGTTCGTTGCATTTGCCGGGTTAGCGACTCCGCGACCATCCTCCACGGCTTGGCGATAGAAGTCGCGCCATGCCGTTGCGGACGAGACATTCAGACCGGGAATCTGGCCGAGTTGTTCGGCAGAACGACCGATTAGCGCCCTTGCGTTAGTCGCTGCCGCTCCTCCGCCCCCGCCGGCGCCCCAAACCATCTTGCCCCACTGCGCCCGTGTGAGACCGCTCGGAACCGTAGCGTCGGCCGCAGCGCGAAGTTCAGGGAGTGTCAACCTTGCAGGGCTTCCCGCGGCAGAGAGAGTAGCGTCCGCTCCCGCGCCTTCAACACTAGCCTCGGCAGTGGTCTTGAGGCCTGCGCGTGCGGGTGCGGCGAGCAGGGAGACGCCTTCGCCGACGCCAGTGAGGTCGAGCGCGGTGATCCCTACCTGGAACTTGAGCTCTTCGTTCCAGCCCATGAATCCGCCCCACTGGGAGAAGTCCCCTGCCTGGAACGCCGTGTAGGTGCGGCTCGTGAACTGGTACTGGGAGTAGCCCGGGATCGTGTTCGGAGCGACTTCCTTGACGATCTCCTGGTGCGTCGAGACCCAGTCGCCGATCGCTCCTCCGATCCCGTCCGGGGTTGCCCACCAGATGGTCGACCTTGAGGTCGTCGTCGGCGGCCCGTCCGGAGTGGACGTGGATGTGCTGCTGGAGGTGGTGGTCGAGCCCGTCGAGGTGTCCGAGTGTGTGCCGCCGTGGCGTCCGTCGGGCAAGGTCATCCCGATCGGTGCAAGGCCGGTGGGGTCGGTCCAGGTGGTGGGGTTGTTGTTCGCGTATGAGTACGCGGCCCACTGCTGCGGGTCGCCGAGGTCCATGACCGGGTCTACCGAGACGAACCGGCCCAGGGCGGGGTCGTAGTAGCGGGCACCGACCTGGGTCAACCCGGTCGCGTCGGCGGGCTTGTCGAGGAACCCGTGGTCCCCCGGGAACGTGCCCCCCTGCCCGCGGGGCACGCCGAACGGGTCCTGGTGACGCACCGTGAGCTGGTTGGTGGTGTCCGTGACCGCGTACTGCGCGGTGCCCTGGGCGTCGGGGACCAGGGTAGTCACCCCGCTCGGTCCCGACCCGGTGCGCACCGCGATGGTCTGCCCACCGACCGTGTAGTACCGCGTCGCGGCCAGCGTCGACGTCGCGGTCGTCAACGTGAGCTCCTGCCCACCGGGCAGGTACGCCGTGACCGTCCCGCCCTGACGGCGTAGGAGACGGTCCCCGTCCGCCGAGTACACGAACAGGCCCTGCGAGACGCCGCTCGAGGTCGTCGCCACACCCGCGAGCCGACCGCCCGCGTCCCACGCAAGCGTCTGGGCGTCTGTACCGCCCACCGCCCGCGAGACCATGTTCCCGGTCTTGTCGTAGGCGAACGCAGAGTCGACCTGCGCGACACCCACCGCGCTCGACGTCGTCGCGACCCTCGTGACCGCGTGCGGACCCGCACCACCCGACCCGTCGTACGAGTACACGCTCGTCGTCGTCGACCCGTCGGTACCGTGACCCACCACCGACGCCCGGTTCCCCACCACGTCATACCCGTAGGACGACCAGCACGGCGCCGCACCACCCAGGTTCGACGCCGTACGGCCCGAGACCCCGCAGTCCGCCGTCCTCGGGGTCCACGCCTGCGTCAGACGCCGCAACCCGTCATACGAGAAACACTGGTAGTCAGCGGCATGCCCGCTCGTCGTCGGCCCGTCCACCGCCGCGCGGGCCTGCTCGCGGCCTGCCGAGACGACCGCGCAGTACGCGGTCACGGACACCACGAACCAGCTCACGGTGCGTCACCAGGACCCGTTCGGTGTGCCCCGCGGGCAGGGCGGCGGGCAGGGGGGCACGTTCCCCGGGGACCACGGTTTCCTCGACAAGCCCACCGACGCGACCGGGCTGACCCAGGTCGGTGCCCGCTACTACGACCCCGCCGTGGGCCGGTTCGTCTCGGTCGACCCGATCATGAACCTCGGCGACCCCCAGCAGTGGGCCGCGTACTCGTACGCGAACAACAACCCCACCACCTGGACCGACCCCACCGGGAACCTCCCCAGCAACCCGCACCCGGACGGCATGACCGAAGGGGAGTGGCGGGCCCTGACCGGGCACGGATCAGGCAGCGGCTCGTCCACCACCCCCAGCAGCACATCCACCTCCGCACCGGACGGCACCGCGAAAACGACCGGGACCGTCACCTACACCGCGACGAGCTACACCGACGGCGGTGGCAGCTCCACCAGCTCCACCACCAGCGGGTACCCCGCATGCGCGGACCTGTGCGGGGAGCAGGTCGACTGGGGCGCGAACGTGACCGGTCTGCGCGACGGACTGTGGGACCACCGAACCGACATCGCCATGGGCGCCGCGACCGCGGCCCTCGCCCTGGCCTGCCCCGAGACGGGGGGCCTGACCTGCGCCGTCATGGGCGTGATGCTCGCCGCAACCAGTGCCGACAGCTACCACGACCAAGGCAACGACTGGGGCACCTCCGTCGGACTCGCCGCCATGGCCATCGTCCCCGACCTCGGACCCGAACTCTCCGCAGGTGGCAAGATAGCCGCATCGACAGGCGCCAAGGGAGTCGCAGGCACCGCATCTCGCCTTGCGGATAGCGGTTTTATCGATCCAGCAACCGTGAGGTTCAGTCAGAGCAGCATCAAGAACACGTTCCGCGATGGCACCACGATTCAGTCACTTGCCGAAGGGCTCCGGAATGGGAGCGTCAGGGCCAGAGATGTCCCACAGATCCGTCTCGTCGAACGCGGTGGTGAGATATTTTCACTCGATAATCGCCGATTGGCGGCTTTCCAGCAGGCGGGAGTAGATGCTCCCTATCGCATGGCTACCACAGCCGAGATGCCCAAAGAAGAGTGGAAGTTCTCGACAAAGAATGGCGGCCTCTCAATCCGCATTAGAGGAAATGGGTAATGGAAACCAGCAAGCCTCACCAGGCGCCAATGAATAGATCGGACTTTGCAGACTTCATCGATCGCCTTGCCGATTCCTTCTCTGCTGATCCAGACGAGTGGGAAAATGCAAATCTGCTCGATTTCCTGCGCGCATGGGCTGCATGGCTTGAGGACATGGATGGGTACTTTTCCGGTCGCCACGAACCAGTTCCGAGTCAGCCCACATGGCAGTTGATCGCGGACATGCTTCTCGCCGCCCGTGTCTACGAGTGATGCAATAGCGGCTCTTCGCCGATCCGGTGGGGAGTGACGGCGGCGGTGTGACGGGCTGGGTGTAGGGGTCGAGGTCCCCGATGATCAGAAGCGCCAACCACTGATCGACTTCGAGGACCTCGACGTTCCAACGCTACGGGGTGCGCTGGCGCGCCCACTACTACCGATCCTTGTGCTCGTTGTGATGTGCTGCTCGGCCTGCCTGAGGTCAGCGTCGAGTCGGTCGAGCGGGCCGAAACGTCGATGACGGTCACGGTCTCGACGCCGTGGCACCTGATGGGCTGCCCGGACTGCGAGGTGGTCGCGCCGAGCCGGGGCAGGCGCAGGCGCGTCCTGCACGACGTGCCGCACGGTGACGTCCGGGTCCGGCTCGTGTGGCGGCAACGCACGTGGCGCTGCCCGGAAGCGGCGTGTCCACGCGGGACGTTCACCGAGCAGGTCCCGACCCTGGTCGCGGCGCGGGGGTCGATCACGGTCCGGGCGGTGGCGTGGGCGATCGGGCAGCTGCGCCGTGAGCACGCCACGATCGCCGGACTGGCACGCCGCCTCGCGGTGTCCTGGTGGGCGCTGTGGCGTGCGATCAAGCCCGTCCTCGAACGTCTCGCGGGCGACGAGTCCCGGTTCGCCGGCGTCAGGTCCCTGGGGGTAGACGAGCACATCTGGCACCACGGCGACCGGCACGTGCGCGGCCCCAAGGAGCTGACCGGGATGGTCGACCTGACCCGCGACGAGAAGGGCCGCGTGCACGCCCGGCTGCTGGACCTGGTCCCGGGCCGCTCGAAGAAGGCCTACGCCGACTGGCTCAATGAGCGCGGCGAAGCGTTCCGGGCGAACATCGGTGTCGCGGCGCTCGACCCGTTCGGGGGCTACAAGGCCGCGATCGACGACCAGCTCGCCGACGCGACCGCGGTCCTGGATGCGTTCCACGTCGTCAAGCTCGGCACCGCCGTGGTCGACGAGGTCCGACGCCGTGTCCAGCAGGACACCACCGGGCACCGCGGCCGCAAGGGCGACCCACTGGCGGGGATCCAGACCATCCTGCGTGCCGGCGCGGAGCACCTGACCGACAAGCAGTGGGCGCGCCTGACCCGCGCGATCGAGACGAACGACGCTCACGAGGAGGTGTTCGTCGCCTGGCAGTGCGCCCAGGACCTACGCGCCGCCTACCGCGCACGCGACCTCGCCGACGGCCGCAAGCTGGCCCAGCACGTCCTGAACTCGTTCCACACCTGCCCGATCCCCGAAGTCGCCCGGCTCGGGCGGCCCCTACGCCGCTGGCGCGACGCGTTCCACGCCTACTTCGATACCGGCCGCCAGAACAACGGGCCGACCGAGGCCGTCAACGGGATCATCGAGCTCCACCGCCGCCTCGCCCGCGGCTACCGCAACTACGACAACTACCGCCTCCGCATGCTCCTCGCCGCCGGTGGCCTCACGACCTGATCCCCACCGGATCGACGAAGAGCCGCTTATCCGAGTTCGCTACCTCATCGCACGTAAGGCAGGTCGGAGCCAGCGTCCTTCATCATCTCTTCGTAGAGACCGATCCATTCGCGCACGGTCTGGGTGGCGAAGCCTTCCGGGTTCTCTTCTTCGAGGTCTTCGAGAAGACTCACGAGTGTGTCGCCTTGGACGATAAGTCCAGGAAAAACGCGCTCAGGGTCTAGGACGAGGCGGAGATTGCCTCTGCGATCAATGATCTCGGCGTTCATGTCATCCAACCGGGTTGAAAGGTGATGTGGGGCAGTTGCTCATTGAGGGGTCCTGTTAGGACGTCGATCCGACGACTGTGCCCGAGCTCGACGGGCCCGCGCGGGAGCAAACTCGAGACCGAGTGCCTGACGCGTGAATTGATTCCTGAGATCACGTAGTCCCAGTCGGAGTATCCATGCGACGTCCCGGCGCCCGGCTACCCACCAGCGAAATCGGCTGGTCGATTCGATTGGCGGCGTTCTGGATCCGTGTCGCTTGGCTCACCGAGATGTTATCGAGGGATGGCCCTGAACCAACCGTCACGGAGCCCGGCATTGCCCGAACTGCGGCTTCTGCCTCGCTCGCGCTGCTCGCGCTGGCTTCGCCTGCTTTGCGTCCTGCTCCGGACTCGACGATACCGCGCCCGGCGTCGATGAGGGCTTCGGTGCCGTCGAGTGCGGCGCGTGCCTCGTCGAACTCACCACCGAGGGGGAGACTGGCGACGGATGCGACGGCCATGCTGCAGGCGAACCATGCGCCGCCAGAGTCGCACCGGTTGAAGTCGTCCATGTCGGCGGCGTACCAGAGCACCCACTCCGCGATGCTTTGGCGCTTGTCGTGGGGGACGAACGTGGGGTCGTAGTGCCCCGAGTTTTTAGCGGGGTACCCGCTGGTGGTGGGGCTGGTGGAGCTGCCACCGCCGTCGGTGTAGCTCGTCGCGGTGTGAGTGACGGTCCCGGTAGACCGTGCCCCGGCGTCCGGGGTGGACGGGCCGCCGACGACGACCTCAAGCTCGACGATCTGATGGGCAACCCCCAGCGGGATCGGGGGAAAGATGGCGACTGGGTCTCGACCCACCAGGAATTCGTCAAGGAAGTCGCACTCAACGCGATCCCCCGGGTACCCCCAGTAGCAGTTCACGCGCCGCACCTACACGGCGTTCCAGACCGGGGACTTCTCCGAGTGGGGCGGAGCGATGGGCTGGCGTGACGAGCTCCAGTTCCAGGTAGGGATCACCGCGCTCGACCTCACCGGCGTCGGCGAAGGCGTCTCCCTGCTCGCCGCACCCGCACGCGCAAGCCTCAAGACCACTGCTAGAGTCGGCGCCGAAGACGCAGCCGCAAACACCGCAGCCAAGATTCCATGGACATCCTGGTCGAACTATCCAAAGGTCACACAGGAGGGGCGGAATTACGCTCAGGTAGGCGAGCGCTTGTACACGCGGCACGCTGTTGACCGCATGCAGCCCAGCGGGCTTGGCGCACCGGCGGGAGCAACTAGCCCTGGTAGGAGCGTTTCGCCGGCATTCTTCGAGGACGTGTTGGGCAGCACGCAGGGAAGCCCGGTCAGGGGCCCGAACGGAGAGGCTCGGCTCTCCTACGCAAGCGGTACCGTTCAGGTCATAACGGAGAATGACGTCGTCATTACGGTGATCACGCGATGAAGATGAACGAATACAATTCTAAGGTTTCCTCGGACGTCCTTGCGGCGATTTCGGGGCTCGAAATCGGCTCACGGTCGATTGGCGACGTACAAGCGGTTCTGCAGAGCGCAATTCCGCAATTCGAAAATGACGGCTCCGAGGTCGCGGATGCCGTGCGGCTAGCGGAAGCCGATATCGAGGAGATCCAGTTCACTACGCTGCGCGACGAACAGCTCGGGGCCGTAATCTTTCGGCTCCGGGATCTTCGCGATATACTTGATGAGGCATCGGATATATAAGAGCCCTATTCACCAGCCTGTTCGGTAGCGTTCGAGGAGGGTGATCAGGCGGATGATGCGGGGTAGTTCTCGGAGGGGTCCGCGCCAGCCCTTGGCGACGATCTTCCAGCATTTGATGAGGCCGATGACGCGCTCGACGGGTGCGCGCAGGGACGCGACGGAGCGGTTCCACTGTTTGTCGTGGTCGGTGCGGAGTCGCCGATCCATTGGACATCGTCCAGGACGAGGTTCCAGCCGGTGGCGTGCAGGGCGCCGGCGTCGTGGCGGGCTCCGGGCACTGGGTCGGACACGGCGAGCAGGTGCCCGTCGAGGGTGGCGGCGACCTGGATGTTGAGGCACTGCACGTGGTGCTTGCCCGAGTAGTTGTCCCGTCCTGTCGCGGCGCGGTTGCCGGTGGGGACGTAGGTCCCGTCGACCGGGATCACGCGCCCGGCGGTCTGGGAGGCCAGGTCTGCCCCGTGCAGACAGGTGACCTGCTCGAGCAGCGGCACGATCCGACGGAAGATCCTCGAGACCGTCGGCTGGGACACCCCGCACAGGTCCGCGACGAGCTGCTGGGGCAGGTTCTGGCGCAGCATCACCAGGACGATCTCGACCTGGCGACCCAGCGGGACCTTCCACCGGGGCAGTGGTCCGCGGCCGGTCAGTACCTGGAAGATCCTCGCGGTCAGCTCGGCGACCTCGCCGGGACCCAGACCGCACGTAGAGTTGTAGCGCAACGGCTTCCTGCCAGTGAGCGATGGTTGGTGTGGTAACCCCATCCTCGCAGGTCAGGGAGCCGTTGCCCCGTCCCCGGACCCCTCACGCAGGCGCCATCACCGGCCCAGCCGCGAGCCACGTGAATAGGGCTCTGAGAACACCGCATTGCGGCGTGCGTTGGAATTCTAGCCGTCGGCCGGTTGGAGTTTTCGTGCGAACCGCTCGCCATCGGGCGTGAGCCGCAGCCAAAATCCAGCACCCATCGGGTGCCATGCGAGTTCGTCCAGCTCTGCGGCAGATCGTGGAACCCAGTTTCCGACGCACGACTGCCAGTCCTCGAATCCCGCCGCCCCAAGTTCGCCCGGGACCATCAGACCGCCGGTGTAGATGCGGTCGAGGACGCCGAGCACCCGACGCTTCGATTCATCGTTGATCCTGCCCTCGGTGCAGAGCCAGACGACGTCGTGCAGCGAAACCCAGTCGGCAAGTCCCGAGGTTACCAACTCGGCGATGATCTGTTGTTCTTTCACCAGGGCACCCCGTCTGCTAAGTGGACCGGGACCTTGACCCCGGGTCGTGGACACGGGGGTGGGTTACGCCGCTGACGGCAGCGTAGTGGTGGTCGTGATGTTCTCGTAGTCGGCGGGGCTGACGTAGCCGCACCAGGAGTGTCGGCGGCGGTTGTTGTAGCGGATGATCCAGCGGAACACCTCACGACGGCAGGTGGCCTCGTCGGGCCAGCAGGCGGCGTCTTGCAGGACCTCGCGTTTGAGGGTCGCGTTGAACGACTCGGCCAGAGCGTTGTCCGCGGAGGTGCCCACGGCGCCCATCGACTGGGTCACTCCGAGTCGTTTGTACAGCTTGGCGTAGGCCTTCGAGCAGTAGACCGACCCGTGGTCGGAGTGGAACACCGATCCCTTGAGGCTGCCGCGTGCCCCGGCGGCCGCGGTCAGCGCGTCGGCGACGAGGTCGGTGCGCATGTGGTCGGCCACGGCCCACCCGACCAGGCGGCGCGAGTAACAGTCGATCACGGTCGCGAGGTAGAGGTTCCCGCCGCCGGCGGCGGCGCTGATCGGTAGGTAAGTGATGTCACCGACGTACTTGCGGTTCGGGGCGTCGGCGGTGAAGTCACGTCCGAGCAGGTCGGGGAACTTCTGGTCCGCGGGCTCGGGGACCGTGGTCCGCACCCGCCTCTTCTTGACGTAGCCCGCGATGCCGGCGGTGCGCATCACGCGGGCGACGCGCTTGTGGTTCACCCGCTCGCAGGCGGGCACGCCGTCGTTGAGCTCGGCGGTCATGCGCGGGGCACCGACGGTGTTGTCCGCGCCGTGCACGACACGGATCCGGCTCGCCAGTGCGGCGTCAGCGGCGGCACGGACCGCCCGGGCCGGTGCGGCCGCCCGCCACGCGTAGTAGGACGAACGCTTGATCTCCAGGAGCTGGCACAGTCGCTTCACCTCGAAGGTGGCCGAGTGGTCGGCGACGAACTGGAAGCGACTCACCAGCGCGTCTGCCCGGCGAAATGCTTCGCCGCCTTCTGCAAGATCTCCCGCTCCGTGACCAGCTTGGTGGTCTCGACCTCGAGCTCACGTACCCGTGCCTCGAGCCGGGCGACCTTCTGCTCCGGCGTCTCACCATCGCGTGGCTCGCGCGCGGCGGTCGCGACCTTCACCTGCAACGGGCTGCGCGCAAGCGTTCCGTCGGCCGCGGTCTCCTTGCCCGTCCCGTACGCCTCGAGCCAGGCCCGCAACGTGCCCCGCACGACGCCCAGGTCTCCAGCGATCCCACGGACCGTGGCCCCCGGGGTGGACTCGTACAAGTCGACGGCCTGACGACGGAACTCCTCGGAGTAGTTCTTCCTGGCCATGTCCTGGATCATCTCGCTTCCCCAGCAGTGCTGGCTTCAGCGTGTCCACGATCCGGGGTCAAGGCCCTCGTCGAGTTGGTCGAGGGCTTCGAGGTGCAGGCGCAGGGTGGCGTCTTGGGGGCCGCGTTCGTCGTCGTTGAAGACGAGTTCGTCGGTGGTGACGGCGAGAGCGACGGCGAGAGCGACGGCGAGGGCTCGGAGGACGTCGAGGGTGGCAGCTGGAGCTGCTGCGCGACCCGGACCTGGTGGAGCGGACACCGTAGGGCACGGCGGTTCTGCGAGGAAGGTCTACCGCGAGACGCCGAAGGGACTGGAGTGGTACCGCGATGCCGGCAAGTACGGCGACTACATCGATCCCGCGCTCAAGCACACGAGGGACGTCGGTACGATCGTTCGGCGGTCAGTGGACATGATCGAGTCTGCTGATGAATTCGTGAGACTCATCAGTCTGGTGCTGGCCCGAAGTAGCTTGCCGCGCTCTCCAAGATCTAGGGCATGTCTCCTAACGAACCTGGAACGATCTGCCTGTGGCGGTCTTGGAGTATCCGAGCGGTGGCGGGTCTCGCCGACGTGCTGGATCCTGGGGCGGTCGCGAAGCGAGAGGCCGTGGTGCTGAACTGAGCAAGGAGATCGCGCCGCGGCACCTTCTGCACGGACGGATCAACCGGGTCGAGGCGTCGAGGCCAGCGACGCCGTGATCGTCCAGCTTTCGGATGGCACCTTCGCGCTCGTGCATCCGACGTGAACCCGGCGGCAGGAGTCGCTCCCGTTCCCGACCTCGAGGCTGCTCCGTGACGCTGAGGCCGCATCCGTCGCGATCCTCCAGTGGGAGCAGGACTGGTAGCGCGGTGCGTCAGCTGCGACGAGCTTGGCTCCGTTGCCGCAACCGACATCGAGCACCGACCGCCCGACGACGTCGCCGAGGACCGCGCGCTGCGCGGGCCACTCGACGAGCCGGTCCAGCGAGTCCTCTCGGGCTCGGGCGGCTTCGTAGCCTTGAGCGAGGCTCTGCCACGGCGCGCTCGCGTCGCCACCCGCCGTGCCGGCCACCGCCGACTCCGCGCGATCGTCAGGAACCGTCATGGAGCATGAAAGTAGCGGTTCCCAGACCGTCGATCGACGCGCACACGACGTCCGTCCAGGGACTAGGTGTTGTGGCTCATGAGGTTGGTGACACGGGTCGGGGTGTGAGGAAGGGGTAGGCCCTGGCGGCAGGATGGAAGTACCTCTACGACCGCCT
>NZ_PGTZ01000001.1 GCF_002798015.1 Luteimicrobium subarcticum | reverse complement strand
ACACCCATTCACTGCAGGCCACCCCCGACCCCGGGGGTGGCCTGCGGCATATCCAGAACCCTTCACCGCCGCGCCGCCCGTCCACCGAGCCGCGCGGCGTCTCCACGGGCGACCTCGTCCCGAGCCGCGTGCGCGGCGGGCGACGTGGGGTGCGGCCTCGTGGCGCGTAGCGCCCGCCGTGCGAGGAACATGGGAAACTGGGACACGCCTCTCGAGACGCGCGCGGCGCGTCTTCCACGTGCCACTTCTGTGAGGACCGCTGATGACGCAGGACGACCCCACCCACGACGCACCGCAGGAGCGGCGCGACAACTCATCGCGGGACGGTTCGCGCGGCGCGGACCGCCGTTCGTCCGGCGGGTACGGAAGCCGTGGTGCCTCCGGAGGCCGCTCGAGCACCCCGCGGTCTTCGGGCGGCGGCTATGGCGCCGGTGGCGGCCGGGGCAGGGATTTCTCGGACCGCTCGGGAGCGCCCGCTCGCAACGGTGGCACTCGCGACGGTGGCACGGGGGGTCTCGGCCGCGGCGGCGCGGACCGTCGTGACGACCGTCGTCCCCCGAGCGGCGATCGCGGGGCCCGTGGAGGCTCTGCGCGGGACGACCGCCGCTCCGACGGCACCGGAGACCGAGCCGGGCGAGGACCCGCGCGCGGGACGGGCGGCTCGTCGTCGCGCGGGGCCAACGGGGACCGGCAGGACCGGCGTGGTGCTGGTCAGGGCGCCGGCCCGCGCAGCGGTCCGAATGGCGGTCAGGGCGGCGAGCGTGCGCGGACGGGCGGCGGCTACCGCGGTCGCGACGAGCGCAGCCCCGCGCGCGGGGACGACCGCCGCACCGGCTCCCGGCCTGACGGCCGTGGACAGCGTTCTTATGACAGCGGCGACGGGCGCGGGGCACGTCAGGGCGGACGGCCCGGCGCAGCCGGTGGCCGGGACGACCGTGGCCGTGGCCGCGACGACCGGTACGGACGGCCCGGCGCACCCGGTGGCCGCGACGACCGTGGCCGTGCCCGCGACGACCGCAACGACGACCGGTACGGGCGCCCAGGCCCCGAGCACCGGGGGCCGCGCCCTGACCGTCCGGCCGAGCCCGCGCTGCCGGACGACGTCACCGGTGCGCTGCTCGACCGTGCGGCGCGTGGTCGGCTGCGCGGGCTCACGAAGGACAACGCGGAGACGGTCGCGCGACACCTCGTCATGGCGGGTCGCCTCATGGACACCGACCCGGCGCTGGCTGACGAGCACGCCCAGGCGGCGGTCCGCCGGGGCGGACGCATCGACGTGGTGCGCGAGGCCGCAGGTCTCACGGCGTACCAGCTCGGTCGGTACGCCGACGCGCTGCGCGAGCTGCGCACCGTGCGGCGACTCAACGGGTCGTCCGAGCACCTGCCCGTCATGGCGGACTGCGAGCGCGGCCTGGGACGTCCGGAACGTGCGATCGACCTCGCGCGGACGCCCGAGGCCGACACGCTCACGCGCGCCGGCAAGGTCGAGCTCGCGCTCGTCGTGAGCGGGGCGCGGCTCGACATGGCCCAGCTCGAGGCAGCGACGGCAGTGCTCGACGGCATCGACCAGCGGGGCCTCGACGCCGACCAGCTCCGGCGGATCGCCGAGGCTCGGATCGGGATCGTCGAGGCGTCGGGCGACACCGCTGCGGCAGCCGCGCTGCGCGCGCAGCTCGGTGTCGCCGCGCCGGATGACGACGAGGACGACGAGATCGTCG
Source organism: Luteimicrobium subarcticum (assembly GCF_002798015.1). Taxonomy (GTDB): domain Bacteria; phylum Actinomycetota; class Actinomycetes; order Actinomycetales; family Cellulomonadaceae; genus Luteimicrobium; species Luteimicrobium subarcticum. The sequence goes on along the minus strand of NZ_PGTZ01000001.1, from coordinate 60,594 downwards.
TCTTCGATCTCGCGGACGACGCGGACGACGCGGACGACGCGGACCACGGCGCGTCGCACAGCGGAGCGCAGGACGAGCCCGCCGACGCGGACCCCCGGACGGACGCCGACCAGCCCACCGCGGCGCCCGGGGCGGACGACGCCGCACGGGACGAGGAGACCGACGCGTGACCACGTCGACGCTCCGGGCGTCCACCGGCCCGCTGGCGGCCCAGCACGACCTGGCCCTCGTCGACCTCGACGGCGTGGTGTACCGGGGGGCGCACGCGGTCGAGCACGCCCCGGAGACGCTCATGCGGCTGCGCGGCGCGGGTCTGGGGCTCGTGTTCGTGACGAACAACGCGTCGCGCGAGCCCGGGACGGTGGCCGACCAGCTCAGCGGGCTCGGCCTGGCCACGCGTCCCGACGAGGTCTTCACGTCGGCGCAGGCGGGCGCGGCCCTGCTGCGCCGACGGCTGGAGCCCGGGGCGCGGGTCCTCGTCGTCGGGGGTCCGGGGCTGCGCACCGCGGTCCGCGAGGCGGGGCTGGTCGAGGTGGCGTCGTCGGACGAGGAGCCCGCCGCCGTGGTGCAGGGCTTCTCGCCCGACCTGTCGTGGGCCGACCTCGCGGAGGCGTCGTACGCCGTCGCGCGCGGTGCCTGGCACGTCGCGACCAACCGTGACCTGTCGATCCCGACGGGGCGCGGCACCGCGCCCGGCAACGGCACGCTCGTGGCCGCCGTGGTCGCCGCGACGGGGGTGGAGCCGGTCAGTGCCGGCAAGCCGGAGCCGGACATGTACCGGATCGCGGTGGACCGCGCGCAGGCGTCGAGCCCGCTCGTGATCGGAGATCGGTTGGACACCGACCTCGCGGGCGCGCGCTCCGCGGGCTACCCCGGTCTGCTCGTCCTCACGGGCGTGCACCGCGTGCGCGAGGCGGTGCTGGCCGTCCCCGGCGAGCGCCCCGACTACCTCGGGGCCGACCTGCGTGCCCTCGACGACGTGCACGAGGTGCCGGAGCAGCGGGACGGCTGGTGGACGCTGGGCGGGGCGGCCGCACGGGTCGCGGACGGTCGGCTCGACCTGTCGGGCGACCCGGACGTCGACCTGGCGCGCTGCGCGTGCGTCGCGGCGTGGGCCGCGGTCGACGCGGGCGAGGAGCTGGACCGCGACACGGCGCCGACGTTCGCTGTGCGGACCGACTGACTCGTGGGTCAGGGCCTGTAACGTTGGCCGAGCCGTGCCGCCGGTCGACCGACCGGCGCGACCGGACGACCTACGCACGCGAGCCCACGCCGGGCACCGACCCGGCCACGACCTTCGGGGGACTGGCATGAACGAGCACGAGCGCGGCGACGCCCAGCAGGTCGTCGGCTCGGGGGACCCCGTGGTCGACCGTGAGCTCGAGTCCCTGCGCGACGTCTCCGAGCTCTCCCCGGGCGAGCAGGTCGCGGTGTTCGAGCGCGTCCAGGCGGCGCTGCAGGGCCGCCTCGTGGACGCCGATGGCTGAGCCCGGGCGGGTCGACGCAGAGCTGGTGCGCCGCGGTCTGGCCCGCTCGCGGCGCGAAGCGGTCGCGCTCGTCGAGGCGGGGCTCGTGCACCGCCAGGGCCAGGTCGTGCGCCGCGCCGCCGACCGCGTGGACGGCGACGAGGACCTCGCGGTCGACCGTCCGGCGTCGGACGACGCCTACGCGTCCCGGGCGGCGCACAAGCTCGAAGGTGCGCTCCGGGCGCTCGACCGCGCGTTCCCGGCGCCCGATCACCCGGCGCCCGACAACCCGGCCGCGGCGCCGGCCGGCCCGCTCGCGGTACCGGTCGAGGGTGCCTCGTGCCTGGACCTCGGCGCGTCGACCGGTGGTTTCACCGACGTCCTGCTGCGCCGCGGTGCGCGGCGCGTCGTCGCGCTCGACGTCGGGCACGACCAGATCGTCGACCGGCTGCGGAAGGACCCGCGCGTGGACGTGCGCGAGGGCGCGAACGCGCGCGACCTCGTGCCGGCCGACCTGCCGGGCCCGGTGGACGTCGTCGTCGGCGACCTGTCGTTCATCTCGCTGGGGCACGTGCTCCCGGCCGTGGCGCGCGTCGTCGGACCGGACGCCGCGGTCCTGCTGCTGGTCAAGCCGCAGTTCGAGGTGGGGCGCGAACGGCTCGGCACCGGCGGGGTGGTCCGCGACCCCGAGCACATGGTCGACGCGGTGGTGGGCGTCGCCCGCAGCGCTCTCGCTGTCGGGCTGCGCGCCGTCGCCGTGGTGCCCAGCCCGTTGCCCGGGCCGCACGGCAACCGGGAGTTCCTGCTGCGTCTGCTCCCGTCGTCGGGCAGCGGTCCAGGGAAGGCCGACGCCGCGGTCGCCGCCGCCGAAGTCGCCGCGGCGGCACGCGCGGCCGTGGCCACGCCGGTCGCGCCGCCGGACGACGCGTGGTCGCCGCCGCCCGTGCCGGAGGTGTTCGTCGTCGGGGCTCGTCAGCGCACCACCTCCGTCCCCGGTCCCGTCTCCACCCCAGCCCCCAGCACCGTCCTGAAGGAGGCCCCGTGAGCCGCAAGGTCGTGATCGTCGCCCACGGCGGCCGCCCGGAGGCGCACGACGTCCTGCACGAGACCGTCCGTGAGCTCGCCGCGGCCGGGTTCGAGGTCGTGCTGCACGACGACGACCTCGCCGAGACGTTCGGCGAGCCGATCGACGTGCTGCGCGAGAAGGAGGGCGTCGCCGACGCCGAGGTCGTGCTCGTGCTGGGAGGCGACGGGACGATCCTGCGGGCGGCCGAGCTGACGCACGGGACGCAGGTCCCGCTGCTCGGCGTGAACCTCGGCCACGTCGGGTTCCTCGCCGAGAGCGACCGCAGCGACCTGCGCCGGACGGTCGAGCGGCTCGCGGCGGGCGCGTACTCGGTCCAGGAGCGAGGCGTGCTCGACGTCACCGTGCGGGTCCCCGGGCGGGCCGAGCCGATGGTCGGCTGGGCGCTCAACGAGGCGACCGTCGAGAAGATCGACCCCGCGCGGATGATCGACGTGGCGCTCGAGGTCGACGGCCGGCCCTTGTCGTCGTTCGGGTGCGACGGCGTGGTCCTCGCGACGGCGACCGGGTCGACCGCGCACGCCTTCTCCGGCGGCGGCCCCATCGTGTGGCCGGACGTCGACGCGATGCTCATGGTGCCGCTCGCGGCGCACGCCCTGTTCGCGCGTCCCGTCGTCGTGGGCCCGGCGTCGAGCCTCGCGCTCGAGATCCTGCCGAGCGCCTCGTCGGAGGGCCTGCTGACGTGCGACGGCCGGCGGACGGTCCCCCTGCCGCGCGGGTCACGGGTCGAGGTCCGGCGGGGTCCGGAGCCCGTCCGGCTCGCCCGGCTCGACGACGCCCCGTTCACGGACCGTCTCGTCGACAAGTTCAAGCTGCCGGTGGTCGGCTGGCGTCAGCGCGCCGCGAAGGAGGACTGAGGTGCTGGAGGAGATCTCGATCGAGAACCTCGGGGTGATCGAGTCCGCGCGGGTCGAGCTCGGCCCGGGACTCACCGTGGTGACGGGGGAGACCGGCGCCGGCAAGACGATGCTGCTCACGGGGCTCTCGCTCCTCATGGGCAACAAGGCGGACGCGGGAGCCGTCCGGCCGGGCGCCGACCAGGCGGTCGTCGAGGGAAGCCTCGGGGTGCCGCCCGGCTCGCGCGCGGCGCAAGTGGTCGACGACGCCGGCGGCTCGGTGGACGACGACGGGAGCGTCGTGGTGCTGCGGACGGTGGCCGCGGGCGGGCGCTCGCGGGCGCACGTCGGCGGGCGCACCGTCCCGCAGGCGGTGCTGGGCGAGCTCGCCGAGGAGCTGGTGACCGTGCACGGGCAGGCCGACCAGCTGCGGCTGCGGTCGCCCGCGCGGCAGCGCGCGGCGCTCGACACGTTCGCCGGGCCGGACCACCTCGCGGTCCTCGACGCGTACCGGGCGGCGTGGACCGAGCGGTCGGCCGCCGCCGCGGAGCTGGCGGAGATCCGGGGGGCGCGGGCCGAACGGGCGCGCGAGGCGGAGCTGCTGCGGCTCGGCCTGGCCGAGGTGGAGCGCGTCGACCCGCGCGAGGGCGAGGACGACGAGCTCGACGGGCTGATCGGCCGGCTCACGCACGTCGAGGACCTCCGCGCTGCGGCCCAGGTCGCGCACGACGCGCTCAGCGGCCGCGAGGAGGCCGACGCCCCCGAGGGGGCCGTGGCGCTCGTCGAGCACGCCTTCCGGTCGCTCGAGGGGGCGGGCACGCAGGACGCCGCGCTCCGCGCGCTCGCGGGCCGGGTGCACGAGGCGTCGTTCGCGCTCGGCGACGCCGCGGCCGAGCTCGCGTCGTACGTCCAGGACCTCCAGGCCGACCCGGCGGCGCTCGAGACGGCCCACGCGCGCCGCGCCGAGCTCACCGGCCTCGCTCGGGCGCACGGCGGCTCGGTGGCCGAGGTGCTGGCGTGGGCGAGCCGGTCCGGGTTGCGGCTGCTCGACCTCGGCGACGACGACACCCGGGTCGACGAGCTCGCCGCGCGTGTCGAGGAGCTCGACGCGCAGGTGGTCGAGCTCGCCGCGGCGGTCTCCGCGGGCCGCCGTGATGCCGCGACCGCGCTGGCCGACGCCGTCACGGGCGAGCTCGCCGGCCTCGCCATGGGCGGCGCGCGCCTCGAGGTCGCGGTGGCCCCCGCGGACGCGCCGGGTCCCTCGGGCGCCGACGTCGTCGAGCTCCTCCTCGTGCCGCACGCCGGTGCGCCGGCCCGACCCCTCGGCAAGGGCGCGTCGGGCGGCGAGCTGTCGCGCGTGATGCTCGCGATCGAGGTCGCGCTCGCGACCCGCTCCCACACGGACGGGCCCCTTCCCACGTTCGTGTTCGACGAGGTGGACGCGGGCGTCGGAGGACGCGCCGCCGTCGAGGTGGGCCGCCGGCTCGCGGAGCTCGGCCGCGTCGCCCAGGTGCTCGTCGTGACGCACCTGCCGCAGGTCGCGGCGTTCGCCGACGCCCACGTCGTGGTCGTCAAGCGGACGACGTCGGCCACCGGGGCCGGGCCGGACGGCCGGGGCGACGGCGCCGGACGGGGCGGTGACGACGACGGCGAGGCGCCGGTGACGGCGTCGGGCGTCCGGCGCGTCGAGGGCGACGAACGGGTGCGCGAGCTCGCCCGCATGCTCTCGGGCCAGGAGGACTCGTCGACCGCGCTGCAGCACGCCACCGAGCTGCTCGAGACGAGCGTCGTCGGACGGTGACGGCGGGAGGGGGGCCCGACGTGGGACGATGGGGCCGATGAGACTCACGCTGCGCAGGACGCCGGTGGGCCCTGAGACACACGGTGTGCAGGGCCCGGCCCGCATCGACCGGCGGACCAAGGCGCTCACGAAGAGGCTGCGGCCGGGTGACGTCGCGGTGATCGACCACGAGGACATCGACCGGGTCGCCGCCGACGCGCTCGTCACCGCGCGCCCCGCAGCCGTGCTGAACGCCGCGCGCTCCATCTCGGGCCGGTACCCCAACCTCGGTCCCGAGGTGCTCGTGCAGGCCGGCATCGTGCTCGTCGACGGCCTCGGCCCCGCGATCATGGACCTGCCCGACGGAGCCTCGGTCCGCGTGGTCGACGGCGTCGTCCTGCGCGGTGACGAGGAGGTCGCGCGAGGGCAGGAGCAGGACGAGGAGAGCGTGCGCGAGGCCCTCGAGGTCGCGCGCGAGGGCCTGTCGGCCGAGCTCGAGGCGTTCGCCGAGAACACCATGACGTACCTGACCCGCGAGAAGGAGCTCCTGCTCGACGGGATCGGCGTCCCGGACATCACGAGCGACATCGACGGGCGGCACGTCCTGATCGTCGTGCGTGGCTACCACTATCGCGAGGACCTGCAGATCCTGCGACCCTACATCCGCGACTACAAGCCGGTGCTCATCGGCGTCGACGGCGGTGCCGACGCGATCCTCGACGGAGGGTTCAAGCCGGACCTCATCGTCGGCGACATGGACTCCGTCTCGGACCGCGCGCTGTCGTGCGGCGCCGAGATCGTCGTGCACGCGTACCGGGACGGCCGTGCCCCCGGCCTCGACCGGGTGCGCGAGCTGGGCGTCGAGCCCGTCGTGTTCCCGGCCACCGGGACGAGCGAGGACGTCGCGATGCTGCTCGCGGACGACAAGGGTGCCGAGGTCATCGTCGCGGTGGGCACCCACGCCACGCTCGTCGAGTTCCTCGACAAGGGGCGCGCCGGCATGTCGTCGACGTTCCTCACCCGGCTGCGCGTCGGCTCCAAGCTCGTCGACGCGAAGGGCGTCTCGCGCCTCTACCGCTCGACGATCTCGAACGTCCAGCTCGTCCTGCTGTCGCTCGCCGGGCTGCTCGCCGTCGTCGCCGCCCTGGCGTGCACGGCTGCCGGGCAGACGCTGCTCGGTCTGCTCGGCGCGCGGCTCGACGACTTCACCTCCTGGGTCGGCTCGCTGTTCGGCGGGTGAGCCGCCCACGACCGCTGCCCGTCCGGTACCCCTGAACCGGCGAGCCACGAGCTCGCCACGACCCCGTCCTGAAGGCTGTCAGTGATCAACTTCCGCTATCACATCGTCTCGCTGATCTCGGTGTTCCTCGCCCTCGCGGTGGGCATCATCCTGGGCGCCGGCCCGCTCAAGGAGTCCATCGGCGACCAGCTCAGCGGTCAGGTCTCCGCCCTGCGGGCCGAGAAGGAGGACCTGCGCGCGCAGCTGCAGCAGGAGCAGGCGGCGTCGGAGCGCGGCGAGACGGTCGTGGGTGCGCTCGCGCCCGCGGTGCTCTCCGGGACGCTCGACGGCGCGGACGTGACGGTCGTCGAGCTCGGCAGCGGGCTGGACGACGAGTTCAAGGCGCTCTCCACGCAGCTCAGCACGGCGGGTGCCGTGGTGCGTGGACGCATCCAGGTCACGAGCACGTGGACCGACCCGTCGGGCGCGACGACGCTCGACGAGACGGCGCCCGAGCTCGCGGCCGAGGGGCTCGCGATCGACACCGGCAGGACGTCCGCGCAGCAGGCGGCTCAGGCGCTCGCGCTCGCCGTCTCGACGGCCGACCCCGCGGGTGACGGGGGCGCGCTGTCCGACCAGGCCCGCACGACGCTCGGGGTGCTGCGGTCCGCGGGTCTCGTCGACGTGGAACGGACGCCCACCGTCGCGGCGGACGCGATCGTCGTCCTCGACGGGTCGCCGGAGGGGCAGTCGTCGGACGCGACCCCCGGCGCCGACGAGTCCCAGGCGTACACGAGCGACCGCGAGCTGGAGATCGTCACGGCGGCCCACGCCGCGGTGCCGGACACCGTGGTGGCCGGCCCGGCCGACGACCCGACGGGCGTGGTGGCCGCGGTCCGCGACGACGGCGACCTGCAGGTCGTCGTGAGCACGGTGAGCGGTGCGGACACCCTGTCCGGGCAGGTCAGCGTCGCGCTCGCGCTCGCCGACCAGGCAGCCGGGAGCGTGGGCCACTACGGGTTCGACGACGGCGCGACCGCGGCCGTGCCGGCCCTGCCGCCGGCGCGCGACAGCTCGCCCTCCGGGACGGGCAAGTGAGCGCGCGGCGCGGTCTCGCGGGTGCGGGGGTCGCCGCGGTGGCGACCTGGGCGGCGCGGTCGCTCGCGGCGCGCGCGGACGTGCCGGGCGGTGCGCGCTGGTCGCGGACGAACCACCGCGGCGAGCCGGTGAGCATGCTCGAGGGTCCGGCCGTCACGCTCGGGCTCGCGGCCGGCGCGCTGGTCGCGGCGCCCGGTCGCGCCGGTGCCGCCGTGGCTCTCGCGACCGCGGGCGCCGGCGCTCTCGGTGTCGTCGACGACCTCGCCGAGGACACCACGACCCGCACCAAGGGCCTGCGCGGGCACCTCGGCGCGCTCCGGGAGGGACGGCTCACGACCGGCGGTCTCAAGGTGCTCGGCATCGGCGCCTCGGCGTTCGTCGCGGCGTGCGTCGCCCCGCCCCGGTCGCGCTCGGCGGCCGGCCGCGCCGTCGACGTGGTCGTCGACACGGCGCTCGTCGCGGGCACCGCGAACCTCGTGAACCTCCTCGACCTGCGTCCCGGACGGGCGCTCAAGGCGTCCGTCGTCCTCTCGGCGCTCGCCGGCCTGGGCGGTGCGCTCACCCCGGCCGCGCAGGGCGTGACCGGCGCCGGCGCCCTGACGGGCGTCGCCGGCGGGGCGGCGGCCGCGGCGGCCCCTGCCGACCTCGGCGAGCGTGACATGCTCGGAGACGGGGGAGCGAACGCCCTCGGCGCGCTCGTGGGCACCCAGGCGGCGCTCGCGCTGCCCCGCCCCGCACGGCTGGCGCTGCTCGCCGGCGTGGTGGCCGCGACGCTGGCGTCCGAGCGGGTGAGCTTCTCCGCCGTCATCGACCGCACCCCGGCGCTGCGTGCCGTCGACCGCTGGGGACGCCGGGCATGAGCCGGCCGGGACCGGCGCCCCGCGAGCGCGCCGGCGCCCGTCGCGCGGCGAGCCAGACGCTCGCGGGCGCAGCCCTCCTCATCACGGCCGTCACGATCGTCAGCCGCCTGCTCGGGTTCGCGCGCCAGGTCGTCCAGGTGCACCAGGTGGGCACCGAGGGCGTGGGCGGCGCGTACGCGGCGGCGAACGCGCTGCCGAACATCCTGTACGAGGTCGCGGCGGGCGGGGCGCTCGCCGGCGTCGTCGTGCCGCTGCTCGCCGGTCCGGTAGCGCGACGACTGCGTCTCGACGTCGACCGGTCGGCGTCCGCGCTCCTCTCCTGGGCGGTCGCCGTGCTCGTGCCCCTCGGGGTGCTGCTGCTCGTGCTCGCCCCGCCCATCGTGTCGGGTGTCCTGGGCATCCACGACGACGCGACGGCCGACGTCGCCACGTACTTCGTGCGCGTGTTCGCCGTGCAGGTCCCGCTCTACGGGGTCGGGGTCGTGCTGTCCGGCGTCCTGCAGGCGCACCGGCGCTTCTTCTGGCCCGCCGCGGCGCCGATCCTGTCGAGCCTCGTCGTGGTCGTCGCCTACCTGGCGTTCGGGCGCCTGACCGCCGACCCCGCGGACGTCGCCGGGACGTCGGATGCCGCCCTCGCCTGGCTCGCGTGGGGCACCACCGCCGGGGTCGCGGCCATGTGCCTGCCGTTGCTGATCCCCGTACGGCGCGCGGGCGTGCGCCTGCGCCCGACGTTCTCGTTCCCCGCCGGGCAGGCGGCCCGGGCACGCCGCCTCGCGCTCGCGGGGGTCGGCGCGGTCGTCGGTCAGCAGGTCGCCACGCTCGCGGCGCTCTGGTCGACGCAGCACTGGGGCGGCAACGGCACCTGGACGGTCTACCAGCTCGCGCAGGCCGTCTACCTGCTGCCGTACGCGGTGCTCGCCGTGCCGCTCGCCACGAGCGCCTTCCCGCGGATCGCGGAGCGGGCGTCGTCGGGCGACCACGCCGGCTTCGCGCGGCTCGTCGGCGGAACGACGCGCGCGGTCCTCGCCGTGAGCGTCGTCGGCGCCGCGGCCCTCGTGGCCCTCGCGCCGGCCGTCGAGGCGGTGTTCGTCCGGATCGCCAAGGGCAGCGTCGCGGGCATGGCCGGCACGGTCGCCTGGCTCGCGCCGGGGCTCGTCGGGTACGCGCTGATCTTCCAGCTCTCCCGGGTCCTGTACACGCTCGACGAAGGTCGGGCGGCGGTCCGCGCCACGGTGCTGGGCTGGGGGACCGCGGCCGTCGCGTCCCTCGTGCTGCCCCCGCTGCTCGTGCGGCACGCGGCCGACCCCGCGGCGACGCTCGAGGGCGTCGCCGCGGCGAGCTCCCTGGGCATGGCCGTCGCGGGCCTCCTCCTGCTGCGCGCCGTCCGCCGCAGCGCACCGGCCGGCGCGCTGCGCGGCACCGGCCGCACCGTGCTCGTGCTCGGGTGCGGCGCCGTCGTCGGGGCGGGGCTCGGGCTGCTCGTCGTCGACGCCCTGCTGCCCGCGCACCCGGGGTGGCCCGTGGCGCTCGCGGTCGGGGCGCTCGGCGCGCTGCTGGCTGCGGCGGTCGTCGGCGCGGCCGTCCTCGTGGGAGACCGGGGGACCGTCAGCGGGCTCGGCGGCCTGCGGCGGTCGTCGGCGCGTGGCGCGTCCGACGAGCCCGACGACTCCGCCGCGCAGGGCGGGGAGGTCCGATGAGGGTCGTGCAGGTGCTCGGGTCGAGCGCGGGCGGCGTCGCACGGCACGTCGGTCAGGTCGCGGACGTGCTCGTGGAGCGCGGGACGAGCGTCCGGGTCGCCGGGCCGGCGTCGGTCGCGCCGACGGTCCGCGCCGCGGCGGGGGCGGCGGGGGCGGCGCTGGACGTCGTGGACGTCGAGATCGCGGACCGCCCGCGGGGCTCCGACGTCGGGGCGTTGCGCCGCCTGCGCGCCCTGGCCCGGGACGCCGACGTGGTGCACGCGCACGGCCTGCGGGCGGGTGCGCTCAGCGTCCTCGGCGCGGTGGGCCTGCGCGCGCGGCGGCCCCGTGTCGTCGTGACGCTGCACAACCTGCCCGTCGGGGGGCGCGGCGTGCGGACCGTGTCCGCGGTGCTGGAACGCGTCGTCGCACGGGGTGCGGACGTCGTGCTGGGGGTCAGCCCGGACCTGGTGGACCTCGCCCGCGTCCGGGGCGCCCGTGACGTCGCGCTCGCGCTCGTCCCGGCCCCGGCCGTGGGGGAGCGACCGGGACGGTCGGCCGCGCAGGTCCGGGACGCGCTCGGCGTGCGGGCCGACCAGGGCCTCGTGGTGACGGTGGCGCGGCTCGCGCCGCAGAAGGGGCTCGACGTGCTGCTCGACGCCGCCTCCCGGTGCGCGATGCCGCTCGTGTGGGCCGTCGCGGGCGACGGGCCCCTGCGCGCCGACCTGGCGGCACAGGTGACCGCGCGCGACCTGCCCGTGCGTCTGCTCGGGGCGCGTGACGACGTGCCCGACCTGCTCGCGGCGGCCGACGTCGTGGTCTCGACCGCGCGGTGGGAGGGACAGCCGCTCTGGCTCCAGGAGGCGCTGGGTGCGGGTGCCGCCGTCGTCGCGACGGACGTGGGCGGCACCGCGGCCGTGACGGGCGACGCCGCCGTGCTCGTGCCGACGGGCCCTCCCGGCACCTGCGCCGAGGCGCTCGCGGCGGCCGTCGGCACGCTCCTCGCGGACCCGGACGAGCGGGCGGCGCGGGCCGCCGCCTCGCTGCGCCGCGCCGCCGCGCTGCCCCGGCGCGCGGACCTCGCCGACCAGCTCGACGCGGTCTACCGTGGGAGCCACGCCTGACCGACGGCAGCCGGCGCACCCGCCACCGCACCAGCCACCGCCCGCGCCTGTTAGGATGGAGTTCCGTGGCAGATCACTTGAGCAGGTCCCTTTCGTCCTCCCGGCTGCGCGCGGAATCCCCGACGCGACACATCTTCGTGACGGGTGGTGTGGCCTCCTCGCTCGGCAAGGGCCTGACCGCCTCGAGCCTCGGCCGCCTCCTGCGGGCGCGCGGCCTGCGCGTCAAGATGCAGAAGCTCGACCCCTACATCAACGTCGACCCCGGCACGATGAACCCCTTCCAGCACGGTGAGGTCTTCGTCACCGAGGACGGGGCCGAGACCGACCTCGACATCGGGCACTACGAGCGCTTCCTCGACGTCGACCTCGAGGCGTCCGCGAACGTCACCACCGGCGTCGTGTACTCGAGCGTCATCGCGAAGGAGCGCCGCGGCGAGTACCTCGGCGACACCGTCCAGGTCATCCCGCACATCACCGACGAGATCAAGGCGCGCATGCGTGCGCAGGCCGGTGACGACGTCGACGTCATCATCACCGAGATCGGCGGCACGGTCGGCGACATCGAGTCGCAGCCGTTCCTCGAGGCCGCGCGCCAGGTCCGCCACGACGTCGGCCGCGACGACGTCTTCTTCCTGCACGTGTCGCTCGTGCCGTACATCGGCCCGTCGGGCGAGCTCAAGACCAAGCCCACGCAGCACTCCGTGGCGGCGCTGCGCAGCATCGGCATCCAGCCCGACGCGATCGTGCTGCGCTGCGACCGCGACCTGCCCGAGTCGACCAAGCGCAAGATCGCGAGCTTCTGCGACGTCGACGACGAGGCCGTCGTGACCTGCAAGGACGCGCCGAGCATCTACGACATCCCGCGCGTGCTGCACGCCGAGGGCCTCGACGTGTACGCCGTGCGCCGCCTCGGTCTGCCGTTCCACGACGTCGACTGGGCGGGGTGGGACCAGCTGCTGCGCCGCGTGCACGAGCCGGCGCACCACGTCGAGGTCGCGCTCGTCGGCAAGTACATCGAGCTGCCCGACGCGTACCTGTCCGTGACCGAGGCGCTGCGCGCCGGCGGTTTCGCGCACGACGCCAAGGTGCACATCCGCTGGGTGGCGTCCGACACGTGCGAGACCCCCGAGGGCGCGCAGGCGCAGCTCGCGGGCGTCGACGCGGTGCTCGTGCCCGGCGGCTTCGGGGTGCGCGGCATCGAGGGCAAGCTCGGTGCGCTGCGCTGGGCCCGCGAGCACCGGGTCCCGACGCTCGGCATCTGCCTCGGCCTGCAGTCGATGGTCATGGAGTACGCGCGGACCGTGCTCGGTCTCGCGGACGCGTCGTCGTCGGAGTTCGACGCGTCGACGCAGCACCCCGTCGTCGCGACGATGGAGGAGCAGCTCACCATCGTGGGCGGCGAGGGCGACCTGGGCGGCACCATGCGCCTCGGCTCGTACGACGCCGTCCTGACGCCCGGCTCGGTCGTCGCGGCCGCGTACGGGACGACGCAGGTGTCCGAGCGCCACCGCCACCGCTACGAGGTCAACAACTCCTACCGCGACCAGCTCGAGGCGGCCGGCCTGGTGATCTCGGGGACGAGCCCGGACGGCTCGCTCGTCGAGTTCGTCGAGCTGCCGGCGGACGTGCACCCGTACTACGTCTCGACGCAGGCGCACCCCGAGTTCAAGTCCCGGCCGACGCGGTCGCACCCGCTGTTCGCGGGGCTGGTCGGCGCGGCGCTGCGGGTCCGTGCGGAGGGCACCGGTACCGGTGCCGCGCAGGGCTCGGACGAGGCGTCGTCGGTCGACGCGTCCGAGGACGCGACGGCGGACGCCGCGCTGTGAGCGACCAGCGCGGGCAGGACCCCGCGGTCCCCGGCACCGCGGTCCAGGACGTGGTCGCGCCGCGGCCCGTGCTGGGCCGCGAGGCCGTGCACCGGGGCCGGGTGTGGGACGTGGTGACGGACCGCGTCGACCTCGGCCACTCCACCGTGACGCGCGAGGTGATCGACCACCCCGGTGCGGTCGCCGTCGTCGCCCTCGACCCGGACGACCGCGTGCTGCTGCTGCGTCAGTACCGCCACCCGGTGGGGCGCGAGCTGTGGGAGGTGCCCGCCGGTCTGCTCGACGTGGACGGGGAGCCCGCAGAGCTCACGGCGGCCCGCGAGCTCGCCGAGGAGGCGGACCTGCGGGCCGCCTCGTGGGCGGTCCTCACGGACTACTACACGACGCCGGGCGGCTCGACCGAGGCCCTGCGGGTGTTCGTGGCGCGCGACCTGTCGCCCGTCCCGGACGACGAGCGGTTCGAGCGCCACGACGAGGAGCGCGACATCGAGGTGCGCTGGGTGCCGCTCGACGACGCGGTGGCCGCCGTGCTGTCGGGTGCGGTGCACAACCCGTCGGCGGTCGTCGGCGTGCTGGCCGCGCACGCGTCCCGCGCGGGCGGCTGGGCGTCGCTGCGTCCCGCCGACGTGGCGTGGCCCGAGCGGCGCCGTGCCCCGTTGCTCGACCGGGCGGCCGACGGCGACCTCGCGACCGCCTGACCGGCCACGGCGCAGCGTCCGGTCACGGCGGGTGACGGTCCAGACGACTAGGGTTGTGGTCGTGCCGTCGTCCTCCTCGCCCGCGCCGTCCGGACGGCCCACCGGATCCGACGACACGCCCGCGCCGCCCGTCGGCGCGCCCGACCTCGCGGTGCTCGGGCCCGTGCTGCTCCGCGGTCCGGGCGGCATGGTCGCCCCGGCCGGGCCTCGGTCGCGGGCCCTGCTCGTCGCCCTCGCGCTCGCCGCGGGACGTCCGGTGTCGTCCGCGCACCTGCTCGACGACCTCTGGTGGGACCGCGGCGAGCAGGGCGACCTCGCCGACCCGCGGGCGGCGCTGCAGACCGTCGTCTCGCGCACCCGACGCATCGGCGCCGAGGGCCTCCTCGCATCGTCGCCGTCGGGCTACGCGTTCGTCGGCTCGAGCGACCTGACGCGGGCGCGGGCCGCCGCGCGCGAGGCGGCGTCGGCGCTGGCGGCAGGCCGCCCCGACGCCGCGCTGGCCGCGGTGGACGACGCCCTCGCGCTGTGGCGCGGCGAGCCCGGCGCCGACCTCGCCCCCGGCTCACCGCTCGCCGAGTCGCTCGGCGCGGAGGCCGGGCGCGTGCGTTCGACGCTGCAGGACGTGCGGCTCGACGCGCTCGTGTCCGCGGGGGACGACGAGGGGGTCCTCGCCGTCGCGGGCGACCGCCTCGCCCACCGCCCCGCCGACGAGGCGGCGTGCCTCGCCTTCATGACGGCCGCGGCCCGGTCGGGCCGGCAGGCCGACGCCCTGCGCGCGTTCGCGACCCTGCGCGAGGCTCTCGCCGACGAGCTGGGCGCGGACCCGTCCGCGGACGTGGTCCGGCTGCACGAGCACGTGCTGCGCGGCGAGGTGCCGGCCGCCGCCGCGCGGGCCGCCCACCCGACCGCGCCGGCGATCGCACCGCCGACCGTGGCCGTGACCTCGGCCGGCCCGGGCACGCCGGAGGACGCGGCTCCGCGCCGCAGCGTGCTCGTCCTGGGCCTGCGGACCCCGCCGAACGCGCTCGTCGGGCGCGACGCGGACGTCGCGGCCATCGAGGTGGCGCTGCGGACGTCCCGTCTCGTCACGGTCCTGGGACCGGGCGGTCTCGGCAAGACGCGCGTCGCGCAGGAGGTCGCGCACCGGGCGGCCGACGCCGGCGCGCCCGTCGTGGTGGTCGAGCTCGCGAGCGTCCGCACGGACGACGACGTCGAGCTGGCGCTCGCGACGCGGCTCGGCGTGGGCGACGGCCAGGGCTCGACGCGCCTGGGTGACCAGCTCGGGCGGACCGACCTGCGGTCCCGGATCCTCGACCGCCTGCGCACCCCCGCGACGCTCCTCGTGCTCGACAACTGCGAGCACGTGCTCGACGGCGCGGCCCGCTGGACGGCCGACGTGCTGGCCGAGACGTCGGCGCGCGTGCTGACGACGAGCCGCGCCCCGCTCGAGCTCACGGCGGAGGCGGTCTTCCCGCTGCCACCGCTCGCGAGCCGGCGGGCGGTGGGGGACGGCGGGTCCGCCAGCACCCCGGGACCTGTCGGCACGGGCGCCGGCGGAGCGTCTGGTCCGGCGGCGCTCCTGTTCGAGCAGCGCGCCCGTGCGGCGCGGCCGGACGTCGACCTCCCGGCCGACGTCGTCGAGCGGCTGTGCGACCGGCTCGACGGGCTGCCCCTCGCGATCGAGCTCGCGGCGGCGCGCACGCGGTCCATGTCGGTCGTCGAGATCGAGCGTCGCCTCGCGTCCCGGTTCGCGCTGCTGACGTCGGGGGACCGGGCGGCACCCGAGCGGCACCGGACGCTGCGCGCCGTCATCGCGTGGTCGTGGAACCTCCTGGGCGGGGCGGAGCAGGCGCTGCTGCGCCGGCTGTGCGTGCTGCCGGGGGCGTTCGACGCCGCGACGGCGGAGCAGGTCACGGCGGCGTGCGACGGGCCCGACGCGGGCTTCGCCACGTTCGACCAGCTCGACGCCCTCGTCAGCCAGTCCATGCTCGTCGCCGTGGACGACCGGATCGCGGGCACGACCCGCTACCGGATGCTCGAGACCGTCCGCGAGTTCGCCGCGCTCGAGCTGGAGCGCTCGGGGGAGCAGGACGCCGTCCGCGACGCGGTCCACGCGTGGGCGCGCGACCTCGCGCGCACGCTCCAGGGAAGGCTCGTCGGCGCCGCCCAGGTCGACGCGGTGCGGCGCGGGCGCGTCGAGCAGGAGAACCTCGTGCAGGTGCTCCGCTGGGCGCTCGCGGACCGGCGCCGCGACGTCCTGCTGCCCGTGTTCGCGTTCCTCGCGCGCCTGTGGATGCTCCGGTCGCAGTTCGGCGAGACCGTCACGCTCGGTTTCGAGGTCGCGCGCGCCCTGGTGGGCCGCGAGCCCGCGGACGACGAGGTGGGCGACCTCGTCTGGGTCCTGGCCGCGGCAGGGTCGCCCATGTCGGCCCTGACGGACCAGGCCGAGGGCATGCGGTCGTTCGCGCGCCTGCGACGGCTGCTGCGGCGGCCGGAGCTGCTCACGCCCGGGCAGCTCGCGACGGCACGGCTCCTCGACGCGACGCTCGACCCGCCGCGCGTCCCGGTCGTCCTCGCGGACCTGCGGGAGTCCGACGACTGGTACGTCTCGCTGGTCGCGTACCTGATGTCGGCGCAGCTCGCGGAGAACCAGGGCAGGCTCGCGGAGTCGCTCGTCCAGTCCCGGCGCGCCCACACGATCGCGACGGCGCACGAGGAGACGTGGGGTGCGGCCATGGCGGCGCAGCACCTCGCCGAGCTCGCCGCGGAGGAGGGCGACCCGGCCGAGTCCCTGCGCTGGATCGCGGTCGCGCGCGAGGGCTTCGAGGCGGTGGACGCCGAGGCGTTCCTGCTCCAGCTCGACAACCTCGAGACGACGATGATGGTCGCGACGGGCCGCGGCGCCGAGGTCCTCCCCGCGCTGCACCGGTTGGCGGCGACCCCGCTCGACGAGCACGACGGCCGGGACGAGGGTCCTGGCGGTCCGTCGGAGCGCCGCATGGTGGGGGCGTCGGGCCTCGCGCACGAGGCGGCGGGCCGCGGCGACCTGGAGGCCGCGCTGCGCACCCTCACCGAGATCCTCGACGAGCTGAAGGGGCAGCGCTTCGGCGCGCTGCAGAGCCGGGTGTCGACGGGGGCCTCGCGGCTCGCGCTGGCCGCGCTCGACGCCGCCGAGGCCGGTCTCGAGGAGCGGACGCCCGTCGCGTCCGCCGAGCAGCTCGAGGTCTGGACCCGCGAGCAGCGCGCCGTCACGCGCGCGCTGCTGCGGTCGTTGCCCGGGTTCGTGGACCGTCCCGTCCTGGGGTCGTCCGCGGCGGCGCTCGGCGCGTCCCTGTGGGCGCGTCCGGAGCTGGGCCGGGTGGCCGACGGCGTGGAGCTGCTGGCCCTCGCCGGCCGTCTCGCGTCGCGCCAGGACGTCCTGGCGCTGCGTCGCGCGCGGCACAGGGACCTCGCCGTCCGGGTGGCGGGCGAGGACGTCGTGCGGGCCGGCGAGGAGCGCGCGGCCGCCGTCGAGGACCCCACGGCCCGTGTCCGCGAGATCATCGACGACGGCCCGTGGCGCCGCGTCTGAGACGCGGTGCCACGAGCCGTCGGGTGTCGGTCGTCACGCCTTGCGCATGTACGCCTTGACGGTCAGCGGGGCGAAGACGGCGACGATCACCGCGGCGCCGAGCAGCGAGATCCACGCGTCCGACCCGAACGTCCCGTCGTTCGCCAGGTCGCGCACGGCGGTGACGAGGTGCGAGATCGGGTTGACGCTCACGAAGCCCTGAAGCCAGCCCGGCATGGTCGACGGGTCCACGTAGGCGTTCGACAGGAACGTCAGCGGGAACAGGACGATCATCGAGATCCCCTGGACGCTCGACGCGGTCCGGGCGACGACGCCGAAGAACGCGAAGATCCAGCTCACGGCCCACGAGCAGACGATGACCATGACCCCCGCCGCCACGACGCCCCCGAGGCCGCCCTCCGGGCGGTAGCCCATGACGAAACCCATGACGAACGTGAGGGTCGTCGCGATGAGGTAGCGCAGGGTGTCGGCCAGCAGCGCACCCGAGAGGGGGGCGATCCGGGCGATGGGCAGCGACTTGAACCGGTCGAACACGCCCTTGTCCATGTCCTCGCGGAGCTGCACGCCCGTCACGACGGACGTCGTGATGACCGTCTGGACGAGGATGCCGGGGATCAGCGTCGGGAGGTAGGACTTCACGTCGCCGGCCAGCGCCCCGCCGAAGATGTACGAGAACATCAGCGTGAACAGGATCGGCTGGAGGGTGACGTCGAAGAGCTGCTCGGGCGTCCGCTTGATCTTGAGCAGGCCGCGGTGGGCCATCGTGAGGGTGTTGTCGACCGTCTGGCGCAGCGAGGTGCGGTTCTTCAGGTCGCGGTCCAGGCCGGGGACGATGGTGGTGCGCGCGTCGCGCGCGGTGGGCAGGAGCGTCGTGGTCATCGCAGGACCGCCTCTCGTGCGGTGGTGTCGGAGGTCTCGTCCGCGTCGTCCGCGGTCTCGTGGCCGGTGAGCGTGAGGAACACCTCGTCGAGGCTGGGCTTCGACATGTTGAGCGACGCGACCTCGATGCGTGCCTCGCGCAGACGCACGAGCAGGTCGGTCACGGCGTCGGGGCCGGTGACGGGGACGGTGATCCGTCGCGCCTCGGGGCTGAGCGTCGCGCTCACCCCGAACGCCTGCTCCGCCAGCGCCTGCGCCGTGCCGAGGTCGGCGGCGTGGGCCACCGCCAGCTGCAGGGACTGGTCGCCGACCGTGTCCTTGAGCTCGTCGGCGGTCCCTTCCGCGACGACCCGGCCGCGGTCGATGACCGCGATGCGGTCGGCGAGCTGGTCGGCCTCGTCGAGGTACTGCGTGGTGAGCAGGACGGTCGAGCCGGTCGCGACGAGGTCGCGGACCGTGTCCCACATCTGCGTGCGGGTGCGCGGGTCGAGGCCGGTGGTGGGCTCGTCGAGGAAGATGAGGGGCGGCTGCGCGATGAGGCTCGCCGCGAGGTCGAGCCGGCGCCGCATACCGCCGGAGAAGTTCTTGAGCGGCCGCGACGCGGCCTCGGTCAGTGCGAACGACTCGAGCAGCTCGGCGGACCGGCGGCGCGCGGCCTTGCCGCGCAGGCCGTTGAGCCGGCAGAAGAGCATGAGGTTCTCGGTCGCGGAGAGCGTCTCGTCGACGGACGCGTACTGCCCGGTGACGCCGATGAGCTGCCGGACGACGAAGGGCTCGCGCCGCACGTCGTGGCCGAAGATGCTGGCCTCGCCGCCGTCGGGGCGCAGGAGGGTCGCGAGCATGCGGATGGTGGTCGTCTTGCCGGCCCCGTTGGGGCCGAGGACGCCGTAGACGGTGCCGGTGCGGACGGTGAGGTCGACGCCGTCGACCGCCCGGTTGTCGCCGAAGAGCTTGACGAGGCCGTGCGCCTCGACGGCCCAGTCCGAGCCGGGCCCCTTGCTGTGTGCCATTGCTGACCTCCTGGTGCGGGATACGTGCCCAGCATCGGAGGTCGCGCTGTCAGGTCGCTGACGCGGCGCTGACGGCCCCTGACGGCGGCTCGAGCCCCGGGCGGACGCGCATCGTGAGCAGGGTCCACGAGACCGTGGCGGTGAACACGGCGGCGAGCATCATGTGCACGGCCACCATGCCGATCGGCAGCCCCGTGAAGTACTGGACGTACCCGACGGCGCCCTGCAGCAGGCACAGGCCGAGGACGGCGAGCAGCGCGCGGCGGACGCGCTGCGGCGTCGGGAAGCGGCGGGTGCGCCACAGCAGCCAGACGAGCACGACGAGGAAGAGCCACACGGCGGAGGCGTGGAGACGCGCGACCGTCTCGGGGTCGAACGGGAGGCGCTCGGCGTGGACGTCGTCGCCGCCGTGGGGTCCGGAGCCCGTCGTGATCGCGCCGAGGACGAGCACGGGCACGAGCAGGACGCCGAGCACGCGCGACAGCGTCCAGGTGCCGGGGTCGACGACGCGGTGCGGGGGACCGTCGCCTTCGACGACGCGTGCGAGCAAGAGCGTCGAGAGGGCCACGAGCGCCATGGAGACCAGCAGGTGGACGGCGACCATCTGCGGTGCGAGGTCGGTGAGCACGGTGATGCCGCCGAGGACGGCCTGGACGAGCACGCCGACGAGCGGCACGAGGCCGAGCCGGCGCACCGACGCGGCGCGCGCGCTGCGCCACACGAGGACCGCGGTCGCGGCCGCGACGACGACGAGCACGAAGGTCACCATGCGGTTCCCGAACTCGATCGCCTGGTGGTACCCGGTCGCGGCGTGCCGGACGGGGACGAACGAGCCGGGGTGGCACTCGGGCCACGTCTCGCACCCGAGGCCGGACCCGGTGAGGCGCACGAAGCCGCCGGTGACGATGATCGCGATCTGTCCGACGAGGTTGGCGAGCACGACCCAGCGCGTCCACCCGGCCGCGCGGTCGAGGACGCGGGTCACGACGGCGCGCGGGCCGTGCTGACTCTGCGGGCCGTGCCCGGGGTCGCGAACGGCGTCCGGCGCAGGGCGTGCGGGGGCGTCGTCGGTCGGCGTGCTCACCGGGCCACCGTAACCGGCGCGGACCCCGGTTCCCGAACCGCGGGGGGCCGGCGAGCTCACTGCCACCGGAACCAGCGCCGTGCGGCCCAGCCGAGCACGACGGTCCAGCCGAGCAGGACCGCGACCGCGCCGAGCGGCACGCTGCCGTCGAGGAGTGCGCCGCGCATGGCGTCGCCGAGCGCGCCGGAGGGCAGGAGGGCGGCGACGTGGCCCCACCCGGGGGCGAGGTGCGACGGGGGCACGAGCACGCCGCCCGCGGCGATGAGGACCACGAGCAGCAGGTTCGCGACGGCGAGCACGCCCTCGGCGCGCAGGGTGCCGGCCACGAGCATCGCGAGCGAGGTGAACGCCGCCGTCCCGAGCAGCCCGGCGAGGACGGCCAGGGGGATGCCGGCGGCGTGCGGGTGCCAGCCGAGCAGCAGCGCGGCGGCGACGAGCACGACCGCCTGCACCACCTCGACGGCGAGGACGCCGAGGAACTTTCCGGCGAGCAGGCCACCGCGGCCCAGGGGGGTGGTCGCCATGAGACGCAGCACCCCGTTGCGGCGGTCGAACGCCGTGGCGATGGCCTGCGACGTGAACGCGGTGGACATGACAGCGACGGCGAGGACGCCCGGGGTCACGAAGTCGATGCGGCTCGCGCCGCCGGTGTCGAGCTCGATCGCGTGCACGCGGTCGAGCGCCACGAGCAGGAACAGCGGCAGGAAGATCGTGACGAGCAGCTGCTCGCCGTTACGCAGGATCATGCGCGTCTCGAACGCGGTCTGCGCCGCGACCCGGCGCGCCGGCGACGCGGCACCTCTGTGCGCGGTCGTGGGGGCGGCGTCCGTCGTGCCCGCCGTGTGCGACGTCATCGCAGGTTCCTCCCGGTGAGGTCGAGGAACACGTCCTCGAGGGTGCGGCGGCCCACCGTGAGCCGGTGCACGAGGACGTCGCGCTCGGCGAGGGCTGCGGTGAGGGCGGCGACGGTCGCGGCGTCCACGGACCCCGCCACGACGTAGGTGCCGGGCGCGGACTCGCGCAGCGCGAGACCGGGCACGAGGTCGGGCGGCAGCCCGGGCGTCGCCTCGAAGCGCAGGGTGCTGTCGGGTGCCCTGGTGCCGTCCGGCCCGGCGCCGGACGTCACGAGGTCGTGCGTCGTGCCGGACGCGATCACGGCGCCGCGGTCCACGACCACCACGTCGTCGGCGAGGGACTCGGCCTCGTCCATGAGGTGGGTCGTCAGGACGATCGCGACGCCCTCGTCGCGCAGCTCGGTGACGAGGTCCCACACGGCGCGGCGCGACTGGGGGTCCATGCCGGCGCTCGGCTCGTCGAGGAACACGAGCTCGGGACGTCCGACGATCGCGACGGCGAGGGCGAGCCGCTGCCGCTGGCCCCCGGACAGGCGCCGGACCGTCGTGCGGGCGAACGACGCGAGACCGAGGCGCTCGGTGAGCTCGCCGACGTCGCGCGGGTCGGCGTACAGGTGCGCGACGTGCTCGAGCATCTCGAGCGCGCGCACCCCCGTGGGCAGGCCGCCGTCCTGCAGCATCACGCCGACCCGGGGTCGCAGCGCCGCGGCGTCGGTGTGCGGGTCGAGGCCGAGGACGCGGACGGTCCCGGCGTCAGGGGTGCGCAGGCCCTCGCAGCACTCGATCGTGGTGGTCTTGCCGGCGCCGTTGGGTCCGAGCACGGCGGTCACGGCGCCACGGCGCGCGGTGAGGTCGAGGCCCGCGACGACACGCCGGCCGTCGTAGGACTTCGCGAGCCCGCGCACGACGAGCGCGTCGTCGACCTCGGTGGGCGACACGGCGCTCGACGGGCTGGCAGACGGGGCGGCCCCGGGCTGCGGGGTGGCGGGTTCGGGCACGGTGCTCGAGTCTAGGCGGCAGGGCTCGGGGTGCGCTCCGCCCGCCCCCGCGGGGGGCGAGATGCTCGTCACTAAGGGGCGCCTTCCTTGCGCGGACGGATTTAGGCAACGAAAATGTTGGCATATCCGATGACGGTGGTGCCAGGAGGCACCCCCGCGCCGCGCGCACCGAGGAGGTGAGCATGTCGACGATCCACGTCCGTGAGGCCGAGACCGCCGCGAGCGCCACCGACGCCTCGACGCGCGAGCGCGTGCTCGCCCTCGTCGCCGAGCGCGGCCCGGTCAGCGCCGCGGCGCTCGCGACCGAGCTCGGGCTCACCGCGACCGGCGTGCGCCGCCACCTCGTCTGTCTCGAGGAGGACGGCCTCATCGCCGTCCACGACATCGGCAGCCAGCCCCACGCCCCCGCGCAGCGCGGCCGGCCCGCGCGCCGCTACGTCGCGACCCGCCAGGGCCAGGCGCACATGGCGGGCGAGTACCCCGAGCTCGCGGCGGCCGCGCTGCGCTTCCTGCGCCAGCACGGCGGCGAGCGGGCCGTCGAGGCCTTCGCCGCCGAGCGCTACGCGGCCATGGCCGAGCGGTACCGCGGCCTCGTCGACGCCGACGACGTCGAGGGACGCGTCGACCAGCTCGCCGCAGCCCTCGCCGGGGACGGCTACGCCGCGAGCGTGCGGCCCGTGCCGTCCGCCCTGCCTCCGACCGCGCGCCCCGCCGGTTCGTCCGCCGGACGGCCCGCAGCCGTCGTCCACACCGTCCAGCTGTGCCAGGGCCACTGCCCGGTGCAGCAGATCGCCGCGGAGTTCCCGCAGCTCTGCGAGGCGGAGGCCCAGGTCTTCGCCGAGCTCCTCGGCACCCACGTGCAGCGCCTGTCGACCCTCGCGGGCGGCGGGCACGTGTGCACCACGAACGTCCCGGTCGTCCGCCGGCCCTCGGCGCCGACCGGTTCTGCGAACCCCCCGAAACCGCCGTCCGCGGCGCAGGAAGGATGATGCTATGAGTGCTCCCACCGAGCAGGTGGCCGGGCAGCCGATGTCCCAGGACGAGGCGATCGCCTCGATCGGGAACTACGGCTACGGCTGGCACGACGCGGACGCCGCGGGCGCGAGCGCGCGCCGCGGTGTCGACGAGGACGTGGTGCGCAACATCTCCGCGCTCAAGAGCGAGCCCGCGTGGATGCTCGAGCGCCGCCTGCGTGCCCTCAAGCTCTTCGACAAGAAGCCCATGCCGAGCTGGGGCGCCGACCTCACGGGCATCGACTTCGACAACATCAAGTACTTCGTGCGGTCCACCGAGGCGCAGGCCAAGAGCTGGGAGGACCTGCCCGAGGACATCCGCAACACGTACGACCGCCTGGGCATCCCCGAGGCCGAGAAGCAGCGGCTCGTCGCCGGCGTCGCCGCGCAGTACGAGTCCGAGGTCGTCTACCACCAGATCCGCGAGGACCTCGAGGAGCAGGGCGTCATCTTCCTCGACACCGACACGGGCCTGCGCGAGCACCCGGAGCTGTTCGAGCAGTACTTCGGCTCGGTCATCCCGTCGGGCGACAACAAGTTCGCCGCGCTCAACACCGCCGTGTGGTCGGGCGGCTCGTTCGTCTACGTGCCGCCGGGCGTGCACGTCGAGATCCCGCTGCAGGCCTACTTCCGCATCAACACGGAGAACATGGGCCAGTTCGAGCGGACGCTGATCATCGCCGACGAGGGCTCGTACGTGCACTACGTCGAGGGCTGCACCGCGCCGATCTACTCGAGCGACTCGCTGCACTCCGCGGTCGTCGAGATCATCGTCAAGAAGAACGCCCGCGTCCGGTACACGACGATCCAGAACTGGTCGAACAACGTGTACAACCTCGTGACCAAGCGCGCGACGGCGGAGGCCGGCGCGACCATGGAGTGGGTCGACGGCAACATCGGCTCCAAGGTCACCATGAAGTACCCGGCGATCTACCTGCTGGGCGAGCACGCGCGCGGCGAGACCCTCTCGATCGCGTTCGCGGGCGAGGGCCAGCACCAGGACGCCGGCTCCAAGATGGTCCACGCGGCCCCGCACACGTCGAGCTCGATCGTCTCGAAGTCGGTCGCGCGCGGCGGTGGCCGCACGTCGTACCGCGGCCTCGTGCAGATCCTCGAGGGCGCCGAGCACTCGGCGTCCAACGTGCTCTGCGACGCGCTGCTCGTCGACCAGATCTCCCGGTCCGACACCTACCCGTACGTCGACGTCCGCGAGGACGACGTCTCGATGGGTCACGAGGCGACGGTGTCGCGCGTGAGCGAGGACCAGCTGTTCTACCTGATGTCCCGAGGCCTGACCGAGCAGGAGGCCATGGCGATGATCGTGCGCGGGTTCGTGGAGCCCATCGCGCGCGAGCTGCCCATGGAGTACGCGCTCGAGCTCAACCGCCTCATCGAGCTCCAGATGGAAGGTGCTGTCGGCTGATGACTGCCACCACTTCGACCACCGACGCGCCCCGCGGCGTGTCGACGGACCACTCCCGCGCGCAGGCGGACGGTGCCCACACGCACGGCGAGAAGGTCGTCCCGGCCGGGTCGCGTGCCGAGCGCCTCACGTCGTTCGACCTCGCCGACATCCCCGTCCCGACGGGCCGCGAGGAGGAGTGGCGGTTCTCGCCGGTCCGTCGCCTCGCGCCGCTGTTCGCCGCGGACCTCTCGGCCTCGGGCGTCAAGACCACGGTCGACGCGCCCGCCGAGGTCTCCGTCGAGACCGTCGGCCGTGACGACGCCCGCCTGGGCCAGGTCGGCAAGCCGGGCGACCGCACCGCCGTCACCGCGTGGAACGCGTTCTCCGAGGCCACGGTCGTGACCGTCGGCAAGGAGGCCGTGGCGTCCGGCGTGACGCACGTGCGCACCGAGGGCGTCTCGCCCGAGGCGTCCGTGCAGCACGTGCTCGTCAAGGCCGAGCCGCTCTCCGAGGCCGTCGTCGTGCTCGAGCACACCGGCGTCGCGACGCTCGACCAGACCGTCGAGATCGACGTCGCCGACGGTGCGCACCTCACGCTCGTGACCGTGCAGGACTGGTCCGAGGGTGCCGTGCACGCCAGCTCGCACCGCGCCCGCCTGGGACGCGACGCACGCCTCAAGCACGTCGTCGTGACGTTCGGCGGCGACGTCGTCCGCGTGACCCCGGACGCCGAGTTCGCGGGCGAGGGCGGCGAGGTCGAGCTCGTCGGGCTGTACTTCGCGGACGCGGACCAGCACCAGGAGCACCGCCTGTTCGTGGACCACGCGGTCCCGAGCTGCAAGTCGCGCGTGACCTACAAGGGCGCGCTGCAGGGCGAGGGCGCGCACACCGTGTGGGTCGGCGACGTGCTCATCCGCGTCGAGGCCGAGGGCACCGACACGTACGAGCTGAACCGCAACCTCGTCCTCACGGACGGCGCGCGGGCCGACTCGGTGCCGAACCTCGAGATCGAGACCGGCCTCATCGAGGGTGCGGGTCACGCGTCCGCGACCGGGCGCTTCGACGACGAGCAGCTGTTCTACCTGCGCTCGCGCGGCATCCCCGAGGTCGACGCGCGCCGGCTCGTCGTGCGCGGCTTCTTCGCCGAGCTCATCCACGAGATCGGCGTCGAGGAGGTCGAGACCAAGCTGCTCGCCTCGATCGAGGCCGAGCTCGCGAAGTCGATGAGCGTCATCGAGGGCAGCGAAGGCGCAGCATGACCGCCCAGGTCGCGTGCACGACGTCCGACCTGGCGCCCGAGGAGGCCCTGCGGGCCGACCTCGTCGCCGCCAACGGGTCGACCGTCGAGGTCGCCGTCGTCCGTGACGGCGACGGCAACTGGCACGCGATCAGCGACATCTGCTCCCACGGGCAGGTCTCGCTGTCGGACGGCGAGGTCGAGGGCTGCTACGTCGAGTGCTGGCTGCACGGGTCGCAGTTCGACCTGCGCGACGGCATGCCGACGGCCCTGCCCGCGATCCGGCCCGTCCCCGTCTACCCGGTGACCGTCGACGGCGAGCAGGTGCTCGTGGACGTCGACGCACCGCTGAACTGACTTTTCTGTGACTGAGGAGAACCACATGTCCACTCTCGAGATCCGCGACCTGCACGTCAGCGTCGAGACGAAGGAGGGCCCCAAGCCCATCCTGCGCGGCGTCGACCTGACCATCGGCTCCGGCGAGATCCACGCCATCATGGGCCCGAACGGCTCCGGCAAGTCCACTCTGGCGTACTCGCTCGCCGGGCACCCCAAGTACCAGGTCACCGGTGGCACGGTGACGTTCGACGGCGAGGACGTCCTCGCGATGTCCGTCGACGAGCGCGCCCGCGCCGGCCTGTTCCTCGCGATGCAGTACCCCGTCGAGGTGCCGGGCGTGTCCGTGTCGAACTTCCTGCGGACCGCCAAGACCGCGATCGACGGCGAGGCGCCCGCGCTGCGCACCTGGGTCAAGGACGTCAAGTCCGCCATGGCCGACCTGCGCATGGACTCCGAGTTCGCGGAGCGCTCCGTCAACGAGGGCTTCTCGGGCGGCGAGAAGAAGCGCCACGAGATCCTCCAGCTCGAGCTCCTCAAGCCGAAGTTCGCCGTGCTCGACGAGACCGACTCCGGCCTCGACGTCGACGCGCTGCGCATCGTGTCGGAGGGCGTGAACCGCGCGCACCAGGCGACCGGGCTCGGCGTGCTGCTCATCACGCACTACACGCGCATCCTGCGCTACATCAAGCCCGACCACGTGCACGTCTTCGTCGACGGTCGCGTCGCCGAGGAGGGCGGCCCGGAGCTCGCCGAGCGTCTCGAGAACGAGGGCTACGACCGGTTCCTCACCTCGAGCGTCAGCGCCTGACGGAGCCCCGAGATGACCACGACGACCGCCCCGCAGGCGTCCTCGGCCGCGCGCCTGAGCGACGCCGAGCTCGCTGCCGTGCGCGCGGACTTCCCGCTGCTCGGACGTGAGCTGCGGGGCGGTCGTCCGCTCGTCTACCTGGACTCCGGGGCGACGAGCCAGAAGCCCGACCCCGTGCTCGACGCGGAGCAGGACTTCTACCTGCAGCGCAACGCTGCGGTGCACCGCGGCGCGCACCAGCTCGCGGAGGAGGCGACCGAGGCGTTCGAGGACGCCCGGGCGGCCGTGGCCGCGTTCGTCGGCGCCGACCCGGACGAGATCGTCTGGACGTCCGGTGCGACGACGGCGCTCAACCTCGTGACGCACGCCCTGCTGGGTGCGACGCTCGACGCGGCCCGGGGGCGGGGGCGGGCCGAGTCGCGGCGCTTCGCCCTGGCCGAGGGCGACGAGATCGTCGTGACCGAGGCCGAGCACCACGCCAACCTCGTGCCGTGGCAGGAGCTCGCTGCCCGCACGGGTGCGACCCTGCGCTGGCTCGAGGTGGACGACGAGGGCCGGATCCGTGTCGACCAGGTCGGCGACGTCGTGACCGAGCGCACCAAGGTGCTCGCGTTCACGCACGCGTCGAACGTCACGGGGGCGATCACGCCGGTCGCGCCGCTCGTCGCCCGGGCGCGCGAGGTCGGGGCGCTCACCGTGCTCGACGCGTGCCAGTCCGTGCCCCACCTGCCCGTCGACCTGCGCGCCCTCGGCGTGGATCTCGCCGCGTTCTCCGGGCACAAGATGCTCGGGCCGACGGGTGTGGGCGCGCTGTACGGGCGCCGGGACGTGCTGGCCGACCTGCCTCCGTTCCTCACGGGCGGGTCGATGGTCGAGGTCGTGACCATGGAGACGACCACGTTCGCGCCGCCGCCGCAGCGGTTCGAGGCGGGCACGCAGCCCGTCGCCCAGGCCGTCGCCATGGGTGCCGCCGCGCGGTACCTGAGCGAGCTCGGCATGGACGCGGTCGCCGCGCACGAGCGCGAGGTCGCCGCCGAGCTGCTGCGCATCCAGGAGGTCCCGGGCGTCCGCGTCATCGGTCCGACCGAGGCGGTCGAGCGCCTGGCCGTCGTGTCGTTCGTCGTGGACGGCGTGCACGCGCACGACGTCGGCCAGTACCTCGACGACACCGGTATCGCCGTGCGCGTCGGGCACCACTGCGCGCAGCCCCTGCACCGCCGGTTCGGTGTGGCCGCGACCGCCCGCGCGTCCGCGTCCGTCTACACGACCCTCGACGAGGTCCGCGCGCTGCGGGAAGCACTCGGCGGGGTCCGCGCGTTCTTCGGGGCATGAGGAAGGTGACGTCATGACCGGGCCCAGCGCGCTCGAACAGCTCTACCAGCAGGTGATCCTCGACCAGGCTCGCGCGAGCCACGGCCGGGGGCTCGCCGCGCTGGACGTGCCCACCGAGGCCGCCGCCCACGACCACGCTCACCACACCGGCGAGTCGCACCAGGTCAACCCGACGTGCGGCGACGAGGTGACCCTCGGGGTCGTGCTCGACGCCGGCACGATCGCCGACCTGCGGTGGGACAGCCAGGGCTGCTCCATCTCGCAGGCGTCGCTGTCGGTGCTCACCGAGCTCGTCACGGGCAAGCCGGTGGACGAGGCCGAGCAGCTCGGCGAGACGTTCCGCGCCCTCATGGCGTCCCGCGGCCAGGGCATCGACGACACGGCCGCCGACACGCTGGGGGACGCGTCCGCGTTCGTCGGCGTGTCCAAGTTCCCCGCCCGCATCAAGTGCGCGCTGCTCGGCTGGGCCGCGCTGCGCGACGCGCTCGCGCGCGCCACCACGACCCCTCTCAAGGAGGACGCATGACCACCGAACAGTCGGCCCCCGCCGACATCGAGGCCGCCGCCCCGGCCGCCGCCTCCACTGAGGCGCCCGCCGTGACCGACGCCGCCGCCGCCGCGGCGACACCCGCGTCCGTCGAGGACGTCGAGGAGGCGATGCGTGACGTCATCGACCCCGAGCTCGGCATCAACGTCGTCGACCTCGGGCTCGTGTACGGCGTGCACGTCGACGAGAACAACCACTGCGTCATCGACATGACCCTCACGTCGGCCGCGTGCCCGCTGACGGACATGATCGAGGAGCAGTCCGCGATGGCGCTCGAGGACGTCGTCTCCGGGTTCCGCATGAACTGGGTCTGGATGCCGCCGTGGGGTCCGGAGAAGATCACCGACGACGGCAAGGACCAGCTCCGGGCGCTGGGGTTCAACGTCTGACCCCGCCCGGCCTGTCGTGACGACGAAGGTCCCGACCTCCTGGAGGTCGGGACCTTCGTCTCTTGACGAGCGATCCGCTCCGGAGACCGGTGTCCCGGGCGTCGGTGCTCCAGACTGCGACAGTGTCTTTGACGCGCGGAAGTTCTGTCTCGGGGGTTCAGCAGACGTTGTTGTCAGCAGGACCTCGATCTCGTCGGCGTGCGACGCATGTCTTCGCCGGCACCGTGCTGCGTGACGGTGGAGAAGGTCCATGACGTCTCCCGCCATCTCGCGCAGCTGAGCTCCCACCGGAGGTGGACGTGTCCGTCGTGGTGTGCCGTGACACGGAGCTCGTCCTCGAGGGAACGCCACACCCGATCTCCCTCCCAGCCTCGGAAGTCGTCGTAGAGACCCCGGAAGAACTGGGGTAGCTCCGTGGAGCCGATCAGCAGGACAGGCGCTTCCACACGCGCCCCGTCGCCTACCGCGTGGAACAGCAGGCCGGTGAGGTAGGGGTCGTGTTCGTCTGCGCACGGCTCGAGCGACAGTGTCAGAGCGTCGCCGCCGGAGCCCTGACCGAACTCCTGGAGATCAGTCGACCGTCACCTCGATGCCGGTGGTCTCCCAGCCGTCGGTGCCGGAGCGTTCGAGCCGGACGAGGGCTCCGGGTTCCTGCCAGTTCTGCGCCAGGATCTCGTCGAGGCGGGCCTGGGCCTCGTCGGGCGTGGACTGGAACGTCGGCCCGATCTGCTGCGCCGACTGCATGCCGCCGGACAGGACGGCGCGGTACGTGGATGTCTCGCTCATGCGTCGACGGTAGGCGCGGGCCGCTGCCGAGGCGCGCCGAGCCGGGTGCGCTAGAAGACCGCCTTGCCTCCGGTCACACCCAGCACGGTGCCGGACACGTACGACGCCTCCGTCTCCGACGCGAGGAACACCAACGCCGGAGCGACCTCCGCAGGCTGCCCCGCGCGTCCGAGCGGGGTGTCGACGCCGAAGCTCTCGAGGGTCTCTGCGGGCTGGGTGGCGGGCTGCAGCGGCGTCCAGATCGGTCCGGGCGCCACGGCGTTGACGCGGATTCCTCGCGGGCCGAGCTCCGCGGCCAGGTTGACGGTGACGTTGTTGATCGCGGCCTTCGTGGCCGCGTAGTCGACCAGGGCCGTCGACGGCTGGTACGCCTGGACCGACGACACGTTGATGATCGACGCGCCCCGGCCCAGGTGGGCGAGCGCCGTCTGGGTGACCCAGAACAGGGCGTACAGGTTCGTCTTCAGGACGCGGTCGAGGTCGTCGCTCGCGAGGTCCTCGAACCGGTCGCGACGCGCCATCTGGTAGGCCGCGTTGTTGACCAGCACGTCGAGCCCGCCGAGCGCTTGCGCCGCATCGGCCACGACCGCGCGGGCCGTCTGCTCGTCCCGCAGGTCGCCGGGGAGCAGGACGCAGCGTCGCCCGGCCCGCTCGACCCACCGGGCGGTGTCGTCCGCGTCGGGCTGCTCCTCGGGCAGGTACGAGATCGCCACGTCGGCGCCCTCCCGGGCGAACGCGATCGCGACCGCGCGTCCGATGCCCGAGTCACCGCCCGTGATGAGGGCGCGTCGACCGGCCAGGCGCCCGTGCCCCACGTAGGACGACTCGCCGTGGTCCGGCACCGGATCCATGCTGCTCGTGAGACCCGGCGGCTCCTGCTGCTGCGCGGGAAAAGCGTCGTCCGCCATCGGTGCTCCTCGGTCGAACCGCACGGGTGCCGTGGTCCCGGACGTGTCCCGGGCGGCGTCCTGGCCACCGTAGGTCGGTCGATGGCCCGACGCGCGGAGGGGCCGCCGCACCTCAGGGACGGGGGTGCTTCAGGGGCGTGGCGCGGGATCGGCGCTGCACGTGGCGGTGACGTCGAGGCGGCGGCCCGGGTCGAGTCGGCGCAGGACGGCGAGCGTGAGGTCGGCGAGCCGGTCGACGTCGTCGCCGTCGAGCCCGTCGAGGATCATCGTGCGCACCGCGCGGTCGTGCAGGGGCCGCGCGTCGGCGTACGCGGCGGTGCCGGCGGCGGTGAGGACGGCGTTGGTCGCGCGGGCGTCCTGCTCGCACGGCACGCGGTCGACGAGGCCCTTGCGCTGCAGCCCGGTCACGACGCGCGAGAGTCGGGGGAGCGTCGCGTTGGTGCGCGCCGCGAGCGCGGACAGGCGCAGCCGGTGGTGGTCGGCCTCCGCGAGCGCCTCGAGCAGCGTGAACTCGAACGACGTGAGCCCGGCGGGCGCGAGCTGCTGGTCGAGCGCGGCGGGCAGCAGCTCGAGCAGCGCGTGCAGGCGCGCGACGGCGACGCGCTCGCTCTGCTGCAGCGCAACGGCGCTCCGCGTCGTACCTGTCGTGGTCACGGCCTCGTCCTCCTAGTTGGTTGCACGTACAACTATAGCGCGCTATCGTGTTGGTTGTAGATACAATCAATTGCTCGACGGCTTGGCCCGTCGGCTGACGAGGAGCAGCACGATGACCACCTTCACCATCATCGGCACGGGGAACATGGCGCACGCGATCGGCGGCGTGCTCGCCGACGGCGGCAACGACGTCGCGTACGTCTCGCACGCGGAGGTCGGCACCGCGCCGCTCACCGGCGACGTGGTCGTCCTCGCCGTCCCGTACCCGTCCGTCGCGGGCATCCTCGAGGCGTACGGCGACCAGCTCGCCGGGAAGGTCGTCGTCGACATCACCAACCCGCTCGACTTCGCGACGTTCGACGCGCTCGTCGTGCCCGCCGGGTCGTCCGCCGCCGCCGAGATCCAGGCCGCACTGCCGCAGAGCCGCGTCCTCAAGGCGTTCAACACGACGTTCGCCGCGACCCTCGCGAGCAAGAAGACCGGCGACCTGCCGACGACCGTCCTCGTCGCGGGCGACGACGACGCCGCCAAGTCCGCGCTGGTCGCCGCGGTCGAGGCGGGGGGAGTGCACGGCCTCGACGCCGGTTCGCTCGCCCGCGCCCACGAGCTCGAGGCGATCGGCTTCCTCCAGCTCACGCTCGCCGTCGGCGAGAAGCTGCCCTGGACCGGCGGGCTGGCGGTCGCTCGATGAGCACGGCTGCCACCGGCACCTCGTCGGCAGCCGCCGGCGCGACCGCTCCCGACACCACGACCGCTCCCGACACCACGATCAACCCCGACACCGTGATGGACGCCGTCACGCTGCGCGTCGGGGACCTCGAGCAGATGACCGACTACTACGCCGGCGCCCTCGCGATGGAGCCCGTCGAGGAGCGGACCCGCGGACGCGAGGTGCACCGGGTGCTCGGCCGGGGGACGACGCCCATGATGCGGCTCGTCCACACGCCCGACCTGCCGGCGGTGGACCCGCGCCAGTCCGGCCTGTTCCACACGGCGTTCCTGTTCGACGACCAGCCCGGGCTCGCCGCCACCGTGTACCGGGCGGCGCAGGACCCCCGCAGCCGCTTCGTCGGGTCGAGCGACCACTCCGTGAGCGAGGCGTTCTACTTCACCGACCCCGAGGGCAACGGCATCGAGCTGTACACCGACCGGGACCGCAGCCTGTGGCTGCACGCGCGCGGGCAGGTGCTCATGGACACCACGTACCTCGACCCGAACGACTTCCTGCGCGCCCACCTCACGCAGGACGCGCTCGATGCCGGCCCCGCGCTCGCGGGTCGCGTCGGGCACGTGCACCTGCAGGTGGGCGACATCGAGCGGGCTGACGCGTTCTACGTCGGCACCCTCGGGTTCGAGGCGACCATGCGCGAGTACCCCGGCGCACTGTTCGCGTCCGCGGGCGGTTACCACCACCACGTCGCCATGAACGTGTGGAACAGCCGGGGTGCGGGACCGCGCGCGTCGACCCTGGGGCTGGGGGACGTCGCCGTGACCGTCCCCGGCCGCGACGACCTCGACGCGCTGGCTGCCCGCCTCACCGCGCGCGGCGTCGCGTTCACGGACGACGGCCGCGCCGTGACGACCCGCGACCCGTGGGACACGCAGGTCACGGTGTCCCTGCCCGGGTCGAGCGTGGAGGACGTCCTCGCACGCTGATGCCCGGCGCGTCGGTGCGGCGCGTCGGGCGTCTCCTCAGCCGGCGCGGCGCGCGCGCAGCACCACGTCGTCCACGTGGTGCGTGGTCGCGGCGCCCGGAGGACGCGTGCGCGTCTCGTGGACCTCGACGTCCCAGGTGCCGGGGTCGTCGCTGAGCGCCGCAGCGATCTCGTCGACGCCCACGAACGCCGCCGGGTCGAACGTCCGGGTCTGGGCGGCCACGTCCACGGGCTCCTGCAGCGGGGCGAGGTCGTGGTGCACCACGAGGAGCGTGCCGCCCGGCGCGACGGCGTCGAACAGGTTCCGCAGCCCGCGCTGGTCGGGCGTCCGCTTGAACGCCCCGTACTGCAACGAGACGAGGTCGAACGTCCCGTTGCCGAACGGCTCCGGGTCGTTGGCGTCGCTGCGCACGAGCTCGACGGCGAGGCCGCGACGGTCGGCCTCGGCGCGGACCCGGGCGAGCGCGTTGCCGGAGATGTCCGTGGCGGTGACCTGCCACCCGCGCTCGGCGAGCCAGAGCGCGTCGGCGCCCTCGCCCGTCCCCACGTCGAGCGCCCGGCCGGGCTCCAGGTCTGCGACCTCGCGCACGAGCGTGCCGTTCGGGTTGCCGCTCCAGGCGCGGCCCTCGCCGCCGTACCGGTGGTCCCAGTCGGTCTCCTCGCCCGAGCGGCGTGCGGCGTCGCGCAGGTCCTCGTCGGCCAGGGAGAAGGCGATCATGGCACCCGCCTGGCTACCCTGGGCCGCCGACGGGAGCACCTGGAGGCTCGGGTCGGTGACGTTCCCGGCCGCGTAGACGCCCGGGACGGCCGTCTCGCCGCGCGGGTCGACGGCCAGCACGTCGCCCGCGCCCGACGCGTGCGGGGTGGCGGTGATCCCGAGCCCGGCAATCGTGTCGACGCGCGCCTGGAAGCGGGACCCGGCGACCACGGCGTCGGCGTCGAGGACGCGCCCGTCGGAGAGCTCGACGCCCGACACCGCGTCGTCCGCCCCGGTCAGCACCCGGGCGACCGGGGTGCGCTCGATCGTGACTCCCGCGGCGGCGAGCGTGTCCACGGCGGCCTCGTCGACGCCTGTCGGGTCGTGCAGCACGACGGTCAGCCGGTCGGTGAGGTGCCGGAACAGGGGCGTCGGGTGCAGGCCCAGCGGGCTCGTCACGATCTGCACGAGCCTCTGGTCGCGCACCTCGAAGCCGTGGCAGAAGGGGCAGTGAACGACCCCGCGCCCCCACTGCTCCGCGACGCCGTCGATCGCCGGCAGGTCGTCGGTGAGTCCCGTGGCGACCAGCACACGGCGCGCCACGAGGGTGTGGCCCCCGGTGAGGGCGACGACGAACCTGCCGTCGTCGCGGCGGTGCACGCCCGTGGCGCGTCCGGGGAGCACCTCGCCGCCGTGCGACCGCACCTCCTCGCGCCCGGCGGCCACGAGGTCGCCGGGGGCCACGCCCTCGTGCCCGAGGTAGCCGTGCATGTGTGCCGCCGGGGCGTTGCGGGGCGTGCCGTCGTCGACCACGACGACGCTCCGGCGCTGGCGGGCGAGCTGGAGCGCGGCCGCGAGCCCCGCGGCGGAGCCGCCGATCACCGCGACGTCGCAGTGACGCTCCGTCGGGGGGTGCTTGTGGTGTCCGTGGTCCCGTGGGTGGTCAGGGTCCCGGTGGTGGTCGGCGTGATCAGGGTGCGCGGTGGTCATGAGGCCGACGGTACGGGCCGGCGACCACTGCGGCAACGACGCTTGCGGTATCGGCAAGAGGTTCCTGGCCGTGTACCGGGCGCGGTCCGAGGAACCTCCCAGGTCGGCCGGGAAGGATCGGCCGGTCGGCACCACCCTCGCCGGCGCACCTACCAGCCCGCACACCCGGAGGCGCGCGATGAGCACCCAGACGACACGTCCGACCCCCTCGCTCGCCGACGTCCACGCCCTGCTGGACGCGACCGACCGGCGCCGGCTGGCGGAGCTGGACCACCTCGAGAGCGTCGTCCTGCGCCGCCTCGTCGACCAGGGCGACTCGACCGAGATGCCGCTCTTCTCCGAGGTGGCGGCACGCCGCGGCGCGGTCTACCGGGAGGCCGTCGAGCGACCCGCGACCCGGACGACCGCCCTCGACGTCGTCACGCCCGCCGAGGGCGTCACGCTGCCGGTGCGGAGCCCGTCCACTCCTCGATGACGGAGACGATCGCGGGGTCGTCCGGGACGGTCCGCGGACGGAACCG
Organism: Luteimicrobium subarcticum; assembly: GCF_002798015.1. Lineage (GTDB taxonomy): Bacteria > Actinomycetota > Actinomycetes > Actinomycetales > Cellulomonadaceae > Luteimicrobium > Luteimicrobium subarcticum. The sequence continues at coordinate 25,250 of NZ_PGTZ01000001.1, read as the reverse complement.
GCGCACCCGGCCGTCCGGGTGCACGAGGAACTTCTCGAAGTTCCAGGTGACGCGCCCGGCCTTGCCGTCGTCGTCCGGGGTCTGCTTGAGCGCCTGGTAGAGCGGGTGCGCGTTCTTCCCGTTGACGCGCACCTTGTCGGTCATGGGGAACGTCACGCCCCAGGTCGCCGAGCAGTACTCGGCGATCGCGTCCTGCGAGCCCAGCTCCTGGAGGAACTGGTTGCTCGGGAAGCCGACGACGGTGAACCCGGCGTCGCCGTACTGCTTCTGGAGCGCCTCGAGCTGCTCGTACTGCGGCGCGAGCCCGCAGCGCGACGCCACGTTCACGACGAGAGCCACCTTGCCGTCCGTCAGCGCCCCGAACGTCGTCGTCTCGCCGCGCAGCGTGGTGACCTCGATGTCCGCCAGTCCCGTGTCCGTCATGGTGCGACCCTACCGCCGTCGCGGGCGCCCGCGGCGGCGCCCGTCGTCAGGAGTTCGGCGAGGCGAACTCTTGTCGACGGATAGCCTAAGATCGTGGGATGGAGCAGGGTCACCCCGCAGTGCGCACCGAGGAGCCGACCGTGTCCGCGCCTGCCGGCACCGCGCCTGCCGGCACGGAGCCGGTCGGCGTGCCCGACCGTCGTGCGCCCACCGGCCGGCTCGGACGCGGGCTCCTGCCGCTGCTCGGCCCCGCGTTCGTCGCCGCGATCGCGTACGTCGACCCGGGGAACGTCGCGGCCAACGTCAGCGCGGGCTCGCGCTACGGGTACATGCTGCTGTGGGTCCTCGTCGCCGCGAACCTCATGGCCGTCCTCGTGCAGTACCAGTCGGCGCGGCTCGGCATCGTCACCGGCAAGTCGCTGCCCGACCTCCTGGGCGAGCGCCTGCGCCGGCCCGCACGCCTGGCGTACTGGGGCCAGGCGGAGGTCGTCGCGGCCGCGACCGACGTCGCCGAGGTCATCGGCGGCGCCATCGCGCTCCAGCTCCTCTTCGACCTGCCGCTCGTGCTCGGCGGCGTGATCGTCGGAGTCGTGTCGCTCGGGCTGCTGCTCGTCCAGGGGCGCGGGCAGCGACGCTTCGAGGCCGCCGTGATCGCCCTGCTCGCCGTCATCACCGTCGGGTTCGTCGCCGGGCTGTTCGTCGCGCCCCCCGCGCCGGGCGACGTGCTCGGCGGGCTCGTGCCGCGGTTCGACGGCGCGGACTCGGTGCTCCTCGCCGCGAGCATGCTCGGCGCCACCGTGATGCCGCACGCCGTCTACCTGCACTCCGCGCTCGCGCGCGACCACCACGCGCGCGGCCAGCACGCCCCCGACCAGCACGGCCGCGGCGTCGACGCGACGGCCGACCACCGGCGCGTCCGCCGGCTGCTCGGCGCGACGCGGTGGGACGTGGTCGGGGCGCTCGCGGTCGCGGGCGTCGTCAACGTCGCGCTCCTGCTCGTCGCCGCGACCACCCTGCGCGGCGTCGACGGCACCGACACCATCGAGGGCGCCCACCAGGCGATCGTCGACGCCCTCGGACCAGGCATCGGTGTCGTCTTCGCCCTCGGGCTGCTCGCGTCGGGGCTCGCGTCGACGTCCGTCGGCGCCTACGCCGGCGCCGTGATCATGGGCGGTCTCCTCAAGGTCCGGGTGCCGCTCGCCGTGCGGCGCGTCGTCACGCTGATCCCCGCCCTCGTGATCCTCGCCGCCGGCGCGGAGCCGACCTGGGCGCTCGTCGTGAGCCAGGTCGTGCTGAGCTTCGGCATCGCGTTCGCGCTCGTCCCGCTGCTGCGCCTCACGGGCAACAGCGAGGTCATGGGGGAGTTCGTCGACGGGCCGCGGATGCGCGTCGCCGGGTGGACCGTCGCCGCCGCGATCGTGACGCTCAACCTCGCGCTGCTCGTCCTGACCGTCGCCGGGTGAGCGTCAGACCCCCTTCGTGAGGATCGCCGCGCACCGGTCGTACGAGCCCGTCGAGTAGCCGAGCCGGAACGCGGCCTCGCGCTGCGCGGCGCTGCCGTGCGTCCACGAGTCCGGGTCGACGTGCCCGGTGCCGGCCCGCTGCAGACGGTCGTCACCCACCGCCGCGGCGGCGGACAACGCGTCGGCCACGTCCTGCTGCGTGAGCTTCTCGAGGAACGGCGTCCCGGACGCGTCCTTCGTGCTGGACGCGCCGTGCGCCCACATGCCGCCCAGGCAGTCGGCCATGAGCTCGGTCCGGACCGACCCCTCGTCCGCGCCCACCGCGTGCCCGCCCGCGCGGTCCAGCACGCCGGTGAGGTCCTGGACGTGGTGGCCGACCTCGTGCGCGACGACGTACTCCTGCGCGAGCGGGCCACCGTTCGCCCCGTACTGGCTCGTCAGGTCGTCGAAGAACGCCACGTCGAGGTACACCGTGCCGTCGGAGGGGCAGTAGAACGGTCCCGTCGCCGAGCTCGCCGTGCCGCACCCGCTCGACGTCGAGCCCGAGAAGCTCACCGCCTCCGGCTCGGTGTAGCGGACGCCGGCCTGGTCGGGCAGCGTCTTCGCCCAGTACGCGTCGGTCGACTCCAGGGTCGCGACGTACCGGCACTCGGCGTCGCGGTTCGCGTCGGCACCCGCGGTGCAGTCCGTCCCGGACTCGTCGCCGGCGTCCGACCCGGACGTCAGCCCGGACAGGTCGATCGAGCCGTTGCCGAGGAAGATCGCGAGGAGCGCGACCACGAGCGTGCCGATCCCGCCGCCCGCGATCGCGGTCGTGCGGCCGGGGCCGCGGCGGCGGACGCGGTCGGGGTCGAGGTGGGAACCGTCGGAGAACGTCATGACGCCCGAGCGTAGGAGGTACGGCACCTTCACGGTCTGCCGGAAGCGCCAAAGGCGCCGCCAGGGCCGTCCGCGGAACCTCGGGCCGGCGCACCCCCGTAGGATGGTGGGTCGTGATCTCAGCCCAGAACGTCGAGCTGCGCGTCGGCGCCCGTGTCCTCGTCGAGGACGCCTCCTTCCGTGTCGGCCCCGGGGACCGTGTCGGTCTCGTCGGCCGCAACGGCGCCGGCAAGACGACGCTCACCAAGACCCTCGCTGGCGACACCCAGCCCGCGGGCGGCACCATCGTCCGCTCGGGCGAGATCGGCTACCTCCCGCAGGACCCCCGCACGGGCGACCTGAGTCAGCGCGCGATGGACCGCGTCCTGTCGGCCCGCGGCCTCGACGACATCGTGCGTCGCATGCGCGACACCGAGGGCGAGATGGCCAGCGCCGACCCCGACACCATGGCGGCCGCGCTCGACCGGTACCCGCGCCTCGAGGCGCGCTTCCTCGCCGCGGGAGGCTACGCCGCCGAGTCCGAGGCCGAGCGCATCACCGCGAACCTCGGGCTCGACGAACGCATCCTCAACCAGCCCATGAGCACCCTCTCGGGTGGTCAGCGGCGACGCATCGAGCTCGCCCGGATCCTCTTCTCCGGCGTCGACACGCTCCTGCTCGACGAGCCCACCAACCACCTCGACGCCGACTCGATCATCTGGCTGCGCGACTACCTGAAGAACTACGCGGGCGGCTTCATCGTCATCAGTCACGACGTCGAGCTGCTGCGCGCCACCGTCAACAAGGTCCTGTACCTCGACGCGAACCGGTCCGTCATGGACACCTACGCGATGGGGTGGGACGCGTACCTCAAGCAGCGCGAGACGGACGAGCGCCGGCGTCGTCGCGAGCGCGCCAACGCCGAGAAGAAGGCGGGCACCCTGCTCGCGCAGGCCGAGAAGATGCGCGCCAAGGCGACGAAGGCCACGGCCGCGCAGAACATGATCCGCCGCGCGGAGAAGATGCTCGGGTCGCTCGAGGGCGAGCGCGTGAGCGACAAGGTCGCGCACCTGCGGTTCCCGACCCCGGCTCCCTGCGGCAAGACCCCCATCACGGCGGAGGGGCTCTCCAAGGCCTACGGGTCGCAGGAGGTGTTCATGGACGTGTCCCTGGCGATCGACCGGGGCAGCCGCGTCGTGATCCTCGGGCTCAACGGCGCCGGCAAGACGACCCTGCTGCGGATGCTCGCGGGCGTCGACACGCCGGACTCCGGCGAGGTCGTCCCCGGGCACGGGCTGAAGCTCGGCTACTACGCCCAGGAGCACGACACCCTCGACATGGACGCGACCGTCCTGGAGAACCTGCGCCACGCGGCGCCGGACCTCGCGGACACGCAGGTGCGCTCCGTGCTCGGCTCGTTCCTGTTCTCGGGCGACGACGCGGAGAAGCCCGCGCACGTCCTGTCCGGCGGCGAGAAGACGCGCCTCGCCCTGGCGACCCTCGTGGTGTCGTCCGCGAACGTGCTGCTGCTGGACGAGCCGACCAACAACCTCGACCCGGCGTCGCGCGCGGAGATCCTCGGCGCGCTGCGCACCTACGAGGGTGCCGTCGTGATGGTGACCCACGACCACGGAGCGGTCGAGGCCCTGGCGCCGGAGCGCGTCCTGCTGCTGCCCGACGGCGACGAGGACCTGTGGAACGACGGCTACGCGGAGCTCGTGTCGCTCGCCTGACGCTCGCGCTCGCCGGCTCGCGTGGCGATCGCCGCCTCCTGCGCGTCGAGGTACGCGTCCTCCTCGTCCTCGAGGGAGACCCGGCGGGGCTTGCCCGAGCGGCGCGCGGCGCGCGCCGCCTCCGCCTCGTCGACGTCGGTGTGCCCGGCGAGCAGGTCGCCCGCCGTGAGGCGCGGACCGCGCTCCCGGCGCCACAGGACGATGTACGCGCCCAGGAGCCCCGCCGCGAAGAGGCACCACTGCACGGTGTACGACATGTTGGTGCCCGCGTCGGGGAGGTCGGGCGTGGGCAGCGGCGTCACCGTGTGGTCGGCGTCAGCGGCGGGGACGGACGGGTCCTCGCTGTCGGCGACGAGGTACGCGTCGGTCGTGCGGCCGTCGGCCCACGCGGCACCGTCCGCGCCCTGCGCGAGCACCATCGGCGTCGAGATCGCCTGGACCTGTCCGGGCGGTGCGGTGCGCGTCGTCACGGGCTCGTCCGGGCGGAGCCGCGCGGTGAGCGTGAGCTCGCCCGCCGGGGGAGCCGGGACGTCGTCGGGACGCAGCGCCCCACCGTTCGACAGAGGCACCGTGCCACGGTCGACCACGAGGACCATCTGGTCCGTCGGGTCGCCGGGGGCGTCCACGACGAACGGGACGAGCACGTGGAACACCGCGCCCGTGCCCACCGGACGGTTGCGCAGCAGGACGGTGTCGTCCGGCTCGTAGTGGCCGCGGACGGTCACCGGGCGCCACTCGTCGTCGGCGGCGAAGGTGTCGCCCGGTCCGGGCACGAGGGTGCCGAGCGAGACCGGGTCGGCGGTGTATGCGCCCGAGATCTGCTCGGCCTGCGACCGGTGCAGGTCGTAGCGCGCCCACTGCCAGCGGGCAGCCACCAGGCACAGCAGCGCCATGATCACCGCCCCCACGGCGAGGGTCACCCACTGGCGGCGCGTGCGCGCGCCGTGCCGGACCTCAGCCACGCGCGTCGAACCCCCCGCCCAGGACGTCGGTCGGGCCGGCCTCGACCGTCGGGACCTCGGACGCCGGCACGGTGTCCTTGAGGAACCCGCGCAGGTCCAGGAAGGACGTCAGGTGCTCGCGGTGCTCGTCGCACGCCAGCCAGACCTTGCGCCGGTCCGGCGTGTGCAGGCGGGGGTTGTTCCACAGCAGGGCCCACGTGGCCTCAGCCCGGCAGCCCTTCGCGCTGCATACCAGGTCGCCGACCGCGTCGGGGGAGGGAGCGGTCATGCGGCGTCCCCGGAGTGCCGGGCGGGACCGTGCCCGTCGTCGTGCGGGTGCTCGCCCGGGCGCCCGGAGCCCGGCTGCGCGTCGGGCTCCTCGGCCCGCGCGTCCGGCTGCTCGTCGACGACCTCGACCTGCTCGATGACGACGGGCGGGGCGGCCTCCGGCGCGGAACCGATCGCCGGCAGGTCGACCTCGGACACGGTCGTGGACCGCCGCTCGCCGCTCGCGTTGGCGAAGATCACGGCCGTGTAGGGAAGCACCACGGCACCCACGATGAGGACGATCTGGAGCGGGCCGCGCGCGAACAGCGCACCGACGAAGCATCCGATGCGCACGATCATCTGGATCACGTAGACGTGCCAGCGTCGGTCGACCTCGTCGCTGCGCGGCTCGGGGACGGACGTGAGGCTGACGGGCTCGTCCCGGTCCTCGTTCCTCCTGCTCACGCTGCCAGTCTAGGTCCGCTCCGAGAACCTTCGGACCGGCGCATGGAGCGGGCCGTTTTGTAGGGTAGGCACAAAACGGGTCCGAGGCGTTCGCGCCGGTCGGCACCCGGTGGACCCCCGTCGGCGGGATAGGTTCGACCGGGACCACCCGTGACACGGACCAGCGACGCCACGGGCCACCCGCGACCGTCCGCCGGCGCCCGGAGCGCCGCACCCAAGGAGCACAGCACATGAGCGAGTCCACGCCCGAGACCGGCCGCACCCCGCGGACCGTCGTCGTGACCGGCGCCAACCGTGGCATCGGCCGCGCGATCGCCGAGCGCTTCGTCGCGCAGGGCGACCGGGTCGCGACGGTCTACCGCGGCGGCGACCTGCCCGACGGCGTCTTCGGCGCCGTGGCGGACGTCACCGACACCGAGGCCGTCGACGCCGCGTTCAGCGCGATCGAGGCCGAGCTCGGCCCCGTCGAGGTGCTCGTCGCCAACGCGGGCATCACGCGCGACGGCCTGCTCATGCGCATGAGCGACGACGACTTCCAGACCGTCCTCGACGTGAACCTCACGGGCGTCTTCCGGTGCGTGCGCCGCGCGTCCAAGGGCATGATCCGCCTGCGCCGTGGCCGCATCGTCCTCATCTCGTCCGTCGTGGGCCTCTACGGCGGCCCGGGCCAGGTGAACTACTCGTCGTCGAAGGCCGCACTCGTCGGCATGGCCCGCTCGATCACGCGCGAGCTCGGCGGCCGCGGGATCACCGCGAACGTCGTCGCGCCCGGCTTCATCGAGACCGCCATGACGGCCGAGCTGCCCCAGGACCGTCAGGACTCCTACAAGGCGACCATCCCCGCGGGCCGCTACGGGCAGGCCGACGAGGTCGCCGGCGCCGTCGCGTTCCTCGCGTCCGACGAGGCCGGCTACGTCAGCGGCGCCGTGCTGCCCGTCGACGGCGGCCTCGGCATGGGCCACTGACCCGCTCCACCACCAGACCTCATGACGGGCTCCGGCCCGCCCGCCCGGCCCCGAGCCGCTACGCTCGGGACGGGCGACCACCTGAAAGGACACCGATGGGCCTGCTCGACGGCAAGACGATCCTCGTGACGGGGGTCCTCACCGACTCCTCGATCGCGTTCCACACCGCGCGTCTCGCGCAGGAGGAGGGCGCCACCGTCCTCCTGACGTCCTTCGGCCGCCAGGCCAAGCTGACGCAGGCGTTCGCGAAGCGCCTCCCGCAGACGCCTCCCGTGCTCGAGCTCGACGTGCAGAACTCCGAGGACCTCGCGAACCTCGACGGCGCCGTGCGCGAGCATGCCGACTCGCTCGACGGTGTCGTGCACTCGATCGGGTTCGCGCCGCAGTCCGTGATGGGCGGCAACTTCCTCGCGGGCGAGTGGCCCGACGTCGCGACCGCGGTCGAGATCTCCGCGTACTCGCTCAAGGCGCTCGCGGTGGCCACCCACCAGCTCCTCAAGGACGGCACGCCGGGCGGCTCGATCGTCGGCCTGACGTTCGACGCGACGCTCGCGTGGCCCGTGTACGACTGGATGGGTGTGGCGAAGGCCGCGTTCGAGTCCACGTCGCGCTACCTGGCCCGTGACCTCGGTCCGGACAACATCCGCGTGAACCTCGTGTCGGCGGGCCCGATCCGCACGACGGCCGCGAAGTCCATCCCCGGCTTCGAGCAGCTCGACGCCGCGTGGCCCGAGCGCTCGCCGCTCGGCTGGGACAACACGACCGCCGAGCCCGCCGCGCGCGGTGTCACGGCGCTCCTGTCCGACTGGTTCCCGGCGACGACGGGCGAGATCGTCCACGTCGACGGCGGCTTCCACGCGATGGGCTTCTGAGTGAGGCCCGCCGCGTGACGGCCCCCGAGGCCCAGACGCACGCCACCGCCGACACCGGCGGTGGCGTGCGTCGCCTCGTCCTGCTCCGCCACGCCAAGGCGGAGCCGGGCGGCAACGGTCCCGACCACCACCGCGCGCTCGCCCTCGCCGGACGCCAGCAGGCGACCCGGGTGGGGGAGGCGCTCACGGCGGGCGGGCTCGTCCCCGACCTGGTGCTCTGCTCGTCCGCGCTGCGCACCCGGCAGACGTGGGAGCTCGTCGCGAGCCGGCTCGACGGGTCGCCGCGGGTCGAGGTGAGCGACGACCTCTACGAGTGCACGCTGCGCGGCCTGCTCGGCATCGTGACGGCGCTGGGGGACGACGCCCACCAGGTGCTGGTCGTGGGGCACGAGCCCACCGTGAGCACGACCGCGACGTTCCTCGCCGGGCCGGAGTCGGACGACGCGGCGATCGCGCAGGCGCGGGTCGGCATGCCGACGTCCGCCTACGCGGTGCTCGACGGACCCGGCGCGTGGAGCGCGTGGGACCGCAGCACCGCGACGCTGACGTACCTCGGCCGTCCGGCGACGGGCTGATCCCGCCTGCGCGGCTGACACGTCGGAAAGCCGCCAGCGCCGTGGCGTCCCTGCCGCGACGCTGGCGTCATGGATCCCACACTCACCCCGCGCCCTCGACCGGTCCGCGCGGCCGCAGACCCCCACGACGTCATCGATCCCGCCATCCTCTACTTCGGGACGCCGGTCGCGCTGCTCAGCACGGTCGATGCCGACGGCCGCGCCAACCTCGCACCGATGTCGTCGGTGTTCTGGCTCGGCAGCACGGCGCTCCTGGGGCTCGGGGCGCGCTCCCAGACGGCACTCAACATCGCCGCGACGGGCGAGGTGGTCATCAACCTGCCGTCGTCGTCGCAGGTCGACGCGGTCGACCGGCTGGCGCTCACCACCGGACGCGACCCGGTGCCGCCGCGCAAGCACGCGGTCGGCTACCGGCACGTGGCCGACAAGTTCGCGCGGGCGCACCTCACGCCGCTCCCGTCGGACAGGGTCGTCCCGGCGCGCGCCGCCGAGTGCCCTGTGCAGATGGAGGCGCGGCTGACGAGCACGCACCCGCTCGAGCGCGACGACGCGCACGAGGCCGGGACGATCGTGGCGTTCGAGGTCGCCGTCGTGCGCACCCACGTCCACCGCGCGATCCGGGCACCGGGTACGTCGCACCGTGTCGACCCCGCACGCTGGCGGCCGCTCATCATGAGCTTTCAGCGCTTCTACGGCTTGGGTGGCGAGCTGCGCCCGTCCCGGCTCGCCGGCATCGACGAGGAGTGGTACCGGTAGCGCGTCGGGCGACGTCAGCGGGCGAGGTCGGGCGCGGCGAGCGCGTCGACCAGGGCGAGGACCTCGTCGAGCCGGCCGTCGACGGAGTGCGGCGCCTGCTCCTTGACGACGGGCTTCGCGCGGAAGGCGATCCCGACGCCCGCCGCCGCGATCATGTCGAGGTCGTTGGCGCCGTCGCCGATCGCGACGGTGTCCGCGAGGTCCACGCCCTCGGCCGCAGCGAACTCGCGCAGTGCCGCCGCCTTGGCGGCGCGGTCCACGACGGGCCCGACGGTCCGGCCCGTCAGGCGCCCGCCGGTGACCTCGAGCCGGTTCGCGCGGAACGTCGTGATGCCGAGCTCCGCGGCCAGCTCCCCGACGATCTCCGCGAACCCGCCCGACACGAGCGCGACCGTCCAGCCGCGGCGGTGCGCCTCGGCGACGAGCTCGCGTGCGCCGGGCGTGAAGGTCGCGCGGGCGCGGACGTCGTCGAGCGCGGAGACCGGGACGCCCGCGAGGGTCGCGACGCGCTCGCGCAGCGACCCCGCGAAGTCCAGCTCGCCGCGCATCGCGGCCTCGGTGACGGCCGCGACCTGCTCGCGGGTGCCGGCGTGGTCGGCGAGGAGCTCGATGACCTCCTGCTCGATGAGCGTCGAGTCGACGTCCATCACCACGAGCCGGCGACGGCTCCCCGGACGAGGCGCGGCACTACTCAACGACGGTTCCCTTCGGCACGACGGTGATGCCCGACGGGGTGACGGTGAACCCGCGGGCGCGGTCCGCGTCGGCGTCGAGGCCGATGCGGGCGCGCGCGCCCACGATGACGTTCTTGTCGAGGATGGCGCGGTGCACCTGCGCGTGGCGGTGCACCTGGACGCCGTCCATCAGCACGCTGTCGGACACGGACGACCACGAGTGTAGGTGGACGCCGGGGGACAGGACGGAGCCGACCACGGTCGCGCCCGACACGAGCACGCCGGGGGAGACGATCGAGTCGGCGGCGTGCCCGAGCCGGCCGGGGCCGGCGTGCACGAACTTCGCCGGCGGCAGGCCGGTGTACCCGGTGAACAGCGGCCACTCGTCGTTGTACAGGTTGAAGACCGGGTTGATCGAGATGAGGTCCTTGTTGGCCTCGAAGTACGAGTCGATGGTGCCGACGTCGCGCCAGTAGTTGCGGTCGCGGTCGGTCGAGCCGGGGACGTCGTTCTCGATGAAGTCGTACACGCCGGCGGTCCCGCGCTCCACGAACCACGGCACGATGTCGCCGCCCATGTCGTGCTTGGAGTCCTCGTTCGCGGCGTCGCGCGTCACGGCGTCGATGAGGGCGTCGGCGTTCGCGACGTAGTTGCCCATGGACGCGAGCACCTCGCCGGGCGAGTCCGCGAGCCCCTGCGGGTCGGTCGGCTTCTCGAGGAACGCGCGGATGCGGCCCGGCTTGTCGGGGTCGACGTCGATGACGCCGAACTGGTCGGCGAGCGCGATGGGCTGCCGGATGCCCGCGACCGTGAACTCGGCGCCCGACGCGATGTGCGCGTCGACCATCTGCGAGAAGTCCATGCGGTACACGTGGTCGGCCCCGACCACGACGACGATGTCGGGACGCTCGTCCTCGAGGATGTTGAGGCCCTGGTAGATCGCGTCGGCGCTGCCGAGGTACCAGTGCTTGCCGACCCGCTGCTGCGCGGGGACGGGGGCCACGTAGTTGCCGAGGAGCGGCGACATGCGCCACGTCTTCGAGATGTGCCGGTCGAGGCTGTGCGACTTGTACTGCGTCAGCACGATGACGTGCAGGTAGTGCGAGTTGATGACGTTCGACAGCGCGAAGTCGACGAGGCGGTAGATCCCGCCGAACGGTACGGCGGGCTTGGCCCGCTGCGCTGTCAGCGGCATGAGCCGCTTGCCTTCGCCACCCGCCAGGACGATCGCCAGGACTCGCTTCGCTGCCATGCCCCGACCCTAGGGCCAATCCGGCGGCGAGGTGACATCGGGACGCCGGTCGGACGGCGGACGGTGGAAGTTCGCCCGAGCGGGTGCGTCGGGCGATAGGTTGTGCGGCATGCGCGTCGACCTCCTCACCCGTGAGTACCCGCCGAACGTCTACGGAGGGGCCGGCGTGCACGTGGCCGAGCTCTCCCGGGTCCTGGCCCGCCGCATGGACGTGCGCGTGCGCGCGTTCGGCTCGGCCGCCGACGGCCCGCTGCGGGAGCCGTCCGCTGCGGTGCCCGGCGAGCCCGTCGTCACGACGTACGGCGTCCCTGCCGAGCTCGCGGGGGGCGACGCGGCGCTCGCGACGTTCGGCGTCGACCTGCAGATCGCGAACGACGTCGCGGGCGCCGACGTCGTCCACTCGCACACCTGGTACGCGAACCTCGCCGGCCACCTCGGCGGCCTGCTGCACGGCGCTCCGCACGTCCTGTCGGCGCACTCGCTCGAGCCGCTGCGCCCCTGGAAGGCGGAGCAGCTCGGCGGCGGGTACCGGCTGTCGGGCTGGGCGGAGCGCACGGCCTACGAGGCCGCCGACGGGATCATCGCGGTGAGCGGCGGCATGCGCGCCGACATCCTGCGTTGCTACCCGGACGTCGATCCGGCGAAGGTCCACGTCGTGCACAACGGCATCGACCTCGACGGGTGGAAGGCGCCGGCCACGGACGACGAGCTCGCCGCCGCCCGCGCGACGGTGACGCGTCTCGGCATCGACGCCGCGCGGCCGACCGTCGTGTTCGTGGGGCGCATCACCCGGCAGAAGGGGCTGCCGTACCTGCTCCGGGCGGTCGAGCGGCTCGCGCCCGAGGTCCAGGTGGTGCTGTGCGCCGGGGCGCCCGACACCCCGGAGATCGCGGCCGAGGTCTCGGGCGCGGTCGCCGAGCTGGCCCGCCGTCGCACCGGCGTCGTGTGGATCGAGGAGATGCTCCCGCGGCCCGAGCTGGTCGCCGTGCTCGCCGCGTCGACCGTGTTCGTGTGCCCGTCGGTCTACGAGCCCCTCGGCATCGTGAACCTCGAGGCCATGGCGGTCGGCCTGCCCGTCGTCGGCTCCGCGACCGGCGGCATCCCCGAGGTCATCGACGACGGTGTCACGGGCTCGCTCGTCCCGATCGAGCAGGTCCAGGACGGCACGGGCACGCCGGTCGACCCCGAGCGGTTCGTCACCGACCTCGCCGACGCACTGACCCGCGTGCTGTCCGACCCCGCGCACGCCGCCGAGCAGGGCGTCGCCGCGCGCCGGCGCGTCGAGGAGCACTTCTCGTGGGACGCGATCGCCGACCGGACCCTCGCGGTCTACGAGCAGGTGCTCACCGGGCGCGCCTGATGGGCGCCGCCCGACCGGAGTCCCCGGTCATCCGCGTGGCGGCCGGGATCGTCGTGGACGACGCCGGGCGCTGGCTCCTGGTGCGCAAGCAGGGGACGAGCCGGTTCATGCAGCCGGGCGGCAAGCCCGAGCCGGGTGAGTCGGGTGCCGAGACACTCGCCCGCGAGCTCGCCGAAGAGGTCGGCGTGGTGGTGTGTGCGGACGAGCTGGTCCCGCGCGGGACGTGGCACGGCGACGCCGCCAACGAACCCGGTCACGCCCTCGTCGCCGACGTCTTCGAGGTGCCCGGCAGGCACTCGCCCGTCGCGGCCGCCGAGATCGCAGAGCTCGTGTGGGTCGACCCGGGGGAGCCCGGCGTCCCGCTCGCCCCGCTCACCGTCGCCCTGCTCGCGCTGCACGCGCGCCCCTGACGCCCGACCGGGAGGGCGTCAGTCCCGGTCGCCGGGACCCGGCACCACGGACGCCGCCGCCATCGCGTGCCGGGCCGCGACCTCGACGGAACGCAGCGCGGCGTCGCGCTGGTCCGTCTGGAACACGTTGACCGCCGCGCCGTCGTCCACCGTCGCGAGCCGGACGATCGCGCCCAGGCGCACCGCCTGCGACAGCGCCCGCACGCGCCGGGGGTCCAGCCCGCGCGGGACGAACGGGGTGAGGTCCACGGGCTCGCGCAGCCGGGCGATCTCCGCCGCCGCGTCCTCGCGCCACCGCGACACGTCGAGCGCGTCGAGCGCCTCGACCGCCGTCGCGAGCGCGCGGCGCAGGCCGCGTTCCGCCTCTTCCAGCGTCCCGAGGGTGCCGAGCAGTCGTAGGCGCCACGGCTCGACGGGCTGCACGTGCCAGCGCACCAGGTGGCCCGGCTCGAGGTCCGACCCGAAGCGATCGACGTGGGGCACCGCGGCGAACGACCCGCCCGGCGTCTCGACGAGCACGCACTCGCCCGCGTCGACGGCGTCGTGGGCGACTCCCACCGGGACGGCCGCGGAGTCGCCCGGCGCGGGGAGCAGCGCCGCGACGGCCGTCGCCCGGCGTGCCGACGCGTCCCCCGACCACGTCTCGAGGAGCGTCGCGAGGTTCGCCGCGCCGCCCAGACCGTCGACGACGTGCGGCTCGTCGTCCCCCTGGACGGCCGCCGCGGCACGGGTCACGGCGTCGCCCGCACCGGGCCGCGAGGACGCGCCGAGCCACAGGGCGAGCATGACGCTGCGGGGGAGCGGGGAGGCGTTGTCGGCGTACGGATCCATCCCGCCCAACCTATAGGGTCGTGGCCATGAGCCAGCCCTCCAGCGCTTCGGTCACGACCGCCGGCCCGTCCTCGGACTGGGTCCTCGAGCTGGAGGGGGTGTCCGTCCGCCGCGGGACCAAGATGATCCTCGACGCGGTGGGCTGGCAGGTGGCCGAGGACGAGCGCTGGGTCGTCCTCGGGCGCAACGGCGCCGGCAAGACGACCCTGGTCCAGATCGCCGCGGCACGACTGCACCCCACGCGCGGCACGGTGCACGTGCTCGGTGAGCGGCTCGGCGGGTCGGACCTGTCGGAGCTGCGGCCGCGCATCGGTCTCGCCAGCGCGGCGCTCGCGGAGCGGATCCCGGCGGACGAGTCGGTGCGCGACGTCGTCGTGACCGCGGCCTACGGCATCACCGGCCGGTGGCGCGAGGAGTACGAGGACTTCGACACCGAGCGCGGCACCGACCTGCTGCGGCTGTTCGGGGTGGACCACCTCGCCGACCGCGCGTTCGGGACCCTCAGCGAGGGCGAGCGCAAGCGCGTCCAGATCGCCCGCTCGCTCATGACCGACCCGGAGCTGCTGCTGCTCGACGAGCCCGCCGCGGGCCTCGACCTCGGGGGGCGCGAGGAGCTCGTGGAGGCGCTCGCGGAGCTCGCCGGCGACGCGGCCGCGCCCGTCCTGGTGCTGGTGACCCACCACGTCGAGGAGATCCCGCCGGGGTTCACGCACCTGCTGCTGCTGCGCGACGGCCAGGTCCACGCGGCCGGCCCTCTCGAGGAGGTCCTCACCTCGGAGAACCTGTCGGGCGCGTTCGGCATCCCCCTCGTGGTCGAGCGTGCGGGCGACCGGTGGGCGGCCCGTTCGGCCCGCTGACCGCCTCCGTGCAACCGAGACGGCGGGGGAGTTGACACGAGGGTAAAATCTGAGCAAAGGTCGACCCGCGCCGTTCCCACGGCGCTCGACGCGCGGAAGGGGCCGCCATGGACTGGCACTGGCTCTGGTGGATCGTGGCGGCGCTCGTCTTCGCCCTCCTCGAGGTGGTCACGCTCAGCTTCGTCCTGCTGATGTTCGCGGGCGGCGCCGTCGCTGCCGGCATCGTCGCTCTGGCGGGCGGGAGCGCGTGGTGGCAGGTCGTGGCGTTCGCGCTGGTGTCGACCGTGCTGCTCCTCACCGCGCGCCGCGCGCTGCTCGAACGCTTTCGCGACCGCACGCCCAAGCACCTCACCAACGCTGACGCGCTCGTCGGGCGCGAGGCGCTCGTCCTCGACGCCGTGACCGGGACGGGGGGTCGCGTGAAGCTCGGCGGTGAGGTCTGGACCGCGCGGACCGCTTCCGGCGCACGCCCCGAACCCCTGTCCGCGGGTGAGCCCGTCCGCGTCGTCCGCATCGACGGCGCGACCGCTGTCGTCGAACCGCTGCACCTCACTCCGGGAGGACCCAAGGAATGAACGACCCCGCGACGATCGTGGTCTGGATCGTCATCGCCCTCATCGTCATCTTCGTCATCGTCGCGCTGGCGAAGGCCGTCCGGATCGTGCCGCAGGCGGTCTCGCTGATCGTGGAGCGGCTCGGCCGCTACTCGCGCACCCTCGACGCCGGCTTCCACCTGCTCGTCCCGTTCGTGGACCGCGTGCGCGCGGGAGTCGACCTGCGCGAGCAGGTCGTCTCGTTCCCGCCGCAGCCCGTCATCACGAGCGACAACCTCGTGGTGAGCATCGACACGGTCATCTACTTCCAGGTGACCGACCCGAAGGCCGCGGTCTACGAGATCGCGAACTACATCACGGCGATCGAGCAGCTCACCGTGACCACGCTCCGCAACGTCATCGGGTCGATGGACCTCGAGCAGACCCTGACGAGCCGTGACCAGATCAACGGCCAGCTCCGCGGCGTGCTCGACGAGGCGACCGGCAAGTGGGGCATCCGCGTCAACCGCGTCGAGCTCAAGTCGATCGACCCGCCCGCGAGCGTGCAGGGCTCGATGGAGCAGCAGATGCGCGCCGAGCGTGACCGCCGCGCCACCATCCTGACCGCGGAGGGTGTCAAGCAGTCCCAGATCCTCACGGCCGAGGGCGAGAAGCAGTCCCAGATCCTGCGGGCCGAGGGGCAGGCGCAGTCCGCGATCCTGCGGGCCGAGGGTGAGGCCCGCGCCATCCTCCAGGTCTTCGATGCCATCCACCAGGGCGACGCCGACCCGAAGCTGCTGGCCTACCAGTACCTGCAGATGCTCCCGCAGATCGCGAACGGCACCGCGAGCAAGCTCTGGGTCGTGCCCACCGAGTTCACCGCCGCGCTCGGGTCGATCGCCAAGGGGTTCGGGGGCGACGGCGGTCCGGTCGGTCCTTCGGGCGACCCGGCGGGACCGGGCGGGTCCGACGGCCCGGCGCAACGTGCCCCGCGTCCGCGTGTCGAGAACAGCCTGCCGCCGTCGGCGCTGACGGACCCGGCCGAGGCGCTCGCGGAGGCGCGGCGCCAGGCCGAGGCCGCGACTGCGGACGCGACGAGCGCGGGGACGCACTCGGGCATGCCGGTGGACCCGTCGGTCGAGCTCGGGCAGCGCCCTGGCGCCGGCCACGTGCCGCCGCCCGCGCCGCCCGTGCGTGGGACGACGCCGCGCCCGGTGGGCGAGGAGCCTCCGGCGGACGACGTGCCCGGCGGTCCGCAGCAGGTCTGACCTCCGAGAGCTGAGGCGGCTGCGTTCGCTTCTGGCGAACACGATGCATGGCCGGACAGGCTATGTGAGTGAGCACTCACTCACATAGCCTGTTCGCGTGTCCGTAACCGCGTCGTCCCCGGGGTCTGCAGCCGCCTCCGGCTCGCGTCGGGCCACCCCGCTGCCTGCGGACGAGCGGCGTGCCGCGATCCTGGGTGCCGTCGGCCCCGTGCTGCTCTCGCGCGGGCTGAGCGTGACCACCAAGGAGCTCGCGGCCGTAGCGGGGGTGGCCGAGGGGACGATCTTCCGGGTGTTCGACGACAAGCTGAGCCTGGTCGGCGCGGCGGCGTTCGACGGGCTCGACCCGCGCCGGGTCCTGCCCGACATCGAGGCGATCGACCGCTCGCTCCCGTTGCGGGAGCGTCTCGTCGCCGTCATGAGCGCCGGCCTGGCTCACGTGTCCGAGACGATCCGCTGGGTCGGGATCCTGCACGAGATCGGGCGCATCGACCCGCGACCCGACGACGAGCGCCAGCAGGCCGGCCGCGAAGGCTGGCAGCGCCACATGTCACGTCAGGCGGACGCCGAGCAGGAGGTGCGCGCCGCCGTCGCGCGCCTCGTCGAGCCCGACGCCGCGCAGCTGCGTACCGGGGTCGCCCAGGCCGTGGACCTGTTCGACGTCGTGCTGGTCGGCGCCTCCATGCGTCAGGTCGACGCGCGTCGGCGCGGCGTCGAACCGGAACCGGCCGACCCCGGGCAACTGGTCGACCTCGTGCTGCACGGTGTCGTCGCCCACCCTGCAGCGCTGGAACCGCCGCCCTGATCGTGCTGTCCTGGACCGGTCGCGAGGCCGTCCAGCGAAGCCCGCCCGTCCTGCAGCGGCAGCCGTCGCGTGCAGGCACCACGACCTTCCGCACCCCGAGGAGCCCCATGCTCGTCGCACTGCTCAAGCAGTACCTGAGACCGTACGCGCGGCCGCTCACGCTGCTGCTCGTCTTCCAGCTGGTCGCGACCCTCGGGTCGCTCTACCTGCCGACGCTCAACGCCGACATCATCGACAAGGGCGTCACGACCGGCGACATCGGCTACATCTGGCGCGTCGGCGGCTGGATGCTCGTCGTGAGCCTGGCGCAGGTCGCCTGCTCGATCGCGGCCGTCTACCTCGGCGCGCGCACCGCGATGTCGTTCGGCCGCGACGTGCGCCGCGCCCAGTTCGTGCGCGTCGAGAGCTTCTCCGCCCAGGAGATGGGGACGTTCGGCGCGCCGTCGCTCATCACGCGCGCGACCAACGACGTCCAGCAGGTCCAGATGCTCGTCGTGATGAGCCTGACGATCATGGTCATGGCGCCGATCATGCTCGTGGGCGGTGTGATCCTCGCCCTCCAGCAGGACGTCGAGCTCTCCGCGCTCCTGCTGGTCATCGTCCCCGTCCTCGGCGTGAGCGTCGGCCTCATCATCTCGCGCATGGTCCCGTACTTCCGGTCCATGCAGAAGAAGATCGACGGCATCAACGGTGTGCTGCGCGAGCAGATCACGGGCATCCGCGTGATCCGGGCGTTCACCACCGAGCCGCGCGAGCGGCGCCGCTTCGGCGCCGCGAACGAGGACCTCTACCAGACCTCGCTGCGCGCCGGCCGGCTCATGGCGCTCATGTTCCCCGTGGTCATGCTGGTCATGAACTCCTCCAGCGTCGCCATCATGTGGTTCGGCGGGCACCGGGTCGAGGACGGCATGCAGATCGGCGCCCTCACCGCGTTCCTCAGCTACATCATGTACATCCTCATGGCCGTCATGATGTCGACGTTCATGTTCATGATGGTGCCGCGCGCCGCGGTGGCCGCCGACCGGATCGGCGCGGTCCTCGACACCGAGACGTCCGTCGTCGAGCCGGTCGAACCAGTCGTCGGCACCGCCCACGCGGGCGTCGTCACGTTCGACGACGTGTCGTTCGCGTACCCCGGCGCCGAGCAGGCCGTCCTCCACCACGTGTCGTTCGAGGCGCGGCCCGGGCAGACCACCGCGATCATCGGCTCGACCGGCTCCGGCAAGTCCACGCTGCTCAACCTGGTGCCACGACTCTTCGACGTCACCGAGGGCGCCGTGCTGCTGGACGGCGTCGACGTGCGCCGGCTCGCCGGCGCCGACCTCGGCGCCGTGCTCGGGCTGGTCCCGCAGAAGGCGTACCTGTTCTCCGGCAGCATCGCGGACAACCTGCGGTACGGCCGGCCGGACGCCACCGACGACGAGATGTGGGCCGCGCTCGACGTCGCGCAGGCCCGGACGTTCGTCGAGGGACTCGACGGCGGGCTCGACGCGCCGGTGGCGCAGGGCGGCACCAACTTCTCGGGCGGCCAGCGGCAACGGCTCGCGATCGCCCGCGCCGTCGTCCGGCGACCCAAGGTGTACCTGTTCGACGACTCGTTCTCCGCGCTCGACTACGCGACCGACGCCGCGCTGCGGCTCGCGCTGCGTCCCATCACCCGGGACGCGTCGGTGATCGTCGTCGCGCAGCGCGTCGCCACCATCCGGCACGCGGAGCAGATCGTCGTGCTCGACCACGGGGAGGTCGTCGGCGTGGGCACGCACACCGAGCTGCTCGAGACCTGCGACACCTATCAGGAGATCGTGTACTCCCAGCTCTCGGCGGAGGAGGCGGCATGAGCGACGAGACCACCGGCGCAGAGA
The DNA here is from genome assembly GCF_002798015.1 of Luteimicrobium subarcticum. Classification (GTDB taxonomy): domain Bacteria; phylum Actinomycetota; class Actinomycetes; order Actinomycetales; family Cellulomonadaceae; genus Luteimicrobium; species Luteimicrobium subarcticum. The sequence goes on along the minus strand of NZ_PGTZ01000001.1, from coordinate 6,083 downwards.
CCAGCCACGAGGAGCGCACCGAGCTCGTGCGCGCGCAGAGCCGCCGCGGCGGGCCGGGCGGCGGACGCGGCCCCATGGGCGGCATGGGCATGCCGACCGAGAAGGCCATGAACTTCGGCGGGTCGCTCAAGCGGTTCGCCGGCTACCTGCGGGCCGAGCGGCTCCGCGTCGTTGCCGTCGTGCTCGTGACCGTCGGGTCCGTGGTCGCGGCCGTGGCCGGCCCCAAGCTGCTCGGCAACGCCACCAACGTCATCTTCGAGGGGGCGACCGGGTCCCTGCTCGGCCGCTACCTGCCCGCGGGCACCACGGCCGACCAGGCCGCGGCCGCGCTGCGCGCGCAGGGACAGGACACGCAGGCCGACATGGTCGCGTCGATGCACGGGCTCGTCGTCGGGCAGGGCATCGACTTCCACCGGCTCGCCGTCCTGCTCGGCTGGGTGCTCGCCGTGTACGTGCTGTCGGCCGTGCTCATGTGGCTGTCGGGGTGGATCACCACGACCGTCGTGCAGCACACCGTCCGGCGCCTGCGCGACGAGGTCGAGGGGAAGCTGCACCGGCTGCCGCTGTCCTACTTCGACCGGCAGCAGCGCGGCGAGATCCTGTCGCGCGTCACCAACGACATCGACAACGTCGCCCAGTCGATGCAGCAGACCCTGTCGCAGATGATCAACTCGATCCTCACCGTCGTCGGCGTCCTCGCCGTGATGTTCTGGATCTCGCCGCTCCTCGCCGTCATCGCGCTCGCCACGGTGCCGCTGTCCGTGTGGCTCGCCGCCACGATCGCGAAGCGGTCGCAGCCCCAGTTCATCAAGCAGTGGGCCACCACCGGTCGCCTCAACGCGCACATCGAGGAGATGTACACCGGTCACTCGCTCGTCAAGGTGTACGGGCACCAGCAGCGGGCCATCGACACCTTCGACCAGGAGAACGAGGAGCTGTACGGCGCGAGCTTCCGGGCCCAGTTCATCTCCGGCACCATCCAGCCGGCGATGGGCTTCGTCGGGAACCTCAACTACGTGATCGTCGCCGTCGTGGGCGGGATCAAGGTCGCGAGCGGGTCGCTCAGCCTCGGCGACGTCCAGGCGTTCATCCAGTACTCGCGCCAGTTCACCCAGCCGCTCACGCAGCTCGCCTCCATGATGAACCTGCTGCAGTCGGGGGTGGCGTCCGCCGAGCGGGTGTTCGAGCTGCTCGACGCCGACGAGCAGACGCCCGACGCGGGCGCCGCCGGGCCGGAACGCGTGCGCGGTCGCGTGGCCTTCGAGGACGTCTCGTTCTCGTACGTGCCCGACAAGCCGCTCATCGAGCACCTCGACCTCGTGGTCGAGCCCGGCCAGACCGTCGCCATCGTCGGACCGACCGGCGCGGGCAAGACCACGCTCGTGAACCTCGTCATGCGGTTCTACGACGTCGACGGCGGGCGCATCACGCTCGACGGCGTCGACACGCGCGACATGCCCCGCGCCACCCTGCGCTCGCAGGTCGGGATGGTGCTCCAGGACACCTGGCTGTTCAAGGGGTCCATCGAGGAGAACCTGCGCTACGGCGTCGCGGACGGTCGCACCGTCGACGAGGACGAGTTCCTCGAGGCGGCGCGGGCGACCCACGTCGACCCGTTCGTCCGGACGCTGCCCGACGGCTACGCGACCCTGCTCGACGACGAGGGATCGAGCGTCAGCGCGGGGGAGAAGCAGCTCCTCACCATCGCGCGGGCCTTCCTCGCCGACCCGCCGATCCTCATCCTCGACGAGGCGACGAGCTCGGTCGACACCCGCACCGAGCTGCTCGTCCAGCACGCCATGAACGCCCTGCGCGAGGGGCGGACGTCGTTCGTCATCGCGCACCGCCTCTCGACCATCCGCGACGCCGACCTCATCCTCGTGATGGAGCACGGGTCGATCGTGGAGCAGGGCACGCACGACGACCTGCTCGCGTCCGGGGGCGCGTACGCGCGGCTGTACGAGAGCCAGTTCGCGGGGGCGGCGACGGAGGAGGAGACCGAGCAGTCGCCGGTCGGCTGACCCCCGGCGCCTGCGGCGCCCTGTCCGTCGCCTACGCAAAGTCGCTTCGCGTGTGTTTCGGCGCACGCGAAGAGCCGTTGCGTAGGCGACGGACAGCCGGGAGCGGGTGGACGGAGCACGGTTACTCGTGAGTAACAATTGATGCCATGGGGATGCGCGGCTACCGGGAGGTCCTGCGCGACCCCCAGATCCGTCGGCTCGTGCTCGTCGCGATGGTCGCCCGGATCCCCAACACCGCGTCCGCGCTCGTGCTCACGCTGCACGTCGTCCAGACGCTGCACCAGTCCTACGCGTCCGCCGGCGTGGTCGCCGCGGCGTCGACCATCGGCATGGCTGCCGGCTCCCCCTGGCGTGGCCGCCTCGTCGACAAGTTCGGCCTCCGACGCGCCGTGTGGCCGAGCGTGGTGGCCGCCGTCGTCCTGTGGCCCCTCATGGCGTTCCTGCCCTACCCCGCGCTCGTGGTCGCCGCGCTCGTCTGTGGGCTGTTCGCGATGCCGATCTTCACCGTGGTGCGCAAGTCCCTCAGCGTGCTCGTGCCGATCGGTCGGCAACGCACCGCGTATGCGCTCGACTCGATCGCCAACGAGCTCGTGTTCATGGTCGGGCCGGCGGTCGGCGTCGGGGTCGCCACCCAGGTCGGCACCGTCCCGGTGATGATCACGATCGGCATCGCGGTGAGCGCCGCCGGGTCGCTGCTGCTGGTCCTCGACCCGCCGACGCGCCTCGACCAGGTGGGCGGCGTCGCGGGCGGGACCGTCCCCGCGGCGGTCGACGCGCACCACATCGCACCCGATCCCGAGCACGACAGGCCCGCACCGCTCGACCCGGACGCCCTCGCCGCCGGTCAGCTCGCCGTCGCGCTCGACCCGACGGCCGACACCTTCGGCACCCCGGCGCGCCGCGCCTGGCGCGCCGGCCTGCGCCGCCTGCTCCCACCGTGGATGACGGCCCGCGTCCTCATGGTGCTCGCAGCGTCGCTCGGCACGACCCTCGTCCTCGTCGGCACCGACCTCGCGATCCTCGCCCAGCTCCGCGCCGACGGCGAGGTCGGGTCGCTCGGCGTCGTGTACTTCACGTGGTGCCTCGGGTCTGTCGTCGGCGCCGTCGTCTACGGCGCGCGGCACCGGCCGATCGACCCCATGGTCCTGCTGCTCGGCCTCGGCGTGCTGACCGTCCCGATGCTGCTCGCGCACTCCGTGCCCGCGCTCGCGGTTCTCGCGTTCATCGCCGGACTGCCGTGCGCGTCCGTCATGACGGCGACCGCCGAGGAGATCGCGCGGATCGTCCGAGAGGACCGCCGTGGCGAGGCCATGGGCTGGCAGGGCACCGCGTTCACCGTCGGGTCCGCGGTCGGCGCACCCGTCCTCGGCGTCGTCCTGGACGCGTCCGGGCCGTGGGCCGCGTACGTCGCCGCGGGCGGGTGCGGTGCGCTCATCGCGGTCGTCGGGCTGCTCGTCGGACGCCGCCGTCGGTCCGCGGCGTCGGCCGCACAGCTGCGGTTCTGACGGGTCGTGGTCAGTTCGTCTTCTGTGTGGGCAGGTGTCGACCGATATAGCCCACGTAGATGTGGCCGTCGGTGGTGACGGCATCGAAGTAGTGCATTCGCGGGGAGATCATCCCTGACTGTGCGATCTTGATGTGTGCGCCCATGAAGACTCTGCCGGATGGGTCGATCGAGGCGGGCACCACGAAGAGCCGCGGCGCTGCGTACTTCGCGGTGTGCTTGACGTCGTCACTCTCGTCGCGTGCGTGCCGGTTCGCAGGATAGGCGTGACACCCGGAGGGGATGTCCTTGAGGTAGGCATCGAAGGTGGTGCACCGGCCAGCGAGTCGTTCGCGGGCGTAGTCGTCGAGCGCGCGCAGGGCATCCCACGTCTTGCCCGCCCAGCCGCCGAGCGGGTTGCGCTCGTCGAGCTCCTCCGTGGTGCCGGAGTCTCCTGTCCACACCACGTGCTCCAGCTCGGAGAACCTGCTGAGAAGGTCGCCGAAGGACTCCGGGACGGGCGACTCTCTCTCGGTGTCGCTGAGCGGCGCCCAGGCTTCCGTTGCTGCGACACGGTTGAGACGGAGACGCAGGGCGCGGACGAGCTCGGTCTGCTCGCGGGCGTCCTGTGCCGTGATCCCGTGCTCGTTCTGTTCGTCGTCCAGCCGGTGGTTCAGGTCCTCGACCTGATCGCGCAGCTCGATCACGGTGTTCGTCAGCGTGTCGAGCTGGCTCTCCCTGCGCGCCAGAACGGCGCGAAGGCGAGCCGATTCGAGGGCTTGCTCAGCCAGCGCGCTGACGGCGTCCGGTGTGACGGCGCCGGATCCCAGCACCCTCTCCAGGGCGGACGCCAGCGCGAGGCGCGTCTCGACGTTCTCGGCCGCCGCGACCGGGGACGTCACCGGAGCAAGGTCGCCAGTTGACGCGGAATCTCCGACCCGGCCCGTCGGCGCCTCCTGGTCGACCGAGTGCGGGATCGGTCGCGGAGGTGGGGGAGTGGTGGTGCGAGTCAGCGCATCGGCAGGTCGCCCGAGAAGCTCGTTGTCCGTCTGTCGAAGAAGCCGCTCCTCGACGCGAACCGCTGCGCGAGGCAATGGCGTGTCGAGCGTGGTCTCCCGTGCGCGAGCGCCCAGGATCCGAACGATGCGCTTGCCGTCGTCCTGGAGGATGGTCGCCGTGTGCAGCACCCGATGGCGCCGCGCGTCGAAGTCGTCGCCGAGCTGCACGCCGGGGAGGTACGTCCGCATGGTCCCGGCGTCGACGTGATGCGTGCCCCCCGTGAGTTCGGCGAAGGCTGTTGTCGCGGCAGGGTCGAGCACGTAGCCGGCGGCGAGGCCGGTTGTCTGCACGAGCAGTTTCCGGATGAGCTGTCGCCACGGTTGCATCGGCAACGACTCGTCGCTGCCTGCTACGAACACTGGCCCACGTCGGTGGGGGTCCTCGAGCGCCGTGACCAAGGACTCGACGTCGTCGACCGTGGTCGTCGTGATGTTCGGGTCGAGCCGAGCGCCCCCGTCACGCGCGTCGAGCACCTCGAGGAGCGACGAGGCGAGTCGCGGGACTGCTGCCCAACGTCGCCGCTCGACGTCACCGCCGGGCGCGACGACGTCGAGCCACACCCAGGGAAGGCGCCCGTGGTGTCGGGGGTCGTGCAGGAGGAGCTGTGTCGTCCACGTCCCGCCGGAGCCCGCCTTCTCCTCCAGACGGAAGAGCGCGGACTCGGATCCGTCGCTCGCGCGCTCCTGTGTCAGCGCGGCTTCGACCGCTGGCCCGATCCCGACGGTTCGCCCGGATACCACGAGGTCGGCTTCATACCGCTTGCTCCGCAACCAGGCGTGCACCTGGGCGAGCGACGTGGTGATGAACGGGGCGTCGTCCGCGACGCCATCCGCCGTGAAGTAGGACCTGTACTCGAGCATCGTCGCTCCCTGCAGCGCGCTGGACGGGGTGGAGACACTTCAGCACGTGCTACTGACAGGACCCGTGTGGCACGCGGCCGCGGCCCCTGACTTTCACCCGCCCGTGGCAGGAAAGGTGGCTTCGAAGAGCAGGCGGTCCGCACGCTCGCTGGCGGCCTTGGCGCCGAGGGAGATCTTCATCGCCTGAAGCTTCGCTTCGACCTTGCGCGATGTCGTGTGCTCTCGGCTCACAGAGATCCGGACGTGCCTCGCGCCATTGTTGAGCGCGGCGTCCACGGCGGAGGCGATGCCAGGCTCATCGGGCCATGTCAGTGGGCGACGATCCCGGGGAGCAGCACCGGCTCGGTGCTGCTTTCGAGGACGTCGGACCGGGTGAGTTCTTCCCAGAGATAAACGGCGCGATGCCCGACATGTGGACCGGGGCAGAGAGACCGACTGGTGCCGCTACGGTGTCGTGAGACATCCGACGGTGCGGGGGCACGATGACGTTGCAACGATGCTCGATCTCAGCAGGGCCCGAGGCTGTGCGCCATGATGTGGGGTGCTCGTGATCCGCCCGTCTGACTGGTCGCCGGTGGGTCTGGATATCGATCCGACGCCGGGTGATCCGGTGCTGGTGCTGGCGGGTGGTCGGGACTACCTGGACGTCGCGACGGCGAT
>NZ_PGTZ01000014.1 GCF_002798015.1 Luteimicrobium subarcticum | reverse complement strand
GTGCAGGCGGTCGTAGAGGTACTTCCATCCTGCCGCCAGGGCCTACCCCTTCCTCACACCCCGACCCGTGTCACCAACCTCATGAGCCACAACACCTAGCCCGTGCGCGGGGGCGCTCGGGCAGCCACCCGGTCGCACCTTGCGAACCGGCCGTCGGCCTGCGGGGGTCGGCAGACCCGGGCACGATGGCCGGATGCGGACCTCGGACCTCCTGGCAGACGCCTTCGGGCGGATCGGTGACGGCGTGCGGCGGGTGCTCGACGGCCTCGGCGACGACGCGCTCGTGTGGCGCCCCGACCCGACGGCGAACACCGTCGCGTGGCTCGTGTGGCACCTCGCCCGCGGGCAGGACGCCCAGGTGGCGGCGTGCGCGGGCACCGCGCAGGTGTGGGACGCGGACGGCTGGGCGGACCGTTTCGACCTGCCGTTCGCGCCGGGGGAGACGGGGTACGGGCAGACGCCGGAGGAGGTCGCGCAGGTCGTCGCGCCGCGCGAGCTCCTGCAGGGCTACCTCGACGCCGTCCAGGAACGGTCGCTCGCGTACGTCGGCACGCTGTCCGACGACGACCTCGACCGCGTGGTGGACGACGCGTGGGACCCGCCGGTGACGCTGGGCGTCCGGCTCGTGAGCATCGTGGGCGACGACCTGGCGCACCTCGGTCAGGCGGGCTACGTGAAGGGGCTGTGGGGGCGCCGCTGACCCGCCGCGGTGGTGCCGGCAGCACCGACGACGAAGGCCCCGGACCGTCACGGTCCGGGGCCTTCACCTCGGTGCGCCTGAAGGGACTCGAACCCCCGACCTTCTGCTCCGGAGGCAGACGCTCTATCCACTGAGCTACAGGCGCGCGGTGCTTCACGGGCGGACCCGTTCGGCTCGCCCACGAGACTACCAGCACGTCGGGCCGCGCCACGCCGTCCGCTCGTGCGCCGGTAGCATCTGAGGCGTGAATCCCTCTGACCTCTCCCGTGCGCTGAGCGCCGCCCTGGCCGCCGCCGTGGCCGACGGCACGCTCGCCCTGCCCGCCGACGCCGTGCCCGACTCCGTCCACGTCGAGCGTCCGCGTCAGCGCGAGCACGGTGACTGGGCCACGAACGTCGCGCTGCAGCTCGCGAAGAAGGCCGGGACGACGCCGCGCGCGCTGGCGGACGACCTGGCGACGCGCCTCGCGGCGACGCCCGGGATCAAGAAGGTCGACGTCGCCGGCCCCGGCTTCCTCAACATCACGCTCGACGCGGCCGCTGCGGGCGAGCTCGCCCGGACGATCGTGCTGGCCGGCGCGTCGTACGGCCGGGGCGACTCGGAGGCGGGCAAGCGCATCAACCTGGAGTTCGTGTCGGCGAACCCGACGGGTCCCATCCACATCGGGGGCGTCCGGTGGGCCGCCGTCGGTGACTCGCTCGCCCGCGTGCTCGAGGCGTCCGGCGCCGACGTGACCCGCGAGTACTACTTCAACGACCACGGGGCCCAGATCGACCGCTTCGCGCGCTCGCTCCTCGCCCGCGCGAAGGGCGAGGCCGCGCCGGAGGACGGCTACGGCGGCCAGTACATCGGCGACATCGCGGACGCCGTGATCGCGGACGCCGTCGCGGCGGGCGACCCGGACCCGCGCACGCTGCCGGACGCGGAGGCCCAGGAGGTCTTCCGGTCGCGCGGCGTCGAGCGCATGTTCGGCGAGATCAAGGAGTCGCTGCACGACTTCGGCGTCGACTTCGACGTCTACTTCCACGAGGACTCGCTGCACGAGTCCGGTGCGGTGGACCGTGCCATCGCGCGCCTGCGCGAGGCCGGTCACATGTACGAGAAGGACGGCGCGACCTGGCTGCGCACCACCGACTTCGGCGACGACAAGGACCGCGTCGTCGTGAAGTCGGACGGCGACGCCGCGTACATCGCGGGCGACATCGCGTACTACCTGGACAAGCGCGAGCGCGGCTTCGACGACGTCATCATCATGCTGGGTGCGGACCACCACGGGTACGTGGGCCGGATGATGGCGGTCTGCGCGGCGTTCGGCGACCAGCCGGGCAAGAACCTGCAGCTGCTCATCGGCCAGATGGTCAACCTCGTCAAGGACGGTGTCCCGGTCCGCATGTCCAAGCGTGCGGGCACGGTCGTCACGCTCGAGGACCTCGTCGACGCGGTCGGTGTCGACGCGGCGCGCTACTCGCTCGCACGCTCGTCCGCGGACACGAACATCGACCTCGACCTCGACCTGCTCAGCAGCGCGAAGAACGAGAACCCCGTCTACTACGTGCAGTACGCGCACGCCCGCACCGCGAACGTCGACCGCAACGCGGCCGACCACGGGGTGGCGCGCCTGCGGGAGGACGGGTCCGACGCCTTCGACCCGGCCCTCCTCGACCACGACGCCGACGCCGACCTGCTGGGCGCGCTCACGGAGTTCCCCCGCGTCGTCGCCCAGGCCGCCGAGCTGCGCGAGCCGCACCGCGTGGCCCGCTACCTCGAGGCGCTCGCGGGGTCGTACCACTCCTGGTACGCGGCCACGCGGGTGACCCCGTTCGGCGACGAGGACGTGACGGACGCGCACCGCGCGCGCCTGTGGGTCAACGACGCGACGCGTCAGGTGCTGGCCAACGGCCTCGGCCTGCTCGGCGTGACCGCGCCGGAGCGGATGTGAGCGCGTCCGACTCGGCCGCCCAGACAGCGGGGAGCACGCCGCACCCGGTGGTGATCGAGGGCGCGCTCGGCGAGCCGTGGCCGGCGGGCGCCCGGCGTGACGACGGCGCCGTCGTGATCGGCGGGGTGGACGTGCGAGACCTCGCGGCCGAGCACGGCACCCCCGCCTACGTGCTCGACGAGGACGCCTTCCGGGCGCGCGCCCGGGCGTACCGGACGGCGTTCGCGCAGGCGTTCGAGGCGATCGGCTCGGGCGTCGACGTCTACTACGCGGGCAAGGCGTTCCTGTCGGTCGCCGTCGCCCGGTGGGCGCGCGAGGAGGGTCTGCGCGTCGACACCGCGAGCGGCGGCGAGCTCGAGACCGCGCTCCGGGCCGGCGTCCCCGGCGCGGAGATCGGGCTGCACGGCAACAACAAGTCGGACGCCGAGCTGCACCGCGCGCTCGACGAGGGCGTGGGCCGCATCATCGTCGACTCGATGGTCGAGATCGACCGGCTCGCGGCGATCGTCCGGGAGCGCGGCGACGGCCCGGCGCCGGTGATGGTGCGTGTCACCACGGGTGTGCACGCGGGCGGGCACGAGTACATCTCGACCGCGCACGAGGACCAGAAGTTCGGCCTGTCGGTCGCGCCCCGCGCGGACGGGTCGAGCCCGGCGCTCGACGCACTGGTGGACGCGGTCGGTCGTCCGGAGCTGCGGCTCCTGGGCATCCACTCCCACATCGGCTCCCAGATCCTCGACGCGGACGGGTTCCGCGTCGCGGCGCGGGTCGTCCTCGGGCTGCGCGCGGACCTCGCGGCCCGCGCGGGCGCCCTCGTCGACGAGGTCGACCTGGGCGGCGGCTACGGCATCGCGTACCTGCCCGGTGAGGTCCCGCTCGACCCGGCCCGGGTGGCGGGTGACGTGGCCACCGCGGTCGCGGGCATCGCCACCGAGCTCGGCACGCCGCTGCCGCGGTTCTCGATCGAGCCCGGGCGAGCGATCGTGGGGCCCGCGGGCGTCACGCTCTACACCGTGGGCACGGTCAAGCCGATCACCGTCGGCACGACGGACGACGGCGGCACGTTCGTCCGCACCTACGTCTCGGTGGACGGGGGCATGAGCGACAACATCCGCCCGGCCCTCTACGGCGCGCAGTACCACGTCGAGCTCGCGAACCGGGTCTCGGACGCCGCGCCGGTGCTGGTGCGCGTCGTGGGCAAGCACTGCGAGAGCGGCGACATCGTGGTCCACGAGGCCTACCTGCCCGGAGACGTCACCGCGGGCGACCTCCTGGCCGTCCCGGCCACGGGCGCGTACGGCCGGTCCATGGCCTCGAACTACAACATGCTGCCCCGCCCGCCCGTGGTCGCGGTGAGCGACGGCGGGACACGCGTGCTGGTGCGGCGCGAGACGCTCGACGACCTCTTCGCGCTCGACCAGGGCTGAGCGGCGGGCGGGCGCCCGCTGGGTGGGCGGCCGCTGTCGCGGGTCCACGCGCCACGTATCCTGTGGCGCGTGGCCTCTCCCGTCTCCTCCGACCGTCCTGCCCTCCGTGTCGCGCTGCTCGGCTGCGGGGTGGTCGGCAGCGAGGTCGCGCGGCTGCTGACCGAGCAGTCCGACGACCTCGCCTCCCGCGTCGGGGCGCCGCTCGAGCTCGTCGGCATCGCCGTGCGGAACGTGGACGCGCCGCGGGGCGCGGCCGTCGACCGCGGGCTCCTGACCGCCGACGCCGAGGGCCTCGTCGCCCGTGCCGACATCGTGGTCGAGCTCATGGGCGGCATCGAGCCGGCGCGCTCGCTGCTGCTCGCCGCGATCGGGCACGGCGCGAGCGTCGTCACCGCGAACAAGGCGCTCCTCGCGGAGGACGGTCCGGCGCTCTACGCCGCCGCGGACGCCGCCGGCGTCGACGTCTACTACGAGGCCGCGGTCGCGGGCGCGATCCCGATCGTCCGGCCGCTGCGCGAGTCGCTCACGGGCGACCGGGTGCGCCGCGTCCTCGGGATCGTCAACGGCACCACGAACTACGTGCTCGACCGGATGGCCACCGAGGGCCTCGACCTCGACGAGGCCGTCAAGGAGGCGCAGCAGCTCGGCTACGCGGAGGCCGACCCGACGGCCGACGTCGAGGGCTTCGACGCGGCGGCGAAGGCCGCGATCATCGCGAGCCTGGCGTTCCACACGCGGGTCGGCCTCGCGGACGTCCACCGCGAGGGCATCACCGGCGTGACCGCGCAGGACGTCGTGTGGGCGGCCCAGACCGGGCACGCGGTGAAGCTGCTCGCCATCGCGGAGCAGACGGCCGACGGGGTCGCGGTCCGCGTGCACCCCGCGCTGGTCCCGCTGGACCACCCGCTCGCGGGCGTGCGCGGCTCGTTCAACGCCGTGTTCGTCGAGGCGGACGCCGCGGGCGAGCTGATGTTCTACGGGCGCGGCGCGGGTGGTGCGCCGACGGCGTCCGCGGTCCTCGGCGACGTCGTGTCCGCCGCCCGCCACCGCGTGCTCGGAGGCAAGAGCCCCGAGGAGTCGCGCTACGCGGACCTGCCGGTGCTCGACCCGTCGCGCAGCGAGACGCGCTTCCAGGTGCGCCTGCTGGTCGCCGACCGTCCCGGCGTGCTCGCGCAGGTGTCGCAGGCCTTCTCGGACGCCGGCATCTCGATCGAGTCCGTCCGGCAGACCCCGGTCGCCGCCGACGGGCTCGCCCAGCTCGTCATCACCACGCACCTCGCGTCCGAGGCAGGCTTCGCCGCCACCGCCGCGTCGCTCGGCGACCTCGCGGTCGTCCGCGAGATCACGTCCACCCTCCGAGTCGAAGGAGCACGATGAGCCCCCAGCCCGCCCACCAGTGGCGCGGAATCATCCACGAGTACGGCGAGCGGCTCCCGGACCACGTCCGGACGCACGTCGTCACGCTCGGTGAGGGCGGGACGCCGCTCGTCGCCGCCCCGGCGCTGTCGCAGCGCACGGGCGCGGACGTGTACGTCAAGGTCGAGGGCATGAACCCCACCGGGTCCTTCAAGGACCGCGGCATGACGACGGCGATGTCCGCCGCGGCGGGACGTGGCGCGAAGGCCGTGGTGTGCGCGTCCACGGGCAACACGTCCGCGTCGGCCGCCGCGTACGCGACGCGCGCGGGCATGACCTGCGTGGTGCTCGTGCCGGACGGCAAGATCGCGATGGGCAAGCTGAGCCAGGCGGTCGCGCACGGCGCGCGGCTGCTCCAGGTGGACGGCAACTTCGACGACTGCCTCGTCGCGGCGCGCAAGCTCGCCGAGGTGTACCCGGTCGAGCTGGTGAACTCCGTGAACCCGGACCGCATCGAGGGCCAGAAGACGGCCTCGTTCGAGGTCGTCGACGCACTCGGCGACGCCCCGGAGATCCACGCGCTGCCCGTCGGCAACGCGGGCAACATCACGGCGTACTGGAAGGGCTACACGGAGTACGCGGCGGACGGCACGGCCTCGCACCTGCCGCAGATGTGGGGCTTCCAGGCGGCGGGCGCCGCACCCATCGTGCTCGGGCACCCCGTCGACGCCCCCGAGACGATCGCGACCGCGATCCGCATCGGCAACCCGGCGTCGTGGGCGCAGGCCGAGGCCGCGCGCGACGAGTCCGGCGGCCTCATCGAGTCGGTGACGGACGACGAGATCCTCGCGGCACACCGGGTCCTGTCGGCCGAGGTGGGCGTGTTCGTCGAGCCCGCGTCGGCGTCGGGGGTCGCCGGCCTGCTCAAGAAGGCGGAGGCGGGCCTCGTGCCGGCCGGCGCGCGCGTCGTCGTGACGGTCACGGGCCACGGGCTCAAGGACCCGCAGTGGGCGCTGCGCACCCCCGACGGCTCGGATGTCGTGCCGGAGCGGATCGGCGCCGACGTGTACTCGATCGCCGCGGCCCTCGGGCTCGAGTGATGCTGCTCGGCTCCGACCACGTGCTGGTGCGCGTGCCGGCGACGAGCGCGAACCTCGGGCCGGGCTTCGACGCCCTGGGCCTCGCGCTCGCGCTGCACGACGAGGTCGAGGTCCGGGCGCTCGCGTCGGGCGAGGTCGTCGTCGAGGTCGAGGGCGAGGGCGCCGGCGAGGTGCCGACGGATGCGTCGCACCTGGTGGCGCGGGCCCTGCGGATCGGCCTCGACCACGTGGGGGCGCCGCAGACCGGGCTGCACCTGCGCTGCCGCAACGTGATCCCCCACGGGCGCGGGCTCGGGTCGTCCGCCGCGGCGGCGGTCGCGGGTCTCGTCGCAGCGCGCGGTCTGCTCGGCGACCCCTCCGCGCTGGACGACGACACCGTCCTGATGCTCGCGACGGAGATCGAGGGCCACCCCGACAACGCGGCGCCCGCCGTGCTCGGCGGGGCGACCGTCGCGTGGCAGGGCGACGAGGGGCCGCGCGCGGCGCGGCTCGTCGTGCACCCGGACGTCGTGGCGACGGTGCTCGTCCCGGCGACCCGGCTCGCCACGGCACGTGCCCGGGGCGTGCTGCCCGCGCAGGTGCCGCACCGGGACGCGGCGGTCAACGCCGGCCGGGCGGCGCTGCTCGTGGAGGCGCTGGGCCGCCGGCCCGACCTGCTGCTCGACGCCACCCACGACCTGCTCCACCAGGACTACCGGGCGGACGTCATGCCGGCGACCGCCCGGATCGTCGGTGCGCTGCGGGCGCGGGGTGTCGCGGCCGTGGTGTCGGGGGCTGGCCCGACGGCGCTCGTCCTGGCGGACCGCGCCGACCTCGCGCGGGTGGACGCGGTCCTGTCCGACGTCGTCGACACGGCCCGCTGGCGCGTGCTGCGCCCGGGGCTCGATCTCGACGGCGCGTCGGTCGTGCGGTGCTGACGGGACGGCGGTGTGCCGGTGCTAGACTGAGGGAGATCCCACCGCCTGACGTCCCCGACCCGACGTGTCGAACGTCCGCCGAACAGGCGCCGAAGGCGACTCGGGATCGTTCCCCATGAACCTGCCCACGTCGGCGTACGCAGGTTCGTGGATGTATCTCGTGCGCGGGTCCCGCGCACTCCGACCACCCGAGTGCCCGCTCTCTGAGCAGCGGGCGTGACATCTGGGGGAAGGGTCCTTCGTGACTGAAACCACCGAAGCCGTGACCGCGCCGCAGGGCGCGAGCGGCACCGCCCGATCCGGCGCGCTCTCCTCGCTGCGCCTTCCCGAGCTCCAGGCGATGGCCGCCGGGCTCGGGGTCAAGGGCACCTCGAAGATGCGCAAGAGCGACCTCGTCGACGCGATCTCGTCGGCGCGCGGGGGCTCCTCGTCGAGCTCCGCACCGGGCTCCGCATCGAACGCCGCCGGTCCCCGCAAGGGCACCGGGGCTGACAAGACCAGCCGGAAGGCCGCCCCGGCGACCTCCGACGCCGGCGTGAGCGAGCAGGCTCGCGCGGCCGCCGCCGTGGCCGCCGCCCTGAACGACACGCCGTCGCGTCAGGTCGACGTCCGGCTCGCCGACGGCGAGACCTCGAACGACCGCGCGGCCCGTGCCGCCGCGGCCGTGGACGGCGTGGCGGGCGAGGCGGGCGAGCGTCGTCCGCGTCGTTCGCAGCGCAGCGCGGGCGCGTCCCGCAAGCCCGACACGAGCGACCTGCTCGACACGCTCCCGAAGCGCGTCGACGGCCAGGACGGCGGCGACCGTGCGGCGGACGCCGACGGCGCGGACCGGCCGCAGGGCCAGCGCCGGCAGCGTGACCGCCAGCAGTCGGGTCAGCAGGGCGGCCAGCAGTCCGGTCAGCAGGGCGGCGGTCAGCAGCCCGGCCAGCAGGGTGCCGACGGCGACCAGCAGGGCAACCGGCAGCAGTCCGGGGGCAAGCAGTCGGGTGGCCAGCAGTCCGGCGGCCAGCACGGTGGCGGCCAGCAGGGCGGCCAGCAGGGCAACCGGAACAGCAACAACAACAACAACACCTTCGACGACGACGAGCGCCCCGGGCGCCGGCGGCGCGCACGCGAGCGCAACCGCGACCGCAACAAGCGCGGCCGCAGCCGCGGCGGCGTGCCGAGCGACCTCGCGAGCCTGGACGACATCGAGCTGGCCGAGGACGACGTGCTGCTGCCCGTCGCGGGCGTGCTCGACATCCTCGACAACTACGCGTTCGTCCGGACGAGCGGCTACCTGCCGGGCCAGAACGACGTGTACGTGTCGCTGGGCCAGGTGAAGAAGTCGGGCCTGCGTCGCGGTGACGCGATCACCGGTGCGGTCCGTCAGCCGCGCGAGGGCGAGAACCCGGGTGCGAGCGCGAGCGCGCGCCAGAAGTTCAACGCCCTGGTGCGTCTGGACACGGTCAACGGCATGGACCCCGAGGAGGCGCGCAACCGCCCGGAGTTCACGAAGCTCACGCCGCTGTACCCGCAGGAGCGGCTGCGCCTGGAGAACCCGGAGGCGACGCGCCTCACGCCGCGCATCATCGACATCGTCGCGCCGATCGGCAAGGGGCAGCGTGGTCTGATCGTCGCGCCGCCGAAGGCCGGCAAGACGATCATCATGCAGCAGATCGCGAACGCGATCACGGCGAACAACCCTGAGGTGCACCTCATGGTCGTGCTCGTCGACGAGCGGCCCGAAGAGGTCACCGACATGGAGCGGACGGTCCAGGGCGAGGTCATCGCCTCGACGTTCGACCGTCCGGCGTCGGACCACACGATCGTCGCGGAGCTCGCGATCGAGCGCGCCAAGCGTCTCGTCGAGCTCGGCCGGGACGTCGTCGTGCTGCTCGACTCGATCACCCGGCTGTCGCGTGCGTACAACCTGGCGGCGCCGGCCTCGGGCCGCATCCTGTCCGGTGGTGTGGACGCAGCGGCGCTGTACCCGCCGAAGAAGTTCTTCGGCGCGGCCCGCAACATCGAGAACGGTGGCTCGCTGACGATCCTCGGCTCGGCGCTCGTCGAGACGGGCTCGAAGATGGACGAGGTCATCTTCGAGGAGTTCAAGGGCACCGGGAACATGGAGCTGCGGCTGTCACGCTCGCTGGCGGACAAGCGCATCTTCCCCGCGGTGGACATCAACGCGTCGGGCACGCGGCGTGAGGAGATCCTCATGTCGCGCGACGAGCTGCAGATCGTCTACAAGCTGCGCCGCGTCATGGGTGCGCTGGACCAGCAGCAGGCGATCGAGCTGCTGCTCGGCAAGCTCAAGGAGACGAAGTCGAACGTCGAGTTCCTCCTGCAGGTCCAGAAGACCACCCCGGGCAGCTGGGGCGAGGAGAACGCGGGTCGCACCATCTGACCGCCTCCTACCGTGGCTCGCGCCGCGGCCGACGCGACGGCCCCCGTCCCTGCTGGGACGGGGGCCGTCGTGCGTCCGGCGTCGTGCGTGGACAGCGTCAGGGGCGGTCAGGGGCGACGGCGCCGGCGGTCGTCGTGCTCGACTCCGGGCCGAGGTTCTCGTCCGCACCCGCACCGCCGGCGTCCGGCTCAGGAGGTCGCCGGGCCGCGAGCGCGCGCTGGTACGCGGCCTCGACCTGGAGCCCGACGACGTCGACGTCGAACCGCGCGGCGGTCTGGTGCTGACGCAGCACGGTCTCCTCGCGGGTCACGTCGTCCTCGAGGTCCTCGACCCAGCGCCGGAGGAGCGCGGTGAACGACTCGGTGTCGTCGGGGACGACGAGCTGCTCCTCGAGCCCTTCCATGACGGTCCGGTAGCCGGGGTTGTCGCCGGCCAGCACCACGCCCGTCGACGCGGCGAGAGCCTCCACGACCGAGATGCCGAAGCTCTCTCCGCCCGTCGACGGCAGCGCCACGACGTCCCCGGACGCGAGCAGGTGCGCCTTGTCCTCCTCGGCGACGAAGCCGGGGAACGTCAAGCGGTCCTCGACGCCGCCCTTGCGGGCACGTGCGCGCAGGTCGTCGAGCAGGGGCCCGCGCCCGGCGATCGTGGCGCGCCACGCGAGGCCGGGCTGCTCCGCGTGCAGCCGGACGAGCGCCTTGAGGAGCTCCTTGGGCCCCTTGCGGTCGACGAGCCGACCGAGGAACACGACGCGCGGCGCCCCGTCGCCGTCGTGGTGGTGCGGGACGAGGGGTGCGTCGGCGGGCGGCATGAACCGCTCGACGTCGACGGGGTTGCCCACGACCTGCGTCTCGAGCCCGAAGGCCTGGCGGGCGAACTCCTGCGCCGCCTGCGACACGGCGAGCACGTCGTCGAAACGTCGCAGGCGGCGGCGCTCGAGCGCTCCGAGCGTGCGCGTGCCGGCCGCGACCAGCCGCGACTGCGGGTAGATGTGGAAGGTCCCGACGACGCCCGTCGTGTCGGGCACCGCGGAGATGACGCGGCCCGCCAGGAAGGGGGAGTAGGGCATCTGGACGTGCAGCACGTCGAGCCCCGTCTCCTGCACCAGCGCCTCGGCCCTCGCGCGCCCCACGGGACGCGGGGTGCCGAGCCGGTTGCCGTTGAACCGGACGTCGAACGTGCGGCCGATGGTGTGCAGGTTGACGAGGTCGGTGCGCTCGGACGACGCGGTGACGTAGTGCACCGTGTGACCGCGACCCACCAGCCAGGCGCCCAGCGTCAGGACGTACTGCTGCACGCCGTCGGGGCGGTCGAGGGAGTCGTCGAGAAGCAGCCCGACGGTCAGGGGTGCGGGGGAGTCGCTCATCGTGACCAGTCTAGGGAGGTCCGGGCTGCCGTCCTGCGCAGGCGGTACCGCATTTCAGGTCCGGCGCCGGGTTCTGGCACAATGGTCTGTTGGCTGGCCCCCGGTTCACGTGCTCGCGTCCCGCGAGGCACGACCCGGCGGACGAAACCCAGAGGAGCACCATGAAGACCGAGATCCACCCCGAGTACGTGGAGACCCAGGTGACCTGCACCTGCGGGAACACGTTCACCACGCACAGCACGTCCACGTCCGGCGAGATCCACGCCGACGTGTGCAACGCGTGCCACCCGTTCTACACGGGCAAGCAGAAGATCCTCGACACCGGTGGCCGCGTGGCCCGGTTCGAGGCTCGCTACGGCAAGCGCGACGGCAAGTAGCGACATCACAGCGCCGGTGGTCCAGGGTTCGCCTCGGACCGCCGGCGCTGTTGCTTTGCCCGTCTGTACCACCCGCAGCACCCGTCCCCGCAAGGAGCGCCCGTGAGCGACCCGTTCGCCGCCGTCCTGCCGCTGCTCGACGAGCACGCCGACATCGAGGCGCAGCTCGCCGACCCCGCCGTCCACGCCGACGCGTCCCGCGCGCGCACGCTCGGGCGTCGCTACGCGGAGCTCGGCCAGGTCGTCGGCGCGTACCGTGCCTGGCGGCAGGCCTCCGACGACGCCGCCGCTGCGACCGAGCTCGTCGAGCTGGCCGAGGGCGACGAGGCTGCGGAGCTCGCCGCCGAGCTGCCCGCCCTGCGCGACGACGAGGACGCCGCGGCCGTGCGGCTGCGGCGCGTCCTCGTCCCGCGCGACCCCGACGACGCCCGCGACGTCATCCTCGAGATCAAGGCCGGCGAGGGCGGCGAGGAGTCCGCCCTGTTCGCGGGAGACCTGCTGCGCATGTACCTGCGCTACGCGGAGCGGCGCGGTTGGAAGACCGAGATCCTCGAGGCGACCGACTCCGACCTGGGCGGGTACAAGGACGTCCAGGTCGCGGTCAAGGCGAAGGGCTCGGTGGCGCCCGAGGAGGGGGTCTGGGCGAGCCTCAAGTACGAGGGCGGTGTCCACCGCGTCCAGCGGGTGCCCGTCACCGAGTCCCAGGGCCGCATCCACACGTCCGCCGCGGGCGTGCTCGTGTTCCCCGAGGTCGAGGACGCGGGCGAGGTCGAGATCGACCCGAACGACCTGCGCATCGACGTGTACCGGTCGTCCGGGCCCGGCGGGCAGTCCGTCAACACGACCGACTCTGCCGTCCGCATCACGCACCTGCCCACCGGCATCGTCGTGTCGATGCAGAACGAGAAGTCCCAGCTGCAGAACCGCGAGCAGGCCATGCGCGTCCTGCGCGCGCGCCTGCTCGCGGCGCAGCAGGAGGCCGCGGCGGCCGCCGCGAACGACATCCGACGCTCACAGGTGCGCACCGTCGACCGCTCCGAGCGCATCCGGACGTACAACTTCCCCGAGAACCGCATCGCCGACCACCGCACGGGGTACAAGGCGTACAACCTCGACGTGGTGCTCGACGGTGACCTCGAGCCCGTGGTCCGGTCCGCGATCGACGCGGACGAGGCGGCGCGGCTGGCGGCCGCAGGTGCCTGAGGACGTCCGGGCGGGGTCGCTCGTCCGGGCCGCGGTGACGGCGCTCGCGGGCGCGGGCGTGGCCGCTCCGCGCACCGACGCGGAGCTCCTGCTCGCGCACGCCTGGGCCCGCGAGGTCGCCGACGTACGCCGCGCGGCGATCCTCGGCGAGCCCGTCCCGGGCGCGGTCGCGTCGGCGTACGACGGGCTCGTCGCGCGCCGGGCGGGCCGCGAGCCGCTCCAGCACCTCACGGGCACCGCGCCGTTCCGCCACCTCGAGCTGGCCGTCGGCCCGGGCGTCTTCGTGCCACGACCCGAGACCGAGGTCGTGGCCCAGGTCGCGATCGACGCCGCCCAGGAGGCCGTGGCGGCCGGGCGCACGCCCGTCGTCGTCGACCTGTGCACCGGTTCGGGCGCCATCGCGCTCGCGGTCGCGACGGAGGTCCCGGGCGCCGTCGTGCACGCCGTCGAGCTCGACGCGGACGCCCACACGTGGGCGCGCCGCAACGTCGAGCGCGTCGGGACCACTTCCGGCGCGCCGGGTGCGCCGCCGCTCGTCCACCTCGTGCGGGGCGACGCACGGACCGCGCTGACGGCCCTGGACGGGACGTGCGACGTCGTCGTCTCGAACCCGCCGTACGTGCCGTCCGACGCGGTGCCCGTCGACCCCGAGGTCGCCCGCCACGACCCCGCCGTGGCGCTCTACGGCCTCGGCCCGGACGGCCTCGAGGTGCCCCGCGGCGTCGCGCGCGCCGCACTGCGCCTGCTGCGCGACGGCGGCACGTTCGTCATGGAGCACGCGGAGGTCCAGGCGGCGTCGGCGCGTGCACTCGTCGAGGGCACCCGGACGCCTGCGGGGGACGCGTTCACCGACGTCCGGACGCTGCCGGACCTCACCGGGCGGCCGCGGATGGTCGTCGCGCGGCGTGGGAGGATTGCGCTGTGACCGCACCGACCGCACCGAACGGGCCGACGGGACCGACGGGGCCCAGCTCGCAGTCCCCGCAGTCTCCGCTGATGGACGTCCGGGACGCGGCGACGCGCGGGCCGGCCGTCGACGAGGCCGTGAACGCGGTCTCGCGCGGTGCGCTCGTCGTCCTGCCGACCGACACCGTCTACGGGATCGGCGCCGACGCGTTCCTGCCGGAGTCGGTCGCGGCGCTGCTCGCCGCGAAGGGCCGTGGCCGGCAGATGCCGCCGCCCGTGCTCGTCCCGGACGCCCGCACGCTCGACGGCCTCGCCACCGACGTCCCCGACGACGCGCGCGCGCTCGTCGAGGCGTTCTGGCCGGGCGGCTTCACCATCATCCTCACCGCGCAGCCCTCGCTCGCGTGGGACCTCGGCGACACCCACGGGACGGTCGCGCTGCGCATGCCCGACCACGAGGGGGCGCTCGCGCTCCTGCGCCGGACGGGCCCGATGGCCGTCTCCAGCGCCAACCGGACGGGCAGCCCCGCGGCCACGACGGCCGCGGACGCGCGCGACCAGCTCGGCGCGTCCGTCGCCGTCTACCTCGACGGCGGCGACGCGCCGGGCGGCGTCGCCTCGACGATCGTCGACGCGACCGGTGACCGCTTCCGGGTGGTGCGCCAGGGGGCGATCACGCTCGAGCAGCTGCGCGCCGTCGTGCCGTCGGTCCTCGGCCTCGGGGAGGGTCCGGACGGCGGTGCGACCGCCCCGTGAGGGTCTATCTCCTCCTGCTGCTCGTCGCGGGTGTCGTGACGCTCCTGACGACCCCGTTCGCCCGGTGGGTGGCGCTGCGTTCCGGCGGGATCACCGCCGTCCGTGAGCGGGACGTGCACACCGTCCCGACGCCCCGGCTGGGTGGTCTCGCGATGTTCTGCGGGCTGCTCGTCGCGGTGACGTTCGCGTCGGGCGCGCCGTTCCTCGCGTCGACGTTCGCGGGCTCCGGCGGGCAGGAGATCTGGGCCGTCGTCGTCGGTGGGGGACTGGTCTGCGCGATCGGCGTCGCCGACGACATCTGGGACCTCGACTGGATGGTCAAGCTCGCCGGCCAGGCGGTCGCCGCCGGGTACGTCGCGTGGCAGGGCGTCCAGCTCATCTCCGTGCCCATCGGGGGCGTGACGATCGCGTCGGCCCGCGTGTCGATGTTCGTGACGGTGCTGGTCATCGTCATGGCGATGAACGCCGTGAACTTCGTGGACGGGCTCGACGGTCTCGCGGCGGGCGTCATCGCGATCGGCGGCAGCGCCTTCTTCCTCTACACGTACCTGCTGACCCAGGACGTGAGCCCGACCGACTACTCGAACCGTGCCAGCCTCGTGCTCGCGATCCTCGTCGGCCTGTGTCTCGGCTTCCTGCCGTACAACGCGCACCCGGCGAAGATCTTCATGGGCGACTCGGGGTCGATGCTGCTCGGCTTCACGCTCGCGTCCGGCGCGATCATGGTCACCGGGCAGATCGACCCGGAGAAGGTGTCGACGGGGCAGCAGCTCCCCGCCTTCATCCCGATCCTGCTGCCGCTCGCCGTGATCCTCGTGCCGCTCGTCGACATGACGCTCGCGGTCGTCCGGCGCGTGGCGGCCGGCAAGTCGCCGTTCCACCCCGACCGGATGCACCTGCACCACCGCATGCTGGCGCTCGGGCACTCCCACGGACGCGCGGTCTTCATCATGTACCTGTGGACCGCCGTGTTCGCGTTCGGTGCCGCGGCGCTGGCCGTGTGGCCCGCCCGTCGCGTCGCCGTCGGCCTCGTGGTGGCCGTGCTGCTCGCCCTCGTCCTCACCCTCGGCCCGCTGCGCGGCAAGGTCCGCGCCCGACGCCACCCCGACTCGCCCGGAGGAACCGCATGACCCCCGACGACCCCCAGGGTGCCTCGCGCATCAGCCCCAACGCCGCCCGCTCGCTGTTCCGCACCGCGCTGCGCGACGTCCTGGTGTTCCTCGCCGTGCTCGCCGTCGCGGGCGTCGTCGTGGGCGCGGTCGTCGACGGCCTCGCCGGGGTGTGGGGCGCGCTGATGGGCGTGGGCGTGGCCGTGATCTTCTCCGGCACGACGGTGTGGTCGATGTGGCGGACCGCCGACTCGAGCCCGCAGGCGCTCATCGCCGTCGTCGCGGGCTCGTGGCTCGCCAAGATGATCGTGCTGTTCGTCCTGCTGCTCGTGCTGCAGTCGATGGACTTCTACAACAAGCCGGTGTTCGGCGTCGTGCTCATCGTGGGGGTGCTCGGGTCTGTGGTGCTCGACACACTCGCGGTGCGCCGGGCGCGCATCCCGTACGTCGATCCCCGCTGATTCCTGCGGGATCCTGCGGAACTCCGGCGGTTCGGGCCGCCCGATCCGCCTCGATCGCCCGGAACCGCTCCGCTGCAACGATCGGGCGGGTATCCAAGCGGGTTAGGCGGTCCTGACCATGCGGCGCGATGGTCTACGATTGCATCATCCATGACGGCCAGGTCCGACGTCGTGCCCAGCTTCGAGTCATCAGCCCGGCTGGCACGCGCTCGCGTCGCGACCACACGACCACCAGGAGCACTCCGTGACCTTCCTTGCGACGACGCCTATCCTCGCCGCGGAGAGTGACGGCTTCCATGCCCCGAGCATTGACGACTTCTTCCCGCCGGCCATCTGGTTCGACGGAACGTGGTTCGAGATCAACCGCATCACTCTGGTCCGGTTCGTCGCGCTGATCGCGCTCTTGCTCGTCTTCGGTATCGCAGCGAAGCGCGCCACCCTCGTCCCCGGCCGGTTCCAGGCCGCGATCGAGTGGATCCTCGACTTCTGTCGTTACTCGATCACCTACGACACGCTGGGCGAGAAGGACGGCAAGAAGTACGTCCCGCTGATCACCGCGATCTTCTGCTCGGTCTTCTTCTTCAACATCACGGGCGTCATCCCGTTCCTCAACATCGCCGGCACGTCGGTCATCGGTCTTCCGCTGATCTTCGCGCTGTGGGCGTACGTCATGTACTTCGGCGCGGGGATCAAGAAGCTCGGCCTCGGCAAGTTCCTCAAGGTGAACCTCCTGCCGGCCGGCGTCCCCAAGGGCCTGTACCTGCTCCTCACGCCGATCGAGTTCCTCCAGCTCGTGATCATCCGTCCCGCGACGCTGATGATCCGGCTCCTGGCGAACATGATGGCCGGGCACCTCCTGCTCGCTCTGTGCTTCGCCGGCACGCAGTACCTGCTGTTCTCCGCGGAGGGCGGCCTCAAGGTCTTCGGCGTCGTGACCTTCGCCGGTGGCTTCGCGTTCTTCCTTCTTGAGATCTTCGTGGCGGCGCTGCAGGCGTACGTCTTCGCGATCCTCACTGCCCTGTACATCCAGATGTCGTCGGCCGAGGAGCACTGAGCCTTCGACCGACCGCGTCGGACCGGACATCGGACCGCCGCACACGATCCTCGCGCCGAGGGGCGCGCTGATGAAAGGAACCATCCCAGTGGACACGACGATTCTCGCCGAAGTCACCGGTAGCCTCTCGACCGTCGGCTACGGCCTTGCGGCCATCGGCCCGGGTGTCGGCCTCGGCATCCTCTTCGGTAAGACGATCGAGGGCATGGCGCGCCAGCCGGAGATGTCCGGCCAGCTCCGCACCACCATGTTCATCGGTCTGGCCTTCATCGAGGTGCTCGCGCTCCTCGGTATCGTCACGCCGTTCTTCTTGAAGTGATGACGGGCCTCACGCTCGCCACGGCCCTCGGCGGGGCGGTCACGGCCGAGGAGTCAGAGCCCAACCCGCTGCTCCCCGAGTCGTACGACATCGTCTGGTCGCTCGTCATCGTCGTGATCCTGGGCTTCTTCTTCATCAAGTACGTGATGCCGAAGTTCCAGGCGATCCTCGACGAGCGTGCCGAGAAGATCGAGGGCGGCCTCGCCAAGGCCGAGAAGTCCCAGGAGGAGGCGAAGGCTGCGCTCGAGGAGTACAGCCGCCAGCTCCAGGAGGCCCGCACCGAGGCCGCGCACATCCGCGAGGAGGCGCGCGCCGAGGGTGGCGCCATCGTCGAGGACCTGCGTCGCAAGGCCTCGGCCGACGCGGACCGCATCGTCGAGTCGGCGCAGCGCCAGATCGAGGCCGAGCGTCAGGCGGCCTCCGTGTCGCTGCGTCAGGACGTCGGCGCGCTCGCGACCGAGCTCGCCTCCAAGATCGTCGGCGAGTCGCTCGAGGACTCGGCCCGTCAGAGCCGTGTCGTGGACCGCTTCCTCGACGAGCTCGAGGCGCAGGGCACGACCGGTGCCGCTCTCACGAGCGGCACAGCAGGCAAGGACGCGTGATGGCGGACGGTGCGATGCGCGGCGAGTCCGGCGCCTCCCTCGCCGAGACGCAGTCGGTCTACGAGCCCGTGCTGCGTGCGGCCGGGACCGAAGGCATCCAGCTCGGCGAACAGCTGTTCGCCGTCACGGACGCCCTCGGCTCGTCGGCCGGCCTGCGTCGGACGCTGAGCGACCCGACCCTGCCGGGGGCCGTCAAGGCGGACCTCGCAGCGGGCCTGCTCGGGGCGTTCGACGCACGTGTCGTGGACGTGGTGCGCGACCTCGTGCAGCGGCGCTGGGCCAAGGAGGCCGACCTCGGCCACGCGGTCGAGCGTCTCGCGCTCACCAGCGTCCTGTCGGGTGCCGCCGCGCGCGACGCGCTCGTGACCGTCGAGGACGAGCTGTTCCGCATCACACGCCTGCTCACCACCGAGCGGGCGACGCGGATCGCGCTGTCCGACGACGGCGCGCCCGTCGAGGCGCGCAACGCGCTCGTGGAGGACCTGTTCGCGGGCAAGGTGGACGAGGTCACGCTGTTCCTCGCGCACCGCGCCACGACCAACCTGCGCGTACGGCGCTTCGTGCCGAACCTGCTGTCCTACGCCGACGTCGCGGCCGCGCTGCGGCAGCGGCTGGTCGCGTCGGTCACGAGCGCCGTCGAGCTGTCCGCGGCCCAGCGCGAGCGTCTCGGCGCTCTCCTGGAGAGCGCGTACGGACGCCCGGTCCAGCTCAACGTGACCGTCGACCCGGCCGTCGTCGGCGGTCTGCGCATCCAGGTCGGTGCCGACGTCATCGACGCCACCATGCTCGCGAGGCTCGGCGACGCGCGCCGACGGCTCGCCGGCTGACACCGACCCGACGGACGCCACCGACTGCCTCGGTCGGCGACCACCCAGAATCTCGACCGCACACCCTGTGCGGTGACGACAGGAGAGACCCCATGGCTGAGCTGACGATCCGGCCGGACGAGATCCGCGCCGCGCTGGACAGCTTCGTGAAGTCCTACGAGCCCGACAACGCGGTGGCCGAAGAGGTCGGTCGCGTGACCCTCGCCGCCGACGGCATCGCGCAGGTCGAGGGCCTGCCCGGCGCGATGGCGAACGAGCTCCTCCGCTTCGAGGACGGCACGCTCGGCCTCGCGCTGAACCTCGACGTCCGCGAGATCGGTGTCGTCGTCCTCGGCGAGTTCACCGGGATCGAGGAGGGCCAGGAGGTCCGCCGCACCGGAGAGGTCCTCTCGGTCGCGGTCGGCGACGGCTACCTGGGTCGAGTCGTCGACCCGCTCGGTACGCCGATCGACGGCCTCGGTGAGATCGAGACGGTCGGCCGCCGCGCCCTCGAGCTGCAGGCGCCCGGCGTCATGCAGCGCAAGTCGGTGCACGAGCCGCTGCAGACCGGCCTCAAGGCGATCGACGCGATGATCCCGATCGGTCGCGGCCAGCGTCAGCTCATCATCGGCGACCGCCAGACCGGCAAGACGGCCATCGCGATCGACACGATCATCAACCAGAAGGCCAACTGGGACTCGGGCGACCCGGACAAGCAGGTCCGCTGCATCTACGTCGCGATCGGCCAGAAGGGTTCGACCATCGCCTCCGTGCGTGGCGCCCTCGAGGACGCCGGAGCGCTCGAGTACACGACGATCGTCGCGGCTCCGGCCTCCGACCCGGCCGGCTTCAAGTACCTCGCGCCGTACACCGGCTCCGCGATCGGCCAGCACTGGATGTACGAGGGCAAGCACGTCCTGATCATCTTCGACGACCTGTCGAAGCAGGCCGAGGCCTACCGCGCCGTGTCGCTCCTCCTGCGCCGCCCGCCGGGCCGTGAGGCGTACCCGGGAGACGTGTTCTACCTGCACTCCCGTCTGCTCGAGCGTTGTGCCAAGCTCTCGGACGAGCTGGGCGCGGGCTCGATGACCGGTCTGCCGATCATCGAGACCAAGGCGAACGACGTGTCGGCGTACATCCCGACCAACGTCATCTCGATCACCGACGGCCAGATCTTCCTCCAGTCGGACCTCTTCAACGCGGACCAGCGGCCCGCCGTCGACGTCGGCATCTCGGTGTCCCGCGTCGGTGGCTCGGCTCAGGTCAAGGCGATGAAGGCGGTCTCCGGCACGCTGAAGATCGACCTCGCCCAGTACCGCTCGCTCGAGGCGTTCGCGATGTTCGCGTCCGACCTGGACGCCGCGTCCCGCGCCCAGCTGACCCGGGGTGCCCGCCTCACCGAGCTGCTCAAGCAGGGCCAGTACTCGCCGTACCCGGTCGAGGACCAGGTCGCGTCCATCTGGGCCGGCACCAAGGGCAAGCTCGACGACGTCCCGCTCGAGGACGTGCGGCGCTTCGAGTCCGAGCTCCTCGACCACCTGCGCCGCAACTCCGACGTGCTGAGCACGATCGGTGAGTCGGGCAAGCTCGAGAGCGCGACGGAGGAGAAGCTGGCCGACGCGGTCGACGCGTTCCGCGAGGGCTTCCTCAAGGGTGACGGCACGCCGCTCGTCGGCGGCGACGACGAGGAGACGGTCGAGGTCCAGCAGGAGCAGATCGTCCGGCAGAAGAAGGCCTGATTCCATGGCCGGTTCCCAGCGCGTCTACAAGGCGCGGATCAAGTCGACGCAGTCGCTGAAGAAGATCTTCCGCGCGATGGAGCTCATCGCTGCCTCGCGCATCGGGAAGGCTCGCGACCGCGTCACGGACTCCACGCCCTACACGCGAGCCATCACGCGGGCCGTCTCGGCAGTCGCGACGCACGCCAGCGTCCGGCACCCGTTGACGACCGAGCGCGACGATACGAACGAGGTCGCGATCCTCGTGGTCGCGGCCGACCGCGGCATGGCCGGTGCGTACTCCGCGTCGGTCATCCGTGAGGCCGAGCGCCTCGCGACGCACCTCGAGTCGCAGGGCAAGAGCGTCCGGTTCTACGTGTCGGGCCGCCGTGCGGTGTCGTACTTCGCCTTCCGTGGGCGCGACGTCGCCGCGCAGTGGACCGGCGGCTCGGACGCGCCGACGACCGAGCAGGCCGAGGCGATCGCCACGACCCTGCTCGAGGCGTTCCGCGCCCCGGCCGACCAGGGCGGTGTCGCCGAGCTGCACGTGGTGTACACGCAGTTCGTCAACATGGTCACGCAGAACCCCCGCGTGATCCGGCTGCTCCCGCTCGAGGTCGTCGAGGACGTCGTCCCCGCCGAGGAGGGCGAGATCCTCCCCGTGTACGACTTCGCGCCGTCCGCGGACGCGGTGCTCGACGCACTGCTCCCGCGCTACGTCCGCACGCGGATCTACAACTGCCTCCTGCAGTCGGCTGCCTCCGAGCTCGCCGCGCGGCAGCGGGCCATGCACACGGCCACCGAGAACGCCGAGGACCTGATCCGCACGTACACGCGGCTCGCGAACCAGGCCCGTCAGGCGGACATCACCCAGGAGATCAGCGAGATCGTGTCGGGTGCCGATGCGCTCGCTGCCTCGTGACACGCCGATGAGCACCCTCTTGCAGCACCACCGTCAGACCATCGTTCCCGCCCGGGGCTCCTACCCCCGGACCCCAGGCACAGTGAAGCGAGGCCAGAAATGACCGCCACCACCGTGGAGACCGTGGCCCAGGACGCGAACGGCCCCGCCCGGGGTCGCGTCGCCCGCGTCATCGGCCCCGTCGTCGACATCGAGTTCCCCGTCGACGCCATCCCCGACATCTACAACGCGCTGACGGTCGAGATCGACCTGACGTCGCAGGGCGAGGGCGAGAAGGCCTTCACCCTGAAGCTCGAGGTCGCCCAGCACCTCGGTGACTCGCTGGTGCGTGCGATCGCGCTCAAGCCGACGGACGGCCTCGTCCGCGGTGCGATCGTCACCGACACCGGTGCGCCGATCTCGGTGCCCGTCGGCGACGTCACCAAGGGCCACGTCTTCGACGTGACCGGTGAGATCCTCAACGCCACGCCGGACGAGAAGATCGAGATCACCGAGCGCTGGCCGATCCACCGCAAGCCCCCGGCCTTCGACCAGCTCGAGTCGAAGACCACGATGTTCGAGACCGGCATCAAGGTCATCGACCTGCTCACCCCGTACGTCCAGGGTGGGAAGATCGGCCTCTTCGGTGGTGCGGGCGTCGGCAAGACCGTCCTCATCCAGGAGATGATCTACCGCGTCGCCAACAACCACAACGGTGTGTCGGTGTTCGCGGGCGTCGGCGAGCGCACCCGTGAGGGCAACGACCTCATCGACGAGATGACGGAGTCGGGCGTCATCGCCCAGACGGCCCTCGTGTTCGGCCAGATGGACGAGCCGCCGGGCACGCGTCTGCGGGTCGCCCTGTCGGCGCTCACCATGGCGGAGTACTTCCGTGACGTGCAGTCGCAGGACGTGCTGCTCTTCATCGACAACATCTTCCGCTTCACGCAGGCGGGCTCCGAGGTGTCGACGCTGCTCGGCCGCATGCCGTCCGCGGTGGGCTACCAGCCGAACCTCGCCGACGAGATGGGTGTGCTCCAGGAGCGCATCACCTCGACGCGCGGTCACTCGATCACGTCGCTGCAGGCCATCTACGTGCCCGCGGACGACTACACCGACCCGGCGCCGGCCACGACGTTCGCGCACCTCGACGCGACGACCGAGCTCTCCCGTGAGATCGCGTCGCGCGGTCTGTACCCCGCGGTGGACCCGCTGTCGTCGACCAGCCGCATCCTCGACCCGCGCTACGTGGGCAAGGAGCACTACGAGGTCGCGACGCAGGTCAAGCAGATCCTGCAGCGCAACAAGGAGCTCCAGGACATCATCGCGATCCTCGGTGTCGACGAGCTCTCCGAAGAGGACAAGACGACCGTCGCGCGTGCGCGTCGCATCCAGCAGTTCCTCTCGCAGAACACGTACATGGCGACGCAGTTCACCGGTGTGGCCGGCTCGACCGTGCCGCTCTCGGAGACCGTCGAGGCCTTCAAGAAGATCGCGGAGGGCGAGTTCGACCACATGGCCGAGCAGGCGTTCTTCAACATCGGTGGCCTCGAGGACCTCGAGCGCAACTGGGCTCGCATCCAGAAGGAGTACGGCGTCTGACGCCTGCTTCCTGATCGGACCAGGATCTAGCAAAGGAACGAGCTGTGGCAGAACTCGACGTGGACCTCGTGGCGGCGGACCGGACCGTGTGGTCCGGCAAGGCGCGCCTCGTCGTCGCCCCCGCGGCGGACGGTGAGGTCGGCGTGATGGCCGGGCACACGCCGCTGCTCTCGGTGCTCAAGCCCGGCACCATCCGCATCCGCCTCGCCGAGGGCGGTTCGGTGGAGGCCGACGTGGACGGTGGCTTCATCTCCGTCGACTCGAACACCGTGACCGCGGTCGTGGACGGCGTCGTCGTCCGGGACGTCGCGGCAGCGGGTCCTGCGGGATCTGCTCGACACTGAGGCACCACCCGGCCTCGGCCGGAGCGAGCTGGACGGAGAACGGAATGCCCCTGGTCTGGGTACTGCTGGTGCTGCTGGTCGCAGCCCTGGTGGTGCTCGGGCTGGGGGCTTTCCGTCTGCGGAGCCTCGCGGCGCGCACGGGCACCTTCGAGTGCGGGTACCGCACCCGGACGCGGCACGGCGCGCACGTCTCGCTGGGCTTCGCGCAGTTCCGGAGCGAGCGGGTCGACTGGTGGCGCTGCTGGTCGCTCGTGCCCCGTGCGAAGCGCACGTGGCGGCGTGACTCCCTGGTCGTGCTCGGCCGGGTCGCGCTCGACGCCGGGTCGCGCCCCGACCTCTACGTCGTGCGCTGCGAGCACGACGGCACCGCCTTCGAGCTGACGATGTCCGCGGGCGCGTACGCCGGCCTCACGTCGTGGCTCGAGGCCGCCCCTCCGACGCGCTTCGGCGTCGTCGTCTAGGCCGGTCGTCCAGAGCTTTCCCTCTCGACCTCCGTCGCGAGACCTTCATCGCCAGACCTGCATCTCTGGAGGATCCCGACCGTGCGCCTCGTGGTCGCCGACTGCTCCGCCCGCTACAGCGGGCGCCTGACCGCTCACCTTCCGTTCGCCACCCGCCTCATCGTGGTGAAGGCCGACGGGAGCGTGCTGCTGCACTCCGACGGCGGCTCGTACAAGCCGCTGAACTGGATGAGCCCGCCCTGCACCCTGCTGACGCTCGAGCCGTCGCCCGAGCAGGCGTCGACCGGTGTGACGCAGGTGTGGACCGTCCAGCACCACAAGTCGGACGACCGCCTCGAGATCGAGATCCACGCCGTGCACCACGACTCGGCGCACGAGCTGGGCGTCGACCCCGGCCTCGTCAAGGACGGTGTCGAGGCACACCTGCAGGAGATGCTGGCGGCGCAGATCGAGCTGCTCGGCGACGGGCACTCGCTGGTGCGTCGCGAGTACCCGACGGCGATCGGCCCGGTCGACATCCTGGCGCGCGACGCGGTGGGAGCGTCGGTCGCCGTCGAGATCAAACGTCGTGGTGACATCGACGGCGTCGAGCAGCTCACGCGCTACCTCGACCTGCTCAACCGCGACCCGCTGCTGCGCCCGGTGCGCGGGGTGTTCGCCGCGCAGGAGATCAAGCCCCAGGCGCGTGTCCTCGCGACAGACCGCGGCATCGCGTGCCTCGTGCTCGACTACGACGCGATGCGCGGCGTCGACGACGTGGACTCCCGCCTCTTCTGATCAGCGCCTCGCCGCACGGCCGGATCGAAATGTGAGGACTCCTGCCGAGTGCGGGAGGATGGGCCCATGACGCACACCGCCGACGCTGCTCCGTCCCCGTCCGCCCCCTTCGGCCTGCGTGGCCGCGTGGTCCTGCCGCGGGAGGTGATCGAGGACGGCCTGGTGGTCGTCGACGGCGGCACGCTGGCGTGGGTCGGTGCGGCGGACGACGCGTCGGACGCCGGGTTCGCCGACGCCCTGGCTGCGGCCGATCTCCCGGTCGCGGGGACGACCCTCCTGCCGGGCCTGGTCGACGTCCACGACCACGGTGGCGGCGGCGCGAGCTTCCCCGACGCCGACGATGCCGAGACGGCCCTGCTCGCGGTCCACGAGCACCGTCGGCACGGCACCACGAGCATCGTGGCGTCGCTCGTGACCGCCCCGCGGGACGTCCTGCTGCGGCGCGTGGGGCTTCTCGCGGACCTCGCCGACGCGGGGGAGGTCGCCGGGATCCACCTCGAGGGCCCGTTCCTGTCCGAGGTGCGCTGCGGCGCCCAGAACCCGTCCGACATGCTCGCCGGCGACCCGGAGCTGGTGCGCGCGATCGCCGAGGCGGCGCGCGGGCACCTCGTGACGATGACGGTCGCCCCCGAGGTTGCGGGCGTCCAGGAACCGGGTGGCGTGATCGACACGCTCGTCGAGGTCGGTGCGATCCCTTCGATCGGGCACACGGACGCGCACTGGGACGCCGTGCGCTCGGCCGTCGAGGCCGGTACCGCCGCACTCGCCCGGGCGGGGGAGGACGCTCGCAGCGGACGGCTCACCGCGACGCACCTGTTCAACGGGATGCGCCCGCTGCACCACCGTGACCCCGGACCGATCGCCGGCTGCCTCGACGCGGCGGCTCGCGGCGAGCTCGTCGTCGAGCTCGTGGGCGACGGCACGCACCTCGACCCGGGCGTCGTCAAGACGGTCTTCGACCTCGTCGGCGCCGACGCGATCATGCTGGTCACGGATGCGATGGCGGCGGCCGGGATGCCGGACGGCTCGTACCAGCTCGGCCCGATGGCCGTCGTGGTCGCGGACGGCGTGGCGCGTCTCGCCGACGCGGCGAACCCCGGGGGCGGGGCGATCGCCGGCGGGACCGCGCACCTGCTCGACGTCGTGCGGCACACGGTCATCGCGGGCGTTCCGCTCGCCGACGCCGTCCGTGCCGCCTCGCTGACGCCGGCGGGCGTGCTGGGGCGGACCGACGTCGGTGCGCTGGAGGCCGGGCGGCGCGCGGACGTCGTCGTGACGGACGCCGACCTGCAGGTGGTCTCCGTGCTCCGTGGCGGGGAGCGCGTCGCGGGCTGAGCCGTCGCCCGGGTCGGACCTGCACGGGCGGGGACACGCGTGCCCGCGCGACACGCCGGGCGGCGCGACACGCCGGGGGCTCGATCTCTTTCGGGTTTTCGGGCGGCGTCGTTTCGGGGCGTTTTGGTGGTCTCACGACATGCCGCAAAGCGGCACGGCGGGTGGTGCGCGCGGGCCTGGAGGACGCGCGCACAGGCTGTGGACGAGTGGTTTCCACAGCCTGTGCGCGAGCGATCGGAACGGCGGATTCCGGCCGTCCGACCGGTGGATGCGGGTGTGTCGGAGGCGGGTGAGACGCTGTCCCGAGAGCCGTCCCGGAGGCGCCGAGAGGCGGCGCCGAGCTGTCCTGGAGCGTGACATGGGTGAACT
Organism: Luteimicrobium subarcticum; assembly: GCF_002798015.1. Taxonomy (GTDB): domain Bacteria; phylum Actinomycetota; class Actinomycetes; order Actinomycetales; family Cellulomonadaceae; genus Luteimicrobium; species Luteimicrobium subarcticum. Next base: position 92,217 of record NZ_PGTZ01000014.1, on the reverse strand, counting down.
CCGACCACGACATGTAGTGGGTGCGCGCCTGTCGGACCCCAGGTGTAGTGTTTTCTCATCGAGGGGCACCTGTCGCCTCGATCGAATGACACGGATGTACTTTCACCGGTGTCGTGCCTGGTCAGAGGGCCTCCCGCCTTCCACCTCCCTCCTTCGTGGAGCGGGGCAGCGGGGCAGCGACCCACCAGGGCGCCCGGTCACCGCGTGAAGACACGAAGAGCAGCCGTCGAACGGCGAGTCACCAGAGGGGACTGACGAGATGAGCATCACCGTCTACAGCAAGCCGGCGTGCGTGCAGTGCGAGGCGACCTACCGGGCCCTGGACAAGAAGGGCCTCGAGTACACGGTCGTCGACATCAGCCAGGACGCCGAGGCGCTGGAGCTGGTGCGTGGTCTCGGTCACATGCAGGCCCCCGTGGTGGTCACGGACGAGACGCACTGGTCGGGCTTCCGCCCCGACCAGATCAGCGCGCTCGCCGCGAAGATCGCCCCCGTCGGGGCCTGAGACTCCCGTCCGGGCCGGTGCCGGCGCACCGGCCCGGACGGGCACCAGCGGCTGACGCCGCGAACCCACCAGCCCGTCTGCAGGAGGCACGGCCATGGGTGACCTCGTGTACTTCTCGAGCGTCTCGGAGAACACGCACCGCTTCGTGCAGCGGCTCGGTCTCGAGGCTCGGGGCATGGGGGTGCACCGGATCCCGACCCGGCCCACGGACGGCTTCCTCACCGTCGACGAGCCGTACGTGCTCATGGTGCCCACCTACGGCGGCGGCAACGAGGGCGGCGCGGTCCCGCGTCAGGTCGTGAGGTTCCTCAACGACCCGCACAACCGGTCGCTCGTCCGCGGCGTCATCGCGGCGGGCAACACCAACTTCGGCGAGGCGTACTGCGTCGCCGGCGACATCATCTCCGCGAAGTGCCAGGTCCCGTACCTGTACGCCTTCGAACTCCTGGGAACAGCCGAGGACGTCACACGCGTCCGCGACGGATTGGGACGATTTTGGCAACGACAGCAGCAGATCCCGGCGTGAGCATCGCGACCGCGCCCGGCGAGGTCGCGGTCCCCGGCGGCGTGGAGCTCGACTACCACGCGCTCAACGCGATGCTGAACCTGTACGACGCGGACGGGAACATCCAGTTCGACCGTGACCGGCAGGCCGCGCGGCAGTACTTCCTGCAGCACGTGAACCAGAACACGGTGTTCTTCCACAACCTCGACGAGAAGCTCGACTACCTCGTGGAGCACGACTACTACGAGGGCGAGGTGCTCGACCGGTACTCGCGCGACTTCGTCAAGCGGCTGTTCGAGCTCGCGTACTCGAAGAAGTTCCGGTTCGACACGTTCCTCGGCGCGTTCAAGTACTACACGAGCTACACGCTCAAGACGTTCGACGGCAAGCGCTACCTCGAGCGGTTCGAGGACCGCGTGTGCATGGTCGCCCTCAGCCTCGCCGCCGGCGACGAGACGCTCGCGATCGAGATCGTCGAGGAGGTCATCTCCGGGCGGTTCCAGCCCGCGACGCCGACATTCCTCAACGCGGGCAAGAAGCAGCGCGGCGAGCCAGTCTCGTGCTTTCTCCTGAGAATTGAAGACAATATGGAGTCGATTGCACGCGGAATTAATTCCGCGCTGCAGCTCTCCAAGCGTGGCGGCGGTGTGGCCCTCCTGCTCAGCAACGTCCGTGAGCACGGCGCGCCCATCAAGAAGATCGAGAACCAGTCGTCGGGCGTCATCCCCGTGATGAAGCTCCTCGAGGACTCCTTCTCGTACGCCAACCAGCTCGGCGCCCGCCAGGGTGCGGGCGCGGTGTACCTGCAGGCGCACCACCCCGACATCATGCGGTTCCTCGACACCAAGCGCGAGAACGCCGACGAGAAGATCCGCATCAAGACGCTGTCGCTGGGCGTCGTGATCCCCGACATCACGTTCGAGCTCGCCCGCAAGAACGAGGACATGTACCTCTTCTCGCCGTACGACGTCGAGCGCATCTACGGCAAGCCGTTCGCCGACATCTCCGTCACGGAGAAGTACTACGAGATGGTCGACGACGCGCGCATCAAGAAGACCAAGATCAACGCGCGCCAGTTCTTCCAGACGCTCGCCGAGCTGCAGTTCGAGTCGGGCTACCCCTACATCATGTTCGAGGACACGGTGAACCGGGCCAACCCCAACGAGGGCAAGGTCACGCACTCGAACCTGTGCTCGGAGATCCTGCAGGTCTCGACGCCGTCGACGTTCAACGACGACCTGTCGTACTCGCACATCGGTCGCGACATCTCGTGCAACCTCGGCTCGCTCAACATCGCCAAGACGATGGACTCGCCCGACCTCGCGCAGACCGTCGAGACCGCGATCCGCGCCCTCACGGCCGTCGCCGACCAGACCGCCATCGACTCGGTGCCGTCCGTGCGCCGCGCCAACGACCTCGGGCACGCCATCGGCCTCGGCCAGATGAACCTGCACGGCTACCTCGCCCGCGAGCGCATCCACTACGGCTCCGACGAGGGCGTCGACTTCACGAACATCTACTTCTACACGGTCGCTTTCCACGCGGTGCGGGCGTCCAACCGCCTCGCCGTCGAGCGCGGGCAGAAGTACTACAACTTCGAGAAGTCGTCCTACGCGAGCGGCGAGTACTTCGACAAGTACACCGAGCAGACCTGGGAGCCGGCGACCGACCGCGTCCGCGCGCTGTTCGCCGACGCCGGCGTGCACATCCCCACGCAGGACGACTGGCGCGAGCTCAAGGCGTCCGTCCAGGAGCACGGGCTGTACAACCAGAACCTGCAGGCCGTGCCGCCCACCGGGTCGATCTCGTACATCAACAACTCGACGTCGTCCATCCACCCGGTGCCGTCGAAGATCGAGATCCGCAAGGAAGGCAAGATCGGGCGCGTCTACTACCCGGCGCCGTACCTCACGAACGACAACCTCGAGTACTACGAGGACGCGTACGAGATCGGCTACGAGAAGATCATCGACACGTACGCTGCCGCGACGCAGCACGTCGACCAGGGGCTGTCGCTCACGCTGTTCTTCAAGGACACCGCGACCACCCGCGACGTGAACCGCGCGCAGATCTACGCGTGGAAGAAGGGCATCAAGACGCTGTACTACATCCGGGTCCGACAGCTCGCGCTGGAGGGGACCGAGGTGGACGGCTGCGTCAGCTGCATGCTGTGACGTCGTAGGGTCGGGCGGTCCCGGATGGATGTCCTTGTCGCGAGTCACCATCCGGCCGTTCGTCCCTCACGGCCTCCCGCCAGCCCCCGCCAGCCTCGCGACAAGGACATCCATCCGGGCCCACGCAGCCGTCTGCCGGGCACCACAGCGCACTTCGACTCGTCGTCGGGGTAGGAGAGAACGACATGTCACCCACGGGGAAGCTCAAGCTCATCGATCGCGTCAGCGCGATCAACTGGAACCGGCTGCAGGACGACAAGGACCTCGAGGTCTGGGAGCGCCTGACCGGGAACTTCTGGCTGCCGGAGAAGGTGCCGGTGTCGAACGACATCCAGAGCTGGCACACGCTCACGCCCGAGGAGCAGCAGCTCACCACGCGCGTCTTCACGGGACTCACGCTGCTCGACACCATCCAGGGCACCGTCGGTGCGGTGAGCCTCATCCCGGACGCGCTGACGCCGCACGAGGAGGCCGTGTACACGAACATCGCGTTCATGGAGTCGGTGCACGCGAAGTCGTACTCGTCGATCTTCTCGACGCTCATCTCGACGCAGGAGATCGACGAGGCGTTCCGGTGGTCGGAGGAGAACCCCAACCTGCAGCGCAAGGCCGAGATCGTCCTCGAGTACTACCACGGTGACTCGCCGCTCAAGCGCAAGGTCGCGTCGACCCTGCTGGAGTCGTTCCTGTTCTACTCGGGCTTCTACCTGCCCATGCACTGGTCGTCCCGCGCGAAGCTCACCAACACGGCCGACCTCATTCGCCTCATCATCCGCGACGAGGCCGTGCACGGGTACTACATCGGCTACAAGTACCAGAAGGGCCTCGAGCTGGTCAGCGCCGCCGAGCGCGACGAGCTCAAGGCGTACACGTACGAGCTGCTGTTCGAGCTCTACGAGAACGAGGTCCAGTACACGGCCGACCTCTACGACGGCGTCGGCCTCACCGAGGACGTCAAGAAGTTCCTGCGCTACAACGCCAACAAGGCCCTCATGAACCTGGGCTACGAGGCGCTGTTCCCCAAGGACGAGACCGACGTCAACCCCGCGATCCTGTCCGCGCTCAGCCCCAACGCCGACGAGAACCACGACTTCTTCTCCGGCTCGGGTTCGTCCTATGTCATCGGCAAGGCCGTCGCGACGGAGGACGAGGACTGGGAGTTCTGAGGCACGAAGCGCCGGTCAGCGGGTCGATGACGCCCGCGATCGGGAGTCGACAGTGTTGTCTGGAGATTGCCAGCGAACGCTGGATCTCCAAACGACACGGTCAACGGACATTGGCGCTCGAGCGTCCGCTGCCGTCGGGTCTGATGTGTCTTGCCAGGCGCCGAACGACGGCAAGGCAGGGCCCGTGCGTCACGCGGCGCGAAACAAGTCGAGCAGGCGTCGAGCACGACGTGACAACTAGGACCGAACCATCGGCAGCCGGAGCACCTACACGCGGGTCGCAACCGGCGCCGATCGAGGGCTGCGGCGCGACTCGTTCGACCTCTCGGCGGTGGCGGCAGCGACGTAAATCACAGAAGTGTCGTTCGACGCTGGCACTCTCGGGGCGCGAGTGCCAGAATGGGATCGAACAATTGTACCGTCGGCATTCGATGCCGGGAACGAGAAGCGGGCCGGGTGCTCCAACACCCGACCCGCTGTGACAACTACATCCGAAGACGCGACGCGTTGCCGAAAGTTCTGGCGAACTTGGCAGCATCATGGCACAGAAATCTGTGCGTGAGCACCCCGGCTGCGCGCCGTGTCTCCCTCAGTGGGTGGTCTCTTCCACCCAGAACGGAGACGCAAGTGTCCACCACCGCAAGTACGGCGTTCGGGATCTTCGACCGCGAACGCGACCTCGATCGGCCGGCGCTCGGCGGGCTCGACCAGTTGCTCGGCGAAGGCCTCGCAGAACTCGACATCACGCAAGCGGAGCACGACCTCGCCGTGCAGCGCTACGAAGAGCTGGCAACATTTCTCGACGAACGTTGGGCGGCGACGCACGGCAGCAACGCTGTGTTCTCGCAGGGTTCCTTCAAGCTCGGGACAGTCGTTCGCAACGTCAGCCGGAACGATGAGATCGACATCGACATTGTCGCGGTGCGGGACGTCATCCGAGGCTCGATCTCGCAGGAGGAGCTCAAGCGCGAAGTCGGTGACGCGGTCCGCACCTACGCGAACAGCGCTGCCAGCAACTACCCGGACGTCGGTGAGAGTTCGCGCTGCTGGACCTTGACTTGGCCGGAGATGCACATGGACGTCCTCCCCGCGATCCCGAACCCGGAGTCTCACGATCTCCTCATTCCCGACCGAGACGTGCGAATGTGGCTTGCGTCGAACCCGAGTGGGTACGCCGCGTGGTTCGCCGGACGGTCCCGGGTCGCAGAGTTCGCGCACCGTGCCGAGGCGAAGCGTCTCGATATCCAGGCCGTCCCCCAATGGCGTCGACGCACGGTGCTCCAGAGGGTCGTGCAGGCGCTCAAGCGGCACCGTGACGTGTACTTCGCCGACCGGTTAGATGACCGGCCGGCGTCGATCGTCATCACGACCCTCGCCGCGCTCGCGTACGCCGGTGGAACCGACTTGTACGGCGCCTTGCGCCAGGTGACCACCGAGATGGGTTCGTACTTGGACGTGGTCGACGGCGTGTGGGTCCTCCAGAACCCTGCCCAGCTGGACGAAAATTTCACTGACGCGTGGGCGACCGAACCGCAGCGTGCTGCTCTGTTCTTCGAGTGGCTCCGGGCTGCCGAGAAGGCGTTCGCCGGTTTCGAGGTGAAGTCGGGGCTTCAGCACGCTATCCCCATGCTGGAGGCAGCCTTTGGGAGTCGGTTCGCGCGTGGCGCCAGCCGCGGCCTGGCTGACGAGTTGGGCGCGGCACGCCACGACGGTGCCCTCCGGATGCATACCGGTGGCGTCCTCGGAGCCGCGTCGCAAGGGCCGGTCGTCACTGAATCTCGTCCGGTGAGGAGACACGGCTTTGCAGGCGGCCCGTCATCGCACTGACGTCAACTTCGCGCTCCAGGCGCTCTGCCTGAACCGGGCATGCCCGCAAGGCACAGTTCAGCTCACACCCGGTCGTCTCGTCTGGACGGCGCGGGTGCGACCGGTACCCGCCAGTGAGGAGTACACCCTTCGCCTCGAAGCCGAGCCAGCTCGAACCCCGACAATGCGCGTCGAATCGCCGCAGCTCGTCCCGAACTCCGACGGGCTGCTGCCACACGTCTACGACGACGGAAGTCTCTGCGTCTCAGAGTTCGGCGACTTCCGCCCCGGCATGCTCTTCGTCGACACCGTTGTGCCCTGGGCGCTCGAGTGGCTCGTCTATTACGAACTGTGGCGCGCAACTAACCGCTGGTGGGGTGACGGACAGGATCGCCTGGACGACGAATCCCAGTCTCGGGTTCTGCACTCCTACGGTGCGCGCAGAACGTCCGAACGCGGGGCCGTCGAGCTACCAAGGACTCGACGCTAGTCCCCCCGCCATTTTCATGACGCTGCGGCCACCTTGAGGCCGCGGCGCGCGACGACCAGAGGAGTAGTACATACCAATGCAGGACGGTGACATCGACGGGTATCGCGACACAGTCAAACGTGAGCTGGAAGACCTGGTCGAGGACATGCTCTGGACCGAGAAGGTCCACTTCGCCCACGCCGAGAACCATGCCCGCGTCAACCTGTGGCTGGGCCTCGGGTCAACAATCGCTGCCAGCGTCGCGGCTGCGACGGTCGTCGCCAAGAGTGCGCCCACCGTCACCGGCATCGCGGCGCTGGTCGCCGCAATCGCGTCCGGCCTGTTGACGTTCCTCAAGCCAAAAGATGCTGAGCAGCGCCATCTCAACGTTGCACGGCGGCTTGGAGCGCTTCGAGTGAGGGCGCGCGCGGCGGTACGCCTCGACTTGTCGACGGTCTTCGAGCCCGACCCGCAGGCTTGGCGCGACCTCGTCAAGGAGATCGCTGTCGAGAAGGCCAAGATCGATGAGGACGCGCCCGCAACGTCCGAGCGCGCACTGCGACGCGCCCGTCTCAAGATCAGCGCCGGCCACTTCGAGCACGAGTCTGACCAGCGTTGACCTTGCACGGGCGGGCCGCCGAAGTACGAGCGTCCTGCGAAGGGCTCGTTGGTCGACGCGGTCGAACCGGCGGTCCGTGAGCTCCTCGACCTGCCACCGATCGTCGTGACGAACGAGGAGTCGCTGAGGGATGGCATTCACGGCCTCGGTCGACGCCACCCGCCGGATCACCACTCGGCCGCCGACCGCGCAGCCACGATCAACGTCCTCTGGCGCCGAGGGCGGTCGCCGACGACCTCGTGCGGCCCGGCCACCTGTTCCCGCTGATCGCCGATCCCGGCGGTGTGCGCGCGAGGCCGGGCCACACCGAGGCGGCCATCGACCTGGCGCGCCTTGCCGGGCTCGAGGCTGCGGGCGCCATCTGCGAGATCGCCGACCGGCGCGGCGAGATGCTCCGAGGGGGCCGTCTTCGCAGCTTTTCCCGTCGGCACGAGCTCGTCCGAGATCTCGATCGATGAGCTCGCGCTCTACCTCGGCCCGTGGGCGCGGGTCGACTGTCGCGCAAGAATCGCCACCGGAAGTAGGTCGTACTCGACCACGACGGGATCGTGGCGACGGCGGAGGGCCCGGCTCCCGTCGGGGTGACTCAGGATCTGTTGGAGCTTCCTGAGTGTCACACCCGAGTCCGAGCAGCGACCTCGCCCACAGCGGACGGCGTGGTTCTCGTCCAGACATCGAGAAGGAGGATCGACACAGCGGCAGCAGTGCAGCGCATCGGTCAGCCCACGGCGTCGCCCGCACCCTCGACCGGGGGCTCGGCCGACCACGGGAACGTGATCCAGCGGTCCGTGTCGCGCCACGAGTAGTCGGGCCGCACGATCGACCGCGGCTTCGTGTACAGGACCGCAGAGCGCACCTCCGCGCCGTGGCCCGTCAGCATCTTCAGCACGAGGTCGAGGGTGCGGCCCGAGTCGGCGACGTCGTCCACGACGAGCGCCCGTTGACCGCCCATGTCGCCCGTGTCCATGAACGGCGGCAGCACGCGCGGGTCGGCGAGGGTCTGGCCGATGTCGGTGTAGAACTCGACGTTGAGCGTGCCGACGCCCTTCGACCCGAGCGCGTACGCCACCGCACCCCCGGGGACGAGCCCGCCGCGCGCGACGGCCACCACCACGTCGGGCAGCCAGCCGCTCGCCACGACCTGCTCTGCGAGCTCGCGGGCCGCCCGGCCGAACAGGTCCCAGGTGAGGATCTCCCGGGCGTCCTTGCCGTCGCCGCCACGGCCCACCGCCTCCGCGACAGACTCCAGGCGTGCCCGGTACGACGCCCACCACGTGGCGTCGTGGTCGGGCAGGTTCGACACACCGTCGCGGAGGCCCACCGCCCCGTCGACCAGCTCGCGCACGATGTCGGCGTGCCCCGCGTGCCGGTGCGTCTCGGCGATCACGTGCACGAGCACCCGGTGCAGGGTCACGTCGTCGGTGTCCCACCAGGGCACGTGCCCGGCGGCTTCGAGGTCGAGCGCCTCGATCGTCGCGTCGGAGTGCGCCCACACGCGCCGGTACAGATCGGCGACGTCGGCCACCGACTCGTCCGCCGTCGCCCACATGTCGGCGTTGTCCTCGGCGTCGTCGTCCATCCAGGGCAGCGGCTCCGGGAACGGACGCCCGAACACCTCACCCAGGTAGCCGGCCTCGGTCGACGCCACGTGCTTGACCAGGCCCAGCAGGTTCGTCCCCGTCGGCGTGAGCGGCCGTCGCACGTCCTGCTCGGACGCCCCCTCGAGCTTCCACAGCAGGGCGTCCCGGCCACCCTGCAGGTACCGGCGAAGGACGGTCTTCGGGTCGGACGGCGCGGCCGCCCCCTCGCTCGTCGTCATGACAGCACGCTAGCCGCGTCCCGCGCCGGCCGCTGCGGAGGGCGACAGCGACGAGGTGAGGCGCGTGGAAATGAAGAGACGCGCGAAGGCCGGGCCGCCCGTCTGGGAGACCCGGCCCTCGCGTCGAGGTGGCTCAGCTGGTGGCGGCCTGCGCCCCGAGGATGTCGACGACGAAGATCAGCGTGGCCCCCTTCGGGATGTCAGATCCCGACGGCGGGTTGTCGCCGTACGCCAGATCGGCCGGGATGATGAGCTCGACCTGCGAACCGACGGTCTGCCCGGTGAGTCCCTTCGTCCATCCCTCGATGACGCCGCCCGCGAGGCTGAAGGACACGGCAGTGCCGGTCTTCCAGCTGGAGTCGAACGACTTGCCGTCCAACGTCCACCCGGAGTACTGGGCAAGGACCGTGTCGGTGGCCGTGACCTTCGGGCCGTCGCCCTTGATCAGGGTCTGGACGACCAGCGACTTCGGCGCGGTGTAGCCCTTCGGGATCGTGATCGACGGCTCCCCGTCGCTCGCCAGGGTCACGGTCGGCAACCCTGCCTTCGGGGTGACCGCGGTGCCGGCCGCCCGGGCGTCCTTCGCGCCGGTCACCTCGATCGCCGAGACGTAGGTGGTGGTCGAGGTCCCGTCGGTGCCGGTCGACGGGCTGGCGACGACGATGCGAGCGCCGACCTTGGCGCCGTCGAACGCGGCGGTGAGGGTCGCAGGGAACTGCGCCGAGAGGTACTGGACGGTCTCGGGATCGCCGGAGTAGTTGTCGCCGCCTGCCTTGCCGTCGGCGCCCGACACGACGGACTCGCGGATCGTGAGGATCTGGCCGTCCTTCAGCGCGGCGCCGGTGCCGTCGCTCACGCGTCGTGCAGTCGTGGCCGTCACGGTGAACGGCGTGGTCGGGAGCGTCACGGTCGGCTTCTTGCCTGCGGCGCCGGTGACCGTGATCTTGCCGACCGCCGCCACGTCGGCGGCGCTCGGCGTCGCAGCGGCGGGAGCAGCGGAGGTAGCGCTCGACGACGAGGTCGGCGTCGACGTCGAGTCGTCGTCGCTCGAGCAGGCGGCCAGGGTCAGCGAGCCGGCGAGGGCGACGACGGCGAGGCCGACGGCGGAGCGCGCGCGCAGCACGGTGCGGTTCTTCACGGGGGATGCCCTTCGGGTGGACGGCGGGGCGCGGCCCCGCGTGGCTCGCGCCAGGGTACCGGCAGTCGCTGTGAGCAGGCTGTCCGGGTCGGGCTCGCTCGCGCACCGGCGGCGTCGGGGCGCCCGTGCGTGGGAGGATCGGCACGTGCCCACGTCCCGTCGCTCCCGCCGCCACAGCACCGAGCACCGCCCGCTCGACGTGACGCGCGCCCGCGGCGGCCAGGACCGCGAGTCCGGACCGGACGGCGAGTGGAACGTCCGGAGCGTGCGGTCCGGCGACAAGTCGTACACGTGCCCGGGCTGCCGGCAGACGATCCCGCCCGGCACCCCGCACCTCGTCACGTGGCGTGCCGACGACTGGTTCGGCGCCGAGTCGGCCGTGGACGACCGCCGGCACTGGCACACGAGCTGCTGGCAGGCGCGCGGCCGTCGCCGCTGACCCCTCTCCGCGAGGTCGTAGGCTCGACCCGATGAGCACTCCGATCCGGTCCCTGACGGTCCTGCCCGCACGTCGCGAGGACGTCGAGCTCCACACCGCCGACGGCCTGACCCTCGTCGGCGAGCTCGCGCTCCCGGCCCACCGTGACCCCGTCGCCACCCTCGTGACCCTGCACCCGCTGCCCACGCACGGCGGGTACATGGACTCCCACGTGTACCGGAAGGCGGCGTGGCGGCTCCCGGCGCTCGCGGACCTCGCCGTCCTGCGCTTCAACACGCGGGGCACGTCGTCGCCGCGCGGCACGAGCGAGGGGACGTTCGACGGCGGTGACGCCGAGCGCTACGACGTCGCGGCGGCGATCGAGCTCGCCGAGTTCCGGGACCTGCCCCACCCCTGGCTCGTCGGGTGGTCGTTCGGCACCGAGCTCGCCCTCAAGCACGGCGCGGACCCGGCGGTCGAGGGCGCGATCCTGCTGTCGCCGCCGCTGCACCGCACGACCGACGCCGAGCTCGACGCGTGGGCAGCGTTTGGCCGTCCGCTCGTCGTCCTCGTGCCCGAGCACGACGACTACCTGCGGCCGGACGCGGCGCGGGAGCGGTTCGCGCGCGTCCCGCAGGCCCAGGTGATCGCGGTCGAGGGCGCGAAGCACCTGTGGGTGGGGGAGCCGCAGGTGCGGCGGGTCCTCGACGAGATCGTCCGCGTGACCAACCCGGCGTGCCCCCTGCCGCTGCCGACCACCTGGGACGGCGCGGAGCCCGCGACGACGGCCGCCGGCGCGCTCGCGTCGCCCGGCGCGCGTCCCGACGCGTCGGGACGGGACGACGCCGACCCCGCCGCGGCGGACGCGGCCGGCTACGACGCCTACCGGAGCACGACCGACACCCGAGGAGGAAGCGCATGAGCCCGAGCGAGACGCCCGAGGTGGTGCTCCACGACCTGCGTGCCGGCGACGGGCTGCCGCTCGTCCTGGTGCACGGCTTCCCGCTGGACCACCGCATGTGGGACGAGGTGGCCCGGTTCCTGCCGGACGGGTTGGCGGTCGTCGCGCCGGACGCCCCCGGGTTCGGCGACGCGCTCCTCACCGAGTCCGAGCCGAGCATCGAGGGGATCGCCGACGCGGTCGCAGAGGCGCTCGCCGCGCGGGGCGTCGAGCGGGCCGTCGTGGCAGGCATGTCGATGGGCGGGTACGTCGCGCTGGCGCTCGCCGAGCGCCACCCGGGGCTGGTCGCCGCCCTCGGGCTCGTCGACACCAAGAGCGTCGCGGACGCCCCCGAGGCGCGGGACAACCGTCTCCGCATCGCCGACGAGGCGGAGCGCACCGGCTCGGTGGCGCCGGTGCGCGGGATGCGGGAGGCGCTCCTCGGGGAGACGTCCCGGGCGACGCGACCCGACCTGGTCGCCGAGGTGGGCGCGTGGATCGAGGAGCAGCGACCCGAGGCGGTCGCGTGGGCACAGCGGGCCATGGCGTCCCGCCCCGACCGGACCGCCGTGCTCGCGGCGTACGGGGGGCCGGTGAGCGTGGTCGTCGGCGTCGAGGACGAGCTCACCCCGATCGAGCAGGCCGAGCACCTCGTGGAGTCGTCGCACGACGCGAGCGAGGCCGCGCTCGTGCTCGTGCCGGACGCCGGTCACCTCGCCGCGGTCGAGGAGCCCGAGCACGTCGCCGGCGCCCTCGCCCGGCTGCACGCACGCGTCACCCGCTGACGTGCGCCCGCGGCGCGCTGAGGCGCGCCGGTGAGCCTGTGAGCGAGCGCCGGACGTTCAGCCCTCGGGCGGCAGGTCGCGCCCGAGGGTGCGGCGCAGCGCGGCGTCCAGGTCGATCGACTCGCCGTCGCGCGAGCCTGCGCCCAGGACGAGCGGCGGTTCGTCGACGGGACGCGGGGTGACGCCGCGCAGCGTCCCCGTCCACGTGCGCGGACCGGACAGCACGTAGAGCTCGCCGTCCGTGCCGACCGCCATCGTCCGGTCGTTGCGCACGTACCAGCCCTGCAAGGGCGTCCGGTAGCTGCGCGAGCGCCCGGCGACCGTCACGCGCAGCGGCACGGGTTCCGGGCCGCCGGCGACGGCAGCCGTGACGAACCGCTGCAGCAGCGCTCGCGCGGCCGTCGCCTCACGGGCGCGCGCCGCGTCGAGCCGGGCCTGGTGCTGCGCCGCGACCTCGGCCCGGGCGGCGCGTTCCGCCCGGGCGGCGTCCGGGTCAGGCGTGGGACTTCTCCTCGCGCGGGGCGGGCGGCGGCGTGACCTTGTCGAGCTCGACCGTGGCGTCCAGGTCGTCCGCCTCCGGGGCGGGGGGAACGTCCGGCGCGTCGACCTGCGTGGCCGCGGCACGGGCCTGCTGCGCGCGCGTCCCGCTCGGCGCCGGCGGGGTCAGCCCGGCGGAGGACCGCGCCGGCACGTCCACCCGGTCCGCGAGGAGCGTGCGGAGCTCGTCGAGGTACGTCGTGACGGACTCGTGCTGCCGGCTCAGGTCCTGGAGCTGGCGCGTCGCGGCGAGGCGCTGCTGCTCGGCCTCGAGCGTGGCGTCCGCGACGGTCTGCTCCGCGAACGTGCGGGCGTCGGCGAGGATCCGGTCGGCGTTCTGCCGCGCTGTCGCGAGCAGGTCCTTGGCGTAGTCGTCGGAGTCGCGGCGCACCTTCTCCGCCTGCTCGAGAGCGGTGGACACGCGCTCCTCGGCCTCGGCGGCCTGCGCCTCGGCGGCCGACACGAGGGCCAGGGTCTCGGCCTGCGACGCGGCGTGCCGCTCGGTGACCTCGCGCTCGACCTCCTCGCGCCGTGCCGCGACGGCGAGCTCGGACTCCGCGAGCGCGACCCGCGCCTGCTCGCGCAACGCCTCCATCTCGGTGGTGACGGCAGCGGCGGCCTCGGCGCCCTGACGCTTCGCCTCGGCGAGCTGGCGCTCGACCTCGACCCGGGTGCGCTCGCGCAGGTCCGTGGTGTCGCGCTCCGCCGCCTCGCGCAGGGCGGCGGTCTCCTCCGCGACCTGGGCGCGCAGCGCCGCGGCGTCGTTCTCGGTGGTGACGCGCAGCTCGGTCGTCTCGCGCTCCACGACCGCCTTCTTCTGCGCGAGCTCGTTCTCGAGCGTCGTGCGGCGGTCCTGGGTCTCGGTGGCGAGGGCGCTCTGGATGCGGGCGGCCTCGCGCTCCGCGGACCCGACGAGCTCCTCGGCGCGGGCCTGGGCGTTCACGATCGTGGTCTCGCCCTCCGCGGCCGCGGACGAACGGACCTCCTCGGACTCGCGGCGCGCGTCGGCGAGCAGCTCGGCGGCCTCCGAGTCGGCACGGCCACGGATCTGACCGGCGGCCAGGTTGGCGCGCGCCATGACGTCGGCGGCCTGCTGGTTGGCCTGCGCGAGGATGTCGGACGACTGCTCCTCGGCGGTGCGGAGCAGCTGTTCGATCCGCGAGCCGAGGCCGGAGTAGCTCGGGCGGTCCGACTCCTTGACCTGGCGCTGCGCGTCGCCGAGCTCGGAGCTGAGCTGCTGGACCCGGCCGTCGAGGGTGTCGACGTCGCGCCGAGCCTCGTCGAGGGCCTTCTCGAGGCTCGAGATCCGGCTCTCCACCAGACCGCGGTCGTAGCCGCGCATGACGATCGGGAACAGGGACTGCTCGTCGGACACGTGTCCTCCTGGGGCGTGGGGTAGCGGGGCCGTCCGGGCGCTGCGCCCCCCGGCGCGATCACGGGTCGCGTGACCGATCGGCAGACCACCGGTGGGGCGTGCGGTTCGGGTGCTCGTGCTCCTCGCCGAGGATACATCGGACGCACCGGGCGGCGGCAAGGACCACCTGCGAGACGGGGACCGCTCGCGTCGTCCGCCCGACGCTGCGGTGACGGCTGTCGTGACGGCTGTCGTGAAGAAGGTGTGGACGAACGTGCGGCCCCTCGTAGCGAATGAGCCGTCCGACCCTCCCGGGGCTCTGGCGTGGGCGCGCCTCGCCCCTATCCTGGTCGGAACCCCGCTCTACGGAAGGAGCCGCGTGCTGCACCGCATCCTCGGCGCCCTGCTGGTCGTCGGTGGCCTCGTCGCCGTCACGCTGGGCGTCGCGTCCGCGACGGTCTGGCGCACCAGCCCCACCGTCACCGCGACGACGTCGACCGTCGCTGCTGACTCCTCGGAGTCGTCCGCGACCCTGCTGACCACGGCCCCCGGCGTCCTCGACCTCGTCGACGACACGGTGGCGCTCACCGCGACGTCGCCGAACGGCGGCGACGTCGTCGTCGCCGTGGGCCGCACGGCCGACGTTGCGGGATGGGTCGGCAGCGACCCCCTCGTGACCGTCGACGGACTGACCACCTGGGACCGGCTCAGCACGTCGGCGAGCACGGGCGCGCCCGCCCGCGCGTCGTCCGCCGCGGCACCGGACCCGCGGGGCTCCGACATGTGGCTCCAGGAGGTCGAGGGCACGGGCAGCGCGTCGCTCAGGATGTCCGACGTGCCGGCGGGGACCACGGTCCTCGTCGCGGGCGTCGGCGACGACGCCGAGCTGCCGACCCTCGCGCTCACGTGGGACCGCACGGTCACCACCCCCTACCTGTGGCCGCTGGTGCTCGTCGGCCTGGTCCTTGTCGTGGCCGGTGCGGTCGTCCTCGCCGTGGGTCGTGCCCGGGTGCGCTCCCGCCGGGCACGGGCCGCGGTCCGTCGCCCGTCGGACGCCCCTCAGGGCGCGACCGCGACCATGACCCGCCGCGAGCTGCGTGAGCACGCCGACCGGATCCAGCGCGAGGGCGGCAAGGGAAAGGGCCGGCGTCCCGACCCGGCCCCCGAGCGCGCCCCCGTCGCCGAGGCACCCGCCGAGACGGTGGCGATCCAGGTGCCCGAGGAGACGCGTGGCGCGGCCGACGCGTGGCGTCGGCGCTGGAACGTCCCGGCCCGGATCCCGCCGACCGGGACCGAGGACCTGCCCGACGTCGCGCCCCAGCCCGTCGCCGCGCCGGTCAGGACGACCGTCCCGCAGCCCCCGGCCCGGACGCGCGCATCGGTCCGTGCCGCACAGACGACCGCGCAGACGCCCGCCCCGCAGCAGCCCACCCGCGGCGCTGGGCACGCACCGGCGCCCACCGTGGTGTGGTCGCCGCTGCGTCCGGACCCGCAGAGCACCCCGAACGACACGCAGGACGGAGGCCGCGCATGAGCCCGCGCCCGACCCCCTCGACCGCCCGCCCGACTGCTCGCCGTGCCCGCGCCGGGGCGCTCGCCCTGACCGCGGCCCTCGCGACGGGCGCGGTGCTGGCCGGCTGCTCCGACCCGGTCCCCACGCCCGGAGCGGCCGCTGCGCCGACCACGGGCGCGGACCTCACGGTCGACCAGGAGACCGCCGTCCTCGGCAAGATCGGGTCGGTGCTCGACGTCGCCGACCGCAAG
The DNA here is from genome assembly GCF_002798015.1 of Luteimicrobium subarcticum. Classification (GTDB taxonomy): domain Bacteria; phylum Actinomycetota; class Actinomycetes; order Actinomycetales; family Cellulomonadaceae; genus Luteimicrobium; species Luteimicrobium subarcticum. The sequence goes on along the minus strand of NZ_PGTZ01000014.1, from coordinate 76,218 downwards.
CGCGACCCCAAGGCGCTGGAGTCGCGCCTGACCGGACCGGCGCTCGCGATGCGCACGTCCGAGCTCACCGTCGCCAAGGTCAAGAAGTCGGACGCCGACGTGACGGACCTGCCCACCCAGGTCCAGGCGATCGTCGTCCCGTCGACCCCAGGCTGGCCGCGCGCGGCGCTCGCGGTGTCGTCCCCGCCCCAGAGCGACGAGCCCCCGCGCCTCATGGTGATGCGGCAGGCGGGCGCACGGGACGACTACCAGCTGTGGGGGTGGGTGCGCCTGTTCCCCGGCACGACGATGCCCAAGTTCGCGACGGCGGAGCAGGGCGCGGAGAACCTCGCGTCGGACGACACGTCGCTGCTGTGGGCCCCGCGTACGGTCGTGACGCGCTACCTCGACGTCGTCCAGAAGGGCTCGAAGTCGAAGTACGCGGACCAGTTCGGCTCGGACGCGTACCGGTCGACCGTCGCGGCGGCGGCGAAGAGCTGGACCTCCAACGCGGACTTCAAGAAGGCCGACGGCTCCTACTCGATGTCGCTGAGCGCCGGCAAGTGGCTCGTCGCGTCGCGGACCGAGGACGGCGGCGCGGTCGTGTTCGCGGGCGTCACGCAGAAGGAGAAGATCGCGGCCGAGAAGGGCGCGAAGATCACGGCACCGAACTCGACGCAGCGGGCTCTCATGGGGAAGGACTCTCCGACGAACGAGCTGGACGTCGTGTACCGCGTGGTGGTCGCCGTGCACGTGCCCGCGAAGGGGGCGACCGGTGCTGCCGCGAAGCCGACGGTCCTCGGCGTGGAGCAGGTCCCGGTCTCCGTCTCGGCGGGCTGACCGCCCCTAGGATGGTCGGCATGAGCCAGCCCAGCGGACCCCAGTTCGACGTGCGCGGTGCGGTGGACCTGTCGGCGCTGCAGCGTCCGACGGTGCCGCCGCCCGGTGAGGACGGCGGCGCGCCGGTCGCGTCCGGGTATGTCGTGGACGTGACGGACGCGTCGTTCCAGTCGCTCGTGGAGAGCTCGGCGCGCTTCCCGGTGGTCGTGCTCCTGTGGGTGCCGACGGACGAGGCCAACGCACGTCTGGCGGCGCTGCTCGGCGCCCTGGCGGACCGCTATCAGGGCCGCTTCCAGCTCGCCCGGGTGGACGTGAACGCGCAGCAGGCGGTCGCGCGGGCGTTCCAGGTGCAGGGCGCCCCGACGGTCGTCGCGGTCCTGCAGGGGCAGCCGATCCCGTTGTTCCAGGGCGAGGCGGACGCCGAGCAGGTCGCGCAGGTGCTCGACCAGCTCCTCGCGGCGGCCGAGCAGAACGGTGTCACGGGCCGTGCCCCGGGCGCCGCGGGTGCGGTCCCCGAGGAGGCACCTGAGCCGGAGCTGCCGCCCCTGCCCCCGCTGCACCAGGCGGCGTACGACGCGATCGAGCGCGACGACCTCGAGGGCGCCGCGCAGGCGTACCGGCAGGCGCTCAAGGAGGACCCGCGCGACACCGACGCGAAGGCCGGCCTCGCGCAGATGGAGCTCCTCGTGCGGACGCGCGACATGGACCTGCAGGCGGTCCGGGCGGCGGCCGCCGCAGCCCCGGACGACGTGTCGGCAGCCCTCGACGTCGCCGACCTCGACCTGGCCGGCGGCAAGGTCGACGACGCGTTCGGCCGTCTGCTCGACCTCGTCCGTGCGACGTCGGGCGACGACCGGGAGCGGCTGCGCGTCCGCCTGCTCGACTACTTCGAGATCGTCGGCCCCACCGACCCGCGCGTACCGAAGGCGCGCGGCATCCTGCTCAGCGCGCTGTACTGACGTCGTCTGATCGGCGGGCTCAGTCGGCGGCGGGGGCGTCGTGGACGAGGAAGATCGCGCCGAGCGGCGGCAGCCGGACGGACGCGGAGAACGGGAACCCGTTGTGCCCCTCGCCGGTCGCGGTGACGCGGCCGAGGTTCCCGACGCCCGACCCGCCGTACGTCGTCGCGTCGGTGTTGAGCGCCTCGGTCCACGTGCCGCCGGACGGCAGCGCGAGGCGGTACTGCTCGTGCGGGACGCCCGAGAAGTTCACGGCCACGAGCACCTCGCGGCCGGCCCGGTCGCGGCGCACGTAGACGATGACGTTGTGCCCGGCGTCGTCGGCCTCGATCCACTGGAACCCGGCGGGGTCGTGGTCGAGCTCCCACAGCGCCGGGTGGTCCCGGTAGACGCGGTTGAGGTCGCGCACGGTCTCGAGGACGCCCGCGTGACCCGGGTCGCCGAGCGTGGCCCAGTCGAGGCCCTGCTCCTCGGACCACTCGGCCCACTGCGCCATCTCGCAGCCCATGAACAGGAGCTGCTTGCCGGGGTGCGACCACTGGTAGGCGAGGTAGGCGCGCACGTTCGCGAGCTTCTGCCACAGGTCGCCGGGCATCTTGCCGACGAGCGACCCCTTGCCGTGCACGACCTCGTCGTGGCTGATGGGCAGGACGAACTGCTCCGAGTAGGCGTACACGAGCGAGAACGTCAGCAGGTTGTGGTGGTAGCGCCGGTTGATGGGCTCCTCCGCGACGTACCGCAGGGTGTCGTTCATCCAGCCCATGTTCCACTTCAGCCCGAAGCCGATGCCGCCGGCGTCGGTGGGCTTCGTGACGCCGGGCCACGCGGTCGACTCCTCGGCGATCATCATGACGCCGGGGGTGCGGCGGTACGCGGTCGCGTTGGCCTCCTGGAGGAACGCGATGGCCTCGAGGTTCTCGCGTCCGCCGTGGATGTTGGGCCGCCACTGGCCGGCCCCGCGCGAGTAGTCGAGGTAGAGCATCGACGCGACGGCGTCGACGCGCAGCCCGTCGACGTGGAACTCCTCGAGCCAGTAGGTGGCGTTCGCGACGAGGAAGTTGCGGACCTCGTTGCGGCCGAAGTCGAAGACGTACGTGCCCCAGTCGAGCTGCTCGCCGCGCAGGGGGTCCGCGTTCTCGTACAGGGGGGTGCCGTCGAAGCGGGCGAGGGCCCACTCGTCGCGCGGGAAGTGCGCGGGCACCCAGTCGACGATCACGCCCACGCCGGCCTGGTGGAGCCGGTCGATGAGGTACCGCAGGTCGTCGGGGTGCCCGAACCGTGAGGTGGGGGCGTAGTAGCCGGTGACCTGGTACCCCCACGAGCCGGCGAACGGGTGCTCGGCGACGGGCATGAGCTCGACGTGGGTGAACCCGAGGTCGGTGACGTACGCGGTGAGCTCGTCGGCGAGCTGCCGGTACGACAGGCCCTTGCGCCACGACCCCAGGTGCACCTCGTAGACGCTCATCGGGCCGGCGTGCGGGTCGGTCGCCGCACGGCGCTGCAGCCACTCGTGGTCGTCCCACGTGTAGCGCGACTCGACGACGACGCTCGCGTTCTCGGGCGGGACCTGCGCGTACTTGGCCATCGGGTCGGCCTTGCGCACCCACGACCCGTCGCGCGTGAGGATCTCGAACCGGTACAGCGATCCCGCGCCGAGCCCCGGGACGAACAGCTCCCACACACCGCTGGAGCCGAGCGAGCGCATGGCGTGCCGCCGCCCGTCCCACACGTTGAAGTCGCCGACGACGCGCACCGCCTGCGCGTTGGGCGCCCACACGGCGAACGCCGTGCCGTGGATGTCGCCCTGGGCCGACGGGTACGCCTGGAGGTTCGCGCCGAGGACCCGCCACAGCTCCTCGTGGCGGCCCTCGCCGATGAGGTGCAGGTCCATCTCGCGGACGCTGGGCAGGAACCGGTACGGGTCGTCCTCGAGGACGTCGACCTCGCCGTAGCGCGCGCGGACGCGGTAGTCGGGGGAGTGCCCGCCGGGCGCCGCCACGACGGTCACCCAGATGCCGTCGTGCTCGTGCTGCGCGGCGTGCTCCGCGCCGTCCGCGAGGACCGTCACCTCGTCGGCCAGGGGGCGCAGCACCCGGACGGTCGCCCGGTCGCCCCCGGGGTGCAGGTGCGGGCCGAGGACGACGTGCGGGTCGTGGTGCCGTCCCTGGGCCACGGCGGAAAGCGTCGCCGCGTCGGCAGGAAGGTGGACGAGGGGCTCGTCGTGGGGGTCGCCTGACATGGTCAAACAGTGCCACGGACCGCGGGTGCTCGAAAGTCTGAGCGTGTTTGCGGGGTCGGCGGTCAGCCGGCGGCGCTCGCAGGCCCGGGCGCGTCCTGGAGGGGCCGGACCGCGGTGGTCGCGGTGTCCAGTCGTCCTGCGGCGGGCAGCACGATGCCGAGCTGTCGCGGGACGAGCTCGGTCTGGAGGACCATCGCAGCCGCGCCCACGGCGGCGGCCTCGTACGCGTGCTGCGAGATGGTGACGCCGACGGGGTGGGTGCCGCGCGCGAAGTAGCGCTTCTCGAGCTCTTCGCGCACCACCGGCAGGTAGATCGCACCGGCGGCCCCGAACGAGGGACCGGTGAGCACGACGTGGTCGGCGTCCATGACGGTCGCCATCGTGTGCGCGGCCACGGCGACGTAGCGCGCCGAGTCCTGCAGGAGGGCGAGGGCGGCGTCGTCGCCCTGCGAGGCGGCGCGCGCGACCGCGGCGAAGTCCGCGACGACCGACCGGGCCGGCCCGTCGAGCAGCCCGGCGGCGCGGGCGGCGGCGACGACCGTCGCGGGGCCGGCGAGCGCCTCGACGCACCCGCGGTTGCCGCACCAGCAGGGCGGACCGTCGAGGTCCACGCAGACGTGGCCGATCTCCATCGTGTTCCCGCTCGCGCCCCAGTACGGGACGCCGCCGACGATGAGTCCGCCCCCGATCCCGGTGCCCATGTAGACGGCGCCGAAGCACACCGACCCGGGGACGCCGCGGGCCCAGTGCTCGCCCAGGGCGCCCGCGGTCGCGTCGTTGTCCATGAGGGTCGGCAGCCCGACGGACCGCTCGAGCGCGTCGCGGAGCGGGAAGTCGGACCACTGCGCGATCGTCGGCGGGACGACGGCGTCCGCGGGCGTCTGGAACACCGGGCCGGGCAGGCACACGCCCACCCCGAGCAGACGGCTGCGCGCGACGCCGGCGACGGCCACGAGCGCGCCGATCTCGCCGGTGATCCGGGTGACGACGTCCTGCGGTCCGGCGTCGCCGATGCCTGGGCGCCGGGTGCGCGCGACGATCTCGCCGGCGAGGTCCGTCACGACGTAGGTCACGCCGCCGTGGTCCAGGTGGACCCCCACGGCGTAGCGGGCCGACGGTTCGAGCCGCAGGATGGTCCGCGGCTTGCCGCCGGTCGACTCCGCCGTCCCGATCTCGGCCACGATGCCTTCGTCGATGAGGCGCCGGACGACGGTCGACACCGTCGCGCCGGTCAGTCCTGTCTGCCGCACGATCTCCACCCGGCTGATCGTCCCCGCAGCGCGGACCGCATCGAGGATGACGGACCGGCTGTTCGCGTGGGTCGACACCGGGCCCCCGCGGGGGACCGTCACGCGCACTCCTTCCATCGGGGGCTGCTGTCAGGCCGAGAGCTCCGCGAGCCGACGCTCCGGGTTCGGTGCGGCCGCGGCGAGAAGCCGAGTGTATTCGTGCTGGGGTTCCAGGATGACGCGGTCGGCCGGGCCGCGCTCGACGATGTCGCCCTTGTACATCACGAGGATCTCGTCGGAGAAGTGCCGTGCGGTCGCGAGGTCGTGGGTGATGTACAGGACGCCGAGGTTCTCCTCGCGCTGCAGCGTGCCGAGGAGGTTCAGCACGCCGAGGCGGATCGAGACGTCCAGCATGGAGACGGGTTCGTCGGCGACGAGGATCCCGGGCTCGGGGGCGAGGGCCCGTGCGATGGCGGCGCGCTGGCGCTGCCCGCCGGACAGCTCGTGGGGGCGGCGCACCGCGAACTGCTCGGCCGGGTCGAGGCGCACGCGGCGCAGCAGGTCGAGGACCCGTTCGCGGACGGCGTCCGACGACAGCTCGGGGTGGTGCAGCCGGACCGGGCGCTCCAGGTGGTGCTCGATGGTGTGGTACGGGTTGAGGGACGCGAACGGGTCCTGGAACACCATCTGCACCTGGTGCCGGTAGGCGGACCGGTCGCGGCGCCGACGCGACAGCGGCTTGCCGTCGAGCAGGATCTGGCCGGACGTGGGCTGCTCGAGCTGGAGCAGCATCTTCGCGATGGTCGACTTGCCCGAGCCGGACTGGCCGACGAGCGCGACGGTCCGGCCGGGCTCGAGCGTCAGGCTCACGTCGTTGACGGCGCGCAGCGTCGTGCCGCCGCGCCAGCCGTCGCGCACCTTGTACTCCTTGGACACGCCGCGCAGCTCGATGGTGGTCATGCCTCGTCCTCCTCGTGGGGTGCGGGTGCGCTCTGGTCCGGCTCCTCGGCCGCCGCCACCGGCGTGTCGGTCGTCCCGGACGTCGTGGCGCCGGTCTCGTCGACGCCGGTGCGGACGAACGCGCCGCGCTCGCCGGTGAGGCTGGGGAACGAGCTGAGCAGGGTGCGCGTGTACTCGTGCTGCGGCTGCGTGTAGAGGGTGCGCGCGTCGGCGAGCTCGATGATGCGCCCGTCCTTCATCACGGCGATGCGGTCGCTGATCTCGAGGAGGAGCGGCAGGTCGTGCGTGATGAACACGACGGCGAAGCCGAGCTCGTCGCGCAGGCGCGAGATCTCGTCGAGGATCTCGCGCTGCACGACGACGTCGAGCGCGGTGGTCGGCTCGTCCATGATGAGCACCTGCGGCTCGAGGGCGAGCGCCATAGCGATCATGACGCGCTGGCGCATGCCGCCCGAGAGCTCGTGCGGGAACGAGCGGAGCCGTGACCGGTCGACGCCGACGCGCTCGAGGAGCTCGCCGGCGCGCTGCCGCCGCTCCCGCTTGCCCATCTCGGGGCGGTGGGTCTGGTAGACGTCCTCGAGCTGCGCACGGATCGCGATGACGGGGTTGAGCGAGTTCATCGCGCCCTGGAACACCATGGCGACCTTGTCCCAGCGGAACCGGCGCAGGTCCTCGCCGTGCAGCGCGCGCAGGTCGACGGCGTACCCCTCGCGCGACTGGAACTCGATCGTCCCGCTCGTGATGACGGCGGGCGGCTTGAGCAGCCGCGTGACGGCGTACGCGAGGGTGCTCTTGCCGCACCCGGACTCGCCGGCGAGGCCGAGGACCTCGCCGCGGCCGAGCTGGAGCGAGACGTTCCGCACGGCGTGCACGGGCTCCTCGACGAGGTAGTCCACGCTGACGTCGTCGAGCGTGAGGACGACGGGCCCGGTCGGCGCCGCCGAACGGGTCGGCGTCGCGGTGGGCGCGCTCACAGGGAGTCCTCCTTGACGTCCTCGAGCTGCGCCTCGGACAGGCGCCAGCTCTTGCGCTGCGAGCGCGTCTGGCTGCGCAGCTTGGGGTTGATGGCCTCGTCGATCGAGAAGTTGATGAGCGACAGGGCGGCGCCGAAGACGGCGAGCATGAGGCCCGGCGGCACGAACCACCACCACGCGCCGAGCCGCAGCGCGAGGCCGTTCTGCGCGTAGTAGAGCATCGTGCCCCAGGTGAACGAGTTGGTGGCGCCGAGGCCGAGGAACGACAGGCCGGCCTCGCCGAGGATGGCGAACACGGTCGCGAACACGAACTGCGAGGCGAGCAGCGGCAGCAGGTTCGGCAGGATCTCGACGAGGATGACGCGCCACGTCCGTTCGCCCGCCACCTTGGACGCGAGCACGTAGTCGCGACCGCGCACCGAGAGCGTGAACCCCCGGATGACGCGGGCGGACCCGGCCCAGCCGGTGATGGCGAGGACGACCGCGATGAGCCACACGCTCTTGTTCGGCACGTAGCTCGAGATGATGATGACGAGCGGCAGGCCGGGGATGACGAGCGCGATGTTGGTGAACAGGTTGAACAGCTCGTCGGTGACGCCGCCCGCGTACGCCCCGACGATCCCGAACAGGGACGACAGCAGGAGCGTGAGGACGCCGACGACGACGCCGATGGTCAGCGAGCCGCGGGACGCGTAGGCGAGCTGCGCGAAGACGTCCTGACCGGTCTGGGTGGTGCCGAGCAGGTGGCCGTCACCGGGCGGCTGGAGGCCGACGTCGGAGATGGCGGACGGGTCCTGGACGACCATCGGTCCGAAGATCGCGAACAGGCCGATCACGGCGACGATGGTGACGCCGACGACGAGCTTGACGGTGAGCCGCGGACGGAACCGGCGGCGCCGCGGTGCCGCGCCGGGCACGTGCTCCGTCGACTCGACGGCCTCGGGCCGGGTGGACTCGGTGAGGATGAGGGACATGGGGAGCCTCCTTGCTCCGGGCCGGCGTCAGCCGCGCTGCCGGGTCCGTGGGTCGATGACGGCGTACAGGAGGTCGACGACGAAGTTGGCTCCGAGGACCGACAGGGTGATGACGAGGAAGATCCCCTGCATGAGCGCGTAGTCGTTGGACCCCACCGCGCCCATGAGGGCCGACCCGATGCCGGGGTAGGAGAAGACGGACTCGGTGACGATCGAGCCGGCCACGACGAAGCCGAGCGAGATCGCGAACCCGGCGACCGACGGCAGGACGGCGTTGCGCGCCGCGTACGTCCGCATGACGCGTCCCGGGCGCAGGCCCTTGGCCTCCGCCGTGACGATGTAGTCCTCGGCGAGCGTCGAGACCATCATGTTGCGCATCCCGAGCATCCAGCCGCCGACGGACGAGATGACGATGGTCGCCGCGGGGAGGATCCCGTGGGAGATCACCGAGCCGATGAACGGGAGGTTCCAGCCCGGCATGGTGTCGTACACGTCGTAGCCGCCGTTGAGCGGGGAGATCATCCACACGCTGCCGAACAGGTAGAGCAGGATCAGGGCGAGCCAGAAGTAGGGGATCGACTGGAACATCGTCGTGACGGGGATGAACGAGTCGAGCCACGACCCGCGCTTCCAGCCGGCGAGCGTCCCGAGGCCGACCCCGAGGACGAACGAGACGACGGTCGCGAGGCCGACGAGGCCGATCGTCCACGGCAGGGTCTGCGCGATGACGGTCGTGACCGGTGTCGGGTACTGCGACACCGAGATGCCGAGGTCCCCGTGGAGCAGCTGGCCGAGGTATTCGACGTACTGCTTCCACAGGGGCTCGCCGGAGTCGGCGCCGAGGAGCAGCTCGATGGACTGGCGCGTGGCGGGCGTGACGGGCCCGTGCTGCGCCAGCTTCGAGAGCATGATGTCGACGGGGTTGCCCGGCATGAGCCGGGGGATCAGGAAGTTCAGGCTGACGGCCGCCCAGAGGGCGACGACGTAGAACCCGAGCCTGCGTGCAAGTGTCTTCATCGGTGTGTTCCGCTCCTCGGCGCCGGTCCGGTCACTTCGCCGGCGTGAGGTTCTTCAGGACGATGCCGTTGTCCCAGGCCTTCCAGGTGGCAGCGAACGCGTACTTGTTGTCGTTCGTCGGCCAGCCGGTGACCCGCGTGTTGTTGAACTCGGTGAGGGCCGAGTTGATGTAGATCGGGATGTACGGCATGTCCTTGACGACCTCCTGCTGGACGATCGCGTACTGCGCCTTCTGCACGGCCTCGTCGTTGGTGGCGCCGGCGGTCGCGAGCGCCTTGTCGACGGTCGGGTTGCTGTAGCGGCCCGAGTTGCCGGCCGCGGCGGACTCGCCGACCTTCGCGGTGTTGGCGGAGTCGTACTTGCCCTCGTAGGTGAAGTACGGGTTGCTGGACGCGCCCAGACCGATCGAGTCGAGCGAGAGCTGGTAGGTGCCGTTCGTCTCGTTGGCGTTCCACTCGTTCCAGGCGAGCTGGACGGGCTTGAGGTCGATCCCGACGGCCTTGAGCTGCTGCTTGAGCGTGTCGTTGATCGAGATGTAGTCGCTCCAGCCCGAGACGGTCTGGATGGTCAGGGAGAGCTTCTGGCCGTCCTTGCTGCGGATGCCGTCGGAGCCCTTGGTCCAGCCGGCGGCGTCGAGGATCTGGTCCGCCTTGGCCGTGTCCGCGGACTGCGGGGTGGTGACGTTCGCGGGGTCGGCGATCCAGGACGCGTCGCGGTCGGGCAGGAGCAGCGTCGGCGAGGCCTCGCCGGCGAAGCCGCCGCCGGCGAGCTTGTTGAGCTGCGTGCGGTCCATGGCGTAGTAGATGGCCTGGCGGACGGCAGGGTCGGTCTGCGGGCCCTTGCAGCCGAGCGCGGTGCTCGAGCAGGTGAACACCGAGGTGGTCAGCGCCGGGGTGTTGACGTAGCTGAGCTCCTGGTGGCCCTTGAGGAGCTGGTCGAGGCCCGGGAGGAAGGAGCTCATCCAGTCGGCCTGTCCGGCGGTGAGCGCGGCGGACGCGGCGTCGGCGGTGTCGAGGGAGATGTACCGGACCTGCTGGATCACGGGCTTGCCGGCCTCCCAGTAGTTCGGGTTCTTCTCGAGGACGTAGCTCTGCGGGGTGAACGACTTGAACATGTAGGGGCCGGTACCGACGGGGTTCTTGTTGATGTCCTTGGTCGGGTCGGCGATGTTCTTCCAGACGTGCTCGGGCACGATCGCCTGGTTGCCGAGGATGCTGGGCTCCTGCATGTACGAGGTGCCCTTGAAGGTGAGGACGACGGTGTGGTCGTCGGTGGCCTTCGCGGTCGCGGCGAGCCCCGAGGTGTTGAGCGCGGGCGTGTCGTGCAGGAGGTTGAAGGTGTAGGCGACGTCGTTCGCGCTGAAGGGCTCGCCGTCGGACCACTTGACGCCGTCGCGGGTCGTGATGGTGAGCTGGGTACCGTCGTCGTTCCACGAGAAGCCGGTCGCGAGCAGCGGCTGCGGCTTCTGGTCGGACGCGAGGTTGTAGTAGTAGAGCGGCTCGTAGATCACGCCGAGCGTGCCCGCGAGGGCCGTGCCGGCCATGAACGGGTTGAAGTTCTCGGTCATCGCCCCGTTGTTGCCGGCGATCGTGACGGACGAGTTCTTGGCGTCGCCACCGCCGGTGGAGTCGCCGGACGACGACCCGCCGGAGCACGCCGCGAGGGTCAGCGCCGCGGCGCAGCCTGCTGCGACGAGCGTGAGGGTGCGGCGCCCTGAACGGCGCCCGGACGGGAGGAGCTTCATCGGGTCCCCTTGTCTCGTGCCACGACATCGTGGCGCTGGGTGGACGTCCGGCACCGTGGGCATCCACGTCGAGCCACCGGTACACCGTCGGGCGTCTGGGGACTTTTGTAATCGATCAAAGTTAGTCGCGCAAGGGTTTGGACAACGGTTTCTCATTATTGGTCGTCGGATCGTGACCCGGGCGCCGCGTCCTCGCGGACCACCGCGACGCCGCCCAGGGCCAGCGGCACGCGTCCGCGGTGCCGGTCGCCCGTGACCAGGTCGGTCCCGTGCGCGGCGACCCAGCCCGGCGCGCCGGTGTCGTGGTTGACCGCCACCAGGTAGGACGCGTCCGCCGACGCCCGGCGGACCACCTCGACGCCCGGCGACGCGTCCGTCACCGGTGCCACGCCCGCCTCCGCGAGCAGCCGCTCCACGAGGTCGCCGAGCGACGCCTCGTCGAGGTCCGTGGCCACGTACCACGCCGTCCCGCCGCCGGGGACCTCGCGGCGCGTCACCGCCGCACCCCCGCCTGCGGTGCCGTCCGCGAACCGGGCCACCACGTCCGCGTCGTCCGCCGCCACGAGCTCGCTCCAGCGGCGACCGACCCAGCCGTTGTCGAGCGGCACCGGGACGCCGTCGTCCACCGGGACGAACTCGTCCCCGAGCACGCCCAGGAGGTCTCGGAACGCTCCCGGGTGACCACCCGTGACGACCGCCCCCGTCGGTCCGACGATCCCCGAGAACCACGTCACCACCACGGTCGCGCCCCGCGCGGCGGCCGCCGCGACCGCTTTCGCGGTCGAGGGCGCGACGAGGAACAGGCCCGGCACGACCACGAGGTCGTAAGGGTCCAGGTCGACCCACGGCGGCACGACGTCCGTCGTGACGTTGCGCGTGAAGAGCTCGGTGTGGAACGCCCGCGCGGTCTCGGCGTACGGCATCCCGTTGACGGGCCGCAGCCCGCCGCGCAGGGCCCAGCCGGCCTCGTCGTCGTGCAGCAGCGCGACGCGCGCCCCCACGACCGTCGAGCCCGCCAGCTCGCCCACGCGGCCCAGCAGGTCGCCGAGCGCGACCACGTCCTGGTACACGCGGGAGCGCTCGCCTGCGTGCCCCACCATCGCCGAGTGGAACTGCTCCGCGCCCGCGGGCGCCGCCCGCCACTGGAAGAACAGCACGCTGTCCGAGCCGCGCGCCACGTGGCCCAGCGCGTGCCGCGCGAGCTCGCCCGGCGCCTTCGCGTGGTTGACGGCGTACCAGCTCGCCGCTGACGGCGCGTGCTCCATGAGGAGCCACGGCCGCCCGCCCGACATGCCGCGCGATCGGTCGCCCGCGAACGCGACGTCCTCGTGCCGCCACGGGTCGTCGCCGTGCGTGTAGTGGTCGTTCGACACCACGTCGACGTGCGGCGCCCAGCGGGCGTAGTCGACGACGTCCGGGCCGAAGCCGACCATGAAGTTCGTCGTGACCGGGCGCGACGACCAGCGGCGCAGCACGTCGCGCTCGGCCCGGTGGTGGGCGAGCAGCGCCTCCGAGCTGAACCGTTCGAAGTCGAGCAGGTGGCCCGGGTTGTGCGTCGTGCGCCCCGCGGGCGTCGTGACCTGCTCGAACGCCGTGTACCGGTTGCCCCACACGGACGTGCCCCACGCCGCGTTGAGGGCGTCGACCGTGCCGTAGCGCTGCTCGACCCAGCGGCGGAAGGCCCGCGCCGACTCCGGGCAGTGGCAGCGCGCGTTCCCGCCGCCGAACTCGTTCGACACGTGCCACAGCACCACCGCCGGGTGGTCGCCCACGTGCTGCGCCAGGCGCTCGACGAGCCGCAGCGCGTACCGCCGGTAGACCGGCGACGACGGGCACCAGCCCATCCGTCCGCCCGGCGCGAGGGGCTCCCACGACCCGTCCTGCGGGAGCATCTCAGGGTGCGCGTGGTGCAGCCACATGGGCGGCGACGCCGTCCCGGTCCCGAGGTCCACGGCGACGCCGTGCGCGTGCAGCAGGTCGAGCGTCCGGTCGAGCCACGAGAAGTCGAGCTCGCCGTCCGCGGGCTCGTGCACCACCCACGAGAAGATGCCCAGCGAGACGAGGTTGACCCCCGCCTGCCGCATGAGCCGCATGTCCTCCGCGACCACGTCGTCGGACCACTGCTCCGGGTTGTAGTCGCCGCCGTACGCCAGTCCGCGCACGAGGCCGCGCGCCAGGCCCGCCACCTCAGCGCACCCGCGTCGCGCGCAGGAGCACGGATCGCTCGGGGAACAGCACCGGGAGCGCCACGCCCACCCGCGCGAGCGCCACCCCCGGCACCTCGAGCCCGTCCGGCGTCCACCACGGCACCTCGATGCCCCACCGGCTCGCGATGCCCGGCACCGGGCCCGTCGGACCGAGCGGGCGCAGCCGGTAGACGCCGTCCGGGTCGAGCCCGGGGAGCGTGACCGTCGGGACCGGGTAGGACGCCGACGACGCTGTCGCGACCCACGCGAACACCGCGTCCGAGCGGTCGGGTGCGACCACCCCGTGCAGCGCGTACGCGGGGTCGACGACGTCCGCGTGGACGACCGTCCCCGTGTGCAGCAGGCCGCGCAGCTCCTTGTAGAGGTCGACCCACGCGCCGAGCTCGGCGAGCTCCTCCTCGGACGCGCGCGTGAGGTCCCACTCGATGCCGAAGTGGCCGAACAACGAGGTCGCCGCCCGGAACGCGAGCGGCAGGTCCCGGTCGGTGGTGTGCGAGACCGGCGCCCCGACGTGCGCCCCCACGAGCTCGTAGGGGACCAGGAGGTTCGTCCAGCCCTGGATCTGCTGGCGCTCGACCGCGTCGATGCAGTCCGAGCCCCAGACGCGGTCCGTCCGCTCCAGGATCTCGAGGTCGACCCGTCCGCCGCCCGACGAGCAGGACTCGATCTCGACGCCCGGGTGTCGTCGGCGCAGCTCGTCGAGCAGGGCGTAGGTCGCGACGGTCTGGTCGTGCACGCCCGGCCGGCCGGTCGCGCGGTGCCCGGCCTCGACGAGGTCGCGGTTGTGGTCCCACTTGAGGTACGCGACCGGGGTCTCGGTCAGGAGGGTGTCGAGGCGGTCCAGGAGCCAGGCCGCGGCGTCCGGGTTGCCGAGGTCGAGGACCTGCTGGTTGCGAGCGGGCCGGGGGAGCCGCCCGGGCGCGTCCGGGGCGCTCGCGACCGGGCCCATGATCCACTCCGGGTGCGCGCGGGCGAGGTCGGAGTCCTCGTTGACCATCTCGGGCTCGACCCACAGCCCGAACTCCATGCCGAGGCCGTGGACGACGTCGACGAGCGGGCCGAGCCCGTCCGGCCACACGTCGGGGGAGACGAACCAGTCGCCGAGGGCGCGGCGGTCGTCGCGCCGCGCGCCGAACCAGCCGTCGTCGAGGACGAACCGCTCCGCGCCGACCCGCGCCGCGGCCCGCGCCAGGGCGGTGAGACGCTCGAGGTCGTGGTCGAAGTACACGGCCTCCCAGGTGTTGACGACGACCTTGCGTGGCGAGGCGGGGTGCCGCGGCCGGGCACGGACCGTGGCGTGGAAGCGGGCGGACACCTCGTCGAGCCCGGTGCCGTAGGTCCCGTAGACCCAGGGTGACGCGTAGGTCTCGCCGGCGTCGAGGGTGATCTCGCCGGGGAGCAGCACCTCGCCGCCCGCGAGCAGCCCGACGCCGTGGTAGCTGCGCTCGGCGAGCGAGACGTGGTTGCCCGACCACGCCGTGTGGACCGCCCAGACCTCGCCGGCGCGGTGCGCGAACCCTGGCGTCCCGGCGGCGAGCACGAACGCGGCGTCGTACCCGGTGCGTCCGCGCCGCGACTCGCGCAGGTGCGTGCCGTGGCCGAACGGGCTGCGCTGCGGCGAGCGCTCGCGCATGTGGTGGCCCGTGAAGTCGAGCAGCTCGGCCGCCCGTCCCGGGACCGGGTAGGCGACGAGCAGGCGGTCGACGGTGTACGGGTCGCGCCCGGCGGCCGGCTGCACGGTCGAGACGACGCGTGCCCGCTGGCGCACGACGCCCGCGGCCGACTGCTCGATCTCGACGACGAGCCCGAGCCCGGCGACCGGGTCGGCGGCCTCGACGACGACCCGGTGCAGCCAGCCCGCGGGGGCGTCCTCGAGCGCGGCGCGGTGCACGCGGAAGGACGGCGAGAAGTCGGTGCCTGCGCGGCTGCCGGCCAGGCCGGGGGTGCCGAGCCAGCCGGCGGACTGCTCGGGCACGACGGAGACCCGCATCGCGCCGTCGACGGGGTTGCCGACGGGCTGCAGGCGGGCGACGTCCCGGGCGGCCCGCGCGCCGTCGTCGTCGAGCTCCCCGAGGTCGGCCCCCCAGTGGACGACCTGGGGGAGCCGGTCGTCGTCGAGGTCGAGCAGGAGCGAGACGCCCCCCGCCCGCAGGTGGATCATCGAGAGGTGGTCCGTCGTGTGCACCGTCGCACCGTTGCTGCTCATCGGTCTCCTTCGGCCGTGAGAGGGACTTGCTTTGATCGTCGATCAAAGTATCGTCTTCTCGGCGACGGCCGCCACGGCCCCCACCCACGCGTCCCTCCGGACGCACTCCTGCACGCCCCCGGAACGAGAGCTGGTCGACGATGATCAACGGTCTGGTCCGCACGGACCTCACGTCCTGGACGGTACGCGCCACCCGCGGTCCCGTCCCGACCTCGCTGGTCGGCGAGCTGGTCGACGCGGACGTCCCGGCCGTCGTCCCCGGCACCTCGCACACCGCCCTGCTCGACGCCGGCCTGATCGTCGACCCCTATGTCGGCACCGCGGAGGACGACCTCGCGTGGATGCGGCACACCGCCTGGTCGTGGAGCACGCCGCTCACCCTCGACCCCGCCGCCGAGGACGAACGCGTCGACCTGCTGCTCGAGGGCGTCGACACGTGCGCCACGGTCCGGCTCGGCGACCGCGAGCTCGGCCGCACGGCCAACATGCACCGGTCGTACCGCTACGACGTGCGCGACCTTGCGGACGGCACCGAGCGCGTGCTCGTCGTCGACATCGAGCCGGCCGTCGAGGTCGGCGAGGCCGAGGCGGCCCGCATCGGCGCGCGCCCGGCCGCGTACCCGCGCCCGATCAACATGGTCCGCAAGATGGCCTGCTCGTTCGGCTGGGACTGGGGGCCCGACCTCGAGACCGCAGGCCTGTGGAAGCCGGTGCGGGTCGAGCGCTGGCGGATCGCGCGGATCGCGCAGGTCCGACCCGTCGTCGCCGTCGCCGACGACCACGCGAGCGCCACGGTGACCGTCCACGTGGACGTCGAGCGCTCCGGGCTCGGGACCGCGGACGACACCCCGCTGACCGTCCGCGCGGCGCTGCGCGGCGCCGCAGGCCCGGACGACACCGACGGCACGGCCGACGACGTCGCCGGCCACGTCGTGGTCGCCCCGCACGCCACCACCGCGACGCTCGTCCTCGACGTCGACGACCCGCAGCTGTGGTGGCCGGTCGGCCACGGCGACCCTGTGCTGCACGACCTGACCGTCGAGGTCGCGACGGCCGAGGCCGCCCACGACACGGTGCTCGACCGCTGGTCGCGCCGCGTCGGGCTGCGCACGGTCACGCTCGACACCGGCGCCGACGAGCACGGCACCCGGTTCACGATCCTCGTCAACGGCGAGCCCGTGTTCGTCCGGGGGGCCAACTGGATCCCCGACGACCACCTGTTGACGCGCATCACGCGCGAGCGGCTCGCCGCCCGTGTCGACCAGGCGCTCGGGGCGCACATGAACCTGCTGCGCGTGTGGGGCGGCGGGATCTACGAGTCCGACGACTTCTACGACGTGTGCGACGAGCGTGGCGTCCTGGTCTGGCAGGACTTCCTGCTGGCGTGCGCGGCCTACCCGGAGGAGGAGCCGCACCGCTCCGAGATGGAGGCCGAGGCGCGCGAGAACGTCGTCCGGCTCATGCCGCACGCATCGCTGGTGCTGTGGAACGGCGGCAACGAGAACCTCTGGGGCTTCATGGACTGGGGCTGGCAGGACGAGCTCGACGGCGCGACGTGGGGCTACGGGTACTACACCGAGCTGTTCCCGTCCGTGGTGGCCGAGCTCGACCCGTCCCGGCCCTACTCGGCCGGCAGCCCGTACTCGCCGGGCGCCGCGCCCGGGGAGCGCCACCCCAACGACCCCGACCACGGCACCCACCACGAGTGGGAGGTGTGGAACCGGGTCGACTACCACCGCTACCGGGACGACGTCCCGCGGTTCTGCTCGGAGTTCGGCTTCCAGGCGCCCCCGACATGGGCCACCCTCGAGCGGGCCGTGCAGCCCGCGGACGGGACCTGGTCCACGTCCGACCCGGTGTGGCGCCTGCACCAGAAGGCCGAGGACGGCGACGGCAAGCTCGACCGAGGCATGGCTCCGCACCTCGGCGTGCCCGACGACTTCGACACCTGGGCCTGGGCGGCGCAGCTCAACCAGGCCCGCGCGGTGACGTACGCGGTCGAGCACTACCGGTCGTGGTGGCCGCGCACCGCCGGCGCGATCGTCTGGCAGCTCAACGACTGCTGGCCCGTCACGTCGTGGGCCGCGGTCGACGGCGACGGCCGCCCCAAGCCCCTGTGGCACGCGCTCGCCCGCGCCTACGCCGACCGGGCCGTGTCGGTGCACGCGCGGGACGGCGCCCTGGTCGTGGCGGTCGTCAACGACACGGCGCAGCCCTGGGAGGGGGCGCTCGCGGTGGCGCGGACGACCCTCGCGGGCCACGAGCTCGCCGCCCGCGACGTGTCCGTGTCGGTCGCGCCGCGCTCCGTCGCGATCGTCCCGGTGCCCGAGACCGTCGCCGCCGTGGCCGTCCCCGCCGACGAGGTGCTCACCGCCGTGCTCGACGACGTCCGGACCGTCCACCTGTTCGCCGAGGACGTGGACGTCGAGCTCGACCCGAGCCCGCTCGTCGCCGGCGTGCGTGCGGCCGACGACGGCGTGGACGTGCTGGTGGCGGCCACGTCGCTCGCGCGCGGCGTGACCCTGCTCGTCGACCGCGTCGCTCCCGAGGCGACCGTGGACAGCGGCGTCGTGGACCTCGCCGCCGGGTGGACCCACACCTTCCGGGTGCGGGGCGGCGGCCTCACGACCGCCGACGCGGCACGCCTGGTCGACCCCCGCGTCCTGCGGACCGCGAACGCGGTCGTCGCGACGCGCCTCCCCGAACAGGCCTGACGGGCGCCGGGCCCGCCTATCCTGGTCGCCGTGGACACTCGCCCGGTCGGTCTCGTGCTCGTGCGGGCGCACATGCCCTTCGGGCTCGAGCCCTTCCACGTCGAGCTGACGTACGGCATCGAGGACGAGCTCGCCCAGGACGGCCGGTCCGTGGTGCTGCAGTGCGTCCCCGACCACGACCAGGAGCACGCCACGTACCGCCGCTGGGCGCACGACCGGTCGGTCGCGGCCGTCGTGCTCGTCAACCTCGCCCCGGACGACCCGCGACCCGCCCTCCTCGACGCGCTCGGCCTGCCCGCGGTCGTACTCCTGCCGGCGTCCGCGAGCACGACGGCGCCGCACGTGTCCGCCGACGACTCGGCAGCGGCGCGCGTCGCCGCGGACCGGCTGCTCGCCCTCGGGCACCGGTGCGTCGGGCGCGTCGCCGGGCCGGCGGAGCTGCTCCACACGCGCGCCCGCACGGCCGAGCTGTCGGAGCGCTGCGCCGCCGCGGGCGCGACCACCGTGACCGCCCTGGCCGACTACACGGCGGAGGAGGGCGCCCGCGCGACCCGCGAGCTGCTCGCCGCGTCGCCACGGCCCACGGCGATCGTCTACGACAACGACGTCATGGCCGCGGCCGGCGTCGAGGTCGCGACCGCGCTCGGGCTGCGCATCCCGGACGACCTGTCGATCGTCGCGTGGGACGACTCCGTGCTGTGCCGGCTGACCACCCCGCCCCTGACGGTGCTCAGCGTCGACGTGCACGAGATCGGGGTGCGGGTCGGCGCGGTCGCGCGCGAGCTGCTGCACGGCGGGCCCGTCGAGGACCGGACCGCCCCGCCGCACGTCCTCGTCGAGCGCGGGTCGACCGGACCGGCACCGACCCGCTGAGCCCGGGTTCCGCGCGACGGGGTGCTCAGGTCGCGCGGAGCAGCCGGTCGACGCCCGCGAGCGGGATCTCGACCCACGCCGGACGGTTGCGGACCTCGTACACGACCTCGTAGAGCGCCTTGTCGAGCTCGAGCGCGGCCAGGAGGTGGTCGTCCAGGGCAGGAGTCTGGCGCTCGGCCGCGGCGGGTGCTCCGCCGTCGGCGTCCGTACCGACCGCGCGGTACGCGTCGAGGAACGCGGTCCGGGCGTCCTGCGCCCACCCGGGGTCGCGCGTGCCGCCGACCGCCGCCGCGTAGTCGAACGAGCGCAGCATGCCCGCTGCGTCCCGCAGGGCGAGGTCGGGTCGGGTGCGCTGCGCGACGGGACGCATCGGCTCGCCCTCGAAGTCGAGGACGCGCCACCCGTCGTCGCCGTGCAGGACCTGGCCGAGGTGCAGGTCGCCGTGGACGCGCTGCAGGACCGGCAGATCGTCGGCCGTGGTGCGGTGTGCGGCCGTGGCGAGATCGGTGGCCAGGGCGTCGTGCAGCCGGGCGATCCCGGGCACCCGGTCGTCGAGCCGCGGCGCGGCGTCGGCCACCGCGCGGGCGGCACGAGCGCGCAGGTCGGCGACGAGCCACGACGCGTCGACCGGACCGGCGTCGCCGAACGCGCTGCGCAGCCGGTCACGCAGGGTGCCCACGAGCTCGCCCAGGGCGGCCGCGTCCGCGGTGAACGGCACGCCGTCGCGCGCGGCGCGGCACGCCCGCTCGAAGCCGTCGTCGGCGCCGGGCACGAGCGCGGAGCAGATCGTCAGGACGACCTCGTCGTCGGGTCCCGCGCCGGGCGCAGCGGGCATCGACGTCCAGGCGAGCGGCGCGGGGACGCCGTCCCACCCCGTCGCGGCGAGCGCCCGCGGCACGTCGAGGTCGGGGTTGGGTCCGGGCGCGACGGTCCGCAGCACCTTGAGGATTGCGCCGCCCGCGAGCCGCGGCAGGATCACCGAGGTGTTGGACTGCTCCCCGGCGATGACGCGCGCGTCCGCGAGGTCCCCGGCGCCGCGCACCGGGTCGCCGACCCATGTCGCCGCCCCGACGACGTGAGCGAGGTACGCGGCGTGCGCCGGCCCGTCGTGCACGACGTAGCTCCGACCGTCCCGCTCGATCGTCCCGAGGGCCGTGGGGTCGGGCGGTTCGACCGGCTCGGCGCGGTCTGCCGGGACGAGCACGAGCGGCACGTGCAGCAGCGGACCCGAGACCTCGTCGTCCGCGCTGCCCGGGTCGGTCAGGCGCAGCAGGTGCGCCTCCACGACGACCCCAGCGTCCGCCCGGCCCACCGGTAGGTCGTCCGCCCGACGGTCCTCGGGCCCGCCGAGCGGCAGCACGGCGACCGGGACGGGGATTGCGCCCGAACCCTTCGCCGGGTACCAGCGCCTCGTCGGCATCCAGGTCGCGAGGAGGTCGTCCAGCGTGGCGGGCACGTCGGCGGCGCCTGTCACCGCCCCTGTCACCGGCGGCTCCCGTCGGTGCGGTCGGCCGACGGCGCGGCGTCGGGGGCCGGCGTGAGCGAGAGCCAGTAGAAGTCGCGGGCGCCGAGCGTGACGCCGACGGTGCCGTCCGCCGCGACCTGGGGGAAGGTCGCGCCTCCGAACACGTCGGCGAGGTGCGCCCCCGCGTGCCCCGAGACGTCCAGGGTCGCGGCGGTCGCGGTCGCGGACAGGTTCACCACGCAGAGCAGGGTCTCGTCCGGCGTCGTGCGCAGGTACGCGAAGACGGACTCGTGGTCCGCCGGCACCTGGACGAACGTCCCCTTGCCGAACGCGGGGTGCTGCTTGCGGACGCGCAGCATGCCGTGCACCCAGTGCAGCAGGGACGTCGGCTGCGCGAGCTGCGCCTCGACGTTCGTGTGCGAGTAGTGGTGCACGAGGGACTGCACCAGCGGCAGGTACACCTTGCCGGGGTCGGCGGTGGAGAACCCGGCGTTGCGGTCGGGCGTCCACTGCATGGGGGTGCGCACCGCGTCGCGGTCGGGCAGCCAGATGTTGTCGCCCATGCCGATCTCGTCGCCGTAGTACAGGCAGGGGCTGCCCGGCAGCGAGAGCAGGAGCGAGTGCGCGAGCTCGATCTCCTTGCGGGAGTTGTCGAGCAGGGGCGCGAGGCGGCGCCGGATCCCGATGTTGGCGCGCATGCGCGGGTCGCGGGCGTACCAGCCGTACATGGCCGCGCGTTCTTCCGTCGAGACCATCTCGAGGGTCAGCTCGTCGTGGTTGCGCAGGAACGTGGACCACTGGCCGCCCGGCACCGGGATCTCCGGGGTGTCGGCGAGGATGTCGATGAGCTGCGTCGCGCGCTGGTCCTTGATCGAGTAGAAGATGCGCGGCATGACCGGGAAGTGGAAGCACATGTGGCACTCGGGCTCGTCGGGCTCCCCGAAGTACTCCACCACCTCGTTCGGCCACTGGTTCGCCTCGGCCAGCATGATGCGGCCCGGGAACTCGGTGTCGACCATCCGGCGCAGGCGGCGCAGGTACTCGTGCGTGCGCGGCAGGTTCTCGCAGTTCGTGCCTTCCTCCGCGAAGAGGTACGGCACCGCGTCGAGACGGAACCCGTCCACGCCGACCTGCAGCCAGTACCGCGCGACGTCGAGGATCGCGTCCG
The DNA here is from genome assembly GCF_002798015.1 of Luteimicrobium subarcticum. GTDB lineage: Bacteria > Actinomycetota > Actinomycetes > Actinomycetales > Cellulomonadaceae > Luteimicrobium > Luteimicrobium subarcticum. Next base: position 54,670 of record NZ_PGTZ01000014.1, on the reverse strand, counting down.
CGACGTGCGGGTTCTCGAAGTTGAGGTCCGGCTGGTGCGAGAAGAACCGGTGCCAGAAGTACTGCTTGCGGACCGGGTCGAACGTCCAGTTCGACGTCTCCGTGTCGGTGAAGATGATCCGCGCGTCCTGGTACGCGGTGTTGTCGTCGCTCCAGACGTAGAAGTCGCCGTACGGCCCGTCGGGGTCGTTGCGCGACGCCTGGAACCACGGGTGGGCGTCGGACGTGTGGTTCATGACCATGTCGATGACGACGCGGATGCCGCGCTCGTGGGCCGCCTCGACGAGCTCCAGGAAGTCCGCCATGGTGCCGTACTGCGACGCGATCGCCGTGTAGTCGGACACGTCGTACCCGCCGTCGCGCAGGGGCGACGGGAAGAACGGGGGCAGCCACAGGCAGTCGATGCCGAGCCACTCGAGGTAGTCGAGCCGCTCGATGAGTCCGCGCAGGTCGCCTGTGCCATCGCCGTCCGAGTCGGAGAACGCGCGGGCGAGCACCTCGTAGAACACCGCGGACTTGTACCACTCGGGGTCGTCGGACAGGCCCCGGCGCTCCAGGCCGGGCGTCGTCGGCTGCGGGCGCGGCGGCAGCGCCCACGTGGGGATCGGGGCGGTCGGCGGACTGCTGGGCCCGTGGGCCGCGCTCGTGCCGTGCGGTCCCGTCGACTGCGCGCTCATGCGTTCCTCACATGCACCACGTGGGCCACGCGGACGTCGGGCTCGAGCCGCACGTACACGTGACGGCCCCAGCGGTAGGTCGAGCCCGAGAGCTCGTCGTGGGCTTCGATCACCGGGTCCCAGGGATCGTCCACGATCTGCTCGGGGTGCAGGCCGAGGGCCGCCGCGTCGAGCTCGACCGTCGACTCCTGCACGGAGTGCGGGTCGAGGTTGATGATCACGAGGACCGTGTCGCCCACGGCGTCCGCCTTCGTGCCTGTGGACGCCCCCGTCTCCGACGTCGGCGGGACGCGGCGCGAGAAGGCGAGCACCTGGTCGTTCGTCGTCGGGTGCACGGTGAGGTTGCGCAGCTGGCGCAGCGCCGGGTGGTCGCGGCGGATCTCGTTGAGCCGCCCGAGCAGCAGCGAGATGCCGAGGTCGTCGCCGCGCGACCAGTCGCGCGGCCGGTACTCGTACTTCTCGTTGTCGATCTGCTCCTCGACGCCGGGACGCGGCACGTTCTCGACGAGCTCGTAGCCGGAGTACACGCCCCAGGTGGGGGAGCCGGTCGCGGCGAGCACCGCCCGGACCGCGAAGCCCGCGGCCCCGCCGTGCTGCAGGTACGGGGGGAGGATGTCGTGCGTCGTCGGCCAGAACGACGGACGCATGACCGAGCCGAGCGGCCCCGAGACCTCCTCGAGGTACTCGGCGATCTCGTCGCGCGTGTTCCGCCACGTGAAGTACGTGTACGACTGGTGGAACCCGACCGCCGCGAGCGTCCGCATCATCGCCGGCTTGGTGAACGCCTCTGACAGGAACAGCACCTCGGGGTGCGTGCGCCGCACCTCGCCGAGCAGACGCTCCCAGAAGGGCAGCGGCTTGGTGTGCGGGTTGTCGACCCGGAACGCCGTGACGCCCGCGTCGATCCACACGTTCACCACCCGCAGGACCTCGGCGTAGATGCCCTCGGGGTCGTTGTCGAAGTTCAGCGGGTAGATGTCCTGGTACTTCTTCGGCGGGTTCTCCGCGTACGCGATCGACCCGTCGGCCCGCTGCGTGAACCACTCCGGGTGCTCGTGCACCCACGGGTGGTCGGGCGAGCACTGGAGCGCGAGGTCGAGCGCGACCTCGAGGTCCAGCTCGCGCGCGCGGGCGACCAGCGCCCGGAAGTCGTCCATCGTGCCCAGGTCGGGGTGGACGGCGTCGTGCCCGCCCTCGGGGGCGCCGATCGCGTACGGCGACCCCGGGTCGCCCTCGACGGGCGTCAGCGAGTTGTTGCGGCCCTTGCGGAACGTCGTGCCGATCGGGTGGATCGGCGTGAGGTACACGACGTCGAACCCCATCGCCGCGACCGCCGGCAGGCGCTCCGCGGCCGTCGCGAACGTGCCCGACGCCCACGTGCCGTCGGCGGCCCGGCGCGCGCCCTCCGAGCGGGGGAACAGCTCGTACCAGGAGCCCGCGAGCGCGAGCTGACGGTCCACCACGAGCGGGTACGTCGGCGACGGCGACACGAGGTCGCGCAGCGGGTTGCGGGTCAGCGCCGCGGCGACCTCGTCCGACGTCGCCGCGGCGAGCCGCACCTGCGGCGGCAGGGCCCTGTTGCCGAGCGCTGCGGCCGCGGCGCGCAGCACCTCTTCGTCCGCGGGCGCGTGGCCCGGCACCTCGACCGCCCGGTCCAGGACGCGGCTGCCCTCGTCGAGCATCAGCTGGACGTCGATCCCGGCGCCGATCTTGATCTCGGCGTCGTGGCGCCACGTCGCGTACGGGTCCGACCAGCCCTCGACGCGCAGGCCCCACGTGCCCGGCTCGTCGGGCGACACGTAGCCGCGGAAGTGGTCGAGCCCCGGCTCGATGTCGGTCATCGTGGACCGGAACCGGTCCGTGCCGTCGGGCGCGACGAGCACCGCGGTCGCGGACACCGCGTCGTGGCCCTCGCGGAAGACGGTCGCGTCGACGGGGACGAGCTCGCCGACCGCGGCCTTCGCGGGCCAGCGCCCCTCCGCGATCGTCGGCGCGACGTCCACGACGGGGATGCGACCGATCCCCGGGGCGCCCGTCCAGGTGGTGGTGGCGGGGAACCCGGGACCGGTCGTGTGCGACGACGACGTCGCCCGCTCGGCGTCCTCGACGGGGGCGGTCGCGCGGACGGCCGGGCTGGTCGGTGCCGGGGTGGTCGGTGCGGGGGCGCTCGCGGGTGCGCTGGCAGCCGGGGTGGGGGGAGCGGCGGACGTGCTCTGCACCGCGGGCCCGGGCTCGGTGGCCGCGGCCACCCGGCGCGGCGCCCGTCGGACCGCGGGCACGGACGGGGCGTCGGGCTCCGGGACGGGCGCGGCCTGCTCCATGGGGGCCTCGGCGGGAGCCTGGCGCGGCCGGGGCGGGTTCGGCCGGCGCGGCGGAGCGGTGCGGCCGCGGGCGGTCGCGCTGTCAGCAGGGCGTCGTTCGCTGGTCACGTACCGAACCTATCCCGGGCGCCGGGTCGGCGGGCGCCTGAACGGCCGTCGGGCGGCCCTCCGCGGGTCGGTGCTCGCGTGGACCGGGTGGGGCGTGGCACTCTGTGCCCCGGGCGACGCCGGTCGGCGGCCGCCCGGCGTACACCAGGGGGTCGCGCGTGTCGCAGTGGGAGGACGACCTCCAGGAGGTCGTCGAGGAGCGGGGCGACGGGCTCGCCCGGTTCGCGGCCGTCGTCGCGGGCTCCGCCGAGGGCGGGCGCGAGGCCCTCGTCGTGGCCCTCGCGCAGGTGTTCCGGCACGGGTCGCCGCTCACGGTCGCGGCGCGGGGCGGCGAGCAGGTCGCGGTGCTGACCGACGACGTCGACGAGCTCGTCATCGCCCCGGTGCTCCGAGCCGTGGTGGCGGCGCAGGACCTCCCCGTCCCGGTCGGCGCGGACGGCGGCGGCACCGCCTGGCACGACCTGTCTCCCGGCGTGCGCGCGGCGCTCGCTCTGCGGGCCGACGGGTGGGGCTCCGACGACGTGGCGCGCTCGTTGGGCGTGTCGGCCGACGACGTGCAGGAGTCCTGGCGGGCGGGTGACACGGGTCTGGAGGCCGCGGGCACCACGACCCGGAGCGTGCTCGACGCCGTCGCCCCGGCCGGAACGACGGGCATCACGACCGGGCTGGCACGCGCGGCCGCCGAGAGGGTGCGTCTGGGGCGCCGACGCACCCGGCGGCGGGCCACGCTCGTCGTCGCGTCCGTGGTGGGTCTCGTGACGGTCGTGGCAGCCGCGTCGTTCGTGGTGCCGGGCCGTGGCGCTGCGCACCCCGGCGCGGGTGTCCGGGCCACGGAGGCCAGCCGCCGCCCCGCACCCACGCGGTGCGGCGACCGTCCGGCCGCAGACCCCGCCCTGGGGAGCGACGAGGGCCTCACGGTGCGCAGCTCCGTGTCGACGATCCGCTCGACAGGGACGTGGCGCGGCACCTACGCGCTCGAGGACGGGCTGACGTCCGAGCAGCACCGCCTGCTGGGAGGCGCCGCCATGTCCGTGACCGTCGTCGTGACGCGGGACGGAGTCATCGTCGCGCACGGGGTGCAGACGGGGGACGAGAGCGCCGCGCGCGACCTTGACGGCGCGGCGGGCGACGTGCCGCACGAGAGGACGTTCGACCCGTGCGAGGACGACGGCTGGAGTGCCGACGACGAGCTCTACGACGTGGTCGCCGTCGGTTCGTCGCCGGACGGCAACCACTGGGTCGTGTCGGATCCGGTGCCCCTGAGGGTGCTGTCGGACCAGCCGTTCGGCTACCAGCCGCCATGGCTGACGGGTTCCGAGCTCGCGTGCGGCGAGAGCGTGGACGACTTCGAGGCACGGATCGCGGACCGCATGCAGGTCTCCCTGCAGCCGGCACGGGTGGACGTGGGCTCGAGTGGTACGCGGTACACCTACCAGCTCCTGCTGATCGAGCCAGCCCAGCCGGTGCGGGTCGCCGCCCCGACCCGGATGGCTGTCGCCTGGGTGCGGGACGGCGTGATCGTCGGCGTCGGTCCGGAGGAGCGCGGGCTGGGGTACCGCACCATGCGGTCCGGCGACGTCCTGCATCTGACGGCGCGGTGGGACACGACCGACCACTGCGACCCGGAGGGGGCGACGCATCTGCCGGCGGGCACCTATCAGGTGCTCGCGTACGCGCGCTTCGCGACGCCCGACGCACCCGACGGGCCGGACGGCAACGGGGCATGGAGCATCGTCGGGTCCGGCGCGGCGCGGGTGGTGGTCGCCGCGGACGGCTCGGCGCGCACGGGGTGAGATCGGTGCGCGAGATGGGGAGTGCCAGGTCGGACGAGGACGCGGGACCTGTCGACGACTGACCGGTCCGAGGTCAGCGGGAGAGCGCCCGCCCGACCGTCCGCCCGGTGAACAGGCAGCCGCCGAGGAACGTCCCCTCGAGGGCGCGGTGCCCGTGGACGCCACCGCCGCCGAACCCGGCGGCCTCGCCGACGGCCCACAGCCCGTCGAGCACGGACCCGTCGGCCTGCAGGACGCGGCCCTCGGCGTCGGTGTGCAGGCCGCCGAGCGTCTTGCGGGTCAGCACGGACAGGCGGACGGCGAGCATCGGCCCGTCCTTGGGCTCGGTGAGCGGGCGCGGGGGCGCGACGCGGATCAGCCGGTCGACCTTGAACCGGCGGGCCATGGCGGTCGCGACGACCTGGTGGTCCTTGCCGAGGCCGCTGCGCACCTGTGCGTCGCGCAGGGCGACGGTGTGCGCGAGGCGGGCGGGGTCGATGCGGTCGTCGCCCGTCAGGGCGTTCATCCCGGCGGCGAGCTCGGCCGGGGTCTTCGCGAACACGAACTCGGGGGACTTCTCGGCGAACGCCGCGACCGGGCCGACGGCGCCAGGCAGCACCCGCTTGGACAGGAGCTTGACGTCCTTGCCCGTGAGGTCGGGGTTCTGCTCGGAACCCGAGAGGGCGAACTCGGTCTCCATGATCCGGCGGTTGAGGACGAACCAGGAGTGGTCGTCGCCGCGGCGTGTGACGTGCTGCAGCGCGCCGAGGGCGTCGAACCCGGGGTAGAGCGGCTGGGGGAAGCGGTTCCCGTCGGCGTCGAGCCACAGCGACGTCGGGCCGGGCAGGATGCGGATGCCGTGGTCCGTCCACACGGGGGAGTGATTGGGGATGCCCTCGGGGTAGTGCCACATGCGGTCCTCGTGGACGAGGTCCGCCCCCGCGCCGCGGGCGACGTCGAGCAGGAGGCCGTCGGTCGAGTCGGGGACGCCTGACAGCATGCGCGCCGGCAGGGTGCCCGCCTCGGGCGACCAGCGCGAGCGCACGGTGTCGTGGTTCGCGCCGATCCCGCCGGACGCGACGACCACGGCGGACGCCCGGATCTCGACGTCGCCGACGACGTCCCGTGACGACGGCGCCCCGCGCTCCGCCGCGTCGGGTGCGAGGACCTCGGCGCGCACGCCGGTCACCGCGCCGTCGGTCACGACGAGGTCGGTCACCCGGTGTCGGAACCGCAGGTCCAGCAGGCCGGCGGCCTGCGCGGCACGGGCCGCCGCGACGAACGGTGCGACGACGCCCGGCCCGGTGCCCCACGTGATGTGGAAGCGGGGCACGGAGTTCCCATGCCCGTCGGCGAGGTACCCGCCGCGCTCGGTCCACTGCACGAGGGGGAACCAGCGCACCCCCTTGTCGTGCAGCCACGACCGCATGTCGCCCGCGGCGAAGTCGACGAACGCGCGCGCCCAGGCGTAACCGTGCCGGTCCGGGCCCTCGCCGCGCTCGGCGCCGGGCTGGAACTGCGCGGAGCCGAGCCAGTCCTGGAACGCCAGGTCGGCGCTGTCGCGCACGCCCAGCCGCTTCTGCTCGGGCGTCCCCACGAGGAACAGCCCGCCGAACGACCACCAGGCCTGACCGCCGAGGCTCGCCTCCGGCTCCTGGTCCAGCAGGACGACATGGCGTCCCGCAGCGGTGAGCTCGGTCGCCGCGACGAGGCCGGAGAGGCCCGCGCCGATGACGACGACGTCGGTGTCGAGGGGCGTGGGCGCGGCGTTGTCGCTCATGGTCGCGGATGCTACCTGCCGAACGTGCGGGGTCGCGGGTGTGTCGACAGGCGCCGGTCAGAACGCGAGCCAGCGTCCTTCGGACACCACGTCGACCCGTCCGTCGACGACGCGGATCGCCGTCTGCTCGTCGATCGCGTAGGCCTGCCCGCCGATGTCGGCTGCCCAGCGCTCGGCGTGCTCGACCGTGTTGGTCGGGAAGGCGTCCAGGTGCGGGAAGATCGAGAAGTCGACGACGCCCAGCCCGCGGTCGTCCGGCGCGGCAGCCCACTCGACGAAGTGCTCGCCGACTCGTGGCGTCATGACCATGCTGCCGGCGCTGACGCCCACCCAGACCGCGTCGGGCAACGAGCCGAGCAGGTCGGCCAGCCCGGACTCCCGCATCCAGTGGGCCAGGAACGTCGCGTCGCCGCCGTCGACGAGCAGCACGTCGGCCTCGCGGACCCACGGGACCCATCGGTCGGCGCCGATGCTGGGCAACGCCGTGAGCTCGAGGACACCGAGCGACCCCCAGCCCAGGCCGGTGAAGGACCCGAAGTCGGGGGTGGCGGCGACGAGGTCCCGCACCGATTCCGGCCCACACATCGGGTGCCCCCACTGCGCGGTCGGCACCACCAGCGCGCGGCAGTCGGCGATCGGTTTGCCGAGCAGGTCGTCGAGCGCCGCACGGATGCTCGGGTTGGTGACACCGCCGGACGTGAGCAGCAGCTTCATGACGACCTCGGGTGGTGAGCGCGGACGGGAACAGAGGGTGGACCGCCGTCGCCCCGGCGACTCATCGCCTGCTCATCCGCGCGGCGCCGCCAGGTACACGACGAACGACAGCGCATCCAGCACGACGAAGTCGCCGGGCTCGCGCTCGACGCGCTGCGACGCCGGCATGGCGTCACCCAGCGACGTCCAGACGCGGCGGAACGAGCGGTCGGTGTTGCCCTCGCCGGCGAGCCGGAGCTCGACCGGGTGCAGCGTGCCGTTGAACGCGACGAGCACGTGCTCCGAGCCCTCGACGGGCGTGCGCCGCAGCATCTGGAGGGTGCGCAGCGACGGGTCCTGCCAGTCGTCGCGGGTGAGCGGCTCGCCCGCGGCGTCGAACCACGACAGGTCGGGCTGGGTCGGCTCGTCCCCCGGCAGCGGCCGGCCGCGGTAGAACGCGTCGACCCGCAACGCCGGGTTGTCGCGACGCAGCGCCAGCAGGGTGCGCGTGTGCTCGAGCAGGTCGCGCTGCCAGGGCGCGAGGTCCCACGACACCCACGACACGGGGTTGTCCTGGCAGTACGCGTTGTTGTTGCCGCCCTGGGAGCGCCCGAACTCGTCGCCCGCCGTGATCATGGGCGTGCCCGCCGCGAGGACGGTGGTCGCGAGCAGGTTGCGCATCGACCGGCGGCGCAGCTGCTCGCGCCGGACCGTGTCGGCGAGCCCGACCAGCCCGTCGCCCTCCAGCCCGTGGTTCCACGACCGGTTGTCGCTCGTGCCGTCGCGGCCGTGCTCGCCGTTGGCCTCGTTGTGCTTGTCGTCGTACGTCACCAGGTCGCGCAGCGTGAAGCCGTCGTGCGCGGTGACGAAGTTGATCGACGCCACCGGCCCGCGCAGCAGCGGCGGGTCGCTGTGCCCGAACAGGTCGGCGCTCCCCGCGAGCCGCGTGGCCATGTCGCCCACGCCCTCGTGCGGCAGGTGTCCCGCCTGCAGCCCGGCGACGTCGGACAGCCAGAACTGCCGCACCGCGCCGCGGAACCGGTCGTTCCACTCCGCGAACGGCGCGGGGAACCCGCCCGTCTGCCAGCCGCCCGGGCCGAGGTCCCACGGCTCGGCGATCATCTTCAGGTTGGCGAGCGACGGGTCCGCCTGGAGGGTGACGAGGAACGGGTGGTGCGGGTCGAAGCCGTCCCAGGAGCGCCCGAGGGTCACGGCGAGGTCGAACCGGAACCCGTCGACGCCCACGACGTCCGCCCAGTACCGGAGCGAGTCGAGCGCGAGCTGCACGACGCGGGGCCGCCGGAAGTCCAGCGTGTTGCCGCACCCGGTGGTGTCGAACAGGCGCGCGGGGGAGCCGCCGTCGTGCAGGTAGTAGCCGACGTTGTCGAGCCCGCGCCACGACAGCGTCGGACCGTCCGCCCCGGCCTCGCACGTGTGGTTGTAGACGACGTCGAGGACGACCTCGATGCCGGCCTCGTGCAGCGCGTGCACCGCCTCGCGGACCTCGGCGAGCACCGCGCCCGGACCGGCGTCGCGCGCCGCCGCCGTCGCGAGCCGCGCGTCCGGCACGAAGTACCCGAGGGTGTTGTAGCCCCAGTAGTTCGTGAGGCCCTTCGCGACGAGGTGCGGCTCGTCGACCGCGGCGTGCACGGGCAGCAGCTCGACCGTCGTGACGCCGAGACGCACGAGGTGCTCGACGACGGCGGGGTGCGCGAGCCCGCGGTACGTCCCGCGCAGCTCGTCCGGGACGCCCGGGTGCAGCATCGTCAGGCCGCGCACGTGCGCCTCGTAGAGCACCGTGTCGGACCATGCCACCGCGGGCCGGTTCGCGGCCGGGTCAGGGGTGCGCTCGCGGACCGCCGCGACGTCCACGACGACCGAGTGCGGCACGTGCGGCGCCGAGTCCCGCGGGTCGGCCGCGCCCGCGGCGTCGCCCGAGACGCTGCCGGGGACGCCCTGCGCCACGTACCCGTACGCCTGGGGAGCGTGGTCGAAGGTGCCCGCGAGCCCGCGCGCGTACGGGTCGACGAGCAGCTTGGCCGGGTTGTGCAGCAGCCCTCGGGCGGGGTTCCACGACCCGTGCACCCGGAACCCGTACCGCTGCCCCGGCCGGACGCCCGGCACACGGGCCCACCAGACGCCGAAGCTCGGCCCGCGAAGCTCGACCCGCCGCTCCGTCAGGCCGCCCGTGCCGTCGTCGTCGAGGAGGCAGAGGTCGACCGCGTCGGCACGCGGCGCCGCGACGGCGACGGTGATCCCGTCCGGCGTGACGTGGACTCCGAGCGGCGGTGTGGCGACGTGCTGCTGACCAGGGTGCACGCGTCCCAGTGTGCCAGCGACGGGACCGAGGTCACGCGCGTCCGTCCAGCGGGCACACGTCCGCGCCGCGGACCGCGCCGGTAGGCTCGTGGCGTCCCGACCGCCGCCGACCCCGGCGCGGTCCCGGTCGAACGCGAGGAGAGCCCGGCATGAGCGCCCTGCGCATCGTCGTCGCCGTGAAGTACGTGCCCGACATCCAGTCCGACCGCGGCTTCGTGGACGGGCGCGTCGTCCGCACGAGCGACGACGGAACCCTCAACGAGCTCGACGAGAACGCCGTCGAGGCGGCCCTGCGCCTCGTCGAGGCCCTCGGCGAGGAGGACCGCGCCGCGAGCGAGGTCGTCGTGCTCACCGTCGGTCCCGCGGACGCCGAGCAGGCCCTCCGCAAGGCCTACCAGCTCGGCGCCGACCGGGCGGTCCGCGTCACCGACGACGCGCTCGCTGGCGCCGACTACTTCGCGACCGCCGGCGCCGTGGCCGTGGCCGTCGCGACGCTCGCCGCGGAGCGGCCCGTCGACCTCGTGCTCACCGGCATGGCGGCGCTCGACGGCCTGGGGTCGGTCGTGCCGACGATCACGTCGGCCGCGCTCGGCTGGCCCGCCGTCGGCCTGGTCACCGCGTTCGAGCTCGCGCAGGACGCCTCCGGGGCGCCCGTGCTGCGCGCGACCCGCGAGCTCGACGGCGCGACCGAGCAGGTCGAGGTCCCGCGCCCCGCCGTCGTGTCCGTCACGGACCACGCGAACGACCCGCGGTTCCCGAACTTCAAGCTCATCATGGCGGCGCGCACCAAGAACGTGGACGTCTGGTCGCTCGCGGAGGTCGCGGACGCCGCCGGGTCCCTCGGCCTCGACGTCGCCACGCTGACGACGCCGCGCACCCGCACGCTCTCCGCCGAGCCGCGGCCCGAGCGGCCCGAGCCGGAGATCGTCGTCGACAAGGGCGAGGGCGGCATCGCGCTCGCCGAGTACCTCATCCGCAACGAGCTGGTCTGAGAGGCGTCCCGATGGCACCGCAGCACAACCGCACCGTCCTCGTCCTGCTCGACACGCCCCTGACCGAGCTGTCCAGCTCCGCGCTCGAGCTCCTCACCGTCGCCCGCGAGCTGGGACGGGTCGAGGCCGTGAGCATCGGGTCGCCCAGCGTCGCCACGCTCGCGCAGCTCGGCTCGTACGGCGTCGAGCTCGTCCGGCAGGCGAAGGGCGGCGGGTCGCTCGGAGCCGAGGCCGCCGCGACGTCCACCCCGCTCGTCGCCGAGGTCCTCGCCCGGGCCGTCGAGGTGTCGGACGCGGACGTCGTCCTGCTCACCGCGACCTTCCCCAACAAGGAGTCCGCGGCCCGCCTCGCCTGGCTCACGGGTGCCGGGCTGATCGTCGACGCGGCGTCCGTCACGACGTCCGACGACGGGCACGTCGTCGGCGGCAAGCGCGTGTTCGCCGGGTCGTGGGACACGGTCTGCGAGGTCGTGACCGACAAGGCCGTGGTCACCGTGCGCGCCAACGCGGTCGTCGCCGCGCCCGCCGACGCACCCGTGGAGGTCGACGTCGAGGGGTTCGACGTGAGCCCGTCGGCACTGGCGCTCGCGTCGGTGCCCACGTCGCGCGAGGTGCACGTGGTGGCCGGAGCGTCGGGCCGACCGGCGCTCGCGGAGGCCGCGGTCGTCGTCGCCGGGGGTCGGGGCACGTTCGGCGACTTCACCCCGGTCGAGGACCTCGCCGACGCCCTCGGTGCGGCCGTCGGTGCGACGCGCGACTGCGTCGACGAGGGCTGGATCGGCCACGACGCGCAGATCGGCCAGACCGGCGTGACCGTCGCGCCGCGCCTCTACGTCGGGGCCGGGATCTCGGGCGCGCCGCACCACCGCGGCGGCATGCAGGCGTCGCAGGTCATCGTGGCCGTGAACGCCGATCCCGAGTGCCCGATCTTCGAGATCAGCGACTTCGCGGTGGTCGGCGACCTCGCGGAGGTGCTGCCGCAGGCGGCGGCCCGCATCCGCGAGCACCAGGGCCGGTAGTCCCCGCCTCCCCCCTCCCCGCCGAACGGGCGGTGATCCGCCCGAAACGACGGTGGCATCAACCCACCAACGCATCGCTGGAGACCAGGTCGGTTCACTACCGTCGTTGCCGACATGTCTTGCGTTCCGGTGAATGGTCCGACGCTGAAGTCGCCAACGGGGGACACCTGGTTGGAGAGCTACTAACGTCAATGGCGTGTGATCGAGCCTCCGCGGCGGGTCCGGACGGAATTTGCGCCCGATCTATTGGCCGCTTGAGAGGGTTGCTCGGCCCTTAGGTGTGCGCGTCTCGCGGGCTGTTCAAGGGAGGAAGTCCGGCCGGACCATTGTTCGCCACCGACGGAACCCACGGCGCTGGTGTGCCGAAGGTCTGGGCCGTCGCGGCACACGGCGAGGTGGCGCCCCTGCGGATGCCCGCGGGGGCGTCACCTTCCTCCTTCGACTTGGTGTCAGGTGCTCGAATCTCGGTTGTTATGCCGACGCGGTAGCACCCTCGCCCCGCACCTCGTCGTGGCCAGCTCTCCGTCCGCGCCCGGAGCGAAACAACGCTCGCAAGCCCAGCCCAATCCCAGCCCCGAGGGCTGCGGCGAGCACGTCGTCCACGCTCGTTGCACGCCCGATGCCAAGGATCAGTTGCAGCACTTCAAGCGTTGTGGCGCCGACGACCGCGACCCAAAGCAGCGGCCATGCCCCTAGCTTTGGGAACCGGTAGCCCACGAGCATTGGCAGAGGGATCCACATGGCGATGTTCAGGAGAACCTCGACCAGCGGTGCAGTGATGTCGGGCTTGTGGACAAAATCCATCAAGCTGCTGCCCGGCATCAGTTCAACCGAGCGCTCCGCGCCCGACGATGGCCCCATGGTGACTACCAGCAGCCCAAGGATGTACGCCGAAAGCAGGAAGTCGCCAACCGTCCGCTCCGCAGCTCGCGGCTGACCTCGTCGCACCCGAACCCGATATACCACATAGCCGGTCGCGGCCCACACGGCGAGCCCGACGAGCATGAAAGGTATGTAGCCGTTGTAGATGCGCCAAATCTGCGTCACTGGGTGACCTCCTACCTATCGACCGGAGTTGGGATCAGCTCGGGTGCTGGTCGTAGCCGCTCCCGACGATATAGACGTCGTTGTCCGACTTCGTCATCACGAAGTGGTAGTCGTCGCTCGCCGGAGCAGTCCACGTGCCGCTCTGAGGCTTGCTGGTGTCGCAGGTCAGGGTGAGCGTCCCTGCCTTGTCGTCGCCGAGCACCTTCTCGCGGTAGAACACGACCGAGTACTGCTGCTTGTTCCCTGCCGTGCAGGTGAAGGAGAACGTGTTCGTTCCCTTGCCAGAGTGGAAGCCGTCCGAGGTGAGCCTGTACTTGAACTTCGCGGTGAAGTCGTACTTCGGGTCGGCGGCGAAGGCCGGCTAGGCGATACCGAACAGCATCAGGGCCACACCTGCGATCGCAGTTGCCCGCTTGGTATTGCGCATCTACTGACACTCCTTTGTGAGAGTCGAGCTCAGGCCAGGGAACGCCCCGGGCCCCGAACCGGAATGCACCCTTTGGCCCCCGGCGAGGAAGTTCTATCATGGTCGTGCCCTCAGTAGGGCAAATCTGGTCGCGGACTTCCGTAACCCCGTGAACTTCACCCGTCACCGTGACACCTCATGAGCCACCACACCTAGACCAGTGGCGACAAGTGTGGGGGCGGCGCCAGAAGCCAGAGCGCACTCACTCCTGACGAAAGCCCCGCGCGCGCCGCAGCGTGAGGGGCAGCGACGCAGCAGGGTGGATGCGCCGCCCGCCAGGGACGGATCTATGTCGTGGACGGCTGCTGGCTGGTCGGCGTCGTTGCGGGTCCGCCGGTGCGTTGGATGGTGCGGTACACGGTGGACCGTGCGACCTGGAACAGCTCCGCAAGCTCAGCGCTGGTGTGGCTGCCTTGTTGGTGGAGGGCGACGAGGTGCCGGGCTTGCGCGGGGCTGAGCTTGGGCTTCTTGCCCCGGAGTCGGCCTTTCGCTTTGGCGACGGCCATGCCCTCGCGGGTGCGCATGCGGATCAGGTCGGCTTCGAACTCGGCGACCATGCCGAGGACGTTGAACAGCAGGCGACCCACGGGGTCGCTCGGGTCATACACGCTGCCGCCCAGTGAGAGAGCGACTCCCTTGCGGGTGAGCTCGTCGGCGATGTCTCGTGAATCGGGCAGCGAGCGGGCAAGGCGGTCGAGCTTGGTGACGACCAGCGTGTCGCCGGCCCGGACCGCGGCGAGTGCTTCACGCAGGCCGGGGCGTGCGCGATTCGTCCCGGTGAGGCCGTGATCGACATAGATGCTGTCGTCGGCCACGCCAAGGGCCCGCAGAGCGTCGCGTTGCGCAGTCACGTCTTGGACGAGGGTCGAGACGCGGGCGTAGCCGATGAGCATGAGCGTGACTGTAGCGTTTGCCACCCCTTAAACGGGCAGTTTTAAGGGCGGGTCTTACGGGAATCCGAGAATGGCGCGATCTCGCGGGACGAGCCATGGCGGGCGGCACCCGCCCGGTGTCCCAGTGAGGGATCGCCTTACGCGACACCCGCCGGTGACGCGTTCACGTCCGCCCCGCGTGCGGCGAGCAGCAACGGCCAGAACAGGTCGTGCGAGGTCGACCAGTCCAGGACCTGGCGGGGTCGGGTGTTGATCCGGTGGGCGATGTCGTCCAGGTCGCGTGCGGAGTAGGGGCGCAGGTCGGTGCGCTTGGGTAGGTACTGGCGCAGCAACCGGTTCGTGTTCTCGTTGCTCGGACGCTGCCACGGGCTCCGGGGGTCGCAGAAGTAGACGTCCATGCCGAGCTCTGCGGCCAGTTCTTGGTGCTCTGCCATCTCGCGGCCGCGGTCCCAGGTCAGCGAACGCCTCAAGGCCGGTGGAAGGTCTGACAGGTTCCGGATGAGTGCGCGGCGCACCGCGTCAGCCTTGATGCCGTCTGGTAGCGGCACGACCCGCACGAATCTCGTGCTGCGATCTACCAGCGTGGCGACGGCCGAGGGACGCGATCCCATCACGAGGTCGCCTTCCCAGTGCCCGACCTCGGCCCGCTCGGCGACGACGGCTGGCCGGTGATGGATCGAGACCATGTTCCGCAGCCGCCCGCGTCCGTGCGACTGCTGCTTCCCGCGCGGGCGACGCACCGAGCGCCCAGACCGCAACCGTCTGGCCTGCGCGGGCCCGAGCTCGCGCCGCCCGGAGACGTAGATGCTGCGGTAGATCGTCTCGTGCGACACCCGGCGCGACGCATCGTGGGGATGCTGGTGCCGCAACCACATCGCGATCTGCTGGGGCGACCAGTCCGCGTCCAGCTTCCCGCGAACCAGCGCGAGCAGTGCGGGGCTCGAGGCCAGGCGCGACGGACGCGGCCTTCTCGCACGGTCCCAAGCCGCCGCGTCAGCGGTAGCCGCGCGGTAGGCCTCGCGGCCGCCGTTGCGGGAGATCTCGCGAGACACCGTCGACGAAGGCCGCCCGATCCGCTCCGCGATCGCCCGCGCCGACAGACCCGCCGCGATCCCACGCGAGATCTCCTCGCGCTCCGCAGAGCTCAGATGCCGAGGACTACGGCGACGTGCCGCAGGACGCACGCCGCCCGTCGCACTCAGGAAGCGGCGCACCGCATCCAGGTTCGACCCGATCGTCCGCGCGATCAGCCTCGCAGAGTCACCCGCCCGCCACCGCTCCCACAACACGTGCTCTTGCTCGACCGTGAAACCCACGCCCACCTCCACAGACGCCATCCTCGCCGGACCCGGTGCGTTGGTGGGTTGAGACCGCCACCGTTTCCGGTGGATCACCGCCCGTTCGGCGGGAAGAGGCGCCCGCTCGCGCGCTACTTGCCGCGGAGGCCGATCGCGTTGCCGTCGGCGTCGTCGAGCACGCACACGCGCGCCTCCGGGCCGATGGGCTGGGGCGGCGTGCGCTCGGTGGCGCCCGCGTCGAGCAGCGCCTGCCGCGCGGCCTCGAGGTCGTCGACGTCCGCGTACGCGACCGGACCGCCTGACGTGTCGCCCGGGGCGAGGCTGACCTCGAAGCCGCCGGCGTCGAAGCCGACGTAGTAGGGCGTGTCCGTGTGGGGCTCGCCGTAGAGCGCGGTGTAGACGGCCTTCGCGGCGGCGATGTCGGACACCGGGACGACCTGGGCGCGGATCGTGGGACTCATGCTCGTCTCCTTGGGGTGGGGGCGGCCGGCGGCCACCCTGTCGAAGGTGTGACGCGCCGCGCGCACAGGACGTGACGGCCCGCCGTGACGGCGGCGTGTCGGTGATCCCACCTAGCCTGGACGGGTGACCCCGATCCAGCACGTCGGCAGGCCCGGCACGGTGTCCGAGCGGGTCCTGCGGCGGACGCTCTGGCAGCGCCAGCACCTGCACGAACGCGTCCCCGCGGGCCACCCGTCCGCGGACGCCGAGTCGATGTCGCGCCACCTCGTCGGGCTCCAGGCACAGGACCCTCTGCCGCCCTACCTCGGGCTCGCCGCCCGGCTCGACGGCTTCGACCCGCGGACGGCGTCGGCGGCGCTCGCGGACCGGCGGCTCGTGCGGGTGCTGCTCCAGCGCGGCACGATCCGGCTCGTCACCCCGCAGGACGCCGTGCTGCTGCGCCCGCTGGTCCGGCCGCTGCTCGACCGCGCCGGTCGGACGGCCGGGAACGCCCACGCGGCCGCGCACCTGCCCGTCGCGTCCGTCCGCGGGGCGGGCCGGGAGGTCCTGGAGGACGGGCCTCTGCGGGTGGGCGCGCTCGGTCGGGCGCTCGAGGAGCGCTTCCCGGACGTGCCCGGCAGCGCCCTGGTCAACGTCCTGCGGTACGTCGAGCCGCTCGTCCAGGTGCCGCCGCGCGCCCTGTGGGCGCGCTCCGGTGGCGTCGTCTACCAGACGCTCGACCGGTGGACGGGGCTCGCCCTCGCCGGCTCCCACGCACCCGGCGCCGACGCATCCCACTCCGATCCCGACGCGACGCGGGCCGCGGGCGCCGGCGTGGTGCGCCGCTACCTCGCGGCGTACGGCCCGGCGTCAGCCGCCGACTTCACCGCGTGGTCGGGCATCACGGGCGCGCGGGCGCTCGTCGAAGCGCTCGGGGACGAGGTCGTCACGTACCGGACCGAGGACGGCAAGACCGTCCACGATCTCGCCGGCCTGCCGCTCGCAGACCCCGACCTCCCTGCGCCGGCGCGCCTGCTCGGCACCTACGACGACGTCTTCATCGCGCACGCGGGCCGGGACCGCGCCACGACGCCCGAGGCTCGGGCGCGGTGGGCCGGGAGCAACGGCGGGACCGCGGCGACGGTGTTCCTCGACGGGACGCTCGCCGGGCTGTGGCGCGCGACGCCGCAGGGCAAGGTCGACCTCGACCTGTTCGGCACCCCGACCCGCGCCGAGGTCGACGAGCTCGCCGACGAGGTGGACCGGGTGGAGGCGCTGCTGGCGGTCCCCGCGGACGACGCGTAGGGCGCCCGGCCCGGAGCACTCGTGGTGCCCGCGCGGCGCCCGCCCCCACCCGAGCAGGTAGCGTCCGAGCGTGCCCCACGACGTCCAGCTCCTGCTCGTGCCCGCACCGTCCGGCGAGGCGGTGCTCGTGCGCCGGCCCGGAACCGACGGCCGCGCCGGTCTGCCCGTCGTCACGACGGACGGCGGGGCCGAGGTCCCCGACGTGCTCCGCCCGGTCGCCGAGCTCCTCGGCGACGTCCGCTACCTGCGCAGCGCGGGTCGCGCGGAGGGGGACGACGGCGACCGGTACGTCCTGCGTGTGCTCGACGCGCTGCCGGGCGATCCGCCGGCGGGACATGTCTGGCTCCCGGCTCGGGACGTCGACCCGGCGGCTCTCGCGGTGCCCGAGGGCCTGCGTGGCGCGGTCGGACGGTGGCTCGCCGAGCTCGGCGGGGCGCCCGTCCCGGCGGAGCGCGCGCCCTGGGCGCGACCGGGGGGCATCGTGCCGTTCCTCGCGTGGGTCGACGCGCAGGTGCGGGCGTCGGGAGCGGTCCCGACGGGCGCGCCGGAGGTCGTCCAGCAGTGGAGCATCTCGCTCGTGCTGCGGGTGCCGACGGACCGGGGCGCGCTGTTCGCCAAGGCGGTGACGCCCTACTTCGGCGCCGAGCCGGCGCTCACCACCCTCCTCGCGGCGCGCACACCCGACCACCTGCCGTCCCCCCTCGCGGCGGACCCGCAGCGCGGGTGGCTGCTGCTCGCGGACGCGGGCATCGGGCCGGTCGACGCGAAGGTCCGTGCGGCGAACACGGCAGGTCTGCGCGCGCTCGCGGCCGTCCAGCGGGCGTGGGCGGGCCGGACGGACGAGGTCGTCGCGGCGGGTGCCGCGGTGCGCGGCCCGAGCACGCTGGCGCACGACGTCGCGGACGTGCTCGACGTGGTGGGGGCCGCGGGCCGGCTCGTCCCGTCGCGAGCCCTCGGGGCCGGTGCGCTCGACAGGCTCCGGGTCGTCGCCCCGACAGTCGAGGACGCCGCCGCGGCGATCACCGCGACCGGGATCCCGGAGACCGTCGTGCACGGCGACCTGCACCCCGCGAACGCGGGGCTGCGCCCGGACGGTACGGCGTGCCTGCTCGACTGGTCCGACGCCGCTGTCGGGCACCCGTTCGTCGACGCCGACCTGTGGCTCTCGCACGTCGAGCCGGACGAGCTCGCGGCGGCGCGGAGCACCTTTGCGGAGGCGTGGGACCTGGCCGACGCGGTCGACGTCGACGCCCTGTTCGGTCACGCGCTGGTGCTCGGTGCCGCGTACCAGCTGGTGACGTCCGCGTGGCTGCTGCGCGCCGTGGAGCAGGACGAGCGCGTGCTGTTCGCGGGGGGCGTGCTGTTCTGGTCGAAGCGCCTGCTGGAGGTCACGGGGGGCTGACGGCCGGTACGGGTCGGACGGCCGCCGGACGGGTCACCCGCCCGCGAAGGGCGGGAGCAGGTCGATCACCGCACCGGCGGGCACGGGGGCGTCGGCGTCCGAGCGGGTGCCGTCGACGAGCACCGAGCAGCGGGCGACGACGTCGGCGGCGTCCGGCACCCGGGCGAGCAGGGCGGCCACCACGTCGTGCACGGTCGCGGGCACGTGTCCCGCGCGTGCGTCGCGCGCGGGCACGTCGAGGTCGAGCGCGGGTGCGCCGAGGGCGGCGCGAGCGGCGGCGAACGCCCGCACGTGGACGCGGGTGGTCGCGGCGCTCGGCACGATGGGCACGGTCGTCATCTCAGCCGCCGATCGCGCTCATGGTGCGCTCCGGCTGGTGGAACCCGGCGTCGTCCATGCCGTGCCCGCGCTTCTTGCCCCACATCGCGGCGCGCCAGAGGTCGGCGATCTCGGCGTCGCTCGCACCGGCGCGCAGCGGGCCGAGCAGGTCGGTCTCGGTGTGCGCGAAGAGGCAGGCGCGGACCGCGCCCTCGGCGGTCAGCCGCGTGCGGCGGCAGTCGCCGCAGAACGGCTCGGTGACGGACGCGATGATGCCGACGGTGCCCAGCGGGGTGCCGTCGGGGGCGGTGACGCGGTACCGCTCGGCGGGCGCGCCGTCGCGGGGCTCCTCGTCGGGCGTCAGGCCGAACCGCGCGGACAGCAGGTCGCGGGTCTCGGCCGCGGTGATCATCGTGCCGCGCGACCACGCGTGGTCGGCGTCGAGCGGCATCTGTTCGATGAAGCGCAGCTCGAGGCCGCGTGCGAGGCACCAGGCGAGCAGGTCGGCGGCCTCGTGGTCGTTGACGTCCCGGACGAGCACGGTGTTCACCTTGACCTGGTCGAACGCGCGTGCGGCGGCGTCGATGCCGGCAAGGGTGCGGTCGAGGAAGGGCCGTCGGGCGAGCCGTTCGAACGTGCCGGGGTCGAGCGAGTCGAGCGAGATGTTGAGCCGGTCGAGGCCCGCGTCGTGCAGCGCCTGCGCGCGGTGGTCGAGCCCGACGGCGTTGGTGGTCAGGGAGATCTCGGGGCGGTCGGGGAGCTCGGCACAGCCGCGGACGATCTCGACGAGGTCGCCGCGCAGCAGGGGCTCGCCACCGGTGAACCGGACCTGACGGACGCCGAGGTCGCGGGTCGCGACGCGGACCAGCCGGACGATCTCGTCGCGGGTCATGACCTGGTCGCGGGGGAGGGCCGGTAGCCCTTCGGCGGGCATGCAGTACGTGCAGCGCAGGTTGCAGCGATCGGTCAGCGACACGCGCAGGTCCGTCGCGACGCGGCCGAACCGGTCGACGAGCCCGGGGTCGGTGACCGAGGCGGGGCGTGCGGGAGTGCGCCCCGCGACCTGCGGGATCCCGAGCGAGACGACGGCGGCCATGGACCGATTGTGCCCCGGATCACGGATGCTCCGGCCGCGGGTCGGGGCAAAGCGGGCGTCGATCGGCGGAACGTCGCCTCTTCGCAATGCGGGAAGTTGCTTCCAAGCCGCAGGTGCGACGCTAGAGTCCTCCTCATGACGCAACTGCGGGTCCACGAGGCCGCACGCCTCCTCGGGGTCAGCGACGACACCGTGCGACGACAGGTCGCCGCGGGGTCGATCGACGGCTCCACGGACGCCTCCGGCCACCTCGTCCTCGACGGTGCATCGCTCGCGACGTACCTCCGCGACCGGTCCGGGGCACCCGGCGACGGCGGCGCCGGGTCTGCCCGCAACCGGTTCGTCGGCCTCGTCACCGCGGTCACCGTCGACGGCGTCATGGCGCAGGTCGAGGTCCAGGCCGGACCCCACCGCATCGTCTCGCTCATCAGCGCGGAGTCGGCCCACGAGCTGGGGCTCGAGGTCGGCACGCTCGCCACGGCCGTCGTCAAGGCGACGTCGGTCATGATCGACACCCCGAAGGGACTCGGATGAACACCCCCACCCTGCGCGGCGTCCTCGCTCTGGGCGGCGCCGCGGCGCTCGTGCTCACCGCCGCCTGCAGCAGCTCCGAAGACAGCGGCTCGAGCGCGTCCGGCACGCAGACGGCGGGCTCGTCCCAGACGCTCACGGTCTTCGCGGCGGCCTCGCTCACGACGTCGTTCACCGAGATCGCCGACGGGTTCGAGAAGGACCACCCCGGCGTCCACGTCCAGCTGTCGTTCGCGGGCTCGTCGGACCTCGTCTCGCAGATCAGCGAGGGAGCGCCAGCCGACGTCTTCGCGTCGGCGGACGAGGCGAACATGAACACGCTCGCGGATGCCGGCCTCACCGCGCAGACCCCCCAGGCGTTCGCGTCGAACACCATGACGATCGTGACGCCGTCCGACAACCCCGGCCACGTGACCTCGTTCCAAGACCTCGCGAACCCCGACCTCAAGGTCGTCGTGTGCGCGCCGCAGGTGCCGTGCGGCGCGGCCGCGACGCAGCTCGAGCAGGTCACGGGCGTGACCATCGCGCCCGTGAGCGAGGAGTCGAAGGTCACCGACGTGCTCGCCAAGGTCACCTCGGGCGAGGCCGACGCCGGTCTCGTCTACGTGACCGACGCGCAGGGCGCGCTCGCGGCCGACCCCGGGTCAATCACCCGGGTCGACTTCCCCGAGTCGAAGTCGGTCGTCAACACGTACCCGATCGCACCCGTGAAGGGCGGCAAGACGGGGCTCGCCGAGGACTTCGAGACGTACGTCCTGTCCGACGCGGGCCAGCAGGTGCTCGCCGACGCCGGGTTCGGCGAGCCGACGAGGAGCGGGGTGCCGCGCACCCCGAACGTCACGCCCGGTGCGACCGCGAAGTGACGACGGCACCGTGACGCGCCCGCCGACGCCGCAGGGCCGGGGGCGCGTGGTCGGACCGCGCGCCCCGGCCTGGGTGCTCGTGCTCGGGGCGCTCGGGGTGGCGTACCTCGTGCTGCCCGTCGTCGTGCTCGCGTCGCGCGTCAGGTGGGGACAGTTCTGGTCGCTCGTGACGGACGAGAGCTCGCGCGCGGCCCTGCGGCTCTCGGTCGAGACGGCGCTGGTGGCCACGGCCGTCGTCATCGTGCTCGGCGTGCCCGTCGGGGTGGTCCTCGCCCGGTCGCGGTTCTGGGGCAAGGAGGTCGTGCGTGCGGTCGTCCTGCTCCCGCTCGTGCTGCCGCCCGTGGTCTCGGGCCTCGCGCTGCTCGCCGCGTTCGGGCGCCGGGGCCCGGTGGGGGAGCTGCTCGGCCACCTCGGGATCACCGTCGCGTTCTCGACGACGGCGGTCGTGATCGCCCAGGCGTTCGTCGCGATGCCGTTCCTCGTGCTGTCCGTCGAGGGAGCCCTGCGCGTGCGCGGCGACCGCGAGGAGCGCGCCGCCGCGACCCTCGGTGCGCGGCCAGGGCGCGTGTTCACGCACGTCACGCTGCCCGCCATGGCGCCCGGCCTCGCAGCCGGTGCGCTCCTCGCGCTCGCCCGGTCGCTCGGCGAGTTCGGGGCCACCCTGACGTTCGCGGGCTCGCTCCAGGGTGTCACCCGCACCCTGCCGCTCGAGGTGTACCTCCAGCGTGAGGTCGACCCCGACGCCGCCGTCGCGCTGTCCATGCTGCTCGTCGGGGTCGCGGTCGTGATCGTCCTCGTCGTGTACGCGGCGGGCGGCACGTCGTCGCTGCGCGCGGGCGTGCGCACGAGCCTGCGCGGCGCCGAGACCTCGTCCGACACCCTGTCCGACGACCCGCCCTCGGCCCACGCCGCCGACGCCCCCGCACCGAAGGACCGCGCATGACCCCCCGCTCGCCCGCCGCGCCGTCCGGTTCGCCCGCCGCGTCCGCGCTCGTGGTCACGATCGACGACGCCGGTCGCGACGTCCGGCTCGACGTGACCGTGGCCGCGGGGCGCACGCTCGCCGTCGTCGGGCCCAACGGCGCCGGCAAGTCGACCCTCCTGCAGACCGTCGCCGGACTCTACGTGCCCCCGGTCGCGCGCGTGGCCGTCGGCGAGCGCGCTCTCACCGACACCGCCACGGGCGTCCTCGTCCCGGCGCACCGCCGCGCCGTGGGCCTGCTCGAGCAGCGTCCCGTCCTGTTCGGCCACCTCACGTGCACCGGCAACGTCGCGTTCGGCCCGCGGTCGGCCGGGACGTCACGCCGGACGGCGCGCACGGAGGCGCACCACTGGCTCGACGTCGTCGGCGCGGGGACGCTCGCGCGCCGCCGCCCCGGCTCGCTCTCCGGCGGGCAGGCCCAGCGCGTCGCGCTCGCCCGGGCGCTCGCCGCCGCGCCCGACGTCGTGCTGCTCGACGAGCCGTTCGTGGCGGTCGACCAGCCGTCCGTGCCGCGCCTGCGCCGCGTCGTCGCGGACGTGCTCCGCGGGCTCACCGCCGTCGTCGTGACGCACGACCTCGACGACGTGCTCGCGCTCGCCGACGACGTCGTCGTGATCGAGCGGGGAAGGGCCGTCGACCAGGGGCCGGTCCGGGCGGTGCTCGGCGCCCGGCACAGCGCGTTCCTCGCCGGGATGCCGTGGCTCGACGTGGCCGACCCGCACGACCCGCCGCACCGCCCCCGGCACGGCGCCGCAACCACGCCCGACCGTGCACCTGGCACGATCGTCGATGTGACCGACTCCCACGCCCCCGGGCCGCAGCCGTCCGCCGCGCGCCCCGCGCACGAGCAGGAGGACGAGCAGGAGCACGTCGACCGTCCCCGCACCGTGGCCGACCACGCGGACCGCGTCGCGGCGCTCGTCGAGCCAGCCCTGGCGACGCGCGGCGACGAGGTGGTCGCCGTCGCCGACCTGCTCACCGGTGCCCACGGCTCCCCGGTGCTCGCGCGCGACGCGGTCGCGGCCCTGCCCTCGCCCGTGTTCGAGAACTCGCAGATGGACGGGTACGCGCTCCGCGCCGCCGACGTGGCGGGCGCGACGCCGGACCGGCCGGTCGCGCTCCGGGTCGTCGACCCCGTTCCCGCGGGCACGGTCCCGGCGCCGCTCGAGCCCGACACGGCCGCGCCGATCATGACGGGTGCGCCCGTCCCCGCCGGCGCCGACGTGGTGCTGCGCGTGGAAGATGCCGACCCCGCTCGCTTCGTCGATCCCGGGTCCGTGGTGCGTGTCCGCGACCCGCTCGCCCCGGGCACGTACGTGCGTCCCACGGGCAGCGATCTCGCGGCGGGCGACGTGGTCGTGCGGGCGGGGGAGCGGCTCGGTCCGGCGCGGCTCGGCGCGCTGGTCGCCGCCGGCGTCGCCGAGGTCGCGGTGCGGCGTGCGCCGCACGTCCTGCTCGTCTCGACGGGGTCCGAGCTCGCCCCGGCCGGCGCGTCGCTCGGTCCCGCGCAGGTCCCGGACGTCAACGGCGCGGCGCTCGCGGCCGCGCTCCGGGAGGTCGGCGCGCGGGTCACGACGGCTGTGGTGCCCGACGACGACGACGCCCTGGCCCGGGCGCTCGCCGACGTGCCAGCGGACGTGGACGTCGTCGTCACGTCGGGCGGGGTGAGCGCGGGCGCGTACGAGGTGGTGCGGCAGACGCTCGGGGCGGGGGACGTCTGGTTCGGGCACGTCGCGATGCAGCCGGGCGGCCCGCAGGGCGCCGGCACCGTCCGGGTCGCCGCGGACGCGGAGGGCACCGCGGTCCCTGTCGTCGCGTTCCCCGGCAACCCCGTGAGCGCGCTGGTCTCGTTCGAGACGTTCCTGCGGCCGGTCCTCGCCCGCGCTGCGGGGCTCGTCCCGGCCGAGCGTCGGCGGTGGACGGCGACCCTCGCCGAGCCGCTCGACTCGCCGCCGCACCTGCACCAGGTGCGCCGGGGCGCGCTGGACGCGGACGGGCGCGTCGTGCTCGTCGGCGGTCCGGGGTCGCACCTCGTGGCGCGCTACGCCGCGGCTACGCTCCTCGTGCAGGTCCCCGTCGGCGTCCGACGCCTCGAGGCGGGGGACGAGGTCGAGGTCTGGGAGATCGCATGACGGACGAGACGCGCGCGACGCACGCGGACGACAGGGACGGTGCGGGCGGCCTGACGCACTACCGGGCCGACGGCGCAGCGCACATGGTGGACGTGTCCGCGAAGGACGTCACGGCCCGCGAGGCGACCGCCACTGCGGTGCTGCGCACGCGCCCCGATGTCGTGGCGCGGATCGCGACGGGCGACCTGCCGAAGGGTGAGGCGGTCGCGGTCGCGCGGGTCGCGGGCATCCTCGCGGCGAAGCGGACGCACGAGCTCGTGCCGCTGTGCCACCCGCTGCCGATCTCGGGCGTCGACGTCGACGTCGTCCCGTCGGGCGACCACGTGGCGCTGTCCGCGACGGTCCGCACGACGTCCCGCACGGGGGTCGAGATGGAGGCGTTGACCGCCGTGACCGTGGCGGGTCTGACCGTCTACGACATGATCAAGGCCGTCGATCGGGCGGCCGTGCTGACGGACGTCCAGGTGGTCGCGAAGTCGGGCGGCACGACCGGCACGTGGGTCCGCGAGGAGCAGGCGTGAGCGGCGCGGCGCACGCCGGGCCCCCGGCGCGCGGGGCGGCGGGAGTCGTCGTCGCGTCGACGCGCGGCGCCCAGGGCCTCGCCGTGGACACGACCGGCCCGGTGATCGCGGCCTGGCTCGTGGAGCGCGGCTGGCAGGTCGGTCCCGTGCGGGTGGTCGCGGACGGCGACGCCGTCGGCGCGGCGCTGCGCGACCTCGTGGCGCAGGGGGTCGAGGTCGTCCTCACGACGGGCGGGACGGGCGTCTCACCGACCGACGCGACGCCCGAGCAGACCGCCGCGGTGCTCGACCGCGAGCTCCCCGGGCTCGCCGCGGCGATCCGTGCGCGCGGTGCGGACGTCGTCCCCACCGCGGTGCTGAGCCGCGGCCTCGCCGGCGTCGCCGGACGCACGGTCGTCGTCAACCTGCCCGGGTCGCCTGGCGGCGTGCGGGACGGGCTGGCCGTGCTCGACGACGTCCTCGGGCACGCCGTCGACCAGGTCGCGGGGGGCGCTCGCGGCGACCACGAGCGCCCGTCCGACGCCGCGGGGCTCGTCCCGGCTCCCGAACGGGTGCTGCGGGCCGAGGTGGTCGACGCCTCGCTCACGGGCGTCCTCGACGAGCTCGTCGCGCTGGTCGCCGACGCCACGTGCGGCGCGGTCGCGACGTTCACGGGCCTGGTCCGCGACCACGACGAAGGGCGCGGTGTGGAGCGCCTGCGTTACGAGGCGCACCCTGACGCGACGGCCGTCATCGCCGACGTCGCGGCCGAGGTCGCGGGCGCGCACCCGGACGTGCGGCTCGCCGTCGTGCACCGGTACGGCGACCTCGGGATCGGTGACGTCGCGATCGTCGCCGCGGTCGCGTCCGCGCACCGGGGCGCGTCGTTCGACGCCGTCGAGGCGCTCGTCGACGAGGTCAAGCACCGCGTGCCCATCTGGAAGGAGCAGTTCTTCGACGACGGCTCCGCGGAGTGGGTCGGCTCGCTGGGCTGACTGCCACGGCCGTCTCCCGTCGGCTCGCGCCCCACCCCCTTCGCCGAACCTGTGATCCGGGCCCCTACACCACGATCCACGGGCTCGGAACACGTGCTCGCGGGGCCTGGAAGACGTTCTCGACCAGCGCCCGTGACGCCCGCGTCACACCCCTGACACGTCGGCGCGCTTCACTGGGCGCACCCGGACCGGCGCTCCTGCCCGCCGGATCGGCGGAGCGAGGAGGCGGCGTGGACCTGGTCACCGTCGAGACGTACCGGCGGGCGCACGAGCGCGCGGACCTCGTGCTCGCGCCGGGGGAGCGGTTCGTCGCGGGCGGCACGTGGATGTTCTCGGAGCCGCAGCCCGGTGTCACCGGACTGGTCGACGTCACCGGCATGGGCTGGGTCCCGTGGGAGGGCACGCTCGACGGGCTGCGGGTCGCGGCGACGTGCCGGGTCGGGGAGCTGGCACGGATGCCCGCGGCGCACGACTGGCGGGCGCACCCGCTGTTCGGGCAGTGCTGCCACGCGCTGCTGGCGTCGTTCAAGGTGTGGAACCTCGCGACCGTGGGCGGGAACGTCTGCAACGGCTTCGCGGCGGGTGCGCTGGTGTCGCTGTGCGCCGCGCTCGACGCGGAGGCGGTGCTGTGGCCCGCCGAGGGCGGCGAGCGCCGGGTCGCGGTGGCGGACCTCGTCGTCGGCAACGGTGTGACGACGCTCGCGCCCGGCGAGGTGCTGCGGGCGGTCGAGATCCCGGGACGCGCCCTGCGGGCGCGCACGGCGTTCCGCAAGATCGCGCTGAGCGCGCACGGCCGCTCGGGCGCGGTCGTGATCGGGCGCCTCGACGA
This sequence comes from Luteimicrobium subarcticum, assembly GCF_002798015.1. Taxonomy (GTDB): domain Bacteria; phylum Actinomycetota; class Actinomycetes; order Actinomycetales; family Cellulomonadaceae; genus Luteimicrobium; species Luteimicrobium subarcticum. The sequence continues at coordinate 27,892 of NZ_PGTZ01000014.1, read as the reverse complement.
GGACGGCGCGTTCGTCCTCACGGTGACGGCCGCGACGAGCCGCCCGGTGGTGCTCCGGTACGCGGCGCTGCCCGAGGCGGGCGCGGTGCGCGACGACGTGCTGGCCGTGGACGCCTACTTCACCGACCCGCACGGCCCGGCCGACTGGCGGCGCGGGGTGAGCGCCGTCCTCGCGGACGAGGTCCTGAGCGAGCTCCGTGAGCTCCGTGAGCCCGACGGCTCGCAGGTGGCGGCGTGACCGGCGGCAGCGGGCGGCGCGGCGCAGGTCCGGGCAGCCTCCGCGTCACGGTCGACGGCTGGACGCGCGAGGTCACCCCGCGCCCGGGCCAGTGCCTGCGGACGCTGCTGCGCGAGCACGGCTACGACGACGTCAAGAAGGGCTGCGACTCCGGGGACTGCGGCGCGTGCACGGTCCTGGTCGACGGGCTGCCGGTCCACTCGTGCCTGTTCCCGGCGGCGCGCGCGGCGGGCAAGGAGGTCACGACGGCGTCGGGGCTCGGCAAGCCGGACGACCTGCACCCCGTCCAGGAGGCCTTCGTCGAGCGGTTCGGGTTCCAGTGCGGGTTCTGCACCGCGGGCATGGTGGTCACGGCGTCGACGCTCGGCCCGGAGGACCTCGACGACCTGCCCCGCCGCCTCAAGGGCAACCTGTGCCGCTGCACCGGGTACCGGTCCGTCGAGGACGCGGTGCGGGCGGGCGTCGAGGCGTCGTGCGCGGGGGAGCGGCTGGCGTGCACCCACGCGGCGCCCACGCCCCGCGGCCCGGGCGGGGGTCCGGCGACGGCGGCGCCCGACGCCGCGGTCGGCCGATCGGTGCACCCGCCCGCCGCGCGGCGCGTCGTCGCGGGCCGGGAGCCGTTCACGATGGACCTCGACCTGTCGGACGCGCTGCACGTCAAGGTCCTCGGCAGCCCGCACCCGCACGCGCGCATCACGGCGATCGACACGAGCCGCGCGCAGCGGGTACCGGGCGTCGAGCTCGTCCTGACGCACAAGGACGCGCCCGCGTTCCGGTACTCGTCGGGGCGGCACGAGCACCGCGTCGACGACCCCGACGACACCGTCCTGCTGGACGACACCGTCCGGTTCGTGGGTCAGCGGGTCGCGGTGGTGGTCGCGTCGTCGCCGGCGGCGGCCGAGGCGGGGTGCGCCGCGGTCGACGTGGAGTACGAGGTGCTGCCTGCCGTGTTCGACCCCGAGGAGGCCCGCGCGCCGGGCGCCCCCGTCCTGCACCCGGACCGCACCCCGGCCGACCGCGTCGACGACGCCGCCCGCAACGTCGTCGTCGACCACCACGCCGAGCGCGGGGACGTGGACGCGGCGCTCGCGGGCTCGGACGTCGTGGTCGAGGGGACCTGGCGCACGCAGCGCGTGGCGCACGCCCAGCTCGAGACGCACGGGTCGGTCGCGTGGTTCGCGGACGACGGCCGGCTCGTGGTGCGGACGTCGTCGCAGGTGCCGTTCCTGGTGCGGGACGAGCTGTGCCGCGTGTTCGACCTGGAACCCGAGGCGGTGCGCGTGCTCACGGCGCGCGTGGGCGGCGGGTTCGGCGGCAAGCAGGAGATGCTCACCGAGGACGTCGTGGTCGCGGCGGCGCTGCGGCTGCGGCGCCGGGTCGTGTACGAGATGACGCGTGAGGAGGAGTTCGTCCGGACGACGTTCCGGCACCCGATGCGGGTCCGCGTCCGGGTGGGCGCCCGGTCCGACGGCACCCTCACGGCGCTGCACGTGGACGTGCTGAGCGACGCGGGCGCGTACGGGAACCACTCGCGCGGCGTGCTGTTCCACGGGGTCGCGGAGTCGATCTCGCTGTACCGGTTCACGGACGTCCGCGTCGACGGCACCGCCGTGTACACGAACAACCCGCCGTCGGGCGCGTTCCGTGGGTACGGGCTGGGGCAGGTGGCGCTGGGTGTCGAGTCGGCGCTCGACGAGCTGGCGCTGCGCCTCGACCTCGACCCGTTCGAGCTGCGGCGCCGCAACGCCGTGCGGCCCGGCGACCCGGTGCGCACGACCGACGAGGACCACGAGGTCGACCTCGCCTGGGGCTCGTACGGCTTCGACCAGTGCCTCGACCTCGCCCAGGACGCCCTGGCGCGAGGCCGTGCCGGCGAGCCCGCGCCGGACGGGTCGGTCCCGCTGCCCGTCCCGGCGGGGGACCACTGGCGGGTCGGCGAGGGCATGGCGGCGGCCATGATCGCGACGATGGCGCCGTTCGGGCACCGGGCCGTCGCGTCCGTGACCCTGCGCGGCGACGGCACCTACGAGATCGGCGTCGGGACCGCCGAGTTCGGCAACGGGACGACGACCGTCCACACGCAGATCGCCGCGACGGCCCTCGCGACCACGCCCGACCGGGTGCGCGTGCACCAGTCGGACACCGACGCCACGTCGTACGACACCGGGGCGTTCGCGTCCGCGGGCACGACCGTCGCCGGTAAGGCGGTGCACGCAGCCGCGCTCGCGCTGCACGCCCGCCTCGTCGAGCACGCGGCGTCCCTCATGCGCGTCCCGGTCGGCGAGTGCACGCTCGGGCCGGACGGCGTCGCGACGCCGGTCGGCGTCGTCGTCCTCGGCACGCTCGTGGGCGCTTTCGGCGACGACGTGGGCGACGCGCCGGGCATCCTGGCCGAGGGGCGCGAGGACGGCGTCCTGCGTTCGCTCGCGTTCGATGTCCACGCCGTGCGGGTCGCGGTCGACGTCCGGACGGGCGAGGTCAGGGTCCTGCAGTCCGTGCACGCCGCCGACGCGGGCACGGTGATGAACCCGGAGCAGTGCCGCGGGCAGGTCGAGGGCGGCGTCGCGCAGGGCTTCGGCAGCGCGCTGCTCGAGGAGGTGCTGCTCGACGAGGGACGCGTCGTCAACGCGGCCTTCCGCGGCTACCGGGTGCCGCAGCTCGCCGACGTGCCGCACACGGAGGTCTACTTCGCGGAGACGTCCGACGACCTCGGACCGTTCGGCGCCAAGTCGATGAGCGAGTCGCCGTTCAACCCCGTGGTCGCGTCGGTCGGGAACGCGATCCGTCGCGCGGTGGGCGTGCGGCCGACCGAGTCGCCGTTCAGCCGCGACCGGGTGTGGCGGATGCTGCAGGGCTGACTGGCAGGATGGCCCCCCGGCCGGCCGCGCGGCTCACCTGGTTCCTGCGCGACCTGGAGATCGTGGGCCCGGGCCTGCGCGGGCTGACCGCGTCGGCTCTCGTGGCCGCCGAGATCGCGTTCGTGAGCGACGTCCACGGCTCGGGCACCGACTGGCAGACCACCACCGGCTACGACGACGCGGGCACGCTCGGGCGGCTGCGCAGCATCCAGCGGCGGCTGGGTCCGGTCGTCGTCCGTCCCTGACGCACCGCGAGCGAGCTCGTCGCGGGGTCCGTCGCTCCTGTCCTCACGGGCTCGCGGTGCTCTCCACGATCGCGACCCCGGTCCCGCGCAGGCGCTGCCGTTCCGCGTCGAGCATCGCGAGGAGGCGGTCACGGGTCCCGCGGCTGTGCGCCACGACCCGTTCGGTGGCGAGCGCGCCGTCCCGCGCGAGCAGCGCCTCGACGATCGCCGTGTGCTCGGCGCGGGCGGTGGCGCGTGCCGCGGCGCTGCGTGCCTCGAGCCACCGCGTCCGGTGCAGGCGCGTGAGGACGTCGGTGATCGCGGCGACGAGGAACGCGTTGCCGGTGAGCGCGGCGAGCGCGCCGTGGAACTCGGTGCCGTCCTGCAGGACCGCGCTCTGGCCGTCGTCCCCGCTGCCCGCGGCGACGGCGAGCAGCGCGCGCAGGTCGTCGTCGGACGCCCGCCGGGCGGCGAGCGCGACGACGCCCGCCTCGACGACCTCGCGGTACTCCATGGCGGAGCGCACCTCGGCGACGTCGATCGGCGCAACCTGCCAGCCGCCGTCGCGACGTGTGAGGCCTTCGCTCTGCAGGCGGAGCAGGGCGGCGCGGATCGGGGTGCGCGACGCGCCGAGCCGGTCCTCGAGCCCGCGCTCGCTGAGCCGTTCGCCCGGGGCGAGGTCGAGCGACAGGATCGCGGCCCGGAGCGCGTCGTAGGCGGACTGCTGGGCGGACGGGCTCATCGGGCTCCTCCGACTGGTGGTATACCAATGTGGTATCCCAGATCGTACACCGGCGAAGGAGTGCCATGACGACCCCGGCCGTCCCGACCACAGCCCCCTCACCGCACGAGAAGCCCGCCGGGTTCGGCGCGACGCCCGAGCCGGCACGCGACCGCGTCGCCGGCGCCGCGTGGGCCATGCTGGCGCTCGGTGTGGCCGCGCAGGCGGCCGGGACGTTCCTCGTGAGCATCCCCGTGTTTCTCATCCCGCTGCTGCACGTCGAGCAGGGCGTCCCGCTGGTGCGCGCTGGCCTGCTCGCGTCCGCGCCGACGCTCGGCATGGTCCTGACGCTCGTCGCGTGGGGTGCGCTCGCGGACCGCCGCGGCGAGCGTGGCGTCATCGCCGGAGGCCTGGCGCTCGCGGCCGTCGTCGCCGCCGCCACGCTCCCGGTGCACGGGCTCGCGGGTCTCGGCGTGATGTTCGGCCTGGCCGGTGCAGCCGCCGCGAGCACCAACGCGGCGAGCGGACGGGTCGTCGTCGGCTGGTTCCCCCGGTCGCGGCGCGGCCTCGCCATGGGGATCCGGCAGATGTCGCAGCCGCTCGGCGCGGCCGCCGCGGCGCTCGCGGTGCCCGCGCTCGCGTCCGCGCACGGGGTCGCCGGACCGCTCGTCGTCGCGGCCGCCGTGCTCGCGGTGCTGGCCGTCGCGTGCGCGGTCGTCGTGCGCAACCCGCCGCGCAGCGCGCCTCCCGGGGCGGCTGCCCGCGCGACGGCCGACCCGGCACCCGCCAACCCCTACCGCCGCGATGCGTTCCTCGTCCGGGTTCACGCCCTGTCCGCACTGCTCGTGCTGCCGCAGTTCACGCTCTCGACGTTCGGGATGGTGTGGCTCGTGACGCAGCTCGGCTGGCGGACCTCCGCGGCGGGCGTCGTCATCGGGCTGGCCCAGGTCGTCGGCGCGGTCGGACGCATCGGCGTCGGCGCCCTGAGCGACGGCGTCGGAAGCCGTGTGCGCGTGCTGCGCTGGGTCGCGGCGAGCGGCGTCGTGCTCATGGCGTCGCTGGCGCTCGCCGGCGCGCTGAGCTGGTCCGCGGCGGGCGCCGCGCTCCTCGTCGTGGCGACGACGGTCAGCGTCGCCGACAACGGCCTCGCGTACACGTCGGTGGCGGAGGCCGCGGGGTCGTCGTGGTCGGGGCGGGCGCTCGGCATCCAGAACACGGGACAGTTCCTCGCCGCGTCGGCGGTCGGGCCCGTCGTCGGTGCGGGGGTCGCCGGGATGGGCTTCCCGCTGACGTTCGCCCTCGTCGCCCTCGCCCCGGCGACGGCGTGGCGGCTGATCCCGCGGCGCGACCGCGACGATGCGTGAGCCGTGATGCCGTGCGAGCGGCGCGGGGCGGTCAGCCGAACGGCAGGTTCGTCGGGTCGCTGGGGTCGGGGAACGCGCCGCCGTGGCCGTCGTCCTCGACGAGGTGCAGCACCCGGAACGACCAGTCGTTCTTGCGCTCGCCGTCGACCTCCAGGACGACGGTGTAGTCGCCGGGCCGCTCGACCGTGAAGTGGTCGATCACGGCCGTGATAGGGACGAGCGTGGGGTCGCCGGCGTGGGCGTCGTCGGGGGTGCCGGCGGTCAGCTCACCGCTCAGCACGGCGCCGAGCGGGCTGCCGTCGGGGTCCTCGAACCGGACGGTGAACTCGTGCGAGGACGTGTCGCGCCACGGCACGAGGATGACGGCGACCACGCTGAAGGTGACGCTCGCGGGGAAGTCGGGGAACGTCAGGCGGTTCCAGCACCCGCCGTTGACGTACAGCTTGCCGCTCTCGACCGCCGCGTGGTCGGCGAGGAACAGCACGGGTGACGTGAGCTCGGTCGGCGATGACGGCTTCATCGTCCGACCCTAGCGCGCGGCCTCCGGGACCGCGCCGTGCAGGGCGCCCGACGTCTCCCGCAGCGGCTCTCCCGAGCGGCCGTGCTGCCAGGCGACGACCTCCGCGAGCACGGACACGGCCGTCTCCTGCGGGGACCGGCCGCCGAGGTCGAGGCCGAGGGGGGCGTGCAACCGGTCGAGCTCGGCGGCGGTCAGACCGGCCCGGAGGAGCGCGTCGCGGCGCCGCGCGCACGTCGCGCGCGCCCCCAGCGCCCCGACGAACCCGGCGTCCGACCGGAGCGCCGCCTCGATCGCGGGGACGTCGAACCGTGCGTCGTGCGTGAGGACGACGACGACGGTCCGCGCGTCCAGCCGGCCCGCGTCCTGCTCGGCGCGCAGGTGGTCGTGCGGCCACCGGACGACGATCTCCGACGCGGCCGGGAACCGTGCGGGCGTCGCGAACGTGGCCCGGGCGTCGACCACGGTCACGCGGAAGCCGGCGAACGCCGCGAGCTCGGACACGGCCCCGGCGACGTCCGCGGCGCCGACGACGACGCACCGCGGCGCCGCCTCGACGGCGACGCGCACGGCGTCGCCCGGGGTGGGGACGTCCGTCGCGTGCGCGGACCGGACGGTTCCGGCTCCCGGCCCGCGCACGACGACGTCCACCGCGGCCGCCTCTCCCGCGGCCGCGAGCTCGAAGGCCCGGACGACGCCCGGGTCGACGGGACCGGTGACCCCCAGGGGGGTCAGGGCGACGTCGACCTGCCCGCCGCACGAGAGCCCGACGGTCCAGGCGAGCTCGTCGTCGTACCCGAACCCGCACACCTGCCCGGCGCCCTGCTCGGGCGCTCGCCCCGCGCCCGGCCCGGTGACGGTCGCCAGCATCTCGCACGCCGCCTGGTGGACGGCCGCCTCGACGCACCCACCCGACACGGACCCGACGACGGCCCCGGACGCGTCGACGAGCATCGCCGCCCCGACCGGCCGCGGTGCGCTGCCGTGGACCCCCACGACGGTCGCGACGACGACGGGCTCGCCGCGTCGGAGACGCTCGAGGACCGGGGCGGCGAGCTCGAGCATCAGACCTGCGTCTGCTTCATGCCGGCGCGAGCGAGCGCGATGCTCTCGAGCAGGGCGACGAGGTTGTAGAGCACGAGCGAGACGGCGGTGACGACCACGACCGACGACCACAGGAACGAGAACTGGACCTGGGTCTTGGCCTCGCTCACGGCGTGGCCGATGCCCGTCCCGGTGGCGAGCCACTCGGCGAGCAGGGCTCCCGTGATCGCGCCGGGCACCGAGATGCGGACGGCGGCGAAGAACGAGGGCAGCGACGCGGGCAGGGCGACCTTGCGCAGCGCGGACCACGACCCGCCGCCGTAGACGTGCACGAGGTCGGTCGACGCGGGCGGCGCCTGCTTGAGCCCGTACGCGATGGTCACCAGCGCGGGGAAGAGCACCACGATCCCGCCGATCACGGCGACGACGGCCGTCCCGCGCCCGAAGATCATGATGATCACGGGCGCCATGGCGATGAGCGGCACGGACCGCAGGAGCATCGCGACGGGCATGAGCGCGTTCTCCACGCCCTTCGAGAGCTGGAAGACGGTGGCTCCGACCAGGGCGGCGAGGAGGCCGGCGGTGAACCCGATGAGCGCGTCGACGAGCGTGGTGCCGAGCGGGTCGAGCACGTCCGCCCGGTGCTCGGCGGCCCGCGGTGACGTCACGAGGTACTCCCACACGTCGGCGGGGCTCTTCGCGACGAACGGGTCGACGTGGAACACCGCGAGGACGCCCCACCAGATCACGAGGACGAGGGCGACGGTGAGGACGAACGTCAGGAGGCTGCGTCCGACGGCCCCGAGGACGGACCGGGCGGCCTGGCGCCGCACGCGGCGCCGCACGAGCGCGAGCTCGTAGGTGGCGGAGCTGCTCATGCGGTCCTCCCGCGGGTCCAGGGGGTCACGAACCGGGCGACGAGGCCCAGGAGCAGGTACCCGATCATCGCGACGGCGCCGGACGCCAGGGCCAGGCCCCAGACGCGCGCGGCGTTCAGGGTGTTCTGCGCGTTGGTCATCGCGGGGCCGATCCCGACGTCCACGCCGCCGAGGTACTCGCCGAGGATCGCGCCGAGGAACGCGGCGGGCACGGCGATCTGCAGCGCCGTGAGCACGGACGGCAGGGCGGCGACCAGCCGGACCTTGACGAGCTGGCGCAGGCGTCCGCCGCCGAGGACGGCGACGACGTCGAGCGACGACCGGTCGGCCGCCTTGAGCCCGAGCAGCGTCCCGACGACGGTCGTGAAGAAGCAGCTCAGCGCGGCGAGGAACACGGCGGTCCCGGCGGGGTGACCGACCTCGGGCGCGGGGATGATGATGCTCACGAGGATCCCGATCGCGACGATCGGCACGCAGTACGTGATGATCGCGATCTGCGTGACGGCCCCTTCGAGCCGCGGGACGACGAGCACGAGCGCCGACAGGACGAGCGCCGCGCCGTTGCCCCACAGGAACCCGAGGCCGGCCTCGGCGAGCGTGACCTGGAAGTTGCGGCGGTAGAACTCCCAGCCGTCGTCCGCCCACTGCTGGACGACCTGCCACGGCGTCGGGATGGCCTGCGCGTGCCCGGGACCGACGTCCGCGAACACGGTGAGCGCGCCGATCCACCAGACCGCGACGAGCGCGACGGCGCCGAGCAGCCCGACGGCCCACGGCGGCAGGTGGCGCCGCTCGCGCGGTCCGGGCGTTCCGGCGGCCGGCCGGACCGGGCCGGGCTCGGCGGCGGCGCTCACGCGTCCTCCGCGGTGCCGAACAGCAGCTCCGACGCCTGGTCGACGTACGCGTGGAACTCCGGGGTGCGCTGCATCTCGGGCAGGCGGGGGCGCGGCAGGTCGATCGTCATGACCTCCTTGACGCGGCCCGGCCGGGGGCTCATGACGGCCACCTGGTCGGACAGGAAGATCGCCTCCGAGATGCCGTGCGTGACGAGCAGGGTGGTCGCGGGCTTCTCGGTCCAGATGCGCAGCAGCTCGAGGTTGAGCCGCTGCCGGGTCATGTCGTCGAGCGCGCCGAACGGCTCGTCGAGGAGCAGCACGGACGGCTTGAGGACGAGCGCGCGGGCGATCGAGACGCGCTGCCGCATGCCGCCGGACAGCTGCGCCGGCTTCGCCTTCTCGAAGCCCTCGAGCCCGACGAGCGCGATGAGCTCGCGCACGTACGCGTGGTCGACGGGCACGCCGGCCACCTCGAACGGCAGCCGGACGTTCGCGAGGACGCTGCGCCACGGCAGGAGCGCGGAGTCCTGGAACGCGATGCCGAGCTCGTGGCCGCTGCGGAGCTCGGTCGGCGACTTCCCGTCGACGCGGATGGTGCCGCTGGTCGGCTTCTCGAGCCCGGCGAGGATCCGCAGGATCGTCGACTTGCCGCAGCCCGACGGGCCGAGCAGGGCCAGGAAGCTGCCCTGCTCGGTGTGCAGGTCGGTGTCCTGCAGGGCCGTCACGCTGCGACGCCCCCCGGCGCCCATGCTGAAGACCTTCGACAGCCCGGAGATCTGGACCCCGGTGCCCAGGGCGGTCACGCCCTGGGCACCGGTGGTGACGTCGGTCGTCATGTCAGCCCTTCAGCTCCGGGTGAGCCTTGTAGACGTCGTCGAGCAGCGACATGTCGAACAGGTCGGACGCCTCGAGCTTGAGGCCGGCGCCCTCGAGCGACTTCAGGGTCTCCTGCTGCAGCTCGTCGGAGATCGTGAACAGGCCGTTGGTCGTGGTGTCGTCCGACTCGATGAGCTTCGCCTGCGCGTCGGCCGACTGGGCCTCGGTCTTCGCGTCGAGCTTGAGGTCCTGCCCGTACGACTTCTGGTCGACCGCGATCGCGCCGGCGGGGTCCTTGAGCGCGTCCTTCCAGCCCTTGATCTCGGCCGTGAGGAACGCCTCGAGCTCGGCCCGGTCGTTCTTGATCGAGTCGTCGGTGACCGTGAAGGTCTCGGCGACGAACGGCAGGCCGTTGTCCGCGAACGGCAGGTTCGTGACGGCGTGACCCTCGTTCTCGACGATGATCGACTCGTTCGTCAGGTACGCGATGTACCCGTCGACCTCGCCGTTCGTGAGCACCGACGGGTCGTACTGCACGGGCACGACCGTGACCTTGCTCTTGTCGATCCCGTTGGCCGCGAGCAGCGCCTGGAAGAGCGACAGGTTCGAGTCCTGCACGCCGATCTTCTTGCCGACGAGGTCCTGCGGCGTGGAGATGTTCGCGCCGTCCTTGAGGGACAGGACCGTGAAAGGGTTCTTCTGGTAGGTCGTCCCGATGATCTTCACGGGCGCGTCCTCGTTGGCCACGGCCGTCCCGACGGACACCGCGTCCGAGAGGGCGACGTCGGCCTTCTTCGAGACGAGCTCGGCGACGCCGGTCGACGGGCCCGCGACGAGGTTGACCTTCGAGAAGCCGGCGTCCTTGTAGTAGCCGTTCGTGTCGGCCATGTACTCGCCGAGGAACTCGGAGTTCTTGATCCAGGAGAGCTGGACGGCGAGGTCGCCGTAGTCCGCGGGCCCGGAGGCCGTGCTGCCGCCGGCCGCGGCGTCGTCGTCGGACGAGTTCGAGCAGGCGCTCAGGGCGAGCGCCGCGCCGGCGACCACGGAGGTCAGGGCGAGCACGCGGGAACGGTGGGAACGGCGGGAACGGAGGGTGTTCTGCACCGGGCACTCCTGTCTGTCGGTGGGCTGCGGGTGCCGCAGGCCACGGGTGAGGGCCGAACCGGCAGGGCCCAGGGGCTGCCGTGGTCGACGTGCCAGACGCTAGGCAGCCCGTGTTTCCGGCCGTCCACCGGCGGCGTTTCCCGGGCGTAACGAACCGGGCGCGAAACGGCATCGGCGCGTAACACGACGCGTCTACCGTGGCGCGCAGGCGGGAGCGGACCGGTGGCGGGCTCCCCGGGAAGGGGTGCGCACCGTGCAGCAGAAGAGTGGTCCGGGGCCGGTGGACGGCCCCGTGGACGGGCTCGTGGTCGAGGGTCACGTGCTCCACGTGTCGGGCAGCCCGGCTCCCCCCGAGGTGCACGACGCCCTGGTGTCGCTGCCCGACGGCGCGGTCGCGGTCGACGGCTCGGGCCGCGTGGGCTGGGTGGGGCACCGGGCGGACCTGCCAGCCGAGCACGCCGCGCGGCCGCGGCGCCGGACGGGGTTCGTCCTGCCGGGCTTCGTCGACACGCACCTGCACCTCGCGCAGACGTACTCCGTCGACGCGTACGGCGGCGGACAGCTCCTCGACTGGCTCGAGCGCTGCATCTTCCCGGCCGAGGCGCGGCTCCAGGACCCCGAGGTGGCCGACCGCATCGCGACGGACTTCTGCGAGCAGCGGGTCGCGGCCGGCACGACGTCCGCGATGGTCTTCGGGTCGGCGTTCCTGCACGCGCAGGACGCCCTCTTCTCCCAGAGCCTGGAGCACGGTCTGCGGACCGTCTCGGGGCGCGGCATCCAGACCGTCGGCCCGGACTCCGCCAAGCCGCTGCTCACGAGCGAGGACGCCGTGAGCGGCCTGGCCCGCGTCGAGATCGAGCGCTGGCACGGCGTCGACCCCCGGCCCGGGACGGCCGAGCGGGACGCGATGCTGCAGGTCGCGCTCGTCCCGCGCTTCGCGCTGTCGGTCACGCCACGCACGCTCGACGCGCTCGGCGACCTCTACGCCGACGTGTCGCGCCGCGGCGTCTACGTGCACACGCACCTGTCGGAGAACGACGGCGGACCGTGGGGCGAGTGCGCTGCGGTGCGCGAGCAGTTCGGCGTCGCGCGCTACCTCGACGCGTACGACGGCGGCCACCACGGCCCGGACGTGCCGCGGCGTCCCGGTCTGCTGGGGCGTCGCAGCGTGTTCGCGCACGGGGTCCACTGCGAGGACGGCGAGCTCGCCCGGCTCGCGGAGACCGGCTCGTCGATCGCGCACTGCCCGACGTCCCAGCTGTTCCTCGGGTCCGGCACGATGCCGTGGCGCCGGACGGCCGCGTCGGGCGTGCACGTCGCGCTCGCGTCGGACGTCGGGGCGGGCGACGAGTGGCTGCTGCCACGGGTCGCGTCGGACTGCTTCAAGGTCCACATGAGCGAGCAGGGCGAGGCCGGCGTCGCGATCGAGCCCGCCGAGCTGTTGTTCCTCGCGACGCTCGCCGGGTCGCGTGCCCTCGACCAGGAGCACCTCACGGGCAACCTCGACGTCGGCAAGGAGGCCGACCTGGTGCTCGTCGACCCCGACCGGCAGCCCACGCTCGCGCGGGCGCTGCGCCACGGCGTCCGGTCGGACGACCCGGTCGAGGCGACCGCCCAGACGCTGTTCACCCTGCTCCTGGGCATGCGGGAGGCGTCGATCGAGGCCGTGTACGTGCGCGGACGGAAGGTCAGCGCGTGAGCCGGGCGGCGGGCGCGGTGGTCGGGGTGGTGCTGGCCGCCGGTGCCGGGACCCGGTTCGGTGGCCCGAAGGCGCTCGCGCGCACAGCGGACGGGACGCCGTGGGTCGAGCGCGTGGCCCGGGCGCTGCGCGGCGGGGGAGCGGACCGGGTGGTCGTGGCCCTCGGCGCGGGGCGCGACGAGGCGGCCGCGCTCGTCCCCGGGTGGGCGCAGGTCGTGCACGTGCCGGACTGGCCCGACGGCGTGTCGGCGTCGCTGCGCCGGGCGCTGACGTCGCTGTCCGCGGTGGGCCTCGACCCGGGCGGGCGGCTCGGGGCGGCGACCCGCGCGGTCGTCGTCGCGACCGTCGACGTCCCCGACCTGGCCGCCGAGGCGGTCGGGCGCGTCGTCGCGGGTGCGACGCCCGGCTGCCTGCGCCAGGCCACCTACGGCGGACGCCCGGGCCACCCCGTGCTGATCGGTCGCGCGCACTGGGCGCCCCTGCTCGCCTCGGTCGCGGGCGACGTCGGCGCCCGGCCGTACCTCGTGACGCGGCGTGTGCTCGAGGTCCCGTGCGACGACCTGTGGCACGGCCACGACGTCGACGGTCAGACCGACCAGAGCGGCCAGACCGACCACAGTCGGGCGGGGTAGCCCCGGACTACCGGCCGAGCAGCGGCGCGACCTCCTCGCCGACGAAGCGCACGAACTCCTCGGCGTCCTCCGCGGGCATGTCCATCGCGGGCGTCAGGGCGAGCGTGTCGGCACCCGCGTCGACGTAGCGGGCCAGCGCCTCGACCATCTGGGTCACGTCGCCGGCGGCGCCCGCGCCGGCCTCGAGGTCGGCGTCGGGGCCGTCGGTCGCCTTCGCCAGACGTTCCCGCGCACCCGGCCCGGTGACGGTCGCGACGTTCACGACCACGTGCGGCGAGCCGGCGCGGCCCGCGGCCCGCCACGCGTCCTCCACCGCGTCGCGCAGCCGCCGCACCGAGCCCGGGGAGTGGTCGCCGGTGAGCACCACCCCGTCGGCGACCTGCCCGACGAGCTCGAGCGTGCGGGGGCCGGTCGCGGCGGAGAGCACCGGGGGCACGGTCGTCGGGGGCCAGTCGAGCGCGACGTCGTCGAGGTGGACGTAGCGTCCGTCGACGGTGACACGCTCGCCGGCCAGCAGGGCGCGCAGCGCGGTCAGGTGCTCGCGCAGCAGGCTCAGCGGCGACGGCACGCGCGCGCCGACCTGGCCCATCCACTCCTGGACGCCGTGCCCGACGCCCGGCACCAGGCGTCCGGGGAACGCGCGCGCGAGCGTCGCGACCTCCATCGCGGTCAGCGCGACGTTGCGCAGGGGCACAGGAAGGACGCCGATGCCCACGCGCAGCCGCTCGGTCGCCCCGAGGACCGCGCCCGCCGCACCGATCCCCGCCTCCTTGAAGCAGTCCTCCCAGAGCCACAGCTCCTGCACGCCGGCCGCCTCCGCGGCACGTGCGACGGGCAGCAGCCGCTCGGGCGGCCACGACGGGAGGAAGATCACCGCGACGTCGGTCATGGAGCCATCGTGCACGCCGCCTCCGACACAGGCCGGACCGAAGCGTCGCGGCGCGGTTCGTAGACTGGTGCCGTGACCCGTGCCTACCTCGACCATGCCGCGACGACGCCGGTGTCCCCGGCGGCCCTCGCGGCGATGACCGAGGAGCTGGCGCGCGTCGGCAACCCGTCGTCGCTGCACACCGCCGGACGCGGCGCCCGGCGCACGGTCGAGGAGTCGCGCGAGCGCCTCGGCGCCGCGCTGGGCGCGCGCCCGTCGGAGGTCGTCCTGACGGGCGGAGGCACGGAGGCCGACAACCTCGCCGTCAAGGGCATGTTCTGGGGGCGCCGGACGGCCCACCCCGAGCGCCGACGCATCCTCGTGTCCGCGGTCGAGCACCACGCGGTGCTGGACCCTGCGTTCTGGATGGCCGAGCACGCGGGCGCCGAGATCGTGCTGCTGCCCGTCGACGCCGCAGGGGTTCTGGACCTCGACGCCCTCCGGGAGGAGCTCGCAGCGCACGCGGACGAGACAGCGCTCGTCTCCGTCATGTGGACGAACAACGAGGTAGGGACCGTCGAGCCGGTGCGCGACGTCGTCCAGCTCGCGCACCGGCACGGCGTCCCTGTGCACGCCGACGCCGTCCAGGCGGCCGGGCAGCTGCCCGTCGACTTCGCGGCGTCGGGCCTCGACGCGATGACGGTCACGGGCCACAAGCTGGGCGGCCCGGTCGGCACGGGCGCCCTCGTCGCGCGCCGCGACCTCGACCTGACCCCGGTGCTGCACGGCGGCGGGCAGGAGCGCGGCGTGCGCTCCGGCACCCTGGACGTCGCCGGGATCCGTGCGTTCTCCGTCGCCGTCGAGGACGCGGTGGCGGCCCGGCCCGAGCGGGCGCTACGGCTTGCCGCGCTGCGCGACCGGCTCGTCGCGGGCGTCCTCGAGCGGGTCCCCGACGCGGTGCTGCGCGGACCGGCCGACCTGTCGCTCGCCGCGGACGGCACCGCCGCCCGCCTGCCGGGCAACGCGCACCTGACCTTCCCGGGCTGCGAGGGCGACTCCCTGCTCTACCTCCTGGACTCCGCGGGCGTCGAGGTCTCGACGGGCTCGGCCTGCCAGGCGGGCGTCCCGCGGCCCTCGCACGTCCTGCTCGCGATGGGCGTCCCCGAGCGTGACGCGCGGGGTGCGCTGCGGTTCTCGCTGGGCGCGACGAGCACCGACGAGGAGGTCGACCTCGTGCTCGACGTCCTCCCGGGCGTCGTCGAGCGTGCCCGTGCCGCGGGTCTCGTGTCGGCCGGGGGGCTGTGATGCGCGTCCTGGCCGCCATGTCGGGCGGCGTGGACTCGGCGGTCGCGGCCGCGCTCGCGGTCGAGGCCGGCCACGAGGTCGTGGGCGTCCACATGGCGCTGTCGCGCAGCCGCGACCAGTTCCGCACCGGCTCGCGCGGCTGCTGCTCGATCGAGGACGCGGGCGACGCACGCCGCGCGGCCGACGTCCTCGGCATCCCGTACTACGTCTGGGACCTGTCGGAGCGGTTCGAGGAGACGGTCGTCGCGGACTTCCTGTCCGAGTACGAGGCGGGCCGCACGCCCAACCCGTGCGTGCGCTGCAACGAGCACATCAAGTTCGAGGCGCTGCTCGACAAGGCGACCGCGCTGGGCTTCGATGCCGTCGCGACGGGTCACTACGCACGGCTGGTCGCCCGTGAGGCCGCGGGCGGGACGGTCCACGAGCTGCACCGGTCGCCGAACACCGAGAAGGACCAGTCCTACGTCCTCGCGGTGATGGGTCCCGGGCGCCTCGCCCGGGCGATGTTCCCGCTCGGCGGGTTCGCGTCGAAGGCGGAGGTCCGCGCGGCTGCGGCGGAGCGCGGCCTGTCGGTCTCCGCGAAGCCCGACTCCTACGACATCTGCTTCGTCGCCGACGGGGACACCCCCGGCTTCCTGCGCGACCGGCTCGGCGAGCGGCCCGGTGAGATCGTCACGCCCGACGGCGAGGTGCTCGGCGAGCACGAGGGCGCCTACGCGTTCACGGTCGGCCAGCGCAAGGGTCTGAAGATCGACCGGCCCGCGCCCGACGGCCGGCCCCGCTACGTGCTCGACGTGCAGCCTGCGACGAACACGGTCGTCGTCGGACCGGCCGAGCTGCTCACGGTCGACGAGATCGCGGGGGAGCGCACGGTGTGGCTCGCCGCGGACGTCCCCGCGGACGACTGGCTCGACGCGGAGGTCCAGGTCCGGGCGCACGGCGCGCCGGTCCCGGCGCGCGTCCGCGTCCGGTCAGGTCACGCCGCCGGCACCGCCCCCGCGCTCGAGTGCGAGCTCACGGGCGAGCGCCTGCGCGGCGTCGCCGCCGGCCAGTCCCTCGTCGTGTACTCCGGGACGCGCGTGCTCGGCCAGGCGACCGTCGCGTCGGCCCGACGCGCACCGGCCCGCACCGCGCCGGCCCGCACCGCATGACCCGCGTCACCGGTGGCGGCCCGTTCCCCGGGACGGAGCCGCTCGACGCGCAGCTCGCCGTCCTCGAGCACCTGGTCGACACGCCGTTCGGGGTCGACGGGCTGCCGTTCGTCGTCCAGCTCCCGGCGCGCGGAGCGGGCTCCGACGCGGTCGGCCGCACCGCCGCACTGCTCGGCGAGCTGGCCGTCGAGCTCGGCCCCCACGGCTGGAAGCTGGCCGACCGACCGGGCGCCGACCAGCGGCGCGCTCGGCACGCGCTGCGCGACGACCTCACGGCGTTGTCCGTCGCGGCCCACGGCTACGACGGCCCGTTGACCCTGTCGGTCCTCGGCCCGTGGACGACGGCCGCGACCCTGTACCTGGCGCGCGGCGACCGCGTCCTCGCGGACCGGGGCGCGGCCGCCGAGGTCGCGGAGGCGCTCGGAGCAGGTGTCCGCGAGCTCGTCGCGGACGTCCGTGCCCAGGTGCCCGGGGTGGTCGACGTCGTCGTGCAGGTCGAGGAGCCGCTGCTCGCCCCGGTGGGCGCCGGGGCGCTGCCGACCTTCTCCGGCTATGCGCGCCTGCGGGCCGTGCCCGGGCCCGACCTCGTCGAGGGTCTGCGCCCGGTACTGGGCGCGGTCGCGGCCGCGGGCGCGACGTCGGCCGTGCACGTCGGCGCGGCATGGACGGGCGTCGCGCCCGCGGTGCTCGCCGGCGCAGACGGTGTGGGGCTCGACGTCGGCCGGTGGGACGAACGGACCTGGGAGACGGTCGCGCGGCTCGTCGAGCGCGGCCGGACGTTCTGGGCCGGCCTGCCGCGCGCGGTGGTGTCGCAGTGCGCGGGGCCGGACGTGGGACGCGTCGCGGACGCGCTCACGGTGCCGTGGCGCCGGGTCGGGCTGCCGCTCGCCGGTCTCGCGGACGTCGTGGTGCGCGCCACCGAGAGCGCGCCCTCGCTCGCCGGGCCCGTCCCGTCGCCGACGGCACGGTCGCTGCAGGATGCGCGCGGCGACCTGGCGACCCTCGTCCGCGTCGCGGCGGTCGTCGCGGAGCGGGCCGACGGGTGAGGCCGGGCGTTCCGCAGGCGCAGGCAGCGGCACCGGGGGACGCTATGCCCATGGTGTCGACGGGGCACGAGCCCACCGGCGGCCTGCCGCGCGCGCTGCGCATCGTGCTGTTCGCCGCCCTCGTCGCGTTCGGCCCCTGGTTGCTGGGGGGCGGCGCCGCCGTCCTCACCCGGTGGCGCGAAGGGTTCCCGCTCACGGGCGGCGGGTTCTTCGGGATCGCCCCTGCGCGGTGGGTGGCGTTCGCGGACGACTGGTTCCTCGCGTCGTCGTTCGTCCTGCCGTTCGTCGTGGGTGCGCTGGTCACGGTGTGGCTCTGGGCGACGCCGCTCGAGTCCCGGTGGACGGTCGCGATCCTGTGCACGGTCGTGTTCGGGGTCGTCACCGTCCTGCTGGCGTTCGGCAACGGGTTCGTCGACGAGACCCGGTCGCCCGTCCAGTACGGCCTGGTGGCGCTGCTGCTCGGCGTCCTGACCCTGCAGCTCCCGCTGTGCTTCCTCCTGGCCGCGTGGACGGCTCCGCCGCTGGGGATCGTGCGGCGTCGTCCGTCGGCACGTCCGCTCCCACGGGGCTGGTCGTGACCGCCCCCGCGCCCGTACCGGACGAGGTCGTCGGCTGGCTGCTCGAGGGAGACCCGGCGGTGCGCTGGCAGGTGCTGCGCGACCTGCTCGACGCCCCGGAGGACGTGTGGCGCGCGGAGCGAGCGCGGGTCGCGACCGAGGGTTGGGGCGCGCGCCTGCTGGCGCTCCAGGACGACGACGGGCTGTGGGCGGGCGGCGCGTTCTTCCCGAGCGGTTTCACGCGCCGGCAGTGGGAAGACGAGGGCCAGCCGTGGACGGCGACCGCCTGGGCGGTCCACGACCTGCGCGACCTGGGCCTCGACCCGGCGTCGGACGCGGCGCGGCGCACGGTGCGGCTCGTCGGAGCGAACGCCCGCTGGGACGAGGGCGACCAGCCGTTCTGGGACGGCGAGGTCGAGGAGTGCATCAACGGCCGGACGCTCGCCGACGGCTGCTGGTTCGGTGTGGACATGTCGGCGCTGGCCGAGCGCCTCGCGGGCGAGGTGCAGCCGGACGGCGGATGGAACTGCGAGCGGGCCGAGGGGTCGGTGCGCTCGTCGTTCGACTCGACGATCAACGTCCTCGAGGGCCTCGCAGCCTTCGAGGCGGCGACTGGGGGGACGGCTGCGACGCGTGCGGCGCGCCGCAGCGGCGAGGAGTTCCTCCTCGCGCGCGGCCTGTTCCGCCGCGCGAGCACCGGCGAGCCGGCTGATCCCTCGTACCTGCTGCTGCACCACCCGGCGCGCTTCCACCACGACGTGCTGCGCGGTCTGGACCACTTCCGGGTCGCGGCGGCCCTGGACCGCGCGGCGCCGGACGGCGCGTCGCACGCCGTGCCCGACCCGCGACCCGACCCGCGGCTCGCCGGGGCGGTCGACGTCCTGCGCGGCAAGCGGCGGCCCGACGGCCGCTGGGCGCTCGAGCGCGAGCTGCGCGGGCGGACGTGGTTCGGCGTCGAGGACGGCGTGGGGGAGCCGTCGCGGTGGCTGACGATGCAGGCGCTGCGGGTGCTGCGCTGGTGGGACGCGGCGACCGCCTGAGCAGCGGCCGCGGTCAGCCGGCGGTCAGTCCTGGGCGAGCCGGTCGTGCAGGAACCGGTACGCCAGGGCGGCCATGTGCGCGGCCTGCGCGTTGGTCGCCGCCCCACCGTGACCGCCCTCGATGTTCTCGTAGGACGTCACGTCGTGGCCTGCGGCGAGCATCGCTGCGGCCATCTTGCGGGCGTGGCCGGGGTGGACGCGGTCGTCGCGGGTCGACGTCGTGAACAGGACGGGCGGGTAGCTGACGTCGTCGCGGAGCAGGTGGTAGGGCGAGAACGTCCGGAGAAACTCCCAGTCGTCCGTGTCGGGGTCGCCGTACTCGGCGGCCCAGGACGCCCCCGCGAGCAGGTGCGTGTACCGCTTCATGTCGAGCAGCGGCACCTGCACGACCACCGCGCCGAACAGCTCGGGGTGCTGCGTGAGCATGTTCCCCGTGAGCAGCCCGCCGTTGCTGCCACCCTGGACGCCGAGGTGGTCGGGCGTCGTGACCCCGCGGTCCACGAGGTCGCGTGCGACGGCGGCGAAGTCCTCGTAGGCGCGGTGCCGGTTCTCGCGCAGCGCGGCCTGGTGCCACGCCGGCCCGTACTCGCCGCCGCCGCGGATGTTCGCGACGACGTAGACGCCGCCGCGTGCGAGCCAGGCGCGCCCGAGCGTGCCGGAGTACCCGGGCGTGAGCGAGATCTCGAACCCGCCGTACCCGTAGAGCAGCGTGGGCGCGGTGCCGTCCGCGGGCAGGTCGCGCCGGCCGACCTGGAAGTACGGCACGCGGGTGCCGTCGGCCGACGTCGCGAAGTGCTGGCTCGCCGTGAGCCCGGCGGTGTCGAAGAACGACGGCATGGCCTTGAGCGGCTCAGGGGCCGCACCGGGTGCGGCGACGTCGAGGAGCGCGAGGGTGGTCGGCGTGAGGTATCCGGTGGTGGTGAGCCAGACGTCGTCGCGCTCGACGGCGTCGACCGCCCGGACGCCTGTGGTAGCGAGCTCGACCTGGCCCGCGACGTCCCGTCGGTCCCACGCCTGGCCGGCGGGTGCGTCGGCACCGGGCGGCGTGAGCACGTGCAGCCGGTTCACGACGTCCTCGAGCACGTTCACGACGAGGTGGTGCCGCGTCCAGGTGGCGCCGGCCAGCGACGTCGTCGGCGTCGGCTCGAAGAGGGCGGTCAGGTCCCGGGATCCCGCCATGAAGTCGTCGAACCGGGCGGCGAGCAGGGAGCCGGCCGCGTAGGTCCGGCCACCCGTCTCCCAGGGGTCGCGCAGCTCGACGAGCAGCCATTCGCGACGGACGGCCGCCTCGGCGGACTCGGGCACGTCGACGAGCACCAGCCCGCCCGGCGACAGCCAGTACAGCTCCGCGCGGTAGAACGCGAGGGCTCGGGACACGAACTCGCGCTCGAAGCCCGGGTCGTGCGTGCGGTACGCGGAGATGTACAGGTCGCTCGTCTCGCCCGCGTAGACCGTCTCGGCGTCGGCGAGCGGTGTGCCGCGCCGCCACCGCTTGACGACGCGCGGGTACCCGCTCTCGGTGACGGTGGGGGTGCCGTCCGGCTCGGGACCGAAGTCCGTGGCGACGAACACGGCGTCCTCGTCGACCCAGCTGAGCCCGCCCTTCGCCTCCGGGCGGTAGAACCCGCCGTCCTCGGGCGCGACGAGCTCGCCCGTCTCGAGGTCGAGCTCGCGGGTCACGTCGGCGTCCGACCCGCCGCGCGAGAGGTCGACGAGCGCACGCCGGTGGTGCGGGCGCAGGACGCTCGCACCGTGCCAGACCCAGCTCTCGCCCTCTGCGGACGCGAGGGCGTCGAGGTCGAGGACGGTCTCCCAGACGGGGTGCTCGGTGCGGTACGACGCGGGGGTCGTGCGGCGGAACAGCCCGCGCGGGTGCTCCTCGTCGCGCCACAGGTTGTACAGGCGCCCGCCGATCCAGGAGACGTCGGGGATCTTCTCGGGGGAGTCGAGGACGGCGAGGATCTCGGCCTCGAGGTGTCGGGCGTCGTCGTCGGCCGCGAGGACGGACTCGGCGTGCGCGTTGCGCTCGCGGACCCAGGCGAGCGCACGCTCCCCGTCCACGTCCTCGAGCCAGCGGTACGGGTCGTCGGAGGGTGTCGTGGTCACGCCCACAACGTACTGCGCCGGGTCGACAGCAGCGGGATCGTCGACGCCACGGCTCGCGCACGCGGTCTGCGACCACGGCGGCCGTGCGGGCGGGCGGACCGCGTCCCGTCCGTCCCGCACACGGACGGGACTCTTCGTCGTCCGCGTGTGGGCGACGTCCGCCAAGATGGACCCGTGAGCGACACGACCACTCCGGCGACCCCTCTGTCCCCCGCGGAGCTCGACGAGCAGGCGGCTCAGCGCCGCTGGGCCGAGCTGCGCGACCTGGTGGAGGCCGACCAGCGCGCCTACTACGAGAGCGACGCGCCGCTCGTGTCCGACGCGGAGTACGACGTGCGGATGCGCGAGCTGGCCGCGCTCGAGGACGCGCACCCGGCGCTCGCGAGCCCGGAGTCCCCGACGCAGCGCGTGGGCGGCCGGGCGGCCGCCGGCTTCGCGACCGTCGAGCACCTCGAGCAGATGCTGTCGCTCGACAACGTCTTCTCGGTCGACGAGCTGCGCGACTGGGACGCGCGTGTGGCGCGCGACCTCGGCCTGTCCGGCGGCACCACGGAGGGTGCAGACGGGCCTGACGCGGCGCCCGGCGCCCCGGCCGACGTGGGCTACCTGGCCGAGGTGAAGATCGACGGTCTCGCGATCGCCCTGGTGTACGAGGACGGACGGCTCACGCGTGCCGCCACGCGGGGCGACGGGCGCACGGGCGAGGACGTGACGGTGAACGCGCTGCGCATCGCGGACGTCCCGCAGCGGCTCGCGGGCACGGGACACCCCGCGGTCGTGGAGGTGCGCGGCGAGATCTTCATCCCGACCGCGTCCTTCGAGCGGCTCAACGCGCTCCAGGTCGAGCTGCGAGACAGGGCGCTCGCCCACGCGCGTGACCGTGCGGGGTCGCGCGCGTTCGACGAGCCCCGCGCCCGGACGGCCGCGGAGCGCCGGTTCCCGACGTTCGCGAACGCCCGGAACGCCGCGGCCGGCGGGCTGCGCCAGCTCCTCGACAAGAAGGAGGGCCTCGACCTCGAGGCGGGCCTCGCCCGGGTCGAGTCGCTGCGCCTCTACGTCCACGGTCTCGGCGCGCTGCAGTGGACCGCAGGCGAGACGACCGTCCTCGAGCGCCAGTCGGACGCCTACGAGCACTTCGCCGCGTGGGGCCTGCCCGTGTCGCCGCACAACCGCGTCGTGCCGGGCGTCGCCGGCGTCGTCGCGATGATCGAGCACTTCGGTGTCCACCGGCACTCGATCGAGCACGAGCTCGACGGGATCGTCGTCAAGGTCGACGCCCTGGCGGACCAGCGGCGCCTCGGCACGACCAGCCGCGCGCCGCGCTGGGCGATCGCGTACAAGTACCCGCCGGAAGAGGTCAACACCCGCCTGGTCGCGATCCAGGTCGGCGTGGGGCGTACGGGCCGCGCCACCCCTTATGCCGTGATGGAGCCGGTGCTCGTCGCCGGCTCGACGGTGCGCCAGGCGACGCTGCACAACCAGGACGTCGTCCGCGCCAAGGGCGTCCGTGTCGGGGACGTCGTGGTGCTCCGCAAGGCGGGCGACGTCATCCCGGAGATCCTCGGCCCAGTCCTCGCCGCTGCCGACGACGGGTACCCGCGGCACGACTTCGTCATGCCGTCCGAGTGCCCGGAGTGCGGCACGCCGCTGCGGCCCATGAAGGAGGGCGACGTCGACCTGCGCTGCCCCAACGCGAGGTCGTGCCCGGCGCAGGTCCGCGGGCGGGTCGAGCACATCGGCTCGCGCGGCGGCCTGGACGTCGAGGTGCTGGGCGAGGTGACGGCGGCGGCTCTGACGCAGCCGCTCGAGCCGGCGACGCCCCCGCTCGTCACGGAGGCCGGTCTGTTCGGCCTGACGCTCGACCAGCTCCTGCCCATCCGCGTCGTGGTGCGCGACCTCGAGACGGGTCTGCCGCGCCCGCACGACGGCGTGGGCGAGTGCGCCGAGCTGGAGACCGCGGACGGAGCGTCCTTCACGGCGAAGGTGGTGCGCCCGTTCCAGCGCGTCGTCGAGAGGACCTACCCGCCCGGCACCGAGTCGATGACCGCCGCGGAGCGGCGTGCGGCCGGCGTCCGTAAGGACCACCCCGTCTACGGCCCCACGAAGAACGCGCAGACCCTGCTCGACGAGCTCGAGCGCGCCAAGACCAAGGACCTGTGGCGCCAGCTCGTGTCCCTCAACATCCGGCACGTGGGTCCGGTCGCCGCGCGGGCGCTCGCGGACTGGTTCGGCTCGCTCGACGCGATCCGGGCCGCCTCGCTCGAGGAGCTGTCCGCGGTGGCGGGCGTCGGCCCGGTCATCGCCGAGGAGCTGCTCGGCTGGTTCACCGAGGACTGGCACGTCGAGATCGTCGACTCGTGGCGCGCGGCGGGCGTGCGGTTCGCGACCCCGGGCCACCCCGGCCCCCAGGCGATGGCCGAGCGCGCGGCGGCGGGCGTCGAGCCGACGGGTCCGCTCGCGGGCCTGACGGTCGTGGTCACGGGCGGCCTCGAAGGGTTCACGCGCGACGGCGCGAAGGAGGCGATCCTCGCGGCCGGCGGCAAGTCCGCGGGTTCGGTCTCGAAGCGGACCGACTTCGTGGTCGTCGGCGAGAACGCGGGCTCCAAGGAGGCCAAGGCACGCGACCTCGGTCTGCCGATCCTCGACGAGGAGGGCTTCGTCCGACTCCTCGAGGGCGGCCCGTCGGCCGTCCTCCCCGACTCCGACGCCTGACCGACGCTGTCGCCCGTCGACCGGATCAGCCGACGGGCCGCCGCTCGACGACCGCGCGGAGCCGCGCCACCTGGTCGTCCGTCGCCGGCAGCCACGGCCCGCGCGGAGGCGCGGTCGGGACGCCCAGCAGGTTCGCCAGGACGTGCAGCGCCGGGACGGGCCGCAGGGTCAGCACCTCGGCGACGAGCGACGCCAGCCACGACCGGGTCTCGTCCGGCCCGGGATCACCGGCGACCCGCGCGCGTCGCATCGCCGCGTACTCGGCAGGCAGGAGCGCCGCGAGCCCGGTGTGCCAGGCGTCGGCCGGCTCGGCCGTGCCGGCGAGCGCGGCGTCCCCCGACAGGCCGACGACGAGCCCGGGAACCCTCGCGTGCAGCGCGGCGACGCGTCCGCCCGGTCGCGCGGCCGTCGCCGCCGGGTCCTTGACGGCCACGAGCGTCGTCGAGTGGTGCAGCTCCCCGAGCACCCGCGCCGGCACGTCGTACTGCGTCTGCACGGGCTTGTTGTAGAAGCACAGGGGGAGAGCCGACACGGTACCGACCGCGCGGACGAGCCCTACCACCTCGTCGTCGAGGAGCGGCGCGTACGCGAAGGGGGCGCACAGCAGCCCGCTCGCACCGGCGCTCTCGGCCGCACGCGCGTGGGCCAGCACCTCGCGGGTGCCCACCGCGCTCACGGCGACGTGCACCGGCATGCGGCCCGCGGCGGCGACGGCGGAGCGGACGACCGCGTCGCGCTCACCCGTGTCGAACGCCCGCCCGTCGCCGCTCGACGCGAGCATGGTCACGGCGTCGACCCCGGCGGCACCCGCCCGGCCGACGAGCTCCACCACACCGTCGAGGTCCGGGCCCCCGTCCTCGCTCAGCGGGGTGATGGGGTACGCCAGGAGGCCGGTGAACGCCCTCACCGGACGACCCGCTCCATCACGTAGTCGTCGTGGAGCTGGTCGCCGACCTGGAACGTCTTGGTGCCCACCCGCGCGAACCCGGACTTCGTGTAGAACCGCTGGGCGCGCACGTTGAGCTGGTTGACGCCGAGCCACACGGATGCGACCCCGCGCACCTGCGCGCACTCCAGGACGGAAGCGACCAGCTCGGCGGACACGCCGGCGCCGTGGTGGCCGGGCAGCACGTAGAGCTTGCTGAGCTCGAGCGTGGGACGGGCCCGGACGGCGCGACCGACGTCGGCGTCCGCGGGCTCGCCGGCGACGGTCATGGCATACCCGATGACGGTGCCGGGTTCGCCACCGTCCCCGCCGCCCTCGACGGCGACGAGCACGTCCCGCCGCTCGTCCCCGAGGTAGGCGGTGAAGCGCTCGCGGCTCAGGTGCGCCGCGACGAACGCGTCGACGTCCTCGGGCGTGGTGCCCGGCGGGCACGCGAGCGGAAAGGTCGCGGCGGCGACGTCGGCGAGGGCCTCCAGGTCGTCCGTCGTGGCAGGACGGACGACGGGCTGCGGGTCGGGAGCGGTCACGCGGCCAACCTACCGGCGTCCGGTCGCGCGCCGTCGCACCGGACGCGACGGTCCGCGACCGGCATGATGGGCGGGTGGCACAGCACGAAGGACCTGTCGTCGACCTCAACGTGGACCTGGGCGAGGGCTTCGGCCGGTGGAGCCTGGTCGACGACGTCGCCCTCCTCGACCTGGTCTCGAGCGCGAACGTCGCCTGCGGCTTCCACGCGGGCGACCCGAGCCTGCTGCGCCGGGTGTGCGAGGCGGCGGCCGCGCGCGGCGTCGCGGTCGGTGCGCACGTCGCGTACCGCGACCTGGTGGGCTTCGGCCGGCGCTACGTCGCCGCGTCCCGGACCGAGCTGCGCGACGACGTCGTCTACCAGGTGGGTGCTCTGGACGCCTGCGCCCGAGCGGCCGGGACCCGGGTCGCCTACGTCAAGCCGCACGGTGCGCTGTACAACCGGATCGTCCACGACGAGGTGCACGCGGCCGCGGTGGTCGACGCGGTCGTCGACCTCGGTGCCACCCTCCCGCTGATGGGTCTCCCGGGCTCGGCGGTGCTGCGCCTCGCGGCCGATCTGGGCGTGCGCAAGCTCACGGAGGCGTTCGGCGACCGCGGGTACCGGCCCGACGGGACGCTCGTACCGCGCGGCCGGCCCGGCGCCGTGATCTCGGACCCGACGCTGGTGGCGGCACGCGTGGTGCGTCTGGCGACCGACGGGGTGGTCGACGCCTCGGACGGTTCGCCGGTTCGCGCCGCCGTCGACAGCGTGTGCGTGCACTCGGACACGCCCGGCGCGCTGGACGTCCTGCGTGCCGTCCGCACGGCGCTCGACGACACCGGCGTCCTGGTCCGCCCGGCGGTCCAGGTCGCCCGGTGACCCGCGGACCGGCGGTGGACGCCACGGCGCGCCGCCTCGGCCCCGGTGCGGTCATGGTCGACGTCGGTTCCGACGACCCGGCGCGCGTGGTCGCCGTCGCGGCGGCCGTCCGCGCGCTCCCGGGCCTCCCGGTCGCGGACGTCGTCCCGGCCGCGTGCACGGTCCTCGTGATCTTCGCCGACGGTCGGCGTGCGGCCGACGTGGACGTCGCGGCGGTCGCCGCGGCGGCTCGCGCGGCGCTCCTCTCCGTGACATCGGCTCCCGCGGCGGGCGCGACGACAGGTGCCCCGACGGGTCTGGTGACGCGGACCGTCGAGCGGGCCGCGGGGAGCCCCGACGTCCTCGAGGTGCCGACGGTCTACGACGGCCCGGACCTGGTCGACGTGGCCCAGGCTTCTGAGCTGACCGTCGACGAGCTCGTGGCGCGGCACGCGGCGCGGACGTACATGGCGGCGTTCGTGGGGTTCGCACCGGGTTTCGCGTACCTGCGCGGCCTCGACCCGCGGATCGTGGCGACTCGCCTCGACTCCCCGCGCGCGAAGGTCCCGGCCGGCGCCGTCGCCGTGGCCGGCGGCATGACGGCCGTGTATCCCCGGGTGAGCCCCGGCGGGTGGCGCCTGCTGGGGCGTACCGCGCTCGAGCTCTTCGACGTCGCGCGGGTACCGCCCGCGCTGGTCGAGCCGGGGCGACCGGTCCGCTTCGTCCCGGTGGACGACCACCGCTCGGTGGCGCGGGGCGGCGCGGCGGGGCGGCGGCCCGGATGATCGAGGTGCTGGCGCCCGGACCGCTCGCCCTGGTCGAGGACCTGGGTCGGACCGGGGCCGCGGCCTGGGGCGTGCCGCGTTCCGGTGCCGCCGACCGGGGCGCCTTGCGGCTGGCGAACCGGGTGCTCGCCAACCCGGACGGCGCCGCCGCGATCGAGGTGACCCTCGGCGGTCTCCGGGTGCGGTTCCTCGACGACCACGTGCTCGTCCTCACCGGTGCGCCTGCCGCGGCGCACCTCGGGGGAGTGCCGGTCGGGACGTGGGCCGTCCTCCTGGCGCGGGCGGGCGAGGAGCTCGTCCTCGGTCTGCCGACGACCGGGCTGCGGACCTACGTGGGCGTCCGGGGCGGTATCGCGGTCCCGCCCGTGCTCGGCTCGAGGTCGACGGACCTGCTCTCAGGCCTGGGCCCTGACCCGTTGCGGACCGGCGACCTGCTCCCGGTGGGT
Organism: Luteimicrobium subarcticum; assembly: GCF_002798015.1. Lineage (GTDB taxonomy): Bacteria > Actinomycetota > Actinomycetes > Actinomycetales > Cellulomonadaceae > Luteimicrobium > Luteimicrobium subarcticum. The sequence goes on along the minus strand of NZ_PGTZ01000014.1, from coordinate 633 downwards.
GTGCCGTCGCCGGACGGACCGGTCGTCGCACAGGTCCCCACCCCGGGGCGCGCTCGGAGCGCGTCGGCGTCCGTGCGCCTCGCCCGCGGTGTACGGGACGAGTGGTTCGCGCAGGACGTCGCGGCCGTCCTGCGCTCCGCGCCCTACGTCGTCGGGCAGGACAGCAACCGGACCGCCGTCCGTCTCACCGGGCGGCCCGTCCCGCGTCGGCGCCACGACGAGTACCCCTCCGAAGGCGTCGTCCGTGGAGCGGTCCAGGTCCCACCGGACGGGATGCCGATCGTGTTCCTCGCCGACCACCCCGTGACCGGCGGATACCCCGTGCTCGGCGTGGTGGGGGAGGACGACGTGGACCGGCTCGCCCAGGCGCGCCCGGGCGACGAGGTCTTTCTCGAGCTCGAGTGAATGCTTTGGCTCGCGTCAGCGGAGGAGGCCGGGAGCGAACCGTCCCGGGCACCCGCGCGCGGCGGCGAGGCCCGTCGCCGGGGACCGTCGAGGCCGGCCCGGCGACTGCTCGGTGGCGGCGGACGGGTCCGGGCGGCCCGCTGACGGGGCGTTTTGACGGTGGGGTCGGGGGGTGTGTAACGTACTCGTTGTTGCCCCGGCAGGGAGGAACGGACGAGCTGGACGGCC
>NZ_PGTZ01000013.1 GCF_002798015.1 Luteimicrobium subarcticum | reverse complement strand
CATCAACGGTCAACGGGTCACGACCACCGACGAGCACCCCTTCATGGTCGCCGGCCTCGGCTGGATCGCGGCACGCGACCTCCGCGCGGGCGACCTGCTCGTCACCGCCGCGGACCCCACGACGCCCACGGCGACCGTTCGTCTCGATGCCATCGACATCGAACGAGCCGACCGCGCCAGTGCAGGAGAGACCGACCCTGACGGCGGCGTGCCCGTCTACAACATCCACGTACACACGCACCACACCTACTACGTCCTCGCCGGCACCACGGCAGTCCTCGTCCACAACATGGGCACCCACGTCGGACGACTCTCCGACGACCTTCCACGGGGGATGTCGCACAAGATCGCCAGCGCCTACGACGACATCCGAGCTGGCAACGGCGTCCCGAGAATCGATCCGGCGACCGGCAAGCCGAAAGTCTTTCAGGGCAGACGCCCGCACGAGCGCTTCTGGGCCGGCGCCGTTGAGTACGACGTCGCTGGAGCGAAGGGAACTACGACGCGGATTCTCGCGAAGGACCTCGGTGGGGGTCGTACAGTGACGGGCTGGACGATCGATCACTACGACACGATCAGAAAGTTTTCTGCCCCGCACTTCCCGGATTCGGGATGGGCGACCGCTTGAACGCCACGTTCACCCACGACTGGAGTTGGGCAATGTCACCTGATCCCGAGCCTCGACCCCTGTACCGACTCGTCGCAGATGGCGTTGACAGGGCCTGCCTCACAGCGCGCACGATGTCAGGATTCTTTGTGTGGCCAGGGCAGACATCCACGGCACATGTCGTCTTCGACGGTCTCGTCGACGCGAATCCCGACGTCAGTCACTCTCTGCGCGACGCCGAGCTTCACGTGCTCGACCAGCACGGCCGGGTCATCGGGTCGTACGGCATCGGGAGCGTGCGGGTTGTTCGACCGCCTGCCCCAGCATCGTCGGAGGGCCCCGCTCAGTGCACGCTGGACTTTCGCGGATACAGTCTCCCTTTTCCGTACGCGGACGCCGTCTGGCGGCAATGGGCCGGGGAGCGCCCGCGCCGCCGCGGCGAATGGCTGGGATATCCGGTCGAGGCGCACTCGAGCTGGCTTCACGTGGTCCAGAGCGCATGGGCCGAAGAAGAGGATCCTCGCGCAGCTCAGGATGAGCCGGTCGGCGGCGTTCTCGACGGTCGACGCGTCGTCGGCGAGGACAGCTTCTTCTGCGAGATCGGGGAGGCCGTGAACGGTCCCGGCGGATACTTCGGGTCGAACCTCGACGCACTCGAGGACTGCCTTGTGGCCCCCGCCGGAGGATCCACGCCGCGGTCGCTGCTGTGGGAGCATTCCGACGCCTCGCGCGACCATCTGAGCGCCGACTTCGTGGCGACCGTGGCCGAGATCCTTCGCGACCGCCGGGTCCCTTTCATCATGGCCTGACGCCGGCTCAGCCGTCGCTCGCCGTGCCAGGCGGCAGCGCAGCCAGCAGCGCGGCGACCGCGGGCACACGCTCCGCGCCCGGACGGTGCAGGGCGTGCAGGCTGCGCCCGTCGAGCCCGGGGACCGCGCGCGTCACGACGCCCGGATGCCGGTACGCACCGAGCGCGGTGCGCGGCAGCACGGAGACCGCGAGACCCTGCGCGACGATGGCCTGCACGACGACGTAGTCGTCCGTCTCGTGCCGGATCCGCGGTGCGAACCCGGCCGCCGCCGCGCTCGCGACGAGGTGCTCGCGGCACCTGACGCACCCGGCGACCCAGTCGTCCTCGGCGAGGTCGGCGAGCGTCAGGGCGGGGGCGTCGGCGGCGGGGTGGCCCGCCGGTAGGACGACGTCGACGGGATCGAGCCCCAGGGCGACCTCGCGCAGGTCGGGCGGGAGGTCCGCGGACGGTGTGGCGGGCCGCCCGGAGGCCCGGTCGGTCTCGTCCGGGTCCGCGTAGCCGAAGGTGAGGGCGACATCGACGTCCCCGGACCGGACAAGCTCGACCGCCTCGGGCGGCTCGGCCTCGACGAGGCGGACGTCGACACCGGTCCGTGCGGCCAGCCGGGCGAGCACCGACGGGACGAGGGCCGCGAGCGCCGACGGGAACGCGGCGAGCCGCACGGTCCCGCCCGCGAGCGCCGCGAGCTCGGAGATCTCGCGCGCGGCGGCGTCGAGGTGGGCGGCGACGGCGTCGGCGTGCGCGACGGCGGCCCGGCCGGCCTCGGTGAGCGTCACACCCCCCGCGTGCCGCAGCACGAGCGGGGTGCGGGCGCTGCGCTCGAGCGCCTGGAGGTGCTGACTCACGGCGGGTTGCGTCCAGCCGAGGGCCCGGGCGCCCGCGGAGATCGACCCCTCCTGCGCGACGGTCCGCAGGATGAGCAGGCGGCGCGGGTCGAGCGTCGGCGCGGCGGGGGCCTGATTGGCGGTCGGGTTCGGTGCCGGTGACGTCTCCATACCCCAAGCATGACTTATGGCTCCGATGAGTAACACGGGGATTCCGTGATGGGTCGGTGCGCGCGACGCTGGAGAGATGACCGCGACGACTCTGCCAACCCTGCCGACCCAGGCGGCCCCTCGCACCCCGCTCACCCTCGGCATCCTCGGCGGCATGAGCTGGCACTCGACGGCCGAGTACTACCGCCTGCTCAACACGGCCGTCGCCGAGCGTCTCGGCGGGCACCACTCCGCACGGATCTTGCTCGCGTCGGTCGACTTCGACGACATCCGGGCGCAGCAGGTCGACGGCGACTGGGCCGGGGCGGGCGCGCTGCTCGCCGGGCACGCGCGCAGCCTCCAGGACGGGGGCGCTGACGTCGTCATGATCGCGACCAACCTCATGCACAAGGTCGCGCCCGCGGTCGAGGCGGCGCTCGACGTCCCTCTCCTGCACATCGCCGACGCGGTCGCGGCCGCTGCCGGCGCGCGCGGGATCCAGAAGCTCGGGATCCTCGGCAGCCGCTGGGTCATGACCGAGGACTTCTACGCGGACCGCCTCGCCCGGCACGGCATCGAGGTCGTGCGCCCGGCGACGGGCTGGGCCGACGACGCCGCGGACGTCGACCGCATCGTGTTCGACGAGCTGACGCAGGGAATCGTGCGGGACGAGTCCCGCGACGCGCTCGTCGCAGTGGTGCGCCGGCTCGCCGACGCGGGCGCCGAGGGCGTCGTGCTCGGCTGCACCGAGCTCGACCTCCTCCTCGACGAGGACGCGTCCCCCCTGCCGCTCGTCGACTCCACGACGTCCCACGTCGCCGCGGCCGTCGCGTTCGCCCTGGGCGACGGCGACGCACGTCGACGGTGACGCCCCGCCCGCCGAGGGCGACGAACTCCACCGAGCACGACCCTTCTCGGGTCGATTTCGTCGCCCTCGGCGGGAAGGTCGGTCGCCCTCAGCGGACAGTTCGGTCGCCCTGGGCGGACGGGGCGGTCGCCCTCGGCGGAGGCACTGGTAGCCTCACCGCGCTCCAGCACCCTGCTCACCGACGAGAGGACACCGATGAGCGTCACCACCCTCACCCTGCACGAGGACGACCTCCGCACCACCGCGCCCGCCGCCGAGGCCCGCGAGATCGCCTACGGCACGCTCGCGTCGGCGGGGTTCACCATCACCCCCGAGTCGGAGTTCACCGCGACGTGTGAGCGCGGCTCCGCCGCGATGACGCTGCTGTTCGGCGCCATGGCCGGCAAGAGCCGCCAGCACCTCCGGCTCCGCGTGACCGTGTTCGCCGCCCCGGACGGGCCCGGCTCGGTCGTCCGCGTCGAGCGCGTGTCGAGCGGCACGGGCGCCGGGATCGTCGGCATGGCCCGCGTCCGCAGCCTGCACCGGGAGCACCGCGACCAGGTCGCCGCCGCCCTCCCCCGCTGACGCTCCGCCCAGCCACGTCCACCGAGGGTCACCAGAGCCTCCGCCGAGGCGGGCGTCACCCTCGGCGAGGCGGGGCGAGAGTCAGTCCGTGAGACTCAGTCCGTGACGCGGCCGTCCTCGAACAGCCGCGGGACGCGGTGGTTCGCGACGAGCACGTCGTCCGGGTCGAACGCGGAGCGCAGCCCCTTGAGCTGCTCCCACGCCTCGGCACGGTGGCCGGTCCGGGTCTCGACGACCTGCTCGGCGAAGTTGAGGTAGTGCCCGCCCGTCGTCCACGGCTCCATGGCACGGACGAGACCGACCGCGCTCGCCTCGACCGCCGCAGCGATCTCGGGCGATGCCGGGATCCCCACGCCGAACAGCAGGAACGCGCCCTCGACGGACGACACCGCGCCGCCCGCCGGGTGCGGCCGGGACAGGGCGCCGCCGAGCTGGCGCAGCTCGGCGGCGAGCAACGCCGAGCCGGGCCCGACGGACGCGAGGAACGCGTCGATTGCGTCGTCCGGCAGCTCCCCGAGCACGGCAGACCGCCCGAGCCCGGGCGTCGGGCCCTCGGGGTCCATGTGCAGGCGGACGACCGATGCCGCCGGCACCCGCGCGAACGTGTCCATCTCGGCGCCGAGCGCCCGGAGGGGCGCAAGGATCCGCTCCGCGTCCTCGTCCGTCCCGGGGCCGCCGTCGGTGCCCAGCACCGCACCGTCGATCGCGACGAGGCTGCGCCCGCGCAGGAACGGCGGCAGTTCGGGCAGCGGCGGGAGGTTCAGCAGCCGCAGCGACGTGGTGACCTCGTCGGGCGCGTCCGCGGCCCACGCCGCCCAGGTCCGGACCACGCGGTCCGCCAGCCCGGGGACCGTCGCGTCGAACAGCAGCATCCCCGCGTACACGTCGGGCAGGTCGAGGAGACCGATCTCGAGCTCGGTCACGACGCCGAAGTTGCCGCCGCCGCCGCGCAGCGCCCAGAACAGCTCGGGGTGCTCGTCCGCGGACGCCCGCACGACCGACCCGTCCGCGAGGACGACCTCGGCCGACACCAGGTGGCTCGCCGCGAGCCCGTGCTTGCGCGCGTACAGGAACATGCCGCCGCCGAGCGTGTACCCGGCGACCGCGACGTCCGGCGACGAGCCGTGCAGCACCGCGAGACCGTGTGCCGCCGCGGCCTCCACGACCGGAGCCCACAGCGCTCCGCCGCCGACCCGCGCCACCCGGCGCTCGGGGTCGATCTCGACGTGGTCCAGGTGCCCGGTGCGCAGCAGCACGACGTCGTCGAGCCCCTGCCTCGCGAGCGGACCGGCGTTGTGGCCGGTGCTCTGCGGGGCGACGCGCAGCCCGGCACGGCGGGCCGCGACGACCGTCTCGGCGACGTCCGCGGTCGTGCGCGGCTCGACGACCGCGGCCGGCCGCTGCGTCACCGCGACGTTCCAGGGCATCGCCGCGACGGCGTACCCGGGCTCGCCGGGCAGGTGGACGTCGGCGGTGGTCCCGGCGAGCAGGGAGCGCAGCAGCGCCGCGGACGGGTGGGTGGTGGCGACCGACATGGCCGTGGTTCCTCTCGATCGGGGAGGCCGGGCGTCCGGCCGTGCGCGGGACGTCCCAGGACCGGGACGCGCGTACTGGATCGGGAGGGGCGCGACGGCGCCTCGGATACACCGCGGCGCAAAGACGTCGCCGACCTGCGGAGACGTCGCGGCCGACGCCGGGCTCAGACCGTGGGGACGGGCGACGCGGCGGTGGGTGCCTGGTCCGGCTCGGCGGGACGGGCGTCGTCCGCACGCAGCCAGTCGACGAGCCCGCACACGACGTCCTTGCACCCGCCGCAACCGGTCGTGGCACGGGTCGCCCGGGCGACGTCCTCGACCGTGCGCGCGCCGTCCTTCCAGCAGGCCACGACGTCGCCCTTGGTGACGCCGTTGCAGTGGCACACGGTCGCCCGCGACGGCATGTGCGTCGGGCTCGTGACCGCGACCGCGGCGGGCGCGACCGGCCGCAGCAGGAGCTGGGCGGGGTCGGCCGGCAGCGGGGTGCGGCGCGTGTAGAGCGTCGCGAGGTCCGCGCCCACGTCGGGCGACCCGACGCACGTCGCGCCGACGAGCGCGCCGTCCTCGACGACCACCTCGACGTACCGGCCGCCGTCCGGGTCGCTGAGCGACACGACGCGCTGCGCCGGGTCGGGGGCGCGCCGCGCCCCGCACACCCCCATCGCGACGACCTGCAGGCCCGTCGCCTTGACGCGGACGACGTCCGTCCCGAGCACGGGCCGCTGACCCTCTCCCACCGAGGTCGCCCCCGAGGTCGCCCCAGAGGTCGCCCCCGCGGAGCCCGTCAGGGAGCCCGCCGCCGCGTCGGCGCCCCTCGACGGCCCGCCTCCCGACGACCCGGCGCCCGACGACCCCGCGAACCGTGCGGCCAGGGTGGCGGCGAGCCGGCGCGACTGGTCCCAGCCCTGCGCGATCAGCCCCGACCCGCCCTCGGGCGGCTGCGCGCAGTCGCCGATCGCGTACACGTCCGGGTCGTCGGGCGAGGCGAGGTCGTCCCCGACCACGACGCCGCGGTCCACCGTGAGCCCCGCGGCGCACGCGATCTCCGTGCGCGCGACCGTGCCGGCGGTGAGGACCAGCAGGTCGGCTGCGACGGGCTCGAGCTCGTCCTCGCCGGCCACCTCCACCTCGACCCCCCGCACGCGCCCGTCGACGACGACGACTCGCCGCGTCCTGGCGCCCGTGCGGACGTCGACACCCTGCGCGGCGAGCGTGCGCGCGACGGCGTGGCCGGCGTCCGCGGCGAGCTGACGGTCCATGAGGGTGCGGCCGCCGTGCAGGACCGTCACCCCGACGCCCCGACGCGCCAGCCCGGTCGCGACCTCGAGCCCGAGCACCCCCGCCCCGACGACGACCGCGTGGCGCGCGTTGGCCGTGGCCGCGACGATCTCGCGCGCGTCGTCCAGCGTCCGCAGGCCGTGGACCCCCGCCGGGAGCACGGGGCCCTCCGCGGCGTGCCGGGTCGCGCCCGGGCGCCGCACGGGCGGCTCGAGGCCCGGCAGGTCGGGCACCCGCGCGGCGGCGCCGGTCGCGAGGACCAGGACGTCGTAGGCGACGGCCCCCGGGCGCGTCCCGCCCGTCAGGACGCAGCGCGCCGCCCGGTCGATCGCGACGACGGGCGCGCCGCGGTGCGTCCGCACCCGGGGGTCGTCGGGCTCGGGCAGGTCGAGCCCGGTCACGTCGACCTTCCCGGCGACGACCTCGCTGAGCAGCACCCGGTTGTAGGGGGCGTACTCCTCGTCGCCCAGCACGACGACCTCGACGGGCACCTGGCCAGCGTGCGCGAGCAGGTCCGCGGCGAACCGTGAGCCGACCATGCCGTTCCCGACGACGACGACCCGGCGTCCGCCGCGCCGCTCCTGACCGCGCTGCCCGTGCGTCATCGGGACCCCTCCGCGGCGGCGGGCACCGCGCGGACGGCGACGGCGCACACCTTGAACTCAGGCATCTTCGAGACAGGGTCGGTCGCGTCCGTCGTGAGCCGGTTCACCGAGCCCTCCCCCGCCCAGTGGAACGGGACGAACACCGTGTCCGGGCGGATCCGGTCGGTCCACCGGGCGCGGGCACGCAGGGTGCCGCGCGCCGACTCGAGCTCGACCGTCTCGCCGTCCGCGACGCCCACCCGGTCGCCCAGCACGGGGTGCAGCTCGACGAACGGCTCCGGGACGATGCGCTCCAGCTCGGGGACGCGGTGGGTCTGCGCGCCCGACTGGTAGTGCTGCAGCACGCGTCCCGTCACCAGGTAGACCGGCGCGTCGGGGCGCAGGTCGTCGGACGGTCCGACGTGGTCCACGGCGATGAGGCGTGCCCGACCGTCGGGGGTGGGGAACGTGTCGAGGAACGCTCGCGGGGTCCCGGTGACGGGTCCGTGGGCATCGGGCACGGGCCAGTGCAGCCCTGCCGCTCCGTGCCCGGCCGGGTCGGACGCGTCGACCGGGTCGGCCTGCTCCGCCGGGTCGGCGGCGTCGAGCAGGGCGTGCGACAGCCCGGAGTAGTCGGCGACGCCGCCCGCGGACGCCCGCGCGAGCTCGTCGAAGACGACCGCGGGGTCGGTCGGGAAGGCGACGTCGGACCCGAGCCGCCGCGCGAGCTCCGCGAGGAGCCACAGCTCGGACCGCGCCTCGCCGGGCGCGTCGACGGCTCGGCGCCTCCGCAGCACGCGCCCCTCGAGGGACGTCGTCGTACCCTCCTCCTCCGCCCACTGGGTGACGGGCAGCACGACGTCCGCGAGCAGCGCCGTCTCCGAGGGCACGAGGTCGCACACCACCAGCAGGTCGAGCGACCGGAGCCGCTCGACCACACGGTCGGCATCCGGGGCGGAGACGACGAGGTTCGACCCGTGCACGAGCAGCGCACGCGGGCCGTCGGGCGTGCCGAGCGACCGGAGCAGCTCGACGGCCGGCCTCCCCGGGCCGGGGATGCTGTCGGGGTCGACGCCCCACACCGCGGCGACGTGCGCCCGCGCGGCCGGGTCGTCGATCTTCCGGTACCCGGGGAGCTGGTCGGCCTTCTGCCCGTGCTCGCGCCCGCCCTGCCCGTTGCCCTGCCCGGTCACGGCGCCGTACCCGGAGCCGACGCGTCCGACCAGGCCGAGGCACAGCGCGAGGTCGATCGCCGCCGTCACGGTCGCGGTGCCCTGCGTCGACTGCTCGACGCCGCGGCCCGTCAGCACGTACGCGCCGCGGCCGCCGCGCGCCGGGGACGCGTCCGCGAGCAGGCGGGCGACCCGGCGCAGCTCGTCGGCCGGGACCCCGCAGACCGTCTCCGCGCGCTCGGGCCACCAGGCCGCGACGGACCGCCGCACGTCGTCGAACCCCGTCGTCCGGGCGGCGACGTACTCGGCGTCGACCAGACCCTCCGTGATCACGACGTGCAGCAGCGCCAGGAGCACCACCAGGTCCGTCCCCGGCACCGGCTGCAGGTGGACACCCTTCCCGTCGTCGGTGAGGCGCGCGGTCGCGCTGCGGCGCGGGTCGACGACGACGAGCCCGCCGGCCGCACGCGCCGGCTCGAGGTGCTGCACCGACGGCGGCATCGTCTCCGCGAGGTTCGACCCGAGCAGCAGGACGGCCTGCGCGCCGGGGGCGAGGCCGTCGTGCGTGGTGCCCGACAGGTCCGCGAGCGGGAACGGCAGCCCCCGGTCCAGGCCGAGCGACCGGTTCGACGCGGCCGCCGCCGACGCCATGCAGAACCGTCCGTTGTAGTCGATGTCCGGCGTGCGCAGGACGGTCCGGGCGAACTTGCCGAGCGCGTACGCCTTCTCGTTGGTGAGGCCGCCGCCGCCGAACACCGCGACCGCCCCGCGGCCGTGCTCGGCCTGGAGCGTGGTCACGCGCGACGCGATCAGGTCGAGGGCCGCGTCCCAGGTCGCGTCGTGCAGCGCGCCGTCGGCGCCCCGGACCTGCGGGACCAGCAGCCGGTCCGGGACGGACAGCAGCGTCGCGCTCGTCCAGCCCTTCTGGCACAGGCCGCCGCGGTTCGTCGGGAACGCGCGCGGGGCGACGGTCACCGGCGGCGCGCCGGACCCGGCCGGGCTGCGCCCGGGGCCGCCGGCGACCGGGGGCACGACGGGCGTCAGCGTCATCGCGCACTGCAGCGCGCAGTACGGGCAGTGCGTGCGCACCGCCGACGCGGCCTCCGGGGTGGGTGCCGCGCCGAGGGCCTCAGAAAACCTCGGCGCGGCAGTCGTGGGAGCGGTCACGAGCCGCTCAGATCGTGTCGCCGGTGCGGCGGGAACCCCGCGCGTACACGGCCCAGGTGACGACGCTCATCACGACGTAGACCGCGATGAACACCCACAGGGCCGGGACGAGGCTGCCGGCGTGGTTCTTCGACGCCGCGAAGCCGCGCGGGATGAGGAAGCCGCCGAACGCACCGACCGCACCGGCGATGCCGATGCACCCGGCGGCGGCCTTCCGGGCCCGGTCGAGGAGGCGCGCCCGGGTGTCCGGCGCGTCGCCGGGCGCGTCGTCCGTGTGGCCGCCCGACGTCGCTGCCGACCGGAAGATCGCGGGGATCATGCGGTAGATCGACCCGTTGCCCACGCCCGACGCGACGAACAGCACCATGAACGACCCGAAGAACAGCCCGAAGCTGTCGCTGCGGAGCGCTGCGATCGCGCCCAGGGCGCCGACCGCCATGACGAGGTACGCCGCGATGGTGACCCGCGTGCCGCCGAGCTTGTCCGCGATCGTGCCGCCGAACGGTCGGGCCACCGATCCGACGAGCGCACCCAGGAACGCGAGCTGGACCGTCACCTCGGGGAACTGCGTCTTGAGCAGCGTGGGGAACGCGCCCGAGTAGCCGATGAACGACCCGAACGTGCCGATGTAGAGGAACGAGACGATCCACGTGTGCTTCGACCGGGCCGCGAGCGCGAAGCCCTTTCCGTCCGCGTGGGCGGTCGCGAGGTTGTCCATGAACCGCCAGGCGAGGAACGCCGCGAGGACCACGAACGGGATCATCATGAGTCCCGCGCGCCCCAGGTGGACGCCCGCGCCCACCGCGATGACGAGCGGTACGGCGAGCTGGACGGCCGCCGTCCCGAGGTTCCCGCCCGCTGCGTTGAGGCCGAGGGCGCGACCCTTCTCCTTCTCCGGGTAGAAGAACGAGATGTTCGCCATGGACGACGCGAAGTTCCCGCCGCCGAAGCCCGCGAGCGCCGCGACGCCCAGCATGACGCCGAACGACGTGCTCGGGTCCTGCACCGCGATCGCGAGCGCCGTCGTCGGGAGGAGGAGCAGGAGGGCGGACACGATCGTCCAGTTGCGGCCACCGAACGCCGTGACCGCGAACGTGTACGGGATGCGGAGCGTCGCGCCGACCAGGCTCGGGATCGACACGAGCCAGAACTGCTGGTCCACCGTGAACGTGAACCCCGCCGCGCCGAGCTGCGGCACGACGATCGACCACAGCGCCCACACGGAGAACCCGAGGAACTCCGCGAACATCGAGACCCACAGGTTGCGGCGCGCGACGCGTCGGCCACCGTCGTGCCAGAACGTCGGGTCCTCGGGGTCCCAGTGCTCGATCCAGCGGCCGCCCAGGCGGCGGCGTCCCGGTGCGGACGCGGGGGCGGCCGCGTCCGGCGTGGCGACCGTTCCGGGTGGTGACGTGGTGCCGGGCGCGGCGGTCGTGCCGGGCGGTGCGGTCTCGGTGAGGCCGTTCGTGGGGAGGGACATGCGCGTGCTCCTCGTGCGGCGGGCGCCGGGACGGCGCGGGACGGCTGGTGAGGCACGACGCTAGGAAGCGCGTGTTTCGCTGCCGCGCGGCCGCAGTTTCCCGTCCGTAAGGGTTTGCGCACAGGTCGCCGGGGGCACGTGTGAGAGTTCCGCCGCGCCGTCGGCTGCGACCGGGCACCGACGGCCGGAGCCGCTCCGCGGTCCTACGGTGAGCACATGACCCGCCCGTCCCGGACCGTCGACGAGCACCTCGTCCGCGCGCTCGCGCTCGTCCGGCCGCTGCCCGTGGACGACGTGCCCCTCGACGAGGCCGTCGGGGCCGTCCTCGCGGCGGACGTCGCCGCGCGGTTCGCCGTACCGCCGTTCGACACCGTCGCGATGGACGGGTACGCCCTCGCCCGCCCCGCAGCCCCCTCCGTCGCCGAGCCCGACGCCCCGCCCCCGCCCCCGCCGAGGCGCACGTTCCGCACCTCGTCTGCGCGCGATGACGTCGACAACGTGCGCCTCGACGGGTGGGTGACGCTGCGGGTCGTCGGAGACGTGCCGGCCGGGTCGTCGTACGGCGGGACGGTCGGGCCGGGCGAGGCGGTCCGCGTCATGACCGGTGCACCGCTGCCCGCGGGCGCCGACGTGGTCGTGCCCGTCGAACGCACGCGCGGGTGGGCGGAACGACCGGCGCAGCCCGGGACGCCGGACGCCGTCGTGGGAGCGGCGTCCGCGGCCGTCGACGTCCCCGCCCCCGGACCCGGCGACCGTCCCCACGTGCGTCGGGCCGGCGAGGACGTCACGGCAGGGACCGTGGTCGCGCACGCCGGTGACGTCGTGACCTCCCGGCTCGCGGCGCTCGCCGCCGCCGTCGGGCACGGGACGCTGCCCGTCCACCGCACCCCCCTGGTCGCGGTGCTGTCGACAGGCGACGAGCTCGTCCCCGCAGGAGAGCCCCTCGCCGCCGGACGGATCCCCGACGCGAACTCCGTCCTGCTCGCGGGAGCGGCCCGGGAGGCGGGCGCCCGGTCATGGCGTCGCGGGGGCGTCGGCGACACCCCGGCGGCGCTCGCGGCGGCGCTCGACGACGCCGTGGCCGCGGGCGCCGACCTCATCGTCACGACGGGCGGGGTGAGCGTCGGGGCGCACGACGTCGTGCGTGACCTGCTCGACGGCTCTGCCGGTTCGCCGCGCGTGACCGACGCGCAGGTCGTGACCGTCGGCATGGCGCCCGGGAAGCCGCAGGGCCTCGCCCGCTGGCGCGGTGTGCCCTGGGTCGCCGCACCGGGCAACCCGACAGGGGCGTCCGCGTCGTTCGAGCTGTTCGCCCGCCCGATGATCGACCGGCTGCGCGGGCTGTCCGTCGTCTCCGCAGAGACCGTCTCCGCCGAGGTGCCCGAGACCGTCCGCGTCACGGACGGCTGGTCGTCGCCGCCCGGACGAGTCCAGGTAGTGCCCGTCCGCGCCCTGCCCGACGGCCGGGCCGCACGAGCCGGCGACGGGCACCAGCTGTCGTCGCTCGCCGCAGCGGACGGGATCGCGCTCGTCGGCCCGGACGTGGACACCGTCGCCCCCGGTGACGCGGTGCCGGTGCGCTGGTTCCCGGGTGCAGGTCGCGTGAGCGCCGCGCCGACCGAGACCGGTGTGACGACGGGTGCGGCGGGCACCCGGACGACGGGCGCCGCTCGGGCCGACCGACCCCTCCCGCCGGACCCGGTCTACGACGCCGTGATCCTCGCCGGGGGCCGCGCCGAGCGGCTCGGGACCTCGAAGCCCGGCGTCGACGTCGCCGGCGGAACCCTGCTCGAGCACGCGCTGCGTGCGGCGTCCGGAGCGGTTCGGGTCGTCGTCGTCGGGCCGGACGACCTGGCGGACGACGTCGGCGACCGCGCCGTCCTGACCCGCGAGGACCCGCCGTTCGGCGGCCCGGCCGCCGGGATCGCCGCGGGCCTGGCAGCGCTGGACGCCGAGCAGACGCGCGCCCGCGGTGACGATCGTCGGGCGTCGGCCGACCGTGTCCTGGTGCTCGCGTGCGACGTCCCGCGGGCTGCGGGTGCCGTGCCGCTGCTACTCGCCGCGGCCGCGCGGACGGACGACGGCGCGTTCCTCGTCCGCGACGGGCGCGCGCAGTGGCTCGTGGGCGTCTACGCGCGTCCGGCGCTCGACGACGCGCTGGCGGCGCTCGCGGCGTCCCGCACCGACGGGCTGCACGGCGCGTCGGTCCGCGCGCTCGTCGCGCCCCTGGCCTGCGCCGAGGTCCCCGACCCGGACGGCCTCAGCGCGGACGTCGACACCTGGGCGGACGTCGCCCGGTTCGCGGCATCGGACGCGGAGGGCGGGGGCGAGGCGGTGTCGCGCGGCCGTGGCCGGGCCTGGCGAGAGGCCCCGAGGGACGAGTGGCCGGATGGTAGGCCGCGCGACGCCGCCTCGCCCCCGCCCCCACACCCATCACAGCAACCGAGGAGAACACCATGAAGGAGCTCGACGACTGGGTCCGCGCGCTCGCGTCGGAGGTCGGCATCGACCCGGAGTCCGTGGACGTCGACGGCGTGCTCGACCTGGCGGGCGACGCGGCGCACAACGTCGTCCGACCTGCGGCGCCGGTGACGACGTTCGTCGCGGGGTACGTGCTGGGTCTGGCTGCGGCGGACGGCGACCCGGACGCACCGACGAGCGACGACGTGCTCGAGCGCATGGGTGCGTTCGCGCGGGCGTGGACGCCCTAGAGGTCCGCGAGCACGTTCTGGCGGAGCCTTGCCAGCTCGCCGTCGTCGATCAGCCCCTCGGCGTGGAGCCTCTGGATCTCGCGGAGTCGGTCGGCGGCGGAGGGTGTCCCTGGGGCTGCCGTCGGTGGCTGCGCGACAGCACCGGTCGGCGGGTTGCGGGGCGGCGTCGTGTTGCGGGGGGGTGCGGGCAGGGGCTGAGGCCGTTCCGGCTGGGCCTCGAGGTCCGCGAGGACCGCGCGGGCGACTGCGGCGAGCGTGTTCGCAGCTCGGATGCTCGAGGGGGTCGGGGAGTCGACGCGGACGGAGTGGGTCTTCGTCCCCGTGACGATCGTGACGTAGAGGTCACCTCGGGTGTTCGAGTACAGCGTGTTGAGGCCGCCCGTCAGCACCGCTCCCGCAGCACGGCCGGCAGCGCTCTTCTTCTGGACGTCTGCCGAAGACTCGATCGACAGCAGCCGCTCGTACGGGCTGGACCCGGTGCCGAACAGCCCTCCGACCTTCACGTAGCCCTTCGCGTAGACCTTCACGGTCTTCGTGCCGACGTTCTGGGTCGTCATCTCACGCCCGTAGGCTGCACGGTCCTTGGCCTCCTTGGCGTCGCGCTCCCTGTCTGCAGCGGCGCGTCGCTGGTCGCGTTCGTAGGAGCGTTGGGCCTTGCTGAGCTTGCGCTCCTCGCGGGCTGCTTCGCGTTCGGCGTCAGCGTGGGCGCGGCGCTCCTCTCTGGTCAGCGGGCCCGAGAGCCGCGCCTGGGCGTTGGTGTCGCTGCGGGCCGTCCGATTCGCGGAGAGCTCTTCGAGTCGTGCCGCGCGGTCAGCTGCCTCCTGCTCACGACGCGCCTCGTACTCCCTCGCGCGGCGCGCGTTCGCTCGCATCTGCTCGACGGCCCGGTCGGCCGCGGAGAGCGCCGGGGCGGCCGCCTCGCCCGCCGCGGCCTGTGCCGCGAGGGCTCGGGCCTTTTCGACGGCGGCCTGCGCGCGGGCTTCGCGCCGTGCCGCGTCGCGAGCTTCTTGTGCGGCGGACCGTTCCTGCTTGCGGTACTCCTTCGACGTCACGACGCCGTGCTCGCGCGCGAACGTCATGGCAGCCACCGCCACCGGCGTATCGACCACGAAGTCGTCCCGAAGCGCTGCGACGAGCCCGCTCAGGGCTGCGAGATCGTCCCGCGACATCACGATGAACCGGGTCGGACCAACCGCCGAGACCTCAACGGTCAGCGTCCTGAGGCGTTCGTCGACGACGATGTGGCCGACGTCGGACCAGGGGGCCCTGAAGACCATCTCCTTGGTCAGACCCGCGACGCTCAGGAGCCGAGCGTTCGTCAGGACGACCCGGTCGCCGCCTCGCGCGGATCCCTTCGCGAAGAACACCACTTCCTCGCCCTCGAGCAGGCCGGGAGTCTCCGCCAGCACCGCCTGAGCCTTCTCCGGTTTGATCCCCGCTCCGCACTTCATGCCATCGCTCCCGCCGTCATCAGCCGTTGCACGACCGTGCGGCCCGCAGCCCTCATAGTCGGTGACGAGCCCCGTGAATGGAAGGGTGAGATTGGTACCGCGACGTGGCGAGGCCGCCCGGTGTTCTCGCACGCGGGACGCACCAGCGGCCGGGTTTGCAGGTGCAAACCCGGCCGCACCGTGCGGCGGGGACCGTCAGCCGGCGAGGACCCAAGGCCCGTAGAGCGTGCCGGGCACCTGGTTCCGCGTCCACCACTGGGCCGTGTACCTCCGGCCCTGGTAGACGACGACGTCGCCACCGGTGAACACGCGCGACGGCGTCCACGCGGCGGTGCCGTCGGACGCGGTGGCGATCTCAGCCCAGGCGCCGTACGGCCGGCCGGGCTGCTCGCCCGACGTCCACCACAGCGCTTCGAACACCGCGCCGCCGGACGAGACCCGATCGCCCGCGACGTAGACCTTCGTGGCGACCCACGCGGCGGGCCGGGGCACGCCCTGGTCGCCGAGTCCGAGGTCGCAGCGGATCCGTCCGCTGTACAGGGCGTGGCCTTCCCCGGCCGAGCCGGGCCCGGTGCCGTAGATGCCGTCGTCGGACCACAGCACCGCACGGGTCCCGTCGGTGCAGGTCGACGTGGGCGCGAGCGCGAAGCCCTCGAGGTTGTCGACGGGCAGCCCGGCGGGCTTCGCGTAGGCGACGTCGGGGACGATCGCGCCCGTCGCACCCACCTTCAGGACGGTCGACGTGACGCCGCACGTGTTGTCGCACAGGGCCCAGATGCGCTGCGTGCCCGCGTCGAACTGGACGTCCATGACGTGGCCCATGCCCGTGTCGACGACGGCGACGCGGTGGTACGAGCCCCCGGCGCCGAGCGCGTAGGCGTAGAGCTTGCCGTCGTTCTCGAGGCCCGCGAAGTACAGGCCCGTGCCGTGGCCCGGGTAGTCGGCGGGGTGGTACGTGCGCCCGGTCGAGGCGTCGACGAACCCGTTCGCGGTGAGGTAGCTGTCGGGGACGAACGCGACGCCCTCGAACCCGAGGTTCGCCTCGGTCTTGTTGCCGGCGTGCAGCTCGGGGAACTCGGACGTCAGGTTCCACTGGTCCGTCGCGACGAGCGTGCTGCCCGCCTGTGTCGGGTCGAACCGCAGGACCGAGTTCAGCGGGACCGTGTTTGCCGCGTTGTTGCGCTCCGTCGTGACGTAGAGCGCGCCGTCGCCGCCGACCGTCAGGCCCTCGGTGTCGGGCTGGTTCGTCGCCGGGTCGCTGCTGCCCGGGAAGAAGATCTCCTTGCCCGCGCCCCAGCCGTCCGACGTGTCGGGCACCCAGAGGCCGTCGTGCTGCACGAGCCGGAACACCCAGCTCTTGTTCTTCACCGCGTAGAGCACGGACGGGTCGGACGGGTCGAACGCCAGCCCGCTGACGTCGCGCCCCTCCGGACCGGTCGTGGTCTTCCACGCGCACTGCGCGTCGGCGAGGGCGACGTCCGCGCTGCCCGGCCAGGAGGTCGGCGCGAGCGCCGTCGCGGGGAGCGTCCCCGTGCCGGACGGCGCCTCGGGCTCGCATGCGAGCGTCGTGCCGCCGGTTCCCCCGCCGGTGCCGCCGGACGCGCGCGGGTCACGCGCGTCGCCGAAGCGGCTGGTGCCGGGCGAACCGACGTCCGATGCCGCGCCGACCGTCGCGGCCCAGGCGTGGTCGCCGTCCCCGACCGCGGCGAGCTGCCACTGGCTCGCGTCGTCGGCGCCGAGCGCGGCGGCCGTCTTCGGCTCGCCCGACACGGCCTGGGTGCGCGGACCCTTGAGCGTCCCCGTGCCCTGGTCGTCGTAGGCGAGGCGGTCGACGAGCGTGCCGGTCGCGTCGTAGACCTCGACGTCGTCGGCTCGGCCGATGTTGTGGGTGATGCCACCGAGCACGGGGACGTCGGCCGCGAGCCCCCACTGCGTGCGGAACGTGTCCGCCGTCGTCTCGGTGAGGAGGACGGACCGACCGGAGGCGACGGTCCCGAGCGATGCGAGCGGGACCTGGCCCGCCCCGCCGCCGCTGGCCGCGTACGACCAGCCGGCGAGGTCCACCGGGGTGGCGCCCACGTTGGTGAGCTCGACGAACTCGCCGGCCGTGACGCCCGGCTTGTACATCCACTCGGTGATGCGGATCGACGACGTGGCCGGAGCGGTGGTCGAGGCGGGGGTCGTCGCGGCCTGGGCCGCCGCGGGGAGCGCGACCGTCAGGGCGCCGGCGGTCGCGGCGAGCGCGAGCGTCGCCAGTGCCCGGTGGGCAGGAGTGTGCATGGTGCCCGATGGTCGCGGCGTCGCCCGTCCACCCGCTGTCGCCGGGGTGAACGGGCGACGAACATCGCGCAGCCCGACGACGGCGGTCAGCGGGTGGCGAGCGCCCGGCCGGCGGCGACGGCGGCCTCCTCGGCCTCCTTCTTCAGGAGCGCGGCGGGCTCGGTGAACGCGTCGAGCGCCGGGTTGACGCCGACGAGCGTGAACTCGCGCTCGATGACGGTCAGGTCGGCCTTCCAGACGTCGCCGACGATGCGGCGCAGGTAGCCGATCGAGTGGTCCCAGCCCTCCTTGGGGGTGCCGGGCGCGTACGAGCCGCCGCGGGTCGTGATGAGCACGACGGGCTTGCCCTCGAGCAGGGGCGTGCCGGCGCCACCTCCTGCGATGACGAGGTCGATCCACGTCTTGGCGTGCTGGGAGACGCCCCAGTTGTAGAGCGGGAGGGCGAGGATGACGGCGTCGGCCGTGCGGAGCTCCTCGGCGAGCTCGGTCGCGAGGGCGAGCGCGTCGCGCTGGGCGTCGGTGCGCTGCTCCTCGGGGACGAACCCGGCGAACGCTGCCGCGGCCCATGCGTCGGACGGAAGGGGCTGGTCGCCGAGGTGGCGGCGGACGATCGTCTCGTCAGGACGGCCGGCGGCGAGCTCGGCGGTGACGAGGTCGGCGAGGGCGCTGCTGGCCGAGGCCGGTCCCTGGATGCTGGCGTCGACGCGCAGGACGGTCATGGTGTCTCCCGGTGATCGAGTGCCGGGCCCGGCTCCCGGGCACGACTTGAATGTTCAACTCGCACCGTAGACGCTCGGAGTTGAACATTCAAATGAGCTATCCTCGACCCCATGGGGACGACCGGGACGGCCGACGCGCGGCAGGTGCCGTGGCTCACCGGCGAGCAGCAGGAGCACTGGCGTGCGCTCGTCGCGCTCGTCATGACGCTGCCCGCCGCCCTCGACGCCCAGCTCAAGCGCGACGCGGGCATGAACACGTTCGAGTACCACGTGCTCGTCGCCCTCGCGGCCTCCGACCACGGCGTGGTGCCGATGAGCGACCTGGCCGTCCTCGCACAGGGATCACCGTCACGGCTGTCGCACGCGGTCTCGCGTCTCGAGCGCGCCGGCTGGGTCGAGCGCGTCACCTGCCACGAGGCCGGGCGCAGGACGAGCGCGCGACTCACGGCAGCCGGCGACGACAAGCTCCGGGCGACGGCCCCGGGCCACGTCCGCGAGGCCCGGCGGCTCGTCGTGGACGCGCTCGACGCCGACCAGCTCACGGCGCTCGCCACGGCGGCCCGCACCATCGTCGACGCCGCCGTGCCCGCCGCGTGCGACGGCTCCTGCGACCCCGGCTCCTGACGGGACGCGGCCGTCAGACCCAGCCGCGGCGCGCGGCCTGGGCCCCCGCCTGGAACCGGCTGGTCGCCCCCAGGCGCGTCACGAGCTCCGCGATCCGGCGCCTCACCGTCCGCTCCGACAGCCCGAGCTGCCGTCCGACGGACTCGTCCTTGAGCCCGGCGCCGAGCAGCTCGAGGATCTCCCGGTCGACCGGCTCGAGGCCGTCCTCGGGGGCGGTGCCCTCCGCGGACGCGAAGAGGGGCGCGCCGCGCTCCCACGTCGCCTCGAAGAGCTCGACGAGCGCGTCGCAGAGCCGCGAACGGTGCACCACGACGGCCGTCGTGCGGGCACTCTCCGCACGGTCGGTGAGCGGGATGATCGCGACCCGCGAGTCGACGACGACCATCTTGAGCGGGACGTCCGGCACCACGCGGGCGCGCTCCCCGCGGGCCACGTCCTGCCGGATCACGCCGGCGAACCCCTCGACCGCGAGGACCTCCGACGCGTACACGGCCCGGACGCTGACCCCGCGGCCCAGCACGGTCTGCTCCTCGGACATCTGGTCGCCCGGCCCCGCGACGACGTACGGCGGCGCGTTGAACGCGAGCACCTCGTGCTCGGCACCGAGGATGAGGTGGGACAGGCGCTCGGTGATCGCGGTCGGCCCCTCGACGAGCTCGACGAGCCGTGACGGCTCGGTCCGGAGCAGCCGTTCGTGGAACTCGGCCGCGTACAGGGACACGGCGGACGTCGTGCGCTCGAGCTCGGCCTGCCGGGCGCGGACGAGCGCGGTGAGGGCGAGCTGCGGGTCGACGGGCGCGTACCGCACCGGGCTGCCGGGCTGCTGCGTGGCCAGGCCGAGCGTCACGAGCTGCTGAGCGGCACGGCGGGCGACCACGACCGACGCCTCGAGCTGGTCCGCGAGCTCGCGCTCGGTCGGGCTGGGCCCCTTGAGCAGCGAGCGGTAGACCCGTTCCTCGACCTCGCCGAGTCCGACACCTTCGAGCATCCGGGGCCTCCCGCCCTGTCGACGCCTCCCCCGGCGGCTCCAGGTTACCGGCCGGTACCGGCCAGTGACCGGAAGAGGAACGCCTGCGGGCTACAGGTTTCCGTGTGAGCGCTGCCACAGTGATTCCGACCCTGGTATGACCATGAGAGGGAATCCATGAGAACCCGCACCCGGAGCCTGCGCTCCGCCACACTCGCCGTGACGGCCGCCGCCGTCACCGCGATGGTGACGGCGCCGGCTGTGAGCGCCTCCACAGGCGCCGACGACGGTGGGAGCGACAGCCTCCACTTCACCGCGTCCCAGCTGGACAAGGCGAGCCAGCACTACCTCCCGCAGGCCGACGGCACCCCGGGCCTCGTGGCCCAGGCGCAGGACCTGACGGACGACACCACGAGCACCTCGGCCCAGCAGTCGCAGACCCTCAAGGGCTCCGCGAAGCTCGGTGCCACGAGCAAGAGCGACGCGGACGTCGACGGGTTCGTCTCGAAGGGCAGCGTCGAGACCGTCCGCGGTGCGATGTCGACCCTGACCCTCGGCGGGACCCTCGACTGGGTCGGCATCACGAGCGCCGGCACCGTCGCACGCTACGACGCGCAGGGCCACATCGTCTGGCAGGACGGCGTCCATGACCTCACCAAGGCGTGGGACATCACGTCGATCAACGACGTCCACACCGAGGACCTCACGCCGCAGCTCTACGAGGGCTACAACCCGTACACGCCGAGCGCGACCGGGCGCCACCCGTTCGCTCAGGCCGACCTGAACGGCGACGGCACCGCGGACGTCGCGGTCGCCTACCAGCTCGGGGTCGCGCCGGACGCGCCCTTCACGACGCCCGGCTCCGACCTGAACAGCGGCACGTTCGTCAGCGTCTTCGACGGCAAGACGGGCTCGATGCTCTGGCACCGGCTCGTGCCGGGCACCGTCGGCTCGATGACCGTCCAGGGCGGCACGCTCGTCGTCGCCGAGAACACCGGACCCGACTGGTACAACAACCCCGTCGCGACGCAGGGCGACAGCCGCAGCGCGCTCGTCGGCTACCGCTTCTCGGGCAGCGGCCACACCGCCATCACGGGCACCCAGGCCTGGACCTACTCGACCGGCGCCCCGAACGCCGACTGGTCCGACGTCGAGACCCTCGGCTCCGGCCAGGTCACCGTCGGCTGGACCGACACCCCGCTCGGCCTCGGCACCCCGCGCCCCGCCGCCGGGCACGTCGTCGTGGTCGACGCGAAGACCGGCAAGGGCGTCGTCGACGTCAAGACGCCGGGCTACCCCCGCATCGTCCAGCAGGGCACGTCGGCCGGCACCGTCCTCGTCGCCGAGCAGAACGACCCGCTCGACTCGGTGTTCTGGCAGCTCACCACGATCGACGTGAAGACCGGCAAGCGCTCGGTCGTCACCACCCACCAGGGCGCGATCCCGGAGGCCGTCGAGGTCAACACCTCCGCCCTGGGTCTGCTCGCCGGCCAGCCGCAGTACGTCGTGGCCGAGCTCGGCATCAACGCCGACCTCAGCGACGGCGCGTCGTCCGTCGCGGGCGTCGACAAGAACGGCAAGACCACCTGGACCTACACCACCAGGTCCACGGTCGGCGCCACCGAGTCGCCGGTCACGGGCGTCTCGCTCGACCCGCTCGGCCACGTCCTCGTGACGGTCTCCGACGCCGTCGCGCAGTCCCGCACCAACCCTGCGGGCCCGGAGCACACGCAGGTCGTGGCGCTCGCCACGCGGACCGGCAAGACCGCGTGGACGCACGAGGGCTCGGTCGCGGGCGACCAGGTGACCTCCTACCTCGGCGGCTCCCTGACGGTCGGCTACGACCTGACCGCGTCGCTCACCGGCTACCTGGGCGCGGTCACCGAGACCATGCCGATGCTCGGTGACCTCTACGCGGCCGACTCGTACGACGTGAACGGTGACGGCGTCGCCGACGTCATCGCCGGTGGCGAGAGCCGCGGCGTCTTCGCCCTCGACGGCAAGTCGCTCAAGAACGACGTCACCAAGGTCCTCTGGGAGACCCCGGTGGCCGCGTCGGTGCACGGCGTGCACGTCGCACCCGTCGCGGGCTCGAACGGCAAGACCTCGACCGAGGTCGTCGCCGCGACGGCTCAGGGCTTCGCAGTCATCGACCCGAAGAAGGGCACGCTCGTCTCGCAGACCTCGACCGGCGCGTTCGAGTACGACGCACCCGTCGTCGACGGTCACGTCGTGGTCTCGGGCACGAAGGGCGTGTCGGCGTACGACGCGGCCGGCAAGGCCGTGTGGACCTACCTGCCGGCCTCTGCCGCCGGCAAGAACGTCGCCTACTCCGTGCCCGCCACGGACGGCAGCGGCAAGCTCTTCCTCGAGTACGGCGGCGTCCGCGGCTACGGGACCGGCACGTCCGACCCCGCACCGACCGCCGTCGCCCTCGACAGCACCACCGGCAAGCAGGTCTGGTCGGTGCAGCCGACGGCCAGCGCCAACGCCGCCTGGGTCGAGTCGCAGCACGGCGCCTACGCGTCGAAGGACATCCCGAGCACGGACGGCCACGGCGTGGTCTTCACGTTCGGCGGTGACACCGTCCAGAGCTTCGGCAACACGGCGATGATCGTGAACGGCAAGACCGGTGCCGTCGTCAGCGAGACCCTGGGCAACGGGTCGGCGACGTTCCACGGCTACGCCTCGTCGCCCAGCCAGGGCCTCATGTGGCTCAACGCGTTCCTGATGCGCACGTTCCCCGCCGACGGCTCGTCGGTGGTGCAGACGCACACCCTGCCCGACGTCCAGCAGGCCACGTTCGCGACCGCGCAGGACGGCAGCTCCGTGTTCGTCGGCGGCGTGGGCGGCATCTACGCCTGGAAGGCGCCGATCACGGACAACGACGGGAACTTCCTGGAGCGCGACGCGGCGGCGTTCGCGTACTTCGCGGGCACGGTCACGCCGCTCGCGCTCGACGCCGACAAGGCCACGGACCTGCTCGCGCTGCCGATGGACTACGAGGCGTACAACCTCAACCAGAACGTCGGCGGCTACGGCGCCGACCCGTACCCCTCGGACGCCTTCCCGCACGGTGTCACCACGCTCCAGGTGACCGGCACCTCCGGCGCGGCGTCGTCCGACGCCGCAGCGTCGCTCCCGTCGTCCGCGACGGTCGCGGCCGCCACGGCGACCACCGCCCTGCAGTCCGGCGCCCTGCCGGTCGGCGTGGCGTCGACCCCGCACCAGGTGCTGTCCCAGAAGGCGGCCCCCGCGGCGTCCAGCTCCGCGGACGACGGCGAGGCCACGACCGGCTACACGCCGCAGCAGATCCAGAAGCGTCTGGGCCTGACGGGTGACGGCACGGGCCAGACGGTCGCGATCTCGATCGCGTACGACTACCCGACGGCGAAGAGCGACCTGAACCACTACGCGGCGCACTTCGACCTGCCGCTGACGTGCGACAACGCAGACGCCGACCCGAGCGACTGCTTCGACCTCGACGTGGTCTACGCGGACGGCAAGCAGCCGGCCCAGGACGACGGCTGGAACGAGGAGGCCGCGCTCGACCTCGACTCGGTCCACTCGGTCGCGCCGCACGCGAAGATCGTGCTCGTCGAGGCCGAGGACGCCTCGTCGGCCGCCCTGTACCGGGCGATCGACAAGGCCGCCGCACTGCACCCGGCCGCGATCAACAACAGCTGGGGCATGCCGGAGTTCTCCGAGGAGTCGTTCTACGACTCCCACTGCGTGGTCACGACGGTCTGCACCCAGTCGACCGGTGACGACGCCCACCCGGCGGGCTACTCGAGCACGAACCCGGCGATCCTCGCGGTCGGCGGCACGAACCTCAAGCTCGACGCCGACGGCAACACCACGGGTGAGACCGCCTGGTCCAAGACGGGTGGTGGCCTGAGCTACTTCGAGAAGCGCCCGGCGTACCAGGACGGCATCGTGTCGTCGCCGTTCCGCGGTGCCCCGGACGTCTCGTTCGTCGCCGACCCCAGGACCGGCATCGCCACCTACGTCACGCTCGCCACCGAGGGCGGCAGCTACTGGACGCAGGTCGGCGGCACGAGCCTCTCGTCGCCGATGTGGGCGGGCATCCTCGCGGACGCCGACCAGCTCCGCACGGCCGAGGGCAAGGCGCCGTTCGCGGCGGCCGGCAAGGACGGCGACACGATCCACCAGGCGGTCTACTCGCTCGGCTCCGCGCTGAACGACGTGACGGCCGGGTCGAACGGCCTGTGCGGCGCCGAGTGCACCGCCGGCCCGGGCTACGACACGGTGACGGGCCTCGGCTCGCCGCTCGCCGGGATCGACGTGGCGCTCGCCGCGAAGAAGTAACCCCCCCCCCCCCCCCCCCCCCCCCCCCCCCCCCCCCCCCCCCGCTCCCGTGCCGAACAGGTGGTTGTCCACCTGTTCGGCGCGGATGGGGTGGACAGGAGCCTGCTCGACCGGGGACGACCCCCTGGTCGGGCAGGCTCCTTCGTCGTCTGCGGGACGTCGCGCGGGGCAGGAGCTCGTGCGCGAGCACCGGGTCGTCAGGACGCGCGGTTCCGCCGTGCGCTCCGCAGGGTGTGCCGCTCTTCGTGCCACCACGCACCACAGCCCGCGCCAACGGCGCTGCCCCGGCCGCCGAGTCCCCGGGACGTGCCCGCTCGCGCGGCAGCGGGGAGCTACCCGGCGGCGACGAGCCGGCCCGACAGCCGGTCATGGCGCGCCTGCGAGTCGGGGTCGAGCCCGACGATCGTGACGCGCTTGCCGTGCGCCTCGTACCGGGTGCGGATCGCGTCGAGGGTCGCGACGGTCGACGCGTCCCACACGTGCGCGCGCGACAGGTCGAGCACCACGTCGGACGGGTCGCCCGCGTAGTCGAACCGGGAGACCAGGTCGTTGGACGACGCGAAGAACAGCTCGCCCGCGACGGCGTAGACCCGCCGGCCGTCGGGGTCGTCGGCGCGGCCACCGTCGTCGGTGGCGTCGTGCGGCGGGTCCACGCGGGTCACGGTCGCGAGGTGCGCGACGCGGCGCGCGAACAGGACGGTCGCGGCGAGCACCCCGGCGATGACGCCGTAGGCGAGGTCGTGCGTCGCGACGGTGACGACGACCGTCAGCACCATGACGCCGGTCTCCGAGCGCGGCATGCGGCGCAGGGTGGACGGCGCGACGGAGTGCCAGTCGAACGTGCCGACGCACACCATGACCATGACGGCGACGAGCGCGGCCATGGGGATGCGGGCGACCGCGTCCCCGAGGCCGACGACCAGCACGAGCAGGAACGCGCCGGCGAGGAACGTCGAGATGCGCGTGCGCGCCCCGGAGACCTTCACGTTGATCATGGTCTGGCCGATCATCGCGCAGCCGCCCATGCCGCCGAAGAACCCGGTCACCACGTTGGCGACGCCCTGGCCCCACGACTCGCGCCGCTTGTCGGAGTGAGTGTCGGTGACGTCGTCGACGAGCTTCGCGGTGAGGAGCGACTCGAGCAGCCCGACGAGCGCGGCCGCGAGCGCGTACGGCGCGATGATGCGCAGCGTGTCGAGCGTGTACGGCACGTGCGGGAGCCCGAACGAGGGCAACGAGTCGGGCAGCGCGCCCTCGTCGCCGACGGTCGGCACGTGGATCCCACCGAGCAGCGCCGCGGCCGTGAGCAGGACGATCGCGACGAGCGGCGCCGGCACGACGGTCGTCCAGCGCGGGAGCAGCACGATGACGGCAACGCCGACGGCCACCATCGGGTACACCGCCCACGGCACGTGGACGAGGTGCGTGAGCTGGGACATGAAGATGAGGATCGCGAGCGCGTTGACGAACCCGACCATGACGGAGCGGGGCACGAACCGCATGAGCCGTGCGACGCCGAGCAGCGCGAGGACGACCTGCAGGACTCCCGCGAGGACGATCGTCGCGACGAGGTAGTCGAGCCCGTGATCACGGACGACGGGGGCGACGACGAGCGCGACCGACCCGGTCGCCGCCGAGATCATGGCGGGCCGACCACCGGTGAACGCGATCGTCACCGCCATGGTGAACGACGCGAAGAGCCCGACCCGCGGGTCGACGCCGGCGACGATCGAGAACGCGATCGCCTCGGGGATCAGCGCGAGGGCGACGACGAGACCGGCGAGCACCTCGGTGCGCAGGCGGCGGGGCGAGCGCAGGGCCCGCGCCACGGACCACGCGGCGTCCGCCTCGGGCGGCCCGACGGGAAGGTCGGGGACGGTGACGGGCTCGGCGGCGCGGGGGGCTTCAGGCACGTGGCGCCATTCTACGGGTGCCCGGGGCACCGGACGCAGTCGACCGCCGGCGCGACGATCGACGGGTCAGCCGGTCGCGGCGGTCCGCTCCGCGTCGCGCTGCGCCGCGGCGAGCAGCGCCGGCACGTCGGCGTCGCGGTCAGTGAGCACGGCGCGGACGACGGCGTCGAGGGCGACGTACTCGGCACGCGGGGCGACGACGGGCGGCGCCACCAGGGGCCGTCCCGGCACCGAGCGCACCGCCGCGACGTTCACGGGCGTCAGTCCCACGAGCGGCCCCACGGGGTCCGGCTGCTGGGGGTTGGGGACGAACGTCGACCCGGGGCTCGGCGCCACCTCGCCTGACGAACCGCCTGACGGAGTACCCGAGGCCGATGCGCCCGCGGAGGGGGTGGTCCCCGTGACCGCCGGGCTCGGCGCGGCCGTCGGGATGCCGCCGGCGCCGCCCGGTCCGTCGGTCGCCTCGGCCGCTGCGAGCGCCCGCGACGCCACCGTCCCCGAGACGTCGCTGAGCGACGAGTCGGTCCCGTTGATCAGCCCGGCGACGTAGGCGGTGTCGATCCATCGCGCGGCCGCGTCCTGCTGCGCGGAGGTCGCGTCGGGCGACACGAACGCCGTCATGCCGTCGACCGCCACCCCGGCGTCGTCGCCGGTCAGCGGAATGGGGGCGATGCCGAGGTCGTCGGGGTCCGTGCCGGCGCGGACCGCCGCGGACGACAGGTCGGTCGTGCCGACGACCATGGCGACCTTGCCCGCCGCGAAGGCGCGGACCACGTCGTCCGTCGACCCGAGGAGGGTCGTGCCGAGCGAGCCGTCCTGCCAGCGCATGTCGTGCAGCAGCTCGGCGGCGGTCCGCGCACCCGCGAAGGTCACCGCTCCGTCGTGCTCGATCCGCCCGCCCGTGGCGGCGGCGACGGCGGCGAGGGTCGCGCCGCCCGACCCGTTCTCCGTGGGCACCCCGAGCCCGGCGCCGCCGGTGCTCGCCGCGAGGAGCTTCGCGTCCCGGCGCACCTGAGCCCAGGTGGTCGGCGGGTCGTCGGGGTCGAGACCGGCGTCGCGGAACGCGTCCCGGTCGTAGACGAGCCGCGCGGGGGACGCGGTCGCCGGCACCCCGCGGACGGTCCCGCCGGCGGTCGTGCCCGCCGTCGCGCGCCCGGTCGTACCGGGGGTCGTGCCCGGGGTCGTCAGCGCGACGTCGAGGTCGTCCGTCCCGGCGCCGTCGAGGTAGGGGAACGCGGCGAGGACGTCCTCGACGTGCGCGACCTGGTCGTCCGCGACGAGCGCGGGCGCATCCGTGAACGGGGCGACGAAGACCGTGGGGACGGCCCCGGCGGCGGCGTCGGTCGCGAACGTCTGCGCGTCGTAGCCGTAGACCCGGAACGTGACGCGGACGTCCGGGTTCATGTCCTCGAACTCGGCGACCAGCCCGTCGAGCGCCGCCTGGGCGCCGTCGTCGAGGCCCGCGAACGTCGCGACGGTGATCTGCGTGGGGTCGTCGTGGCCACCCGCCGAGCACCCCGCGAGGGCGCCGAGCGCGAGAGCCGCGACGCTCGCCGCTCCCACGACAGCCGACGCAGCGGACGGCAGCACCGCGCTCCGGGTCCGACGCTTCACACCGTCGATGCTATCGGGCCGTGCCGCCCGCGACCGGGACCGGCAGGCCCTGCGCGGGCGTGCGCCCGGAGAGTCGGACACCATGGCGGACGACCACCGCTGCCGACGAGAGGGAACCGTGCGCACCGTCGTGATCACCGGGGCCAGCGACGGGATCGGGGCCGCGGCCACGAAGCTCCTCGCCCGCCGGGAGCCGCAGGACGTCCGCCTCGTCCTCGTCGGACGCTCGCCCGACAAGACGCGCGCGGTCGCCGAACGGATCGGTGCCGAGCACCACGTGGCCGACTACGAGCGCCTCGACGACGTCCGGCAGCTCGCGGCGACACTGCTGCGCGAGTGCGACCGCATCGACGTCCTCGCCCACAACGCCGGCGGCATCTTCTCCGGCCCGGTGCGCACGGCCGACGGGTTCGAGCGCACCTTCCAGGTCGACCACCTCGCCCCGACCCTTCTGACGCACGAGCTCCTCGGACGGCTCCTGGAGAGCCGGGCGTCCGTCGTGAGCACGGCGAGCGTCGCCGCCCGCGTGCTCGCCCGACCCGACCTGGACGACCTCGAGACGTGGCACCGCTTCACGCCGAACCGCGCGTACGGGAACGCGAAGCTCGCGAACGTCGTGTTCACCGCGGGCCTGCACGAGCGGTTCCACGAGCAGGGGCTGTCGTCCGTCGCGTTCCATCCGGGGATCGTCGCGACCGGGTTCGCGGCCGACACCACGAGCGTGTTCCGCCGCCTGTACCACGGCGTCCTCCGCCCGTTCCTGACGTCGCCGCAGCAGGGCGGCGCGAACCTCGCACACTTCGTCACGGGCGAGGCGGGCGTCGACTGGCAGTCCGGCGCGTATTACGACCAGCACCGGCGGCTCGGGCGCACGCACCGCGTCGCGTCCGACCCGGCCTTCGTCCGCGAGCACTGGGAGCGCAGCGCGCAGCTTCTCGGGATCAGGTGGTAGCCACGGAACCGGGTGCCGCGGGCAGCGGTCCCCCGACGAGGTCGGCCACCCCGTCGACGAACGCGACGCGCGGCCTCCACCCCGTCTCGGCGCGCAGCCGCTCGGACGACGCCGTGACGTGCCGGACGTCCCCGAGCCGGTACTCGCCCGTCACGACGGGCGACGGTCCACCGGCGGCGCGCGCGAGCTCCCCGGCCAGGTCGCCGACGGTCCGCACCTGTCCGCTGCCGACGTTGAAGGCCCGCGTCGCCCCCTCGGCCGACCCCGGCGACGCGGTCCACGCCGCCGCGGCGAGGTTCGCGGCGGCCACGTCGTCGACGTGCACGAAGTCGCGGCGCTGCGCGCCGTCCTCGAACACCCGGGGCGCGGTGCCCGCCGCGAGCGCCGAGAGGAAGAGCGCCGCGACACCGGCGTAGGGCGTGCCGGCGGGAAGACCCGGACCGTACACGTTGTGGTAGCGCAGCAGGGCGGCCGTCCCCCCGGACGTCCTGGCCCAGGCGGCGGCGAGGTGCTCCTGGTGGAGCTTCGTCGCCGCGTAGACGTTCCGCGGGTCGAGCTCTGCGTCTTCCGTGACGAGCGCCGGGACGTACGGGCGACCCGTCGGAGTGAGCGGGTCGAAGACGCCCCGGTCGAGGTCGGCCGCCCGCCGCGGCGGCGGCTGCACAGACGCGGCGTCGGGCCGCTCCGGGTCGGTGTACCGCCCCTCCCCGTACACGACCATCGAGGACGCGAGGACGAGCCGCGGCACCCCGCGGCGCGCCATCGCCGCGAGGACGTGGGCGGTCCCGGTGCCGTTGGAGTCGACGTAGTCGGGGGCGTCGTCGAGGGAGACGCCGAGGCCGACCTTCGCGGCGAGGTGCACGACGACGTCCGCACCGTCGACGGCGGCGTCCGCGACACCGGGGTCGCGCAGGTCGGCGACGGTCACCGACAGCCGCGACGCGGCGTCGAGGTCGGCGAGCGCCGCGAGCCGGCCG
Organism: Luteimicrobium subarcticum; assembly: GCF_002798015.1. Classification (GTDB taxonomy): domain Bacteria; phylum Actinomycetota; class Actinomycetes; order Actinomycetales; family Cellulomonadaceae; genus Luteimicrobium; species Luteimicrobium subarcticum. The sequence continues at coordinate 94,826 of NZ_PGTZ01000013.1, read as the reverse complement.
GGGAGACGCTCCCGCGCCACGCCCCGGCGGTGGACGTCGGAGCGGTGGACGTCGGGGCGCAGCGAGTCGACGACGTGCACGTCCCACCCGGCGTCGAGCGCGGCGCGCACGGTCGGCACGCCGATGAAGCCGGCTCCCCCGGTGACCACGAGCCGCCCCGTCATGCGCCCGCCCCCGCGACGGGCAGCGCCAGGACGCGCACCGACGCCTCGCGCGGTACGAGCTCTCGCGGCTCGTAGTCCTCGGGCACGGCGGCCACGATCGCGGCGAGCAGGGCCAGCAGACGCGGCTGGGCGGCTGCCATCCGGGCGAGCACGAGCGACGCGTCGGCCGCGTCGGCATCCCCGGCGACGACACCGGCGTCGGTGTCGGTGACGAACGACAGGTTGACGAGCCCCATGCCGAGCTCGGCGGCCAGGACCGTCTCCGGGTACTGGGTCATGTTCACGATGTCGGCGCCCGCCGCGCGGAACCACTGCGACTCGGCGCGTGTGGAGAACCGCGGACCCTGGACGACGACCGTCGTCGCGGTGCCGGCGACGTCCTCCCCGAGGCGGCGCGCGGCGTCCAGCGCGACGTGGCGCAGGGCGGGGCAGAACGGGTCGGCGGCGGCGAGGTGCTCGACACCGGCAGCGCCTCCCGTGAAGTACGTGTCGGCGCGACCGGTCGTGCGGTCGATCAGCTGGTCGGGCAGGACGAACCGGCCCGGGGGCAGGTCGGGGGCCAGGCCTCCCACCGCTGTCGACGAGACCACGGCGCGCACGCCCAGGCTCGCGAGCGCCCACAGGTTCGCCCGCGCCTCGATCGCATGAGGCGGGAGGGTGTGCGCCGTGCCGTGCCGCGGGAGGAACGCGACGGTGCGGCCGCCGAACTCGCCCACCGTCAGCGGCGCCGACGGGCTGCCGAAGGGGGTCGCGACGTCGAGCTCGCGGGCCGTCCCGGCGTCGAACAGGCGGTACAGCCCGGACCCCCCGACGACGGCGACGCGGGGGGTGGGATCGGCAGAGGTCTCGGTCATGCGGTGCTCCTTGCGGTCGAGGTCAGGTCCGTGTCGTGCGGGTGCGCCGAGCCGGCGACACCCCCGTCGGGGTCCGGGGCGTCGCCGCTCCCCCACCTCCGCCAGGCCGCCGCCCCGACCACGACCGCCAGGCACGCCCCCATGGCCCACCGCTCGACGACGCCGTCGCCGAACATCTGGCTCGCCTGCAGCCCCACGGGCAGCGCGAGCCACTCCCACCGGCGGCTCAGCGCGACGAACGGCAGCAGCAGGACGGCGTACCAGGCCGTCGCCGGGCGGACGACCAGCAGCGTCCCGCCGATCAGCACCACCTGGGTCAGCCACGGACGGTCGGGGTCCGCACGCCACCACGACCACACCGCGAGCGCCGCGACGAGCAGCAGCGCGACGACGGTCGCCGCGGTCCCCGGCACGACGAGCGTCACGAGCGCGAACCGCGCCCCGGAGTCGTACCCCTCCTCGTCGAGATAGCCCGACAGGTAGCCGAGGACGCCCGTCCCCGACACCGCCACGTACGGGACGTACACCAGCGCGACCGTCACGACCGCGGCTGCCGCGGTCCGCCAGCCGTGACGACGGAGCAGCGGCGGCGCGGCGAGCGCCGGGATCACCTTGGTGGCGGTCGCGAGCCCGAGGAGCACGCCGGCGACGAGCGGGCGGCGGTCCGTCGCGCCACGGCGCAGCCACGCCAGGTCGCTCGTCGCCGCCAGCGTCGCCAGCACGAGCAGGAGCGTCCCCAGACCGTCGACGTGGGAGTTCGTGACGACCTCCTCCGCGACGAACGGGCACCAGCCCCACACCGCGGCCCACCGGGCCGCCATCCCCCGGCGGCGCATCCCGACCAGCAGCGCCCCCGTCAGGCCCAGGCCGACCAGCAGCCCCGAGACCTGCAAGGGCCAGTACTCCGCGCCCGACGGGACGGGCGCGCGCACCGCGGCGAAGTACGCCTCCGCGACCGGCGGGTAGATCGTCGGGACCTGCGGCCGGTTCAGCGCCGTGCACAGCGGCGCACCCGACGGGACGGTCGTCGTCGGCTGCACCCGCAGCTCGTCGCACGTGACGGTCCCGTCCGCGGCGACGTCCGGGGCGGGGAACAGCCAGTCCGTGCGCAGGCCGGCCAGGTGGTCGTCCGCGGGCACGTACGCGTACGGGGAGGTGCCCGCGTCCTGCACGATGCCGTCCCACGCGTAGCGGGCCGAGTCGGTGCTCATGTTGGGTGGCCCCACGAGCGCCGCGACCCCGACCGCGAGCGACCCGGCCAGCACCAGCGGCACCACCCGCCGCTCCGGCACGCGGCGCAGCGCGAGCAGGGCCAGACCGAACAGGACCCACCCGGCCGCGAGCCACCAGGCCAGCACGGGACGGTGCGACGGGGTGAAGCCCGGGGTGCGCGTCGTGACAGCGGTGACCACGGTCAGGGCGGCCACCGCGACGGCGGAGAGAGCGGTACGCACCCTCCGATCGTGCCGTGCCGTCCTGCCCGGGTGCGCCTCCACGGGCGCCCGGACGGCGCCCCGTCAGCGGACCGTAAGATCCTGCGCCGCCGTCCGAGCCTCCACCGGCGAAGGATGGCCGCATGGGGAGCGCGCCGGACGACCGCCCGCCCACCGGCCGCGGTGGACGGATCGCGCATGCCCTGCAGGACCGTCTCGACCACCCGGCCCGCTCCACCCGCACCACCGTCGTGATCGGCCGGCTGCTCGGGCTCGCCCTCCTGATGTGCTTCGCCACCGGCCTGTACAGCCACTACCTCCAGGACCCCGCCTCGTGGATGCGGTTCCCCACCTGGCCGTCGAACCTCTACCAGATCACCCAGGGCGTCCACGTCGCCACCGGCATCGCGTCGATCCCCCTGCTGCTCGCCAAGCTGTGGAGCGTCTACCCACGGCTGTTCCAGTGGCCGCCGCTGCGGTCCGCGCAGCACGCCGTCGAACGCGTCCTCGTCGGGGTGCTCGTCGCCGCGTCCCTCGTCGAGGTCACCATCGGGCTCCTCAACACGTACCAGTGGTACGTCTTCCCGTTCCCGTTCCGCGCGATCCACCTGGCGCTCGCGTGGGTGGTGGTGGGGGCGCTCGCGATCCATGTCGCGGTGCAGCTGCCGAAGATCGTGGCGCACTGGTCGGGACGGTCGCGCGAGGTCCGGGGTGCTGGGGTCGAGGGGGTGGGGGACGGCCCTGCACCTCGCACCGCGGAGGCTTCGCGGCGGGGGTTTCTCGTCGGGGTCGGAACGGCGACCGCGGCCGTGGTGCTCGGCACGGCCGGGCAGTCCTTCGGGTGGCTGCGGCGGACGAACCTGTTCGGGGCCAGGACGCAGGCGCTCGGGCCGCAGGGGCTGCCCGTCAACCGGACGGCCGCCGCCGCGGGCGTCGAGCAGAGCGCGACGGACGCCGCCTGGCGGCTCGTCGTGGCCCACGGGGGGCGGACGGTCGCCCTGAGCCGCGCCGATCTCGAGGCCATGCCGCAGCGCGAGGTGGTGCTTCCCGTCGCGTGCGTGGAGGGCTGGTCCACGACGGCACGGTGGGGCGGGGTGCGCCTGTCGGACGTCATGGACCTCGTCGGGGCACCCCATGACGTGTCCGTGCGCGCCACGAGCCTGCAGCGCCAGGGCGGGCAGCGCGTCAGCGAGATGGGTCCCGAGTTCGCGAGCCACCCGGCGACGCTCGTGGCGTTGCGGATCGGCGACGACGACCTGCACCTCGAGCACGGCTACCCGGCACGGCTCATCGCCCCCGCCCGGCCCGGCGTCGAGCAGACGAAGTGGCTCGCGCGCCTGGAGACCACATGAGCCCGCGGTGGGTGCGGCCGACCCGGGTGGCCTTGCTGGGCGTCGGCGGGGTCGCGCTCGTCGTCGGCGGGTGGCAGCTCGTCGCCGCGCAGCACGTGGTGGACGTCGGCAGGTGGCTCGTCGGTGCGCTCGTCCTGCACGACGGGGTGTTCGCGATGTTCGTCGTGGGGCTGCTCCTCGGAGGCTCGGCAGCCGCCGGGGCGCTCGCGACACGCGGCGTCCGGGCTCCCCGCGGCGCCGGGGTGCTGCTCGCCGCCGGGCTGATGGTGGGCGGGGCGCTCACGCTCGTCGCGTGGCCCGAGATCCACAAGAAGTCGCTCGGGACGGCGAACCCGACCGTCCTGCCCGGCGACTACGCGACCCGCCTGCTCGGCGTGTGGGTCGCGATCGTGGCCGTGGTGGCCATCGGGACGCTCGTCCTCAGCGTCCGCGCTCGAGTGCGACGAACGACCGCCCGTCGCGGTGCCACTCCAGCGCGGGACGGAGCCCCACCCCGGACGCCCGACGACCGATCGTCCTGAGCCCCGCCTCCGCCCACGCGAACGGCGCGCTGGTACGACCCGCGGCGTCCACCGCCACGGCGTCGAAGGCGTCGTCGTGGCCCGGGTCGGGGTCTGCCTCGACGACCACGCGCCCTCCGGGCCCGACCAGCTCCGCGCACCGGGCCAGCAACGCGGTCACGTCCCCGCCGATGCCGACGTTGCCGTCGAGCAGCAGGACCGCGCCCCAGGCACCGGTACGGGGAATCGGGTCGAACACGGACCGGCACAGCACCGGCAGTCCCTGCGACCGGGCCAGCGCCACCGCGTCGGGCGAGACGTCGACGCCGAGCGCCGGGCGTCCCAGGTCGGCCGCCGCGCGCACCGCGCGCGCCGGCCCGCACCCGACGTCGAGCACCGCGCCGCGGGTGCGGCGCAGGACCTCCCGGTCGGCCGCGTCGGCGGGCGCGAGGTAGCGGGCGACGTCGTGCAGGACGGCACGGCTCGTCGAGGTCGCGTGCCGGACGACGCGCAGCTCTCCGCCGCCCGCGCGCAGGGCCGCGGCGTACGGGTGCGCACCGCCGCCTCCGAACGAGGCAGCGGTCCGCGCGCGGTCGAGGTCGCGGTCGATGCCGTCGTCGACGCGGCCCGTGATGCCCCCGTCGACGAACCCCACGGGTTGCGCCGTCACGCGGCGCCCACCAGGACCCCGTCGAGCACGCCGCCGGGCTCGGCGAGCCCGGCCAGCGCGCCGCCAGGGCGGGCGTCCTGGAGCACGAGCCGCAGGTCGTCCGCGGTGTCGACGTCCACGAGGGCCGCGAGCCTCCCGACGCGCAGCCCGTGGGCCTCGATCCGGGCGCGCTGGAGGGCACCCGTGTCGGCGCGCGACATCGGCACGCCGCGCACGAGCGACCCGGGACCGCCCGGGAGGCGCCGTGCCCGGTCGGCGCCCCCCGCGGTCGTCGCGAGCGCCCAGTACCCGCCGTCGGCGGCGGGCCCGAGCCACACGTCGGGCGGGGCGGTCGGGTCGTCCAGGTCGGGCGGGTCGGTGACCGGGGCCAGGTGCGCTGCGGTGAGCTGCGGCGTGTCCATGCCGACGAGCAGCAGCGGCCCGTCGACCACGTCGAGCAGGTGCCCGAGCCGCACGTCGAGGGTCCCGTGCGGCTGGGGCAGCACGTCCCACGCAGCGGCCTCGGGCGGCAGCGTCAGGGGGTCGTCGGCCCGCCCGTCGAGGAACAGGACGCGCCGTGCGGCGGGCACGTCCGCCAGCGCCCGGAGGGTGTCGGCGAGGCAGGCACGCGCGACGGCCGCGGCGTCGTCGAGCGTCAGCGGCGGGTGGAGCCGCGTCTTCACGCGCCCGGGGACGCACTCCTTCGCGACCACGACGAGCGTGGGTCCGGCCGCGCCCGAGTCCCCGCCCGTCACGACACCTCCCGCATCAGCCGGGACATGTCCTGGACGGCGCGCGCTGTGCCGAGCACCGTCCCCGTGACCTTGGACCGTCCGACGCGCGGCCGGTACGACACGTCGACCTCGCGCACCCGCCAGCCGGCGGCGGCGGCCCGCAGGAACACCTCGAGCGGGTAGCCGCTGCGCCGGTCGACGAGCCCGAGGCCGACCAACGCCTCGCGGCGGGCGGCGCGCAGCGGACCGAGGTCGTGCAGGGGGACGCCGGTGCGACGGCGCAGACGCGCGGCGAGCGCGAGGTTGGCGGCGCGTGCGTGCACGGGCCACGCCCCTCGGCCCTCGGTCCGGCGACGCCCGAGCACGAGGTCGGCGTCGTCGGCGAGGACGGGGTCGGCCACCAGCGGCAGCTCGGCCGGGTCGAGCGACCCGTCGGCGTCGCAGAACGCGACGACGGGCGCGGTGGCGGCCAGCAGGCCAGCGTGCGCGGCGGCCCCGAAGCCTCGCCGCGGCTCCGTGACGACGACCGCGCCGTGCGCCCGGGCGACGTCCGCCGAGCCGTCCGTGGACCCGTTGTCCACGACGATCGCCCGGTACCCGGCGGGCATCCGCGCGAGCACGCCGGGCAGCGCCGCCGCCTCGTCGAGGCAGGGCAGCACCACGTCGACGCGGGCGCGGGCGAGATCAGTCTCAGGGTCTGGGTCTCGGAGGTCTTCCGGCAGGTCGTCGGCCACGCTCCCGACGCTACGGACGACGCCCGCGCGCCCGTCCGGGAAAGTCTTACGGTCCGAGGACGGACGGCCGAGGTTCCGCGTCGCACCAACACATAGACAATTATCGATAGATGGTGGACGATGGGTCCGTGACGACCCCGCTCCCCCTCGCCCCCGATGACGCCACGGCGTCCTGCTGCGCGACCCCGCGCAGCGCCCTCTCGCCCGAGCGCGCCGACGAGGTCGCCACCCTGCTCAGGTCGGTCGCCGACCCGACCAGGGTGCGCCTGGTCGCCGCGATCGCGGCAGCCCCGGACGGCGAGGTCTGCATCTGCGACCTGACCGGGCCGTTCGGCCTGACCCAACCGACCCTGTCCCACCACATGCGCGTCTTGATCGACGCCGGGCTGGTCGCCCGTGAGCAGCGCGGGCGATGGGCCTACTTCAGCCTCACCGTCGACGCCCGCCCGCTCCTCGCCGCCGCGCTCACGAGCGCGCTCCCCGCCGCGGGAGACGGCCGATGAGCGTCACCGACACCCCGGCCGTCCTGTTCGTCTGCGTGCACAACGCGGGACGGTCCCAGATGGCCGCAGGGTTCGTGCGCGCCCTGGCCGGTGACGCGGTCGAGGTCCGGTCAGCGGGTTCCGTGCCTGCGTCCCAGATCAACCCCGTCGCGGTCTCGGCGATGGCCGAGGTCGGCATCGACCTCACGGGCGAGCAGCCCCGCATGCTCACGGCGGGCGCGGTCCAGGACTCGGACGTCGTCGTCACGATGGGCTGCGGCGACGCCTGCCCGTACTACCCCGGCACGCGCTATGAGGACTGGGAGCTCGACGACCCCGCCGGCCAAGGCATCGAGAGCGTCCGACGGATCCGCGACGAGATCCGCGAGCACGTCGTCCAGCTGCTCGTGCCGCTCGGGGTGGCGCCCCCGACCTGACGTCCGGAGCGGCTCGACCGGACGGGTCGTCGCGCCCCCCAGGTCTTACGGTCCGAGGACGGACGCCCGTCGCACCCCCCGGCCGAGCGCCCGGCGCGGGCCTCCCGCCTACGCTGGACGGGTGGTCTCCTCCCCTGCCGCCGCACCCGGTGCGGCGGACGACGTGCTGACGGACCGCCGGGTCCTCGTCGTCGAGGACGACCCGACGGTCCGCGAGGTCGCGTGCCAGTACCTGCGGGCGGCGGGATTCCTGGTGGACCAGGCCGCGGACGGCGTGAGCGCGCTGCGGATCGCGGCCCGCGCACGCCCGGACCTCGTGGTGCTCGACCGCATGCTGCCGGGGATCGACGGGGTCGAGGTGTGCCGGCGCCTGCGCGCCGAGCACGGCACGGCCGTCGTGATGCTCACGGCGCTCGGCTCGACCGAGGACCGCATCACCGGCCTCGAGGCCGGGGCCGACGACTACCTGGCGAAGCCGTTCTCCCCGCGCGAGCTGGTGCTGCGGGTCCGGTCGGTGCTGCGCCGCAGCGTCACGGACCTCACCCCGGAGGCGGCGTTCGACCTCGGCCCGTTCCGGCTCGACCCGGGCGGTCGCACGCTCACGAAGGACGACGCGCCCCTCACCCTCTCCGTCCGCGAGCACGACCTGCTGGCGTTCTTCCTCAAGCACCCCGACCAGGCGTTCAGCCGCGAGCAGCTGCTGCGTGCGGTGTGGCGGTGGGAGTTCGGCGACCTGTCGACGGTGACCGTCCACGTCCGACGGTTGCGGGAGAAGATCGAGGACGATCCCGCGCACCCGGCGTGGCTGACGACCGTCTGGGGCGTCGGCTACCGGTTCTCCTCCGGCGCCGGCGCCTCGGCGAGCGCGACGCCCGCCGGCGGAGACCTCGCATGATCGCCCTCCAGGACCTCCTCGTCATCGTCGCGATCGCCGTGGCCTGCGCCCTCGTGGTGTGCGGCGTCGCGGTCGTCGTCCTGCTGCGGTGGCGCAGCGCGAGCCTCCTCGCGCAGGTCTGCGTGGTCGTCGGGGCGGCGGTCGTCGCAGCGCTCGCAGGGATGGTCGCGGTCGCGCAGGCCATGTACCTGTCGCCGCACGACCTGGTCGTCGCGCTGTGGGTCGCGGGGGTCTCGGGTGTCGTCGCGCTGGGCGGCGCGTCCGTCCTGGGCCTCTGGCTCGCCCGGGAGGTCCGCCGCGTCCGGACGCTGACGCGCGAGGTCGGTGAGGGGCGGACCGTCCGCGCCGTGCCGGGAGCCGGCGGGGGAGATCTCGCCGAGCTGGCGTCCGTGCTCGCGGAGACGAGCGAGAAGCTCGCCCTGGCGCGCGACGAGGCGGCCCGCACCGAGTCCGCCCGGCGCGACCTCGTCGCCTGGATCTCGCACGACCTGCGCACCCCGCTCGCCGGGCTGCGCGCCATGACGGAGGCCCTCGAGGACGGCCTCGCCGACGACCCGGAGCTCTACTACCGGCGCATGCACGCGCAGGTCGACCGCTTGTCGGGCATGGTCGACGACCTGTTCGAGCTGTCGCGCATCCACTCCGGGACCCTGTCGCTGACCCTCGAGCCGCTCGCGCTGTACGACCTGGTGAGCGACGCGGTGGCGGAGCTCGCTCCCCTCGCACGGTCCCGGGCGGTGAGTCTCTCGCAGTCGGGGCCGACCGACCTGACCGTCGTCGGCGACGCCCGCGAGCTCGCGCGGGTCGTCGGGAACCTGCTCATCAACGCGATCCAGCACTCCCCTGCGGGCAGCGAGATCCAGGTCATGACGACCGCGGAGCCGGGTGCCCGTGCGGCCGTGGGCGTGGTCGACGCGGGCGGCGGGATCCCCGAGGCGGACCTCACCCGGGTGTTCGAGGCGGGGTGGCGCGGGTCGTCGGCGCGCACGCCCCCTGCCGCGCTCGCGGCCACCGGCGACGCGGGCTCGGGCCGCACCGCCGACGACGCCCCCGAGGGCGGCCGCAGGGTGCGCGACCAGCCCGTGCCCGGCGGCGCAGGCCTGGGCCTCGCCATCGCGCGCGGTATCGCCGAGGCGCACTCGGGGGCGGTCCAGGTGCGGAACGTCCCCGGGGGGTGCCGGTTCGACGTGGTCCTCCCCCGCCTGGTACCGACCCCCTGAGGCCGTGGCGCGGGCCGCCACGGGCCCGGCCCCGCCCACGCTCACCCCTGCGCGAGCAGCACCTCGCCGAGCGCCGACTCGAGCACGCGCGGCAGCCCCAGCGCCTGGAGCCGCGAGACCACCGTCGTGAGCGAGCCGCCGGACGAGACGGTCCCCGCGATCACGCCCTGGATGCGCTCCTTGAGGTCGTACGCGACCTGCGCGCGGTCGAGCACGTCGAAGCAGCGGCCCACGACGTCGTTCGCACGCAGCCGCACGCCCCGCGACGCGTCCAGCAGCAGCACGAGCTCGGCGCCCACGGGAACGTCCTCGACGGTCACCGCGAACGCACCCCCCAGCCCTCGCGTCGTCGTGGATCCGACCCGGACGCCGTCGACCGTCGCCCGCACGACGTCGACGTCCGTCCGGCGGCCGCCGGCGAACGCCGGGAAAGACACCGTCCACGAGCGCGTCGCGGGCAGCGAGTCGAGGCCCGCGGTGCCACCGGCCGCCGGCCCGACCACGAGCCGCCCCGACCGCGCGTCCCCGCTCGCACCCGTGACCGCGCGCGCACCTGCCGGGTCGTCCCAGCGCAGCGGCGTGCGGACGACGCCGTCGGGGTCGGACCCGTCGCCCACGCCGTCGTCCTCGACGAGGTCGAACGCGCCGTCGGCGCCGACGACCACGACCACCTCGAGCGCCGCGGGGTTGCCGACGTCGTTGCCGGGCACCGCGCGGGCGTCGAGCGGGACGATCGCACCGGAGCGGGCGAGCACCGGCACGGACGACAGGTCGCGGTGCAGGACGATCTCGCGCCCGGTTCCCGGTCGGCCGGTCGCGTCCTGGTCGGGACCGACGTCGTAGACGAGGCCGGTGAACAGGTCGACCCAGGTGCCGGGCGGGAGCCACGCGGACGTCGACGCGGTGCGGGTCACGGGGTCGGACGGCGACGTGACGGGTGCGACGAGCAGCTCGGTGCCGAACGTGAACTCGTGCCGCTCCTCGTACGCCGGGCCGGCCTCGGGCCAGCGGTGGTACAGGGGCGCGACGAGCGGCGCGCCCTCGAACGCGGCGCGGTGGTTCATGGTGTGCAGGTACGGGACGAGGCGGTGGCGCAGGCGCAGCGCCTCGGTCATCGCGGTCCGGGCGGGCTCGGGGAAGGTCCACGGCTCCTTGGTGATGAACGCGTTGGACCCGGAGTGCAGCCGCAGCACGGGCGAGAAGACGCCGAGCTGGAGCCAGCGGGTCGCGAGCTCGTCGTCCCGGACGCCGTGCATGTGCCCGCCGATGTCGTGCGACCACCACCCGTAGCCGATGTTCGCCGCGGACGCCGTGAAGGACGGCTGGAAGGCGAGCGAGTCCCAGCTGATGACCGTGTCGCCGGAGAACCCGACGGGGTACCGGTGCGAGCCGGGACCGGCGTAGCGCGAGAAGGTCAGCGGGCGCCGCCCGTCGCGCGCCGCGTCCAGGAAGTGGAAGTGGTTGAGCATCCACAGGGGGTCGATGCCGGCGACCCGCGAGTGCGGCCCGGACTGCCAGTCGACCCACCAGAAGTCGACGCCGTCGTCCTCGAGCCGGCGGTGCAGGACGTCGAAGTACGCGGCGAGGAACTCGCGGTCGGTGACGTCGAACGCGACGGGGTCCCGCTGCGACGTGTCGCGCCCGAGCGCGCGGGCCATCTCCTCGTACGCGTCCTCGTGGGCGCGGACGCCGTCCGCGGGGTGCACGTTGAGCGTGACCCGCAGCCCGCGCTCGTGCAGCCACGCGAGGAACACGTCCGGGTCGGGGAACAGGTCGCGGTTCCAGGAGTAGCCGGTCCAGCCGGAACCGAGCGCGGGGTCGACGTCGACGACGTGCCAGTCCATGTCGATCACGCTGACGGAGAACGGCAGCCCCTCGGCGTCGAACCGTTCGATGAGCTCGCGGTACGTGCCGGCGGTGTACCGGTGGAAGCGGCTCCACCAGTTGCCGAGCGCGAAGCGCGGCAGCAGGGGCTGCGGTCCGGAGACCGCGTAGAAGGCACGCAGCGCCTCGGCGTAGTCGTGTCCGTACCCGAAGACGTACAGGTCGTGGCGCTCGCCCCCGGCCGGGGCAGGCGGCCGTGGCGCGACCCACCCGTCGTCCGTGAACAGCATCGACGCGGAGTCGTCGAGCAGCGCGAAACCGGTGCGGGACACCACGCCGTCCTCGAGCGGGACGGCGCCGTCCGCCTCGTCCAGGGTGCGGGCGGTGCCGCGCAGCGCCGGCATCCCCGCGACCGTGCCGTCGGCGTCCCCGAGGACCTCCCCGAAGCGCCACACCGAGTGGTAGACCGTCACCCCGCCGCGGACGGCGACCGACAGGCCGCTCGTCGTGAACCGCCCCCGGTCGTAGACCAGGTGGAGGCGCTCGGTGACGATCTCCAGGTGCGGGCCGTCCTCGAGGACCCGGAAGTCCGGGACGGGCAGCTCGCGGCACACCGCGAAGGACGACGCCCGGTCCTCGAAGACGCCGTCGTCGGCGTACTCGAGCCGCAGCAGCCCGTCCGTCAGGACGGTGATCCGGTACTTCTCGCCCTGGACCACCGCGCGCGGGTCCGCGATCGGACGCGTGCGCAGGGTGCGGGACGGTGGCGCAAGGGTGCTCATGGGTGACTCCAACGGTAACGAGAAGATGCGCCGGCCGGTGGGCGGAGCGGTGCCCACCGACCGGCGCAGGCGGACCGGCCGAGATCCGGATGGAGGCCGGGCCGAGCTGGGGTGGTGTGTCAGGAGTTGGAGTCGACGACGCGCTGTGCCTGGGTCTGCGCGTCGCTCAGCAGCTTGTCGATGTCGGCGTCCTTCTGCGTGAGGATGGTCTGGACGACGTTGTCGAGCTTGGCGTAGACGTCCTGGGTCCCGACGCCGGGCTCAGGGACGAGCGGCTGGCCGAACACGTTGTCCGTGTACCCCGTCATCTGGTCGAGAGGGACGTTGACGTACGGCTTGATCCACTCCTGCTGCTGCTGGTAGGTCGCCTGGTCGAAGATCGGGAGCTGAGGCGCACCGACCGGCTGCTTGTTGGCGACCGACTGCTCGGCGGACGCCACGGCGGCGTCCTTCGAGACGAGCTGCTGCACGTAGTAGAAGTCGATCCACTTCACGGACGCGATCTGCTCCTGCTGGGTCGCCTTGGCGGACACCGCGGCGAGCGTGCCGCCACCGAGCGCGCCGGCGTCGTCACCCTGCAGCGGCAGGACGGTCAGGCCGTAGTCCTTGACGTCCATGTTGTTCTGCGTGATGAGGTTCGGCAGGTTGCCGCCGCCCGACACGTACATGCCGATCTTGCCGGCGGCGAAGTCCTGGTTGATGCCGGCCCAGTCGTAGAGGAAGTTCTGGCCCATCGAGTTGTCGGTCCAGCGCAGGTCGTGCAGGTACTGCGCGACCTCCTTCATCTGGTCGGTGTCGACCGTGGCCGTGGTCGTGCCGTCCGCGGTGTCCTCGACGCGGCCGCCGAAGGCGTTGTCCATCGTGGTGAGGATCCAGCCGCCGGTGTTCGACTTGGTCATCATCGCGAGGCCGGCCATGCCGGTCTTGTCCGAGATCTGCTTGGCGTCGGCGCGGACCTCGTCCCACGTCGTCGGGGGCTTGTCGGGGTCGAGCCCGGCCTCGGTGAACAGCGCGCGGTTGTAGTGCAGGCCCTGACCGTAGGCCGCGATCGGGACGGCCCACATGTTGCCGTCGGCGTCCTCGCCCTCGGTGGCGACGTTCTTGTTGAACGTGTCGGCGTACGGCAGCTGCTTCACGAGCGGGCTGATGTCGGCGATCTGCTCCTGCGCGATGAGGCCGCGCCCGTCGGTGAACGGGATCGGGAAGACGTCGGGCAGGGTGCCGCCCGCCAGGTCCGCGGTGAACGTCGTGGCCGTCCAGGTGTACTCCTGGGACTTCACGGTGATGAGCGGGTTGGCCTTCTCGAAGACGGCGACCCGCTGGTCGAACTGGGCCTTGGCGTCAGCGTTGAGGCCCTGGTCGATCGCCACGGTGATGGTGACGGGTCCGCTGAGCGTCGCGGCGGCGGACGGGCTCTCGGGGCTCCCGCTGCTGCCGCTGCTGCACGCGGTGAGCGACCCCAGACCGAGCGCAACGGCTCCGACGGCGCCGGCGGCACGCCACATGGTCGATGACTTCATCGTCTCTCCTTGAGATGTCCGGCCGCGGCCGGGTGGTCGTCGTGCGCCCTCTCGTCTCCACGTCGAGACTCAAGGTTTAGCGCTACACGTTTAACGCTAAACGCGGATAGGATCCCCGTCAAGACCCCAGTTTCGAAGGAGCACCGGTGCCGCGCGTCACCCTCAAGGACATCGCCCGCGAGGCCGGCGTCAGCGTCATGACCGTCAGCAACGTCGTCAACGGCAACCGCGGCCGCGTCTCCCCCACCACCGCCGCCGAGGTCGAACGCATCGTCGCCCTCCGCGGCTACGTCCCCAACGCGTCGGCCCAGTCCCTCGCCGCCGGCCGCACCCGCCTCGTCGGGCTCCTCGTCCCCGCCGGCACCGACGACGACGACCTCCTCGTCAGCCCCCACGACGTCTCCGTCATGGGCGCCGTCGAGACCGCGCTGCGCCGCCGCGACCACCACCTCATGCTCCGCGGCGTCGCCGACGCCCGCGACGTCCTCGACTCCGTCCAACGCTGGAACCTCGACGGCGTCGTCGTCATGGGCTTCACCGACGACGCCCTCGACGACCTCGCCCTGCCCGACGACCTCCCCACCGTCGTCATCGACGCCTACTCGCCCGGCGTCCACGGCCCCGCTGCTCCGGCCCGCACCCGGACCGTCCGCACCGACGACCACGAAGGCGGGCGGCTCGCCGCCGAGCACCTCCTCGCCCTCGGGCACACCGACGTCGTGTTCTGCGGCCCGACGCTCACCGCCAGCCACGTCGTCGAGCAGCGCCTCGCCGGGTTCCGGTCCGCGTTCGCGGCCCACGACGTCGCATGGTCCCCCGCGAGCATCGTGCCCTCTTGGACCACATACGCCGACGGGCTCTCCGCGGGCGCACGCATCGCCCACGAGCACCCCACCGCGACCGCCGTGTTCGCCACCGCCGACGTCCTCGCCGCCGGGCTCGTCCGCGGGCTCGCGCAGCACGGCGTCGACGTGCCCGGTCGCGTGTCCGTCGTCGGGTTCGACGACGCCGAGATCGCCCAGCAGGTCACCCCCGCCCTCACGACCGTCCGGCAGGACACGCGTCGCAAGGGCGTGCGCGCCGCCGAGCTGCTGCTCGACCTCGTCGACGCGGGTGCCGGTGCGGGAGGCGACGACCGGGGTGACGCCGACCTCATCGGCGTCGAGCTCGTCGTGCGGGCGTCCACCGCCCCGCCCCCCTGACCCCCGCGGTCCGGCACCCCGCGGTCCGGCACCGCTGGTCCGTCGCCGCTGGTCCGTCGCCGCTGGTCCGTCGCCTACGCAAGGTCGCTTCGCGTCCGTTGCGGCGCACGCGAAGGGCCGAAGTGCACGCGAGCTCCGGCCGGTGACCGCGTGACGCCCTGTGCGGACGTCCTCGGTCAGGGCGCTCCGGGACCAGGACGCCCGGGCCCCGCGCGCTCAGGCGCGCGCGCGTCGATCTCGGCCCGCCGCAGCTCCACGACGCGCCGGAGGACGTCGTCGGGCACCGGGTGCGCGGCGTCGAACCGGATCGTCCCCTTCGACAGCGAGAACCCACCGAGGTCGTCGGCGACCTGCGCGACGACCTCCCCGCTGAACGGCACGACCGAGAGGTGGTGCTTGTTCTCGACCGGCGCGACGAGCCCCTTGCCCCGATACACGAGCGCCGCCATGGCGTACTTGGTGCCCTGCTCGGCGTCGGGGACGACGTCCAGCGCGATGTCGCGCACGTGCTCCAGTGCCGTCCGCGACGCCGCGTCGGTCACGGACGCGAGGTAGTCGTCGAGGTCACCCATCGTCCGACGCTACGTCCGCCGCCCCGGTACCGCGATGCGGCCGGCCGGCCCGCGAGCTCGCGTCCGTCTCGGCCCTTCGCGCGCGCCGCAACGGACGCGAAGCGACCTTGCGTAGGCGACGGACCGGCGGGGCGGGCGCGGGACGGGGGCGGGCACGGGCACCGGGCGGTCGGCGCGGGCGACGACGTCGACTAGACTGAGGACGCGCACGCACCCAGTACAGGGTCTCCAGCGCGCACGCGGACGTGGCTCAGTTGGTAGAGCATCACCTTGCCAAGGTGAGGGTCGCGGGTTCGAATCCCGTCGTCCGCTCCACAGCACGGCTCGACACAGCACGACTCGACGGCGGGGGCACCATCACGGTGCCCCCGCCGTCGTCGTGTGCGGCGGCACTCCGTCAGGACACCGGGGTCGCGACCAGGACGACGTTGTCCCGGTAGTGCCCGGTGGACGCGTCCCACGTCCCGCCGCACGTCATGAGGACGAGACGCCGCGGGCCCGTCTCGTCGAAGATCTGGTCGAGCGGGAGCCGGCTCTTCGCGACCAGCAGCACGGACCGCACCGCGTAGTGCGCCGTGGCCCCGGACGCGTCCCGCACGTCGACCCGCGCTCCCCGCCGCACGTCCTGGAGGCGCGCGAACTGTCCGATGCCCTGGAGCGTGTCGACGTGCGACGCGAGGACGGCGCTCCCGGCACGGGAGGCCGGCGCCGGGCCGTACCGGTACCAGCCCGCGACCTGGCCCGACGCGGGGATCTGCAGGGTGCCGTCTGCGGCGACGCCCGCCGGCACGACCCGGACGGATGCACCGGACGGGTCCGGGACGCGTCAGGCGCTGAGGACGGTCACCTCGCGCACTCCGCACCCCCTCTCGACGAGCCAACGACGACCGGGACGCGTCCCGTCGTACCCGGCGCCGATGCGCTCGAGGAACCGTTCGTCATGGCTCACGACGAGCAGCCCGCCGCGGTACCCGGCGAGGGCGTCGACGAGCTGGTCGACGGTCCCGAGGTCGAGGTTGTTGGTGGGTTCGTCGAGGACGAGCAGGTGCGGTTCACGCAGGAGCTGGCACGCGAGGGCGACGCGGAACCGTTCGGCCCCCGACAGCGAGCCGACGGGGCGCTCGACGGTCCGGCCGCGCAGCAGGAACCGTGCGAGCCGGTCGCGCACCTGCCCGGGCGGCACGTCGGGCGCGGCCGCGCGCACCACGTCGAGCACCGTCCGCGCCTCGCCCGCCGGACCGCCACGCTCGTCCCCGAGCACGAGCCGCTGGTGCAGGTACCCGACCCGGTCGGTCAGCACCCGTCCGCCGGTCCCGGCGAGCAGCGCGTCGAGGAGGGTCGACTTCCCGGCGCCGTTGTCGCCGACGAGCGCGACACGCTCGGGTCCCTGCAGGACGAGCCCGCGACCGTCGACGGTCCGGTCGGGGTCGACCTCGACGAGCCGTCGTCCGGCGGGGACGGCGGTGCCGGGGAGGTCGACGTGCACGCGGTCGTCGTCGCGGACGCGTCCTTCGGCTTGGTCGACGGCGTCGCGGGCGGCGTCGACGCGGTCGTCGGCGAGACCGCGGCGCTTGCCCGCGGTGCCTTCGGCGGCGCTCTTGCGGGCGTTCGCGAGGATCTTCGGCATGCTCTCGGCGGCCTTGCGCCCGGCCTTCGCGGACCGGGCGAGGCGGGTCTCCGTCTCGATGCGGTCGCGCTTTTCGGCGCGGAGGCGCTGCTCGGCGGTGCGGACGGCCCGGGCGGCGGCGTCCTGCTCGACGGCGAGGTGCTCCTCGTACTGGGTGAACGTGCCGCCGAACACGTCGACGGCGCCGGTGCGCACCTCGGCGGTGCGGTCGAGCAGGTCGAGCAGCTCGCGGTCGTGGCTGACGACGAGGAGCGTGCCCGGCCAGGAGTCGAGCATCACGTGGAGCCGTTCGCGGGCGCGACGGTCGAGGTTGTTGGTCGGCTCGTCGAGGAGCGTCACGGACGCGCGGGCGTCGCGCGCCGCCCGGACGGCGGCGAGGATCGTCTCGCCGCCCGAGAGGGTCGCGGCGGGTCGGTCGAGGTCTGCGGCCGTCAGCCCGCAGGCGCGGGCCGCGTCGGCGGCGTGCTGCTCGACCTCCCAGTCGTCGGCGAGCGCCTCGAAATGCGCGGCGAGGCGCGCCGGGTCGGGTTCCCCGGACTCGATGGCGCGGAAGGCGCGCAGACGGGTGCCGACGCCGAGCAGGTCGGCGACCGTGGCGCCGGTGTCGCGGACGACGAGGTCCTGCGGCACCCACGCGACGTCGCCGTGGGTCGTCACGGCGCCGGACGTGGGGGTGAGCTCGCCGGCGACGAGCCGCAGGAGGGTCGACTTGCCGGCGCCGTTGCGGCCGACGAGGCCGGTGCGGCCGGGGCCGAAGGCGACGGTGACGTCGTCGAGGACGACGTCACCGTCGGGCCACGCGAACGTGACGTGGTTGAGGACGACCGACGAGGACGTGGGGGCAGGGGTCGACGACGGTCGAGCGGGCGTTGCAGGCATACAGGGCTCCGGAGGGTTCGGCGGTGCGCCGGACCTGCCCTCGCGGGAGGGCGGTCAGCGCGGGGACGCTGAGCGGGAGCTGACCTTCAACGGGCTTCCTGTCGTCGGGGGCGTGTGGTCCCCGCAGACGCGCGCAGTCCGGCTGCGCGACGTGGCGGGGCGCACCTATGGTGGCACCGACCGCCCACGGGGGCCACCGCATTTCCGTCGCCCGGGGCCACGGACGCTCCGGCGGGTCACCGGCCGCTGTTACCGTCGGCCTGTGCAGCCACCCCCCGAACCGGCCGCCGACGGCCCGGTCGGCAGCGAGGACCCCGCGTACCAGCGGTTCGCGCGGCTCGCCCATGCCCTGCTCGGCGTCCCGGTGTCGCTGGTGTCGTTCGTCGACGCGTCGGGCCAGGTCTTCCCGGGGATGGTGGGGTTGCCCGAGCCGTGGGCGACGCGGCGCGGGACGGCGCTGAGCCACTCGTTCTGCCAGTACGTCGTCCGCGCGGACGAGCCGCTCGTCGTGTCGGACGCGCGCACCGTCGACTTCCTCCAGGACAACCTCGCGATCCCCGACCTGGGCGCGATCGCCTACGCGGGCTACCCGCTGCACGACGCCCGGGGACGCGCCGTCGGGTCGCTCTGCGCGATCGACTCGGAGCCGCGCACGTGGACCGACGACGAGCTCGCGACGCTCGCGGACCTGGCCGCGGCGTGCACGTCCGAGATCCAGGTGCGGGGCGAGCGCACGCGGAGCCTCGAGGCGGAACGCCTGGCGCGCCGCAGCAGCCGCCTGAACCGTGACCTGCTCATCGTGGCCGAGGCGTTCGCCGAGACGCGCACGCTGCCCGAGGCGCTCGACACGCTCCAACGCATGGCGACGACGGCGCTGGGCGGGTCGCGCTGCGCCGTGGCACTCATCGAGGACCGGAGCATCACGTGGGCGCGCCGCTCCCCCGTCCCGGGGCTCGCCGAGGTGGCGTGGCGCGACATCCCGCTGACGGAGACCACCAACGCGACCGTCCGCACCCTGCAGGCGGGGCGACCGCTCCTGTTCGCGGACGGTGACGAGCTCGCCGAGATGTTCCCCGAGCTGCGCGGCACGGGACCGGGCGCCGCCGCGATGCTCCCCCTGGTCACTGCGGCAGCACCCCTCGGGGTCGCCGTGGTCCGGTGGCAGCTCCCCCGCGAGATCGACGACGCCACCCGGACGGTCGCACGGCAGCTCGCCGCCTATGCGACGCTGGCGCTCGAACGTGCCCTGCTGCTCCAGGACCGGCGTGACGTCGCGCACCAGCTCCAGGCGGCGATGCTCACCGAGCTCCCGACGATCGACGGGGTGCAGCTCGACGCCGCCTACGTCCCGGCGTCCCGGGGCGAGGAGGTCGGCGGCGACTGGTACGACGCGCTGGCGCTCGCCGACGGGTCGAGCGCGTTCGTCGTCGGCGACGTCACGGGGCACGACATGGAGTCGGCCGCACGGATGGGCCAGCTGCGCGCGATGCTGCGCGGGTTCACGTGGACGTTCCGCGAGCCGCCGTCGAGGGTCCTCACGCGCCTCGACGAGGCGAACCGTGGCCTCCGCCTCGGGACGACCGCCACCGCGCTCGTGTGCCACGTGTCGACACCGCGTCGGAACGGGCGGCGTGAGCTGCTCTGGTCGAGCGCCGGGCACCTGCCGCCGGTGGTCCGCCGCGCCGACGGGTCGGTCGAGACGCTCCACCGCCGGGGCGACATGCTCCTCGGCATCGCCCCGGCCGACCGGCACGACCACCGTGCGTGGCTCCGCCCGGGCGACACGCTCGTCCTCTACACGGACGGCCTGGTGGAGCGCCGCGACGAGACCGTGCTCGACGGGGTCGAGCGGCTGCGCGCGCTGATCGCTGCGACCGGCGACACGAGTCCCGCAGCCCTCGTCGCGGCGCTGGCGCCGGACGACGCCCGTCGTGACGACGTCGCGGTCGTCACCGTCACGGTCACCGTCGGCGACTGACGACCGACGGTCAGGGCGCGGCCTCCCGCAAGCGGTCGAGCAGGGGTCCCGCGACCGTCTCGAGGAACTCCTGCTGTCCCTCGTCCCCGATCTGGACGAGCGCGACGTCGGTGAACCCCGCCTCCCAGTAGGGCGCGACGGACTCGACGATCGCGTCGAGGTCGGGGCCGCACGCGATGGCGTCGGCGACGTCGTCGGGCCGGACGAACTGGCTCGCGGCCGCGAACCCTTCGGTGGTCGGCAGGTTCGCGTTGACGGGCCACCCGAGCCCGAACCACCGGAACTGCTCGTGCGCGCGCCGCACGGCGGTGTCCCGGTCGGGCGCCCAGCACACGGGCACCTGCCCGATCGCCCGGGACACCGGCAGCCCGGCGTCGGACCGGAGCGCTCCCCACGACCTCACGAGGTCGGCGTCGGGCTCGACGGCGACGAGGTGGTCGGCGAGGGGTGCGAAGCGGTCCACGGACGCGTCCCCCGACACCGCGATGCCGAGCTGCACGGGGTCGTCCGGCAGGTCCCACACGCGCGCGGAGTCGACCCGGAAGTGGGTGCCCTCCCAGGTGACGTAGCCGCCCCCGAACAGCGCGCGGATGATCGTGACGGCCTCCTCGAGCATGTCCTGCCGCTCGGCGACCGCGGGCCAGCCCTCACCGACGACGTGCTCGTTGAGGTTCTCCCCCGCGCCCAGCCCGAGCGTGAACCGGCCGTCCGACAGCAGCCCGAGCGTGGCGGCCTTCTGGGCGACGACCGCCGGGTGGTAGCGCATGGTCGGGCACGTCACGTACGTCATGAGCTCCACGCGGGACGTCACCTGGGTCACCGCGCCCAGCACCGACCACGCGTACGACGCGTGCCCCTGCGTGTCGAGCCACGGGAAGAAGTGGTCGCTCGACACCTCGAAGTCGAAGCCCGCGTCCTCGGCGGCAGCGGCGTACCGCACGAGCTCGCGCGGTCCGGACTGCTCGGTCATGAGGGTGTATCCGAAGCGTGTCATCCTTCGATGCTCGGACGGGGCACGAGACCACGCACGCGGTGCCGCCCGGAGGGCGTCCCGGGAGCCTTCGGTCCATGATCGCGGTATGCCCGACCAGCTCCCGACGCTCGAGTCACCACGTGGTGTCGACGCGGGGCCGCGCTCGGCGTGGCCACGGCGGGTCGGCACAGCGGGCCTGGTGCTCGTGGTGGTCGCCGGCGCCCTCAACCTGTTCGGGCTACGGACCTCGACGAGCACTCGCCAGGAGCAGGGCTGGACGGTCGCGGTGCACCACGCGTCGGTCGCGCGGGCCGGCCTCGACGTCCCGTGGTCCGTCCGGGTGACGCACGCGGGCGGACTGCCGAAGCAGGTCGTCGTGCGGGTGACGGCCGACTACTTCGACATCTTCGAGGAGCAGGGCCTCACCCCGTCACCGACGGCGGAGACGGACGACGGCACGTGGCTCGTGTGGACGTTCGCCAGTCCGCCCGGGGACACCATGGACGTCACGTTCGACACGTACGTCCAGCCGTCGAGCCACCGAGGACGGTCGGGCGAGGTGTCGGTCCTGCTGGACGGGTCGCCCGTCGCCACGACGCCGTTCCGCACCGTCCTGCTGCCCTGAGGAGGCACCCGTGGAGATCGTCGCGCGCGCGCTCGTCGTCTTCGTCTTCCTGTGGTTCGTCACCCGGGTCGTCGGGCGGTCCACGCTCGGCGAGCTGAGCACGTTCCAGCTGGTGCTGTTCGTGACGATGGGCGACATGGTTCAGCAAGGGGTGACGCAGCAGGACTACTCGGTGACGGCGGCTGTCCTCGCCGTGGGGACGTTCGCCACCGCGACGATCTTCCTCACCTGGGTCAACGCCCGCTTCCCGCGGGCACGGGCCGTGGTGCACGGGGTCCCCGTCGTGGTGGTGGCGGACGGCGAACCGTCGTTCGAGGTCATGAAGCGGGAGCGCGTGTCCCTGGACGACCTCATGGAGGCGGCGCGGCAGAACGGCATCGAACGCATCGCCGACGTCCGCCTGGCCGTGCTCGAGACCACGGGCCAGCTGTCGTTCTTCACGCAGAGCGGCGCGGACCCCCACCGCCCGGTCGATCGCCCGGAGCGCTGAGCGCGCGACCTCGGGCATCGGGGTCGCGGCGGCCCTCACGTCGGGAGATGGACCTCGGACTCGAAGGACGCGTGGCGGTCGCCACGGGCGGTGACTCGGGAATCGGCTTCGCCGTTGTCGTGGACGGCGCACCACGCCCGGTACTACGAGAAGCTCGGCGACACCCCGCCGTGGGAATGAGGTCGCGCCGCGCCCCTGGAGCGAGGCTCCGGGCGGCGGGTCGGCCTCACGGACTGAACGCGCGGGTCAGGGGGCTGTCGTCCAGCCGGTCGAGCAGGTCCTGCGGGTCGCGGTAGACCGCGACGGCACCCGCCTCGCGCAGCTCCGCCTCCGCCACGCCTCCGCACAGCACACCGACGCAGGGGATGCCGGCGCGGCCCGCGGCCTCGACGTCCCACACGCTGTCGCCGACGAACACCGCGCGCGCCGGGTCGATCACGCCCGCCTCGAGGGCCCGGTGCACCAGGTCGGGCTCCGGCTTCGACACGTCGACGTCGTCGGCCGAGGTGACGGCCCGGATCGCGTCGTCCACGTCGAGCACCGCACGAAGTCGCTCGAGGCTGGCGGGCGACGCCGAGGTCGCGAGGACGGGACGCACCCCGTGCGCGGCGACGGCGCGCACCAGCTCCCGGGCGCCCGGGGTGCGGCGCAGCAGGAACGCGCTCGCCGCCGAGTACCGCTCGTGGGCGTCGCTCAGCCGTGCCGTCCACGCCGCGGCGGCGCTGCCGCCGACCCGCTCGATCAGTTCCGGGCCGGCCTGGCCGAGCGTCCGGTGCACCGTCCACGCGTCGACCTCGAGCCCGACGTCGTGGAACGCCCGCACCCAGGCGTCGACCTGCAGGTAGTTCGAGTCGACCAGGGTCCCGTCGACGTCGAAGAGCACACCACCCGCCACGGGCAGGTCGCCGGGTTCGTCACCGCGAGTCGTCATCACTCGATCGTCGGACGCTCCCGCCGCGAGCGCCAGCGCTCGACCTCCGTCTCGACGTCCCGCAGCGGCGTCACGACCGGCGGGCCGCCGAGCAGCTGGCGTCGCGCCTCGACGATGCGGCGGTTGAACTCCTCGACCTGTGCCCGCACCCCCGCCTCGGTGCGTTCCCGGTCGAGGTGGGCGTCGAGCCTCGCGTCGTCGGTGCGGAGCTGCAGCGCCTCCGGCAGCACCCCGGTGACGTGCTCGCGCTCGACGAGCTGCTTGACCCACCAGTCGGGGTCGTGGTGCGTGCCCAGGCTCGGGATCGGCTTGCCCTGGAGGGGGAGGTCGTCGAACTCGCCGCGCGCGATCGCGTCCTCGACGACGTGGTCGACCCAGCGCGCCTTGAGCACCACGTCCTCCTGCGCCCGGAGCCGGGACTGCGGAGAGCGCGGGTTCTCGGTGCGGCGGTGCTCCTCGTCGCGGCGGCGACGCGCGCGGCGGGCGGCCTCGACCTCGTCCTGTGGTGCGTCGTCCGGCCGGTCCATCGCGCCTCCTGTCAGATCGCCGTGAGCAGCAGACCGTCGTCGTCGGTCCGGACCGTGACCGCCTCGAGCGTCGGCACGACCCAGTCCGCCTGGTGCAGCGCCTCGGCGTCGTACGTCGTGGTGAGCGCCAGGACGCGCATGCCCGCCGCCTTCCCGGCGGCGACACCCGCGGGTGCGTCCTCGACGACGACGCACTCGGACGGCTCGATGCCGAGCCGGTCGGCGCCCTCCAGGTATGGCTCGGGGTGCGGCTTGCCGAGCTCGACGTCCTCGGACGTCACCATGACGGGCGGCAGCGGCAGCGCGAGGGCCTCGACGCTGGACCCCGCGAGTCGCGTGTCACCGCTCGTCACGATGGCCCACCGGTCGGCGGCGTCACGCGCGAGCGTGGAGACGACGTGCTGGGCGCCGGGCATCCAGCGGACGTGCCCGGCCGCCGGGTCGGACATGCGTCCGAGGAGCTCGTGCGTGAGCTCCTCCCGCTCGGCGACGGTCAGTCGTCCGGGCAGGGCGAGCTCGAGGGCCTGCACCCCCGGGATACCGTGGATATACGGCTCCAGGGTCTCGAAGGGCACGTCCAGCGTGTCGGCGCCCCACCGCCACGCCGCCTCGACCTTCTCCGTGGTGTCGACGAGCGTCCCGTCGAGGTCGAGCAGGAGCGCCGACGCGCGGACCCCCGCCGCGGGGAACGGCTCCGGGGCAGGGGCGGGCACGGGGTCGGGCGTCAGGTGGGGCACGCTTCCACTCTACGATCCGGCCGTCAGGACGCGTTGAGCCCCAGGTTCTTGCGGCCCTTGAGGTAGTACGTGATCGGGCCGATCCAGTTCACGAGGATCGCCACGCCCCACGCGAGCTTGGTGCCCTCGATCTCGTCCTCGTCACGCTGAGACAGGTCGCGGTACGCGCTGACCGTGAGGGCGAGCTGCGCGACGCCCAGGACGAGCACCCCGAACCGCTGGCCCCCGCTCAGCTCGCTCCACTTCTTCTTGTGACCCATCGGTCCTCCCTCGGCAGCGGTCACCGGCCTGGTCGCCGGCTGGTGTGCGGTCGCCGACGACGCTACGCGGCCGCACCGACGCTCGCGCGCCGGAGCCACCGGGCGTCACGGCCTGCTGAACGCGACGCGGACGAGCCCGCCCACGAGCGCCGCGCACCCGGCCGCGGCAGCAGCTGGAGCGTCCGGCAGCGCGAGCGGGAGCGCCCAGGACGCGGGCGGCACGCCGGCACCGTGCGACCCGAGGATCCAGCTCCCCGCCCCGAACAGCGTGAGGACGACGAGCGCGCCGTCGGTCGCGGCCGGCCCGGCGAGCAGGACCACCCCGAGGAACAGCGCGAGGTTGCGGTCGAGGACGAGGGGGCTGACGTCCGAGCACAGCCCCACGAGCGCCGCGACGAGCGCCCCTCCGGCGAGGGTCAGGGCGACGAGCAGCAGCCGGCGCCACCGGTAGCGCGGGTGGCGACGCTCGACGGTCGCGGTCACGAGGACGTGCTGCGCCGCGGTGTACGCACCGACGACGAGGAGCGGCAGCAGGGGCGCGACGACGTCCTTGACGGTGCGTCCGGGGATGGTGACCGGCCCGGCGAGCAGGGCGGCGAGCAGCCCGTAGACGGCGAGACCGGCGGCGACGAGCGGGAGCCGCCAGGCCCGCGCGACGGCGATCGCGCGGGGCGGGCGGACGACTCTCAGCCCTTCGGGCACGGCGGGAGCTGCGCGAGCGTCGTGGCGAGGAACGTCGTCGCTGCGGGCGAGCCGATCGGTGCGTCGGGGATGCCGGCGTCGGCGGGGGTGGTGACGTCGTCGGCGTCTCGGCTCGTGTAGTACGAGATCCAGGTTCCCAGCTGCTCGACTGCCGGGTTCGACCACCAGCTCTCGGGGCTCTCCGAGCTCAGGCAGTACGGCGCCATCAATCGGTTGCTGACCTCGATTCCGATCCTGGCTCCCACCTCTCGGTCCGGCGCAGCACCGACTCGGGCCACCCGCGCGAGGAGGAGGTCGTCGGTGATGCGGAGCGTCGTGGCTGTCCGGGGCGACGCGGTGACCACCTGGTGGGCGAGGCCCTGCCTGTCGACAGCCGTCATGAGATCGGGCAGGAACCGCTTCGCCGTGCCGGGCACGCAGACCGTCGGCTCCTTGCCTGCGCAGGCCCACGCGACAGGCACTGCTCGCAGCTCGTCGTCCACGCTGCCCGCGATGCCGAACAGGACGGCCACGGCCACGACCGCTCCCACCACGCCGCGGCGGGTGCCGCGCGACCAGCCCAGCCGTTCGCGGACCACGAGTGCGCATCCGGCAGCGACCACGAGGAGGAAGGCGAGGCGGACGAGCTGCTGCCCCGGCCGCGTGGCGTACCCGGTCAGCCCGCCGGTCGCTCCGCCGAACTTCACCAGGACATCCATCCCGGCGATCCAGGCCCACATCGTGAGGCCGAACGCGGCGCCTGCGGCGAGCGGCACGACGACGCGCCAGCGCAGGGCGGCACCGATCGCGGCGCCCGCGAGCACGTAGGTGACCACCCCGACGACGGCGATGACCCCGTCGACCGAGTCGGCGACCAAGAGGTCGACCGGTGCTCCCGTCACGACGCAGAGCGCGAACTGAGCAACGAGGCCGCCCAGGAAGACCGTGAGCGCGAGCGCGGTCACCGGGGCGATGAACAGCCATGCGCCGCGCCACGGACGGATCCGCGCGAGCCATCCTGCCTGGATGAGCGCTCGGCCCTGCCACGCTCCCCCCGCGGCGGCGAGCGGGCCGAACATCACCAGAGAGAAGAGGTATTGCGACCACGCCCATCGCACGTCGATCCAAGCGGCGTGCGACCGGCCGAGGATCTGCGCGACCTGGAGTGCGACGAGCGCAGCACCGAACCACCACAGCGCGCGCGACGAGATGGCGAGCGGCGCGCCGGCCGGCTCCTTGTCCGGAGCCGAGGATGTGGATGAAGGCGACGCAACGGTGGGAGCCCCGCTCATGGAGCCACCGCCAGGGCGGTCAGTGCGCGATCCCAGGACGGGCCGTCGGGAGCTGCGTCGCGCAGGTCAGCGCCCGGCCCGTCGTGCACGACGCGACCGTCAGACAGGACGACGATGCGGTCGGCGAGGTCGTCGAGGTCGTCGGCGACGTGTGTCGCGGTGACGACGACGGCTTCTGCCGCGATACGCCTCAGGACGTCCCGCAGCGCGAGCCGGTGGGCGGCGTCGAGCCCGACGGTCGGCTCGTCGAGCAGGAACACGGGCGCCCGCTGGGTCAGCAGGGTCGCGAGGTAGACGAGCCGTCGCTCACCCCCGGACAGTCGACCCACGCGCGACCGGGCCCTGTCGGCCATCCCGACGGTCTCGAGGTGCGCGACGGGGTCTGCCGCCGCGAGGCCGACGACAGCCTGGGCGAACCGCACGGCGTCGAGCGCGGTGAGGTGGTCGAGGCCGGACGGGGCCTGCGGCAGGTAGGCGACGGACCGTCGCCCGGCACCGGACGTGACGTCCTGCCCACCGACCGTGACCAGGCCGTCGACGGGCAGCAGCCCGGCGATGCCGGCCAGCAGCGTCGACTTGCCGGAGCCGTTGGCTCCCGCGAGGACGTGGCTCCCCCGGTCGAAGCGGAGCCGATCGACCACGACGACATCGCGGCCGCGACGTCGGACGGCGACGCCGTCGAGGACGAGGGCCGCCCTCACGGACGGCGGGCAGGACTCGTGTGTCATGCCCGCCACGAATCCGCCTGCGCAAGCTGCGCAGCGCCGACAGACGCGACGACGGAGAGGACGAGAACGGCGACGAGCTGCTTGAAGAGTCTCATTGAGCCCCCTTGTGACGGAACGCCCCAGTGCGCTCCGGTGCCGCGACGCATCCGCGGCGAGCACAAGTTACACCGCATCGCTTACATATGGGCGCCGTCTCATGCTTTAAGACGCATATCGGACCAGAGCCACTCCGTCCGCGAACTGCCGCGTCTCGAGCGCGCGCAGCCGCCGCGGCGCCGAACCCTCCGGGAACAGCCGTCGCCCCCGCCCCTGCACGACCGGGTAGACGAACAGGCGGTACTCGTCGACCAGGCCGGCGGCGTCGACCGCATGGCAGAGGCTGATGCTGCCCGTCACGACGACGTCCTGCCCGGGCGTCGCGAGCAGCCGGCGCACCCCGTCGAGTCCGTCCTGGATGACGGTGGTGTTCTCCCACGCCGGGTCGGTGAGCGTGGTCGACACGACGTGCTTCGCGAGCCCGTCGAGCTGGGCGCCGATGCCCGTGGGGTCGTCGTCGCGGTGCCGCCAGTACCCGCGGAAGTCCTCGAACGTCTGCCGGCCGAGCAGGATCGCGTCGGACGTCGCGTCCTGGCGTCGCATCTCCGCGAGCACCTCGGGGTCCTGGTCCGCGGGGTCGAACCAGTCGTCCAGCATCTCGACGGCGCCGTCGACCGTGACGTTCTGGGTCACGACGAGCCGACGTCCTCCGCCCGCGGCGCTCACGCGTCCGCCACCACGGACAGCACGTTCCCCGCGGGGTCGGTGAACCACGCGATGAGCGGGCCGCCGCCCCGGAACACGAAGTCGTCGTCGGTCTCGACGGGCGTGCCGGCGTACCGCTCGAACGCGACGCCCCTCTCGCGCAGAGCGGCGACGGTGGAGGTCACGTCCGCGACGGGGAAGTTGAGCACGGTGAAGGTCGCGGGCACGTGCGCGTCCCCCTTCGGGTACACGAACACCCCGGAGTCGCCAGGGATCCGCAGCCACAGGCCCATGCCGGGGGTCTCCTCGACGTCGAGGCCGAGCGTGCCGGCGTAAAAGTCGCGGGCGGCGTCGAGGTCGTCGACGGAGAAGCCGCTGAACGCCGTCGCGAGCAGGGTGTCGGTCATGGGTCGTCCTTCCGGGTCGGGCAGCCCGCGGTCCGGGCCCGCCATCAGGGTCGACTCCGCCCGCTGCACCGACTCATCGGGCGCACCGTCACCGGGCACGCTGTGGCATGCCCTCGGTCCGGACGGGCCGTGTGACGATGGACCGGTGACGTCCGTCCTGCCGCCGCGCTCGATTCTGCCGGTGGCTCCGCGCACGGTGCCGCGCGAGCGGACCGTCGAGACGGCGGCGCCGGTGGACGTCCGCGCGACCCTCGCGCCGCACGCCCGCGGCAGGCGCGACCCGGCCCAGCAGGTCGGCCCGGACGGTGCGGTGTGGCGCGCGACCCGGACGCGCGCGGGCACGGCGACGCTGCGGTTCCTGGCCGTCGGGCCACGCTGCGTGACGGTCCAGGCGTGGGGCTACGGTGCGGAGGCCGCGCTCGACGCCGCTCCCGGCCTGCTCGGCGTCCACGACGACGACACGGGCTTCGACCCGCCGCCCGGCGTCGTCCGGGACGCGTGGCGGAGCACCCGACGGGTCCGGCTCACCCGGTCGGGCAACGTGCTCGAGGCCCTGGTGCCGGCGGTGCTGGAGCAGCGCGTCCAGACGATCACGGCGCACGCGGCGTGGCGGTGGCTCGTCCTGCGGCACGGCGAGCCGGCGCCCGGGCCGGTCGCGGACCGGATGAGCGTCCCGCCGTCCGCTGCGGCGTGGGCGGCCGTGCCGTCGTGGGACTTCCACCAGGCGGGCGTCGACCCGGGCCGCGCGCGCACGGTCGTCGCCTGCGCGCGGCTCGCGTCGTCGCTGCAGCGCGCCGCGGACCGCTCCCCCGGCGACCCCGCCGAGGCCCGCCGCCTGTGGCGCACGGTGCCCGGCGTCGGCGTGTGGACCGCCGCCGAGACCGCGCAGCGCGTCCTCGGCGACCCGGACGCGGTGTCCGTGGGCGACTTCCACCTGGCGAAGCAGATCGGGTGGGCGCTCACCGGCGAGCGCACCGACGACGACGGCATGCTCGCGCTGCTCGAGCCGTACCGCGGCCACCGGCACCGGGTGGTGCACCACCTGCTGCTCGCGGGTGTCGCCCGCGCACCCCGCCGCGGCCCGCGCCTGGAGCTCGTCGACCACCGGTCGTCCTGAGCTTCACGCGCTGCCCCGTCCCGTGCTTCACGCGCTCAGGACGCCCCCCCCCCCCCCCCCCCCCCCCCCCGTCAGGACGACAGGACCCCGACGGCGAAGCCTCGGCTCGCAGCGGCCAGCCGGTCGTCGTTCGTCCAGAGTGCGTCGCAGCCGTGGACCTGCGCCGCTGCCACATGGAGCGCGTCGGGCGTCTTCATGAGCGTCGTGGCCCGAAGTCGCGCCGCGCGCTCGATCACGGTCTGGTCGAGCTCGACCTGATGAAACAGCGCGAGAACCGTGCGGTATCGCTGCTCGACGTCGATGTCGTCACGCCGCAGCGGTCCGACGAGACACTCGAGGTGCACCAACGGGCTCACCGCGAAGACCTCGTCGCGCGCGAGCATCTCCCGCAGCCTCGTACCCCGACTCCCCTGGTCCTCGACGGCGTAGATCACCAGACAGCTGTCGAGGTAGATCACTCCCAGCCCTCACGCTCGTTCGCGATGTCGAGATCGAGCTGCGCCGGCTCACGGGTCAGCCGAGGAGGCAGCGGGTGACCGTCCAGCCACTCCACGACCACATTGCCACGCCCGTGGACGAGGTCGATCGACACAGGCACCAGGCGGACGAGCGGCACGTCACGCTTGGCGATGACCACCTCCTCGCCGGCGGTCGCGCGCGCGATCAGTTGCGACAGGTTGTTGCGCGCTTCGAGGACGTTGACCTGCACGGCATGCCCCTCTCTGGCTAGCCAGAACTTCTGGCTAGTTCAGCCTAGGGGACGGTCGCCCTGACGTGTCAAGGAACCGCCGAGATGCCCTTCGCGCGTCGATGCCACGCCCTACCCACTCACGGGCAGGTGCAGGTCGACGACGTGGTCCACGAGCCCGTACTCCTTCGCCTCCTCCGCGGTGAACCAGTGGTCCCGGTCGGCGTCGGCGACGATCCGCTCGACCCGCTGACCGGTCTGCTCGGCCGTGATCGCGGCGATGACGTCCTTGGTCTGCCGGAGCTGTTCGGCCTGGATCCGCACGTCCGTCGTGGAGCCGCCGATCCCGCCGAGAGGCTGGTGCATGACGATCCGCGTGTGCGGGAGGGCGAACCGCTTGCCCGGCGTCCCCGCCGTGAGGAGCACCTGCGCCATCGACGCCGCGAACCCCATCGCGACGGTCTGGACGTCGCACGGCACGAGCCGCATCGTGTCGAACACCGCGAAGCCCGCCGACACCGAGCCGCCGGGCGAGTTGATGTAGAGCTGGATGTCGGCGCGGGGGTCCTGTGCGGCGAGCAGCAGGATGCGTCCGCAGATCTCGTTGGCGTCGTCGTCGCGGACCTCCCGGCCCAGGACGACGATGCGGTGCTTCAGGAGCTCGCGGGCGAGCTCGCGGTCGACGGGTGCGGTCTCTTCGCTCATGCCGCCAGTCTGCGGAGCCGGGTCGCCGACGTGCGGGCCGTTCTGCCGGGGGCCGATCTGCCCGCCGCAGAACGCCGATCTGCTGAGGGCGCAACGCAGCACGCGCCGCACCGCGCGACCGCGGGCTAGCGTGCTGGGAAGAGCCAGGACCACCGCCCACATCCGCACCAGCACAGGGGGAGCCACCATGCACGACGCCCGGAGGGCGGTCCTCCGCCCGGTGCCCACGACACCCGCCGCCCCGCCCGCACCGACGTCCACGGCCCCACCCGTCCTGCCCCGCACGGGCACGGGGACGACGGCGCCGCCGCTGCTGCGCGACGCCCTCGGCGCCGAGCTCCGGCGCCGACGGGACGACCTCGGGCTGCGGCTCGTCGACGTGGCCGAGCGGGCCCGCCTGTCGGTGGCGTACGTGTCGGAGGTCGAGCGCGGCCGCAAGGAACCGTCGTCGGAGGTCGTGGTCGCGCTGTGCGACGCGCTCGACGCCCCGCTCTCCGCCGTGCTGCGCGACGTCGTCCACCGGCTCGAGCACGCCCCGGCCCGCACCCCGTCGACCGGCCGGTACGGCGGTCTCGCGCTGGCTGCCTGAGCGTTCCCCGCATGGCGGCGCGCACGACGACGCCCCGCGCACGGACCGGGTGTGGCCCGTGCGCGGGGCGCGTCGGCATCGCCCCTCCCGCTGCTCTCGGTCAGCGGCAAGTGCTCGTGGGCCCGCCTTCTCCCGGTGCGGGCGACACGTTCGTGAACGTGTTCCCCGTGGAGAACTCGTCCAGCTTCCACGGGTTAGCGTTCCCGAGGACGCTCGCGAAGCACACGTCCTGGAACGTCGACCCGACCAGACCCTGGATGCCCGTCGCGTTCACGTTGCGGAACCGCACGTCGTCGAACGTGAACGGCCCGATCGGGTCGGCGTCGATGGCCGGACCGGCCTCGATGTCGAGCACGGGCTTGGACGTGCTCGCCGCCATGCCGCACGTCGACGTGCTGTTGCCGTCGACGCTGACGTCCTGGACCCGGATGCCCTGGAACGTCGCGGAGCCGCCGGCCACGTACCCGGACGGTGAGAGCGAGTAGCTGAGCGTCGCGATGACGGCGCTCGTCTTGAGGCACGCGGCGGCGCTGTCGCGGAACACGACGTCCTTCGCGCCGCCGTTCATGTCGGACGTCGACTTCATGCGCAGCGCACCCGTCTCGGTCTTGTAGAAGACGTTGTCCTCGGCGAGGACGTCGTGCACCCACGCGGCGGTGTGGCTGCCGATCGCGATGCCACCGTGCCCGCGGCGCACGTAGTTGCCGAAGATCCACGTGTCGCCGGTCGACCGGCCCTGCGCGCCGTAGGTGCCCTGGCCGGCAGCGAAGTTGACGACGTCGTCGCCCGCGTCGAAGAAGTTGTTCGCGACGACGGCCCGCTCGGTGCCGCCGAGCTCGATGGCGTCGCCGTTGTTGGTGTCGAACGTCGTGTTGCGGGTGCCGTAGACGCCCACGTCGGACGAGTCGAGGATCATCAGCCCGTGGAACGCGGGGTTCTCGACGGTGAACCCGTCGAGGTACAGCCCGTCGACGCCGATGAAGGTCGCGATGCTCGACCGGTACTGGCCGTAGACCGACGAGTCACTCACGGTCTCGGGCCGGTTGAGGATGCCCGGCATGGTGTCGATGGTCGCGCGGGCGTGCTCGGTCTGGTTCGCGGCGAGGATGCCGTCGGTCGCGACCTTCGCGGCGCTCGACGCGACGTAGTCGGGCAGCGTGGCGCCGGTCTCGTCGGTGGTGGCGCCGGTGGCGGTCCGCTTCCAACCGTCGCCGTCGATCGTGCCGGGGCCGACGACGCGCACGTTGCGCGCCACGTCGCCGGGCTCGCGGCTCGTCGCGCTCTTGCCGAGGTCGCGGGGGCGCACGTTGAGGAGCGACGGCGGGCGCAGGTAGGCGGTCCAGCTCGCGTCCGTGGGCGTGGGCGTCGGCACGGGGTAGAGGTAGTAGCCCTTCGTGACGGGGTAGTCGGCCCAGTCGTCGGAGCCGAGCAGTCGGGCGCCCTGCGCGAGCTCGAGCGTCATGTCGCTGTGCAGGAACAGCGCGCCGGTCCTGAACGTGCCCTTCGGGATGACGACGGTGCAGCCGGGGATCACGCAGACGTCGATCGCGGCCTGGATGGCCTTCGTGCTCAGGGTCGTGCCGTCGCCGACGGCCCGGAACGGCCACGACGTGACGGTGATGCGGGGGCCCTGCCACGCGGTGGTGACGCGGATCGCGTCGGACGGTGCCGAGAGCCGGCCGTCGGCGAGGACGGCCCGGACGGTGAAGGTGTAGGAGTGCAGCGGCTTGAGACCGGTGACCTTGAAGCTGTGGTTCTGCACCTGCACGTGCCAGCCGTCGGCGTCGTTCGCGGAGAAGGTGTCGACGTACCGCTGCGAGGGCGTGTGCTCCTCGGCGTTGGCTGACGAGCGCCCGAGGGACCTGCCGTCCTGGTAGACGACGTAGTCGGTGACCTGGGTCGACTCGGCCTTGTTCCAGACGAGCAGCGTGCTGCTGGCGTCGGTCGCGGCACCGGGCACGCAGAGGTTGCTCGGGGTGAGTGCGCCGGCGCCGACGGCGCCGGTGGCGTCGGTGGTGCAGGTCGGGTCGGACAGCCGGGCGAGGGTGGTCGCGGCTCCGGGCTGCGCCGCGAGGGCGGTGGCCGGGACGGCCGCGACGAGGCTCCCGGCGAGGGTGAGGGCTCCGAGCGTCGCGACCAGCGACGTCCGCCGTGAACGGTGCATCTGGGGTGGTCCTCCATCGAGACGGCGGGCGACGTTGCCCGCAGCCTCGACGCTAACGAGGACGCCGCGCTTCAGCAATCGGTTTCTGACGTTTCTCGACAATGAGAGGCGTTTTCTCGCAACGCGAGTCATGCGGGCGTCAGATGACGGACAGCTCCGCATCCGAAAGCGGTTTCCCGTCCGCCGTGCAGTCGAAGACCCGCACCCCCGACGCCCTCTCGAGCGCGAGCGGCGACCCCTCGCAGCCCACGAGCCGCACGTCCCGAAGCCGCACGTCCTCGCACCCGACGAGCACGACCCCCCGCCGCACCGACGCCTCGACGCCCTCGGCCATCGCCGGCACGAACGGCTCCGGGTCGTCGGCGAACGACACCGACACGTCGTCCAGGCTGAGCTCCGCGACGGGACGCTCGGCGAGCCCGAGCACGAACGCCGCGGCCGCGCGCACCCGCCGCGCGCTGACGTGCGCGAGGTGGACCCGACGGATCGTGGGCGTGCCCTCCCCCACGGGCTGCGCGGCCCGGTCCGACACGACCGGCTCGCGGCCGCCCGGGCCGCAGAAGTAGTGCTCGTTGACGACGAAGGGACACCCGACGTCGTCCATCACGACGTTCGACACGCGCACGTCCTCGATCGTGCCGCCGCGACCGCGCCGGGTCTTGAGCCGGATCCCCCGGTCCGTCCCCTGGAAGACGCAGTCGGCGACGACGACGTTGCGCACGTCCCCGCTCATCTCCGAGCCGATCACGACGCCGCCGTGCCCGTGCACGAGGGTGCACCCGACGACCGTGACGTTCTCGCACGCGACCCGGTCGGCGGTCTCCTCCGTGCCGGCCTTGAGCACGATGCAGTCGTCCCCGACGTCGACGTGACAGCCGCTGATCCGCACGTTGCGGCACGACTCGGGGTCGATGCCGTCGGTGTTGGGCGAGTCGGGCGGGTTGAGGATGCTCACGTCGCGGATCGACACGTCCTCGCAGAGCAGCGGGTGCACCGTCCACGCGGGTGAGCGGCGCAGCGCCACGTCCCGGACGACGACGCGCCGGCATCCGTGCAGCCCGACGAGCGTCGGACGCGGGTGCTCCAGCGTCCCGGCGCGGTACGCGTCCCACCAGGGGTCGCCGGCGCCGTCGATGGTCCCGGACCCGGTGATCGACACGTCCTCGGCGCCCGACGCCCACAGGCACGGCTGGTGGATGGTCGCAGGCGCGCCCTCCCACCGGGCGTCGACGAGCGGGTAGAGCGAGGGGTCGGGCACGAACTGCAGGACGGCGCCCGCCTCGACGTGCAGCTCGACGTGCGAGCGCAGCCGCAGCGCACCCGTCCGGTGGACGCCCGGGCCCACCACCACACGCCCGCCGCCCGCGGCCGCGGCGGCGTCGATGCGTGCCTGGATCTCGTCGGTCTCCAGCGCTCCGCCCGCCTCCACGTCTGCCTCCAGGACGCTCACGTCACCGCTCCCACGTGCCACGGCACGAACTCCTCGGCCCCGATCGTCTGGCCGTCGATCGCCAGCTCCTCGGACACCGTCTGCTCCCCCGACGCGACCCGCAGGATCCGGTCGAAGATCTCGCGGCCGACCTCCTCGACGGTCGCGGTGCCGTCGACGATCCGGCCCGCGTCGAGGTCCATGTCCTCGGACATCGCGCGGTACATCGGCGTGTTGGTGGCCACCTTGATCGACGGCGTCGGACGACACCCGAACACGGACCCGCGACCCGTCGTGAAGACGACGACGTTCGCCCCGCCCGCGACCAGACCCGTCACGGACACCGGGTCGTAGCCCGGCGTGTCCATGAACGCGAACCCGACGTGCGGCGCGACGCGCTCCGCGTACTCGTACACGGCCGACAGGTCGGCCCGGCCGCCCTTCGCGACCGCGCCGAGCGACTTCTCGAGGATGGTCGTGAGTCCGCCGGCCTTGTTGCCGGGCGACGGGTTGTTGTCGAGGCTGCCACCGCCGGCGCGCGTGTAGTCCTTCCACCACGCGATGCGGTCGAGCAGCCGTTGCGCCGTCTCCGGACGCGTCGCCCGGCGGGTCAGCAGGTGCTCCGCCCCGAAGACCTCCGGGGTCTCCGCGAGGACGGACGCGGCGCCGTAGGCGACCAGCCGGTCGGACGCCCAGCCGAGCGCCGGGTTCGCGGTGATGCCCGAGTAGCCGTCCGACCCTCCGCAGTTGAGGGCGAGGACGAGCTCGGAGACGTCGCACTCCTCGCGCTCGCGCGCGGCCACGAGCGGCAGCATCCGCTCGACCGCCGCGACGCCTGCGGCGACGGTGGCACGCACGCCGCCCTCGCCCTGGATGGTGAGCGACTCGACGACCGTGTCGGCCGGGAGGTCCGCGAGCACGGGGTCGGTGCGGGCCGGGGCGGGCGCGCCGGGGACGTGGGTGGTCGGCATCCCGAGGAAGGCGCCCGACCCGTCGGGCGTCGTGAGCTGCTCGGTGAGCACCATCTCGCAGCCGAGCCCCAGCACGAGCAGACCGCCGACGTTCGGGTGGGCGGCGTACCCGCGCAGGGTCCGCAGCAGCAGCCGGCCGCCCTCGCTCGACGGCACGAGGCCGCACCCCGACTGGTGGGTCAGCGGGATCACGCCGTCCACCCCGGGGTACGCCGCGAGGACCTCGGGCGTGAACCGGGCCGCGATCATGCGCGCGGTCGACGCCGAGCAGTTCACCGACGTGAGGATCGCGACGTAGTTGCGCGTGCCGACGCGGCCGTCCGCCCGGCGGTACCCGCGGAAGGTGGGGCGCGGTCCGTCGGGCACGGCGAGCTCGGCGTGCGTGCCGCCGAGCGCCTCGTCGCGGTGCCCCTCCTCGTACCCGAGGTTGTGCGAGTGCACGTGCTCGCCCGCCCGGATCGGCTGCGTCGCCACGCCGATGACCTGGCCGTACTTGTGGACGCCGGCGCCGGTGGCGAGGTCCGTGAGCGCGACCTTGTGCCCGCGCGGCACCGCCGCCGCGACCGTGACGTCACGGCCGGCGACGTGCACGACGTCCCCTGCTGCGAGCTCCCGGACGGCGACGGCCACGTCGTCGTCGGGCCGCAGCGCGAGGACGTCTGCCCGCGCGCCGCTCACGAGCGGTCCGCCGATCCGTCGACCGCGAAGACCTCCGCGGCCAGCGGCACCCAGCGCTCCGCGACAGCGGCGGGCGTGTGGAGCCCGTCGAGCACAAGCGCCGTCATGGCGACGCGCAGCGTCTGGCCCGCCCCGAGCCCGAGGGGGCCGTCCCAGGCGACCGCCGGACCGGCGGCGACGTACGGCTCGGTGCGCACGAACCAGCGGTCGTCGCCGTCCTGCACGAGCACCACCGTCGTCCACGACCCCGCGCTGCGGAGGGCGAGCGACAGCCACGGCGACCGCGACCCGAGGCACGCGGTCGCGCCCTCGCCGTCCGCGGACGCGACGACGCTCTCCTCCACGGGCGCAAAGCGCCAGTACAGCCCGCCGTACCCGGCGGCGTTCGGCCGGGCCCGGACCGGGCCGGCGACGGTCAGCGCGCGCTCGGCGACGAGGTCGCTCGTCCAGCGCAGCGCCCAGCCGGCACCGCCGGGCAGCAGGGCGGAGTCGACGACGCGCTGCTCGGTGAGCAGGCGCGACCCGTCGGGCGCCTCCCAGTCCACCGTGTCCCGCAGCACGCCGGGGTGCTCGCCGCGGTCGGCGTGGGCCGCGTCCTCGGAACCGCCGCCGCGCGCACCGCCGTCGCCGCGCGAGACCTGGCGCCCGTGGTTCGCGAGCATCGTCAGGCCCTCGCCGGGGACCCAGGTCGGGCCGCCCCAGAAGGTCGTGCCGTCGACGTCGGGCAGCGCGAGCGACAGCCCGTGGTGGTGGCGCCGGTCCGCGGGGTGGGCGGACGTCAGGCGGGTGCCGGACAGCGCCCGGACGGGGTGCAGGTAGGGGCGGGGCGAGTACTCGGCCGGGACCGGCTCGCCCGTCACGTAGCGCGCGAGACGCTGCCGGTCGGCGGTGAGCACGGTGCCGACGACGTCGCTGCGCCAGCCGGTCGTGCCGGGCTCGGCGGGGTGGCGGCCGTCGTCCTCTTCGGGCGTCTCGGGCGACGGCCCGGTCGAGCTGCGCAGCACGAGGTGCGTGCGCAGCAGCTCGGTCGAGCTCTCGGGCAGGGCGAGCGCGGACGTCGTGTCGGCCGCTGCGCCGTGCGTGGCGTGGGACGTCGCGATCTGCTCGTGCAGCATGCTCCACGCCCGCTCGCCCAACGCGCTGCGCGGCACGGCGACGGTCGTGAGCGGGGGGGTCGCGAAGCGGGCGAGGTCGATGTCGTCGAACCCGACGACGGAGATCTGACCCGGCACGGGGACGTCGAGCTCGCGCAGCCGCCCGAGCAGCCCGAACGCGACGAGGTCGTTGTAGGCGACGACCGCGGTGGCGCGGGTCGCGACGACGGCCTCGGCGGCCTCGTACCCGTCGGCGATGGTCGCGCCGCACGGCAACGAGATGAAGCTGACCCCGCCGAACGACGCCTGCGCGGTCTCGAACCCGGCGAGACGCTCGGCGTTCGACGTCGAGGCCTGGGGGCCCGCGAGGTAGACGACGGAGCGGTGCCCGAGCGACATGAGGTGCTCGATGGCCTGGTACATGGCCTCGGCGTAGTCGACGCTCACGGCCGGCACGGACGACTCGGGCAGCGTGCGGTTCACCAGGACGACGGGCCCGGTGGTCGCGACCGCCGCCGCGAGCTCCTCGTCGGTCATGCGCGGCGCGACCATGATGAGCGCGTCGACCCGGGAGCGCGTGTTGCGCACGGCGCGCGTCTCGCGCTCGGGCCGCTCGGCGGTCTCGGCGACGACGACCCCATACCCGGCGGCGTCGGCCCCGGACGCGACGCCGCGCAGGACCTCCTGGAACATCGGGTTGGTGAGGTCGGGCACGACCACGCCGACGGCCTGGGTGCGACCGAGCGAGAGCGACCGGGCGAGCGCGGAGGGCCGGTAGTCGAGCTCTTGGGCGACCTTCCGGACGCGCTCGGCGAGCACGGGGTCGACCTTGCGACCGTTCATGACGC
Source organism: Luteimicrobium subarcticum (assembly GCF_002798015.1). Taxonomy (GTDB): domain Bacteria; phylum Actinomycetota; class Actinomycetes; order Actinomycetales; family Cellulomonadaceae; genus Luteimicrobium; species Luteimicrobium subarcticum. Next base: position 56,313 of record NZ_PGTZ01000013.1, on the reverse strand, counting down.
GCGAGACGGTCGCACGGGAGACGTGCGCCGCGGCGGCGACGTCGCCGATCGTGGCGCCGGCGGCGGCCTGCGACCTGCCGCCGCGTCCGGCGCCGCGCGGCGGGACCTCGGGAACTTCGTCGTTCATCGTGCGTCTCCTTGGAAACAGGTTTCTCGCAGACGCTAGCGCACTGTGGCCGACTCTGTCACGACCCCGCACCGCAGGTCAGCCGCGTCCCAGCAGCCTTTCGTGCCCGACCGCCGTGGGACCGTTCCCAAATTGATGCTTGCCCTCTCGTCGCGAGGGCGCTACCTTCTAGCAACCGGTTACTGACGACCGGGGCCACGACGCCGTGGACCATGCCTGACGAGGAAGTGAGACATGTCAGCGATCACCGAGCTGCGGTCGATGAAGCGGAAGCGGGGCACCCCGGCGACCAAGACGTCGACCAACCTGCGCCGGTCCGACGGGAAGGCCGCCGCCGTCTTCCTCGCCCCCTGGTTCCTCGGGCTCGTGACGGTGACGCTGTTCCCGCTCGTCGCGTCGCTCTACCTCTCGTTCACGAAGTACGACCTGCTCAGCTCACCCCAGTGGGTCGGCTTCCAGAACTTCGTCGACCTGTTCCACGACGAGCGGATCTGGCAGTCCCTCAAGGTCACGATGCTCTACGTCGTCACCAGCGTCCCGCTCCAGCTCGGGGTCGCGCTGCTCGTCGCCGTCCTGCTCAACCAGGGCATGAAGGGGCTCGCGTTCTACCGCTCCGTGATCTACCTGCCGTCGCTCATGGGCGGCTCGGTCGCGATCGCGATCTTGTGGCGGGAGATCTTCGGCGAGGAGGGGCTGCTCAACAAGTTCCTCGCCCTGTTCGGCATCCACGGCACCGGCTGGGTCTCCAACCCCGACACCGCGCTGTGGACCATCGTCCTGCTGCACGTGTGGACGTTCGGGTCGCCGATGATCATCTTCCTCGCCGGCCTGCGGCAGATCCCCGACATGTACTACGAGGCGTCCCAGCTCGACGGCGCGTCCCGGTGGCGCCAGTTCCGGTCGATCACGCTCCCGCTGCTGAGCCCGATCATCTTCTTCAACCTCGTCATGCAGGTCATCACGGCGTTCCAGGCGTTCACCCAGGCCTACGTCGTGTCCGGAGGCACGGGCGGCCCGTCCGACTCGACGCTCTTCTACACGCTCTACCTCTACCAGGAGGGCTTCTCGAACCTGCACATGGGCTACGCGTCCGCGATGGCGTGGGTCCTCGTCCTCATCATTCTCGCCCTCACCGGCCTGAACTTCTGGCTCTCGAAGTTCTGGGTCTTCTACGGGGACTGAAAGGAAATCCGTGATGGCGACGCCAACACTCACCCCCACCGACCTCGGCACCCGGATCTCCACGCTCGCCGAGGCCGCTCCCGAGAAGCACCGCCGCGGCCTGTGGCGCAGCCGGACGACGTCCGTCCTGCGGCACACCGTCGTGATCATCGCGTGCCTGCTGATGATCTACCCGCTGCTCTGGATGCTCGGCAGCTCCTTCAAGCCCACCGAGGAGATCTTCCGGGACCTCTCGATCGTCCCGCGGCACTGGGACTTCTCGAACTACTCGACCGGCTGGAACTCGCTGACCTACCAGTTCGGCAAGTACATGCTGAACTCCGCGGCGATCGTCATGGGCTGCCTGCTCGGCAACCTCGTCAGCTGCTCCATGGCGGCCTACGCGTTCGCCCGGCTCCAGTTCCGCGGCCGACGCATCTGGTTCGCCGTCATGCTCGTCACGATCATGCTGCCGATCCACGTGATCATCGTCCCGAGGTACGTGATGTTCCAGCACCTCGGCTGGGTCAACACGTTCCTGCCGCTCATCGTGCCGAGCCTGCTCGCCACGGACGCGTTCTTCATCTTCCTCATGGTGCAGTTCTTCCGCGGCATCCCCATGGAGCTCGAGGAGGCCGCGCGCCTCGACGGCTGCGGCCACGCCCGGATCTTCCTCCAGGTCATGCTGCCGCTGTCCGTGCCGGCCCTCGCCACCACCGCGATCTTCACGTTCATCTGGACGTGGAACGACTTCTTCAGCCAGCTCGTCTTCCTCACGTCCGACGACGTCAAGTCCGCGCCGCTCGCGCTGCGCATGTTCCTCGACTCGTCGTCCGGCAGCTCGTGGGGACCCATGTTCGCCATGTCGGTCGTCACGATCATCCCGATCTTCCTCATCTTCCTGTTCGGGCAGAAGTACCTCGTCCGAGGCATCGCCACGACAGGGATCAAGTAGGCCCAGCAAGTCCGAACCGTCCACCAGCCGACGACAACGACGTCGGGAGGCCGCCCCCGTGCGGTCCCGAACAGCCAAGGAGACACCACGACCATGTCCATCTCGACCAGCCGCCGCGCACGCAGCGTCGGCCTCCTCACGGTCCTCGCACTCGCTGCGACCGGCCTCGCCGGCTGCGCCGCGACCCACGACAACGGCAGCTCCGGCGGGGGCGGCGGTGACAAGGTCACCATCAAGTTCGCCTGGTGGGGCTCCGACTCGCGCGTCGAGTCGACCCAGAAGATCATCGACGCCTTCGAGGCGTCGCACTCGAACATCCACGTCGAGCCGGTCTCGATGACCTGGGACGACTACTTCGAGAAGCTCAACGTCATGGCCGCCGGCGACGACATGCCCGACGTCGTGACGCAGGACGACCGCTACCTCACCGAGTACGCGAGCCGTGGCCTGCTCGCCGACCTCGCGTCCACGGACGTCGACACCAGCAAGATCGACCAGTCGGTGCTCGACGTCGGCACGATCGACGGCAAGCTGTACGGCATCGCGAGCGGCATCAACGTGCACGCCGTGGTCGCCGACCCCGAGGCGTTCAAGGCCGCCGACGTCGCCATGCCGGACGACACCACCTGGACGTGGGACGACTACTCGCGCATCGCCGCCGAGGTCACCAAGAAGTCGGGCGGCAAGGTCTACGGCGTCCAGAACTACAGCTTCATCGAGCCGGTGCTCGAGGTGTACGCCCGCCAGCACGGCGAGGAGATGTTCACCCCGGACGGCAAGATCGGCGTCTCGCAGGACACCGTCGCGTCCTGGTTCCAGCGCTCGGTCGACCAGATCAAGTCCAAGGCGGAGCCGTCCGCGTCGAAGGCCACCGAGGTCCAGGGCGCGGGCGTCGACGGCTCGCTCCCCGCGACCGGCAAGGGCGCCATGGCGTGGTTCTGGTCGAACCAGCTCTCGGCCCTGGAGAAGGACTCCGGCCACTCGCTCACGCTGCTCCGTGCACCCGGCGACCACGACTTCTCCCGCACCGGTGAGTACATCCGTGCCGCGATGTACTACTCGGTCTCCGCGAAGTCGAAGCACCCCAAGGAGGCCGCGGAGCTCGTCGACTTCATGCTGAACTCGCAGGAGGCCGGTGACATCAACCTCACCGACCGCGGCCTGCCGTCCAACCTCGACGTGCGCACCGCGATCCTGCCCAAGCTCGGTGACGCCGACAAGACGAGCGCGAAGTTCATCGAGGACCTCACGAACGACAAGGTCGTCGTCGACTCCAAGCCCGTCCCGCCGAAGGGCTCGGGCGAGGTCTCGGACATCACGGGCCGCATCAACTCCGACGTGATCTTCGGCAAGAAGTCGCCGCAGGACGCAGCGAAGGCCTGGATCGACCAGGTCAACAAGGCCATCGGCCAGTAGCGCCGTGCCGGCGTCGGTGGGGCGGGCGCGCCCCACCGACGGCCGCCCACCCCACCAGCCCCGCACCCGCTCCCGGAGAAGGAGACCCACCATGCCCGCCGACCTGTTCCGCCTCGACGGACGCGTCGCGCTCGTCACCGGTGCGTCGCGCGGGCTCGGCGCCGGCCTCGCCCGCGCACTCGCCGACGCGGGTGCTGACGTCGTGTGCGTCCAACGCTCGGACGACCCCACGACGCTCGACGCGGTCCGTGCCGCGGGCCGCCGCGCCCACCTCGTCACGGCGGACCTCGCGACCGCCACCCCCACCGAGCTCGAGGCCGTCGTCGACGACGCCGTGACCGCCCTCGGCCGGCTCGACGTCCTGGTCAACAACGCGGGCACGATCCGCCGGGCCCCGGCTGCCGAGCACCCCACCGCCTGGTGGGACGAGGTCGTCGCGGTCAACCTCGACGCCGTGTGGCACCTGTCCCAGGCCGCGGGCCGCCACATGCTGGCGCGCGGCTCCGGCAAGATCCTGAACATCGCCTCGATGCTGAGCTTCCAGGGCGGCATCACGGTCCCCGGGTACGCCGCGTCGAAGCACGCCGTCCTCGGGCTCACGCGGGCCCTCGCGAACGAGTGGGCGGCTCGCGGCGTCAACGTCAACGCGATCGCACCCGGCTACATGGCGACTGACAACACCGCCGCACTGCGCGACGACGCGGACCGCGCCGACGCGATCAGCGCCCGCATCCCCGCCGGACGGTGGGGCACGCCCGACGACCTCGCGGGCGCCGCCGTCTTCCTCGCCTCCGACGCGTCGGCGTACGTGCACGGTGCCGTGATCCCCGTCGACGGCGGCTGGCTCGTCCGCTGACGAGGGGCGCACGCCCGTGCCGCACGGCCGCACCCCCTTTCCGCGAGAGCACCCGACCCACCCCATGAACCAGAGCTGGAGACCCCTGATGGAGCAGCGCTACGCGACCCACCCCGCCCAGGTCCCGGGCATGGACACCGCGGCCCTGCGCGACACCTACCTCGTCGAGCGGGTGTTCGTGCCCGGCGAGGTCACGCTCGTGTACACGCACCACGACCGCATCGTCCTCGGCGGTGCGGTCCCCGCGGGCGCCGAGCTCGCACTGCCCGTCCCGCCCGAGCTGCGGTCCGAGTACCTGCTCGAGCGCCGCGAGGTCGGCATCGTGAACGTCGGCGGGCCGGCCCGCGTCGTCGCGGACGGCGAGACGTACCTCCTGCCGAACGGCGCCTGCCTGTACCTCGGTCGCGGCACCCGGGACGTCGTCCTGAGCGACGACCCCGAAGGGACCGGGCCGGGCGCCCAGCTCTACCTGTTCTCCGCCCCCGCGCACACGACGTTCCCGAACGCGCTCGTGCTGCCCGGCGAGGGCACGGTCCGCGAGCTCGGCGACCAGCTCACGAGCAACCGCCGCACGCTGCACCAGTACATCCACGAGAACGGCGTGCGGTCCTGCCAGGTCGTCATGGGCGTGACCGAGCTGCACCCCGGCTCGATGTGGAACACCATGCCGGCGCACACGCACGACCGGCGCACCGAGTGCTACCTGTACTTCGACGTCCCCGAGGACGCCCGCGTCGTCCACCTGTGCGGCGAGCCGACCGAGACGCGGCACCTCGTCGTCGCCGACCGGCAGGCCGTCATCTCGCCGTCGTGGTCGGTGCACTCGGGCGTCGGGACGTCGTCCTACCGGTTCGTGTGGGCCATGGCGGGCGAGAACCAGCGCTTCGACGACATGGACGTCGTGCCCGCGACCGAGGTCCGGTGACCCCGGTGACCACGGACTGGCCCGCGTACGGCGACGCGACGACCGACTGGGCACGCCTCGGCGCGGACACCGTGCTGGCACGCGAGCCCCTCATGAACCCGCACGACAAGTGGGAGTACGAGGACGGCCTGATGCTCGACGGCGTGCACGCCGTGCACCGCCTCACCGGCGACCCCCGGTACTTCGAGTACGTCCGGCACAACATCGACCACTTCGTGCAGCCCGACGGCACGATCCGCGCGTACCGCGCCGACGAGCTCAACCTCGACCACGTCAACAACGGCAAGGCCGTCCTCGACCTGTGGGACGCCACCGGCGACGAGCGGTACCGCCGCGCCGCCGACCTGCTGTTCGCGCAGCTGCAGCGACAGCCCCGGCTCAGCACGGGCACGTTCTGGCACAAGGCGATCTACCCGCACCAGACGTGGCTCGACGGCCTGTACATGGCGTCCGTGTTCTACGCGCGGTACTGCGCGACGTTCGACCGCGCCGACCTGTTCGACGACGTCGCGCTCCAGTTCACGACCGCGTACGACCTGACCCTCGACCCCGCGTCCGGCCTGTGCCACCACGCGTACGACGAGTCCCGGTCGATGCCGTGGGCCGACCCCGTCACCGGACGCTCGCCGCACGTGTGGCTGCGCGCGCTCGGGTGGTTCGTCATGGCCATGACCGACGTCCTCGAGCACCTGCCCGCGGACCTCGCGGCACGCGCCACGATCGAGGGCAACCTCCGCGCGCTGCTCGAGGCGCTGCGGGGCGTCGCGGACGAGCGCACCGGTCTCTGGTACCAGGTGCCCGACCAGGGCGACCGACCGCTCAACTACCTCGAGTCGTCCGGGTCGTTCATGGTCCTCGCGGCGGTCGCGAAGGGTCTGCGGCTCGGCTACCTCGACGACGACGCCTGGTCGCAGCACCTCGACCGGGCCGCCGAGTCCTCGGCGCGCGAGTTCCTGTCCGTCACGGCGCGGGGCTGGGTCACGGTCAACAAGGTCTGCCAGGTCGCGGGGCTCGGGGGTCCCTCCGGGCGCGACGGCTCGTACGCCTACTACATGAGCGAGCCGATCGTCGCCGACGACCACAAGGGCGTCGGCCCGTTCCTCCTCCTCGCCGCCGAGCGGGGGCGCGCTGCGAGCGGCTGACCCCGACCGGGCGCACCCGGCCGGCCGGACCCGTCCGCCTGCCTCCGCCCCCTCCACCCGCCCGCCGCCGCGACGCCGCGGCGCCGCACCGTCCTTGAACTCCCCCGGAGCCACCCATGAGCACCATCGCCCGCACCCCGACCGACGACGCCACCCGTGCCGACCGGACCTGGACCCTCGACCCCGACCGGGCCCTGCCCGCCGACCCCGCCGTGCGCCCGATCGCCCGCGAGATCTACGCGGAGACGAAGGCCCTCCCCCTCGTGTCGATGCACGGCCACGTGCCCGTCGAGTGGTTCGCCGAGGACCGGCCGTTCCCGAACCCCGCCGACCTGATCGTCGTGCCCGACCACTACCTCGTGCGCATGCTGGTCTCGCAGGGCGTCCCGAACGAGCTGCTCGGCGTCCCCGCCGCGCCCGGCTCGGGCGTCGTCGCCGAGACCGACCCGCGCGCGATCTGGCGTCGGTTCTGCGCCGGCTGGAAGCACTTCCGCGGCACCGCGACCCGGTTCTGGCTGGAGACCGAGCTCGTCGAGATCTTCGGCGTCACGCTGCGCCCCGCCGAGGACACCGCGGACGCGATCTTCGACCAGGTGGCTCGCGCCATCGCGGACGACGCGTTCCGTCCGCGCGCGCTCCTCGACCGGTTCGACATCGAGGTCCTCGCGACGACCGACCCGGCCTGGTCGACGCTCGAGCACCACGCCGCGCTCGCCGCGGACGGCTACGGCGACCGCGTCGTCCCGACGTTCCGCCCCGACCCGGTCGTGCTGCTCGACAGTGCGACGTGGGGGCAGGACGTCGAGCGCCTCGGCGAGGCCGCCGGCGAGGACGTGTCGTCGTACCGCGGGTACCTCGCGGCCCTGCGCACGCAGCGCCTGCGGTTCAAGGCCGCGGGCGCGCGCGCCACGGACCACGGCCACCTCGCGACCGACACCACGCCGCTGACGGACGCCGAGGCAGCCGGGATCTACGGAGCGGCCCTCGCCGGGACCCTGGGGCCGGGCGACGCCGACGCGTTCGCGGGCCACATGCTGTTCCAGATGGCCGCCATGTCCGCCGAGGACGGGCTCGTCATGCAGCTCCACCCGGGCGTCCTGCGGGACCACGACCGTGGTCGGCACGCGGTGTTCGGCCCGGACACGGGCTTCGACATCCCCGTCGTCACCGAGTACACCCGGGCGCTGCGCCCGATGCTCGAGGCGTTCGGGCACCACGCCGGGTTCCGGGTCGTGCTGTTCACCGTGGACGAGGACGCGTTCTCGCGCGAGCTCGCGCCCCTGGCGGGCGTGTACCCGTCGGTGCGGCTGGGCGCGCCGTGGTGGTTCCTCGACGCGCCCGACGCGATGCGCCGGTTCCGGGAGGCGGTCACGGAGACCGCGGGCTTCTCGAACATGTCGGGGTTCGTCGACGACACGCGGGCGTTCTGCTCGATCCCCGCGCGCCACGACCTGGCCCGCCGCGTCGACGCCGGGTACCTCGCACGGCTGGTCGCCGAGCACCGCCTCGACCTCGACGAGGCCCTCGACACGGCCGTCGACCTGGCCTACCGCCTGCCGCTCGCGGCGTACGCGACGCGGTGAACGCCGTGGCCGACACCACGACGCTCCTCCCCCTCGACGCGAGCACGGTCGCCAAGCCCGACCTGCCCGTGCGCATCCTGCAGTTCGGCGGCGGCCGGTTCCTGCGGGCCTTCGCGGACCAGATGGTGCAGCGCGCCAACGAGGCCGGCGTCCTGCACGCCGGGATCGCGATCGTCCAGGCGACCGACGCTCCCGACCGTGCCGCGAGCGCACTCCAGGCCCAGGACGGGCTCTACCACGTCGTCCTCGAGGGGGTCCGTGACGACCGGCCGGTGCGTGAGGTCACCCGGGTCGAGTGCGTGCGGGCGGTCGTGCGGGCGCACGGCGAGTTCGACCGGTACCGCGAGCTGTACCTCGACCCGGACGTGCGCGTCGTCGTGTCGAACACGACGGAGGCCGGGATCGTCTGGGTGGAGGACGACGACCTCGCCGCCCGGCCGCCGGCGTCGTTCCCGGCGAAGGTCGCGGCGCTGCTGCACGACCGGTTCCGGCACTTCGACGGCGACCCCGCCGCGGGACTGGCGTTCGTGTGCTGCGAGCTCATCGAGGACAACGCGACCACCCTGCGCGCGTACGTCCTGCGGCACGCGGCGGACGCCGCCCTGGGCGAGGACTTCGCCGCCTGGGTCCGCACCGCCTGCACCTTCCACGACTCGCTCGTCGACCGGATCGTGCCCGGCTTCCCGCGCGACGAGATCGACGCGATCCAGGCCGAGCTCGGCTTCGCCGACGAGGACGTCGTGAAGGGCGAGCTGTACGGGCAGTGGGTCATCGGCGGCGACCCCGTGATCCGGGACCTCCTGCCGCTCGACCGCGCCGGGCTGCCCGTCGTGTTCCTGCCCGACGTGCGGCCGTTCCGCGACACGAAGGTGCGGATCCTCAACGGTCAGCACTCGGCGCTCGCCCCCGTCGGGCTGCTGCTGGGCTGCGAGTCCGTCGGCGAGACCGTGGCGCGACCCGAGGTGGCCGCGTTCCTCGACCGGCTGCTGCGGACCGAGATCCTGCCGACCGTCCCGGGCGACCCGGCGGCCGCCGAGGCGTTCGCCGCCGAGATCGCCGAACGGTTCACCAACCCGTTCCTGCACCACCGGCTGTCCGACATCATGCTCAACGCGTCGTCCAAGTGGGCGGCGCGCAACCTCCCGGTGCTGCTGGACGCGTGGGGCGCGGGGCGGGAGGCACCGCTCACGACGTTCGGGCTCGCGGCGATCCTCGTCGTGCTCGGCGGGGGCGGCCGGTACCCCGCGGGTCAGGTGATCGTGCGCGACGACCCGGACGTCCTCGCGGCCGTCCGCGACGCTCTCGCGGCCGACGACCTCGTGGTCGGGGTCCGACGGGTCGTGGACGTCACCGGCTGGTTCCCCGCCGCGGACGACGACCGGGCCGAGCGCCTCGCCCGTGCCGTCGCGCAGCAGGTCGCGCGGGTGCTGGAAGCGGGGGCGGCGACGGCGCTCGGGGACCTGCTCGCCGTGCCGGCCGTCCCGACGGACGGCCGGGTCGCCTGAGCCCGGGGAGTCAGAGACCTTCGACGTGAACCGTGAGGACGGCCACGTCGTCCTCGTGCAGGTCTCCGACAGACATCGCGTCGACGAGCGCACGGGGTGTCACGTGGTCCAGGTCGGCGAGCCGCTCGGCGAGCCGGTCGAGCCCGACCTGGAGGCGCTCGCCGCGCCGTTCGACGAGCCCGTCGGTGTAGAGCACGAGGGTGTCGCCGGGGCCGAGGCGCGTCTCGTGGTTGCGCCGCGGCAGGTCGGGTGCGACGCCGAGGATCAGGCCGTGCACCCCGATGAGCCGTTCGACGCGCCCGTCCGCACGCCGGACGAACGCGGGCGGGTGCCCGGCGCTCGACCAACGGACCTTGCGGAAGCCGTCCTCGCCCGGCGGTTCGACGTAGGCGAGCAGCACGGAGGCGGTCGCCTCGATCCCGGTGCCGATGTTCGCCTCGTCGACGAGCTGGAGGGTGCCGGCGGGCGACTGCGCCTCGTCGGACCACAGGGACCCGCGCAGCAGCAGCCGCAGCTGGCCCATGAGGGCGGCGGCGTCGATGTCGTGGCCGGTGACGTCCCCGATGAGGACGGCCGTGCCGCCGCACTTGAGGATCAGCGCGTCGTACCAGTCGCCGCCGACCTGGTCGCCGGTGACGGCGGGGATGTACGCACCGTCGAGCGCGAGCCCCGCGGGGTCGGGCAGCTCGGTGAGCATCGCGGTCTGCAGGACGTGGGCGACGTCGTGCCGGTGCTGGAGCAGCCGGGCCCGTTCGAGCGCGAGCGCGGTGTACCCCGCCATGGTGGTGAGGAGCGCCCGGATGACCGCGTCGAACGGCCGGGGCTCGAGCCAGCGGAGCATGAGCACGCCGATCACGGCGTCGCGGGTGACGAGCGGGAGCAGGACGAGCGCACCGGGACCCCCGAGGCCGTCCATCCGGGGGAAGGACGCGGTGAGCTCGTCGGCGTCGGCGAAGTAGAGGGCCTCCCGGCGACGCACGCACTGCACCGACGGCCACTGGTCGTCGGTGTGCAGGTCGTCGGCCGACCACATGCTGCGGGGCATGTCGGGGACGTCGGCAGCGCGGACCCACTCGAGGAGCCGTCCGCGCCCGTCGGTCAGGGCGATCCCGGAGCGCGCGGCCCCGATCTTCTCGGCGGCGAGCTGCTGCGCGGTGTCGAGGACGTCGTCGACCGTCGTGGTCGCGGAGAGCGCCTCCGCGAGCGCGAGCTGGATGCTGGCGTGCCGGTGGCGCCGGTTGGCGTCCTCCTCGGCGGTGCGCGCGCGGCGCGTCTCCTCCTGGAGCCGCACCTGGACGGAGCACGCGTCGGCGAGGTCCGCGAGCGCCTGCAGGTCCCGCTCGGTCCAGTCGCGCGGCTCGTGGTCGATCGCGCAGAGCGACCCGACGGTCCTGCCCTCGGTGTCGCGGACGGGGTAGCCGGCGTAGGCGACGACGTCGGCGTCGCGGGCGGCGGGGAGGTCGCGCAGGTCCGGCTGCTCGCGCGCGTCCGCGACGACGAGCGGCTCGGCGGTGCCGATGACGTGCTGGCACAGCGTGTCGGTGGTCGGCATGCTGGCTGTGTGCTCCCAGGGGCCGCTGCCCACCGCGCCGGGGAACGTGAGGCAGCCGTCGCCGGTCGACATCGAGACGAGCGCGACGGGGACGTCGAGCGTGACGGCGACGAGCCGTGCGAAGCGTTCGAATGCGGGGTCGGGCGAGGCGTCCGCCGGTCGAGCCGGTGGGTCGGTGGCCGGGCTGAGCGTGCGGGCCCCCGTCTGCACGTCGGTCATCGCTGCATCATGGCAGGTTCTGGGACATCTGTGTCAGATCTCGACCCGCCGACCTTCCCGGGCCGACACCCGGGCCGCGTCGAGGACCTGCGCCGTGCGGACGGCGTCACGCGGGTCGACGGGCACGGGGGCGTCGCCCGCGAGCCAGTCCGCGACCGCACGGTAGAAGTCCGCGTGGCCGCCCTGCGCCTGCGGGACGGGGGTGCGCTCGCGCCCGTGGGTGAGCCAGCCGAGCGTGCCCTCGGGGGCGTCGGCGTCGAACACCTCGAACGGTGAGGCGTCCTGCTCGAACGTCGTGACGACGTAGGCGCCGCGCGTCCCGAGCACCCGGGTGCGCGGCCCCGGGGCGCCCACGACGGACGCCGCCCACAGCCGGCTCGTCACACCGCCCACCCCCGAGCCGGACCCGGCGGGCGCGGCATGGTGCAGCGTGAGGAACACGTCGTCCTCGGTCGGGGTGGTCAGGGCGCGCAGCTCGGCGTACACCGACTCGACCGGCCCGAAGAGCTGGGTGGCCGAGTCGACCAGGTGCGGGCCGAGGTCGAGGAGCAGCCCGCCGCCCACGGGGTCGTTCTCCTTCCACCGCTGCATCGGCACGGGCCGCCACCGCTCCCACCGGCGGTCGAACGTGTGCACGTCACCGAGCTCGCCGCGCCCGAGCAGCGCGGCCAGCGTGAGCTGCTCCGGGTCCCAGCGGCGGTTCTGGAACACCGTGAACGGCGCGTGCGCCGCCTCGGCCGTCTCGACGATCTCCTGGGCGCTCGCGGCGTCCGTCGCGATCGGCTTGTCGAGGACGAACGGCACGCGCGCCCTCGCGACCGACTCGGCGTGCTCGACGTGCAGCCCGGACGGCGACGCCAGCACGATCACGTCGTACAGGCCCGTCTTGCCGAGCAGCGACGACAGCGAGTCGAACAGGGACGCGCCGGGCCAGTCGCCGGCCGCCTGCCCCCGGCGGACGGGGTCGCGCACGACGATCGCCGTGACGGTGTGGCCCGCCTCGCGGATCAGGCGACCGTGGATGCCGCGGCCGGAGCCGCCGTAGCCGACGAGGGCGAAGCGCAGGGAGGTCATGCCCCATCGTCACCCGGCGACGCGACGACGGGCGCGAGCGACGCGCGCGGTCCTCCGGGATCGGCCCGGGATCGGCGCAGGATCGGCGCCGGCAGCCTCAGCCCAGCACGACGGCTTCCCACGGGTCGAGGTCGATGCCGGGCTCCTCGTCGTCGCCCGGGCGGTCGAGGCCTGCACCCGCGAGCACGCCGCCCCCGACGATCGTCCCGGTCGCGTGGTGCTCGGTGTTCCCGAGGACGACGCGCATCCCACCGACGTCGAGGGGCGCGCGGCGCCGCTCGCCCGACAGGTTCGCGACGACGACGAGGCGCTCGCCGGCGAACGTGCGCTCGAAGGCGTAGAGGTACTCGTCGTCGGGCAGGAGCATCGTGAGGTCGCCGTGCGCGACGACCGGACGCTCGTGCCGGAGCGCGATGAGCCGCCGGTAGTGGTGGAACACGGAGCGCGGGTCGTCGTACTGCGCCTGCGCGTTGAGCCAGGTGTGGTTCGGGGCCACGGGCAGCCACGGTGTCCCGGTGGTGAAGCCCGCATGCTCGGTGCCGTCCCACTGGACGGGGGTGCGCGCGTTGTCACGACCCATGGCGCGGATGCCGTCGAGCACCCGCTCCGGCGTGAGGCCGCCGGGCGCCTCGCCCGCGACCGCCTCCGCGTACGCGTTGAGGGACTCGACGTCCTGGGCGTCGTCGATCGAGGCGTACGGCACGTTCGTCATGCCGAGCTCCTCGCCCTGGTACACGTACGGCGTGCCGCGGTGCAGGTGCAGCACGGTCGCGAGCGCCGTGGCGGACTCCCGCCAGTGCTCGCCGTCGTCGCCGAACCGCGACACCGCCCGGGGCTGGTCGTGGTTGTCCCAGTAGAGGGCGTTCCAGCCGACGGCCGCGAGCCCGTCCTGCCAGCGACCCAGCGACGCCCTGAGCGCGCGCAGGTCCAGGGGTACCGGGTCGAACTTGCCGCCCGGACCGTGGTCGAGACCCACGTGCTCGAACTGGAACACCATGTCGACCTCGCGGCGCGCCGGGTCCGTGTAGAGGACGGCGTCCTCGATCGTCACCCCCGGCATCTCGCCGACGGTGAGCAGGTCGCGGTCCGGGTAGCGGTCGAACACCTCCCGGCGCATCTCCTGGAGGTACTCGTGGCGCTTCGGCCCGAACCCGTAGACGAAGCCGTCCGCCTCGGGGCCCGTGAGGTCGATCGGCTTCGAGATGTTGTTGACGACGTCCATGCGGAACCCGTCGACGCCCCGCTCGACCCACCAGCGCATCATCGACCAGACCGCCTCGCGGACGTCGGGGTTCTCCCAGTTGAGGTCGGGCTGCTTGGTGTGGAACAGGCGCAGGTAGTACTCGCCCGTCGCCTCGTCCCAGGTCCACGCCGGGCCGGAGAAGTAGGAGCGCCAGCCGTTCGGCTCCGCGCCCGGCTCGCCGCCCACGTGCCCGGCCCGCGGCGGCCGCCACACGTACCAGTCGCGCTTGCTGGACGCGCTCGACGCTCTGCTCTGGACGAACCACGGGTGCTCGTCCGACGTGTGGTTCACCACGAGGTCCATCACGAGCTTCATGCCGCGCCGGTGCAGGTCCGCGATCAGGCCGTCGAGGTCGTCGAGGGACCCGAACAGGGGGTCGACGTCCTGGTAGTCGCTGATGTCGTACCCGTTGTCGGCCTGCGGCGACCGGTACGCGGGAGACAGCCAGACGACGTCCACGCCGAGGCGCTGCAGGTGGTCGAGGCGGCGCCGGATCCCGGGGATGTCGCCGATCCCGTCGCCGTCGGAGTCCTGGAACGAACGCGGGTACACCTGGTAGACGACTGCGCTCTGCCACCACGGCGGGGTCGCCGCGTCCTTCACGGGACGCGTCACCGCGTTTGTCGGTCTGGTCGTCTCGGTCGTCGTCTCAGGGCTCACGCCCCCATTCCACCGGACCTCAGGCCTCCGCGCCGCACGGGACCGGGCAGCGCAGGGCACCGGCCGGGTCCCCGTCTTGCGCGGCGGTCGCTTCCGCGCGCGCGGTCCGGCGCGCCGCCCGTCCGTCGAGCGCGAGGGCGCCCGCAGCCACGACGGCGAGGACGATCGCGGCCGCGCCGTACTGGTAGGCGGTGTCGACGAGCCCGCCGCCGTGCACGACGAGCACTCCCGCGACGATCGCCGGGACACCCATCCCGACGTAGGCGACCACATAGAGCACGGCCAGGAGCCCGGCCCGCTCGTGGGCCTGCGCGAGCGGGACGACCAGCCGGATCGAGCCCTGAAAGCTCGATCCGAAACCGATCCCCGCCACGACCGTGCCCGCGAAGAAGAGCGGCAGCGACGACGTCGCGACCGCGACGAGGCTGAGCCCGACCCCGACCACCAGGGCAGGCATCGCGACGAGGAGCACGGTGCGCGGCGCGAGGTCGCGCAGGAGCCAGACGGCGACGGCGGCGCTGCCGGCGAGCGCGAACAGGGACGCACCCCCGGCGGCGGTGCTCGTCGAGCCCGAGAGCTCGTGCACGAGCGCCGGACCGAGGGCCCCGTAGAGCCCGGCGAGCGACCAGGCGGCGAGGAGCGCCGGCACGATGCCGACGAGCACGCGTCGCGCTGCGCGAGGAGCGCCGAGCCGCGGCCGGAGCGAGGCGACGGCACCGGGTCGGGTGCTCGCCAGCGTCTCTGCCATCAGCAGCAGCCCGACGGTCTGCAGGGCGAGGAGCACGCCGAGGACGTCGTAGACGAGGTGGGTGGGTTGCGGCAGGAACTGGACCAGGAGGCCCGAGCCGATGGCCCCGGTCGCGGTCCCCACGGGTGTCGCGACAGCGTTCGCGAAGGCCCCGCGCGTGCTCGACAGGTCGAGGAGGGCTGCCCCGACCGCGGCGGCCGCCGCTCCGGTCGCGAGGCCCTGGACGACCCGGGCCACGAGCAGGGCGTCGACACCCTGGGCCGTCGTGAACACGACCATCGCGGCGAGCTGCGCGAGTGCGGCGGCCACGAGGACGGGTCGTCGGCCGACGTGGTCCGAGAGGCGCCCGGCGACGAGGAGCGCGGCGAGGACAGCCAGGGCGTAGACGCCGAAGACGACGGTGGTGGTCAGGGGGGTGAAGCCCCACTCGGCCTGATAGGTCGCGTAGAGCGGGGTGGGCGCGCTGGCGGACGCGAGGAACACCACACCGAGCGACACGACGAGGCCGAACGCGAGCGCCGGGGGCAGGGTGCGACGGGTCGGCCTGCCGTGGGCGGGGTTGGCGGCGGCGACCGGGTCGGCAGGGGCGCGGAGCGTGGTGGTCACGGTTCCTCCTCGGGAGCAGCCCCCTGGCGGGGACGGTCCACACAGCCTGAGTAGACAGGTCTGTCTGATGCTGTCGACACTAGACAGACCTGTCTGTTAATGTCAACACATGGCCACCGCGACCCAGCCGTCGGCCCGTGAGCGTCTCCTCGCCGCCGCGGACGAGCTCTTCTACGCCGAAGGGATCCACGTCGTCGGCATCGACCGGATCATCGAGCGCGCGGGAGTCGCCAAGGCCTCGCTCTACACGACGTTCGGCAGCAAGGACGCCCTTGTCGGGGCCTACCTCGACCTGCGGCACGACCGGAGCAGGGCGCGCATCGAAGCCGCGGTGGCCCGGCAGACGGCGCCCCGCGCGCGCCTGCTCGCCCTCTACGACGCCCAGGCCGAGCTCTTCGCCCAGCCGACCTTCCGGGGGTGCGCGTTCGTCAACGCGAGCGCCGAGTCGGACGCGGGCGACGCGGCGGACGAGCGCACCCGCGCGCACCGCGACTGGCTCCGCACCTACCTCACCGGGCTCGCCCGCGAGGCCGGGGCCACGGACCCCGACGAGCTCGCCCGACAGCTCGTCGTGATCTACGACGGTGCGAACCTGTCGTACCGCCTCGACGGCAACCCTGCGGCCACGGAGCTCTCCCGGCGCAGCGGCGCCGCGCTCGTCGACGCCATGGTGCCACCGGCCCGTGCGGGCGGCGCCTCGTCCGCCTGACCGGCGACGACGGACCTCAGAGCCAGTCCTTCAGCTTGAACACCGTGTAGAGGCCGCCCGCCGTGACGAGCATCAGCAGGATCGCGAACGGGTAGCCCCAGTACCAGTCCAGCTCGGGCATGCGCGAGAAGTTCATGCCGTAGATCCCCGCGACCAGCGACGGCGTGAAGAGGATGGCCGCCCAGCCGGACGCCTGCTTCATCTGCTCGTTCTGCCGCAGAGCCGTCTCGTTCTGCCGGTTCCCGACGAGCGACGTGTGGACGTCGAGCGCGTTCGCGAGCACGGAGCGCAGGCCGTCGACGCGTTCGACGCCCGCCGCCACGTGGTCGGCGACGTCGCGCAGCGCGCGCTGGAGCTCGAGGTCCTCGTCGTGCCCCCGCCACCGGATCTCGAGCTGCCGCAGGATCCCGACGAGCGGCGCCATGGCCCGCTGCAGCGACATGACCTCGCGCGACAGGAAGTAGATGCGGCGGGCGAGCGCGTCGTCGCCTCCTTCGCCGCCGAAGAGGTGGTCCTCGATCTCGTCGACGTCGTTCTCCAGGCCGTCGAGCACGGGGGCGTACTCGTCGACGACCTGGTCGAGCAGGGCGTGCAGCACCGCGGACGGCCCCGCCGCGAGCCGGTCGGGGTCGGCCTCGAGGCCGCGCCGGACCTCGTCGAGCCGCGGCGTCTGCGAGCGGCGCACGGTCACGACGAAGTCGGTGCCCACGAACACGGCGAGCTCGCCGACCTCCACCTCCTCGACGTCGTCGAGGTACCGGGCCGGGCGCAGCACGAGGAACAGGGAGTCGCCGTACCGCTCGAGCTTGGACCGCTGGTGGCCGGTGAGGACGTCCTCGACGGCGAGCGGGTGCAGGCCGAGCTCCGCGGCGACCTCGTCGATCTCCTGGACGGTCGGCTGGTAGAACCCGAGCCACGCCATGGCGCCGTCGGCGCGCATCCGGTCGAACGTCACGTCGAGCGAGGCAGGGTCCTCGATGCGGCGCCCCTGGACGTACAGGGCGTTGTCGACGAGCGGCACGGCTCTCCTCCGAGGTCGCAGGGCAGGGCTCTCGCACTGTAGCCGTGGAACGCCCGGGAGACGCCCGGGACGACTGGGCCGGTGTCGGCGAGGGTGGCAGGCTGGGACGCGCACCCAGGACGCGAGAGGACACGACATGACGGACGACTTCTGGATCTGTGCGACGTGCGGCGTGGAGCACGCCGAGCGCCCCGACGTGTGCGCGGTCTGCGCCGACGAGCGCCAGTGGGTGCCGGAGGGCGGCCAACGCTGGACCACTCTCGACGAGCTCGCCGCCGCCGGGGCCCGTGTCGGGGTCGACGAGCTCGAGCCCGACCTGTTCGGCCTGGAGGTGCACGACCCGTCGGGCGGCCACGCCGTCGGCATCGGGCAGCGCGCGAAGGTCGTCCGGACCCCCGCCGGCCTGCTCCTGTGGGACCCCCTCGGCTACGTCGACGACGACGCGGTGGCCGCGGTGCGCGCGCTCGGCGAGGTCGTCGCGATCGCGGCCAGCCACCCGCACATGTTCGGCGTGCAGGTGGAGTGGAGCCGCCGGCTCGGCGGGGTGCCGGTGCTCGTCGCGGAGCCCGACCTGGGCTGGGTCGCCCGCCCGGACGACGCGGTGCGGCCGTGGTCGGGCGACCTCGAGGTGCTGCCCGGCGTGACGCTCACCCAGCCCGGCGGCCACTTCCCTGGCAGTGCCGTCGCGCACTGGGCCGAGGGCGCGGACGGTCGCGGCGTGCTCCTCGCGGGAGACACGATCATGGCGAACCCGGACCGCACGTCGGTGAGCTTCATGCGGTCGTACCCGAACCGGATCCCGCTGTCGGCCGCGGTGACGCTGCGCGTCGCCGCGCACGTCGGACGGTTCGCGTTCGACCGGCTCTACAACAACTTCGAGGGCGTGGTCACGGCGGACGCGGCGGCCGTCGTCCGCCGGTCGGCAGAGCGGCACGCCGCCTGGGTGCGCGGCGACTTCGACCACCTGACGTGAGCGGCGTACGGCCCCGCCCTCTGGCGCAGCGACGGGCCGCCCCCGGAGGGACGGCCCGTCGGTGCTGCTGGTGCGGTGCCCCGGCTCAGAGACCGAGGTCCGCGATGAAACGCTTGGTGTACGAGGCACCGGAGTCGCGGTCGAGCGACCAGAAGCGCACCCCGGCGAGACCGTTCGCCTTGGCGAACGACGACACGGTGTCGGCGTCGGCGAGCGAGAAGTTCTCACCGGCGACGTCGTTCGGGCCGTTCATCGGGCAGAGCTCGATCTTGCTGTAGGGGATGCCGAACGTGTGCTGCAGGTTCTTCGCCGCCTGGACCGCCGAGGCGCCCATGTCGCACTGGCCGCCCGACATGACGCACACCGCGGCGGACGGGCCCCCGTAGTCCATCGTCATGAGGTCGATCGTGTAGTTCGACAGGTTCGACGCCTTGATGGCGTTGACGACGGACGTGCCGAGCGAGTTGAGGCCGGCGTAGCTGCCGTCCGACGCGGCCCAGGTCGCGAGCGTGAAGGAGAACCGCAGCTTCGGGTACGCCGTCGAGGCCGACGCGGCCGCGTTGACCAGGTTGGTGATGTCGCTCGCCGACATGCCGTTCTCGATGTCGAAGTCGAGCCCGATCATGTGCGGGGTGGCGTAGCGGGCGATGAACTTCTGCAGGTCGGCGCCGGACCCGCACGTGAACGACCCGGCGGCACCGCCGGTCGACACGATGTAGTTCAGGCCGGCCTTGTCGAGGTTGCCGATGTTCGCGTCGATGAAGCTCTGCGCGTTGACCCCCGCCCAGCCCTCGTTGGTGCACGTCCCGGTCGCGAACGCGAGCGTGATCGAGCCCATCTTCGGGGCGACGTTCGAGAAGAAGCTGTTCGTCCCGACGAGCGGCTGCATCGAGCCGCCGGCGTTGGTGCGCAGGGTGTTCGTGTTCCAGTCCATCGAGACGGTGATGTCCTTGTACGGGCTGAACACGAAGCCCGACCCGACACCCGTGCCGCCGGTGCTCGTGGGGGTGCTCGTCGGCGTGCTGGTCGCCGTCGGCGTGCTCGTCTTCGTGGGGGTGGCCGTCGGCGTGGCCGTCTTCGTGGGCGTGGCCGTCGGCGTGCCGGTCCCGCCGGTGCACGCGCCCTGCGACGTCCAGGGCTTGCCGCTGCCGGAGGCACCGCTCTGGGTCGCAGGGTCGTCGCCCTGGGTCCACCAGTTGGCCTTGTAGTTGACGCCGTTCTCGCTGGCGGCCTGGCCGCCGGTGTAGACCGTGGAGGCGCTCCACGCCGCGGCGCAGGCCGTGGTCGTGGCGGCGTGCGCGGCGACCGCGGTCGCGAGGCCGCCGGTCAGCGCCAGGGCGCCGGCTGCGGCGACCGCGCCGAGGCGCGCATCGAGCCTGAGCTTCATCGTGACTCCTTGCTCCGGCCCGGTCGCGGGGGCGACCGGGCAGCAGGACGGGGCGACGCGCGAGGTCGAACCAGCGGACCGGTCGGCGTCCCGTCACGGCCCGCTGCCTTGCGGACCGCTGACGTCATGTTTCGTCCGGTTTCGGGGAGAGTTCAAGGACTCGCGCGGAAGTCTGTGGGCTACACGTATCTACCCACGCTTGCTTGCGGGAAAGGCGTAGGTACCGCAATGTGACGCAAGGTCACGCAACTTCTCGACAAATCAATGGAGATTCGATCTCGATCATTGTTGATTCGCTGTGTCCGGTCCTAGAGTCGCGAGTGACGACCCGCGCCGCACCGGCGCGACGCGGGCACCGGCTACGACAGGACGGGTCAACGATGACACCCAGCCACAGGCGGTCCCCCGCGCCCACCCGGGCACGCTGGAGCAGGACCGCTCTCGCCTCCACCACCGCGCTCGTGACCGCCGCGGGCGTGCTCGCGAGCGGCGGCACCGCGCTCGCTCACTCCACCGCCCCGGCCCCCACCCCCGTCACCCGCGCGTCCCTCGACCCGGCGCTCGTGGCCGGACGCGGTGCCGACCTCGGCGTCCAGGAGCAGGAGGCCGAGAACGCCACCACCGACGGGACCGTGCTCGCGAAGAGCCGTGACGCGTACACGCTCGCCGCCGAGGCGTCGGGCCGCTCGGCCGTCAGCCTCCGGGCCGGGCAGCACGTCGACTTCACGCTGCCGCAGGCAGCGAACGCGATCACGGTCCGCTACTCGATCCCGGACTCCCCGCAGGGCGGCGGCATGACCGCTCCCCTCGCGGTCACCGCGACGAGCGGCAAGCAGACGCTCGTCAACCGCACCATGACGCTCACGTCGCAGTACGCGTGGCTCTACAACGCGTACCCGTTCACCAACGACCCCACCCTCACGACGTCGATCCAGCCCGACTGGTGGACGACGGAGTGCGGCTGCGCGCCCGGCACCACGACGACGTTCGCGGCGCCCTTCCGCCCCAACCACTTCTACGACGAGCAGCGCCTCCTGCTCGGGCGCACCCTGCCCGCAGGGACCGTCGTCCGGCTGACCGCCCCGGCGGGCTCCACCGCGTCCACCACGACGATCGACCTGCTCGACTCCCAGGTCGTCGCGCCGCCGAAGGTGCGGCTCGTCGCCGCGAACGTCCTGCTGTTCGGCGCCGACCCGACGGGCCGCCGCGACGCCGCGCCCGCGATCGAGAAGGCCATCGCGTTCGCGAAGGCGCACCGCCTGCCCGTGTACCTGCCGCCGGGCATCTACCAGGTGAACCGCCACATCGTCGTCGACGGCGTGACCATCGAGGGTGCCGGGAGCTGGTACACGATCGTCAAGGGCAAGCAGGTCACGCTCGACGAGCCCTCCGCCGACGGCTCCGTGCACACCGGCGTCGGCTTCTACGGCAAGGACGCGGCCGACGGCGGCTCGAAGAACGTGCACCTGTCGGGCTTCGCGATCGAGGGCGACGTCCGCGACCGCGTCGACACCGACCAGGTCAACGGGATCGGCGGCGCGCTGAGCGACTCGACGATCGACGGGCTCTACATCCACCACACCAAGGTGGGCCTGTGGTTCGACGGTCCGATGACGAACCTGTCGGTGACGAACAACGTCGTCGCCGACCAGATCGCCGACGGCATCAACTTCCACGGCGGCGTGACCGACTCGGCGATCCGCAACAACTCGTTCCGCAACACCGGGGACGACGCGATCGCGCTGTGGTCCGAGGCCACGGAGGACGCCCGCGACGTCGTCGACCACAACACGGTCCAGACGCCCGTCCTGGCCAACGGCATCGCGCTGTACGGCGGCGAGGACAACACCGTGTCGTCGAACCTGGTGGCCGACCCGATCCGCGAGGGGTCCGCCCTGCACCTCGGCGCGCGCTTCGGCGCCCAGCCGTTCGCCGGCTACGCGAAGCTGACCGACAACACCACGGTCCGGGCCGGCGGCCTCGACCTCAACTGGAAGATCGGCCTCGGCGCCCTGTGGATGTACGCGCTCGACCGGTCGATCGACGCCGACGTCCAGGTCACGGGCGACACGTTCCTCGACTCGACGTACAACGCCCTCATGGAGGTCACCGAGTACGGCGTGAAGGACCAGTACTCGATCCCGCACGTCGCCTACAAGGACGTCCGCGTGGACGGCGCCGGCACCTCCGTGATCAGCGCCCGCACGGCGGGCGGGGCGTCCTTCGAGAACGTCGACGTCCGGGGCGTCGGCTGGGCCGCCGTGAACAACTGCGGCGCGTTCAACTGGGCGCCCACCGGGTCGGAGTTCACGCTCACCGACCTCGGCAGCAACGACGGCGTCGACAACAACCCGTGGAACACCGGCACGAACTGGCTCCACCGGTACACGCCGAACGCCCTGACCTGCAACGACGCACCGCCCGTCGTCACGCCGGCCGCACCGTCCACCTGGGTCACCCCGCCGCACGGCGACTGACCTCCCGCGACCCTCCCAGACACGACGGAGCCGCCCCCACCCGTGACCGCACGGGCGGGGGCGGCTCCGTCGTCGTCACCAGGGCAGGACGCCGTACCCGCCGTCGCCGTCGCCCTCGGTCGTCCACAGGTGTCCCCACAGGATCCCGGACGGTCCGTCGTCGGGGAGGGTCGCGAGGTGGACGCTCGCCTCGGCGCCCTGCTCGGCCGTCCGGATGCCGCGGTGGTCGTTGAAGTCGGTCGCCGTGAACCCGGGGTTCGCGGCGTTGACCTTGATCCGTGTGCCGGCGAGCTCCTTCGCGTACTGCGCGGTGAGCATGTTGACCGCGGCCTTCGACGACGGGTATTGCGCGGACGCCGGCATGGTGCTGAGCGGGCTGGTCGCTGCGGTCTGGGAGGCGATCGAGCCGACCTCGCTCGACACGTTGACGATCCGCGCCGCGGGCGCGCGGCGCAGCAGCGGCAGCATCGCGTTCGTCACCGTCACGAGCCCGAACACGTTGACCTCGTACACGGCCCGCATGTCGTCGAGCGAGGTCTCGCTCGGGAGCGCGCGCCGCCGCGAGATCGTCGCCGTCCCGGCGTTGTTGACGAGGACGTCCAGGTGCCCGTACTCCTCGTCGATCCAGGCGGCGGTCCGGAAGACGGTCTCGGGGTCGGTCACGTCGAGCGTGACGGCCCGCGCGTCGACGGCCTCCTCGCGCAGCCGTCGGACGGCGTCCGCGCCGCGGCGCTCGTCGCGCGCACCGACGAGCACCGTGATGCCGAGCGCTCCGAGCCGTCGCGCCGTCTCGAACCCGATGCCCTTGTTTGCCCCGGTGATCAGGGCGACCTTCGTCGTCATGTCGTCCACGCTACGCCGCGACCGCGACCCCCACCGCGACGCACACTGGGGGCATGGGGACCGTCCGCTACTCGATGCTCGTGTCGCTCGACGGCTACGCGGTGGACGCCGACGGGTCGTTCGCGTTCGCCGCGCCTGACGAGGAGGTCCACGCCGCGGCGAACGACCTGGCCCGCGAGGTGCGCACGCACCTGTACGGCCGGCGCATGTACGAGGTGATGCAGGTCTGGCAGACGTTCGGCGCGGGACCGGTCGAGCCCGGCGAGCCGCCCGCACCCGCACCCGTGCGCGCGTTCGGCGACCTGTGGCGCGCGGCCGACAAGGTCGTCGTGTCGTCCACGCTGGACGACGTCACGACCCCGCGCACCGACCTCGTCACCGGGCTCGACCCCGACCAGGTGCGCTCGCTCGCCGCCGACGGCGACGTGAGCGTCAGCGGGCCGACCCTCGCCGCGACCGCGTTCGCCCTCGGGCTCGTCGACACGGTCCACCTGTTCGTGTTCCCCGTGTCCGTCGGCGGCGGGCTCCCCGCCCTCCCCCGCGACCAGCGGCTCGACCTCGCCCTCACAGGCGTCGAGCGGTACGGGTCGGGCGTGGTCCGGCTGGACCACCGCGTCCGTCGCTGACGGCGCCCCGCCGTCAGCCCTTCACAGACCCGGCCGTGAGCCCGGAGACGATGTACTTCTGCAGGATCAGGAACAGGACGACGACCGGGATCGCGGCGAGCACGGCACCCGCGGCGAACAGGCCCCAGGGAGCGTTGCGCTCGTCGGACGCCCACTGGTAGAGCCCGACGGCCAGCGTGAACTTGTCGTTCGACTGGAGCACCGTCTTGGCGATGATGAACTCGCCGTAGGTGCTGATGAACGACAGCAGCCCGACGACCACGAGGATCGGCAGGACGAGCGGCATGATGATCGTCCAGAAGATCTGGCCGTGCGTCGCGCCGTCGATGCGCGCGGCCTCGTCGAGCTCCTTGGGCACGGTGTTGAAGAACCCGTACATGAGGAACGTGTTCACGCCGAGCGCCCCGCCGAGGTAGACGCAGATCAGCCCGAGCGTCGAGTTGAGCCCGAGGATCGGGAACACGTCCTTGAGCGAGATGAGCAGCAGGAAGATCGCGACGACCGCGAGCATCTGCGGGAACATCTGCACGAGCAGCAGGCCCGTCAGCGTGGACCGCCGCCCCCGGAAGCGGAACCGCGAGAAGGCGTAGGCCGCGGCCGCGCCCATGAGGACCGTGCCGACCGCCGTCACCGTGCAGATGACGAGGGAGTTCACCATCCAGTGCCCGTACCCACGCCCCCACAGGCCCGTGTAGTTCGAGAAGTCGATCGTCGTGAACAGGTCCGTCGACCCGGTCAGCGAGCCGTTCGGGCGGAGCGACGCGGAGAGCACGTAGAGGAGCGGGACCACGCAGATCACGATCATCACGATGCCGACGGCGTGCCGCCAGGCGATCTCGCGCCACCAGCGCGCCCCCTTGGGTGCGACGGGCTTCGTCGGGTCGGCGGCGGTCATCACAGCTCCTCGAGCGATCGGGTGCGACGGAAGCCGAGCCAGGAGATGAGCCCGACGGCGATGAAGATGAGGATCGAGACGGCGCTCGCGAGACCGTACCGGGCCGCGCCGGACTCGAAGGCGACCGAGTAGACCATCGAGATGAGCAGGTCGGTCGAGCCGATCTGGAGCGGCGCCCCGACGACGTCCGGACCACCGCCCGTCAGCATGTAGATCAGCGTGAAGTTGTTGAAGTTGAACGCGAACGACGCGATGAGGAGCGGGGCGACCGACACCATCAGCAGCGGCAGCGTGATGGAGCGGAACACCCGGAACGGGCCGGCGCCGTCGAGCTTTGCGGACTCCATGACGTCGCCCGGGATCGACTGCAGCGCACCCGTGCAGATGAGGAACATGTAGGGGAAACCGAGCCAGAGGTTCACGCCGAGCACGGACAGCTTGGCGAGCCACGGGTCACCGAGCCAGTCGATGCTCGCCCCGTGCAGGAGCACCTTGTTCACGAAGCCGTAGCTCGTGTTGAGCATGCCCTTCCAGACGAGCGCCGAGAGGAACGCCGGGAACGCGTACGGGAGGATCAGCAGGGACCGGTAGATCTTGCGACCGCGGACGCGGGGGTCGTTGAAGACCATCGCGAGGAACAGGCCGAGGAAGAACGTCGTCGCGACGGACAGGAAGGCGAACGCGAACGTCCACAGGGTGACCTGCACGAAGAGGCTGGACACCCGGCTGTCCTGGAACAGCGCGGTGAAGTTCTCGAACCCGACCCCGACCCGCCAGCCGGGCTGCAGGACGTCACCGTCCGCGGAGACGAAGTTGCCGTGGTCGCTCGGCGTGTAGGTCTCGCCGGTCTTGGCGTCGGTGAACGTGTCGGTGGACGCGTCGTACTTCAGGACGGGCGAGAACACGTAGGCCGTCGTGCCGTCCTGGGTGCGCAGGGTGCCGTCCGCGGGGTCGTCGGAGACCTGCACCACGAGCTGCGTGACCTCGTCCGAGCGCTGGGCGATCTGCGCGAACTGCAGGATCTCGACGCCGGGCGCCGCCGTCACCTTGCCGCCCTCGACGGTCGCACCGTCGAGGGGCTGGAGCGGCTGGTCGGCGGTGCCGACCTCGGCCTGGCCGTCCTGGACGACCGCGAACCCGAGCTCGCCGCCGTCGAGCACGACGGTGACGGGATAGGCCGCGGAGCCCTCGACGCGCTCCTGGTTCTGCGCGGAGATCGCCGAGATCGCGTCGGACTTCGTGGAGTTGTGGCCGTCGCCGTAGTTCGTGAACGCGACGTAGGCGGTGTACCCCATGGTGAAGAGCTGGTACACGAGCAGGAACAGCAGGCCGGGGACCAGGTACTTGGCCGGGACGGCGCGGCGCGAGAAGTACGCCCAGTTGACGATCACGAGCCCGAGCGCGAGGCTCGCGACGATCCACCAGCTGTGGACCCCGGCGGCCGTGAGGATCCCGTACACGCCGAGCGCGTCGACGATCGCGACCAGCGCGAGCTTGACCCAGAAGCCCGAGCCGGGGCGTCGTGCGTGACTGCTGTCGTCACCGCGGAGCCGCCGGGGGCTGCGCCGGCTCCCGCCGTCTCCGGACACCGGCGCTGTGGGGCGCTCCGCCACCTGCTGTTCGGTCATGCCTTCACCTTCGGTCTGGCGCGCACGTGACCGTACGCGTCGTTGCGCTGCTGCTGGTGGTGCTCGTGCCGCGGGTGACGGACCGACCCCCGCGGGGCCGGCCCGTCACCGGGTTCGGTCGTCGGATCGCCGGGGCGATCAGCCGTCGATGGCCTTCTGGATGTTCGAGACCATCGTGTCCCAGGCCTTGTCGGGGTCGCTCGCCTTGCCGGAGATGATCTGGACCTCCGTCTTGCCCCAGAACTGCCAGACGGAGTCCATCTCGGGGATGGACGGCATCGGCGCGGTCCCGGCCGCGGCAGCGAACTGCTTGAGGATCGGGTCGTCGACCTTGTCGAGCGCCGAGGTCAGCGCCGGGCTGCGGCCGCCCGACTTGTACAGCTCGGTCTGCACGGCCTCGGAGCCGAGGAAGTTGACCACGAAGTCGTTCGCGAGGATGGCGTTCTGCGTCTTCGCGCTGATGAACGCCCCCTGCACACCGACGAACGGGAGCGACTTCTCGCCACCTGCGCTCGGGACGGGCAGGACGGTGACGTCCATGTTCGCCTTCTTGAAGTCGTTGACGTACCAGGGGCCGGTGACCATGTACGGCGACTGGCCCTTGATGAACGCGTCGTGCGCCTTCTGGCCGTCGATGTCGACGTTGAGGACCTTCTCCTTGCCCAGCTTCTGGAGGTACTCGGCGAACTTGTGGCCGTTGTCGCCGCCCATCGCGATCTCGTTGGTGTACGAGCCGTCGGTGTTCTGCTTGAAGACGGGGGCGCCGAACGACGTCTGCAGCGGGTACAGGTGGTACGCGTCGCCCTCGGCGCCCTGCTGGATCAGGACGGGGTACTTGACCGTGGAGTCCTTGGCCACGACGCCCTGGCCCTGGGTGACGAGGTCGTCGAACGTGTCGGGGGTGTCGCTCGCGAGCTTGTTGTTGCGCACGAGCGCGATGTTCTCGGTCGCGTAGGGCAGGCCGTAGACGCTGCCGTCGTACGTGAACGCGGAGACCGACACCGGCTCGAAGTCGCTCTTCTTGTCGCCGAGCTGGATCGGCTGGACGACGCCGTTGGTCACGAACTGACCGGTCCAGTCGTGCGCACCGATGATGACGTCGGGGCCCTGGCCCGTGGGGACCTGCTTGACGAAGTCGGCGCGGATGTCGCCGGACGCCTTCTGGACCAGCTTGACCGTGACGCCGGTCTTCTCCTGGTACTCCTTGGCGAGCGGCTTGAAGCTGTCGATGCGGGTCTCGTCGACCCACACCGTGAGGGTGCCGGAGAGCTGAGGGGCCGACGACGCGGTGGACGACGCCCCGCCGTCACCGGAGTCGTCCCCGGACCCGGACGAGCAGGCTGCGAGCGCCAGCGACGCTGCGCCGACGACGAGTGCGGACAAGATGCTCCGTCGCATCAGTGGTCTCCCGTGGTGGTCGAGTGGCGGCCGGCGCGGCGGGCGCCGCCGTCGGCCTCGGATACCGGGAACCGTAGGTCAGTCGGCGCATCTGTGCAAGCGCTTGCAGCAAGAGTTCGGCATCCGTTACGGTTCTGTTGCAGAGGCTTCCACCGGGGGCCCACGCCTTGCAGCAGGTTGCCGCGCTGGTGCGGCACAGGGCGTCACCGACGAGGAGGTCTTGTGGCGCGGACTACTCTTTTGCGCGTGCGTACACGACTTGCAGACCTTGCCGAGGTCGCCGGCGTCAGCACGGCCACGGTGTCCCGCGTGCTCAACGGCAAGTCCAACGTCTCGCGCGAGACCCGTCAGGCCGTCCTCGCCGCGCTCGACCAGCTCGGCTACGACCGCCCCGGACGAGACCGGGAGCGCTCCGCCGGGCTCGTCGGCCTCATCGTCCCCGAGCTCGTCAACCCCGTGTTCCCCGCCTTCGCGCAGTACGTCGAGCACCACCTCTCCGACGCCGGCTACACGCCCGTGCTCTGCACGCAGAGCGCCGGCGGGACCACCGAGGACGAGTACGTCGAGACGCTGCTCGAGCACGGCGTCGACGGCATCGTGTTCGTCTCCGGGCTCCACGCCGACACGCAGGCGAGCCGGGAGCGCTACGTCCGCCTCTCCGAGCGTGGCATGCCGATGGTGCTCGTCGGCGGGTACGCGGAAGGCGTGGACGCGCCGTTCGTGTCCGCCGACGACTCGCAGGCCGCCGACCTCGCCGTCCGCCACCTCGTGAGCCTCGGTCATCGTCGCATCGGCCTCGCTGCCGGCCCCGCGCGGTTCGTGCCCACGCAGCGCAAGCGCGACGGGTTCGTCAAGGCGCTCGTCCAGCACGGCCTCGCGCCTGACGCCGAGTCCGCCGGCGCGGACGTCGTCAACACCCTCTTCACCCTCGAGGGCGGCCAGGCCGCGGCCCTGGAGCTCCTCGCGCGCGGCTGCACCGCCGTCGTCTGCGCGAGCGACCTCATGGCTCTCGGCGCCATCCGGGGTGCGCGCTCCCAGGGGCTCGTCGTGCCCCGCGACGTGTCGGTCGTCGGGTACGACGACTCGCCGCTCATCGCGTTCACCGACCCCCCGCTCACGACCGTGCGGCAGCCCGTCGCGTCGATGGCCGGCGCGGCCGTCGCGGCGCTGCTCACCGAGATCGGGGGCGAACGAGCACCCCGCACCGAGCTCCTGTTCCACCCCGAGCTCGTGGTGCGCGAGTCGACGGGATCGGCGCCCGACCCGCGCTGACCCCGCGCTCACCCGCGGGGCCGCGCCGGCACACAGGTCAGCGGGCGGGCGGGACCTCCGACGGCAGCCCGAGCGAGCGACCCAGCGCAGCCAGCTCGTCGACCGCGCCGCGGAGCCGAGACACCTGGTCCGACGGGACGCCCGACAGGGCGTAGCGCACCACCTGGGCGCAGCGGCGCCGGGCCTCGTCGCGCACCGACCACGCTGCGGACGTGGCCGACCAGCGCTCCTCGTCACCGTCTCGCGTGCGCTCGACCAGCCGACCGTCCTCCAGGGTCCGGAGGGCTCGCGCGACCTTCGCGACGGTCTGCCGGGTGGCGGACGCGAGGTCGGGCACGGTGCTGCGGGGGTGCCGGACGAGAGCGAGCAGGACGGCGTAGGGGCGCGGCGCGAGCGGTTCGATCCGGGCCCGTACCTCGGCCTCGGGGCGCAGCACCGCGTTGACGGAGTCAAACGCCTCTGCCAGGTCGACGAGGACGCGGACCAGGTCGTCCTCGCCCCCGACGGACCCGGTGGACGCCGTCATCGCGCAGCGGCCGTCGCAGCCGTCTGGAGCGCGCCGACGAGCTCCGCGGACGTCCCGAGCTCCGCGGCCACCACCTCGAGCGCCGCCGCCGTCGCCGGCTGGGCATGCCGGTCGACGGCGGCGCGGATGCCCTCCAGCAGGGGCGCGCCGTACAGGCCGAGCTCGCCGCCGACGACGACCGCCTCCGGGTTGAGGAGGTTGCACAGGTCGGCGAGGACGCCGCCGAGCGTGCGTCCGGCCTCGTCGAGGATGCGGCGCGTCACCGGGTCGTCCACCCGGCCCACCCGCAGGTCCTCCTCCGCGGCGCCCGGGTGCGCGTGGCGGATCTGCTCGCGCACCGTCTCGACGGAGAGGACCGCCTCGAGGCAGCCGCGGTTCCCGCACCGGCACATCTCGGTGTGCCCGGGCAGGCGCGTGTGCCCGATCTCGCCGGCGAGCCCGGTCGAGCCGCGGAACGGGGCGCGTCCGATGACGATGCTCGCCCCGATGCCGTGCGACGCCTTCACGTAGAGGAAGTGCTCGTAGTGGCGGCCCGCACCGCGCCGCAGCTCGCCGTAGGCACCGAGCACCGCGTCGTTCTCGACGACGACCGGTACGCCGGTGCGGCGGGTCAGCTCGTCGGCGGGCGAGAGGCCCACCCAGCTCGAGAGGATCGTGGGCGACCGCACCAGCCCCGTCAGGGTGTCGAGCGGTCCCGGGATCCCGGCAACGAGCTGGGACACCCGCTCCACGTCGTGCTCGCGCTGGAGGCGCGCGAGCAGGTCGGCGGCGACGTCCATCGCGCCGGCCGCGTCGAGGTCGACGTCCAGCTCGATCCGCTGCTCGCCCACCGGCTCGCCGGACGCGTCCGCGAGCGCCACGTAGATGTGGGAGTGCCCGAAGTCCACACCGGCGACGTGGGAGCTCTTCGGTGCGACGCGCAGCCGGGTCGCCGGACGCCCGCTCCCGGAGCCCGGCCCCTTCTCCTCCAGGTCGCTCTCCACGACGCGCCCGGCGTCGAGCAGACGCACGACGGCGGAGTTCACCGTGCTCCGGGACAGGCCGGTGGCGTCGACGAGCTCGGCCCGTGTCAGTCCGTCGGAGGTACGGATCAGGTCGTAGAGGTCGTCACGCGTCCTCGTGCGGGGCGAGGACCGCTGCGTCGTCGCAGGCATGTGCCCACTGTAGAGGGTCGCGACCGCGATTTCGCCCATCCTCGGCCTTTTAATTGGCCCATGATGGTCTTTTAAATCGCGATCGAAACCTTTCTTTCTGCTGTTGACAGACTGAATAGGGCTTCGTACGGTCCATTCAGCCGACATCGACGTCGGCACGCGGTCGAACGCTCCGTCGTCCGTCCGCGCTGTTGTCAGAGAGGACGACACACCGATGCACCTGTCTCCCAGTGCACGCGGCGCCTGCCGTGCGGTACTTCCCTTGACGATCGCCGGCGCGCTGGTCGCGTCCGGCGCTCTCGCAGCCGGGGCCGCCACCACCAACCCCAACCCGAGCTCGCTCGAGCTCAGCAACTCCCAGCTCTCGAAGCAGGCCGCGACCGAAGGCATGGTCCTGCTGCAGAACAACGACGACGCACTCCCGCTGGCGAAGAGCAGCAACGTCGCGCTCTTCGGTGTCGGCGCCTACGCCACCGTCAAGGGCGGCACCGGGTCCGGCGCCGTGAACAACCGCTCGAACGTCAACGTCCGGCAGGGCCTCGAGAACGACGGCTTCACCGTCACGACGTCCGACGGGTACTGGTCGGCCATGACCAGCGCCTACGACACGAAGTACCCCGCCGGCTCCGGCGGAGGGGGCGCCTTCGGCGGCGGGGTGGACTACTCGTCCGTCGAGCAGGTCCTCAGCTCCACCTCCGTGCAGCCGAGCGCACCGACCGACACTGCGCTCTACGTCATCGCCCGCAACTCCGGCGAGGGCGCCGACCGCAAGTCCGGCCAGGGCGACTACACGCTCACCGACACCGAGTACAACGACATCCAGCTCATCGGGCAGACGTACCAGCACGTCGTCGTGCTCATCAACTCCGGCGGCATCGTCGACACGTCGTTCTTCACCGCGATCAACAAGGGCGCCAACGACCCCGACGGCAACCGCCCGCTCGACGGCCTGCTGCTCATGAGCCAGGCCGGGCAGCAGGGCGGCAACGCGCTCGCCGAGGTGCTCGACGGCACCGTCACCCCGTCCGGCAAGCTCACCGACACGTGGGCCTCGAAGTACTCGTACTACCCGGCGTCGAGCACCTTCGCCGCCAACGACGGCAACTCCACCCAGGAGAACTACTCCGAGGGCGTCTACGTCGGCTACCGATACTTCGACTCGTTCTACAAGACCTTGAACGCGTCGTCGCCCGACTCCGTCGTGAACTACCCCTTCGGGTACGGCCTGTCGTACACGAACTTCTCGATCGAGCCGCAGTCGGTCACGGCCGACATGGACCACGTGACCGTCAAGGCGAAGGTCACCAACGTCGGGAAGACGTACTCGGGCAAGGAGGTCGTCGAGACCTACTTCTCGGCGCCGCAGACCGGTCTCGACAAGCCCTACCAGGAGCTCGCGGGCTATGCCAAGACCGACGACCTCGCTCCCGGCGCGTCCCAGACAGTCACCATCACGTACGACACGACCGAGATGTCGTCCTACGACGAGTCGAAGGCCGCGTACGTCATGGACGCCGGGGACTACGTCGTCCGCGTCGGCGACTCGTCGCGCAACACCCACGTCGCGGCGAAGATCTCGCTCGCGTCCGACCTCGTCACCGAGCAGGACCACGACGAGTTCCAGGACCAGAAGCTCGACGCGGTGCTCACGAGCGACCCGACGAGCTTCTACACCTACGACGGCGAGGCCGCGGAGATCGCCGCCGCACGCACGGTCACGCTCTCGACCGCGGGCTTCGTCCCCGTCCAGGCGGCGTCCGAGTACCAGCAGGACGTCACGGTGGACTCGAGCTCGCCGTACTACGCGATCGACGGCGACAAGATCTCGTCGATCACGGCCCACACCGACGCGGCCCAGACCAACTGGGAGGGCACGGGCGCGCCCTACGCGGCAAAGACCGGAGAGACGGTCGAGCACGTGACCACGAGCCCGTCCAACACCCTGTTCGACGTGGCCAAGGGCACCGTCACGATGGACCAGTTCGTCGCCGGCCTGTCCGTGACCCAGCTCGCGAACATCGTCGAGGGGGCCAGCGCCAAGGGTTCGACGGCCTCGGCCGTCGGCGCCGCGGGCTACACCACCGCGAAGTACGAGAAGCTGGGGATCCCCGGGCTGACGCTCTCGGACGGCCCCGCCGGCCTGCGCCTCACCCAGCAGATCGCGACCACCCCGGCCACGTACCAGTACGCCACCGCGTTCCCCGTCGGGACGATGCTCGCCCAGACGTGGAACCACGACCTCGTCGAGCAGGTCGGCGAGGCGATCGGCAAGGAGATGCGCGAGCTGGGCGTCTCCCTGTGGCTCGCACCCGGCATGAACATCCACCGCGACCCGCTCAACGGCCGCAACTTCGAGTACTACTCGGAGGACCCGCTGGTCTCGGGCCTCACTGCCGCCGCGACCACCGAGGGCGTCCAGTCCATCCCCGGCGAGGGCGTCACGATCAAGCACTTCGCCGGTAACAACCAGGAGACGTCGCGCAGCGGCGGCAACATCACGGTGGACGAGCGAGGCTTCCGCGAGA
The DNA here is from genome assembly GCF_002798015.1 of Luteimicrobium subarcticum. GTDB lineage: Bacteria > Actinomycetota > Actinomycetes > Actinomycetales > Cellulomonadaceae > Luteimicrobium > Luteimicrobium subarcticum. The sequence goes on along the minus strand of NZ_PGTZ01000013.1, from coordinate 23,107 downwards.
TCGAGCTCAAGGGTTTCGAGATCGCCGTGAAGTCTGCGCAGCCGATGTCCGTGATGAGCTCCTACAACCGCATCGAGGGCACCTACGCAGCCCAGGACTACGACACCCTGACCAACATCCTGCGAGGTGAGTGGGGCTACGAGGGCACGGTCATGTCCGACTGGGGCGGCAGCCACGACGCCACTGCCACGATGTACGCCGGCAACGACCTGATCGAGCCCGGCAACGCACCGCAGAACATCATCAACGCGATCATCAAGCAGTCCCCGACGATCGACGTGAACGGGATGCCGGTCTACAACAAGACCGTCACCACCACACGCACCTCGTACACGTGGTCGTTCAACGGCATCACGCCGTCGGCGACGGGTACCCAGTCGTTCGCCACCACGGTGGACGGCAGCACCGACCTGTCCCAGGTGCCGGCATCCGGCACGACGACCGTGGACGTCATTAACAACCAGACGTTCGCGGCCAACGCCAAGTTCACCTCGGTAGACGACGCGTACAAGCAGGCCGTCGCCTCGCAGACCAACCTCACCACCGCGCAGAAGGCCGGGGTCGTCATCAGCGACATCCAGTACCAGACCGCGGGCGACACCACGTCCCCGGTCGTCTCGTACAAGGTGACGGTCCGCGGCGAGTACCCGACCACCGGCTTCCCGATGCGTCTGGGTGACCTGCAGCGGTCCGCGTCGCGGGTGCTGAACACCGCGATGCAGTCGCCGCAGTTCCAGCAGCTCGCCTCGCTCAAGGGCGTCAAGGGCGTCACGGTGAAGCCCTACGACGACCAGTTCACCGACCTGAAGTCCTACGTCGGCGTCACCAAGGGCAAGGTCGTGGCCCCCGTCACCGGACAGGCCCCGAAGATCACCGTCGCCCCCACCACCACCTCCGCCACGGGCTGGTACAAGGGCACCGTGAACGTGGCGGTGACCCTCGACGACCCCGACACCCAGACCGCCTACGTCAGCATCGACGGCGGCGAGACCGTCCGCTACACCGCGCCGGTCACCGTGACCGGTGAGGGCGAGCACCAGGTCGAGGTCTTCGCACAGGCCGACGGCGGCGCCGTGTCGTCCACGTCGCTCACCGTGAAGATCGACGACACCAAGCCCACCGTCAAGGCGACGTCCACCGCGGGCGGGAAGCTCACGCTCAAGGCGACCGACGCCCTGTCCGGTGTGCGGTCCGTCCAGTACTCCCTCGACAACGGGAAGACCTGGAAGACGTACACCACGACGGTCACGGTCACGACGGGCGCCCCGAAGGCCGTGGTGTTCCGCGCCACCGACCAGGCGGGCAACGTCAGCGCGACGGGCAAGGCGACGGTCGCCGGCGTCCAGACGCTGTCCACCCCGACGATCAAGGGCACGGTGGCGACCAAGCACACGGTCACGGCGTCGGTCGCGAAGCACACCTCGGGTGCGAAGCTCTCGTACCAGTGGTCCCTCAACGGCAAGGCGGTCAAGGGTGCGACGAAGTCGTCCTACACCATCCCTGCCTCCGCGAAGGGCAAGCGCCTGACCGTCACGGTCACCGCCACGAAGACCGGCTGGACCACCGTGTCGACGACGTCCGCGTCGAAGACCGTCCGGTAGCCCGCACGACGACGGCGGGTGCAGGGCCCAGGCCCTGCACCCGCCGTCGGTCGTTCCCGAGCCCTCGGCCCGCCCGTCAGCCCCAGGCAGGAAGCTCGGGGAGCCCTTCGCCACCGCGGCCGAGGAGCCACGCGAGCACCTCGTGGTCGCGCAGACCCTCCGGGACCTCGACGCCCGGAGCACGGGAGGGGAGCTGGGCGAGCTCGTCCGGCAGGAACGTCCGCACGAAGTCGCCGGGCCACTGGCCGCTGTTGTGGCTGCCGCCCAGGTCGAGCCGGTGCACCTCGACCTCGCGCCACCGCGACACGAGGAGGCGCATCGCCGGGTAGGACTCCTGCGGGGTCGACACCTCGCCCGCCCACACCTCGTCCGGCAGGGCCGCGAGCGCCAGGTCGCACGCCACGGCCGTCACCTCGACGTCCGCGACGAGGTCCACCCAGTCGCGTCCGGCGCCGCGCTCGATCTCCGCGGCGCGGCCGTCGCCGCCTCCGACGTACTTCTCGGTCGTGGCGCCGATCGCCGCAGCGACCGCCATGCGCGAGGTCGCGTCCGCGTTCCGGGCCAGGTGGGTCAGGAGGTGCCCGACCGTCCACCCCGGCAGCGCCGTCGGTGCGGCCGGGTCGAGCGGCTCCGCGTCCAGGTCGTCGAGCAGGCGACGGTGCGAGTCCGTGATGCGTGCCAGGAAGAGGTCGGCCTGGTCCGGGGGCGGGAGCGTCATGCCCCCCATCCTCCCGTGCCGCGCGAGCGGCGTCACCATCGGACGCCCAGCCGGCTTCCCGCCGGGCGGTCTCAGGGGTCGGGGACGGTGACGCGCATCGACACGACGTCCCCCAGGTCGATCCCCTCCGCGCGCCGCACCGCGACCTTCACCGGGACGGCGAACCCGCCGTCCTTCGGGAACAACGACGTCGTGTACGTCGTCGCACCGACCCGCACGGTCGCCGGGATGCAGCCCCAGCCGTACGTCACGAGGTTCGCCACGGCGCCCAGCCGTGCGGCCTCGTCCGCGGGCAGGCTCACGAAGTGGAACGGCGCGGGACCGCGCCAGTACCAGACCTCACCGGTGACCTCCAGGTCCATCGGTCCAGCATCACACCGTCGACGCGCCGAGGCGCTCGCACACCTGCTGCCGCTGGGCACCCACGGCGTCGAAGGGGAAGCCCTCGGTCGCGGCGGCGACCACCTCCGGCAGCCGCAGCCGCACCGTCGTCGTGATCCCGAGGCGGGTGGCGTCGACGTCGACCGCCGCGACCGCCGTCCCGGACCACGTGTCGCCGAAGCCGCGCGAGAACCGTGGCGCGTCCACGCGCAGCACGACCGAGCCGCCCGCCGGGACGTCGACCGACGACGACACCGCCACCGGGCGTCCGTCGAGCGCGACGCTGTCCGCAGCCAGCGGCGCCTGCTCGAAGGCGACGGCCGCCCCGCCCGGCTGGTCCGCGACGGCGAGCACGACGTCGTGGTCGCCCAGGTTGCGGACCTCCACGGCGTAGTCGGGATCAGCGCCGAGGTCCGTGCCGCCCGACGCGTCCGGCCGCGTGGCGACCACGACAGGCGCGCCCGGGCAGCTGAACGGCAACGCCTCGGTATAGGTGAGGTCGCCGAGCCGCACGTCGACCTCGTGGCCGACGTGCCGCCACACGGTCACGCCTCCCGTGGCGACCGTCGCGACGACGACGAGCGCCGCGGCGGTGAGCGCGGCCGCTCGCCGCGACGGACGGCGGCGCCGGCGTCGCGAGCGCCGCGGCGGTGGATCCTGCGGTTCGGGCGAGGGATCCTCCGCCGGCTCGATCACCACCTCGACCTTCATCCCTCCAGCGTCACGCGTCCGCTCCGCCGCGGCAGCGTGGACGTCGGCCGACCGCGTGCTCCCACGCAAACCACCCCCGCGGCGGGCGGCGCGCCGTCTAGGGTCGGCGCCATGGACGAGGTCGCCTCCACCGCCCGCGAGACGGTGCCCCCTGCTCCCCCGGTGCCCCCGGTGCCCGTCGCCTCCGGCGGCGCTCGGCTCCTCTGGGACGACCTCCCGGCAGCGGTCCGCGTCCGCGTCGAGTCCCGGCTCGGGTCGCCCGTCGTCGGCGCGTCGAGCGCGTCCACCGGGTTCAGCCCCGGGCTCGCGTCAGTCCTGACCGGCGCCGACGGACGCCGCACGTTCGTGAAGGCAGCGCGCGAGGCCGACCAGCCGGACGCCGCGCGCCTGAACCGGCAGGAGGCGTCCCTGGTGGTCCGGCTTCCGGATCACCTGCCTGTGCCACGCCTGCTGTGGTGCGACGACACCGACGGCTGGGTCGTCCTCGGGTTCGAGGCCGTGGACGGGATGCCGCCGTCGACCCCGTGGGACGCGGTGACGCTGGCGTCGTCCGTCACGGCCCTCGACGCCGTCGGCGACCTGCTCGCGCCCGCCGGCCTGGTCCCCGTCGCGGAGTCGGTCCGCTCCATGTTCGAGGGCTGGCAGCGGCTGCGCGCGGAGCCCGACCCGGCCCTCGCCGACCTGGTCCCGTGGGCGGCGCAGCGCCTCGAGCGCCTCGCCGCGCTGGCGCAGGACGGTACCGACGCCGCGACGGGCGACCGTCTCCTCCACCTCGACGCCCGTGCCGACAACCTGCTCGTCGCGGCGGACGCGACGACGTGGGTCGTCGACTGGGCCCACGGGGCCGTCGGCGCGCCGTGGGTCGAGGTCGCCGCGTTCCTCCCGAGCGTCGGGATGCAGGGCGTCGTGGGACGGTCCGCGCCCCTGGTCCACGGTCGCGACGCGGCCGCGCGCCGGGTCACGGGCGAGCTCCTCGCCGCGACCTTCGAGGCGTCGCGGCACGGTGGCGCTGCCGACCCCGACGCGGTGCGGGCGTTCGTGGCCGGGCTCGCCGGGTTCTTCGTCGACTCGAGCCGTCGGCCCGCCGTGCCCGGCATCCCGAACCTGCGCCCGTTCCAGCGCGCGCAGGGCGTCGCCGCCCTGGCGTGGCTCGAGGCGCTCGAGCGCTGAGACGGCGGGCTAGCGGCGGCCCGCCGTGGCGCCACGCACCGACCGCCGCGCCACGAATCCGGCACCCACGAGACCGGCGACGGCGACGACCCCCGCGACCGGGTAGGTCGCCGACCCGGCCCCGAAGAGCCACAGGGCAGCCGTCGCGAGGATCTGCAGGACGACCTGGCCACCGAGGAGCCGCAGCCCGGGCCGACCGAGCGCCCGCAGCTCGACCCGCGCGAGTGGTGGCCACAGTCGCGAGCGCGCCGCGAGCGCATGGAGCAGCGGCACGCCGAGCAGCAGGACGTGGAAGCTCACGTCGCCCGGCCCGGGCAGCCCGCGCGCGAGCTGCCCCACCGCGAGCGCCGCGATGACGACCCACTCCGCCGCCGTCCAGGGCCACACGGCACCGATCAGCGCACCGATCGCGCACGCCACGGCCGGCTGGGGTGGCATCACGAGGACCGCGAGGCCCACGCTCAGCAGCACCGTCACAGCCCGCACGACGAACGCGGGCACGGCCGGTCCGGTGGCGGGGAACGGCGACGGCGCGCGGCTCACCGGTGCCCCCGTCCAGCGCGGACGAGCCCGCGCAGCGACCCGGTGCGGTCCGCGTCGAAGCCGGACCGGCGCCAGTCCAGCACCCCGATGCCGAGGTCCCGCAGGCCGTCGATGCGTTCGGCCCGCTCACCCTCGAGGAGCTGGGTGGCGACGGCCTCCCTCGCGTCGAGGTCGTGCCGGTCGAGGTGAGGGAGCACGTCGACGAGGACGACGCGGTGCCCGGCGAGGAACCAGGTCGTCGCGAGCTCGCTCGTCGTGTCGTCGAGATGGGTCCCGACGAGGTACACGAGCGCGCCGCGCGCCACGACGGGCGCCCGCAGCCGAGGCGTCCACAGGCCGGTCGCGACCATGCCCGCAGCGGCGCGGCGCACCCGGTCGAGGTGCCGGCGCCCGGCCCCGGGGGGCACGACGCGGCCCTGGTCGGCGAGGTCGTGGAACGCGACCTGGTCGCCGGCGTGCACGTACGCGGCAGCGAGGGACGACGCGGCCTCGCGGGCGAGGTCGAGCGACGTGGTCCGTTCGACGAGCCCGGCGGGGGTCGTCCACGTCGCGACGTGGTCGCTCACCTCGTCGCGCGTGTCGACGGCGATCACGACCGTCGCGTCGGACTGCGCGGTGGTGCGGCGCACGTAGAGGTCGCCGGGGCCGCGGCGCAGGCGCGCCGTGGCCCGCCAGTCGATGCGCCGCAGCCGGTCCCCCGGGACGAACGGGTTGATGTCGTGAAGCTCGCCGCCGTCCCCGAGCCGGACGGACGCGTGCAGCCCGGTCAGGCCCGTGAGGCGCGGCGGGAGCGGCAGCGGGCCGTCGAGCTCGACGCGCTGCGGCAGGACGACGCGGCGCAGCCGGACGGGCCCGACGGGCGGACCGGCCCACACCGCGTCCTCGCCGAGGACGCGGTGCCCGACGGTCGCGACGGCGACGGGCCCGGTGTGCCAGGTGGGCGCGGAGCCGACGAGCTCACGGGCGCCGGGTGCGACGACGAGGTCGCGACGACGCCCGGTCGACAGGACCACGCGGACGTGGAGGGCCTCGGCCGAGGGCGGCGGCTCCAGCCGGATCCGGTAGCCGACCCGGCCCGTCGGCGCCTCGGCGTGCTCGACCGCGACCTGGGCGACCCCACCCGCGCTCGGCACACGCGTCCACAGCGACGCCACGAGCAGCGGGACGCCGAGCAGCACGACATCGACGCGACCCGCCGCGACACCGACGACGAGGACGACGAGCCCGGCGACGGTCCCGGCCAGCGAGCCGGCGGACCGCAGCGGCGGGTGCGCGGTCCCGGGATCGCTCACCGGGCGACGGCCGACGGCTCGGCCGCGGGCGCTCCCCCGGACCGGCTGACGACGGGCGGCCCGGGGACGCGCGCGACGACCTGGGCGACGAGGTCCGCGGGGCTGACGCCGGCCGCCCACGCGGGCGTGGTGAGGGACAGGCGGTGGGCCAGGACGGGCACCGCGACGGCCTTGACGTCGTCCGGGGTCACGTAGTCGCGGCCCCGCAGGACGGCTCGGGCACGCGCGACCAGCAGGAGACCCTGCGACCCGCGCGGGGACGCCCCGATGGCGACGGACTCGTGGTCGCGGGTCTCGGCGGCCAGGTCGACGCAGTACCGGACGACGTCCGGGTCGACGTGCACGGTCTCGACCCCGGCCTGCATCGCGAGCAGCGTCGTCGTGTCGATCACCGGCTCGACGGTCGCGACCTCGTGGCGCCGCGCGACCCGGTTCTGGAGCACCTGCTGCTCGCTCTCGCGCGACGGGTAGCCGACGCTGAGGCGCACCATGAACCGGTCGAGCTGCGCCTCCGGGAGCGGGTACGTGCCCTCGTACTCGACCGGGTTGGAGGTCGCGACCACGTGGAACGGCGCGGGCAGCGGGAACCGGGTCCCCTCGACCGTGACCTGCCCCTCGGCCATCGCCTCGAGCAGCGCCGACTGGGTCTTGGGGGCGGTCCGGTTGATCTCGTCCGCGAGGAACAAGCCGGTGAACACCGGGCCGGGCCGGAACTCGAACCGCGACGCCGCCGGGTCGAACACGTAGGAGCCCGTGATGTCGGACGGCAGCAGGTCGGGCGTGCACTGCAGGCGCCGGAAGTCGAGCCCGAGCGCGCTCGCGAGGGACCGTGCGGCGAGCGTCTTGCCGAGCCCGGGCGCGTCCTCGAACAGCACGTGACCGCCGGCGAGGATGGTCGCGAGGGCGAGCTCGAGGGCGTCGCGCATCCCGACGACCACGGTCCCGACCCGGTCGAGGACCTGCTCGGACACGCGCGCGACCTCGTCGACCGTCAGCGGGACGGGCGCGTCCGCGCGGTCGCCGGCACGGGCGCCGGGCTGCGCGCTCTCGTCCTGCGTGGGGACGGCGGAGGACGGTGTCGTCACGGGATGCTCCTGGGTGTGCGCGGTGTGGTGGCTGCGGCGTCCGGCCGGTCGGGCCGGTCGAGATCAGCGAGCCGGTCGAGCGCGGCCCGCAGGTCACGCACCCGGACGACGGCCGGCCCGTCGGGCGCGAGGACGCTCGCCGCCCGTTCGCCCAGGGCGGTGACGGGATCGGTGTGCGTGCGGGCGAGCCGCGCGGCGCCGAGGCGCCGGGCGCGCACCAGCACCTCGGGGCTGACGACCGCTCGGCGACCTCGGACGTCGTCGGCGAGCCGGACGGAGAGGCGGGTCACGTCCGAGCGGGTGCCCGCGGCGGACGGCACGACGGGCCGGTGGTCCCACGGCGGCGCGACGTCGGGTGCGGTGACGCGGCCCCGGTCGACGGCGTACCCGACGACGAGGACGACGAGGACGAGGACCGCTCCCGACCAGCCCCCGAGCCCGGTGCCCCACGCGAGGACGACGACCACGGCGGCCGCCACGACGGCGAGCAGCATCCCGGCGTGCGCGCTGCGCCACTCGGCGACGGCGTCCGCGCGGCGGCTCACGCGGCACCTCCGGCCGGGGTGGCTCCCCCGGCCCGGGCGGCTCCCCCGGCACGCGCGGCCGACGCGGACGACCGCCGGTGCCAGCCCGCCGTCATGGTGGCGAGGCACTCGCGCGCGGTCTCGACGTCGGCCGCGGTCGCGTCGCGCCCGCCGAACCGGGTGCGCTGGTAGAGGTCGAGGAGCACCTGCGACGCGCGTTCGTCGACGTCGAGGAGCCGCAGGATCCGGGCGGTGAGCTCCGTCGGCGTCTCCGACGCGCCGCGGACGACACCCGCGTCCTGGGCGGCCTCCTCGAGCCCGAGCCAGGCCGCCACGATCGCGTCGGTCGGCGCGCGGTCCTCGCCGAGGACCTCGAACGCCCGGTCGAAGCCGCGCAGCACGCGTGCGACGTCGGGCGTGGGGTCGTCCTCCTCGGCGACGACGTCGGCCGGGCGTGCGAGCCGGCCCGCGGTCGCCCGGCGCGGGCGCGACCGCCACCACCGCACCACCGCGACGACGACCAGGACGAGCGCGGCGATCGCGAGGAGGGTGAGCAGGACCTTGAGGACCTCGCCGACGAGCGGGCTGTCGGAGCGCACCGCCTCCTTGAGCTGAAGGTCTGCCGTGCGCTCGACGGGGGCCTTCGTCGGCTGCGTCAGCTCGGCGGTCCCGGACGACCACCGCGCGGGCCCGGCGTGGAGCACGCCGGCGGCACCGGTCGCGACCACGACCACGACCAGCGAGGCCGCCAGCACGGCGCGCAGGCGCGCGTCGGCGGGGCGGTCCGTCGCTGGCATGCGCGTCACCGTACCGGTTCGACCGGACGCCCGGAAGCACCGTCCGGAGTGATCGGCGCGGGTTCGGCGGCCGAGCGGTCAGCCGCCCGCCACGACGAGCCCGAGCGCGGCGGCGCCGAGGCTCACGACGAGCATGCCGCCGGAGTGCACGAGCGCGGCGCGCGTCCGGCCCTGCTGGACCAGGCGCACGCCCTCGACGCTCGCGGTGGAGAACGTGGAGTAGCCGCCGAGGAACCCGGTGCCGAGCACCTGCCTGAGGTGGTCGTGCCCGGGGTGCGCGAGGGCCCAGCCGGTGAGGAGCCCGAGCAGGAGGCATGCCGTGGCGTTCACGACGATCGTCCCGGCGGGGAACGTGAGCCGGTGACGCCGGTTGACGGCGGTGTCGACGAGGAACCGGGCGACGGCACCGCACCCGCCCGCCACCGCGGTGAGCAGCAGGATCATCCGTCCGTCCCCCCGTCGGTCCCGCTGTCGGCCGCGGGCGCCACCGGGAGGCGGTTCGCGAGCGCCGCGCCCGCGCCCGCGGCGACGAGCCCGAGCACCACGCTCACCGCGAGGTAGGCGAGGCCCAGCGCGGCGCTGCCGTCGCGCAGCAGGTCGACGTCCTGCACGAGGAACGTGCTGTAGGTGGTGAACCCCCCGAGGACGCCCGTCCCGCACAGCAGGCGCACGGTGCGTCGGGCGCCCGTGTCAGGCCCGCGGCGCAGCAGCGCCTGGAGCAGCAGCCCGAGGACGAAGGCACCGACGACGTTGATCGTGAAGGTCGTCCAGGGCCACGAGCCGGCACGGTCGGGCGCGATCTCGCCGAGGGACGCGCGCAGCAGCGTCCCGACGGCCCCGCCGGCACCCACGAGCAGGGCGGACCGGGTCGTGCTCATGCGTCTGGGCCCTCCGCCCAGTCGACGACGGACAGCGGCACGGTGAGGACGGGCCGGTGCTGGTGGTGCGTGAGGTGCCGCGCGACGGACCCCTCGAGCAGCTTGTGGAGCGTGTGCCCGCGCCCGGGGTTCCGCGTCCCGACGACGATCAGGGCCGCGTCGAGCGCCCGGGCGAGGTGCGTGAGCGCACGGTCGGGGCGACCGGCCAGGTAGTGCAGGCGCCACGCGACCTCGCCGTCCGGGTCGGCGCCTGCGAGGACGGCGCCCAGGTGGTCGTGGAGCTCCGACCGGGTGCGCTGCCACGCGTCGTCGGCGCCGTCCGGGTCGAGCGCCGCGTGACGGACCGACCCGTCGGGCTGCTCGTCGACGACGAACCGGCCCGGGTCCGCGTACGCGAGGTGCAGCTCGAGCCCGCCTGCGGCTCGCGCCCACTGCAGCGCGGTGAGGACGACGAGCTCGGGCTGGCCGGGCATGACGCCGACGACGACGGGGTGCCCGGCGAACGGGACCATCCGTTCCACGGACGGTTGCGGGACCTCACGACGGGACACGGGACCTCCTCCTGCGGGCACGGCACGTCCTGCCCGCCGACGACGACGGGACAGGAACCATCAGCCGGGTGCCCGGAGGGGCTGTGGCGGTTCGGGCCGCTGACGGCCCCGGCGGGATCCATCGCCGTGTGGTGCGGGGCCAGCCTACCGGCAGGCGGTCAGCGGCGCGTGAGGCGTAGCACGGGAATGACGCGGGTCGTCTTGCGCTCGTACGACCGGAACCCTTCGGACCGTTCCGTGAAGCGCGCCCAGGCCGCATCCCGGGCGGCGCCCGAGAGGTCCTCGGCATGCACGGCCACGACGCCGTCGTCGGGCGTCTCGATGCGGACGTCAGGGTGCGCGAGCAGGTTGTGGTACCAGGCAGGGTTCGAGGGTGCGCCCGCCTTGGACGCGGCGACGAACCACGCGTCGTCGGTCTCGCGGACCGCCGCCACCGGGTTCACGCGCTCGGCCCCCGTCTTCGCACCACGCGTGTGCAGGAGGACGAGCCCCTTGCCGAACCCGTTCGTGCTCACGTCCCCGCCGTTCGCGCGGAACTCCTCGATCACCTGCTGGTTCCAGTCCGCCATGCCTCCGGCTTATCACCTCGGCGCGCCCCGCGCACGCACGGACGGACGGACCGGCGTGCGCGCCGGTCCGTCCGTGCACTCGGGTCGGGGTTGTCAGCGGTGGACGCCGTGCCCGCCGTGGCCGGTGGGCCGGGAGGTGCTGCGGTGCTGCTGGCTCATCCACGTCCACACGGGGACGCCCTGCGCGGTGCGGGGGTCGTCGTGCGCGAGGTAGATCCACGACCAGTGGCCCGGGTAGGTCTGTCCGTCCCAGGTGACCGTGTCGTAGAGCGTGAGCTGCGAGCCCGGCAGGAGGTCGTGCGCCCAGACGCTCGCCCTGTCGTACGGGACCGTGGCGTCGTCGCGGGACTGGACGAACCAGCTCGGGGTGCTCGAGAGCCGCGACACCTCGTCCGCGGTCGTGAGGTACGCCCCGGTCCGGAAGAGGTACAGCGCGGGCGACGCGGCGACGAGCGACGCGAACGTCGTCGGGTAGGCGGCGCCGAGCTCGACCGCCATGAGCCCGCCGGCGGACGCGCCCGCGAGGTGGATCCGGCTCGTGTCGACGTCGTAGCGCCGGCCGAGCTCGTCGACGAGCGCCTTGAGCCTCGCCCGGTACCCCGCCGTGTCGGCGTCGTACCAGGTGCCCGGGACCTCGGGTGCGACCACGTACGCGCCGCCGAAGGCCTTCTGTGCCTCGGCGGTCGCGAAGCCGAGCGCGCCGCGGTTGGCCCGGAGCTGCGCCTCGTTGCCGTACGCGTCGGGGAGCCCGCCCTCGCCGTTGCCGTGCAACCACACGATCAGGGGACGGTCGCCGCGGACGTGGTCGGGCGCGTACAGGCGGTACTTGAGCCCGCTCGCGGACGTGCCGCTGCGGAACGCGTCGACCTCGGGGTCGACGAGCCGGGTCTGGCGCAGCCCGGTGAGCGTCAGCGTGCGGCCCGGGGCGAGCGCGACGGGTGCGGTCTGCGTCACCGTGTACTGCAGGTCCATGAGGACGTTGCGTCCCGGCGCGGACAGGTAGTCGAGCGTGCCCGCGCCCGCGACCCCGTTGCCCGACAGCAGATCGAGGCGGGTGCGACCGTCGGGAAGGACGGTCACCCCCGTCACGGTCCGGTCGACGTCGTAGGCGACGGTCGCCTGACCGCCGGTGTCGATGCCCGCGGGCACGCGTCCGACGGCGTGGACCGTGAACGTGCTCGCGGCGGGCCGCGCGCTGCGGATCCCCGGCACGTCGCGCGTGTCGAGTGTGACGGACGTGACCTGCTCGCCGCCGTCGAGGACGGTCCCGTCGAGCGTGAAGGTCGCGCCGGTCCTGATGTCGTGGTCCGGCCGGTGCTGGCCGCGTCCGTGGGCGCTGCTGGTGGCCGCAGGGGCTGCGACCAGGGCGATCGTCGTGCCGAGCGCCCCGATGGCGCCGATCACGCGGTGCTTGCGCATGCAGTACTCCTCATCGTCGAGGTGCGTCGAGCGACAAGGTACTTACAGGTCCGTAAGCATTCAAGGAGGCCGCGGTCACGGTCATCGGCGTGTCGGAGCGCCCGCGTGTCAGAGTGCCGTCTGCCGATACGTCGGCGGCCCACCGGTCAGCGGGCCGCGCGCGCCTCGTGCTCCGCGCGGCTCGCCTCGATCGCCGGGTTGTGGCGGATCGCCCAGTCCGCGAGCGCGACAGCCGGTCCGATGAGACTGCGTCCGACGTCCGTGAGCTCGTACTCGACGCGCGGCGGGACCTCCGCGTGCACGGTCCGGGTCACGAGCCCGTCGCGCTCGAGGTGCTTGAGCGTGAGGGAGAGCATGCGCTGCGAGATCCCGGGGATGTGCCGCTGGAGCTCGCTGTACCGCATGACGCCGGGCTCGAGCGTCACGACGACCAGCAGCGTCCACTTGTCGGCGACACGGTCGAGGACGGACCGGACGGCCGCGCCGTCGTCGCCACGGATGGTGCAGCTGCGCTCGTAGTCGGACACGGCTCTCCTCCGGTGCGCGGACACGCGTGTCGGGGACGAACACGCGTGTGCCTTTTGTAGGCTCCTTGATTCTGACGCACGATGTGGTTCCGCACAGATCGTGCGGTGACGCACCATGTGTCATCCGTCCCGGACAGGAACCCCTATGCACGTCGCCTACTGGATCGTCGCCGGTCTCCTCGCCGCCCTCTACCTCTACTCCGGCGCGATGAAGCTCACCCGGTCCCGCGAGCAGCTCGCACCGATGATGCAGTGGGTCGAGACCACGCCGATGCCGGCCGTGCGGCTCATCGGCGCCGTCGAGCTGCTCGGTGCCCTGGGCCTGATCCTCCCGCCGCTGCTCGACGTCGCACCGGTCCTCGCGCTCGTCGCGGCGGTCGGGTTCGTCCTCGTCCAGGTCGGCGCGATCGTCGTCCACCTCCGGCGCGACGAGGCCAAGGTCATCGGGTTCAACGTCGTGCTGCTCGTGCTGGCCGCCGTCGCCGCCTGGCTCGCCACGTCGTTCGTCTGACCGGAAGGGCCGGCCGCGGACGCGTCGTCGCGCCCGCGGCCGGCCCTTCCGAGTCCCGCGGTCAGTGCCCCAGGTAGCGCGTGCGGTACGTCTTCTCAGGAAGACGCTCGTAGCCGGACAGGTCGGGGAGCGCGGCGAGAGCGTCGGCCTCGGCACCGGGCGCGTACCAGCTCGTGTGAAGGGTCGACCAGATCTCGGTCGGACTCCCCCCGACCGCGGAGCGCATCTTCTCGTAGCTCTTCTTGAACACCGGGAGGTGCAGGGCCGGGTCGAAGCACACCGTCTCCGACCACGCCAGGATGTCGTCGTAGTCGGACCCTGGGACGTACTCGTCGCCCGCGTAGACCCGGCCGTCGTTCCCCGACAGGTCGATGCACGTGGCCGACTTCCCGCTGACGGTCTTCTCGTAGGGTGACGAGGCCTCCACGCCCTCTGCTGCCGCGAGCGTCTCGGTGCTCGCGAGCTCGTTGGTGGTCGACGCGAGGTGCTCCCGCTCCTGGCTCGGCACCGTGTCGACGTCGTCCTCGGGACCCCCGACCTGCCAGGGGAAGGACGTGTAGGTCTTCGCGACCTTGTTGACGTACGAGTAGGTCATGTCGACCTCGCTCCCCGGGTCGGCGATGTGGTACTCCCACGTGTGGTCGTCGTCGTCGTAGTGCGACATCGTGAACCGTCCGTCGACCGTGCTGACGCCTTCGGCACGAATGGACAGCTCACGAGGCTCGCCTGCCTCCTTGAACCACGCGGTGTGCTTCGTCGTCAGCACCCATCCCGTGAGGTCTTTGCTCTCGGTCGCCTCTCGAGCACCCGCGATGTACGCCACCGCCGCGGCGTTGGCGCGCGGCACGTCGGGTGCGGAGTCCCCCGGCGACCCCGCACCCGCCGTCGCCGCCGACGTCCCCGTGACCGGTGCCGGAGTCACCGTGTCCCCCGCGCCGGCTGCTGCCGGCGCGGCGCCCCCGTCGGCCGGGACGCCGCCCGACACGAGCATCCCCGCCGCGGCGACGGCGGCCACGCCCGCCACCCCGAGGGCTCCCACCGTGGCGGTCCGCCGCCGCCGGCGGGTGCCTGCGCCGGGCGCCGTACCCTCCGTCGTGCGGTGCAGCCGCGCGAGGCCGCCGTCGAGGTCGAGGTGGTCGTGCGCCGGTCGCGCCGCGGCGCGCAGCTGCTCCAACGGGTCGTTCTGGCTCATGCCGTCATCCCCTGTTCCCGGGTCCTGGCGAACCCGCCTGCCTGCGATCGCGGCGCGGTCGCGCCCTTGCTCTCCTGCGTCGGGACACTCGTCCCGCTCCCTGCCTGCGCCGCTCCGCCGCGCTGCGGCCGCGTGCTCGTGGCCGCACCCTGGCGTTCCGCATAGACGCGGGCCAGCCGCTCCTTCGCCCGCCGGACGCGCACCGACGCGGTGTTCGGCCGGCATCCGAGCGCGGCCGCGAGCTCGGGGATCGAGAGGTCTTCGACGACGAGCAGCCGCAACACCTCCTGGTCCCGCGACGGGAGGCCGGCGAGCACCCGGTCGACGGTGTCCAGCGCGACGACGTCTCCCGACGCGTCCTGGACGTCGTGGTCCTGGGTGGTCGCGACCCTGACGGCGAGCGCCCTGCGCCGGAGCCCGGCCCGCACGTGGTTGGACATGACGTGCCGCGTGGTCCGCAGCAGCCACCCCAGCTCGTGCTCGGGCACGACGTCGATGCGCCGCCATGCGACCGTGAAGACCTCGCACACGACGTCCTCGGCGTCATGGGGTGCGAGCCGGGTCCGGGCGCAGCGGTAGAC
Source organism: Luteimicrobium subarcticum (assembly GCF_002798015.1). Classification (GTDB taxonomy): domain Bacteria; phylum Actinomycetota; class Actinomycetes; order Actinomycetales; family Cellulomonadaceae; genus Luteimicrobium; species Luteimicrobium subarcticum. The sequence goes on along the minus strand of NZ_PGTZ01000013.1, from coordinate 8,057 downwards.
CGCCGGCGCGTGGTCCCGGTAGAGCCGGTCGAGGCGTTCTCGCGCCTGTTCGACCGATGGTGGTGATGTCATCGCCGCTCCGTTCCGTGGTCGACGGACGCCCCCTCACAAGCGCCCCACAGAAGGGATATGTCCGGCACAGGGGGTCCCGGTGACACTGGACCGGAACTCCCCGGCCGTCAGCGGTAGGCGTCCGCCTGCAGCGCGAACAGCTCGGCGTACAGGTCGGGCGCGGCGACGAGCTCGTCGTGCGTGCCCTGCTCGCGGACGCGGCCGCCGTCGAGCACGACGATCCGGTCGGCGTCCCGCACGGTCGAGAACCGGTGCGACACGAACAGCGTGACGCCGCCCGCGAGCGCCCCGGCGCGCTCTGCCGACGCCGTGAACCGCTCGAACAGGGCGTGCTCGGTGGTCGCGTCGAGCGCCGACGCGGGCTCGTCGAGGACGAGCAGCAGCGGGTCCGGCCGCAGCAGCGTGCGCGCGAGGCCGAGCGTCTGCCACTGACCGCCCGACAGGTCGACCCCGTCGCGGTAGTCGTGCCCGAGCACCTGGTCGAGGCCGTCCGGGAGCCGCTCGACGATCGGTCGCGCCCGCGCGTCGTCGAGCGCCCGCCCCAGCGCGTCGTCGTCGTCGAGGCGGGCGAGGTCACCGACTCCGACGTTGTCACGCACCGCGAGCTGGAGGCGCGCGAAGTCCTGGAAGAGCGTCGTGACGCGGGCGTGCCAGTCCGCGGGCGCGACGTCGGCGAGGTCCACCCCGTCGACGAGGATCCGTCCGGACGTGGGCCGGTAGAGGCCGCAGAGCAGCTTGACGAGGGTCGACTTGCCGGCGCCGTTGTCGCCCACCAGCGCGACGGTCGCACCGGCAGGCAGGTCGAGCGTGACGCCGTCGAGCACGGGCCGCGCGGCACCGGGGTACGCGAACGTCACCTCCTCGAGCCGGATCCCGACGCCGAGGCGCACCGGGACGGCCGCGCCCTCCGCACCGGGATCTGTGGCGCCCGCCAGCTCGCCCCGCATCTCCTTGACGTGCTCGACGACGCGCCCGGCCCCCTGCAGCGTGCCCAGGAGCCCGATCGCGCTCGACACCTGCACGCTCACCTGGATCGCGAGCGTCACGACGAGGACGACCTGCCCGATGGCCGCCGTCCCGGACGCCGCGCTGTGCACCACGACGAGCACCGCGGCGGCGTACGCGAGCGCGAACCACACCTGACCGGCGGCGCGGAGCAGCGCGGACCGCCGGTGCGCCGACCACACGACGCCCGTGGTGCGCGCCCACACCTCGTGGTGCCGGGCCGCGAGCAGGTGGCGGGCGCCGAACAGCCGGATCTCCTTTGCGGACGACCCGGACGTCCCCACGGTGACGAGGTGTCGAGAGAGCCGGATGTCGGCCGCGGAGTCCTCGCGGGCGGCGTCCAGGACGCGCTGCGCCCGCTGGGCGAGCAGCACCGGCGGCACCGCGGCGACCGGGAGCAGCAGCAACCAGGGCTCGACGACCCCGAGGATGACGGTCGTCACCGCGACCTGGAGCACCATGCCCGCGAGCATCAGCGTCGACTCGAGCGCACCCCGGATCCGCACCACCGCCTCGGTCACGGTCGTGACCCGTTGCGTGAACCCGGGGTCGTCGAGGCGCGCGATGTCGCCGCCGTGCACGATCCGCGCGATGTCGTCGGTGAGGTTCATCGCCTGGAGCTCACCGACCTCGAAGTACGACAGGTGGGCGAAGTGCCCGAGCATGAGCTCGGCGACGAGCAGCGCGACGAGCACGAGAGCCAGGACGACCGCGCGCGTCGTGTCGGTGTCGAGCGCCGCACCCGTGAACAGCGCGAGCACGACGCCGACGAACGGCGCGGCGAGGTACCCCACCGTCATGAGGGCGGACGCGACGACCAGCCGGCGCCGGTCGGTGCGCCACGCGTGCCCGAGCAGGAACGTGGCAGCGGTCAGGACGGGCCTCATCGGGATCCTCCGCTCGTCAGGGCGGCATCGCTGACAGGAGCGGGGCCGGCGTCGGGAGCGACCCGGAACCGGCTGGCCTGCAGCTCGAACAGCTCGGCGTACCGTCCGCCGAGGGCGACGAGCTCGTCGTGGTCGCCCTGCTCGACGACCCGACCGTGCTCGAGCACGACGATGCGGTCCGCCGGTCGGACGGTCGAGAACCGGTGCGAGATGACGACGCTGGTCACGCCGTCCCCGACGGCCCCTGGCGCGAGGAACCGGTCGAAGAACTCCGCCTCGGCGCGGACGTCGAGCTGCGCGGTCGGCTCGTCGAGGACGAGCACCCGCGCGCCCGCCCCGACGGCGAGCAGCGCGCGGGCCAGGGCGACGCGCTGCCACTGCCCGCCGGACAGGTCCTGCCCGCCCGGGTACCCGGACGCGAGCGTGGTGCGCATGCCGTCGGGCAGCCGGTCGACGACGACGTCGGCCCCCGCGGCACGGACGGCCGCGTCGACCGCGGCCGCGAGCGCCTCGGGGTCGTCGTGCAGGTGCGGTGCGCCCCAGCCCACGTTGTCGGCGGCGGGCAGCTCGAGCCGCACGTAGTCCTGGAAGATCAGGGCGAGCCGCCGGTGCCAGTCCGCGGACGCGTACGCCGTGACGTCGACACCGTCGACGGTGATGCGTCCCTCAGTGGGCGCGTAGAGGCGCGCGAGCAGCTTGACGAGGGTGGACTTGCCGGCGCCGTTGAGCCCGACGATCGCGGTGGACCGCCCGGCGACGAGCTCGAGGTCGAGGTGGCGCAGCACCCACGGGCCGTCGTCGGAGTACCGGAAGGACACGTCCTCGAACCGGACCACGCCGAAGGTCTCGGGGCACCCGCCCGCGCCGGCGTCCCCTCCCGCAGCGCCTCCCGCGGCCGCACCCGCCCGGGCTCCTCCAGCCTCGCCACCGGCCCGCAGCGCGCTCTCCTCGAACGACACCAGCGCGTCGTGCGACAGCATCCCGTACTGGGTCTGGACGTCCGCGTCGGGGAAGTACACGCCGAACCGCATCGGGATGAGGAGCGCCTGGAGCGCCACCCCGAGCGCGAAGAGGTCGAGACCGCCCGAGCCGGCGTCGACCGCGACGAGGACGAGCACCGCGCCGCCCCCCGCGAGCGCCACGACCGCGTACCCGACGAACGGCCAGAACAGGATGCGGCGCCGTCCGGTCCACAGGGGCCGCAGGTGCTCGAGGGTCTCGGCCCGGAGCCGTTCGCGCAGCCAGTCGAGCAGCCCGAGCAGGCGCACCTCCTTGGTGACGACGCCCGTGGTCGCGAGGTCCCGCAGGTAGCCGGTGCTGCGGCGGGACGCCGCGAAGGAGCCCCACATCTCGCCGAACCGGCGCAGGCCCCGCCGGTTCCCGTAGCGCACCACGACCGCGGTGGCGAGGATCAGCGCCCCGGTGACGGGCGACACGACGACACCGACCAGCACCGCGGCCCCGAGGAGCTGCACGTAGCGCGACACGAGCGGGAGGATCGCGGCCACCGCGTCCCCCGGGCTCAGGTTGTGGCGGGCGAACGCCGCGCGGGCGTCCGCGAGGAGGTCGAGCGCGGCTGCGTCGTCCAGCGTCGCCAGGGGCGCGTCCCGCAGGGTCGCGGTGAGCAGACGGTCGACGCAGTGCTCGTCGACGCGGCGCGCGACGACCTCGACGACCCCCGTCTGGAAGGGCGCGAGCGCCTGCTGGGCCACCAGCACGACGACGGCGGCGACAAATGTGCGGACGAGCTCGTCGGACGCGCCGCCGGCGGCGACGTCGGGCAGCAGGAACAGGACGCGGCCCAGCAGCACGATCAGCAGCAGCGGAAGGAGCCCGAGCACCACGGCGAGCACCAGACCGCCGGCGACGAGCGGTGCACCGGCCTGCGGGAGGAGCCGCACGATGGCCGCCCACCTCCCGACGCCCGCGCGGAACGACGCCCCCGCCCGCGCGACGCGACCCGGCCGCCGGCCCGGCGTGCCCGTCGCGTCCGCCGCCTGCTCGTCCGTCCGTCCGGTCACGGCGCATCCCTCCCCCGGGCGTGCCGGGCGGCGCGCCGTTCTGGGGACCCTAGGCGATGTGGCCGGATTTGTGCACGACGTTTCCGAATCGCGGACCGGCGCCCACGCGGGTCAGCGCACCGGGACCTGGTCGTCGTCGGCCGGCGTCCCCGGCTCGCCGGGCACCGGGTGCGAGCGCTCGAGCTGCGCCCCCTCGACGTCGACGTCGGGCAGCAGCCGGTCGAGCCAGCGCGGCAGCCACCACGCCGCACCACCCATGAGGTGCATGACGGCGGGGATGAGCATCATCCGGACGACGAACGCGTCGACGAGCACACCGAACGCGAGGCCGAACCCGATCGGCCGGATCATCGCCTCGTCGGAGAAGATGAACCCGCCGAACACGGAGATCATGATGATCGCCGCCGCCGTGACGACGGGTCGCCCGGCCCGGAACCCGCGCTGCACCGCGAGCCGCGGCTCGGCCCCGTGCGCGTACGCCTCACGCATGCCGGACACCAGGAAGAGCTGGTAGTCCATCGCGAGGCCGAACAGGATCCCGATCTCGATGATCGGCAGGAAGCTGAGGATCGGTGCGGGGTCGTGCACCCCGAACACCGACCCGAGCCAGCCCCACTGGTAGATCGCGGTGATGCCGCCGAACGAGGCGAGCACCGACAGCACGAACCCGACGGTCGCGGTGAGCGGCACGAGCAGCGACCGGAACACCAGGATGAGGATCAGCAGCGACAACCCCACCACGACCGCCAGGTAGAGCGGCAGCACGTCCGCGAGCTTCTCGGACACGTCGATGTTGGCGCTGGCGTTCCCGGCCACACCGAGGGTGACGTCCCGCCCGTCGACCTGGACGGGCGACAGGGCGCGCAGGTCCTTGACGAGCTGCTCCGTGGACTCGCTGTTCGGCCCGCCCTCGGGGATCACCTGGAACACGAGCGTGGTCCGGTCGGACGACGTCCCGACGGGGGCGACCCCCGCCACGTCGCCCTGCGCGGTGACCTCCTGCGCGACGCCCACCTGCACCGACAGCAGCGCGGCGTCGTCCGCGGGCGCGTCGGGCAGCGTCGCGACGACGAGCAGCGGGCCGTTCTGCCCCGCGCCGAACTCCGCCTCGACGGTCTTGTAGGCCTGGTACTGCGTGGTCCCGGTGTCCTCGGAGGACCCGTCGGGCAGGCCGAGCCGCATGGACGTCGCGGGTATCGCCACGACTCCGAGCAGCAGCACGCCGAGCACGAGCGTCACGACCGCCCGGACGGTCGACATCGGCGCGTCGGCAGCGGCCGTCCCCGACCGCGGCGTCGGCACGTCGGACACGGCCGCCGCCGCGCGCTCCTTGCGGCTCAGGATGCGCTGGCCCAGCAGCCCGAGCATCGCGGGCGTCACGGTCACGGCGACGAGGATCGCGACGACGACCGCCACCGCGGCGACGGTTCCCATGAGCCCGAGGAACGGGATGCCCGTGATGTTGAGCGCGAGGAGTGCGACGACCACGGTCGAGCCGGCGAACACGACCGCGTTGCCCGACGTCCCGTTGGCGAGACCGATCGACTCGTGGACGTCCATGCCCTGCTTGAGCTGCCGGCGGTGCCGGTTGAGGATGAACAGCGAGTAGTCGATCCCGACCGCCAGGCCGAGCATCACGCCCAGGACGGGCGTCACCGAGATGAAGTCGACGACGCCCGAGAAGGCGAGCGACGCTGCGGACGCGACGAGGACGCCGAGGACCGCGTTGAGCAGCGGGAGGCCGGCCCCGACGAACGTCCCGAGCATCACGAACAGGACGATGGCCGCGATGACGAGTCCCACGACCTCGCCGATGCCGAGGATCTTGGGGACGGTCTGCGCGATGTCGTTGCCCACGAGCGAGTCGACGCCGTCCACCGGGTTGTCGGTCACGGCCGCCTCGACGTCGTCCTTGACGGACTGCGGGACGTCGAGGGTCGACTGGTCGAACTGCACGGTCGCGAGCGCCGCGCTACCGTCCTTCGACACCGTCCGGACGCCCGCTGCCGCCTCCGCGAGCGCCTGCCCGTCGGACACCTGCGCACTCTGCGCCTCGAGCTTCTTCGTCTGCTCGTCGAGCTGCGACTGCTTCTCGTCGAGCGCCTTCTGCTGGGCGTCGAGCTGCGGCTTCGCCTGCGAGTACGTGCCGGTGGTCTTCGCCTGCGCGACCGCGGCGTCGAGCTGCTTCTGCCCGGCGTCGACCTGGTCCTGGGCGGCGGCCAGCTTCGCCTTCCCGTCGTCGACCTGCTGCGCGCCCTGCGTGAGCTGGTCCGTCTGCTTCTCGCGCTGCGCCTCGACCTGGAAGGGGTCGCTGACGGCTTTCACCCCGTCGACCTTCGCAACCTTCTCGAGCACAGCGGAGACGTCCCTCTGCTGCTCCGAGGTCAACGCCGCGCCGTCCTGGGTCGCGAAGACGACCGTCCCCGAGCCGCCGCTCGCCTCGGGGAACGTCGTCGCGAGGTCGTCGGTGACCTTCTGCGTCGCCGTCCCGGGGATGGTGATGGCCGTGGTGATCGTCCCGCCGAACGCCAGGTACGCCCCGCCCGCGACGACCAGTGCGACGAGCCAGGTGACGAGCACCACCACGTACCGGCGCGCAGAGAACCGTCCTAGCCGATACAGCAGTGCAGCCATGCGCGTCGCGTCCTCCCGAGAGCCGACCGAAGGCAGGTCTCACCCGGAACGGGCGCCGCCGTCGTCCGTCCATCGTCGCCGCACCACGGGTCTCTCCGCACGACGAGCGCGTGCGACGCGCGTCACGTCGGACGCGAGGTGGGGCGGGCCCCCGGCCGTCAGGCAGGCTGCGGCGCGTCCGCCTCGTCGTCGTCCGCGTCCTTCGCGGCCGGCACGGCGGGCCGAGGAGCGGCCTCCGTGTCGCCGGAGAGCCAGCGCAGCCACCTCGTGTCGGGGTCGCCCTCGAGGACGAAGGCGCGCAGGAGGAGCGTCAGCGGGATGGCGAGGATCGCACCGAGCGGACCGATGATGAACGTCCAGAACAGCACGGAGACGAAGCTCAGCGTGAGGCTGATGTTGACGGCGTCGGCCACGAACTTGGGCTGGACGAGCACCTGCAGCACCACGTTGACGACGCAGTAGACGCCGATGACGACCAGCATCAGCGGCCATCCGCCGACGACGAGCGCCAGCACGGCCGGCGGGATCAGGCCGAGCACGAAGCCGATGTTCGGGATGAAGTTCGTGACGAACGCGAGGATCGCCCACACGGCCGGGGCCGGGACGCCGAGTGCCCACAGGGCGAGGCCGTCGATGATCGCGACGATGCCACCGAACGTGGCACTCACGACGAAGTACCGGCGCACACCCCCGTTGAACGCCTCCGTCCGATCGATGATCGGGCCACGCGTGTCGCCGAACAGGTCCCGGGCCTGCTCGTAGCGTGCGCCGTCGGCCGCCATGAAGATCGCGTAGGCGCAGATGACGAAGAGCGTGGACGCGATGCCGACCAGCGTGCCGCTGATGCTCGTCGCGAGGGACAGGAGCTTGGACGGCTCGAGCCACTGCGTCACGGCGTCCGACCCGGACGTCTGCAGCCCGAGGTCGTTGAGCCGCGCGACGACGTCGTTCGCCGTCGACTGGAGATCCGAGAGGTACTGCTGCACCAGCTCACCGAACTTCACGCCGGCGAACGTGAGCATCGCGGCGAGGGCAGCGAGGATGGCGTAGACGATCGCGACCACGACCGACGTCGCGAGCCAGCCGGGCCAGCCGCGACGCACCAACGGCTTGCGCACGGGGTGCGCGATGATCACGAGGACGGCGGCGAGGAACAGCGGCGCCAGCACACCACGCGCTTCGTGGACTCCCGCCAGGACGACGATCGCCGCCGCGAGGCTGAGCAACGTGCGGGTCGAAGGGGCCAGGCCCGTACGGGTCGGCATCGTGGGCTCCTCGAGATGACGCGAGCGGACGGACGATCGCGCCGGTGCCGGCGCAACAGGGCTCCGAGGTTACCGCGTGCGCGGCTCGGTGGACGGGCGGCGCGGCGGTGAAGGGTTCTGGATATGCCGCAGGCCACCCCCGGGGTCGGGGGTGGCCTGCAGTGAATGGGTGT
>NZ_PGTZ01000012.1 GCF_002798015.1 Luteimicrobium subarcticum | reverse complement strand
CATCAACGGTCAACGGGTCACGACCACCGACGAGCACCCCTTCATGGTCGCCGGCCTCGGCTGGATCGCGGCACGCGACCTCCGCGCGGGCGACCCGCTCGTCACCGCCGGCGACCTGCCCGTCACGGCGGGCGACGCACAGGCTGGCACCGTCCGCCTCGACGCCATCGACATCGAACGGGCGGACGAGGGCGCGCCCGATGGCGGGACGGCTGTCTACAACATCCACGTCCGCACCCACCACACCTACTACGTTCTCGCCGGTGGCACGCCCGTCCTGGTACACAACGCCAACAGGCACGCGCTCGACCTTGCGGAGCACGAGACCGCTGGTGGGCACGTCATCGAACGTCACGTCGGTAAGACGGATGCATACCTCAGGTCCCGCGGGATCAAGTTTGCAAGCACTTTCCCGGACGTCAAGACGGCGGTGCGAGTGACCACGCGCAACATACGGTCAAATACAAATAGGATTGCAAACTGGCTTGCGGGAGAAGAATACAGCCTTATGATCAAGAGCACGATGAGCCCCCTTGACGGGCGCGTCTACGTGGCCGCGGCAGACCGGTTCGTGGACCCGTTGAGTGTGGAGACCTTTCTCTACAGGGACGACTCAATGGCGCAAGGATTTCGCGTGCACACGTCGTACCCGTCGCCCAAGGAGTACTGATGGGCCGTCTGGGGTATCTCGGCCAGAACTACTTTCACCAGGATTGGGATCTCTGGGGGCCGACGCCCACCAATGTTCTGGAGCGGTTTCGACGGCAAGAGACGGAGAGCTTGGTGGAGGCGACCAGGGACGAAGTCGCCTCCATCCTGTCGTCTCACCCGGACGGAGAAGCGCTGGAAGCGCTGTGGGACGGTACGGGTGCGGCATGGGATCCGGTACTCGCGCGATGGGGAACTTATCGTGAGTGGTTCGAGGAAATTCGAAGAGTGCTCTCCTGAGGAGAATTCCAAGCAGCTCCATCGCGCCACCCGCCCGTGATTGGCGCGGGCAGGGTGTGTGTTCTCAAGCGGGGGCGATGCATTGCGTGCTACTTCGAAGGCCAGCGAGTTCGCGATCGACGTTGCATCGCTTGACCCGCCTCCGAGCATGCGCGACGCTGCCGGGGCGACGGGCCGCATCACGACCGGCGACTTCAGCGAGATCTTCTTCATGAACCTCAGGTACTGGGGATCGGCCAGTACCTGCACAGCTGGAGTTCTGCGTTGCGGCACCTCCTGAGCGGCGACGACACCACATCGTGTCTGGTGTCGTCGATCACCGAACCGTCAACCAGCAACTTCGTGTTCACCTGGCCCCTGTATCGCTTGGCGAACGAGGTCGCGGTCCAGAACTCCATCGTCTTCCTCGACGAGCTCATGTCGCCGTTCGACGTCGATCACCCGTGGAGATCCGTACGGCCTCGGGAGGTCGTCGACGAAGACGGCAACCGAATCTCGGAGTGGCGAGTGAGCGTCGCGGCGGTCCAACAGTTCGTCGACCGGTTGTGAGAGCGGCCGTTCATCGAGGAATGACGCCGACATCCCAGGCCCGCTTCCATGACCGCACCACCGCGGTGTCCGCGTAGGTGCCCAGCGTCGTGTCGCGGAACGGGTCGAGGACGTACCGCACGACGTCGGCCGGGTTCGGGTCACCCTCGGCGACGGCCGGCGCGTCCGGGTCGACCGCGACGAGCGCCAGCCGGTAGTGCGGCTCCGTGTTCTTGCCGGTCAGCACCTCGCTGGCCGTCACCACGTAGTCGGCTGCACCGAGCACACGACCCTTGACCTCGAGAGAGGTCGTCGTCCCGTCCGGCGCCACGGAACAGATGTCGTAGCCCTTGTTGCTGTGCGGCCTCTCCTCCGCGTCGCGTCCCAGCGAGCGCTCGATGGCGAGCACCGCGGCCACCGCTCTCTTGTCCGTGAAGCTTGTGTCGACAGCCAGTCGCGACGGCGATGCCGCCGGACCGTCGTCGGTCGAGAGCCAGGCGCCCGGCACGACCAGGGCTGCTGCCGCCACCCGCGGTGGTCGGACCTGCACCTGCTCGGCCAGCGCGAGGTCCCGTTCGCGCCGCTCCAACCGCGCCTCGAGCGAACGCGCGCGATCGCGAGCCGTGGTCGGGGAGAGACGCACCCGACGCCCCGCAGCCTGGTCCTCGGCCAGCCGCACCGCCTCGGCGTCCCAGAAGTTCATCTGCGCGGTCAGGCGCTGCCGCACGAGCCGTCGCGTGCGGCCCACCAGGGCGGACGTGCGGGCGACGACCTCGCCTCGGTGAGCCGGTAGCCCGTGCGCAACAGCCCACCTCAGTGCCAGGGTGTCGACTCCGGATCCGAGCCACGACTGTGCGACGAGACGGTCGCGCGCGATCGTCAGGTCGCGCATCTCGTCGTCCTCCCGCCCGACCGGGCGAAGGTCCAGGTACGGGCCGGTCCGGGGAGACCTGCGCCACCGTCGGGAGCGAGGTCGACGAAGTCGAAGCGGCGTGACAGGGGTGCGCCGGCGCTCCTCGGCCACTGCGACGACGACGCGCGGTCCACGGCACGGTCGTCGACCAGCACCGCGCCCTCGGTGAGCACGTCGCCCCAACGATCCAGGACAGCCTCGACCAGGGCGTCCATCAGAGGGTGCCCGGGTGCGACCAGCTCCGCCGGCACCCTGCCGTCGACGAGCGAGGGCTCGAACGCGACACGTGCGTACCGGGTCGCCACGGGCCGCACGGACAGGCGCCTGCGCCCCAGGCGCCGGTCCGTCGAGCCGGATGGCGCACCCGTCCGCAGGAGAGCAGGCACGTGCGTCACCTCGAAGCGTCCCTGCTCTCGAGCCGACCACCGGCCACCGAGAGCGCGCAGCGCCTCCAGGACGAAGTGCTGGATGTAGTGCGGCTGCAGGCGGCGTGCCCGGGCCTCGTCCATCTCGCGCCGCAGCGTCGCCAGATCGGTCGCGGAGAGGTGCGGCGTCGCGAGCGCGCGCTCCTGCAGCACCTCTTCGAGACCACGATCCACCGACGCGTCGATCACCTGGTCGAGCCGCGCTCTGACCTCGGGCTGCTCCCCGTACCGGATCGCGTCGAGGAGCAGGTCTCGCAGCGGCCGCTCGGCGAAGGCGTTCTCGCCCAGGACGTCGAACACGCTGCCGCCGTAGGCGCGGCGCTGCTCCTCGACCTTGTCGAGCAGCCGACGGAACACCTGGCCCTCGCGGGTGTCCTCGGCCACGAGGTTCCACAGCCGGCAGACCTCGCGTTGGCCGATGTGGTGCACCCGGCCGAACCGCTGCTCGATCCTGTTCGGGTTCCACGGCAGGTCGTAGTTCACCATGAGGTGCGCCGCCTGAAGGTTGAGCCCTCACCGGCCGCGTCCGTCGCGACCAGGACCTGGCACCCCGGGTCGTTCGTGAACGCCTCCAGGATCCGGCGGCGCTCCTGCCGGGGTGTCCCACCGTGGATCGTCACCACCGCCGCCACGGAGCCGAGCACGGCCTCGAGGCGACCCGTGAGGTACGTGAGGGTGTCGCGGTGCTCGGTAAAGACGATGAGCTTGTGTGGCTGGCCGACCGCCGCGATCCCGCTCGCTCGCGCCTCGAGGACGAGGGCGCGCAACTCCTGCCACTTGCGGTCCGTGCCGTTCGCCCGCACGCGTGCCGCGAGGACCTCGAGCTGTGAGAGCACGGCGAGCTCGAGATCGAGCTCGGCAGCGGTCCGGGCTGCCGTGGCCGCGTCGACGACCTCGTCCTCGAGCGTCTCCAGCTCCTCGGCGTCCCGTTACGGCGCGCACCCGTCTCCGACGAGGAGCGCGTCGCGCTGGCGACGGAGCCTCTCGGACCGTCTCTGCAAGCTGCGGAAGATCGCCTCCGGGCTCGACGCGAGGCGGCGTTGCAGGACGGTCAGGGCGAACCCGACCGTGCGGCGTCGACCGGTGCCGCCCTCGTCGGCCAGCCGGTCGGCACGGTTCATCTCGGTCCGCACGTACTCGGTGACCGCCTCGTAGAGCTCGGCCTCCAGAGATGGGAGCTGGTACGTGACGGTCTCGGCCACCCGCTCGGGGAAGAGCGGCTTGCCCTCGAACGTGAGGAGATCCTTCTTGACCATGCGCCGCATGATCCCCCGTGTGTCGGTCGAGTGGACGCCCGCCCGGTACGCGCCCTCGAACCGGTCCGGCTCCAGGAGTCGTAGCGCCGCGTCCGGGTCAGCTCGTTGCCGTAGTAGTGCGCCGACATGCGGTGCGCCTCGTCGACGACGACGACGACGAGGTCCCACTCCGAGACCTTCAACGCCTCCAGCCAGGTGTCCGCACGCGCGAGCTGGTCCATGCGGGCGATCAGCAGCGGGTGAGATGTGAACGGGTCGCCCGTCAGATCGGTGTCCGCCAGCGAGCGCGTCAGGATCGCGAACTCCAGTCCGAACTTCTCGGCGAGCTCGGACTGCCACTGCTCGACCACGCCGCCCGGGGCCACCGCCAGGCAACGGGCGACGTCGCCACGGAGCAGGAGCTCCATGATGTCGAGCCCCGCCATGATCGTCTGGCCCGCACCGGGGTCGTCGGCGAGCAGGAAGCGCAAGGGTCCCGGCTTGGGAGCAGGTCCTCGTAGACGGCCCTGATCTGGTGGGGGAGCGGCTCGACGGCGCTCGTCGCCACGGCGAGCATCGGGTCGAACAAGCTCGCCATCCGCATCCGGGTGGCCTCAGCGGCCAGCTTGAACCGTGCACTGTCCGCGGTGAACGCCCAGCGACTCCGGGCTTCGGCGGCCCGCCACCCCGCGACGTCGTCGGCAAACGCGACGTGCTCCGTGAGCAGGCCGTCGTCGGCGCGGAGTGTGACGGTGAGCGCGTCGTCCGACAGCCGCTGGTGTGGGACGCCAGCGTCGCGGTGATGATCGCGTTCACGATCGCCAGGGTCCGCTGCGATCCCGGACAGTGTCACGACGGCGTCGGCCTGAGTACGAGGTGGCCCAGCAGGCCGACGTCTGCGTTTCGTGGTCCCTGCGGCGCGCGACATGTCCCGAGCATCGACGCAGGAGCTGACACGCCAGCGCGTGGGATCATCGACCGTGCTCCAGATCGTCCGCGTCACCGACCCCGCCGACCCCCGTCTGCACGACTACACGAACCTCACGGACGTCGCGCTGCGCACCCGCCGCGAGCCTGCAGAGGGCCTGTACATGGCGGAGTCGTCCACCGTGATCCGCCGTGCGGTGGCGGCGGGCCACCGGCCTCGCTCGTTCCTCATGGCGGCCAAGTGGCTCGACGGCATGGCGGACGTCGTCGAGGCCGCCGCTGACGCCTCCACCGGTGGTGCCCCCGTCTTCGTCGCCGACGAGGAGGTGCTCGAGGCGATCACCGGGTTCCACCTGCACCGCGGGGCGCTCGCGGCGATGCACCGTCCGCCGCTCGCGGACGTGGCCGACCTGCTGGCCGCGGCCCGGGACGGCGAGGGTGCGCGCCGCGTCGTCGTGCTCGAGGACATCGTCGACCACACGAACATCGGTGCGGCGATGCGGGCGTGCGCGGCGATGGGCGTCGACGCCGTCCTGCTCACGCCGCGCAGCGCGGACCCCTTGTACCGGCGCGCGGTGCGCGTCTCGATGGGAACGGTGTTCCAGGTGCCGTGGACCCGCATCCACGACTGGCCGCACGCTGCTGCGGACACGGGTCGGACCGGGGGAGTCGCGCTGCTGCGCGAGCTGGGGTTCACGGTCGCGGCGCTCGCGCTCGAGGACGACTCGATCAGCCTGGACGACCTCGCGGCCGACCCGCCGGAACGGCTCGCGACCGTGTTCGGCACCGAGGGCGACGGGCTCAAGCAGAAGACGATCGCGGACTGCGACGTCACGGTGCGGATCCCGATGGCGGGCGCGGTGGACTCGCTCAACGTCGCGTCCGCGGTCGCGGTGGCCGCATGGGCCACGCGCGCCGAAGATCTGGGCAGGCCCGTCAGGGGTGCGGTGTGAAGTCGCTCACCCAGGAGCCCGGAACGCCGAGGGCCGAGCGCCACCAGTCGGCGCTCGCCGACACGGTCGCGACCTTGCCGGTGCTGGCCGTGGCGACGAGCGTGCGGACCTGCCCGCTCGAGTAGCGTTCGTCGACCCGGATCGACGTGACGTCGGGCAGCGTGGGGAACGTCGCCCGGGCGGTCGCCTGGCTGATGGTGTCCGTCCACGACACGTAGGGGTTGCCGGGCGCGGACGCGGCGGGGTCGTCCACGGACCTCAGGTAGTCCAGCTGCGGACCGGCCTTCGAGCCCTGCCACACGTCGGCGTTGTCGGCCGTGCGGCCGCCCGACGCCGCGAAGTAGGGGGTCTGGGCCGCCGTGCCGCCGAACGTCACGGCCTGGCCCCGCGTCGCGTCGACGGCCTTGCGCCAGAGGTCGACGCCGTCGGCGTCCCGCGAGGCCTTGCTCGCCCCGGTGTAGCTCTGGTCCCGGACGTCGTCCACGACGTTGCAGTCGCACGCGTCCTGGAGCTTCTGCTTGCCGTACAGGACGTACGTCCGCGCGATCACGGCTTGCGCCTCGAGCGCCTGCAGACCCTTGCCGCTGCCTGCGGTACCCCACGAGGACGGCATCTCGTCGATCCCGTACAGGTACTCGGTGTCGAGGAGCAGGTCGACCACGACGTTCGGCTGCCCGCCGATCGCCGTGAGGACGAGCGTGCCGTCGTGGTAGGTGCCGCGGGAGCCCGCGACCGACGCGATGCCCGTCCAGCTCGTGGTGAAGCTCGCCGTGGCGGCGGGCGCGGTGACCGTCGCGGTGCTCGCGGTGCCGCGCAGGCGCGTCAGCACGAGGGAGTCCCCGACGACGGCGACCCGCAGCGTGTCGGCCGACGTCCCCGTCAGCGTGCCCGAACCGGCGACCGACCACGACGACGTGAAGGACAGCGTGGTCGACGTGCCGGTGTCGGAGTAGAGACCCTTGGTGTAGCCGTAGGGCTCCGGGCCCCACACCTGCACCTTGATGCGCTCGGGGCCGGTGACGGCGGCGACGCTCGTGCCCTGGTAGAAGTGCGTGAGGATCGACGCGGCGCTCGATCCCTGGAGCGCCATCGCGTAGGCGCCGTACTGCGACAGGCCGACGCCGTGCCCGGCGCCCGCGCCCGTGACGGTGAAGCTCGAGGGCAGTCCGACGGCCACGCGTCGCGTCGCGCTCGTCGCCCGGGCGGTCCGCAGCCGGTAGGTCGTCGTGGCCGTGGGGGTGACGGTCGTGGAGCCCCGCCCGGCGTGCGCGGCGAACGTCGTCACCCGCACCCAGGAGGACCCGCTGAGCCGCTCGACCAGGATCGTCCCGGTGACCTCGGACGCGGCGTGGTACGTGTAGTGGGCCGACAAGGTCGCGGCCGACCCCGTCGTGACGGCGGCCGGTGCGGACACCCCCAGTGCGTACGCGGGCGTCACGCGCAGGGTCAGCGCGGCGGAACCCGTCCCGGTGGACGACCGCACGCGGTAGGTCATCGAGCTGGTGGGTGCGACGACGAAGTGCGCTGACCCCGTGCTGCTCGTCGCGGCCTTGCTCACGTCGCGCCACACGCTCCCGTCGCGTCGCTGGAGCGTCAGCGTCCCGCGCTCGCCCGTGCCTCCGACGGTCCACCGCGCGGTGAGCTGGGTGTGCTGGTCGCTCCACGCGGAGGTCGGGCCGGTCAGCTTCAGGGCCGTCGTGGCGGCCTCGGCGCGACCTGCGGGAAGCACGACCCCGACGAGAGCGGTTCCCAGGCCGAGCAGGGCGGCGAGCAGGGGTGTCAGCGGGAACGCGGTGCGAGGACGGGACGGCGACGGCATCCGACCACTGTGCCACGGGCCGCAGCGATCGGGACACAAGGGCCCGGATGTGCACAAGACGTCCGCAAGACCGCTGTGGGAAGGAGAGCGTGCCCTGCGGCGTTGCGGGAGGTATGCGAGCCATCACCTACGACCGCTACGGCGGCGCCGACGTCCTGCAGCTCTCCGACCTGCCCGTCCCGAAGGTGGGGCCGGACTCCGTCCTCGTCCGTGTCCGGGCGGCGAGCGTGAACCCGGTCGACTGGAAGGTGCGGCAGGGCTACCTCGACCAGGTCCTCGACGTGGACTTCCCGGCCGTGCCCGGCTGGGACGTCGCGGGTGTCGTGGAGCGAGTCGGGCTCGACACGCCGGAGCTCTCGGTCGGCGACGAGGTGTACGGGTACGTGCGCAAGGACTGGCTGCAGGGCGGGACGTTCGCGGAGTTCGTCGCTGCGCCGGTCCGCACCTTGGCGCGCAAGCCCGCGTCGCTGTCGTTCGAGGAGGCGGCCGCGCTGCCGCTGACGGGCCTGACCGCTTACCAGACGATCGAGCGCTCGGGGCTGGCTGCGGGGCAGACGGTGCTCGTGCACGCGGCGTCGGGCGGCGTGGGGTCGGCGGCGGTGCAGATCGCGGCGGCCCGGGGCGCCCGGGTGATCGGGACCGCCTCGGAGCGCAACCACGACTTCGTGCGAGAGCTCGGCGCCGAGCCGGTCGCGTACGGTGACGGGCTCGCCGACCGGGTGCGCGCGCTCGCGCCCGACGGCGTGGACGTCGTCCTCGACTACGTGGGCGGCGACGCTGTCGCGACGGCGCCGCAGGTGCTGCGCCCGGGCGGCACGGTCGTGTCGATCGTGGACGCGGCCGCCCGTGACGAGCTGGGTGGCGTCTACGCGTGGGTCCGGCCGTCGTCGGCCGACCTGGACGCGCTGACGCGGCTCGTCGAGGACGGCGCGCTGCGCGTGCACGTCGACCAGGTGTTCGACCTCGCGGACGCTGCTGACGCGCACCGCGCGAGCGAGTCCGGGCACGTGCGCGGCAAGGTGGTCGTCCGGGTCTGAACGACCTCACGCGCACTGCCACGGACGTCCGCCCGGGTGGTGCGCGTGAGATGCCTCACACCAGTTTTGCATCACAAGACTCTTGCGTAATTTGGGGAAGGTCAGGTTAGCCTCACCTTTGTGAGTTCCGACCTGCCTGCAGCGCCGTCCCTCGTGGGCGCCGACCTGACCCTCGCCTACGACGGCCGCACCGTCGTGCACGGCGCCGACCTCGTCCTGCGCGCGGGCGAGGTCACGGCTCTCGTCGGGCCGAACGGCTCGGGCAAGTCGACGCTGCTGCGCGCACTCGCGCGCCTCCACGCGCCGCGCTCCGGTTCTGTCGCGCTGCACGCGCACGCGGGCACGCACCCCGACGGATCAGCTCCCGAGGCGCTCGCTGAGCCCACCGACGCCCTCGCGCTGCACCCCAAGGAGTTCGCGCGCCGCGTCACCCTGCTCACCCAGTCCCGACCCACGCCGGGCGGCGTGAGCGTGCGCGACGTGGTCACCTACGGACGCCACCCGTACCGCGGCCGGTTCGGCGGCGGCGACGTCGACGGGCCGGTCGTCGTCGAGCGCGCCATGGCGCGCACCGGCGTGGCCGACATGGCCGACCGGCCCGTCGACGAGCTCTCCGGCGGCGAGCTGCAACGCGTGTGGCTCGCCACCTGCCTCGCGCAGGACACGGGCGTCGTCCTGCTCGACGAGCCCACCACGTACCTCGACCTGCGCTATCAGGTCGAGGTCCTCGACCTCGTACGCGACCTCGCGGACGACCACGGGGTCGCCGTCGGCGTCGTGCTGCACGACCTCGACCAGGCCGCCGCGGTCGCCGACCGCGTCGTCCTGCTGCACCACGGCGTCGTGCGGGCCGACGGCCCGCCCGCCGAGGCGTTCACCGCCGACCTGCTCAGCGACGTGTACGGGCTGCGCGTCGACGTGAACGTCGACGACGCGGGCCACGTCCGCACCCGGCCGGTGGGCCGGCACACGACCCGGCGGCGCGCGGAGGCGTCCGTCCCGGTCTAGGCGCCACCGCCTCTGCCCTCTGCATCGCTCGGCGCGCCCCCGCGCCACGACCGAAGGACACCCATGCGATCCCGACTCCTCGCGCTCGGCGCGACCCTCACCGCGGCGGCCTCGGCGTTCGCGCTCGCCGGCTGCGGCACCACCGAGGACCCGGCCGACGCGCAGACCGCCGCCGCGTCCTCCGGTCCGGTCTCGATCACCGACGAGCGGGGGACGGTCCAGCTCGACCACCCCGCGACGAAGATCGTCTCGCTCGAGTGGGGCCTCACCGAGAACCTCGTGGCGCTGGGCGTCAAGCCCGTCGGCGAGGCCGACGTCAAGGGCTACAACACCTGGGACACGGTGGCCCCGATCGACGCCTCGACGCCCGACGTGGGCCAGCGCGGCGAGCCGAGCCTCGACGCGATCGTGGCGCTCGACCCCGACCTCGTCGTGACGACCACGGACCTGCCGGAGAACGTCCTCAAGCAGATCGCGAAGAAGGTGCCGGTCCTGGCGCTGCGCGGCTCCGACGCGTCCGACCCGATCGGCTACATGCGCAAGACCGTCGACACGCTCGCCGAGGCCACGGGCACCCAGGCGAAGGCGAAGGAGGTCCTCGCGACCTACGACGCCAAGATCGCCGACGCGAAGGCGAGGCTCGCGGCGGCCGGCAAGGACGGCGCGCCCTTCACCATGTCCGACGGCTGGGTCGAGAACGGCACCGTGTCCGTCCGCATGTACACGCCGGGCTCCTTCTTCGGCGGCGTCGCCGCCGACCTCGGCCTGCAGAACCAGTGGACCGAGGGCGGCGACAAGGACTACGGCCTCGCGCAGACCGACGTCGAGGGCCTGACCACGATCACGGACGCGGACAGCACGTTCGTGTACGCGGCGAGCGACGACGACGGCGGCGACCCGTTCGTCGATCCCGTCAAGGACAACAAGGTCTGGCAGGGCCTGCCGTTCGTGAAGGCCGGCAACGTGAAGCGCATCCCCGACGGCATCTGGATGTTCGGTGGCCCGCTGGCCGCCGAGGCCTACGCCGACGCGCTCGTCAGCGCCCTGACGGACTGACCGTCCCGCCCTCCTGGCACGACCGACCCGCTACACGACGGACGGACCGATGACCCTGCTCGACACCCCGGGACCCGCCTCCACGCAGGAGGCGGGTCCCGCCGCGCGCACCGGGCGGCTCGGCGTGGTGGGCGTGTTCGTCCTCGCGCTCGTCGTGCTGGGCGTGCTCAGCCTCTGGCACCTCACCCAGGGCACGGCCCGGATCGGCGTCGGCGAGCTGCTGCACGCCCTCGCGCCCGGGGGCACGTCCGACGACGCGCGCGAGCAGGCCGTCGCGGTGCTCGTGTCGAGCCGCGTCCCCCGGCTCCTGGCGGCGCTGCTCGTCGGCGTCGCCCTCGGTGCCGCGGGGACGGTCCTGCAGTCCGTGGCGCGCAACCCGCTCGCGTCGCCCGACACCCTCGCGGTCAACGCGGGGGCGTACGTGGCCGTCGTCGCCGTGGCCGCGTACGGCATCACGCTGCCGTTCTACGCGAGCGGGATCGTCGCGTTCACCGGTGGCCTCGCCGCCGCCGGCCTCGTGCTGCTCGTCGCCCGCGGCGGGGCGTCCGGCCCGACCCGGCTCGTGCTCGCAGGATCCGCCGTGGCCCTCGCCCTGGACGCCCTCACGTCCGTGCTGCTCATGCTCCACCAGGCCGAGACTGCCGGGCTGTTCGCGTGGGGGAGCGGCACGACCGTCCAGTCCGGCACCCGCCAGGTCAGCCTCGCCGCGCCCCTGGTCGTCGTCGGGCTCGCCGGGGTGCTGCTGCTCGCGCACCGCCTGGACGTCCTCGGCCTCGGGGACGACACCGCGCGCGTCCTCGGCGTCGACGTGCGCCGGACGCGCGTCGTCGCCGTCGTCCTCGCGGTGCTGCTCGCCGCGACTGCCGTCACGGTCTGCGGACCGATCGGTTTCGTGGGCCTGTGCGCCCCCGTGCTCGCCCGCCTCGTGGCGTCCAGGGTGCCCGGGCTGGGTCGGCACCTGCTCCTCGTGCCGTTCGCGGCGGTCGTGGGCGCGCTGGTCGTCGTCGGTGCCGACGTGCTGCTGCGGCTCGTCGTCCCGCCCGCCGTCGCCATCTCGGTCCCCACGGGCATCGTGACGTCGCTCGCCGGCGCGATCGTGCTCGTCCACCTGGCGCGCCGGCTGCGCGACAGCGGCCCCTCCGGTGCGGGCGAGCGCGGGGTGCACGGCGTGCTGCGCTCGCGGCGCTGGGCCGTCGGGGTCGGCGTCGTGCTCGTCGTCGCTCTCGTCGTCGCCCTCGTCGCCGGGCTGCTCCTGGGCGACCGCGTCGTCCTGCTCGGCGACGTCGCGAACTGGTGGCGCGGGCAGGCGGGCGGTCTCGTGTCGTTCGTCCTCGACCAGCGCTGGCCCCGCGTGCTCGCCGCGCTGCTCGGCGGTGCCGCGCTCGCCCTCGCCGGCTCGGTCGTGCAGGCCGTGTGCCGCAACCCGCTCGCCGAGCCCGGCCTGCTGGGGGTGACCCCGGGCGCGAGCCTCGGCGCGGTCCTCGTCGTGATGCTCGTGCCCGGTGTGGGGATCTGGCCCGTGATGGGCGCGGCGACCGTCGCCGCGCTCGGCACGTTCGCCCTCGTGTACCGGCTCTCGGCCGGGCGGCGCGGCGCCCGCGGGGTGTCGTCCGACCGGCTCGTCCTCGTCGGCATCGGGGTGAGCGCCGCGGCCGCCGCGCTCACGACGCTCGTCGTCGTGGTGGTCTCGCCGTGGGACACGAGCACGGCCCTGAGCTGGCTCGCCGGTTCGACCTACGGCCGCACGCTGGACCAGGTCGTGCCGGTGGCGCTGTGCCTGCTCGTCGCGCTTCCGGTCGTGCTGGGGTCCGCCCGCACGCTCGACCTCGTCGCGCTCGACGAGGACGTGCCGCGCGTCCTGGGCGTCGGGCTCGACCGCGCGCGACTCGGCTTCCTGGCGCTCGCGGCCGTGCTCACCGCCGCGGCGGCGTGCGCCGTGGGCGCGCTCGGGTTCGTCGGTCTCGTGGCGCCGCACGCGGCGCGCGCTCTCGTCGGCGCCAGGGCGTCGCGCTCGGTGCCCGTCGCCGTCGGCATCGGCGCCGTCCTCGTGAGCGTCGCCGACACCGTGGGACGCACGGTGATCGCCCCGTCCCAGATCGCCACGGGCCTGGTCACCGCACTGATCGGCGCGCCCTACTTCGTGTGGCTCCTGTGGCGCACGCAGCGCGCGTCCGCGTGAGCGTGTGGGACTCGCCACACCGCTGTCCTGCGGATTTCGCGCCGACGGGCTTGCGTATTGCCCGGCCGGGCAGGTTAGGCTCACCTACATGAGCGAGGAGCAGCGATGAGCGCCGGCACCGTCGAGCGGCTCGACACCGTCGAGACCGCAGCGCCCGCCGACCCGTGGCGCCTCTACGACGTGCAGGTCGCGCGGACCGAGCAGCTGAGCCCCACGTTCGTCCGCGTCACGTTCACCGGCGAGGGCCTCGAGGACTTCGACGCCGGCGGTCTCGACCAGCGCGTCAAGCTCGTCCTGCCCGCCACCGAGGGCGGCTACGACCACCTGCCCCGCAGCACCGACTGGTACACCCGGTGGCGGGCCCTGCCCGACGAGCGGCGCTGCACCCTGCGCACCTACACCGTGCGGGCCGTGCGCCGCGGCATCCCCGGCGTGGCCGCCGAGGTCGACATCGACTTCGCCCTGCACGGTGAGAGCGGCCCCGCGTCCCGCTGGGCGCTCGCGGCGCGCCCCGGCGACCGCGTCGTGCTGTGGGGGCCCGACGCCCGCCACGGCGGCCCCTATGGCGGCATCGAGTTCGCGCCCGGTCCGGGCGCCCACAGCTTCCTCGTGGTCGGCGACGAGACGGCCGTCCCCGCGGTGTCCGTCATCCTCGCGGAGCTCGCCGACTGGGCCGTCGCCGGCGAGATCGTGTGCGGCGAGGTCCTGCTCGAGGTGCCCTGCGCCGACGACGTCCTCGACCTCGTCGTCCCCCCGAACGTCACGCTGACCTGGGTGGTCCGCGACGGCACCCCGCACGGCGACCGGCTCGTCCCGCTCGTGCACGCGGCCGCCGACCGGCTGCTGGGCTGCTGCAGCATCCCCGGCACGGCGCAGGAGCTGCCCGACGTCGACATCGACGCCGAGACCCTGTGGGAGGTTCCGGTCGACGAGGCAGGCGTCCCGCTCGCCTCGCAGGCGCCGCTGTACGCCTGGCTCGCGGGGGAGGCCGCGGTCATCCGCTCGCTGCGCCGCCACCTCGTGTCCGAGCGGGGCGTCGACCGCAAGTCCGTCGCGTTCATGGGGTACTGGCGCGAGGGTCGTCCGGAGAACTGACCTGGGGAAACGTCGTGCACGACCCGGCGGGGTCGTGCCAGGATCTCGCCTCATGTCTGCACAGCACCTCACCAAGCACCTGGTCAGCTGGGCGTCGATCCTCGAGCCCGTGACCCGCGAGCAGGCGGAGCGGACCGCCACCATGCCGTTCGTCTACCCGCACGTGGCCCTCATGCCCGACGCGCACCTCGGCCTGGGTGCCACGGTCGGCTCCGTGATCCCGACGCTCCGCGCGATCATCCCCGCGGCCGTCGGCGTCGACATCGGCTGCGGCATGATCGCCGTCCGCACGCAGTGGACGGCCGACGAGGTCCGCGCCGGGCGCGGCGACAGCACGCTGACCGCCCTGCGTCAGGCGATCGAGCGTGCCGTCCCGCTGTCCGCCGGCGCGTACAACAGGAAGGTCGTCGCGACGGCCGCGCCGCGCGTCGCCGAGCTCGAGGAGGCCGCCGCGCGGACCGGGTTCGACCCCGACTCCGTCGCCGGGCGCTGGCGGCTCCAGCTCGGGTCGCTCGGCTCCGGGAACCACTTCATCGAGGTCACGGCCGACGAGCAGGACCGCGTCTGGCTCTTCCTGCACTCGGGCTCGCGCGGGGTCGGGAACCGGATCGCGCAGAGGCACATCAAGGTCGCGGCCGAGCTCTGCGAGAAGTGGTGGGTCCCGCTGCCGCACCGCGACCTGGCGTACCTCGTCCAGGACACGCCGGAGTTCTGGGCGTACATCACCCAGCTCCGCTGGGCCCAGGAGTTCGCACGGCTCAACCGTGAGGAGATGATGGACCGGGTGGTCCGCCAGCTCGCCGAGCACATGGGCGACGACGTCGTCGAGGCGGAGCGGGTCAACTGCCACCACAACTTCACCGAGCAGGAGCACCACTTCGGCAAGGACGTGTGGGTGTCGCGCAAGGGAGCCATCCGGGCCCGCGAGGGCGAGCCCGGTCTGATCCCTGGCTCGATGGGCACGGCGTCCTACGTCGTGACCGGTCTCGGGAACCCGGTGTCGCTGTGCTCCAGCCCGCACGGAGCGGGGCGCGCCTACTCGCGCTCGGCGGCCCGCCGGACGTTCACGCAGGACGACCTGCGTGCGGCGATGGCAGGCATCGAGTACCGCGACACGGACGCGTTCGTCGACGAGATCCCCGCCGCGTACAAGGACATCGACCAGGTCATGGCGGACTCCGCGGACCTCGTCGAGGTCCGGCACGTCCTGCGCCAGCTCGTCAACGTCAAGGGCGACTGAGGTGCCACGGTCTCGGTCGACCGCCCAGGATCGGGCGATCGACCGAGGCCCCGGCCCCCACCTCAGGGGCACCGTCGTATCAGGCCCGCACCCGGGCGGCTCCCGACAAAGGGAGACGCGCGCAGGGCACGACGACGAGAGGGGGAGTCATGAGCGAGATGTTCGGTCCCGGCTTCGACGCCGAGATCGCCTACCGTCAGGACCAGGCGCGGCACTCGTTCGAGGCGGCACGGTCCGCTCGCGAGCGTCGGCACTGGTTCCACCGCCGGCACCCGCACGACGCCGACTGAGCAGTCCCGGACCCTGCCGTGGGCGCCTGTCGGGCGTCAGGCGCGACGCCCGTCCTGACGCAGGGCGAGCCCGTCCGTGACCTCGACGCCCGGCAGGGTCCGCAGCAGCGCCCCGGCGAGCACCAGCTTCGAGCGGCGCACGCCCGACCCGACGCACGCCACCGACCCGGCCGCCACGACGTCCGGGTCGACCAGCACGCGCCACCCGTCCGGCAGCCCGATCGGGGTGATCCCGCCGTACTCCATGCGCGACTCGGCGACGGCCCGATCCATCGGGAGGAACGACGCCTTACGGACGTCGAGCAGCGCCTTCACGGTCCCGTTGACGTCCGCACGGGCGGTGGCGCGGACCAGTGCGGCCGCGTGCCGCTCCTCGCCGGCGCGGCGTCCGGAGACGAGCACGCAGTTCGCGGACAAGTCCGTCGGGATGTCGTAGGTGCGGGACATGACGTCCGTGTCCGCTGCGTCCGGGTCGATCTCGGCGACCACGACGTGCGTCGCGACCGCGGGGACGGCGTCCGCCCACCGGGCGAGCGCGGCCGCGACCGGCCGTGCGAGAAGGTCGGGCCGGTCGAGCGCGGGCACCCAGGTCAGGGTCCCGACCTGCAGGTCGTCCGGGGCGGGGAGCGCCGCGGCGCCCGCCTGGCAGGGGGCTCCGGCCGCGGCGGGTGCGCTCGTGTCCGGCGCGCTCATGCCGCTCAGCTCTCGGCCGGGCGCGCGTACGTGCCGGTCAGGGTCGCGCGCGCGAGCGTGTGGAACACCGCGTTGAACGCGACGGCCGTCGGGCTCGCGCTCTCGTCGACGGGCAGGTGGTCGACGTCGAGGGCGTGCACCGCGTACACGTAGCGGTGAGGGCGGTCGCCCGGGGGC
The DNA here is from genome assembly GCF_002798015.1 of Luteimicrobium subarcticum. Lineage (GTDB taxonomy): Bacteria > Actinomycetota > Actinomycetes > Actinomycetales > Cellulomonadaceae > Luteimicrobium > Luteimicrobium subarcticum. The sequence continues at coordinate 117,328 of NZ_PGTZ01000012.1, read as the reverse complement.
GGACCGGCGCCCTCGTAGCCCGTCGTGCCGCCGTCCCCGGTGACCTGGAACGAGCCGTCCGGCAGGTCCGGGTCGGTGGGGCCGGTCGTCGTCGCGGCGCCCGTGGCGAGCCCGGTCACCGTGGCCGGGACGTCGACGAGCGTCCAGTGCCAGTAGCCCGACGGGGTCGGCGCGTCCGGGTCGTAGCAGCTCACCACGAACGACCGGGTGCCGTCCGGGAAGCCCGACCACGCGAGCTGGGGGGACAGGTTCTCGCCGTCCATGGTGAAGCGCGGGTCGATCGGGGCGCCGTCCGTGAGGTCCGTGCTGGTCAGGGTGAACGACCCGACCTCCGGGAGCATCGAGTACGGGTCGGGCGGGACGGGTCGGGTGAGGTCCATCTGCCCATTGTGGGTCGCGACCGGGTCCTTGCACAGGCAGGCGGTGCCGAGTTGACGCGTGTCGGTGGCGCAGCGTTGACTAGAGGGGTGTTCGAACAGATGTTCGAACAGAAGCTGGCACGGCACGACCGGGAGGCGCCATGACCGTCGTCGACCGGGTTGCCGTCGACCGGGCCGAGCTCGCGCGCGCGGCCCTCGCGCACGCCGAGCTGCGCACCGGGGTGCGGACGTCCGCGTCGGCTGCCATGTCCGCTGTCACGTCGGCTGCGGCGCCCGCTGTGGCGTCTGATGTGACGCCTGCTGCGACGTCGGGGCGCGCGTCGGACGACCCGGCCGGCGAGGCGTGGGGAGGGGCCGCCGCGGGGGCGTCCGTGCACGGCCCGGACCTGCGGGTCGCCGACGAGGTGCGTCACCTGCTGCCCGGCGGCGTGCTGCGCCGCGGACGCACGGTCACGGTCACCGGGTCGCGCGCGCTGCTCCTCGCGCTCGTCGCGGCCGCCTCGGACGACGGCGCGTGGGTCGCCGCGGTCGGCCTCCCGGAGCTCGGGCTCGTCGCCGCGGCCGAGGCCGGCGTCGTGCTGGAGCGGCTCGCGCTCGTCCCCGACCCCGGCATCGACGCTCCTGCCGCCGTGGCGGCGCTGCTCGACGGGGTGGACGTGGTGCTCGTCGGCGCCCGCACGGCACTGACCGACGCCGACCGTCGGCGCCTGCTGGCCCGTGCGCGCGAGCGCGGGACCGTCCTCGTCACCACGACGCCGTGGTCGGGGGCGCACGTGGTGCTCGACGCGACGGCCGCCGGGTGGTCCGGGGCGTCGGCCGGGGCCGGGTGGCTGCGCGAGCAGCGCCTCGACGTCGAGCGGACGGGGCGCGGCGGCACCACGGCGGGACGGTTCGAGGTCGTGCTGCCGCTCGGGGCGCGCGGCACGGCGGCCTGGGCGGCGCCGGTCCGTCCGGACGCGCAGGTGCCGACCGCCCGGCCCGCCCCGGCAGCACGGCCCGACCTGCGGGTGGTGGTCTGATGCGCACCGGTGTGGTCTGGGTGCCCGACTGGCCCGTCCTCGCCGCGCTCACCGTCGCCGGTCTCGGCGTCGACGTGCCGGCCGCGGTCCACGACGGGCACGGCGTCCTCGCCGCCTCCGCGGTGGCGCGCGCCCACGGGGTGCGGCGCGGGATGCGGCGTCGGCAGGCGCAGCAGGCCTGCCCCGAGGTCGTGCTGCTCGCCGCCGACGACGTGCGCGACGTGCGCGAGTTCGAGCCCGTGGCGTCCGCCGCCGAGAGCGTGGTCGCCGGGCTGGAGGTCGCCCGCCCCGGGCTGCTCCTGCTGCCCGCCGACGGCCCCGCCCGGTTCCACGGGTCGGAGGCCGCGCTCGCCGAGGCGCTCGCGGGGGCGGTCGCGCACCGCACCGGCCACGAGTGCCACGTCGGGATCGCCGACGGCGTCCTCGCGGCCGTCCTCGCCGCGCGCGAGGAGCACGTCGTCCCACCGGGCAGGTCGCGCGAGTTCTGCGACCCCCGCCCGCTCGGCGACCTGCTGCACGCCGTGACCGTCCCCGGCGCGGCGGGTGACGTCGCAGACCTCGTCGGGCTCTGGGGTCGGCTCGGGCTGCGCACCTTCGCAGACTTGCGCGCCCTGCCCGCCGCGGACGTCGCGACCCGGTTCGGCGACGTCGGCGCCTGGGCGCACCGGCTCGCCCGCGGGGAAGACCTGCGGCCTCCGGCGCGCCGCCGCATCGAGCCCGACCTCGCGGTCGCACGCGACCTGGACCCTCCGGCCGAACGCGTCGACACCGCGGCGTTCGTCGCGCGCGCGCTCGCCGAGGAGCTCTACGGGATGCTCGTCGCCCGGACGGTGACGTGCGGGCGGCTCCGGATAGCCGCCGTCGCGCAGCACCCGGTCGACGGCACCCGCACCGAGCTCGTGCGCACGTGGCGCTGCGACGACGAGGCGCTCGGCGGGCTGTCCGCGTCCCGGCTGACCGACCGGGTGCGCTGGCAGCTCGAAGGATGGCTGACGGCGTCGGCCGTCCGGCAGCGGCCCGGCCGCCGAGCCGGGGGCCCGCGGGGGGACGACCCGGCCGGGCGGCCGGCCCCGATCGTCCGGATCGAGCTCACCGCCGAGGACGTCGTCCGTGCCGGGACCCACCAGGGCGGCCTGTGGGGTGCGTCGTCAGGACAGGAGGCGCGGGCGCGGCGCGCGCTCGAGAGGGTCCAGGGTCTCCTCGGCGGCGAGCAGGTGCTGGGCGTGCGGCTCCAGGGCGGCCGGGACGCGCGCGACCGCGTCCAGGTCGCGCCGTGGGGCGACGCCGCACCACCCGCGCGCCCCGCGGACCGCCCGTGGCCCGGGTCCCTGCCCGAGCCGTCGCCCGCGAACGTCCTCGCCCGGCCGGTCGCGGTGGGGCTGCTCGACCCGCGCGGGGAGCCGGTCACGCTCGACGACGCCGGACGGCTCGTCGTGCCGCCCGGGCGGCTCGTGCCCGAGACTCCCGGCGCGACCGGACGCGCCGTGCACCAGTGGGCCGGGCCGTGGACGGTCGACGAGCGCTGGTGGTCGTCCGACGCGCGCGCGGCCGCGTACCTGCAGGTCGTGCTCGACGACGGCCGCGGGGCGCTGCTCGCCGGCACCGGCACCGGCCCGGGCACCGCCTGGCGGCTGGAGGCGCTCTATGACTGAGCAGCCCCGCTACGCCGAGCTGCACGCCCACTCGGCGTACAGCTTCCTCGACGGGGCGAACCAGCCCGCCGAGCTCGTGGGGCAGGCGCACCGGCTCGGGCTCACCGGCCTCGCGCTCACCGATCACGACGGCCTCTACGGCGTGGTCAAGCACGCCCAGGCCGCCAAGGAGGTCGGCCTGCCCACCGTGTTCGGCGCCGAGCTGCACCTGCCGCTCGACGCGCTCGACGGCGGCCTGCTCGACCCGCGCGACCGCGGCGCCCTCGACCCGCCCACCGGGGTGCCCGACCCCCGGTCCACGCACCTGCTCGTCCTCGCGCGCAGCCCGCAGGGTTACCGGAACCTCTCGGCGGCGATCGCCGACGCGCACCTCGACGCCGGGGTCAAGGGCGCCGCGCTCTACCGGCTCGCCGACCTCGCGGACCGCGCCGCCGGGGAGTGGCTCGTGCTCACCGGCTGCCGCAAGGGCGCCGTCCGGTCCGCGCTCACGCGCCGGTGGGCGTCCGGTGCCGGGCGGGCTGGGGGCGCCGGGCAGCGCAGCACCCGCCACAGCCCCCGGCGTGGCACCCGCCCCGGCGTCGTCACCGTCGCCGCCTACGACGAGGCCCGGGCCGAGCTCGGCCGGCTCGTCGACCTGTTCGGGCAGGGGTCGGTGGCCGTCGAGGTGACCCGCACCGGGCACCCCTACGACGACGCGGTCGCGGACGCCCTCGCCGCGCTCGCCGACGACGCCGGCCTCCCGCTCGTCGCGACCGGGGCCGTGCACTACGCGACACCGGGTGACGCGGACCTCGCGGGCGCGCTCGCGGCCGTCCGGGCCCGGTCGTCGCTCGACGACATGGACGGCTGGCTCCCGGCCGGTCGGTCCGCGCACCTGCGGTCCGCCGCCGAGATGCTCGTGCTGCACCGGGATCGTCCGGACGCGGTGGCGACCGCGGCGGCGCTCGCGGACGAGTGCGCGTTCGACCTGCACCTCCTGGCGCCCGACCTGCCGCCGTACCCGGTGCCGGACGGGCACGACGAGGCGTCGTGGCTGCGCGAGCTGGTGCGCGTCGGCGCGCTGGACCGGTACGGTCCGCCGGACGCGGAACGGGTCCCGGGCGCGTACGCGATGCTCGAGCACGAGCTGCGCGTCATCGAGCAGCTCCACTTCCCGGGGTACTTCCTGGTGGTGTTCGACATCGTGACGTTCTGCGCCGAGCAGGGGATCCTCGCGCAGGGCCGCGGGTCGGCCGCGAACTCGGCGGTCTGCTACGCCCTCGGCGTCACCGCGGTGGACGCCGTCCGGCACGGGCTGCTGTTCGAGCGGTTCCTCGCGCCCGAGCGGGACGGGCCGCCGGACATCGACGTGGACATCGAGTCGGGGCGGCGCGAAGAGGTCATCCAGCACGTGTACGCGCGGTTCGGGCGGCGGCACGCGGCGCAGGTCGCGAACGTCATCTCGTACCGGCCGCGCTCCGCGGTGCGGGACGCGGCGCGCGCGCTCGGCTACGACGCGGGCCAGCAGGACGCGTGGAGCAAGAGCATCGAGCGCTGGGGGGACCTGCGGCGCGTCCCCGACGACGCGACGGGCGACACCACCGGCAGCGCCCACAGCGCCCGGGGTGCCCGCGGCCATCACCGCATCGTGGAGCGGCCGTGGGGGAGCCGGGACCGTGCCCCGCGGGTCACGAGCGACGACCTGTCCGGTATCCCGGAGCCGGTGCTGGACCTCGCGGAGCGCATGCTGCGGCTGCCGCGCCACCTCGGCATCCACTCGGGCGGCATGGTGATGTGCGACCGGCCGGTGGTCGAGGTGTGCCCGGTCGAGTGGGCGCGCATGGAGGGGCGCACGGTCCTGCAGTGGGACAAGGAGGACTGCGCCGACGCAGGTCTGGTGAAGTTCGACCTGCTGGGGCTGGGCATGCTCACGGCGCTGCGGATCATGTTCGAGGAGGTCGAGCGGCACACGGGGGAGCGGCTGGCGCTGCACGGTCTGCCGCACGAGGACCCTCTGGTGTACGAGCTGCTGTGCGCGGCCGACACGGTCGGGGTGTTCCAGGTCGAGTCGCGCGCCCAGATGGCGACGCTGCCGCGTCTGCGGCCGCACTGCTTCTACGACATCGTGGTGGAGGTCGCGCTGATCCGGCCGGGGCCGATCCAGGGCCAGTCCGTCCACCCGTACATCGACCGGGCGCGCGGACGGCAGCCGGTGACGTTCCTGCACCCGAGGCTGGAGCGCTCCCTGGGCCGGACCAAGGGCGTCCCGCTGTTCCAGGAGCAGCTCATGCAGATGGCGATCGACGTCGCGGACTTCACCCCGGCGGAGTCGGACCGGCTGCGGCGCGCGATGGGTTCGAAGCGGTCGACCGAGCGCATGGAGGAGCTGCGGGAGCGGCTCATGACGGGCATGGCCCGCAACGGCATCTCGGGTGCCGCGTCCGACGAGATCTTCGACAAGCTGCGGGCGTTCGCGGACTTCGGGTTCCCGGAGTCGCACGCCTACTCGTTCGCGTTCCTCGTGTACGCGAGCTCGTGGATGAAGGTGCACCACCCCGCCGCGTTCTACGCGGGTCTCCTGGCGGCCCAGCCGATGGGGTTCTACTCGCCGCAGTCGCTGGTCGCGGACGCGCGCCGGCACGGTCTCGTGGTGCACCGGGCGGACGTCGCCGTCTCGGACGTGCAGGCGACGACGGAGCCGCGGGACCCCCGAGAACCGGTCGACCCTCACCCTGAGGTCGATGGTGAAGGTCGGGCGTCGGTCGACCTTCGAGCGAAGGTCGAAGGTCCGTCGGACGGCGTGTCGATCCCGGCCGGCTCGCCTCTGGACGCCCGCGACCACGGGTTCGCGGTGCGGCTCGGGCTGGCGGCCGTCCGCGGCGTCGGGGAGAAGGTCGCGCGGGCGCTCGTCGACGAGCGGGTCGCGCACGGCCCGTTCCGGGACCTGCGGGACCTCGCCCGCCGGGTCCGGCTGACGACGGCGCAGCTCGAGGCGCTGGCCACCGCGGGCGCGCTGCGGTGCTTCGGGGTGACGCGCCGGGAGGCGCTGTGGGCGGCGGGCGCGCTCGGGCAGGAGGGCCCGGGCACGCTGCCCGGGGTGAGCGTCGGGGTCGAGGCGCCGACCTTGCCCGGGATGAGCGCGGTCGAGCTCGCGGTCGCGGACGTGTGGGCGACGAGCGTGTCGACCGACACGTACCCGACGCAGTTCGTGCGCGGCGGCCTGGACGCGCAGGGCGTGCTGCGGGTCGCGGACGTCCTGGCGCACGAGCCGGAGCGCCGGGTCGCGGTCGCGGGCGTCGTGACGCACCGGCAGCGACCGTCGACCGCGGCGGGCGTGACGTTCCTGTCCCTCGAGGACGAGACCGGCATCCTCAACGTCATCTGCACGCAGGGCCTGTGGCGACGCTTCCAGAAGGTCGCGCGGACGTCCGCGGCGCTCGTCGTGCGGGGGCGCGTCGAGCGTGCCGACGACGCGACGAACCTGCTCGCGGAGCACCTCGCGCCGCTGTCGCTGCGCGTCCCGTCACGCTCCCGGGACTTCCACTGAGGTTCGCGACCGCAGCGGCTCGCGGTCGGTCACATGCCGAGCAGGAACCAGGGGTCTGCGGCGACTGCCAGGGCGGCGGCCAGCACCACCGCGAGGCCGCTGGCGGCCACCAGCAGGAAGGTCGCGCGCCCTGCGTCGCCGGAACGGACCTGGCGCAGCGCCCGGGAGACGGGGTACGCCACCGCGGCGGCCAGGGCGGTCAGGAAGGCAGCCGGCGCCCATGTCATGTCGATCGAGCCCCCGAGGAGCGCCGTTGCGAGCCACCAGCCGGTGGTCGCCGCCAGGCTCAGTGCCAGCAGCAGGAGCAGGCCCGCGGTGCGGACGGCGGTGCGGCCCCAGGCCGTCGGCAGGGAGCGGCAGCACAGGTCGGCGCTCACGGGTCCACCTCTCGTCAGGACAGCGTTCGACGACGGCACGGTACCGCGTCAGCCGGGGGTGACGGCAGCGACCACCGACGCCCACACCGCGCCCGTGTCGAAGCCCATCTGCTCGAGCAGCGCCCACACCACCCCGAGGAGGGCGTACGCCGACACCGGGACGAGCAGGATCCACTCGCGCACCGAGCCGGCGTCGCCCAGGACGGGGAGTGCCATGTTGCCCCCGGAGCGCCAGATGTCGTTCGGCCCGTTCATGCGGCGCCAGCGGCGCGGCGGCCGAGGCGTCCACGGCCACAGCAGCGGCACCCCGTTCGTCGTGAGCATGTCGCCGAAGACGTGGACGACGCACCCGACGCCGACGGCGAGCGGGAGCCATGCCCACTCGTCGGGCGCGAACAGCGCGACGAAGGCTGCCATGACGAGCGACCCGGTCCAGGGGGCGAAGTGCCGGCCCGGGACGAGCTTGAGCGCCTTGAGCGCGTACGACGCGAGCAGGATCGTCATGAGCCCGGCGCCGAGCTCGATCGTGCCGAACCGGTCGGTGTGCAGCCGCCAGTGCCCGAGCAGCCAGGCGAGGGCCGTCATGAGGGCGATGCCGACGACGGAGTGCGTGCCGTGCCGGTGTCCGCCGGAGATCTTCTCGACGCCCCGGCACACCCAGTGCGACACCGGCGGGAGGGAGTTCGCGATCGTGCCGTCGTGGTGGTCGGCGTCGGGGAGGAGCGCCGCACCCGCGCACACGACCGACCCGGTCACGACCCCCACGTACGAGACGGGGTGCCAGCCGAACGCGAACGGCGCCGTGGCGGTGACCGCCACCCAGGCCGCTGCACCCGAGGCCGCGTGGTGCCCACCCATCATCGTCCGACCACCTGGTCCTCTCCGAGCCGTGTCACTGCGTCGCGCTGCCTCCCGACCTGCGGAAACACGACTGTGTGCCCGATTCGACCATCAGTGCCCGAGCAGCACCAAATCCGTGACTCGTACGTGTTGCGCCGTCGTAACACGGCGGCGACATCCCGCCCGTACGGTCGGTCGACATGACACCTGTCGACTCGCCCGCCGCCCGTCCGGCGCCGCCCGGACCGGTCGGCACCCCGCTGACGCTCGTGGTGCCTGCGGGCACGGACGTGCTCGCGCTCGCCCGGGCGTGGTTCCCGGACGCCGGTTGGGTCGTCCACCCGGCCGAGGCGGCGGCCGCGCGCACGGTGCGCCGGACCGGTGGCGCCCGGTTCCGGGGCGCACCCGTCGACCAGGAGGTCGTGGTGCCGCGGTTCCGGCTGGCCGACGGCGCTGAGGTGGACGGGCCGCTCCCGGCCGGGCCCGGCGTTCCCGCGATCGTCGGGGTGCCGTCGGACGCGTACCGGGTCCCGGCCGACCCCCTGGCGCGGGCGTGGGCGAGCGCGGCGGCACGGCACGTCGGCGGGTCGACCGCCGTCGGCTCGGCACCACCACACCCCGAGGTCTCGGAGGCGTCGCTCGCGCGGCTGGTGCTCTTCGCGCCGAGCCCGGTGGACGCGGAGACCGCCGGCGCGTGGGTGCGCTCGGTGCTGCCGGCCGCCCGGACGCACGCGGAGGACGCCACGAGCACGACGTTCTCGATACGCCACGACCTGGCGTACGACGGCACCATCGTCGTCGAGGCACGGCCGGCGACGGGGCAGATGCCGCCGGCGCTGCGCGCGCTCGACTGGCGCGCGTTCGGCCCGCACACCGTGACGGTCGGGTGGGTCCCCGCCGACCACGACCCGGTGCGCGCGCTCGAGCCGACGGACCTGCTGTGCCTGCGCCGCGCCGCGCCCTGGATCGCGCGGACGATGCAGACGGTGCAGGCTGCGCTGGAAGGAGCCGTCCTCGACGCCGACGGGTTCGTGGTGGACCCCGGCACCCTGTCCCGGCTCGGGCGCGCACGCTGACGGCCGCGCACCGACGGGTCTGCGGGACAGGCGACGGCGGCACGGCGGGCGCAGAATCGGTCGGGTGACCGTCGATGACACCCCAGGCCCCGGGCCCGCTACCGAGAACGGCACCGCGAACGACGCCGGGCCCGGCACTCGGACCGTCCTGGACCTCGCGGACTGGCGCCGCCGGGTCGCTGAGCTCTACGCGGACGTGCGGCGCAGCGCCGACCCGGAGGCGGGGCACGCCCGCTGGCGGGCGGGCCGTGACGCCCTGTTCCGCGAGCACCCGCAGAGCCCGCTCGCCCCGGACGACCTCCTGCGCGAGACGGGCCTGCCGTACGCGGGCTACGACCCGGCGTGGCGGTTCGAGGTCACGCTCGACGCGGCGCCTGCGACCGCCCCGCTGCACCTGTCGACGGGCGCGGACGGTGTGACGTCGTTGCTGCGCGTGGGCCGGGTGCACCTGCCCGCGCCGTTCGACGGCGACCTCGACGTGTGGTGGCTCGCGCAGTACGGCGGCGGGATCTTCCTGCCGCTGCGCGACGGCACGTCCGGCAGGACGTCGTACGGCGGTGGGCGATACCTGCTCGACACGGCCAAGGGCGCGGACCTCGGCACCGGCGGCGTCGCGTCGCGGAGCTCGGGGGAGATGGTCCTCGACCTCAACTTCCTGTACCACCCGTCGTGCCGTTACGACCCGCGGTGGGTGTGCCCGCTCGCTCCGGCGGGCAACCGGACGGACGTGGACGTGCCGGTGGGGGAGCGGCTCGCGCCCTGACGGTCCGCTCAGGCGGAGCGCTGCTCCGACGTCGTCGGCGCGTCGTCCGCGGCGTCGTCCACCGTGCCGTCGTCGTCCACCGTGGCCCGCGGCCCGCCCCCCGGGGACAGCTTGACGGTGAGCTTCACGGCTCGCGCGGACGTCATGCCGGCGGCGTAGAGCGTGGTCCCGAGGGACAGCAGGACGAACCCGAGGATGCGGAACCCCGGAAGCCCGATGAGGACGAGCCCGACGCGGTCGAGCACGAACCCGGGAGTCATGGCGACGGCGGAGAGCGCGCCGGACGCGGTCCACGACCCGACGGTCTCGCGCAGCACGAGACGCTTCTTGCGCCCGGCGTTCCCCACGATCCGGGCGGGCACGGTGACGAACGACGTCAGCATGATCGCGAGGGTCGCGCCGAGCACGGCGAGGAACAGCAGCCCGGAGCCGGTGCGCGGGACCCAGGCGACGGCGACCGCGAGCACCACCCCGACGGCGACGCCGGCGACGACGATCGCGCGCCACGCGGTGTTGGCGCGGCGCGCCGCAGGCCGGATCCAGGGCGGGTCGTTCTCGATCGCGAACGCGAACACGGTGTTGCACCACAGGGCGGCGATGCTGATGACCACCGTGAGCGCGGACAGGGCGAGCATCCCCGGCAGGTGCAGGTCGCGGAACGGCTCGCCGCGCAGGGTGTGCTGCTTGAGGTCCCACATGGCGAGCCACACCCAGGCGGCGGGGAGCAGCTCGATGAACGTGAGCCGCCAGTTGCGGATGAGGAGCCGGATGCCGGCGAGCAGCAGGATCAGCGTGCCGGCGGCCCAGGCGATGGGCGCGAGGTACCGGCGCGACGACCCGAGGCGCAGCGCGGCGGCCTCGACGGTCGACGGCTCGGCGAACGCGACGTCGCGCGCGAGGGAGACGGTCGAGCGCACCCGCAGGGCGAGGCGCTCGGAGAGCGAGCCGGGGGACGGCTCGACGGGTGGACTGCTCACGCCCGCACCGTACCTGGCGGGAGGGGTGTCGTCGTGCCGTCCGGCGGGTGTCGCAGCGGTGTCGTGACCGCCTGTCACACGTCGAGCCGGTCGGTCGCGAGCAGCACGACCGCGCTCGCGGCGGCGGCGACGAGCACGACGACGACCACGACCTCCGGGGCGCGCAGGAGCCGGCGGCCCTGCTCGCGGCGGGTGCGCAGGAGCAGGACGGTCGCCGGCGCGTACACGAGCGCGGACACGAGGACGTACTTCGGTCCGGCGCCGACGAGCAGGAGCAGGGTGTAGAGGGTCGCGAGGCCGGCGACGAGCCGGTCCGGTCCGGCGCGCTCGGTCGGCCCGTACCCGGTACGTCGGGCGACGACGAGCAGCCCGAACCCGGCGGCGAGGACGTAGGGGACGAGCGCGAGCGCGCTGGTGAGGTCCTGCGCGAACGTGAAGGCGTCCTGGGAGAACCGGCTGAGGAGCAGGACGGCCTGCGCGAGGACGGCGGACAGGAGGAGCGCGCCGACCGGGACGTCGGCGGCGTTGGTCCGGCGCAGGAACCGCGGCATGTCGTCGTCGCGGGCGGCGACGAACAGCACCTCGGCAGCCATGAGCGTCCAGGACAGGTAGGCGCCCAGGACCGCGACCACGAGGCCGACGCTCACGAGGACGGACCCCCAGGTGCCGACGGCGGCCTCGAGCACTCCGGCGAGCGACGGCTCGGGCAGGGCGGCGATCTGGTCCTGCGGCAGCACGCCGTAGCTGACCACCGTCACGGACGCGAACACGGCGAGCACGGACAGGAACCCGAGGACGGTGGCGCGCCCCACGTCACGACGGTCGCGCGCGTGACGCGACCACACGCTCGCGCCCTCGACGCCCAGGAACGCGAACACGGTGACGAGGAGGGTCCCGCGCACCTGGCTGACCAGCGAGCCCGACGCGGGGGAGCCGGACCAGTTGTCGGCGAGGACGTGCGGGTCGCACACGAGCACGGCGATGAGCACGAACGCGACCAGCGGGACGACCTTCGCGACCGTGACGACGCGGTTGAGCCCCGCGGCGCTGCGGATCCCGCGGCGCACCACGAGGAAGAACCCCCAGATCCCCGCGCTGGACAGGGCGGTCGCGAGCCAGGTGTCGCCGGCTCCCAGCGCGGGCCACAGCTGCCCGACGGTCGACATGATGAGCACCCAGTAGGCGACGTTCCCGACGCACGCGGACGCCCAGTACCCGATCGCGGACAGGAACCCGGCGTACTCGCCGAACCCGGCCTTCGCGTAGGCGTAGATCCCGGCGTCGAGGTGCGGTGCGCGCACCGCGAGGGACTGCAGGACGAGCGCGAGCAGGAACATCCCGGTCCCGGCGAGCGCCCACGTGATGAGCGTGCCCGCGACGCCGGTGACGTCCGCGAACCGCCCCGGCAGCGAGAACACCCCGGCGCCCACCATCGACCCGACGACGAGCGTGACGAGCGTCCCTCGCCCGACCGAGGTCTCTCGTGGGGCGCTCGCCGCGCGGCTCGTTCCGGCGTCGGCGCGTCCGACGTCGCCGGTCACGGGGCGACCCCGCACGCGGCGTGGTGCTCCGGGCGGGGGCGGTGCCCTGGTGCAGCTCCTGCCTCCATCCGGCCATCGTGGCGCGGACGGGCGGGGTGCGCGACAGGTCCGCGCGAGACGTGCTTCCGACCGGGGCCGGGCCGGTCGGACTCGGGGAAACGCTGGTTCGCCCCGCAGACAGGGCATCGAGACGCACCGCGGCGCGGTCTGCGACCTCGACCCCGTCCGCGGTGCGCAAGGACGTCCGGCCAGCCACGGTACGAACAAGGCCCCTCGCCGTGCGTCTCCGCAGGTAAGGGGCCTTCTTCGTCGCTGTCTCAACGAGTGTCCGGAGGGGGACTTGAACCCCTTTGACGGTAGGATGCGAGCAGGGGAGACGTCAGGATCGGCTTGATTACAACGGCGCCAGGCGGTGCTCGCGGGTGAACCTGGGTACCCAGCGGCGGCAGATGGGTACGGTGTACCCACTTGGGAGGGCAAGATGGGCGCCATGCGAGAGCCCACGATGCACGTCTCTGCGAAGGGCGACAAGACATGGAAGGTCCGCTTCCGGCTCGCCGGCCGTCAGTCGTCCGAGACTTTCCGACGTCAGGCTGACGCCCGCCGGTTCTCGAAGTGGCTCGGGACCTACGGCGTGGAGGAGTCCCTGCGCCTGCTCGCGGAGTCGCGCGGTGCGAGCGCGGGCGATCACACGGTGGCGTCGTGGTGCACCGAGCACGTCGACTCGCTCACGGGCGTGACGTCGGGCACGACGAGCAGGTACCGGTCGTACATCGCGAACGACCTCGGAGCTCTCGGCGAACTCCCGCTGACGGCCGTCGAGCCGGGCGCCGTGGGTCGCTGGGTGCGCGAGCTCGAGACTGCGGGCGCGAGCGGGAAGACCATCAAGAACAAGCACGGCTTCGTCTCGGCAGCGATGACGGCGGCAGTGAAGCGCGGGCTGATCCCCTCGAACCCGTGCCGCGGCACGCGCCTGCCTCGGACTGTCGTCGAGCCGATGGTGTTCCTGACGCACGACGAGTACACGCGGTTCCTGGGGTGCTTCACGTCGACGTGGCGCCCGTTCGTCGAGGTGCTGTTCGCGACCGGCCTGCGCTGGGGCGAGATCACGGCGCTACACGTGGGCGACGTCGACCTCGAGCACGGGACGATCACCGTGACGCGCGCCTGGAAGGAGGCGGACGAGGGCAGGGTCCTGGGTCCGCCGAAGTCGAAGCGGTCGCAGCGAACGATCGCGCTCGCGCCGGAGACCGTAGAGGTGCTCGCGCCGTTCGTCGGTCGTCGCCCGGCCGACGCGTTCCTGTTCGTCAACGCGCGCGACGAGCCGGTGAAGCCGCAGACGTTCCACGACAACGTCTGGCAGCCCGCGGTGCGGCTCGCGAACGGGGAGCCTGGGCAGCGGTCGGGGCCGAAGGCGAAGCGGGTCGCCCGCCGCCTCGACGACCACGGGAAGCCGATCGAGCCGCTCGACCCACCGCTCGGGAAGCGACCGCGCGTGCACGACGCCAGGCACACCTGCGCGAGCTGGCTGCTCGGCGCCGGGATCCCGATCAACTACGTGCAGGCGCACCTGGGCCACGAAAGCATCACGACGACCGTCGACCGGTACGGGCACGTAATGCCGGCCGCTCGCGCCGCCGTGTCGGCCGCGCTGTCGCAGGCGCTCACGGCGTCTCGACCGACGATCCTGCCGGACGAGCCGGCGCAGCTGGAGGCGTGACGCGGTCGACGCCGCCCGTGGGGAGCCATGCCCGCCACGCGGGCCACCCCGGGGCGGTCTGCTGTACGCACAGGGCACCGCGCGCGGCAGCGACCACGAGCACGTCGACCGTGACGGTGCCGTCGCCGTAGGTGGGGCCCGTGGCGCGCGCCGGCACGGGCTCGTCGAGCACGCGCACCGCGACGGGCCGGAGCTGCGCCTCACGGTTCACGGGCAGCATCGCGAAGTCGGGCGTCGGCGGGCGGGGCATGGGGCCAGTGTCCCGCCCGGGTGTGACGGCGGACCAGTCAGACGCAGGCGGGGCAGTCCGGGTTGATGCATCGCCAGCCGACCTGGGTGACCCTGGCGGTCCTGAGGCTGGGCCGGAGGCCGCGCCTCGGGCCGTACTTCGGTGCCATCGGATCGCCACACTCGTCGCACAGAGGATTGTTCATGCCGCCAGCGTCCTCCCGAGGCGGTCGCCCAGGTGCCCGAGTTCGCCAGGAGCACAACGAAAGGCCGCCCCCCACGCCGAAGCGTGAGGGGCGGCGGTGTCGACGCAGCAGGGGGGATGCGCCGACCTGCCTGTAGCAGAGACCCGCGTGCTGCGGACCTGCAAGGACGAGGGATCGCGCATCGGGGGCACTCGATGAGTCCAGCAGCAGGCTGTCACTCGTCGGCCTTCCTGCGGCCTAGTGGCACTGCAGGTCACGTCGTGTGGGTGGCGACGATCTGTTGGAGCGCCTGGACGTGGGCGGCGTAGGCACTGGCCCCTTCGGACGTCAGGGAGAGCCAGAGCCGGTTGCGCGAGTTCTGCAGGGCGCGGTCCTGGCTGACGTAGCCGGCATCGACGAGGAGTGTCAGGTGCTTGCTGAGCGCGGACTTGGACAGTTCGAGCTGGTCCTGCAGCAGGCGGAACTCGACCTTGTGCGCGCCGCTCAGCATTGCGCAGATGCGCAGCCGCTGGGGTGCGTGGATGACCTCGTTGAAGACCGGCCCGACGGAGGTCATGCGCCGAACTCCCTGCGGTAGGCGCGGCCCGTGCGGACCACGATGCCGCCCGCCAGCACGGCGCCGATGATCCAGATCCACCATGCGCTGGTGGTCGACGAGACCACCCAGCTCACGGCGAAGATCCCCAGGATGCTCAACAGGAAGGGCATCGTGTCAGCGAAGCGCGCGGACGCCCACGAGACCCCATCGCGGTTGAGCCAGTATCTCGAGGCGAGGACGAGGGCAATCGCACCAATGGCCAGGGTCGCTCTGTGTGCATCGCCTGGTGGCAGCAGCTGTACCAGGGCCAACCCGGCGACGACTGCCGCCATCGCCAGGAAGAACCAATGCGGCAGAGGTGGGTAGCGAACAGCGCTTTCGTCGTGGGCCAGCTGCTCGAGCATCCGCTGGGCCTCATCGTGGGACTGCGAAGGGTCAGGTCCGGTTTCCATGCCGGAAACCTTAGCCGTGTGTTTCCAGTATGGCAACACAACGACGAGGCCGGGTACTCCACGGTCGCGCCGATTCCCGGCCAGAGCGAGGCCGGCACCTTCCCGCTCGGCGACGCGAGGCGGCCGAGCGCGACGACCATGCGCCCGCCCGCAGACGCAGCCCGCTCCTGGCGATCGCGCTCATGTTCCTCGCGGCGGCGGTCGCGTTCCTCGGCTTCTCGATCCGCACCGGCACGGCGAGCCCGTCGCCCGTCGCCGCGGTGCCGGCGATCGTGAAGCCCTCGAAGTCTCCGGAGCCGACCCGCGGGAAGAAGACGCCGCCCGCGCGCCCGAGCGCGACGCCGCGCGAGGACGCGGTGCGCACGGGGACGCCGGGCGCGCTCGCTCCGGCCGCGCTCGACGAGACGGTGCCGGCGAGCGAGCCGCGCGCGAGCGCGACGCCGAAGCCGACGAGCTCGCCCGGGCCGAAGCCGACGAACAGCGCGCCGTCCCCTCGCGCCACGAGCTCGCCCGCGCCGTCGGCAACTGCGACGCCGCGCAGCGCGCCGACGCCCACGGCCACGGCCCCGCCGACGAGCGAGCCGACGCGGGCCCCGGGTCTGCTCGGCGGCGTTCTCGACGGGGTCGGCGATCTGGTCCTCGGACTGGGCCACGCGCTCGGCGGGTAGGTGCTCGCCGGGCGTTCGGCGGTGAATCGATACCGTTCGGCGGCAGTCGGTGGGTACACCGACTGGGTACACGGGTTCTCGCCGTAGATACGCAGAAGGCCCCTCACCAGGCGTTTCCGCTGGTGAGGGGCCTTCTTGCGTCGCTGTCTCAACGAGTGTCCGGAGGGGGACTTGAACCCCCACGCCCTATACGGGCACTAGCACCTCAAGCTAGCGCGTCTGCCATTCCGCCACCCGGACAGGTGGTCCTGATCGGTTTCGAGAGCCCGGCTTCCGCTGGTGCTCTCCCTCTCAGGTGCGGGTAGAAAGGTAGCACGGTCCGGGGGCAACTTCCGAATCCGCTCTCAGGGGGCCCCACGCCGGACGCCCCCGTGGTCCGTCGGGGACGAGACGGGTCGAAAGCTGCGTCCCGGCAGGTCAGGGGACGTCGCCGGTGGCACAGTGGCGCCGGTGGCACAGAGCGGCCGCGGAGGACGTCGAAAGAGGGTGACGCGTGACCAACAGCGCAGGTGGTGACGCGGGCAGCGCGGCGACGACGGGGACGAAGCCGCAGCGCACGCCGCAACCGGTGACACCGGCGGCGCGTCGCGTCGCCGGCGGACGACGCAACCCCAGCGTCGCGGGCTACGTGCCCGACCCGATCCCGACGTGGCTGCGGGTGATGGCCGGCTGGGGCTGGCGCCTCCTCATCGTCGCGGCCGCGGTCGCCCTCGTCTTCTACGTGCTGAGCCAGGTGCGGCTGCTCGTCGTCGCGGTCTTCATCGCGCTCGTGTTCACGTCCGTGCTGCGACCTGTCGTCAACGTGTTCGCCCGCGTCATGTGGCGGTGGCTCGCAGTGCTGCTCGCCCTGCTGCTGTCCATCGCCGTCGTCGGCGGCCTCATCACGTACGTCGTCGCGTCGGTCGCCGGCCAGTGGCAGGACCTCGCCGACCAGTTCGACAACGGCATCCAGCAGATTCTCGACTTCCTCAACGGCGGCCCGTTCCACCTCCACCTGACCACCGACAACTTCAACGACTGGCTCGACAAGGGTCGACAGTGGATCACGGATCACAGCGGCGACATCGCCAGCACGGCCTTCTCCCAGGTCGCGTCGGTCGCCGAGGTGTTCACCTGCCTGGCGCTCGCGATCTTCTGCACCATCTTCTTCCTCGCCCGTGGATCCGAGATGTGGACCTGGTTCCTCAACCAGACGCCGGAGCCGGCGCGCGAGCCGCTCACGCTCGCCGGGGGCGCCGGCTGGTACGCGTTCTCGGGCTACGCGCGCGGCACCGTCATCATCGCGCTCACGGACGGACTGCTCGCCGGCATCTGGCTGACGATCCTCGGGATCCCGCTCGCCGCGCCCCTCGCCGTCCTCGTCTTCGTCGGGGCGTTCATCCCTCTGGTCGGTGCGCCGGGCGCCATGATCATCGCCATGATCGTCGCGCTGGCGACGAAGGGCGTCTGGGCCGCCCTCCTCGTCGGCGTCGGCATCGCGCTCATCGGCCAGCTCGAGGGCCACGTCCTCCAACCGCTGATCATGGGCAAGCAGGTCTCGCTGCACCCGGTGGTCGTCGCGCTGTCGGTGACGGCGGGCACGCTCGTCGGCGGCCTGCTCGGCGCGATCGTGGCCGTGCCCCTCGTCGGCGTCACCTGGGCGGTGTTCTCGCGTCTGCACACCCCCGACCCGCCCATGACGGTCGAGGAGTCGACGTCGGAGGTCGCAGGCGTCGAGCTCGACCCCGGCGAGAAGCTGCCGCACGCGGGCACGGCGCCGGACGACGACGAGACGGAGTGATCGCTGCGCCGGCCCGCCCCGCGCGCACCGACGCGCGGGTGTGAGGATGGGGGCGTGACCACCGACTCCGCCACCCCGACCTCGGCCCCGCTCGACCCGGCGAACCCGTTCGCGAGCAGGTCGGCCCTCCCGTACGAGCTGCCGGACCATGCGGCGATCCGCACCGAGCACTTCCTGCCCGCGATCCGGGCCGGGATGGCGACCCAGCGTGCCGCTCTGGACGACCTCGCCGCTGCCACAGACGGACCGGACGCGGGCCTGCTCGCCGCGTTCGAGCGCTCGGCGGCGCTCCTGACGCGCGCCGCCACCGTCTTCTACAACCAGCTCTCCGCCGACGCGACACCCGACCTCGAGGCCGTCGAGGAGGAGGTCGCGCCCGAGCTGTCGGCGCACCGCGACGCGATCTACATGGACGCCGCGCTCCACGCGCGCTTCCGGGCGCTCGCCGACCGGGCCGCGGCGGACGAGGTCGTGCTCGACGACGACCAGGCGTGGCTGCTCGAGCGCATCCTGCGCGACTTCCGCCGCGCGGGGGTCGCGCTCGACGCGGCGACGCAGGAGCGCGTGCGCGACCTCAACGCCCGCACGACGTCCCTCATGGCGGAGTTCGGGCGCAAGGAGCTCGCGGGGGAGAAGGCGGCGGCCGTCCTCGTCACCGACGCCGCCGAGCTCGCCGGGCTGTCGGCCGACGCGGTCGAGGGTGCGGCGAAGGCGGCGACGGACCGCGGCCACGAGGGGGCGTGGCTGCTGGAGATGCAGCTCCCGACCAACCAGCGCGTCGTCGCCGAGCTGGACGACGCGGACGTCCGCGCCCGCGTGCAGGCGGCGTCGGAGTCGCGCGGTGCGACGGGCGACGAGACCGACACGCGGTCGACCGTCCTCGAGATCGCGCGCCTGCGCGCCCAGGTCGCCCAGGCGCTCGGGTACGCCCACTGGGCGGACTACGTGGCGGAGATCGGCACCGCGAAGACCGGCGACGCGGTCGCCGAGATGCTGGCACGTCTCGCGCCGGCTGCGGTCGCGAACGCCCGCCGGGAGGCGGTGGAGCTCGCCGGCCCGGACGCCGAGCTCCGGGCGAGCGACTGGTCGTACGTCGCCGGTCGCGCCCGCGCCGAGCGGTTCTCGCTCGACGAGTCGGCGCTGCGCCCGTACCTCGAGCTCGGCCGCGTCGTCCGCGACGGCGTGTTCCGCGCCGCGAACCTGCTGTACGGGCTGTCGTTCGTCGAGCGCCCCGACCTGGTGGGCTACCACCCGGACGTCGTCGTCTTCGAGGTGTTCGACGGCCCCGCGGGAGAGCCGGGCCAGGGCATGGGCCTGTTCCTCGCCGACTGGTACACGCGCGCCACGAAGCGCGGCGGGGCGTGGATGAACAACCTCGTGGACCAGAACCACCTGGACGGACAGAAGCCCGTCGTGGTCAACAACCTCAACATCGTCAAGCCGCCGGCGGGTCGCCCGACGCTGCTCGCGTGGGACGAGGTCATCACCCTCTTCCACGAGTTCGGGCACGCGCTCCACGGACTCCTCTCGGACGTGCGCTACCCGTCGCAGTCGGGCACGGACGTGCCGCGCGACTTCGTCGAGTACCCGTCGCAGGTCAACGAGATGTGGGCCTGGGAGCCGGAGATCCTGCGTGCGTACGCGGTGCACCACGAGACCGGCGAGCCCATGCCGTCGGCATGGGTCGACACGCTGCTCGCGACGCGCCAGTGGGGCGAGGGCTTCGCGACCACCGAGTACCTCGCGGCGGCGCTGCTCGACCAGGCGTGGCACCGGCTCGCCCCGGACGAGGTGCCCGCGGACGCGTCCGACGTGACCGCCTTCGAGGCGGACGCGCTCGCCCGTGCGGGCGTCGACTTCGCGCCCGTCCCGCCCCGCTACCGCACGACGTACTTCAACCACGTCTTCGGGGGCGGCTACGCGGCCGGGTACTACTCGTACATCTGGGCCGAGGTGCTCGACGCCGAGACCGTCGAGTGGTTCCGCGAGAACGGAGGCCTGACCCGGGAGAACGGCGACCGGTTCCGTGCCGCGCTCCTGTCGCGCGGTGGCACCGGCGACGCGATGGGCTTCTTCGCCGACCTGCGGGGCCGTGCCCCCGAGATCGGGCCCCTCCTGGAGCGGCGCGGCCTCGCCTGACACCGTCCCGGGACGGTAGCCCGGGCCGGAGCCGCCGGCGTCGTCGCGTGTCGGTGGTCCGGGCTACCGTCGCGCGCATGACGTTCGCGAACGCGGGAACCCTCGGAGTCGTCCCTGGCCGACGGGACGACCTCGTCGCCCACCTCACCCGGCACAGCCCGGTGCTGCGCGCACTCGGGTGCCTGCTCTACGAGGTGGGGATCGACGAGGGCGCGCCCGACACGGTCTTCGTGGTCGAGCTGTGGGAGAGCGCGCAGGCGCACCGTGACTCCCTGCAGCATCCCGACGTCGTCGACGCGATCGCACGCGCCCGGCCGCTGCTCGACGGCCAGTTCGGTGGCTTCCGCTTCGAGGTGGTCGGCTCCCCGCTCGACCCCGAGGGTGGTCGAGGGTAGCCGAGGGCAGGGCGGAGAACGGGACCGGTAGCGTGGGGACGTGACCACCTTCGACACGTCCTCCTCCGTGCCCGCCACCGGCCCGTCCGCCGAGGACGAGGTCGCCGGGATCTGTCGCGACCTGCTCCGCATCGACACGTCGAACTACGGCGACGGGTCGGGCCCCGGGGAGCGCGCCGCCGCGGAGCACGTGGCCGCGCTGCTCGACGAGGTCGGCATCGCGACCGAGGTCTTCGAGTCGGCCCCGCGCCGGACGAGCCTCGTGTCCCGCATCGCGGGCGCCGACCCGTCGCGCCCGGCGCTCGTCCTGCACGGGCACCTCGACGTCGTCCCGGCGCAGGCCGCGGACTGGTCCGTCGACCCGTTCTCCGGCGAGGAGACGGACGGCCTCCTGTGGGGCCGCGGCGCGGTCGACATGAAGGACATGGACGCGATGATGCTCGCGGTCGTGCGACAGATGGCCCGCGAGGGGCGGCGCCCCGCCCGTGACGTCGTCCTCGCGTTCTTCGCCGACGAGGAGGCGGGCGGCACGTACGGCGCGCGCTGGGCGGTGGACCACCGGCCGGAGCTGTTCGAAGGGGCCACGGAAGCCGTGAGCGAGGTCGGCGGCTGGTCCGTCGACATCGACGGGCACCGTGCGTACCTGCTCCAGACGGCCGAGAAGGGCCTCGCCTGGCTGCGCCTCGTCGCGGGCGGGCGGGCGGGCCACGGCTCGCAGGTCAACGAGGACAACGCCGTGACGCGCCTCGCCGCCGCCGTCGCGCGCATCGGTGCGCACCGCTGGCCCCAGCAGCTCACCCCGACCGTCGAGGCGCTGCTGCGCGGCGTGTCCGACCTGACGGGCATCGGGTTCGACCCCGAGGACCCGGCGACGACCGACCGTCTGCTCGCCGCGCTCGGTCCGGCCGCCCGGTTCGTCGGCGCGACCGTGCGCCACTCGGCCAACCCCACGCAGCTCGACGCCGGGTACAAGGCCAACGTGATCCCGGGGGCCGCCACGGGGACGGTCGACGTCCGGCTCCTGCCCGGCTTCGAGGACGAGGGCTGGGCGACCATCGAGCGTCTCGCGGGCGACGACGTCCGCATCGAGACGATCCACCGCGACGTGGCGCTCGAGAACCCGTTCGCGGGCGACCTGGTCGACGCGATGTCGGGCGCGCTGCTCGCCGAGGACCCGGGCGCGTCCGTCCTGCCGTACACGCTCTCGGGCGGCACCGACAACAAGTCGCTGCACCGGCTCGGGATCACGGGCTACGGGTTCGCGCCGCTGCGCCTGCCCGCCGACCTCGACTTCCCGGCGATGTTCCACGGGGTCGACGAGCGCGTCCCGCTCGACGCGCTGCGTTTCGGCACGCGCGTGCTGGACCGGTTCCTCGCGACCTGCTGAGAGTGCCCTGGCCCGGTCCCGCGCGCAGACGGCCGCTCGACCGGCCCCTCAGCGGGCAGGGCGCGCGGCGAGGTCGGCGAGCAGCCGCGCGAGGTGTGCGTGGTACGCGCCGCCGAACAGCACGGCGTGCACGGCCACCGGGTACACCTGGTGCAGGCGCACGCGGCCGGCACGTCCGGGGCGCGGGCGGCTGACGGCGTCGTACGCGGCGACGAGCGCGTCCAGGTGCGGCGCACCGAACAGCGCGAGCATCGCGAGGTCGCTCTCGCCGTCGCCGCCGTGGGCCGCAGGGTCGATCAGCACGGCGCCGTCGGCGGTCCACACGACGTTGCCCGACCACAGGTCGCCGTGCACGCGACCGGGACGCCGCCCGTCGTCGCGCACCCGCTCGACCTCGTCGGCGAGCCGGTGCAGGGCGTCCCGCTCGTCCGACGAGAGGGCGCCGCGCGTGTGACCCTGCTGGGCGACGGCCCGAAGGCGCGCCTCCGCGTAGAACGCGCCCCAGGTGGGCCATGCGCCCGTCGGGAGGGGCAGCGGGTCGCCCAGAGGCCCGAAGAACGCGTCTCCCGTCCAGCCCGCCGGGGGTGCCCCCCGCGCCGGCGCGGGCGTCGTGTGCAGGACGGCGAGGCGCTCGCCCAGGGCGCGGGCCGCGTCCTCGGTGGGCCCGCTGTGCCCCGCCGCGGGTTCCAGCCGCTCGAGGTCGAGATGCTCCCGGTCGACGCCGCGGACCTCCACGACCCGCGGGCCGCCCGGCACGCGAAGCCACTCCAGACCGGCCGCCTCGCACGCGAAGAAGCCGTCCGTCGCGCCCGCCCGCGCCTTGCGGAAGGTGCGCGGCCCCGGGTCGGTTCGCGGCCGCGGCGGGCCGGCCGCGCCGTCCGGCGGCACGCGAGCCGCCGTCAGAGCGTCGACCGCACGCGGATGATCCGGCGGCGCAGCATGACGCGGCGCTCCCCACCGATCGAGAGGGTCGACCGGTGCAGCTCCCAGCGGCCGTACTCGGCCTCCTCCGTGAGCGCCCGGCGGGCGTCGTTGCGCGTGGTGCTGCGGTCGAACCGCAGGACCCGGTACTCGAACTGCGCGTCGTGGGACGTGCTGGTGGTTCCGCGGGACGAGCCGAACGCCATCCGTGCCTCCTCCGTGCTGCGCGTCTTCCGGGGGTGCTCCCGGGTGTCCATTGTGCGCCTCACGGCGCTACCGTTCGGATATGACCGCTGACCCGCGTGCCGCCCTCGACCGCTTCGTCGCTTCTCTCGAGGCCCACTACAACGCCGTCGCCGCCCGTCGCAGCGACGACGACCCGGCGGTGGACGACGCGTACGACGTCCTCGCGGACGCCTTCGACGTGTACGAGGAGGCCGTCCTGCAGGAGTACGGCGAGGTCCTGCCGTTCGCGCTCGCGGAGGACGACGACGAGTCGGACGACGACGAGGACGACGAGGACGACGACGACGCGGACGACTCCGACGACGACCGCGAGGTCGTCGTCGTCGAGATCGACTGACGCTCCGGGCCCGCTCGACCGCTCAGCGGGCCGGGGCGAGCGGTTCCCACGACTCGGCGTCGTCCGCGCACGGCGACGACACGTCGTCGAGCGCGTCGTAGAGCTCGGCGGGCAGCCGCAGGTCGGCCGCGCCGAGGGACGCGCGGAGCTGGGTGGGGGTGCGGGCGCCCACGAGGACCGACCCCACGCCGGCGCGCGCGAGCAGCCACGCGAGCGCGACCTCGAGCGGCTCGCGCCCCAGCCCGGCGGCCGCGGTCGCGACCGCCTCCACGACGGCGACCGACCGCGCGTCGAAGTACTCCTCGACGAACCCCGCCAGGTGTGACGATGCGGCCCGCGAGTCCGCCGGCACGCCTGCCCGGTACTTCCCGGTGAGCACCCCGCGACCGAGCGGGCTCCACGCGACCACGCCCTGCCCGAGCGCCAGCGCGGCGGGCACCACCTCGTGCTCGGCGGTGCGCCGGACGAGCGAGTACTCGACCTCGACCGCGGCGAGCACGGTGTCGTCCGCGGCGAGCAGCCCTGCGGCGTACGCGGCCGCCCAGGCGGGGTGGTTCGACAGGCCGACGTAGCGCGCCCGGCCGGACGCGACGGCGTGCCGCAGCGCGCCCACGGTCTCCTCGAGCGCTGTGCCGGGGTCGGGCGCCTGGACGACCAGCAGGTCCACGTGGTCGGTGCCGAGGCGTCGCAGGGAGGCGTCGAGCCCGTCGAGGACCGCCCGGCGGGACGCGTCCGTGCGGACCCCGCCGCGGTCGCGCACGAGGCCCACCTTGGTGGACAGCACGAGCTCGTCGCGGGGGACCGTCCCGGCGAGCAGGCCACCGAGCACCCGCTCGGCGTCACCGCCGCCGTACGAGCCGGACGTGTCGACGAGCGTGCCGCCCGCCGCGACGAAGTCGCGCAGCTGGTCGGCGGCGTCCAGGTCGTCGGTGTCGCGCCCCCACGTCATGGTCCCGAGACCGAGTGCGGACACCCGCAGGCCGCTGCGTCCGAGACGTCGTGACTCCATGCGCCGCAGGGTATCGTGGCGCCCCGTGTCGATGTGGCAAGCAGTCCTCCTGGGTCTCGTGCAAGGCCTCACCGAGTACCTCCCGATCTCCTCGAGCGCGCACATCCGGATCGTCGGTGAGCTCATCGGGGCGGACGACCCGGGCGCCGCGTTCACCGCGATGATCCAGATCGGGACCGAGCTCGCGGTGCTCCTGTACTTCCGGCGCGACATCCGGCGGATCTGCGTCGCCTGGTGGCAGGCGCTGCGCGGGCGCGACGGCACCGACCGCGCCGCCCGGTTCGGCGCCCACGACCCCGACGCCCGCATGGCCTGGTACATCGCGCTCGGGTCGCTGCCGATCGTGATCCTCGGGCTCGCGTTCCAGGACGCGATCGAGTCGCACTTCCGCAACCTGTACCTCATCGCGCTGACGCTCATCGTGTTCGGCCTCGTCCTCGGCTGGGCCGACAAGCGCGGGGCGCACGCCCGCCCCCTCGGCGACCTCACGCCGCGGCGAGCGACCGCGTTCGGCTTCGCCCAGGCGCTCGCCCTGATCCCGGGCGTGTCGCGCTCGGGCGGCACGATCACCGCCGGCCTGCTCATGGGCTTCACGCGGGAGGCGGCGGCCCGCTACTCGTTCCTGCTCGCGATCCCCGCGGTCCTCGGCTCGGGCCTGTTCGAGCTCGCGAAGGCCGTCGGCGGCGACCACCCCGCCGGCACGCCCGGTCTCGGGGTGACGCTCGTCGCGACGATCGTGTCGTTCCTCGTCGGCTACGTCGTCATCATCGGGTTCCTCAAGATCATCTCGATGTTCTCGTACAAGCCGTTCGTGGTGTACCGGGTGGTCGTCGGCCTGCTGGTCCTCCTGCTGCTCGTGACGGACGTGCTGCAGCCTGTGGGCTCGCTCGCGGGCGCCGTCTGACGGACCTGCCGTCCGGTCCGTCCGGGCTGCCACCTAGACTGACCGGGTGCACGCCTGGCCCGCCCCTCAGATCCCGGACCTGCCCCCCGCCGACGAGCCGCACGTGGTCCGCGTGCACGACTCGTCGTCCCGCGCCCTCGTCGAGGCCGCGCCGGGGCAGCACGCCACCCTCTACGTCTGCGGCATCACGCCGTACGACGCGACCCACCTCGGTCACGCGGCCACCTATGTCGCGTTCGACCTGCTGGGCCGTGCCTGGCGCGACGCCGGCAAGACCGTGACCTACGCGCAGAACGTCACCGACGTCGACGACCCGCTGCTCGAGCGCGCCACTGCCACCGGCGTGGACTGGCGCCGGCTCGCCGTCGAGCAGACCGCGCTGTTCGCCGAGGACATGGCCGCGCTCGGCGTCGTCCCGCCGGACGTGTACCGCGGGGTCGTCGAGACGATCGACGAGGTCGCGTCCGCCGTCTTGGCCCTCCTCGCCTCGGGTGCCGCGTACCGCGTGCCCCTCGAGGACGGCGCCGGGGGAGACCGCCCCGACCTCGGCGACGTGTACGCGGACCTGTCGGCCGACCCGCGGTTCGGTGACGTGGCACACCTCGACGACGACACCATGCGCGCCCTGTTCGCCGAGCGCGGTGGCGACCCGGACCGCCCCGGCAAGCGGCACGTGCTCGACCCGCTCCTGTGGCGGCGCGAACGCCCCGGCGACCCCGCCTGGGAGGCCGGCGACCTCGGGACCGGGCGCCCTGGCTGGCACGTCGAGTGCGCCGTGATCGGACTCGACGGCCTCGGAGCCGGGTTCGACGTGCAGGGCGGGGGAGCCGACCTGCTGTTCCCGCACCACGAGATGTCCAGCTCGCACGTGCGCTCGCTCGTCGCCGCGTCCCGTGACGGTGGGGACGGAGCCGGCACGACCCGTGACCCGGCGCACGCCGCAGCGCGCGTCAACCTGCACGCGGGTCTCATCGCCTACCAGGGCGAGAAGATGAGCAAGTCGCTCGGCAACCTCGTGCTCGTCTCGCGGCTGCGCGCCGAGGGGCACGACCCCGCCGCGATCCGGCTCGGGATCCTCGCCCACCACTACCGCACCCCGTGGGAGTGGACCGACGCCGTCCTGGAGCGGGCCGAGGCGCGTCTGGACCGCTGGCGCGCCGCCCTCGCGGGCAACGGGGGCCCCGACGCGTCCGCGACCCTCGCCGCCGTGCGGGCCGCCCTCGCCGACGACCTCGACGCCCCCACCGCGCTCGCCGCCGTGGACGCGTGGGCCGACCGTGCCCTCGCGCCGCGGGCCGACGGTGCGGACGGTGACGGGGGTGCCGACGGTGCTGAAGCCGCTGCCGGCTGGGACGAGGGCGCCCCCGGCGTCGTCGCCCGCACGGTCGACGCGCTGCTCGGCGTCAGGCTGTGACACGGGCGCCCGTGCGCCCTGTGCGGACGTCCGAGCGACCTCAGCCCGGGCGACCGTCTCCGCTGTCGCGGCGACGCAGGTAGCGCTCGAACTCGCGGGCGATGGCCTCGCCGCTCGCCTCCGGCAGCTCCTCGGCGTCCTTCGCCTCCTCGAGCTGGTGCACGTACTCGGCGATCTCCGAGTCCTCCTGCGCGAGCTCGTCGACGCCGTGCTGCCACGCCTCCGCGTCGGCGGGCAGGTCGCCGAGCGGCACCGGCTCCGAGAGCAGGTCCTCGACCCGGGTGAGGATCGCGAGGGTCGCCTTGGGCGACGGCGGGTTCCCGACGTAGTGCGGCACCGCGGCCCACAGCGACACCGACTGGAGCGCGTGCTCGCTCGCCGCGTGCTGCAGCACCCCGACGATGCCCGTCGGGCCCTCGTAGGTGCTCTGCTCCACGTCGAGGACGGCCTGCATGCCGACGCTCTCCGACGTCGCCGTGAGCGGGATGGGGCGCGTGTGCGGGACGTCCGCGAGCAGGGCGCCCAGCGTCACGACCGTCTCGACGCCCAGCCGGTCCGCGTGCGCGAGCAGCTCGCGGCAGTAGGCGCGCCACCGCATGGACGGTTCGATCCCGTGCACGAGCACGACCCGGCGACCCGATCCCGGGACCTCGGCGACGGAGACCGTCGTCGACGGCCACGTGAGGATCCGGCGGCCGTCGTCGTCCGCGGAGACCTGCGGGCGGTTGACCTGAAAGTCGTAGTAGTCCTCGGGGTCGAGCTCCGCGACCTGCTCGGCTCCCCACACGTCGGCGAGGTGCTCGACGGCGGCGGTCGCGGCGCCACCCGCGTCGTTCCAGCCCTCGAACGCGGCGATCATCACGGTGCGGCGGGCCTGCTCGGGCTCATGCTGGCTCATCGGACCAGCCTAGGGGCACGCCAGGCCCGGTGGGTGGCGCCGCGGCCCGCGTTCGCGCAGAGCGCGAGGGTCGTCCGGATGCGCGCGCGGCGCCGGGGCGCTCGCCGCCCGCACCTACGATGGAACGGTGAACCCCACCGCCTCGGAGTCCCTGACCGACCCTGCCCGCACGACGCCCGCACCGCCGCGGCGGCTCGCCGCCGTGCTGTGGGACCTCGACGGCACGCTGGTCGACTCCGAGCCCTACTGGATCGAGGCGGAGACCGAGCTCGTCGCCGAGCACGGCGGCACGTGGACGCACGACGACGCCCTCGGGCTCGTGGGGCGGCCGCTTCTCGAGGCGGCGACGATCCTCGCGGAGCGCGGTCCGGTCCCGCTCGCCCCGGGGCAGATCGTCGAGCGGCTGGTCGGCCGGATGGTCGCGCACCTGCGCGCGGCCGTGCCGTGGCAGCCCGGCGCGTGGGACCTCCTGCACGCGGTGCGAGCTGCTGGCGTGCCGCAGGCCCTCGTGACCATGTCCTACCGGGTCCTCGCCGACGCGGTCGTCGACGCGCTGCCCGCGGGCACCTTCGACGCCGTGGTGTGCGGCGACGAGGTCGAGCGCGGCAAGCCGGACCCGGAGGCGTACCTCACGGCCGCGTCGCTCCTCGGGGTCGACCCGGCGGACTGCGTCGCGGTCGAGGACTCGCCCGGCGGCATCCGGTCGGCGCTCGCGTCCGGGGCGCGCACCGTCGGCGTGCAGGTGGTCGTGCCCGTCGAGCCGCGTCCCGCGCTCACTCGCCTCGCGGCCCTCACCCAGCTCGACCTGGACCTGCTGTCGCGCGTGGCGTCCGGCGAGGTCGTCGACCTCCTCGCCTGAGCGCTCGGCCGCCCGGAGGACCGCTCGCCGCGCTCAGCCCGGGGCGACCCCCGTCGCCCGCAGCGAACCCTCGACCGGGTACGGCGGAGGCGTCCCGTCGAACTCGGGGCAGTGCGCCTGGTGGGCGCACCACCCGCACAGCGCGGACCGGCGCGGCGGGAACTCGCCGGCGCGGGCCATCGTGGTGATGCGCGACCAGACGTCCCGGACCTTGGTCTCGGTCGCGACGAGCGACTCCGCGGTCGGCTCGGCGCGCAGCACCTGCCCGTCACCCAGGTAGACGAGCTGGAGCATGCGGGGCAGGACGCCCGTCTCGCGCCACCACACGAGGGCGTAGAAGCGCATCTGGAACTCGGTCGAGCCCGCGTACGCGGGACGTGGAGACTTGCCCGTCTTGTAGTCGACGACGCGCACCTCGCCGCCCGGCGCGACGTCCAGGCGGTCGACGATGCCGCGCAGCAGCGGGCCGTCGTCGAGCTGCGTCGAGACCGCCAGCTCGCGCGAGCGCGGCTCGAGCCGGTTCGGGTCCTCCAGCGTGAAGTACGTGCCGAGGAGGTCTCCGGCCCCCGCGAGCCAGGTGTCCAGCCCGGCCGCGTCGGCGACCAGGTCCGCGTACTCGGGCCGCGCCTCGCGCAGGCGCTCCCACGCGGGGCCGAGCAGCTCGCGCGCCCGCTCCACGGTCCGCGCTCCGGCGGGCTCGTCGAAGATCTTCTCGAGCACCGCGTGGACGAGCGTGCCGCGAGCCGCGGCCGGGCTCGGCGGCTCGGGCAGCCGGTCGATCGTCCGGAACCGGAACAGCAGCGGGCACTGCAGGAAGTCGTTGGCGCGCGAGGGCGAGAGCGACGGGACGCGGGGGGTGCTCCCGGTCATGGTGCCAGCGCTCGTCTCGGTGCTGGTGTCGGTGGTGGCAGTGCTGGTGGAAGTGCTGGTGGAAGTGCTGGTGGAAGTGCTGGTGCTCGGCATCACGTCCGTGACCCTACGACGGGCCACCCACGGTGCGGTGAGCGTCCACAGGGCCGTCCGCGGCGCAGGGTGCCCTGCCGGGACGCCCAGCGGGCGCGGCTACGCTGCCCGCGTGACCTCCGACGACCGTCCGTCCGGCCCGCCGACCCCCGCGAGCCGGCAACGCGCCGCCCCGGCCGAGCCCCGGACGAAGGGCTGGGTCGTCGCCCGGCTCGCGGGCGCGCCCGTCATCATCACCCCGAGCTGGTTCGTCGCCGCGATCGCCCTCACGCTGCTCTACGCGAACACTGTGGGCGCGGGCCGTCCGTGGCTCGGCACGACGAGCGTGTACGGCGTGGCCCTCGCGTTCGTCCTGCTGCTGTTCGCGTCCGTGTTCCTGCACGAGGTCGCGCACGCCTACGTCGCGCGGGCCCGCGGTCACGAGGTCCGCGAGCTCGCGCTGACGCTCTGGGGCGGGCACACCGCGTACACGGGCGGGGTGGGGCGACCGCTCGACGCGTTCCTCGTGGCCGTCGTGGGACCGGCGACGAACCTGGTGCTGGCCGGTGCGTTCTGGGGCGTGTTCCAGACCACCGACCCGTGGGGCGTCCCGGCGATGCTGCTCTACGCCGGCGCGTTCTCCAACCTGTTCGTGGGGGTCTTCAACCTCCTGCCGGGTCTGCCGCTCGACGGCGGCCAGGTGCTCGAGTCGGGCGTCTGGGCCGTCACGGGCGACCGGGCGCGCGGCACGGTCGCCGCCGGGTGGATCGGGCGCGTCGTGGCCGTCGGGATCGTCGCGTGGGCGGTGCTGCCGCGCCTCTCGCGGGGTGAGGACATCGACCTCACGACGGTCGTGTGGAGCACCCTGATCGCCGCGTTCCTGTGGTCCGGGGCCACGCAGGCGGTCCGGCAGGGGCGCGCCCGCATGGCGATCGCGACCCTCGCCGTGACCGACCTCATGGTCCCGGCGGTCACCGTCCCGGTGACCGCGACCGTCGAGGACGCGCGCCGCAGCGTCGTGTCGACCCACGCGATGGTCGTCGTGGACGCCGCGGGCACCGCCGTCGCGGTCGTCGAGCCCACCGCCCTGTCCGCCGTCCCGGTCGACCAGGCGTCACGCACGCCGCTCTCGGCGACCTCGATCCCGCTCCCGCCCGGCCCGGGCGTGCCCGTCACGGCCCGCGGCGCCGACGTCCTCGACGCCGTCGCGGACCGGGGTGGCGACGCACCCGTCGTGCCGGTGACGGACGGGGTGCGGGTCGTGGGGGTCCTCCCGGTCGGAGCGGTCGTCCAGGCGGTCCGCGCCGTGACGGAGGGCCGGCGCGCCTAGACTGGTCGCCCGTGACCAGCGAGCAGCCCCCGACCGACCGTCCCGCCCCCGCCCGCGAGCCGTCGGCCACGCCCGACGTCCAGGACGGCCCCACCGGCGCCACGCTCCGGCGCGGCCCGTTCCGGGTGGGCGACCGCGTCCAGCTCACCGACCCGCGCGGCCGGCTGCACACCATCACGCTCGAGCCCGGCGGCTCCTTCCACACGCACCGCGGCTACTTCACGCACGACACGCTGATCGGCGCGCCCGAGGGCACCGTGGTGACGAGCTCGGGCGGCACCGACTACGTCGCGATGCGGCCCCTGCTGGCCGACTACGTCCTGTCCATGCCGCGCGGCGCCGCCGTCGTGTACCCGAAGGACGCGGGCCAGATCGTCACCATGGCCGACATCTTCCCGGGGGCACGCGTCGTCGAGGCGGGCGTCGGCTCGGGCGCTCTCACGCTGTCGCTGCTGCGCGCCGTCGGCGACGGCGGGCACGTGCACTCGATCGAGCGCCGGGAGGACTTCGCCGCGATCGCCCGCGGCAACGTCGAGGCGTTCTTCGGCGGCCCGCACCCGGCGTGGGACCTGCGGGTGGGCGACCTCGCGGACCGGCTGCCCGACGTGGCGGAGCCGGGGACCGTCGACCGCGTCGTCCTGGACATGCTCGCGCCTTGGGAGAACGTGGCGGCCGTGGCCGAGGCGCTCGTGCCGGGCGGCGTGCTGGTCTGCTACGTCGCCACGACGACGCAGCTCTCGCGCCTCGCGGAGGACGTGCGCGACGACGGCCGCTTCACCGAGCCGACCGCCTGGGAGACGATGGTCCGCGGCTGGCACCTCGAGGGTCTGGCCGTGCGCCCCCAGCACCGCATGATGGGTCACACGGGCTTCCTGCTGACCACGCGCCGGATGGCTGACGGCGAGGTCGTGCCGGAGCGCAAGCGTCGTCCGGCCAAGGGTGCGTACCCCGTCCAGGACGGGGAGGCGACGCCCGAGTGGACCGAGGAGGACCTGGGCGAGCGGCCCGTGTCGGACAAGAAGATCCGTCGGGTGCGCCGCAGCGTGGGGCAGGCGCCCGAGGCGGGCTGAGCCGCCGGCGGGAGCCCGCGACGGGCGCATGTGACCTGTGCCACGTTCGCCACGATTCGGTGACGGTGCGGTGCGTACGTCGCCCGCATGTCGTCGGCTCGGTCTAGGGTCGAGACCTGCCGACCCTGGGAGGACGACATGACCGACGCGCCCTACCGCGACCCGTACCGTCCCGAGCGGGGTGAGGACCGTCGCGACCAGCAGCTCGCGCTCCTCGCCGCCAAGAACGAACGGCTCGTCGGGGCGCTCACGGCCGCGCGCGACCAGATCGTCGAGCTCAAGCGCCAGATCGACGAGCTCGCCAAGCCCCCGGGAACCTACGCCGTGTTCGTCGCCGCGCACGCGGACGGCGGCGTCGACATCATGTCCGCGGGCCGCAAGATGCACGTGGGGGCCAGCCCGGCGCTCGACCTCGCGTCCCTGCGGCCGGGCCAGGAGGTCAAGCTCAACGAGGCCATGACGGTCGTCGAGGCGGGTGCCTACGAGGTCACGGGCGAGCTGGTGACCGTCAAGGAGCTGCTCGGCGCGGACCGGGTGCTCGTCGTGGGCCGTGCCGACGAGGAGCGCGTGGTGCGCCTCGCGGGGTCGCTCGTCGCGCAGGGTGCGGACACCGTGCGGGTCGGCGACTCGCTGACCGTCGACACGCGTGCCGGCTTCGTCTACGAACGGATCCCGAAGTCCGACGTCGAGGAGCTCGTCCTCGAGGAGGTCCCCGACATCGGGTACGCCGACATCGGTGGCCTGGGCCCCCAGATCGACCAGATCCGCGACGCGGTCGAGCTGCCGTTCTCGCACCCCGACCTCTTCCGCGAGCACGGCTTGCGCCCGCCCAAGGGTGTCCTGCTCTACGGGCCGCCCGGGTGCGGCAAGACGCTCATCGCGAAGGCCGTCGCGAGCTCGCTCGCACAGATGGTGGCCGACCGGCGCGAGGCCGAGGGCGGCGAGAGCGTCCCGGCGACCGCCGAGGGTGCCTCGGTGCGCAGCTACTTCCTCAACGTCAAGGGGCCGGAGCTGCTCAACAAGTACGTCGGTGAGACCGAGCGGCACATCCGGCTGATCTTCGCCCGGGCGCGCGAGAAGGCCAGCCAGGGCATCCCCGTCGTCGTGTTCTTCGACGAGATGGAGTCGCTGTTCCGCACGCGCGGCACGGGCCTGTCGTCGGACGTCGAGACCACGATCGTCCCGCAGCTCCTCGCCGAGATCGACGGGGTCGAGCGGCTCGACAACGTCATCGTGATCGGTGCGTCCAACCGCGAGGACATGATCGACCCGGCGATCCTGCGCCCGGGGCGCCTCGACGTGAAGATCCGCATCGAGCGTCCGGACGCCGAGGGCGCGGAGGAGATCTTCGGCAAGTACCTCACGACCGACCTGCCGATCCACGCCGACGACCTGGCCGAGCACGGCGGCGACCGGGCGGCGGCTGTCGACGCGATGATCGCGGCGGTCGTGGAGCGCATCTACTCGGAGTCCGACGAGAACCGCTTCCTCGAGGTGACGTACGCGTCGGGCGACAAGGAGGTCCTCTACTTCAAGGACTTCAACTCGGGCGCCATGATCCAGAACATCGTCGACCGGGCCAAGAAGTCCGCGATCAAGGACCTGCTCGCGACGGGCCAGCGCGGCCTGCGGGTCGAGCACCTGCTCGCGGCGTGCGTCGACGAGTTCAAGGAGAACGAGGACCTGCCGAACACGACCAACCCGGACGACTGGGCGCGCATCTCCGGCAAGAAGGGCGAGCGCATCGTGTTCATCCGCACGATCGTCCAGAACAAGGACGGTCAGGGCTCCAAGGCGGCACGGACGATCGACACGGTCACGAACACGGGGCAGTACCTCTGACGGTGTCTCACGGGCGGGCCGGCGCGGAGTGCGCCGGCCCGCCCGCGGTTAGGGTGACGTCGTGACCGTGCGCCGCGTGATGGGGATCGAGACCGAGTACGGCGTCCTGCAGCCGGGCCGCCCGTTCGCCAACCCGATGCTCCTGTCGAGCCAGGTCGTCACGACGTACCGGGCGCTGTCCGCGGTCGGTGGCGGTCGCGGCACGAAGACCCGCTGGGACTACGACGACGAGGACCCGCTGCACGACGCGCGGGGGTTCCACCTCCAGCGCGCGTCGGCGCACCCGTCCCTCCTGACGGACGACCCGGACGCGCCCGCCGCACCGGGCCCCACCGCGGGCGCCGACCATGCCGAGGGCGCGACCGAGCACCTCGAGCGCCCTGAGGTCGAGGAGTACGACGACCCGAGCGCCGCCAACGTCGTGCTGACGAACGGCGCCCGGCTGTACGTCGACCACGCGCACCCGGAGTACTCGTCGCCCGAGGTCACCGGCCCGCTCGACGCCGTGCGGTTCGACGTGGCGGGCGAGCGCGTCATGCTGGCGTCGGCGCGCGAGCTCGCGGCGTTCCCGGGCGGCGAGGTCGCCCTGTACAAGAACAACGTGGACGGCAAGGGCGCGAGCTACGGCTGCCACGAGAACTTCCTGGTGCGCCGTGACGTGCCGTTCGCACTGCTCGCCGAGCTGCTCATCCCGTTCCTCGTGACGCGCCAGGTGTACGCGGGCGCGGGTCGCGTGGGAATCGGCACGGTGGGGCAGGAGACCGGTTTCCAGCTCTCGCAGCGTGCCGACTACATGGAGGCCGAGATCGGCCTCGAGACCACGCTGCGGCGCCCCATCGTCAACACGCGCGACGAGCCGCACGCGGACCGGCAGCGGTGGCGCCGCCTGCACCTCATCGTCGGCGACGCGAACATGCTCGAGGTCGCGACCTACCTCAAGCTCGGGGCGACGAGCCTCGTGCTGTGGGTGATCGAGCACCTCGACGGGCTCCCGGGCGCGCAGGCACGCCTCCAGGGCCTCCGGCTGGCCGACCCGGTCGAGGACGTCCGCCGGGTGAGCCGCGACCTGACGCTCGGCGCGCCGCTCGACCTCGCGGACGGGCGCCGGCTCACGGCGCTCGAGGTCCAGCGGGAGTACCTGGACGTGGTCGCGGGCGCGCTGGACGCGCTGGGCACGGACGACCAGACGGTGCCGGTGACCACGCGGTGGCGCGATGTGCTCGACGGCCTCGCGGGCGACCCGTTCTCCGTCGCCGGGCAGGTCGAGTGGGTCGCCAAGCTGCGCATCCTCGACGGTCTGCGCCGGCGCGACGGCCTCGACTGGGACCACCCGCGGCTCGCGGCGACCGACCTGCAGTGGTCGGACGTCCGTCCTGAGCGCGGGATCTACCACCGGCTGCTCGCGAAGGGCGCGGTCGAGCGCGTCGTGGGGGAGCAGGACGTGGCGCGCGCCGTGCACCACCCCCCGCACGACACGCGAGCGTTCTTCCGCGGCGAGGTGATGGCGCGCTACGGCGACCACGTGTCGGCGGCGAGCTGGGACTCGATCATCTTCGACGTCCCGGGCGCCCCGTCGCTGCAGCGGGTGCCGATGCTGGACCCGGCGCGCGGCACGCAGGAGCAGGTCGGTGCCCTGCTCGACGCGAGCCCGGACGCGGCGACGCTCCTCGCGGGTCTGTCGTCGTCGTGAGCGGGTCGCGGGCCCGCTGAGGGGCCGAGGGCCCCGTGAGGACTAGGCTGGGACGGACGCAGGGCAACGGGGTCGCCGCGGCACGACAGGCACGGCGACCCGACGACGAGGAGGCGACATGGCTGGTCAGGAACACCAGGAGGTCCGTCGGGACGACGACCTGCCGGACGACGACGCTGCCACGCCGGCGCCGCCTGCCCCGCAGGCGCAGGACTCCGACGTCGACGCGCTGCTCGACGAGATCGACGACGTCCTCGAGTCGAACGCGGAGTCGTTCGTGCGCGGGTTCGTCCAGAAGGGCGGGCAGTAGGACCCGATGACGACCGAGCACGGCGCGCGGCTGCCGCACACGTTCACGACCCCGGGGTCGTCCTCCTTCGTCGAGTTCCTCGCGTCGCACGCGCCGCACGTGCTGCCGGGCAGCCGGCCGCTGCCGGCGGGTGACGCGTCGTTCGCGGGCGGGGCGTCGCACGAACGCTCGGTGCACGCGACGACGATCGTCGCGGTGACGTACGAGGGCGGCGTCGTGATGGCGGGCGACCGTCGCGCGACGGCGGGCTCGATGATCGCGAGCCGCGAGATCGAGAAGGTCTTCCCGGCGGACGAGTTCTCCGCGGTGGGCATCGCGGGCTCCGCGGGTCTGGCCCTCGAGCTCGTGCGGCTCTACCAGCTCGAGCTCGAGCACTACGAGAAGCTCGAGGGCACGCTGCTCTCGCTCGACGGCAAGGCGAACCGCCTGTCGACGATGATCCGGTCGAACCTCGGGCTGGCGATGCAGGGCCTCGCGGTCGTGCCGTTGTTCGCGGGCTTCGACCTGGACCGTGACGAGGGTCGGATCTTCTCGTACGACGTCACGGGCGGGCGCTACGAGGAGCACGACTTCCACTCGGTGGGGTCGGGCTCGGTGTTCGCACGCGGCGCCCTGAAGAAGCTGTGGCACGGCGGTCTCGACGTCGACGGCGCCGTGCACGTCGCGGTCGAGGCCCTGTACGACGCCGCGGACGACGACTCGGCGACGGGCGGCCCGGACACGGTCCGCCGGATCTGGCCGGTGGTCGCGGTGGTCGACCAGGACGGGTACCGGCGTGTGCCGGACGACGACCTGGCGGCGCTCGCGGACGAGATCGTGGCCGACCGCGGCGTGTCGGAGCGTCGGGCGCGGCCTGCCGGTCGCCGGAGCTCGGCGACCAACCCGGACGCCGAGCCGCACGCCCCCGCCGACGCGACGGGAGACCTCGCATGAGCATGCCGTTCTACGTCTCGCCCGAGCAGCTCATGAAGGACCGGGCGGACTACGCCCGCAAGGGCATCGCCCGGGGCCGTTCCGTCGTGGTGCTGCAGTACGACGAGGGCATCGCGTTCGCGACGGAGAACCCGTCGCGCGCGCTGCACAAGATCTCGGAGATCTACGACCGGATCGCGTTCGCCGCGGTCGGCAAGTACAACGAGTTCGAGAACCTGCGGGTGGCCGGGGTCCGGTACGCCGACCTGCGGGGCTACTCGTACGACCGGGCGGACGTGAACGCGCGCGGCCTGGCGAACGCGTACGCGCAGACGCTCGGCACGGTGTTCACGACCGAGTCGAAGCCGCTCGAGGTCGAGCTCGTGGTCGCGGAGGTCGGCGCGACACCCGCGGACGACCAGATCTACCGCCTGTCGTACGACGGCTCGGTGGCGGACGAGCACGGGGTCGTGGCGATGGGCGGGCAGTCCGACGAGCTCGGCGAGCGCCTGCGCGCCGAGTGGCGCGAGGGGATGACGCTGCCGGAGGTCCTCGACCTCGCGACGCGCGTGCTGGGCGGGGGGAGCGAGGGCGACCCCGTGGCGCCCGCGCACCTCGAGGCCGCGGTGCTCGAGCGGGGCAGGCCGCGCCGGTCGTTCCGGCGGCTCGCGCCCGCGACGCTGACCGCGCTGCTCGGGGCGCTCGCGCCGCCGGCCGCCGAGCCGACCGAGAACTCCTGAGAGGGGACCGCGCCATGGACCGACGGATCTTCGGCCTCGAGACGGAGTACGGCGTCACGTGCGCCGCGGACGACGGGCGCGGGCTGTCCGCGGACGAGGTCGCGCGGTACCTGTTCCGCAAGGTGGTCGCGTGGGGGCGTTCGTCGAACGTGTTCCTGCGCAACGGCTCTCGGCTGTACCTCGACGTGGGTTCGCACCCCGAGTACGCGACCGCGGAGTGCGACGACGTGCGCCAGCTCGTCGCGTACGACCGGGGCGGTGAGCGGATCCTCGAGGGCCTCGTGGAGGACGCGCAGCAGCGTCTCGAGCACGAGGGGCTGCCGGGCCGCATCCACCTGTTCAAGAACAACACGGACTCGGCGGGCAACTCGTACGGCTGCCACGAGAACTACCTGGTGCGCCGGCAGGGCGACTTCGCGCGCCTGTCGGACGTGCTGGTGCCGTTCCTCATCACCCGGCAGGTGCTGACGGGCGCGGGGAAGGTCCTCACGACGCCGCGCGGCGCGACGTTCACGCTCTCGCAGCGCGCGGACCACATCTGGGAGGCCGTCTCGAGCGCCACGACGCGTTCGCGCCCCATCATCAACACGCGCGACGAGCCGCACGCCGACGCGGAGAGCTATCGCCGGCTGCACGTCATCGTGGGCGACTCGTCGATGGCGGAGCCGACCACGCTGCTCAAGGTCGGGGCGACCGACCTCGTCCTGCGCCTCATCGAGGCGGGGATCCCGATGCGTGACCTGGCGCTCGAGAACCCGATCCGCGCGATCCGTGACATCTCGCACGACGTCTCGGGCAAGGCGCCGGTCACGCTCGCGAACGGCCGGACGGCCACCGCGATCGACCTGCAGTCCGAGTACTTCGAGCGGGTGCGCGACCACGTCGACGCGCACGTCACCCTCACCCCCGTGCTCAAGCAGGTCCTGGACCTGTGGGAGCGGGGCCTGCGGGCGCTCGAGTCGGGCGACCTGTCGCTCGTGGACCGTGAGCTCGACTGGGTCATCAAGCTCAAGCTGATCCAGCGGTACCAGGCCAAGCACGACCTGCCGCTGTCCGACGCGCGCATCGCACGGCTCGACCTGGCATACCACGACATCTCGCGCACCCACGGCCTGTACAACCTCATGGCGCAGCGCGGCCTCGTCGAGCGGGTCGTCACCGACCTCGAGACGTTCGAGGCCACGGCGATCCCGCCGCAGACGACGCGCGCCAAGCTGCGCGGCGACTTCGTCCGCAAGGCGCAGGAGGCCCGCCGCGACTACACGGTCGACTGGGTCCACCTCAAGCTCAACGACCAAGCGCAGCGCACCGTGCTGTGCAAGGACCCGTTCCGCAACGTCGACGAGCGCGTGGAACGGCTCATCGAGTCGATGTGAGGCAGCGGCCGGCGCCGGGGCAGGACGTCTCAGCGCTCGCGCAGCGGGTCCGGCTACCCTGACCCGGTGCTGCCCACCCTGCGAACCGGATCCCCGACCGACCGTCCCGGAGGTCGCGGGAGCGCCGCCCGCACCGTGACCGCCACGGTCGCGCTCACGGTCGTCGGGGCGCTCGCGCTGGCCGGGTGCGAGGCCGACCGGCGTGCCGCCGAGGGCACGGCCCCGAACGTCACGCAGGACGACGTCGTCGTCAGCGGCACCGCCTGGCTGCCCCCGCAGCTGTCCTACGCGGCGCCGCTGACCGTGACGGGGTCGCGCCGCGAGACCGTCTGGCAGGGCCTCGGGCCGACCGTGCACGACGGCGACGTCGTGGTGCTGGACACGTACGCCGAGGACGGCCGGACCCGCAAGGTCGTGTCGAACACGTGGGCCGCCGCCCCCCGGCCCGTCCGCGTCTCGCAGCGCACGCTGGGCAGCGAGCTGCGCACGCTCGTCGTCGGCAAGCCGTCGGGGTCGCGCTACCTGGACGTCGCGCAGAGCGACGGGGTGCCGCTCGTCTCGACCGTGGACGTGCTGCCGGGCCGGGCCGTGGGCGACACCGTCCCGCAGGACCCGGACGTGCCGCAGGTGAAGCGCGCCGACGACGGGACCCCGACGGTGACGATCCCGAAGAAGGCGAAGGCGGGGGACGACCTCACGGTGCTCCCGCTCATCAAGGGCTCGGGACCGCAGATCGAGGCGGGTCAGCTCGTGACGGTCCAGTACACGGGCGTGGTGTGGTCGACGGGCAAGACGTTCGCCTCCACGTGGGGCGACGACCAGCTGCCCGCGAACGTCCGGATCGGCGTCGGCGACGTCATCGAGGGCTGGGACCAGGGCCTGCTCCAGGTGCCCGTGGGCAGCGAGGTGCTGCTGGTCGTGCCGCCGTCGCTCGGCTACCAGGACACGGCGTCGAAGCTCGCCGACCAGACGCTCGTGTACGTGGTCGACATCCTCGACGCGCACGACCCCGGGATCGGCCCGGAGCCGGGCTCGACCGTGTCCCCGACACCGGCGCCCACCGCGGGGGGCGCGACGTCGAAGGGCGCGTCCGCACCGTAGCCGGTCGTGCCTGGCGCGTCGTCGAGCGGGTACCGTCGGGCTCGGCCGGGTCCGTCGGAACCCGCCCGGCCCGCAGCCCCCGGTCCACCACACAAGGAGCCTCCTGCCGTGACCGTCGCCGTCCGTGTGATCCCGTGCCTCGACGTCGACGCCGGCCGGGTGGTCAAGGGAGTGAACTTCGAGAACCTGCGGGACGCGGGCGACCCGGTCGAGCTGGCCGCACGCTACGACCAGCAGGGCGCGGACGAGGTGACCTTCCTCGACGTGTCGGCGTCGTCGGGGGACCGCGAGACCACCTATGACGTGGTGCGGCGCACGGCGGACCAGGTGTTCGTCCCGCTGACCGTGGGCGGCGGGGTGCGGGCGGTCGAGGACGTCGACCGGCTGCTCCGGGCGGGCGCCGACAAGGTGGGCGTGAACACGGCGGCGATCGCGCGGCCGGAGCTGCTCTCCGAGATCGCCGACCGGTTCGGCAGCCAGGTGCTCGTGCTGTCGGTGGACGCGCGCCGCGTGCAGGGCGACGTGCGGACCGACAGCGGGTACGAGGTGACGACGCACGGCGGCCGGCGCGGGACGGGCCTGGACGCGGTCGCGTGGGCGGCGCGCGCCGTCGAGCTCGGCGCGGGCGAGGTGCTGCTCAACTCGATGGACGCGGACGGCACGTACGAGGGCTTCGACCTCGAGATGCTCGGTGCGGTGCGTCCCGAGGTCGCGGTGCCGCTCATCGCGAGCGGGGGAGCGCACCGTGTCGAGGACTTCGTGGCGGCGGCGCGTGCGGGCGCGGACGCCCTGCTCGCGGCGAGCGTGTTCCACTTCGGCCGGCTCACGGTCGCGGACGTCAAGGCGGGGCTGCGCGACGCGGGCGTCGTGGTGCGCTGAGCGCACGGACACCTCGAGTGCGGCCGTGACCGCGTGTCGAGTCGAAATACTGTGCCAAGCGCGCCGTAGGCTCCTCCCATGACCGACGAGCCCGGAGACCACGACGAGGCCGCCCCGGAGCCGGCGTCGGCCGCGTCGCGCGCCTACCCGCGCCCCACGGTCGATCTCGACGAGGCCGAGTGGGTGTGGCGCGACCTCGCGTCGCGCACCTCCCGCGTCCCGGTGCGGCACGAGGAGGTCA
The DNA here is from genome assembly GCF_002798015.1 of Luteimicrobium subarcticum. Classification (GTDB taxonomy): domain Bacteria; phylum Actinomycetota; class Actinomycetes; order Actinomycetales; family Cellulomonadaceae; genus Luteimicrobium; species Luteimicrobium subarcticum. The sequence goes on along the minus strand of NZ_PGTZ01000012.1, from coordinate 76,643 downwards.
GGCTCGCGGTGATCGCCGGTCTCGCGCGCTGCACGGGTGCGCGCTACGGCGACCTGCTGCGCGTCACGGTCGACGACGTCGACCTCGACGACCATCAGGCCGGGTCGGTGCTCGTCCGGCACGGCAAGCACCGCGTCGAGCGGCGGCACGAGCTCGACCCGGGCGTCGTGGTCGTGCTGCGGCGGTGGGCCGAGGTGCGGGCCGAGCTGTGCGCCGAGCTCGAGGGTTCCCCGCCGCGTGCGCTCCTGCTCACCGTCCACCACACCCACGTCGACGGGGTCACGGTCGCCAAGGGGCTGCCCATCACCGCGCAGGGCCTCGTCCTGTCGTGGCGGCGCTACGTGCACCGGACGGCGGCGGAGCAGGGCGGCCGTCGTCGTCCCCTGCCGACCCGGTTCGAGCAGGTCAGGCGTGCGTGGGTGGCGGCCCGTGCCGAGGTGTGACGCGCCCGGCGCGGGGCTAGCGTGGGCGCTCCGGGCGCACGCCCCGGGACGCACGGCGTGAGCCGGCAGGAACGATCAGGATCGGGTGTGGGAGCAGCGATGGACGGCACGGACGACGGGCCCGAGCGCCGCACCCTGGTCGACCGCCACGGGGTGAGGGTCGTCGAGCACGTCTGGGAGGCGCCCGCGCCGCACGCGGTGGTGTACCTGTCCCACGGCGTGGGGGAGCACGCGCGCCGGTACGACCACGTGGCGCGCGCGCTGCGGGCGGGCGGGTACACGGTCGTCGCGGACGACCACCTCGGCCACGGCGAGACCGGCCTCGGCGACCGCGGGCTCGGGCACCTGGGCCGCGGCGGCAACAAGGCGGTGTTCGACCAGGTGGAGGACGTCGCCCGGTCGGTGCGCGCCACCTGGCCGGGCCTGCCGGTGGTCGCGCTCGGGCACTCGTGGGGCTCGCTCATCGTGCAGAAGCTCGTCGCGCGCGACCCGGCGCTGTACGACGCCGTGGTGCTCACGGGCACGTCGCTCGCGATGCCCGGGGTGATCAACGGCGGCGACCTCAACAAGCGGTGGCGGGCCGAAGGTGCCACCGGGTTCGAGTGGTTGTCGCGCGACCCGGAGGTGGCCGTGTCGTTCCGTGACGACCCGCTGACGTTCGACGTCAACGCGATCCCGCCGTACACCAAGGTGCAGATGCTCCAGCTGCTCGGGCGCCCACCGCGCGACCTGGGCCGGCGGCACGACCTGCCCGTGCTCGTCCAGGGCGGTTCGGAGGACTCGCTCGGCGGCGTGCGCGGCATGACGCGTCTCGTCGCGTCGTTGCGCGGGCGCGCGGGGCTGAGCGACGTGTCGCTCATGATCTACCCCGGCGCCCGGCACGAGGTGTTCAACGAGACCGTCAAGGCCGAGGTCCTCGCCGACCTCGTGAGCTGGCTCGACTCGCGCTTCGCGCAGGACCGCACCCGGCGGTGACCTCGTGGTCTTCCGGGTCGACACCAGCCGTGGCGCTCTCCTGGGCGAGAGCGACGGTCCGGCGCGCGTGTGGCGCGCGATCCCGTACGCGGCACCGCCGACGGGCGAGCGGCGCTGGCGGCGTCCCGAGCCGGCACGTCCTTGGTCGGGGATCCGCGACGCGAGCCGGTTCGGCGCCGCCTGCCCCCAGGTGCGGCCGCGCTCCGGCGGCGGCGTCGCCCCCTCGTTCCCGCGCGACGAGGACTGCCTGACCCTCAACGTGTGGGCCCCCGCAGACGCATCCGACGGCCCGTACCCCGTCGTGGTGTGGGTGCACGGGGGAGCGTTCGTCGCGGGGGCGTCGTGCCTCGACGACTTCAACGGGTCGGCGCTCGCCGCGCTGGGCGCCGTGGTCGTCACGGTGAACTACCGGCTCGGCGCGTTCGGGTTCGTCGACCTGTCCTGGGCGTCGGCGACCGGTGCCGAGAGGGCCGGCCCGGTGTTCGACGCGAACTCGGCGCTGTGGGACGTGGTCGAGGCGCTGCGCTGGGTCCGCGACGAGATCGCGTGCTTCGACGGCGACCCCGCGTGCGTGACGCTCATGGGGGAGTCGGCGGGCGGCACGCTCGTCACGAGCCTGCTCGCCGCACCGCCGGCACGCGGGCTGATCCACCGGGCCGTCGCGCTGAGCCCCGCGGTGGCCGCGGTCTACTCCGCGGCTCGCATGCGCCGGTACGCCCAGCGCCTCCTGGGGCTCGTCGGCGCGGACGTCGACCGGCCGGGCACCTGGCGCGACGTCCCGGCGGACGCGCTCGTCGCCGCGGCCTGGACGCTGCTCGAGGAGGTCGACGAGCACGACACCGGCACGATCGCGTTCGCGCCCGTCACGGACGGCGACCTGCTGCCCGAGCCGCCGGTCGACGCGGCGCTGGGTGGTCGGACCGCGCCCGTGCCCCTGCTCGTCGGCACGACCCGGAACGAGGCGCTGCTGTTCGTGCGCGCGCGACCGAAGATCCTCCCCGTCGACGTCGACCGCATGGACCGGGTGCTGGACTCGCTCGCGCGCCAGGGGGGCCGCCCCGGGGACTCGGTCGCCTTCCGCGACGTGCTCGCCGCGGCCTATCCGGGCTACCCGGCGCGCTCCGCGCTGCTCGACCTGGCCGCCGACTCGACCTTCCGCATCCCGACCACCCGGTTCGCCGACGGGCACTCCCGGGTCGCCCCGGTGTGGATGTACCGGTACGACTTCGCGACGCCGTCGGAGCGCATGGCGCGGCTCGACGCGACGCACGGTACCGAGATCCCGCTGGTGTTCGACACGCTCGACGCACCCGTCGGGCGGCTCATCGTCATGCTCGGGGGACGGGCGGCCGCGGAGCGGCTCGGCGCCCGCATCCGTGCGCACCTCGTGGCGTTCGCCCGCACGGGCCGCCCGGAGTTCGGGTGGCCGCGCTACGAGCCCTCCGGCCGGACGGTCCTCGTGCTGGACCGCGAGCTGCGGATCGCGCGCGACCCGGACGGCCGGCGCCGGCAGGCGTGGGACGGTATCGAGTTCCTTCGGTAGCCCAGGCGCGTGGCAAGATTCGGGGGTGTCTTCCACCAGCCCCGACCCTCGCCGGTCCGACCCCTCAGTGGCGGGCGGCGGCAGCGCGCTGGACCCGGCCGTGGCGGCGCGCCTCAAGCGCGACGACGCCGGTCTGGTCGCCGCGATCGTCCAGCAGCACGACACGGGCGACGTCCTGATGCTCGGCTGGATGGACGACGAGGCGCTGCACCGCACCCTCACCTCCGGGCGCGTGACGTTCTGGAGCCGTTCGCGCGGCGAGTACTGGCGCAAGGGCGACACGTCGGGCCACCGGCAGTACGTGCGCTCCGTGTCGCTCGACTGCGACGGCGACGCGCTGCTCGTGCGGGTCGACCAGGTCGGCGCGGCGTGCCACACGGGCACGCGCACCTGCTTCGAGGCGGGCGGCGACCTGGGCGCCGTCGTCGGCACCCGCGACCCGAGCGGGGAGGACGCATGACCGAGGTCCGTGCCACACGTGCCACCGGGATCGACTGGGGCACCACGTGGCCGTCCGCGGACGGCTTCCGCGAGCTCGCGAAGGACCGACGTGTCGTTCCCGTCGTGCGCCGTCTGCTCGCCGACGACGTGACGCCCGTGGGGCTCTACCGGGCGCTCGCGGCGTCGCGGCCCGGCACGTTCGTGCTGGAGTCGGCCGAGGTCGACGGCTCGTGGGCCCGCTACTCGTTCGTGGGCGTCCGCTCGCGCGCGACGCTGACGTCCGTGGACGGGCGAGCGGCGTGGTCGGGCGACGTCCCCGTGGGCGTGCCCGCCGAGGGCGACGTGCTCGACGTGCTGGACGCGACGCTCGAGGCCCTGCGGACGCCGGCGGTCGAGGGGCTGCCGCCGTTCACCGGCGGTCTCGCCGGGGCGCTCGGCTGGGACGTCGTGCGGCACTGGGAGCCGACGCTGCCACGTCTCGCGCCGGACGAGCTCGGCGTGCCCGAGCTCACGCTGCTCCTCGCGACCGACCTCGCGGTCGTCGACCACGTCGAGGGCAGCGTCTGGCTCGTCGCGAACGCGATCAACTTCGACGACACCGACGAGCGCGTCGACGAGGCCTACCTCGACGCGGTGGCCCGGCTGGACGCGATGCAGGCCGACCTCGTCGCGGCGGGGGGCGGTGCGGGCGCGCCGTTCGTGCTCGCGGACCTGCCCGAGCCCGAGCTCGAGTTCCGCACGAGCCGCGAGGACTTCGAGGCCGCGGTCGTCGCCGGCAAGGAGGCGATCCGCGAGGGCGAGGTCTTCCAGGTCGTCGTCTCGCAGCGCATCGACGTGGACTGCCCGGCGTCGCCGCTCGACGTGTACCGCGTGCTGCGCACGGTCAACCCCAGCCCGTACATGTACTACTTCGAGCTCGCGGACCACGACGGCCGCCGGTTCGCGGTGGTCGGCTCGAGCCCCGAGACCCTCGTCAAGGTCACCGACGGGAACGTCATGACCTACCCCATCGCGGGGTCGCGACCCCGCGGTGCCACCCCGGCCGAGGACGTCGCCCTCGGCGAGGAGCTGCTCCAGGACGCCAAGGAGCTCGCCGAGCACGTCATGCTCGTGGACCTGTCGCGCAACGACCTGGTGAAGGTCTGCGAGCCGTCGTCCGTCGAGGTCGTCGAGTTCATGGCGACCAAGCGGTTCAGCCACATCATGCACCTGTGCTCGACGGTCACCGGGACGCTGCGCCCGGGCGCCACCGCGCTCCAGACGCTCGTCGCGACGTTCCCCGCGGGCACGCTCTCGGGCGCCCCGAAGCCGCGCGCGATCGCCCTCATCGACGAGCTCGAGCCCGCGCGCCGCGGCGTGTACGGCGGGACGGTCGGCTACTTCGACTTCGCGGGCGACATGGACATGGCGATCGCGATCCGCACCGCCCTCATCCGGGACGGCCGGGCGAGCGTCCAGGCGGGCGGCGGCATCGTCGCCGACTCGGTCCCGGCGCTCGAGTACGCCGAGTCGCGCAACAAGGCCGCGGCGCCCGTGCGTGCGGTCCAGATCGCGGCGCGCCTGCGAGCCGCGACGGACCCGACGACCGGTCCGACGACGGACGCGACCCCGGTGCCGACGGCATGAGCCGCCGCGTCGGGCTCACCCGTCTGGACCGTCGTACGAGCGTCCTGACGCTGCTGCTGCTCGGTCTCCTCGCGCTCGGCACGGCCGTGCCGACCTGGCTGACGTCCGCCGGTTCCACCGCCATCTCCGCGCACGTCGCCGTGACGGTCGCGGGCACCAAGGCCGCGCCCGGCGTCGCGGCGGGCGCCCTCGTCGTGGCGGCCGGAGCGCTCGCGCTCGGGATCGTGGGCCGGCTCGGCCGGTACCTCGTGCCGGTCGTCACCGCCGTCGCAGGCGTCGTCGTGACCGGCGCGGCCGTGGGCGTCCTGCGCGACCCGCGCCCCGTCGCGGTGCGCGCCGCCGCCGACACGACCGGCGTCACCGTGCTCATCGAGCCCGTGCACGTCAGCGTCTGGCCGTGGCTCACGGCCGTCCTGGGCGTCCTCGTCGTCGTCGTCTCCGTGCTCGCCCTCGTGGGAGCGCGCACCTGGACGTTCTCGACGCGTCACGAGCGCGCGGGCACGGTCGCGCCCCCGACCGCCGCCGCCTCCACGGCCTCGGGGACCGCCGACACCGCCCCGGGTGCCGGCGACGGCGACGGTGGGAGCGCTGACGCGATCGACGCGGACGACCACCACGCCGTCTGGGACTCGCTGAGCCGTGGCGAGGACCCCACGGACCGACCGGACGCCTGAGCGGCCGTCCGATACCCTGCTGTACACCACCGAAAGGCGAACCATGTCTGACAACTACCTGCCTCCCGCCTCCCCGCGCGCCAACGAGGGCCACACCCTCGCCGCCTGGTTCGCGATGATCGGCGTCATGGTGGGCGTGCTGCTCGTCGGGATCGGCATGGTCGTCGTGACCCCCGTCGTGTGGGTCGCGGGCGTCGTCGTGGTGCTGGTGGGCCTCGTCGGGGGCTGGTTCCTGCGGAAGGCCGGTCACGGGCAGCCCGCCGAGGACTGACGTCTCGTCGTCCGTCTCGTCGGCACGGCGGACCACCACCGCCCTCGCCGTCGGCGGCGCCGTCGCGGCGGCCACGGCGCTCGTCGCCGTCGTCGACCCGAGCACGCCCGGGCACTACCCGGCCTGCCCGTTCCTCGCCCTCACCGGCTGGGCGTGCCCCGGCTGCGGTGCCCTCCGCGCGACGCACGCCCTCACGCACCTCGACATCGGGGCCGCGTGGTCCTTCAACCCCCTGTGGACGGTCCTCGCCCCCCTGCTCGTCGTCGGGTGGGTCGTGTGGGTGTGGCGGCTGCGGACCGGCGCACCCCCCGTGCGGTGGCGCCACGGTCGCGTCCTCGTGGCCGCCGCGGTGGTCGTCGTCCTGACGTTCTGGGTCGTCCGCAACCTGCCCGGCGTCACACCCTGGCTCGGCCACTGACGGGACGACCGGCCGTCTCGGCTGGTGACGCGTGGTCGGGGCGGTCCGCGCGCGGCCCTACGATGGTCGAGGACGCGGAGGGGTGCCGGCCCGTGTCCCTCGACGGCAGCGGTGAAGGGGAGTGGGAACGATGACGGTCCTGGACGACATCATCTCCGGGGTGCGCGCCGACCTGGCCGTGCGCCAGGCCGCGACGTCCCTCGACGAGCTCAAGGAACGTGCGGCGCGCGTGCCATCGGCGATCGAGTGCGTGAGCCGCCTCAAGCAGGAGGACGCGGTCGCGGTCATCGCCGAGGTCAAGCGGTCGAGCCCGTCCCGCGGGGCCCTCGCGACCATCTCCGACCCGGCGGCGCTCGCCCACGAGTACGAGCACGGGGGGGCCGCGGTCATCTCCGTCCTCACGGAGGAGCGCCGTTTCCACGGCTCGCTCGCCGACCTCGACGCCGTGCGCGCCCGTGTCGACATCCCCGTGCTGCGCAAGGACTTCGTCGTCACGCCGTACCAGGTGTGGGAGGCGCGTGCGCACGGCGCCGACCTCGTGCTGCTCATCGTCGCCGCGCTCGAGCAGACCGTGCTCGAGTCGCTCGTCGAGCGCGTCCACTCGCTCGGCATGACCGCGCTCGTGGAGGTCCACACGCTCGAGGAGGTCGAGCGTGCGCTCGCCGCGGGCGCCCGGGTCGTGGGTGTCAACGCGCGCGACCTCAAGACGCTCGACGTCGACCGCTCGACGTTCGCGCGCCTCGCGCCCGCGATCCCCGACGAGGTCGTCCGCGTGGCCGAGTCCGGCGTGCGGGGCCCGCACGACGTCATGGACTACGCCCGGTCCGGCGCCCACGCGGTGCTCGTGGGCGAGGCCCTCGTGACGGACGACGCGCCGCGCGACTCCGTCGCCGACCTCGTCGCCGCCGGTGCCCACCCGTCCCTGCGCGCGGTGCGCCACTGAGCGTCGCCGCCGACCGTCCGCGCGGCGCCACCCCCCGGCGCGGCACCGACCCGACCCAGGAGCCCGCTGTGCCAGACCTGCCCTCCACGCCCCCCGAGGAGCCCGCGTTCCTCAACCCGCTCCTGCAGACCCAGCAGGGTCCGTACTTCGGTGAGTACGGCGGCCGGTTCGTGCCGGAGGCGCTCGTCGCGGCGCTGGACGAGGTCGAGGCGGAGTACCGCAAGGCCGTCGACGACCCCGCGTTCCGGGACGAGCTCGCCCGGCTGCTCAAGGACTACGTGGGCCGGCCCAGCCCGCTCACCGAGGTGCCGCGGTTCGCGGAGCACGCCGGCGGGTCCGGGGTGCGGGTGTTCCTCAAGCGGGAGGACCTCAACCACACCGGGTCCCACAAGATCAACAACGTGCTGGGCCAGGCGCTGCTCGTCAAGCGCATGGGCAAGACGCGCGTGATCGCCGAGACGGGCGCGGGCCAGCACGGCGTCGCCACCGCCACGGCAGCCGCGCTCCTCGACCTCGAGTGCGTCGTCTACATGGGCGAGGAGGACACCCAGCGCCAGGCGCTCAACGTGGCCCGCATGCGCCTGCTGGGCGCCGAGGTCGTGCCCGTCACGATCGGCACCCGCACGCTCAAGGACGCCATCAACGAGGCGCTGCGCGACTGGGTGGCGAACGTCGACTCGACGCACTACCTGCTCGGCACGGTGACGGGCCCGCACCCGTTCCCCGAGATGGTGCGCGACTTCCACAAGATCATCGGCGAGGAGGCGCGCGACCAGCTGCGCGAGCGTACGGGCGCCCTGCCTGACGCCGTCGTGGCGTGCGTGGGCGGCGGCTCCAACGCCCTCGGCATCTTCAACGCCTTCCTCGACGAGCCCGACGTCGCGCTGTACGGCTTCGAGGCCGGCGGCGAGGGCATCGAGTCGGGCCGTCACGCGGCGCGGTTCGCGGGCACGAGCGCCCCGGGCGTCCTGCACGGCGCCCGCAGCTACCTGCTGCAGGACGCCGACGGGCAGACGCTGCCGAGCCACTCGATCTCCGCGGGCCTCGACTACCCGAGCGTCGGGCCCGCCCACGCCTGGCTCCACGACCTGGGGCGCGCGACCTACCGGCCGATCACGGACGAGGAGGCCATGGACGCCTTCGCGCTGCTGTGCCGGACCGAGGGCATCATCCCGGCGATCGAGTCGTCGCACGCGCTCGCGGGCGCCCTGCAGGTGGGCCGTGAGGCCGCCGCGCGCGGGGAGAGCCCCACGATCCTGGTGAACCTGTCCGGTCGCGGCGACAAGGACGTGGCGACCGCGGCCCGCTGGTTCGGGATGCTCGACCACGACCACGCCGCCGCCGCTGACGACTCGTCCAGCGCGTCGGACGCGCCGGCCACGCCGACCACCGGAGGCGACCAGTGACTGCGAACCCGTCCACGGACGCACCCCGAGCCGGTGCGCAGACCGCTTCCGGGGTCGCGCCGCTGCTGCGCCGGCTGCGCGACGAGGGCCGCCCGGCACTCGTGGGCTACCTGCCGGTCGGGTTCCCCTCGGTCGAGCAGTCGATCGAGGCGGCGCTCACGCTCGTCGAGCACGGCGTCGACGTCCTCGAGCTCGGCGTCCCGTACACCGACCCGGTCATGGACGGCCCGACGATCCAGCGTGCGGCCGAGCAGGCGCTCGAGGCCGGCTTCCGGGTGAGCAGCGTGTTCGACGCGGTCCGTGCGACCGCGCCGACGGGCACCCCGACGCTCGTCATGACGTACTGGAACATCGTGGTGCGCTACGGCGTCGACGCGTTCGCCGCCGCTCTCGCGGCCGCCGGGGGAGCGGGGCTCATCACGCCCGACCTCATCCCCGACGAGGCGTCGGAGTGGGTCGCGGCGTCGGACGCGCACGGCCTCGACCGGGTGTTCCTGGTCGCGCCGAGCTCGACCCCGGAGCGCCTGCAGCTCACGGCGCGCGCGTCCCGCGGCTTCGTGTACGCGGCGTCGACGATGGGCGTGACGGGCGCCCGCGCGAGCGTGGGGCCGCGGGCCCGCCAGCTCGTCGAGGCCACGCGCGAGCGCGGCGGCGACCTGGTCTGCGTCGGGCTGGGAGTCTCGACGGGCGACCAGGCGGCCGAGGTGGGTGCGTACGCGGACGGCGTGATCGTCGGCTCGGCGTTCGTCCGGCCGCTGCTGGGCGACGCCCCGTGGTCCGAGCGCCTGCGCGCGCTGGGCCAGGTGGCCGACGAGCTCGCCGCGGGCGTCGCCCAGGCGCGCTCCGGGTCCGTGTCGTGAGCCTGACGGCGCAGCTGGGCACGCTCTCGGCGTCGATCCCGAGCCCGTCGCAGGGCGTGTGGCACGCGGGCGGCATCCCGCTGCGTGCCTACGCGTTCGCGATCCTCGCCGGGATCGTGGTCGCGATCGTCGTGACGCGCCGCCGGTGGGTCGCGCGCGGCGGCCACGCCGACGACGTCCTCGACATCGCGCTGTGGGCGGTGCCGTTCGGCATCGTCGGCGGCCGGCTGTACCACGTGATCACCACGCCGGAGCCCTACTGGGGCAAGGGCGGCAACCCCGCGAAGGCGCTCTACATCTGGGACGGCGGTCTCGGCATCTGGGGTGCGATCGCGCTCGGTGCGGTCGGCGCGTACATCGGCTGCCGGCGCCTCAAGGTGAGCTATCCGGCGTTCGCGGACGCGCTCGCCCCGGGGCTGCTGTTCGCCCAGGCGATCGGCCGCCTCGGAAACTACTTCAACCAGGAGCTGTTCGGGTCACCCACCGACCTGCCCTGGGCGCTGCGGATCGACAGCGCGCACCTGCCGATCGACCCGTCGACCGGGCTGCCGTTCGCGGAGGGCACGACCTTCCACCCGACGTTCCTGTACGAGCTGCTCTGGAACGTCGCGGGGGCGTTCCTCCTCATCTGGTTGGACCGTCGGTTCCGGCTCGGTCATGGTCAGGTATTCTGGCTGTACGTGCTGATCTATACGACGGGACGCGTCTGGATCGAAGCGCTCAGGATCGACACCGCGGAGCACATCCTCGGGCTGCGGCTCAACATCTGGACGTCGATCCTCGTGTGGGTCGGTGCGCTGATCGCGTTCATCGTCGTCAGGCGCCGCCACCCCGGGCGCGAAGAGACGGTACAGCTCGCCGCGACGGAGCCCGAGCAGACGGAGGCCACCGACCCCACCGGGTCGCCGGCCTCCTGAGACTGCGCGTGCGCCACCGGCCGCTGCCGGTGAGCGCTGCACCCGAACGGGCCGACGACGTCCCGTACCCCCCGAACGAACGAGGGCTCCCGGCGTACCCGTACGCCTGGGGCGTGTGAGGACAGACTTGATGACGACGCCGCGCACCGACGGGACGCCGCCGGCCCAGCCGGGCCTCCGGACCGCCCCCACGGCACAGGGCCTGTACGACCCTGCCGCCGAGCACGACGCCTGTGGTGTCGCCTTCGTGGCGACGCTGCGCGGGACCCCGGGACGCGACATCGTCGACGCCGGGCTCACCGCGCTGCTCAACCTCGACCACCGCGGCGCGGTGGGCGCCGAGGTCAACAGCGGCGACGGCGCCGGGATCCTCACGCAGATCCCCGACGCGTTCGTCCGTGACGTGGTCGCCGCCGAGCTGCCCCCGGCGGGCTTCTACGCGATCGGTACCGCGTTCCTGCCGGTCGGCGACGAGGACGCGACCGTCCGCCGCTTCGAGGCGATCGCCGCCGAGGAGAAGCTCGACGTCCTCGCGTGGCGCGACGTGCCCGTGACGGCCGACCTGGTCGGCCCGACGGCCCGCGCCTCGATGCCGACGTTCCGCCAGGTCGTGCTCGCCGACCCGTCGCGCGCGCTGGCCGGCGTGGAGCTGGACCGGCTGACCTACCGCGTCCGCAAGCGCGCCGAGAACGAGCTCGGTCTGTACTTCGCGTCGCTGTCGTCGCGCACCATCACCTACAAGGGCATGCTGACGACGGCCCAGCTCGAGCCGTTCTTCCCCGACCTGTCCGACCCGCGCTACGCGTCCGAGATCGCGCTGGTCCACTCGCGCTTCTCGACCAACACGTTCCCGTCGTGGCCGCTCGCGCAGCCGTTCCGGCAGATCGCGCACAACGGCGAGATCAACACGGTGCGCGGCAACCGCAACTGGATGGCGGCGCGCGAGGGCACCCTCGCGAGCGAGGCGCTGGGCGACCTCGCCCCGCTGCTGCCCGTCTGCTCGGACGGGTCGAGCGACTCGGCGAGCTTCGACGAGGTCCTCGAGCTCCTGCACCTGTCCGGGCGCTCGCTCCCGCACGCGGTGCTGATGATGATCCCGGAGGCGTGGGAGAACAACCACGACCTCGACCCGGCGCTGCGCGCGTTCTACGAGTACCACGCGACGCTCATGGAGCCGTGGGACGGCCCCGCCTGCCTCACCTTCACGGACGGCACGCTCATCGGCGCGGTCCTCGACCGCAACGGTCTGCGTCCGGGTCGGTACTGGGTCACCGAGGACGGCCTGGTCGTGCTCGCGTCCGAGGCCGGCGTGCTCGACATCGACCCCGCGACGATCGTGCGCAAGGGCCGGCTCGAGCCGGGCCGCATGTTCCTCGTCGACACGCACCAGGGCCGGATCGTCGAGGACGAGGAGGTCAAGGCCTCCCTGTCCACGAAGCGCCCGTACCAGCAGTGGGTCGCGGAGAACTCCGTGTACCTCAAGGACCTGCCGGAGCGGGAGCACGTCGCCCACTCGCCGGCGTCGGTGCAGCGTCGGCAGCGCACCTTCGGGTACACCGCCGAGGAGCTCAAGATCATCCTCGGCCCCATGGGCGAGAACGGCGCGGAGCCGCTCGGCGCGATGGGGTCTGACACCCCGATCGCGGTGCTGTCGAGCCGGCCGCGCATGCTCTTCGACTACTTCACGCAGATGTTCGCGCAGGTGACCAACCCGCCGCTCGACGCGATCCGCGAGGAGCTGGTGACGTCGATCGCCGGCGCGATCGGCCCCGAGCCGAACCTGCTCGAGGACACCGCGCTGCACGCGCGCAAGCTGGTCCTGCCGTTCCCGGTGCTGGACAACGACCAGCTCGCCAAGATCATCCGCGTCGACCGTGACCCGAACCTCGCGGGCATCTTCCGCGCGGTGACGGTGCGGGGCCTCTACAAGGTCGCGGACGGTGGCGCGGGCCTGCTCGCGCGACTCGAGGAGATCTTCGCCGAGGTCGACGCGCACGTTGAGGCGGGCGCGAGCTTCATCGTGCTCTCGGACCGCGACTCCAACCAGGACCTCGCGCCCATCCCGTCGCTGCTGCTGTCGTCCGCGGTGCACCACCACCTGCTGCGCCGCCACACGCGCACCCAGGTGTCGCTCGTCGTCGAGGCCGGAGACGTGCGCGAGGTGCACCACGTCGCGCTGCTCATCGGCTACGGCGCCGCCGCGGTGAACCCGTACCTCGCGATGGAGACCGTCGAGGACCTCGCGCGCCGCGGATACCTCGCCGTCGCCCCCGAGAAGGCCGTCGCGAACCTCATCAAGGGGCTCGGCAAGGGCGTCCTGAAGGTCATGTCCAAGATGGGCATCTCGACGATCTCGTCGTACCGGGGCGCCCAGGTGTTCGAGGCCCTCGGCCTGTCGCACGAGCTCGTCGCGGACTACTTCGCGGGCACGACGAGCCGCCTCGGCGGCGTCGGTCTCGACGTGCTCGCGGCCGAGGTCGCCGCACGGCACGCCGAGGCGTACCCCGCGTCGGGCAACCACCAGCCGCACGCCGGCCTCGTGTCGGGTGGCGAGTACCAGTGGCGCCGGGACGGCGAGGAGCACCTCTTCGACCCCGAGACGGTGTTCCGCCTCCAGCACGCCACGCGCTCGCGCCGGTACGACATCTTCAAGCAGTACACGGACCGCGTGAACGAGCAGTCGAACCGCCTCATGACGCTGCGCGGTCTGCTGCGCTTCGCCCCGACGCGTGCCGCCGTCCCGCTCGACGAGGTCGAGTCGGTCAGCGCGATCGTCGCGCGCTTCAACACGGGCGCGATGTCGTACGGCTCCATCTCGTCGGAGGCGCACGAGACCCTCGCGATCGCCATGAACCGCCTCGGCGGCCGCTCCAACACGGGCGAGGGCGGCGAGGACCCGGAGCGTCTGTACGACCCCGAGCGCCGCTCGCGCGTCAAGCAGATCGCGTCCGGCCGGTTCGGCGTGACGTCCGAGTACCTCACGCACGCGGACGACATCCAGATCAAGCTCGCCCAGGGCGCCAAGCCCGGCGAGGGCGGCCAGCTCCCGGGCCACAAGGTGTACCCGTGGGTCGCGAAGACCCGGCACTCGACGCCGGGCGTCGGCCTCATCTCGCCGCCGCCGCACCACGACATCTACTCGATCGAGGACCTGGCGCAGCTCATCCACGACGCCAAGAACGCCAACCCGGCGGCGCGCGTCCACGTCAAGCTCGTCTCCGAGTTCGGCGTGGGCACGGTCGCGGCGGGCGTCTCGAAGGCGCACGCGGACGTCGTCCTCATCTCGGGCCACGACGGCGGCACGGGCGCGAGCCCGCTGACGTCGCTCAAGCACGCGGGCACGCCCTGGGAGATCGGCCTCGCCGAGACCCAGCAGACCCTCGTGCTCAACAACCTGCGCGACCGCATCGTCGTCCAGGTCGACGGGCAGATGAAGACGGGCCGCGACGTCGTCGTGGCCGCGCTGCTCGGCGCCGAGGAGTTCGGCTTCGCGACCGCCCCCATGGTGGTCTCGGGCTGCATCATGATGCGCGTCTGCCACCTCGACACGTGCCCGGTGGGCGTCGCGACGCAGAACCCCGAGCTCCGCTCCCGGTTCACCGGCAAGCCGGAGTTCGTCGAGACGTTCTTCGAGTACATCGCCGAAGAGGTCCGCGAGCTGCTCGCCGAGCTCGGCTACCGCACGCTCGAGGAGGCCGTCGGCGACGTCGCGGCGCTCGACACGCGCGACGCGGTGCAGCACTGGAAGGCCGAGGGCCTCGACCTCGGTCCCGTGCTCGCGCGGCCGGAGCCCGCACCCGGCTCGACCCTGCACCAGACGCAGGTGCAGGACCACGGTCTCGGCAAGGCGCTCGACAACACGCTGATCGACCTGGCCGCGGCCGCGCTCGAGAACAGCGAGCCCGTCCGGATCGACCTGCCGGTGCGCAACGTCAACCGGACGGTCGGCACGATGCTCGGCCACGAGGTCACCAAGCGGTACGGCGGCGCGGGCCTGCCCGACGGCACGATCGACGTCACCCTGACCGGGTCGGCCGGCCAGTCGTTCGGCGCGTTCCTGCCGCGGGGCGTCACGCTGCGCCTGTTCGGTGACGCCAACGACTACGTCGGCAAGGGCCTGTCGGGCGGCCGGATCGTGGTCCGGCAGGACCGCGCGTCCGTGCTCACCGGCCAGACCAACGTCATCGCGGGCAACGTCATCGGGTACGGCGCCACGACCGGCGAGATCTTCCTGCGCGGCCTCGTGGGCGAGCGCTTCGGCGTGCGCAACTCGGGCGCGACCCTGGTCGTCGAGGGCGTGGGCGACCACGGCTGCGAGTACATGACCGGCGGGACCGTCCTCGTCCTCGGACGCACGGGCCGCAACTTCGGAGCCGGCATGTCCGGCGGCACCGCCTACGTCCTGGACCTGCGTGAGCAGGCCGTGAACAGCGCGGCCCTGGCCGCCGACGAGCTCTCGCTCGACCCGCTCGACGACGACGACGCCGCCCTCGTCGAGCAGCTCGTGCGACGCCACCACGAGGAGACCGGCTCGCCCCTGGCCGCCGAGCTCGCCGAGGCGTTCGCCGAAGACCCCCTGGCTGCGCGGGCGCGGTTCACGCGCGTGCTGCCGACCGACTACGCCCGCATGCGGGCCGCTCTCGCCCAGGCCGAGGCCGACGGCGTCGATCCCGCGGCCCCCGGTGTGTGGGAGCAGATCCTGGAGGTGGCTCGTGGCTGACCCGCGAGGATTCCTGAAGGTCCGCGAGCGCGAGCTGCCCGCGAACCGTCCCGTCGAGCTGCGTCTTCGTGACTGGCGCGACGTCCACGAGCACCGGGTGGAGGGCCAGCCGTTCCTCAAGGAGCAGGCGGGCCGCTGCATGGACTGCGGCGTCCCGTTCTGCCACCAGGGGTGCCCGCTGGGCAACCTCATCCCGGAGTGGAACGACCTGGTCTGGCGCGGGCAGTGGAAGGACGCGATCGACCGCCTGCACGCGACGAACAACTTCCCGGAGTTCACGGGTCGGGTGTGCCCGGCCCCGTGCGAGTCGGCGTGCGTGCTCGGCATCAACCAGCCGGCCGTGACGATCAAGAACGTCGAGGTCTCGATCGTCGACGAGGCGTTCGAGCGTGGTCTGGTGACCCCCCAGGTCCCCGAGCGTCTGACGGGCTCGACGGTGGCCGTGGTCGGGTCGGGTCCCGCGGGGCTCGCGGCGGCGCAGCAGCTCACGCGCGCCGGCCACACCGTGGCGGTGTACGAGCGGGACGACAAGATCGGTGGCCTGCTGCGCTACGGCATCCCCGACTTCAAGCTCGAGAAGCTGCACATCGACCGTCGCCTCGAGCAGATGCGCGCCGAGGGCACCCGGTTCCGTCCGGGCGTCGAGATCGGCAAGGACGTCACGTGGGACGCGCTGCGCACCCGGTACGACGCCGTGGTCGTCGCGACCGGTGCGACCGTGCCGCGCGACCTGCCTCTGCCGGGCCGTGAGCTCGGGGGCATCCACTTCGCGATGGAGTTCCTCACGCAGGCGAACGTGGTGGCCGCGGGCGGCACCGTCGAGGGCCAGATCAGCGCCGCGGGCAAGCACGTCGTCGTGATCGGCGGCGGCGACACCGGCTCCGACTGCCTCGGCACGTCGCTGCGCCAGGGCGCCGCGTCGGTCACGACCCTCGCGATCGGCAAGCGGCCCGCGGACTCGCGTCCGGCGAGCCAGCCGTGGCCGACCGACCCGATCGTGTTCGAGGTCTCGTCCTCGCACGAGGAGGGCGGCGAGCGCGAGTACCTGGCGTCGACCGTCGAGTTCCTCGGCGGCGACGACGGCCGCGTGCGGGCCATGAAGGTCGCGACGACGGAGTACCTGCCCGACGGCCGCCGGGTGCCGACCGAGGGCACCGAGCGGGAGGTCCCGGTCGACCTGGTGCTCGTCGCCATGGGCTTCACGGGCCCCGAGACCGAGTCCCTGGCGAGCCAGTCGGGTGTGTCGCTGACGTCGCGCGGCCTGGTGTCGCGCACGTCCACGTACGCGACCGACGTCCCCGGCGTGTTCGTGGCGGGCGACGCGGGCCGCGGCCAGTCGCTCATCGTGTGGGCGATCGCCGAGGGGCGCGCCGCGGCGGCCGCGGTGGACGAGTACCTGCAGGGCGGCACCGAGCTGCCGGCTCCGGTCGCCGCGGACACGGTGTCGCTGCGGGCCTGAGAGATGTGAGACGTGGCGGTCGGCGCCCACCCTCCGGGCGCCGCCCGCCGACCCGGGTGCGTCGTCAGGCGACGGTGCGCCGCACAAGACAAGAGAACTAGGCTGGAGCCATGCGCAGAGCAAAGATCGTTGCCACCATCGGACCCGCGACGGAGTCGCCGGAGATGCTTCGTGCCCTCGTCGACGCGGGTCTGGACGTGGCTCGCATCAACCGGAGCCACGGTGACCAGGAGGCGCACGCCGCCGTCTACCACGGTGTCCGCGCCGCGGCGGAGGCGTCGGGCCGGAACGTCGCCGTCCTCGTCGACCTCCAGGGGCCGAAGATCCGCCTCGGGGCCTTCAAGGACGGTGTGAAGCCGCACCTCAACGTGGGCGACACCTTCGTCATCACGGCCGACGACGTCGAGGGCACGGCCGCGCGTGTCTCGACCACCTTCAAGGGCCTCCCGGGCGACGCCCGCGTGGGCGACCCGCTGCTGATCGACGACGGCAAGGTCCAGGTCCGCGTCACCGCGGTCGAGGGCAACGACGTGGTGACCCGCGTCGAGGTCGCCGGCCAGGTCTCGAACCACAAGGGCATCAACCTGCCGGGCGTCGCGGTCTCCGTCCCCGCGATGTCGGACAAGGACGAGGAGGACCTGCGCTGGGCCCTGCGTCTCGGCGCGGACATCATCGCGCTGTCGTTCGTCCGCAACGCGAAGGACTACGACGACGTCCGCCGGATCATGGACGAGGAGGGTCGCGTCGTCCCCGTCATCGCGAAGATCGAGAAGCCGCAGGCCATCGAGAACCTCGCCGAGATCGTCGAGGCGTTCGACGGCATCATGGTCGCCCGTGGTGACCTGGCCGTCGAGGTGCCGCTCGAGCAGGTCCCGATCATGCAGAAGCGTGCGGTGGAGCTCGCGCGCCGCAGCGCGAAGCCGGTCATCGTCGCCACGCAGGTGCTCGAGTCCATGACGAACAACCCGCGCCCGACGCGCGCCGAGGCGTCCGACTGCGCGAACGCCGTCCTCGACGGCGCGGACGCCGTCATGCTCTCGGGCGAGACCAGCGTGGGCGACTACCCGATCGAGACGGTGCGCACGATGGCGCGCATCATCGAGGCGACCGAGGAGCTGGGTCGGGAGCGCATCGCGCCCCTCGGCTCGACCCCGGCGACGCGTGGCGGCGCGATCACCCGTGCGGCCGCCGAGATCGGCGAGACCCTGGGCGTGAAGTACCTCGTGACGTTCACGCAGTCGGGCGACTCGGCCCGTCGTATGTCGCGTCTGCGCTCGCGCATCCCGCTGCTCGCCTTCACCCCGGACGAGTCCGTGCGTGCCCGTCTCGCTCTCACGTGGGGCGTCCAGGCGTACAGCGTCCCGAGCGTGTCCTCGACGGACGCGATGGTGAACCAGGTCGACCAGACCCTGCAGGCCAACGGCCTCGCCGAGAAGAACGACCTCGTGGTCGTCGTCTCGGGCGCGCCGATCGGCGTGTCGGGCACGACGAACTCGATCCTCGTCCACAAGACGGGCGACGAGTCGGACAACGCGCGCCGCGACTGATCCCGGTGTGCCGACGGCGCGCCACCCCTTCCTGGGGTGGCGCGCCGTCGTCGTGCGCGGGGACTCCCGGCGACGTCACACGAAGCGCGCCGACCCCGCCGGCACCAGGTCCACCTCGACCGTGAGGGTCGAGCCGGAGCCCTCCGTGAAGATCACGCCCGTGAGCGGCGCGACGTCGCGGAAGTCGCGTCCCCAGCCGATCGTGACGTACCGCTCGTCGACGAGCTGGTCGTTGGTCGGGTCGACGTCGACCCACCCGGCGCCCGGGATCCAGGCGGACACCCAGGCGTGCGACGCGTCGGCGCCCCGGAGCTTCTCGCGCCCGGGCGCGGGGCGCGTCTCGATGTAGCCGGAGACGTAGCGCGCGGGAACACCTCGCGCGCGCAGCGCGGCGATCATGAGGTGCGCGAAGTCCTGGCACACGCCCGTGCGCTGTGCGAGCAGCTCGACCTGTGTGGTCCGCGTGGTCGTGGAGCCGGACTTGTAGGTGAGCTCGGTCCGGATGCGGTGCGCCAGGTCGGTGACGACCTCGCCGACCGGGCGCCCGGGCACGAAGGACGGCGCCGCGAACGCGTCCACCTCGGGTCCGGGGACGACGTGCTGCGACGGCAGCAGCGCCTCGGCGAGGTCGACCACGTCGCCCAGCGAGCCGGGGGCAGCCGCGATGCCGGCCACGTCCTCCCACGGGGTGTGCGGCAGGTCCGTCGGGACGGTCCGGTCGACACGGACCCGCGAGCGCCGGGTCACGACGAGCTCCCGGTGCGGCGTGTCGATGCAGAAGTACACGCTGTGGTTGCCGAAGTGGTCGGGCCCCTCGGGAGCGAGGTCGCCCGGCGCCGGGACGATCTCCACCTCGGTGTGCTCGAGCGTCTGGTCGGCCCGCTGGGCGGGGCTGGTGGTGAGCCGGCCGTAGGAGACCGTGACGTCCTGCGCGTAGCGGTAGCGCGTGCGGTGCACGAGGTCGTAGGTGCGTGTCATCGGGGGTCCTGGGGGGAGGAGGGGTCGCCGGGGTCCGCGAGGTCGAGGTCGAGCGACGTGCTCTCGGGCGTGACGAGGCGGGTGGTGTCGTCGGCGAGGGCGTCGAGGCGCCAGCGCACCGACTCGAGGAGCTCGGCGAGCCGGGTGCGCTCCGCGGCCGCCGGAGGCATGCCGGCGCCGTCCCCGTCGGCGCTACCGTCGGCGCCACCCGCCAGCGCGTCCGGGTCGGCCTCGGCGAGCAGGTCGTCGAGGTCGCCGAGGAGGCGCGCGCGCAGGTCGGTGCGGGCGGCGTCGCCCGGCACGTGCGCGAACGCGTCGTGCAGCCCGGCGACCTGCGCCGCGAGCGAGCGCGGGTTGGTGCCGTCGAGGACGAGCAGCCCCAGCACGCTCGCGAGGTCGGGCCGCGCCTGGTGGCGACGTCGGTACGTCAGGACGCTGTCGTGCGCGACCAGCAGGCTGTCGAGCACGAGGGACTCGACCGCGTCGGGACGCACGGTGGCGCTGGTGGCCAGCGTCCGGGCGAGGTGGGCGGCGCGCTCGAGGCGTCGCCCGGCCTGCAGGAGGTGCCAGCCGACGTCCCGCACGAGGCTCTCCGCGCTGATGCCGGCGAGGGCCAGCAGCCCCTCGCCGAGCGCGTCGAGGAGCTCGTGCAGCGGCGCCTGCGGCGCGGCGGCGTCGGCGGCGTCGAGCGCCCGTTCGAGCGCGGAGGTCGCGAGCCACGTGTCGGCGGGGAGCTGGTCGCGCACGTCGAAGCAGCAGGCCACGAGCCGGTCGACGTCGGCGGCGATCGTGCCGTCGAGGTCGCGCCGGCCGAGCAGGACGCCCGGTCCGCCGGGCACGGTCTCGTCCTCGAGGAGTGTGAGCAGCACGTCGAGCGCGACCCCGCCCGGCGTGTGCGGGCGGTGCTGGAAGTCGCGGTGCCGGTCCTGCACGACGCGCAGGAGCCGCACGCCGCACGCCGCCCGCTCGGCGTACCGCCCGAGCCAGAACCACGACTCGGCGGCGCGCGGGGACAGGGCCGGTGCCGACCCGGGGTGCGAGACCCGCAGGGGGGAGCGTTCCGGCGCGTCGGCGAGCCCCGCGACGAGGTCCTCCCAGGTCGGGTCGTCGGTGCCCGTCCCGGCGCCCGCCCCGGTCCCCGTGTCGTCCGGCGCGGCGGCGACCACCCACAGGTCCTTCGCGATCGCGCCGGCGGTGTGGCTGATGAGGGCGCCGGTGACGTCGGTGGGGGAGGCGAGCGCCAGTCCGCCCGTCATGAGCCGGTACCCCTCCGGCGCGGCCACCGCGAAGGTCCGCAGCACGGTCTCGCGGTCGTGCACGCCGCCGGCCGTGAGCGTCGGGGTGCGGTCGGGGTGCACGGGCTCCTGGCCGACCCACGCGTCGGGGTCGGCCCCGATGCGCGCGACGAGGTCGGCGCGCTCGGCGGCGCTGAGCGTCCAGCCGCGCACCGTGGCACCGGGTACCGCGCGGTCGGTCGACTTCACGACGAGGTCCGCGAGATGAGTCACCACGTGGGAGCGGGCGGCGGGGTCGCCGCACCAGTAGGTCGCCGGGCCGCCCAGCAGCAGCTCCTCGTCGCGCAGGGCACGGCACGCGGCCGGGAGGAACACGCCCAGGGCCGGGTTCTCCAGCACGGCGGCGCCCAGCGGGTTGACGACGGACACGCCACCGCCCCGCACGGCGCGCACGAGCCCCGGGACGCCGAGCCGTGACCCGCGCACCAGGTCGAGGGGGTCGCAGTCCGCCCCGTCGACCCGGCGCCACAGCACGTCGACGGGCTCGAGGCCTTCGAGGCCGCGCAGCCACACGCGCCCCTCGCGCACGACGAGGTCGCGTCCCCCGACGAGCGGGATGCCGAGGTGTGCGGCGCTGAACGCCTGGTCGAACGCGGTCGCGGACCGGGGGCCCGGTGTGAGGATCGCGACACGCGGCTCCTGCGCGCCGTCGGGCGAGGTGGCCTGCAGCGCCTCGCGCAGCGCCTGGAAGTACGGCCCTACCCGGAGTACCGCGGACTGCCGGTAGGAGCCCGCGCACACCTGCGACACGATGCGTCGCCCCTCCATGGCGTACCCGGCCCCGGAGGGCGCCTGCGTGCGGTCTGCAAGGACCTGCCAGCCCGCGGGGGTCCGGGCGACGTCCACCGCGACCTGCACGAGCTGGCGCGGCCCGGACAGCCGCACGCCGTCGAGCGCCGGCAGGAAGCCCGCGTCGCCCAGCACCAGCCGCGGCGGCACGAGCCCCGAGCGGAGCAGCCGGCGCGGACCGTAGACGTCCGCCAGGACGGCGTCGAGGAGCTCGGCGCGCTGCGCCACCCCGGCCGCGACGCCCTCCCACTCGGCGGCGTCGACGCGCCACGGCAGGGGGTCGAGCCGCCACGGGCGCTCACGGGTACCGTCCGACGTCGTCACGCCGCGGTCGACGACGAGCTCACGGACCTGCCGGCCGAGGGCTGCCACGTCGTCGGGGACCGCCGGGGGGTCGAGAACCTGACTCATGCACGCGCTCCTGGCGACCGGTCGGGGGTCCGCGGCTGCGGGGTCGCGAGGACAAGACTGCCGTACGCGGCGCGCCGACGAGGGCTGCGTCCGCTCGCCGGCTCACACCCTCCCGCGGTGCGAGCGGGTCAGAGGGCGACCGTCTCGTTCGTCCCGCCCTCGTCACGCTCCCCGGTCACCTTCGCCCTCACGAGGCTGAGGAGCGTCGAGATACGGCCGCCCGGAGAGGCCCAGTACTCGGCGGTGGCGGCCTCGACCTTCAGCAGGACGACCGCCGGGCTGTCGGGGCCGTCGGGGAACCATGCCTCGACGACCGTGTTCCACAGTTCGCGGGCCTTGTCGCGGTCCTCGACCACACGTGCCGGGCCCGCGACCGACAACCATGACGACGACGTCGTGAACGCGACGTTCACCGGGGTTCCCGACCGGATCTGGGACACCTGTGCTGACGACGCGTCGGCGAAGAACCAGAGGTCGCCGTCGAACTCGACCTCCTGGACGGTCATGGGTCGGCTGACGATGGCCCCCGTCGCGTCGAGCGTCGCCAGCATCGCGAAGCGCGCGTCCTTGACGATGTCGCGGACGATGCCGCGCTGCTCGTCGTCGGCGACCGGTGCGGCGGCCCCGGAGCCGGGGGTGTGCGCAGGCTGCTGGGTCATGATGGGGCTCCTCTGCTCTGGTGACACCGCTGACACCGTCGGCGACCGCGCTGTCCTCGCTGGTCCTGCGACGTTATGCACGGCGCACCCGCCGACGCAGCGTGGGTCGGTCTGCGAGCCGGACGGCTCGGTGCACCGGTGGCTCGGCACGGTGCGTCCAGGTGCGTCGCGCTCCGCCCCCGTCCTCCCGGATCGCCCGATCGAACGCCTCACCCGGAGACGGGTGGACGTGGTTCACGTCCGACGTCGGGAAGGCGCTCCGCATCCTGGATGGTGCGAGCACGGCCGCCAGGATCGTCCGCCGAGACGGCTCGCGGGGGACGCGGACGACGGTCCGTGTCCCACGCCTGTCCCACGCCTGTCCCACGCGATCGCGCCTTCGCGGGTGGGAGGGGTGCCCCGGGTGGGATTCGAACCCACACTGGATCGGGTTTGAGCCGAACGCCTCTGCCGGTTGGGCTACCGGGGCTGGTGGCCCCATCGAACCACAGACGCGCGCTCCCGCGGGAATCGTCGCGCGGTGCTCCTGGCGCCCGCCGGCCGCGGGTCGCGGCGGTCCGGCCCGCCGCCGCACTAACGCCGCACTACGATGGGGGACGTGACCGAGAACCCCGCCACCGAGACCACCCCCACGCCTGGTGCCGCCGACGCCCCCGCGGCCACCGTCCCCCTCGATCTCCCGCCGCTCGCCGCGCCGGCCAAGCCGGCCCCCACCGGCACGCCCGCCCGGACGGCCGTCGTGGCCGAGGACGAGGCCCTGATCCGCATGGACGTCGTCGAGACGCTCCGTGAGGGGGGCTTCGACGTGGTGGGCGAGGCCGGTGACGGCGAGACCGCGGTCCGCCTCGCCGCCGAGCTGCGCCCCGACGTCGTCGTCATGGACGTCAAGATGCCCGAGCTCGACGGCATCTCGGCAGCCGACCGGATCGGCAAGGACCGCAGCGCGCCGGTCGTCCTGCTCACCGCGTTCTCGCAGCGCGAGCTCGTGGAGCGGGCCCGTGACGCGGGCGCGATGGCCTACGTCGTCAAGCCGTTCACGCCGGCCGACCTGCTCCCCGCGGTCGAGCTCGCCATCTCGCGCTACGCGCAGATCAGCGCGCTCGAGTCCGAGGTCGCGGACCTCGCCGAGCGCTTCGAGACGCGCAAGCGCGTCGACCGCGCCAAGGGCCTGCTCATGACCAAGATGGGCCTGACGGAGCCCGAGTCGTTCCGCTGGATCCAGAAGACGTCGATGGACCGTCGTCTGACGATGCGCGAGGTCGCGGACGCCGTCATCGACCAGGTCGGCGGGGCCTGACGTCCCCTGGCGGCTCCTGCGCCGGTCCGCCCCGCGCGGGTCTTGTCGGGGGGCGCGGTCCAGGGCTAGCGTGACGTCCGTCGCGCGGGTCGGCCTCGAGCCGGTCCTCAGGGGCCGCGGCGACCGGTCGGTCACAGAGTGGTGCCGCAGCAGCGAGGCCCAGCCTCGTCCGCTCAGCCGTCGAGGAGGTCCCGCGTGCGCGTCGATGTCGAGGTCCGTGCTGCTCGTCCGGACGAGGTTCCCGAGCTGGCAGCCCTGTGCGTCCTGGCGCGCTCGGAGGCGAGCACCGGAGCGCAGGTGTGCTCCGGCGAGCGCGAGACGGTCGCTGGGCAGCTCGGGGTCCTGCTGAGCGTCCCGGGCGGGTTCGGGCTCGTCGCGGTGAGCCACGGCGTCGTCGTCGGGCTCGTCCTCGGGCGCACGCTCGGCCCCACGGCCTTCCTGGAACGCCGCGTCGTCTACCTCGAGGCGCTGTACGTGCGCCCGGACGCACGCCGGCACGGGGTGGGGCACGCCCTGCTCGCCGGGGTGGCCGACCGAGCCGTCACCGACGGTGCGGCGGAGGTCTACGCCATGCCCGCCCCGGGTGCCCGGGGCACGCAGCGCTTCCTGGCGCGCCTGGGGTTCGCGCCCGCCGCCACCCACCGGGTCGTGACGACCACGACGTTGCAGCGGCGCCTCGCGGTCGAGCACCACCCGTCGCGCCGTCGCGCGCACACGGGCCTCGAGGAGCTCATCGCTCGCCGGCGCCGCTCGCGCGCGGGGGTCTCGCCGGAGCGCGCGCCCGGGACGGTCCGCGACCCGCGCACGATCGACGTCGCCGTCGACGACCTCGACGACGACCGCCCGACGGAGCTGGGGCGCCTCGTCGGCTGAGGTGTCGTCGGCGGGCCCGGTCGCAGGCCCGGCCGGGTCGTCAGCCGCGGTCGAGGATCAGGCAGGTCAGCCGGACGGTCGAGACGCGCCGGTCCCTGTCGTCGGTGACCACGATCTCGTAGGACGCGGTCGTCCGGCCGAGGTGTACGGCGGTGGCCGTCCCGGTCACCACGCCCTCGCGCGCGGCGCGGTGGTGCGTCGCCCCGAGCTCGATCCCGACGACGGTGCGGCCCGGCCCGGCGTGCACCTGCGCGGCGACCGACCCGAGGGTCTCGCCGAGCGCCGCGGACGCGCCGCCGTGCAGGAGGCCGAACGGCTGCGTGTTGCCGGCGACGGGCATGGTCGCGACGGTGCGCTGCGCGCCCACCTCGACGAGCACGATGCCCATGCGCTCGATGAGCGTCCCGCGCGCGGCCTGCTGCCACCATGTCGGGTCGGCGGGGTCGGGGGACTGCGGGGTGGGGGTGTCGGTCATGACCGATAGGTTGGCACCCGTGAGCACCGCAGCGCGACCCCGCCTCCTCCTGATCGACGGCCACTCGATGGCGTTCCGGGCGTTCTTCGCCCTGCCGGACACGATGGTGACCAGCACGGGCGAGGTCACCAACGCCGTCTACGGGTTCACGTCGATGCTCACCAACCTGCTGCGCGACGAGCAGCCGACGCACCTCGCGGTCGCGTTCGACGCCGGGCGGCAGACGTTCCGCACCGAGCGCTACCCCGAGTACAAGGGCACCCGGTCGCCGACGCCCGAGGCGTTCCGCGGCCAGGTCCCGCTCATCAGGGAGGTCCTCGCCGCGCTGCAGGTGCCGTCCATCGACCGCGAGGGCATCGAGGCCGACGACATCCTGGCGACGCTCGCGGGGCAGGCCGAGGCAGCCGGCATGGACGTCCTGATCTGCTCGGGCGACCGCGACTCGCTGCAGCTCGTCACGGAGCACGTCACCGTGCTGTACCCGATCCGGGGCGTGTCCGAGCTCGCCCGCATGACCCCCGACGCGGTGGCCGCCAAGTATGGCGTGCCGCCCGAGCGCTACCCCGACCTCGCGGCGCTGGTGGGAGAGACGAGCGACAACCTGCCCGGCGTGCCCGGCGTGGGCCCGGGCGTCGCAGCCAAGTGGATCAACCAGTACGGCGACCTGGACGCCCTGCTCGAGCAGCAGGACTCCGTGACCGGCAAGCGCGGCGAGGCGCTGCGCGAGCACGCCGCGCAGGTGCGCCTCAACCGCGAGCTCAACGCCCTGCTGCGCGACGTCGAGCTCGCGTACGCGCCCGACGACCTCGCGCTGCGCGGCTTCGACCGTGACGCCCTGTTCCGGGTGGCGGACGCGCTGCAGTTCGGCCCGCTGCGCGAGCGGCTGATCGCCGTCGACCCGGCCGTGCAGGACGAGGAGCCCGTGGCGCGCGCGTCCGTCTCCGTGACCGTCGACGTGCTCGGGGCGGACGGCCCCGGCCCGTGGCTCGTGGCGCGCCGGGGCGACCGCCTGGGGCTCGTCGTCGAGGGTCGCGCGCACCCCGCGGACGGCGACGCCTGGTCGCTCGCCGTGGCCGACCCGTCGGGCGCCGCGATCGTCGTCGATCTCACCGACCTCGACCCGCGCGCCGACGAGGCGCTCGCGGCGTGGCTCGGTGACGCCGACGCACCCAAGGTGCTGCACGGGGCGAAGGCCGCGTGGCACGAGCTCTCCGCACGCGGGTACACCCTGCGCGGCGTCGTGTTCGACACCGAGCTGGCGGCGTACCTGTGCTACCCGGACCAGCGTGGCTACGACCTCGGCGAGCTCGTCGAGCGGCTCCTGCAGCGCGACCTGGTCCCCGCGGACGACGCCGCGCAGGGCACGCTCGACCTGGCGCTCGACGACACGGGGGAGAACGACCGGTCCGCGACCCGTGCGGCCGCGGTCACCGAGCTCGCCGAGGTGCTCGTCGGCGAGACGGGCGACCGCGGCGCCACCGGGCTGCTGCGCGACGTCGAGATCCCCCTCTCCGACGTCCTCGCGCGCATGGAGCGCCGTGGCATCGCCGCGGACGTCCCGTACCTCACCGAGCTCGAGGGCCAGTTCGGCGACCAGGTGGCCCGCGAGGCCCAGGAGGCCTACGACGCGATCGGGCGCGAGGTGAACCTCGGGTCGCCCAAGCAGCTCCAGGAGGTCCTGTTCGACCAGCTCGCCATGCCGAAGACCAAGAAGATCAAGACGGGCTACACGACGGACGCTGCGGCGCTCGCGGACCTCTTCGCGAAGACCGAGCACCCGTTCCTCGCGCACCTGCTCGCGCACCGCGACGTGATCCGCCTCCGGCAGACCGTCGAGGGGCTCCTGAAGTCCGTCGCCGCGGACGGCCGGATCCATACGACGTTCCAGCAGACGATCGCCGCGACGGGCCGCCTGAGCTCGACCGACCCGAACCTGCAGAACATCCCGATCCGCACGGAGGAGGGGCGACGGATCCGCCGCGCGTTCGTCGTGGGGGAGGG
Source organism: Luteimicrobium subarcticum (assembly GCF_002798015.1). GTDB lineage: Bacteria > Actinomycetota > Actinomycetes > Actinomycetales > Cellulomonadaceae > Luteimicrobium > Luteimicrobium subarcticum. Next base: position 49,622 of record NZ_PGTZ01000012.1, on the reverse strand, counting down.
CTACGAGCAGCTCCTGACGGCCGACTACAGCCAGATCGAGATGCGGATCATGGCGCACCTGTCGGGCGACGCGGGCCTCGTCGAGGCCTTCCGGTCGGGCGAGGACCTGCACCGCTACGTGGGCTCGCGGGTCTTCGAGGTCGACCCGGCCGACGTGACGCCCGCCATGCGCTCGAAGGTCAAGGCGATGAGCTACGGGCTCGCGTACGGGCTGTCGGCGTTCGGCCTGTCGCAGCAGCTCGGCATCGAGGTGTCGGAGGCGTCGGGGCTCATGCAGGACTACTTCACGCGCTTCGGCGGCGTGCGCGAGTACCTCGCCGGCGTCGTCGAGGAGGCGCGCGCCTCCGGGTACACGGCCACGATCCTGGGCCGTCGGCGCTACCTGCCCGACCTCACGAGCGACAACCGGCAGCGCCGCGAGATGGCGGAGCGCATGGCGCTCAACGCGCCGATCCAGGGCAGCGCGGCCGACCTCATCAAGGTCGCGATGCTGGGCGTCGACCGTGAGATCGAGCGGCGGGGGCTGGCCTCTCGCCTGCTGCTCCAGGTGCACGACGAGCTCGTGCTCGAGGTCGCGGCGGGGGAGCGCGACGAGGTCGAGGCGGTGGTGCGCGAGCAGATGGGCGCGGCGGCAGACCTCACGGTGCCGCTCGACGTGTCCGTCGGCGTGGGCCGCAGCTGGCACGAGGCGGGCCACTGACCGTCGTCCGCCGATCTCGGGCGACCCCTCAGCGGCGCCGGCAGCAGAAGATCGCGGTGCCGGGCAGGTAGGCGCCTCGCACGGGGCCCCATCCGCCCCACACGGTGGTGCGGCCCGCGGGCCACTCGGGCTCGACGACGTCCTCGACGACGAACCCCGCCGCGACGACGTCGCGCACGTGGTCGCCCAGGGTGCGGTGGTACTCGGCGTACGTGACCGCGCCGTCCGTGTCCGTCTCGACGTAGGGGCGCCGGTCGAAGTACGAACGGTTCGCCGTGAGCCCGTGCGCGCTCGGGTCGTCGGGGAACGCCCAGCGGACGGGGTGCGTCACGGAGAACACCCACCGCCCGCCCGGGCGCAGCACCCGGGCCGCCTCGGTGTGCACGCGACCGGCGTCGGGGACGAACGGGATCGCACCGAACGCCGTGAACACCACGTCGAAGGTCGATGCGGCGAACGGCAGCGCCCGCGCGTCGGCCTGCACGAGCGGGACGCGCATCCCGGTGGTGCGGTCGAGCTCGCGCCCCGCGGCGAGCATCCCGGCGGAGACGTCGGTCGCGACCGCGTCGACGCCCTGCGCCCGCAGCCAGCGGGAGCACTGCGCCGCGCCCGCACCGACCTCGAGGACGCGACGGCCGGCGACGTCGCCGAGCAGGTGCGCGTCGGCCTCGCGCAGCCCTTCCGGGCCCCACACGAAGTCCGCCGCGCCCAGGGTCTCGCCGTGCTCGACGAGGTACTCGGGGGCCTCGGCGTCCCACCACCCGCGCGCGGCGTTCCCGCCCTGGTCGTCGGGCACGTCGCGGTAGCCGGCGGATCCGAGGTGCGTCATGCGCCCATTGTGGGCGGTGCGCCGATAGGGTCGCAGCAGCGCCCCGGCGACGGAGTGGGCGGGGCCGTGGCGGAGCACTCCGCCGACCACGACGGACGACCGCGGCCGGGTGCCGCGGCGCGACAGGCCGGGGCGTCCCGGCGGGGCAGGAGCGAGCGTGCGCATCGGACTTCTCACGGGTGGCGGCGACTGCCCGGGGCTCAACGCGGCGATCCGGGCCGTGGTCAAGCAGGGGCTGGGGGAGTACGGGCACTCGATCATCGGGTTCCGCAACGGCTGGAAGGGCGTGGCGGACGGCGACGTGCACCCGCTCGGGCGTTCGGACATCCGCAACGTCCTCCCGGTGGGTGGCACGCTGCTGGGCACGGCGCGGTTCCACCCGCACTCCGAGGACGGAGGCCTCGAGGCCGTCGTGAGCACGCTCGAGGCGGAGCGCATCGACGCTCTGGTGTGCATCGGCGGGGACGGCACGGTGCACGCGGCGAGCAAGGTCGCGGAGGCGGGCGTCCCGATGATCGCGATCCCCAAGACGATCGACAACGACGTCGTGGGCACAGACCTCTCGATCGGGTTCCACACGGCGGTCAACATCGCCACGGAGGCGATCGACCGGCTGCACACGACGGCCGAGTCGCACAACCGCGTGATGGTCGTGGAGGTCATGGGCCGGCACGCGGGATGGATCGCGGTGAACGCGGGCATCGCCGGTGGCGCGGAGGTCGTGCTCGCGCCCGAGGAGCCGTTCGAGATCGAGCGGGTCGTGCGCTACCTGCAGCACCGCCACCGGGCGCACGCGAGCTTCTCGATCGTCGTGGTCGCCGAGGGCGCGGTCCCGGCCGAGGCGTCGAGCATGGAGTTCACGCAGCGGCTCGGACCGTTCGGCGAGATCGTCGCCGGGTCCGTGGGCGAGGCGGTCGCGGGAGAGATCGCGCGGCGGACCGGGTTCGACACGCGCCTCACCGTGCTCGGGCACGTGCAGCGCGGCGGCACCCCGACGCCCACGGACCGCATCCTGGGCTCGCGGTTCGGCGTCGCGGCGGTCGATGCCGCCGTCGCGGGGCGTACGAGCGTCATGACGGCCCTGCACGGCGACGAGGTCCGCCTCGTGCCGTTCGACGAGGTGGCGGGGAAGGTCAAGCACGTCCCGGCCGAGCTGCTGCGGGTCGCGGCCACGCTGGCGTAGTCCGTGGGCTTTGACCCACCCATGACGGTCCGACTACTATGAGTGACGGTGTATTGCGCCTGGAATCTGGTACCGGCTCCTCAGTCGGCTCCCGGACCGGTCTCGGTCGGGCAGGGTCCCGGCGCGATCCCTCACCGCAGTCCGCGCAGTTCCCTCGTCCCGCACGTGCGGGTCGGGACCTTCCGCGTGAGCCGCATCCCTGTCCGTACTACGTCCTGTCCACATCGGAGCTTCGAACTCAATGACCATCTCCACCCCCGCGAAGTCTGCCCCTCAGGTTGCCGTCAACGACATCGGCACCGAAGAGGACTTCCTCGCTGCCGTCGACGCCACCATCCGTTACTTCAACGACGGTGACATCGTCGAGGGCACCATCGTCAAGGTCGACCGCGACGAGGTCCTCCTCGACATCGGCTACAAGACCGAGGGCGTCATCCCCTCGCGCGAGCTGTCCATCAAGCACGACGTCGACCCGTCCGAGGTCGTCGGCGTCGGCGACCAGGTCGAGGCCCTGGTCCTCCAGAAGGAGGACAAGGAAGGTCGTCTGATCCTGTCCAAGAAGCGCGCACAGTACGAGCGCGCCTGGGGCACGATCGAGAAGATCAAGGAAGAGGACGGCGTCGTCACCGGCACCGTCATCGAGGTCGTCAAGGGTGGGCTCATCCTCGACATCGGTCTCCGTGGCTTCCTCCCCGCCTCCCTCGTGGAGATGCGTCGCGTCCGCGACCTCCAGCCGTACGTCGGCAAGGAGATCGAGGCGAAGATCATCGAGCTCGACAAGAACCGCAACAACGTCGTGCTCTCGCGTCGTGCGTGGCTCGAGCAGACGCAGTCCGAGGTCCGCTCCACCTTCCTGCAGACGCTGCAGAAGGGCCAGGTGCGCCCCGGTGTCGTCTCCTCGATCGTCAACTTCGGTGCGTTCGTGGACCTCGGCGGCGTCGACGGTCTCGTGCACGTCTCGGAGCTGTCCTGGAAGCACATCGACCACCCGTCCGAGGTCGTCGAGGTCGGCCAGGAGGTCACGGTCGAGGTGCTCGACGTGGACTTCGACCGCGAGCGTGTCTCCCTGTCGCTGAAGGCGACGCAGGAGGACCCGTGGCAGACGTTCGCCCGCACGCACGCCATCGGCCAGGTCGTGCCGGGCAAGGTCACGAAGCTCGTCCCGTTCGGTGCGTTCGTGCGCGTCGAGGACGGCATCGAGGGCCTCGTGCACATCTCCGAGCTCGCCGTGCGTCACGTCGACCTGCCCGAGCAGGTCGTCAACGTCGGTGACGACGTCTTCGTCAAGGTCATCGACATCGACCTCGAGCGTCGCCGCATCTCGCTCTCGCTCAAGCAGGCGAACGAGGGTCTGGACGTCGACTCCGAGGACTTCGACCCGGCGCTCTACGGCATGGCCGCCGAGTACGACGACCAGGGGAACTACAAGTACCCCGAGGGCTTCGACCCGGAGACGAACGAGTGGCTCGAGGGCTTCGAGACGCAGCGTGAGGCCTGGGAGGGCCAGTACGCCAAGGCGCACGAGCTGTGGTCGGCTCACCGCCAGCAGGTCGCCGACGCCGCCAAGGCGGACGCCGAGGCCAGCACGTCCGAGTCCGGCGCTTCGTCCTCCTCGTCGTCGTCGTCGTCGACGTCCTCCTACTCCTCGGCTCCGGCCCAGGAGGCGACCGGGACGCTCGCCTCGGACGAGGCGCTCGCCGCGCTCCGCGAGAAGCTGACCGGCAACTGATCCCGCAGCGTGCCCGGCCGTCACGGCCGGGCACGCGGCAGGGTCCGCCGCCCGGGAACGGTGCGGCGGCCGACAGGCCTGAGGGCCCGTCCTCCCCCTGGGGAGGACGGGCCCTCGTCGCGTTCGGCCCCGGGGACGTGGTCCGCCGCTGAGCCTGCTGTCCGGTCGCGCGTCGTGGCCGGGCGATGACGTCACACGGTGCGCAGCGCGCCGCGGACGAGATCGAGGACGGCGTCGTCGTCGAGGCCCGCTCGCCGTGCGGCGACGACGAGGTCGCGCGCGGCCGCGAGCGGCGCCGGGTCGACGCCCCCGCCGGCGCCAGTCGAGGGGCCGGCACCTGCGGCGACGACGGTGCCGACGCGCCGCCGGGAGACGACCACCTGCGCGGCCTCGAGCTCCTTGTAGGCGCGCTGGACGGTGCCGACCGCGATCCCGAGGTCGCGGGCCAGGTCGCGCGACGCGGGCAGCCGGTCGCCGGGCGCGAGCTCGCCGACGGCCACCAGGGCCGCGACCTGGGCGCGGATCTGCTCGTAGACGGGCACCGCCGCGTCGAGGTCGACGTCGACCGCTCTCACACCGCACCGACCGGAGCGGGTGCGAGCGGCGTGGGCCGGGTGTCGCGCGCCGCGAGGCTCGTGACGAAGGCCGTGACGCTCGCGACGCCGACGACGAGCCCCACGGTGGCGGAGGCGGCGGCGGGCAGGGGCCACCCCGCACCGTGCAGGACGAGGCCGGTGAACAGGTCGAGGGCCGCGATGCCGCCCCCGACGCCCAGCTGGACCCCGCCGAGGAGCCGTGCGGCGCTCGTGCGGCGCAGGGCGTCGTCCTGCGCGACGGTGAGGCCGTCGAGCGGACGGCGTCGTGCCACGAGGCGCAGCGCGCCCGCGGTCGCGAGGAGAGCCAGGCCGAGCGCGACGAGGACGGGCACCCCGTAGGGCCAGCCCGGGTAGGGGCCCGAGGTCGAGGTCGTGCCGGGAACGGCGGGGGCGTCGATCGTGGTGCCGTCGGTCGAGGCGGTGAACCCGAACGCGACGACGGAGAGGGTCGCGACGACGGCGGTCGCCAGCAGGAGCGTCAGCCGGTTGCCCCCGACGCTCCTGACGCCACGCCGCGCGAGCGGTGCGAGACGGCGGCTCGCGCGAGGTCGCGGCCAGGTGAGCTCGCCGACCGCCCGGACCGCCGCGAACGCTGCGGCGCCGGCGAACGGAGCGGCGCCGCCGAGCCGCGGGGACGTGTCACCGTCGGAGACGGGGGCGGCGAGGAGGACGACCGCCACGATCGCGCCGACGCCTGCGGCAGCGAGGAAGACGGTCGTCTCGTGGCGCTGGGCGTTCTTGCGGACGAGGCCCGTGCTCGAGCCCGGGTCGGGGGCGTGCGTCCTGCCGGTGAGCCAGAGGACGGCGGTCACGAGCGCGGTGGGGACCGCGACGACGACGAGCAGCAGGGCGAGAGCGACGAGTGACACCAGGACCTCCTAATGAACCAATGAATAGGTGCATTGAATCAGTGAGGGCACGGTCCTGTCCAGGGTCCGGTCGGATCACGCCGCGCGCGGCTCGGCGAACTGGGTGCGGTACAGGTCGGCGTACGGTCCGCCGGCGGCGAGGAGCTCGGGGTGCGTGCCCTGCTGGACGACGCGCCCGGCGTCCAGGACGAGGATGAGGTCCGCGTCGCGCACGGTCGAGAGCCGGTGGGCGATGACGAGCGACGTGCGCCCCTCGAGCGCGGCGTCGAGCGCGGCCTGCACGGCGGCCTCCGACTCGGAGTCGAGGTGCGCCGTCGCCTCGTCGAGCACGACGAACGGCGGCTGCTTGAGCAGCACGCGGGCGATGGCGAGGCGCTGCCGCTCGCCTCCGGACAGCCGGTAGCCGCGGTCCCCGACGACGGTCTCGAGCCCGGCGGGCAGCGAGGCGACGAGGTCGCCCACGTGTGCGCCGCGCAGTGCGTCCCAGAGCTCGTCGTCCGTGGCGTCCGGCTTCGCATAGCGCAGGTTCGCGGCGACGGTGTCGTGGAACAGGTGCGCCTCCTGCGAGACCACGCCCACGGCGGCGTGCAGCGACTCCTGGGTGACGTCGCGCAGGTCGACGCCCGCGAGCCGCACCGTCCCCGACGTCGGGTCGTACATGCGCGTGGCGAGCTGCGAGACCGTGGTCTTCCCGGCGCCCGACGGCCCGACGAGCGCGACGGTCGAGCCGGCCGGGACCGTGAAGCTCACGTCGTGGAGCGTGTCGGCCGTCGGGTCGTCGCGCGTCACTGCGGTTCCCTCGAGCGACGCGAGCGACACCTCGGACGAGGCCGGGTACCGGAACGTCACGTGGTCCAGCGCGAGCCCGGCGCCGTGCGCCGCGACCAGCGGGGCGAGGTCGCGGGCGTCCGGCGCGTCGGCGACAGCGGGTTCGAGGTCCAGGACCTCCAGCACGCGCTCGAAGCTCACGAGGGCGGTCATGACGTCGACCTGGACGTTCGACATCGCGGTGATCGGGCCGTAGAGCCGCGCGAGGTACGCCGTCATGGCGACGACCGTGCCGACGGTCAGCGTCCCGGCGATGGCCATGACGCCGCCGAACCCGTAGACGAGCGCGACGCCGACGGCGGCGACGGTCGTGAGCGCGGCCCGGAAGTAGGTCCCGAGCACCGCGGAACGGACCCCGATGTCGCGCACCTTGGCGGCCTTGTCGGCGAACTCCGCCGAGTCGTCGGGGAGGCGCCCGAACACCTTGACGAGGTGCGCGCCGGCGACGCTGAACCGCTCGTTCATCATCTGGGCGGTGTCGGCGTTGAGGGCGTACTGCTCGCGCGTGATCTCGGCGAGCCGCCGTCCCACCCAGCGTGCCGGGAGCACGAACAGGGGCAGCAGGACGAGCGAGAGCAGGGTGAGCTGCCAGGACATCGCGAACATCGCGGCGAGCACGAACACGACGGTCAGGGCGTTGCTCACGACGTTCGACAGCGTGGACGTGAACGCCTGCTGCGCGCCCAGGACGTCGCCGTTGAGGCGCTGGACGAGCGCCCCGGTGCGGGCGCGGGAGAAGAAGGCGAGCGGCATCCGCTGGACGTGGTCGAAGACGCGGGTCCGTAGGTCGAGGATGAGTCCTTCGCCGACGCGTGCGGAGAGCCAGCGCTCGCCCACGGTGAGGCATGCGCCGGCGATCGCGACGGCCGCGAGGACGGCGGCGAGGCCGACGACCTCGGCGCGGTCGCCTCGGGCGATGCCGTCGTCGATGAGGCGTCGCACGATCAGCGGTGACGCGGCGCCGACCGCGGCGTCGACGACGAGCAGGGCCACGAAGACCGTGAGGAGCCGCCGGTACGGGCGGGCGAAGCCGAGGACGCGGCGGACGGTCCCGCGATGCAGCCGCTGGTGGGCTACCGAGGCATCCTGGGTGAAGGTGCGCAGGCCGCTGCGGCGGCCGCCGGACAGGGGGGTGTGGAACGACACGGAGCCTCCCGAAAGTTACTGAGCAATGCTCAGTATGAACCATGCGCAGCATCTGGTTCTTCCCGCTAGGGTGACCGCATGAGCCAGCCGCCCGTCGACGGACCCGCCGAGCCACCGGGCGCCGGTGCCGGCGAGCCGCCGTCCGGTGCCGACTTCCTCGGCGTCCTGCACGCCGCGCTGCGGGCCGTCCGACGTGAGACCCAGGACCGCCTCGGCGCGGACGTCGTCGCCCCCGGGCAGGTCCGCCTGCTGCGCGTCCTCGCGCGCAGCGGGGGAGAGCTGCGACCCAGCAGCATCGCCGACGCGCTCGACGTCAGCCCCCGGTCGGTCACGAGCAAGGTCGACGCCGCCGAGCGCGACGGCCTCGTGGTCCGCCGGCCCGACCGGAGCGACCGGCGCGCCACCCTCGTCGGGCTCACCGACGTCGGTCGCGCCGCCCTCGACCGTTTCGGCGCCCTGCGGGCGTCCGGGGCAGACGGCCTGCTGCACCGGCTCGCGCCCCACGAGCAGCGCACGCTCGTCGCCCTGCTCGCCCGCGTCGCCGACACCGGTACCGACGGCACCGGGTCGGGCGGCGCCAGGTCGGCGGCCTGCCGCACCGACGGGCCGCACCCCGGCTGATGCTGGCAGGATGAGGAGATGTTCCGTGTCGGCCTCACCGGTGGTATCGCGTCCGGCAAGTCCGTGGTGCTCGCGCAGCTCGCGACCCTCGGCGCCACGACCGTCGACCACGACCAGCTCGCCCGAGACGTCGTGCGGCCCGGCAGCGTCGGCCTCGAACGCGTCGTCGACGCGTTCGGCGACGACGTCCTCGCCGCCGACGGCACGCTCGACCGCCCGGCGCTCGCAGCCGTCGTCTTCGCAGAGCCGGCGCGCCGCGAGCAGCTCAACGCGATCGTGCACCCGGAGATCCGGCGCTGCGCCGCGGAGCAGGAGGCGCGCGCCGTCGCCGCCGACCCGGACGCGGTCGTCGTGCACGACATCCCCCTGCTCGTCGAGACCGGTCAGGGCGAGTCGTTCGGTCTCGTCCTCGTCGTCGACGCCCCGCGCGACCTGCGGCTTGCGCGGCTCGTGGAGTCGCGCGGCATGAGCCTGCGCGACGCCGAGGCGCGGCTCGACGCGCAGGCGCCCGACGACCTCCGGCTCGCGGCGGCCGACGTCGTCCTCGACGGGTCCGGAGACGTCGAGGCGCTGCGGGCGCAGGTCGACGCGCTGTGGCCGCGGCTCGTCGAGGAGGCCCGCGCGGAGGAGGCCGCCGAGGAGTGACCGGGTCGGCGCGCGCGTCGAACGGGCGCCGCAGTCGGACGTGAGGGTGGTCCCGAGCACGTGCTCGGGGCCACCCTCACGTCATCTCACGTGACGGTCGGCGTCAGGCCCGCCGGCGGCGGGTGATCACCACGGCCAGCACGCCGGTCGTGAGCAGGAGCAGCGCGGCGATCCCGACGAGCGTGACCTGCGCCCCGGTCGTCGCGAGGTCGTCCGACGGGGTCGTCGGCACCGGTGCGGGCGTCGTCGGAGCCGGCGTGGTGGGTGCCGCCGTCGAGTGCGTCGGGGTGGGCGTCGGTGTGGGCGTGGGCGTGGGCGCCACGAACTCGTTGGTCACGGTGACGACCTGGGCGGTGCCGTCGTCCTCGGCGATCGTGACGGTCGCCGGGTCGATGACGGGGTCGGCCCAGGTGCCGTTGTCGTCCGTGGGGGTGTCCTCGGAGACCGTGCAGGTGGTGCCGACAGGGAACCCGGTGATCGGGTCGCTGGACTCCCCGCCGCTGAGCGTCACGGTGCCCGAGTCGTCACCGGCGGTGTTCGCCGCCGAGCAGGACCAGTCGATGTCGAAGCTCGTCGTCGACGCCCCCGGGTCGCCGGTCACGGCCTTGGCGATGGTGAACCCGCCGACCGCCTGGGTGAAGGTGTTCGTCACCGTCACGACGGTCGCGGACGGCTCGCCCGCCGCGATCGTGATGCTGTCCGGGCTGATCGTCGGGGTGGCCCAGGTGCCGTTGTCGTCGGTCGGGGTGTCCTCGCTCACCGTGCAGGTGGTGCCGACGGGGAACCCGGTGACCTCGTCCGTGTCACCGTCCTCGAGCGTCACGGTGCCCGAGTCGTCACCGGCGGTGTTCGCCGCCGAGCAGGACCAGTCGATGTCGAAGCTCGTCGTCGACGCGCCGTCGTCACCGGTCACGGCCTTCGAGATGGTGAAACCGCCCACCGTGGCCGTGAAGTCGTTGGTCACGGTGACGACCTGGGCGGTGCCGTCGTCCTCGGCGATGGTGATGCTGTCCGGGCTGATGACGGGGTCGGCCCAGGTGCCGTTGTCGTCGGTGGGGGTGTCCTCGGCCACGGTGCAGGTCGTGCCGACGGGGAACCCGGTGATCGGGTCGCTCGACTCGCCGTCCGTGAGGGTGACCGTTCCGGAGTCGTCGCCGTCGGCGTTCGGGGCGTCGCACGACCAGTCGATGTCGAAGCTCGTCGTGGAGGCGCCCGGGTCACCGGTCACGGCCTTCGCGATCGTGAACCCGCCGACGGCCTGCGTGAACGTGTTCGTCACCGTCACGACGGTCGCGGACGCGTCGCCCTCGGTGATGACGAAGTCGCCGTCCGGGTCGATCGACGAGTCCCAGGTGCCGTTGTCGTCGGTGGGGGTGTCCTCGGCCACGGAGCAGGTGGTGCCCGTCGGGAAGCCGTCGAACGTCGCCGAGGCGCCGTCCTCGAGGGACCAGGTGCCCGACGACTCGCCGTCGGCGTTCTCGGCGTCGCACGTCCAGGTACCCGTGAAGGTGCTGGTCGACGCGCCGGGGTCGCCGGTGACGTCCTTGGTGACGGTGAAACCGCCCACCGCGTGCGTGAACGTGTTCGTCACCGTCACGACCTGCGTGCTGCCGTCACCCTCCTCGATGGTGACGCTGTCCGGGTCGATCGTCGGGGTGGACCACGTGCCGTCGTCGTCGCTCGGGGTGTCCTCCGAGAACGTACAGGTGGTGCCGGTCGGGAACCCGGCCACGGACTCCGACTCACCGGCCCCGATCGTCACGGTGCCGGAGTCGTCGCCGGCGGCGTTGGGGGCGTCGCACGACCAGTCGATGTCGAAGCTCGTGGTCGACGCGCCCGGGTCACCCTCGACCACCTTGGTGATGGTGAACCCGCCCACGGCGTGCGTGAACGTGTTCGTCACCGTCACGACGGTCGTGGACGCGTCGCCCTCGGTGATGACGAAGTCGCCGTCCGGGTCGATCGACGAGTCCCAGGTGCCGTTGTCGTCGGTGGGGGTGTCCTCGGCCACGGAGCAGGTGGTGCCCGTCGGGAAGCCGTCGAGCTCGAGGCTGTCGCCGTCCGACAGCGACCAGGTGCCCGACGAGTCGCCGTCGGCGTTCTCGGCGTCACAGGTCCAGGTGCCCGTGAACGTCGTGGTCGAGGCGCCGGAGTCACCCTCGACGTCCTTGGTGATCGTGAACCCGCCCACGGCGTGCGTGAAGTCGTTGGTCACGGTGACGACCTGGGCGGTGCCGTCGTCGTCCGCGATCGTGACGGTGGTGGGGGAGACGACCGGGTCGGCCCACGTGCCGTTGTCGTCCGTCGGGGTGTCCTCCGTCACGGTGCACGTCGTGCCGACGGGGAAGCCCGTGATGGTCGAGCTCGTGCCGTCGCTGACGGTGACGGTCCCGGAGTCGTCGCCGGCGGCGTTCGGCGCGTCACAGCTCCAGTCGACGTCGAAGGACGTCGTCGACGCGCCGTCGTCGCCCGTGACCGCCTTGGTGATGGTGAAGCCGCCGCGCTGCAGGGTGGCGGTGTTGGTCACCGCGACCGCCGTGACCGTGTTCTCCGCGCCGATCGTGACCGGGTTGGGAGAGATGGTCGGCGTGCCCCAGTCGATGCCGTCGACGGATGGGAACGTGGGCTCGGACAGGGTGACCTCGTCGCCCTGTGCGAGCTCCGGCCCGTTGACCGGTGTGCCGTCGGCGAGGACGGTGAGGTCGCCGGCCGTGCCGAGGTTCGGGCTGTCGGCCGGCCCGGTGACCTCGTAGTGGACCGTGAACGCGGTGTCGGCGGGGACGGAGTCGGCGCCGTCGCCGGTGATGGTCTTCGCGACCGAGAACGTCGCGGGGACGATCGCGACGCAGCCGAGCTGTCCGGTGAACGGGTACGAGTGGTTCTCGGTGCCGGTGCTCGCGCCGACGCCCGCGCCGCCGTCGTTGACCATGCTGCCCGGCGTGTAGATGCGTCCGTTCGTCCCGGCCACGCCGACGGTCAGCGTCGAGCCGGGCTGACCCATGAGGACCGCGCCGGGCAGCTGCAGCGGACCACCGAGTCGCACGGAGGTCGCGTTCGGGTAGTTGAAGAGGACCTGGTCGCGCCACGCGGGTGCGTAGTCCGAGCTCCCGTCGACCGTGACGTTCGAGACGAACTGCGCGACTGCGCCTGCGGCGTTGGTGTTGAGCAGGATCGTCGCGGTCGTCGGGATGCCCGTGACGTCCACGTCGACCGGCGAGCCGGCCGTACCGAGCGTCGCGGGCAGGTCGAACACCACCAGCTGGCCCGTGCCCGGTCCGGTGAGCGTCATCGTGCCGCCGGAGATCGAGACCGTGCCGTGCGTGACGCTCAGCGTGCCGCCGAGGTTCTCCGCCGTCGCGACGTCCGGGTCGCTCAGGGGGGCGTAGCACTGCTGCGAGTAGGTCGCCATGGTGCCGTCCGCGCCGAACAGGTCGTCGTAGTGGTCGTCGGTGAGGACGGACGTGTCGGTGTAGACGGCGTTCTGGAACTGCGTGGGCGGGGTCTGGTTGGCGGTGTCGACCGACTGGCCGAGCTGCCCGTACTGCGTGCTCGACGGGACTGCGGCGTCTCGGAAGTTGTGGGCACCGCCGACGCGGATGTCGCCGGTCCGGTAGGGCGCGATGGCCGTGCCGACGTTGACGGTGGACGTCGACGGCGTGACGGTGGCGTCACCGCCCACGATCAGCCAGTCCGCCCGGTCGGCAGGGATGACCCCGCTCCCGATGGCCCAGCCGACGTTGTACGTCTTGTCGAAGGACGCGTTGCCGTTGACGACGAGCAAGCCCTCCGTCTCGGCCGCGGTGCCGGTGACCGAGAAGTCTCCACCGACGATGACGTTGGGGGCGTCGTCGGTGCCGTTGATCGTGGCGGTCTTGTCGTCGGCCCACCCCTGGCAGTTGCCGGCCTCGTCCGGGGCGGGGTCGGGGACGCACGGACCCCAGCCGTCGTTCGCGTCCTCGCCCGACGGCGACGGTCCGGGAAGGATCCCGGACGACGGCGGGAGCAGGCCGGAGACCGTGGCCGCGTCGGCGGGGGGCGCCGACGACACGGAGGCCGCGACGTACGTCAGCGAGCCGGCGAGGACGAGCGCGAGCGCCCCGGAGGCGGCAGCGAGCCGGCGGCCGACGACGCGTCGCGGTGCGCGTCCGTGCCGCGGGGAGGTGGGGGTCATGAGCGGGCCTCCTTGATCGTGCGGCACCCACGCCCGTCGCCCGGGCGTCCTGCTTGCCGTGCTGCCTGCATCACATCTCGCAATTCTTCGTCTGCCTTCCCCCGGTGCATGACGTGTGTCACGTTATGCGGATTGTCCTGCGGCGGCGCGGTGGGCGCTCGGTCTGTGACCCCGTCGTGACGGGTGAAACCACGGATCACCACGTGTCGGTGGCGCGTCGTACGTTGGACACATGCGTCCCGTCACCGACCTGCAGCGAACCGTCGCCCCGTTCGAGGTGGTGTCCGAGTACACGCCGTCGGGTGACCAGCCGCAGGCGATCGCGGAGCTGACGCAGCGCCTGCGGGCAGGCGAGAAGGACGTCGTCCTGCTCGGGGCGACCGGAACGGGCAAGTCGGCGACCACCGCGTGGCTCATCGAGCAGGTGCAGCGCCCGACGCTCGTCATGGCGCCCAACAAGACGCTCGCCGCGCAGCTCGCGACGGAGTTCCGTGAGCTGCTGCCGAACAACGCGGTCGAGTACTTCGTCTCGTACTACGACTACTACCAGCCCGAGGCGTACATCGCGCAGACGGACACCTACATCGAGAAGGACTCGTCGATCAACGACGAGGTCGAGCGGCTGCGGCACTCGGCGACGAGCTCGCTCCTGACGCGCCGCGACACGATCGTGGTCGCGTCGGTCTCGTGCATCTACGGCCTGGGCACGCCGCAGGAGTACGTCGACCGCATGGTCCGGCTCGACGTCGGCGACCAGGTCGAGCGAGACGTCCTGCTCCGGCAGTTCGTCACGATGCAGTACACGCGCAACGACATGGCGTTCACGCGCGGCACGTTCCGCGTGCGGGGCGACACCGTCGAGATCATCCCGGTGTACGAGGAGCTCGCGATCCGCATCGAGTTCTTCGGCGACGAGATCGAGAACATCCAGCTGCTGCACCCCGTCAGCGGCGACGTCGTGCGGTCCGAGCAGTCGACCTTCATCTTCCCGGCGACGCACTACGTGGCCGGCCCCGAGCGCATGGAGCGCGCCATCGGGTCCATCGAGGCCGAGCTCGCCGACCGGCTCGCGGAGCTCGAGCGGCAGAACAAGCTGCTCGAGGCGCAGCGGCTGCGCATGCGCACCACCTACGACATCGAGATGATGCGGCAGATCGGCAGCTGCTCGGGGATCGAGAACTACTCCCGGCACATCGACGGCCGCGCTCCGGGCACCGCCCCCAACACCCTGCTGGACTACTTCCCCGAGGACTTCCTGCTGGTCATCGACGAGTCGCACGTGACGGTCCCACAGATCGGCGCGATGTACGAGGGCGACATGTCGCGCAAGCGCAACCTCGTCGACTTCGGGTTCCGACTGCCCAGCGCGATGGACAACCGGCCCCTGCGCTGGGAGGAGTTCGTCGAGCGCATCGGGCAGACCGTCTACCTGTCCGCGACGCCGGGCGACTACGAGCTGGCCCAGGCGGACGGCGTCGTCGAGCAGATCATCCGCCCCACGGGCCTCGTCGACCCGGAGGTCGTCGTCAAGCCCACGAAGGGCCAGATCGACGACCTGCTCGGCGAGATCCGCGAGCGCGTCGACCGTGACGAGCGCGTCCTCGTCACCACCCTCACCAAGAAGATGGCAGAAGACCTCACCGACTACCTGCTCGACAAGGACGTCCGGGTCCGCTACCTCCACTCGGAGGTCGACACGCTGCGCCGCGTCGAGCTGCTGCGCGAGCTGCGTCTCGGCCTGTACGACGTCCTGGTGGGCATCAACCTGCTCCGCGAGGGTCTCGACCTGCCCGAGGTGTCGCTCGTCGCGATCCTCGACGCCGACAAGGAGGGCTTCCTGCGCTCGGGCAAGTCGCTCATCCAGACCATCGGGCGTGCGGCGCGCAACGTGTCCGGCCAGGTGCACATGTACGCCGACAAGAAGACGCCGGCGATGGAGCTGGCGATCGAGGAGACGAACCGTCGCCGCGAGCGGCAGCTCGCGTACAACACCGAGCACGGGATCGACCCGACGCCGCTGCGCAAGAAGATCGCCGACGTGACCGACATGCTCGCCCGCGAGGACATGGACACCCAGGAGCTCCTCGCGACGGGGTACCGCCAGCCCGGCAAGGGCCGCGGCCGCGGTGGGGCCCCGGCCGCCGGGGCGACCAAGGAGGGCGTGACGACGAACCGGCTCGCGGTCGGCGCCGCGAGCGACCTCGCCGGACTCATCCAGGAGATGACCGACCAGATGCACGCCGCGGCCGGCGAGCTGCAGTTCGAGCTCGCGGCCCGGCTGCGCGACGAGATCGGGGACCTCAAGAAGGAGCTCCGGCAGATGCAGGCCGCGACGGCCTGAGAGGGGGAGCAGCATGGCGATCCAGGTGCAGGTCACGTTCGACGCGCACGACCCGGCGGCGCTGGGAGAGTTCTGGTGCGCCGCGCTCGGCTACGTGCGGCAGCCGCCGCCCGACGGGTTCGCGTCGTGGGACGACGCGCTCGACGCCTGGGGCGTGCCGCCGGACCAGCGAGACTCCGCGAACGCGCTCGTCGACCCCGACGGCGTCGGCCCGCGTCTCTTCCTCCAGCAGGTGCCGGAACCCAAGACCGCGAAGAACCGGGTGCACCTCGACCTGAACGTCGGGCGGTCCGCCCCCGAGGGCGTCGCGCCGCAGGACGCGGTGCGGGCGCACGTCGCACGGCTCGTCGCGCTCGGCGCCACCGTCGTCGCGGAGCGCGAGGTGCGCGGCGAGTCGTGGGTCGTCCTCCAGGATCCCGAGGGCAACGAGCTCTGCGTGCAGTGACGGCCGACCTTCCACAGGGCCTGTTCGTCGGCCTGACCACGCTCGACGTCGTCCACCGCGCGACGCGCCCCGACCGCAACACCAAGGTCACGGCGAGCCGGCAGGACGTGGCCGCCGGTGGCCCGGCAGCGAACGCCGCCGTGACGTTCGCGGCGCTCGGCGGCAGGCCCACCCTGCTCACCGCACTCGGCGACGGGGCAGCCGCCCGCGCCGCCCGCTCCGACCTGGAGGGGCACGGCGTCCGCGTCGTCGACGTCGCCCCGGACGGTTACGAGCTCGCGATCTCGGCGGTCCTCGTCGACGACGCGTCCGGGGAGCGGTCCGTCGTCTCGCCGGACGCGGGCCGCACGCCCGTCGCGGCGCCCGCCCCGGCGGTGCTCGCCGACCTGCTGGCCGCTGCGGCCGACCCCGGCGTCGTCCTGCTCGACGGGCACCACCCCGCGCTCGCGCACGCCGTCCTCGACGCGCTGGACGCGCGGGCCGGGCGCGCTCCCGTCGTCCTCGACGCCGGTCGGTGGAAGCCGTGGCTCGCCGAGCTCGTGCCACGCTGCACCACCGTCGTCGCGTCGGCCGACTTCCGGGTCGGCGGGATCGGCGGGGCCGACGACGTCGGGCCGGCCCTGCTCGCTGCGGGCGTGCCGCAGGTCGCGGTGACCCACGGCGGCGACCCCGTCGTGTGGTGGACGAGCCCGGCCGGTTCCGCCGGCCCGTCGACCGACGCCCCGACCGCAGCCTCCGGGACGGTGCCCGTCCCGCGCGTGACCGCCGTCGACACCCTCGCCGCCGGGGACGTGTTCCACGGAGCGCTCGCGCACGCGCTCGCGGTCGGCGACGGCTTCGTCGTCGCGCTCGGTGCGGCCGCACGGGTCGCGGCGCGTCGTGTCCAGGTCGTCGGCCCGCGCACCTGGCTCGCCGACCTCCCGGGCGCCGTCCCGTCCGCGCTCGTCGAGCCCACCGTGGGTGAGCTCACCGCGGACGCTCTCGTCGCGCGCGCCGCACGGCTGCACGCCGACGCGCGCGCGGACGGCCGCCGCCGCATCCTCGGCATCACCGGGGCGCCCGGCGCGGGCAAGTCGACGCTCGCCGCGGCGCTCGCGGCCGCCCTGCACGAGCAGGGCCTCGCGGTCGCGGTCGTCGGCCAGGACGGGTTCCACCTGGCCCAGCACGAGCTCGAGCGGCTCGACCGGGCCGACCGCAAGGGCGCGCCGGACACGTTCGACGTGCCCGGCTACGTCGCGCTGCTGGGCCGCCTGCGGGGCGCCGGCCCGCACGACCCACCCGTCTGGGCGCCGGTGTTCCGGCGTGACCTCGAGGAGCCGGTCGGGTCGGCCGTGCCGGTGGGCGCCGACGTCCCCCTCGTCGTCACCGAGGGGAACTACCTGCTGCTCGACCGGGGCGGCTGGCAGGACGTCAGCCCGCTGCTCGACGAGGTGTGGTCGGTCGAGCCGGACGACACCGAACGGGTCGAGCGTCTCGTCGCCCGTCACGTCGAGCACGGGCGCTCGCCCGCCGCGGCGCGTGCCTGGGTCGAGCGGTCCGACGAGGCGAACGCGGCGCTCGTGCGGGCCGTCGCGTCCCGGGCCGACCTGAGGGTTCGCGTCATGCGTCCGTAACACCCGTCGGGTAGCCTCACGGCAGCGAAGGGGAGTACTCCCGACTGCTGCGACTCGTCATCACGAGCGGTCCCACGACCGTTCCGGGGAGCAGGCCCACGGGCGGAGGAGACCTTCGGTACCTACTGTCGTACCGGAGGTCTCGTGGACGTTTCCCTGTGGGTCTGGCTCGTCACCGTCGCGGTGATCCTCGCGATGCTCGCCGTCGACTTCGTCGGGCACGCGCGCGTGCCGCACGCACCCAGCATGCGCGAGTCCGCCACCTGGTCGGCTGCCTACGTGGCCGTGGCCCTCGTCTTCGGCGGGCTCGTCTGGGTCGGCTGGGGCGGCGAGTACGCCGGCGAGTACTTCGCCGGGTACGTCACCGAGAAGTCGCTCTCGATCGACAACCTGTTCGTGTTCGTGCTGATCATGGCGACGTTCCGCGTGCCCCGGGTGGTGCAGCAGAAGGTCCTGCTGTTCGGCATCACGGTCGCGCTGGTGCTGCGCACCGTATTCATCCTGCTCGGCGCGGCGCTCATCGAGAACTTCAGCTGGGTCTTCTACGTGTTCGGCGCGTTCCTGCTGTGGACGGCGTGGTCGCAGGTGCGGCACGCCCGCGCCGGCGACGAGGAGGAGTTCCACGAGAACGGCGTCCTGCGGCTCGCCCGCCGGGTGCTGCCCGTCACCGACGACTTCGTCGACGACAAGATGGTCGTGCGCCGCGCCGGACGACGCCTCGTCACCCCGCTGCTGTTCGTCATGATCGCCATCGGCAGCGCGGACGTCCTGTTCGCCGTCGACTCGATCCCCGCGATCTTCGGCCTCACGCAGGAGACGTACCTCGTGTTCGCCGCGAACGCGTTCTCGCTGCTCGGCCTGCGCCAGCTGTACTTCCTCGTCGACGGGCTGCTCGACCGGCTCGTGTTCCTCGCCTACGGGCTTGCGGCGATCCTCGGGTTCATCGGCGTCAAGCTCGTGCTGCACGCCTTGCACACCAACGAGCTCCCGTTCGTCAACGGCGGCGAGCACGTCGACGTCCCCGAGGTGTCCACGGCCCTCTCGCTCGGCTACATCGCCGTCGTGCTGACGGTGACCACGGTCCTCAGCCTGTGGGTAGACGCCCGCCGCCAGCGCGCGGCGGCCGCCGCGACACCGCCCGCCGAGGCACCGACCGACGCCCGGAAGGACGCCTGACGCCGTGCACGAGATCCCCGGCTGGTTCGAGGCCACGAGCCTGACCGTCTTCGGGGTGCTCCTGCTCGCCGACCTGTGGTTCGTGGCGCGGCGCCCGCACGTGCCGAGCGTGCGCGAGTGCACCGCATGGATCGGCTTCTACGTCGGGCTCGCGCTGGTCTACGGGGTCGCGCTGTGGGCCGTCGCCGGCTCTGCCCCGGCCACCGAGTTCTACGCCGGCTGGCTCACCGAGTACAGCCTGTCCGTCGACAACCTGTTCGTGTTCGTGCTGGTCATGGCGTCGTTCGCCGTGCCGCGGGACCAGCAGCAACGCGTGCTCAT
Source organism: Luteimicrobium subarcticum (assembly GCF_002798015.1). Taxonomy (GTDB): domain Bacteria; phylum Actinomycetota; class Actinomycetes; order Actinomycetales; family Cellulomonadaceae; genus Luteimicrobium; species Luteimicrobium subarcticum. Next base: position 30,409 of record NZ_PGTZ01000012.1, on the reverse strand, counting down.
GGTGGGCATCGTCGTCGCGCTCGTGCTCCGCGGGGTCTTCATCACGCTCGGCGCCGCGATCATCGACCACTTCACCTGGGTGTTCTACCTGTTCGGCGCGTTCCTCGTGTACACGGCCGCGCAGCTGGTGCGCGGCGGCGGGGACGACGACGAGTACCGCGAGAACGCTCTCGTCCGCGTGGCGCGCCGCGTCCTGCCGATGACCGACCGGTACGACGGCGGGCACCTCGTCACGACCGTCGACGGGCGCCGCCTGCTCACGCCGCTGCTGCTCGTGTTCGTCGCGATCGGGACGACCGACCTGCTGTTCGCGTTCGACTCGATCCCCGCGATCTTCGGCCTCACCCAGGACCCGTACATCGTGTTCATGACGAACCTGCTCGCCCTCATGGGCCTGCGGCAGCTGTACTTCCTGCTGGGCGGGCTGCTCGACCGGCTCGTCTACCTGCCCGTCGGGCTCGCCGTCATCCTCGCGTTCATCGGGGTCAAGCTCTTCCTCGAGGCGCTGCACGAGAACACGGTCGGGTTCATCAACGGCGGGCAACCCGTCGACGTCCCGGAGATCGCGACGTGGGTGTCGCTCGCCGTCATCGTCCTGGTGCTCGCGGTCACGGCTGCCGCGAGCCTGTGGAAGACGTCGCGCGACGCCGCCCGGGACGCGGACTGACCCGTCCGCCGCCGCTCACGTCCGGGGCGAAGGGTCAGAGCTCGTCCGACCACGGCCCCATGACCGGGTCCCAGCGGCGGGCTGAGCGCGCCGCGACGACGCCGGTCGCGAGGAACGGGTCGTCGTCGAGCACGGCGAGCGCCCCGTCGGCGTCGGGTGCGCGCACGACGAGCAGCGCGCCGTCCGGCTCGCCCTCGGCCGCGCCGAGCGGACCGGACGCGGCGAGCACGCCCGCGTCGAGCAGCTCGCGCAGGTGCGCACGGTGCGCGGGCCGGTGCTCGTCACGCAGCGCGACGTCGTCGGAGTAGGCGTAGGACACGGCGAAGAACGGCATGGGGGTCATTCAAGCAGCCTCACCAGCCCCGCTGCTCCCACGTGTCGAGGTGCGGTCGCTCCGTCGCGAGCGTCGTGGGGGCACCGTGCCCGGGCAGCACCAGCGCGTCGGGGTACGGCGCGAACAGGCGCTCGCGGACGTCGGTGAGCAGCGCGGTGAAACGGGCCTGGTCGTGCTGCGTGTTCCCGACGCCGCCGGGGAACAGCGAGTCGCCCGTGAGCACGACGACGCCGCCCGGGACGTCCTGCGGGGCGTCCGGGCGGTGGCCGGGGACGGCGGGCGCCGTGGGGGAGCCGTGCACGAGCGCGACCGACCCGGGCGTGTGGCCGCGCAGGGCCACGATCTCGAGGAGAGCGCCGCCCAGGACGAACCGGTCCGCGTGCCCGAGCCGCAGGTCGACGGGGCAGCCGGTGGCCTCGGTGACGGCGTCCGCGTCCTCGGCGCCGGTGGCGACCCGGGCCCCGGTCGCGGCCACGACCGCGGCCAGCGCGCCGACGTGGTCGGGGTGGCGATGGGTCGTGACGACGGTCTCCAGCCGCCCCGTGCCGTGGGCGGCCACCAGGGCGAGCAGCCGCTCGGGCTCGGCGGCGGCGTCGACGAGCGCCTGGGTGCCCGTGACCGGGCACGTCAGCAGGTACGCGACGTTGTCCATGGGCCCGACGTGGAGCGCGCGCACCGTGAGCGTGGGCAGGGTCCAGAGGTCGTCACCGAGGTCGTCGTGCACCATGCGCACATCCTCGCACCCGACGCGCGACGTGTCCGGGGTCACCTCGAACACCCGTACGAGTGTCGGTGGGGCGACCTACGATGTCGTGGTGACCAACTCCGCCGTCGCGCACTCCTCCGACCGTCTCTCGAATCGTCTGGTGATCCAGGGCGCCCGCGAGCACAACCTGCGCAGCGTCGACCTCGACCTGCCGCGCGACGCGCTCATCGTGTTCACCGGCCTCTCCGGGTCCGGCAAGTCGTCGCTCGCGTTCGACACGATCTTCGCCGAGGGGCAGCGCCGCTACGTCGAGTCGCTGTCCGCGTACGCGCGCCAGTTCCTCGGGCAGATGGACAAGCCCGACGTCGACTTCATCGAGGGCCTGTCGCCGGCCGTGTCGATCGACCAGAAGACGACCAACCGCAACCCGCGCTCGACGGTGGGCACCATCACCGAGGTCTACGACTACCTCCGCCTCCTGTTCGCGCGCGCCGGCACGCAGCACTGCCCGGTCTGCGGCGAGAAGGTCACCGCCCAGACCCCGCAGCAGATCGTCGACCGCGTCCTCGAGCTGCCCGAGGGCACCCGCTACCAGGTGCTCGCCCCGGTCGTCCGCGGCCGCAAGGGCGAGTACGTCGAGCTGTTCAAGGAGCTCCAGTCCAAGGGCTTCGCCCGCGCTCGCGTCGACGGCGAGGTCGTCAGCCTCACCGACCCGCCCACGCTCGAGAAGAACCTCAAGCACGACATCGAGGTCGTCGTCGACCGCCTCGTCGCCCGCGAGGGCGTGCAGCGCCGCCTCACCGACTCCGTCGAGACCGCCCTGCCGCTGTCCGGCGGCATCGTCCTCGTCGAGCTCGTCGACGCCGACATCGACGACCTCGAGCGCGTGCGCCGGTTCTCCGAGAAGCGCGCCTGCCCGAACGACCACGAGCTCACGCTCGACGAGATCGAACCCCGCACCTTCTCGTTCAACGCGCCCTACGGCGCCTGCCCGGAGTGCACCGGCATCGGGTTCCGGCTCGAGGTCGACCCCGAGCTCGTCGTCCCCGACGACGAGAAGACTCTCGCCGAGGGCGCCGTCGCGCCGTGGGCGCAGATCTCGTCCGAGTACTTCGAGCGCGTGCTGTCGGCGCTCTCGGACGATCTCGGCTTCTCGATGGACGTGCCGTGGCGCGCCCTGCCGGCGCGCGCCAAGAAGGCGGTGCTGCACGGGCAGGACCACAAGGTCCACGTCCGGTACAAGAACCGCTGGGGGCGCGAGCGCCAGTACTCCACGGGCTTCGAAGGCGTCATCACGTTCCTCGAGCGCCGCCACTCCGAGACGGAGTCGGAGTGGTCGAAGGAGAAGTACGAGGCCTTCATGCGCGAGGTCCCGTGCCCGGCCTGCGACGGCGCGCGGCTCAAGCCCGAGGTGCTCGCGGTGAAGGTCGGCGGCCGCTCCATCGCCGAGGTCTGCCGCCTGCCGCTGCGCGAGGCGCACACGTTCCTCGGCGCGCTCGAGCTGGGCGAGCGCGAGCGGCAGATCGCCGCCGAGGTGCTCAAGGAGATCGCGGCGCGGCTCGGGTTCCTGCTCGACGTCGGCCTGGACTACCTGTCGCTCGAGCGTCCCGCCGGCACCCTGTCGGGCGGCGAGGCGCAGCGCATCCGGCTCGCGACCCAGATCGGGTCGGGTCTCGTGGGCGTGCTGTACGTGCTGGACGAGCCGTCGATCGGCCTGCACCAGCGTGACAACCGGCGCCTCATCGAGACGCTCACGCGCCTGCGCGACCTGGGCAACACGCTCATCGTCGTCGAGCACGACGAGGACACGATCCGCACGGCCGACTGGATCGTCGACATCGGCCCGGGCGCGGGGGAGCACGGCGGGCACGTCGTGCACTCGGGCGGCCTGCAGGGCCTGCTCGACTCCAGCACGTCGCTCACCGGCGCGTACCTCGCCGGTCGCCGTTCGATCGCGACGCCGGGCGAGCGCCGCCCGGTGGACACGAAGCGCCAGGTGACGGTCGTGGGCGCGCGCGAGCACAACCTGCAGAACGTCGACGTGTCGTTCCCGCTCGGCGTGCTGACCGCGGTGACCGGCGTGTCGGGCTCGGGCAAGTCGACGCTCGTGAACTCGATCCTCTACACGGTCATGGCGAACGAGCTGAACGGCGCCCGCCAGGTCGCCGGCCGGCACAAGCGTGTCACCGGGCTCGACCAGCTCGACAAGGTGGTGCACGTCGACCAGGGGCCGATCGGGCGCACGCCGCGGTCCAACCCGGCGACCTACACGGGCGTGTGGGACCACGTGCGCAAGCTCTTCGCGGAGACGACCGAGGCGAAGGTGCGCGGGTACACGCCCGGGCGGTTCTCGTTCAACGTCAAGGGCGGGCGCTGCGAGGCGTGCTCGGGTGACGGGACCATCAAGATCGAGATGAACTTCCTCCCGGACGTCTACGTGCCGTGCGAGGTCTGCCACGGCGCGCGGTACAACCGCGAGACGCTCGAGGTGCACTTCAAGGGCAAGACCGTGGCGGACGTGCTCGACATGCCGATCGAGGAGGCGTCCGAGTTCTTCGCGGCGGTCCCCGCCATCGCCCGTCACCTGCGCACGCTCGTCGACGTCGGTCTCGGGTACGTCCGCCTGGGTCAGCCGGCGCCGACGCTGTCGGGTGGCGAGGCGCAGCGCGTCAAGCTTGCGAGCGAGCTGCAGAAGCGGTCGAGCGGCCGCACCGTGTACGTGCTCGACGAGCCGACGACGGGACTGCACTTCGAGGACGTCCGCAAGCTGCTGCTGATGCTCCAGAGCCTCGTGGACAAGGGCAACACCGTCATCGTCATCGAGCACAACCTCGACGTCATCAAGTCGGCCGACTGGGTGATCGACCTCGGCCCCGAGGGCGGGTCGGGCGGCGGTCTCGTGGTCGCCGAGGGCACGCCCGAGCACGTCGCGACCGTGCCCGCGAGCCACACGGGCCGGTTCCTCGCCGAGGTGCTGGGCGCCGGCGAGCCGGGGACCGCGGAGCGCCGCACCGCCTGACGCGGACCGCCCGACGCGCGCCGGCCCAGGGTCGTCAGGCGGTGGTGCGAGAGGCCACGTGCGGCGGCGCCGGCTCGACGTGCACGGGGAAGTTCACCGACCGCGCCAGGAAGCAGTGGTCGTGCGCGCGCCGGTGGAGCGCGGTGAGCGCGGCGTCGTCCGGGCGCGCGCCGTCCGGGACCACGTCGACGGTGACTCGCGGGCGCAGCGTGACGTCGGTGAACTGGCCCTCGCCGCCGGACTCGACCCGCATGCTGCCGGACGCGTCGTCGACGTACTCGCGCACGACCACCCCGGCTGCCGCTGCCAGGTGCAGGAACCAGAGCATGTGGCACTGCGCGAGGCTCGCGACGAACAGCTCCTCCGGGCTGTACCGGGTGGGGTCGCCGCGGAACGCCGGGTCGGCCGACCCGGGCAGCGGGGGACGGCCCGGCAGGGTGACGTCGTGGTCGCGGCTGTACGCGGTGTAGGACGACGTGCCGCTCTCGCCGGCTCCCGTCCACCGCACCTGGAGGTGGTACCCGTGCTGTGCGCTCATGGCCGCCACCCTAGCCAGCCGTGATGCGCGTCACAGTTCGAGGCGCCGGACCGACACCGTGATCGACGCCGTGACCGGTTCCGCGGGTACGGAACGATGATTCGGACGATCAAGACATCTCGCCGCGCGCGGACACGTGTCCGGCAGATGGACGCCTTCTTGACAGCCGTGGGCGGACGGGAGAAAGGTCCGCTAACAAATACCTGTGCATCAATCCCTGCGACGACGGAGTCGATCATGGAACGCACCACAGCACGACGGCGCCGGCTCGCCCGGGTCGCCGCTCTCCTGTCCACCGCGGTGCTCGCCGGAGCGGCCGTGCTGGTCGCCGGCCCGGCGGGCGCGGCCGACGGCGAGCTCGCCGCCAACGGCGGCTTCGAGTCGGGCCTCACCGGATGGTCGTGCGCCGCGAGCAGCGGGCAGGCCGTCTCGACCCCGGTGCACACCGGCACGGGAGCGCTCAAGGCCACGCCCGCCGGCAGCGACAACGCCCAGTGCAGCCAGACCGTCACGGTCCAGCCGAACGCCACCTACACCCTCAGCGCGTGGGTACAGGGCTCGTACGTCTACCTCGGCGAGAGCGGTGCCACAGCGTCTCCCGTGACGACCTGGACCCCGTCGGCCGCCACGTGGCAGAAGCTCAGCCTGACGTTCACGACGTCCGCCACGGCCTCCACCGCGACGATCTTCCTGCACGGCTGGTACGGCCAGCCCGCGTACGTCGTCGACGACGTGAGCCTGGTCGGTCCCGGCGGCGGCACCACGACGCCGACCATCCCGGCGGCCCCGACCGGCCTGAAGGTCGGGACCGCCACGTCGTCGTCCGTCCCGCTGTCATGGACCGCCGTGTCGGGCGCCACCGGCTACGCGGTCTACCGGGACGGGACGAAGGTGTCGACGACCACGTCCCCGTCGACGACGGTGTCCGGGCTGGCGGCCGCCACCGCCTACTCGTTCCAGGTGACGGCCACGAACGCCGCGGGCGAGTCCGCGAAGTCGTCGGCCGTCAGCGCGACGACGGCGTCCGGCGGTACGACGCCGACCGTGCCGGCCGCGCCCACGGGCCTCGCCGCCGGCACGACGACGACCAGCAGCGTTCCCCTCACGTGGAACGCCGTCTCGGGCGCCACCGGCTACGCGGTCTACCGGGACGGGACGAAGGTGTCGACGACCACGTCCCCGTCGACGACGGTGTCCGGGCTGGCGGCCGCCACCGCCTACTCGTTCCAGGTGACGGCCACGAACGCCGCGGGCGAGTCCGCGAAGTCGTCGGCCGTGACCGCCACGACCGCGACGAGCGGCGGGGGGACCGGCGGCGGCGCGCTCCCCACGCACGCGCTGGTCGGCTACCTGCACGCGTCGTTCGCGAACGGGGCGGGGTACGTCCGCATGGCCGACGTGCCGTCGTCGTGGGACGTCATCGACCTCGCGTTCGGCGAGCCGACGTCGGTCACGTCGGGCGACATCCGGTTCACGCGGTGCAAGGTCAGCGAGTGCCCGAACGTCGAGTCCGACGCCGACTTCAAGGCGGCGATCGCCGCGAAGCGCGCCGCCGGCAAGAAGGTCCTGCTCTCCATCGGCGGGCAGAACGGCCAGGTCCAGCTGACGACGACCGCCGCGCGCGACGCGTTCGTCAGCTCGGTGAGCACCATCATCGACACGTGGGGCCTCGACGGCGTCGACATCGACTTCGAGGGCCACTCGCTGTCGCTCAACACGGGTGACAACGACTTCCGCAGCCCGACCACCCCGGTGGTCGTCAACCTCATCTCGGCGCTCAAGTCCCTCAAGGCGAAGTACGGCGCCGGGTTCGTCCTGACGATGGCACCCGAGACGTTCTTCGTCCAGAACGGCTACCAGTACTACGGCTCCGGCCCGTGGGGCGGGCAGGACCCGCGCTGCGGCGCCTACCTCCCGGTCATCTACGCGCTGCGCGACGACCTCACCCTGCTGCACGTCCAGGACTACAACTCGGGCTCGATCATGGGCCTCGACGACCAGTACCACTCGATGGGCGGCGCGGACTTCCACATCGCGATGACGGACATGCTGCTCACCGGGTTCCCGGTCGCGAAGGACACCACCAAGATGTTCCCCGCGCTGCGCCCCGACCAGGTCGCCATCGGCCTGCCCGCCAACTCGTACGCGGGCAACGGGTACACGTCGCCCGCCGACGTCACCACGACGCTCAACTGCCTCACCAAGGGCACCGGGTGCGGCAGCTACAAGACCCATGGCACCTGGCCGGGTCTGCGCGGCCTCATGACGTGGTCGATCAACTGGGACCTGTACAACGGGAGCCCGTTCACGAAGAACTTCGACGCCTACTGGCCGTGACGACCCGCTGACACGTCGGACGCCCGTCCCCGCACCCCGGGGGCGGGCGTCCGTCGTCCCCGGCCGGCGGCGTCGGTGTCGGCCCCGCGAACTAGGCTCGGGGCATGCCCGATCCTGCGACCTACCGGCCCGCGCCGGGAGAGATCCCCACCGACCCGGGCGTCTACCGGTTCCGCGACCCGCACGGGCGCGTCGTCTACGTCGGCAAGGCGAAGAACCTGCGCTCGCGCCTCGCGAACTACTTCCAGGACGTCGCGAACCTCCACCCGCGCACCCAGTCCATGGTCACCACGGCCGCGTCGGTCGAGTGGACCGTCGTCGGCACCGAGGTCGAGGCGCTCGCCCTCGAGTACTCCTGGATCAAGGAGTTCGACCCGCGGTTCAACGTCAAGTACCGCGACGACAAGTCCTACCCGTACCTCGCCGTCACGATGGGCGAGGAGTTCCCCCGCGCGCAGGTCATGCGGGGCGCCAAGCGCAAGGGCACCCGCTACTTCGGCCCCTACGGCCACGCCTGGGCCATCCGCGAGACCCTCGACCTGCTGCTCCGCGTCTTCCCGATCAGGACCTGCTCCGCCGGCGTGTTCCGGCGCGCCCAGCAGACCGGACGACCCTGCCTGCTCGGCTACATCGACAAGTGCTCCGCACCCTGCGTCGGCCGCGTCGACGCGGACGAGCACCGGGCGCTCGCGGCCGACTTCTGCGACTTCATGGCGGGCGACACCGCGAAGTTCGTCAAGAGGCTCACCGCACGCATGCAGGAGGCCGCCCAGGCGATGGAGTACGAGCAGGCGGCCCGCCTGCGCGACGACATCGCCGCCCTCGAGCGGGCCACCGAGAAGAACGCCGTCGTGCTCGGCGACGGCACCGACGCGGACGTGTTCGCGCTCGCGGGCGACGAGCTCGAGGCGGCCGTCCAGGTGTTCCACGTGCGCGGCGGTCGCATCCGCGGCCAGCGCGGCTGGGTCGTCGAGAAGGTCGAGGACGTCACGGACGCCGACCTCGTCGAGCACCTCCTCCAGCAGGTGTACGGCACCGCGGTGCCCGACGAGCGCGGCACGTCCGACGCGGTGCCGCGCGAGGTCCTCGTGCCCGAGCTGCCGAGCAACCTCGACGACGTCGTCGCGTGGCTCAGCGGACTGCGGGGCGCCAGGGTGTCCGTCCGGGTGCCGCAGCGCGGCGACAAGCGCGACCTCGCCGCGACGGTGCACCGCAACGCGGAGCAGGCCCTGGCGCTGCACCGCACCCGCCGTGCGGGCGACCTCACCACCCGGTCGCAGGCGCTCCGCGAGATCCAGGAGGCGCTCGACCTCGACACCGCGCCCCTGCGCATCGAGTGCTACGACATCTCGACCACGCAGGGCACGTACCAGTCGGCGTCGATGGTCGTCTTCGAGGACGGGCTGCCCCGCAAGAGCGAGTACCGCCGGTTCTCCGTCCGGGGCCCCGACGGCGACGGCGCCCGTGACGACACCGCCGCCATGCACGAGGTCATCACGCGACGGTTCCGCCGCTACCTGCAGGACCGCGACGGCCAGTCCGACGTCGAGCTCGACTCCGTCGAGGAGGACGCCGCAGGCCGGGGGGGCGCCGTGCCCGCCGAGGCGGGAGCCAAGCGGTTCGCGTACCCGCCGAACCTCGTCGTCGTCGACGGCGGCCCGCCGCAGGTCGCCGCCGCCGCCCGCGCGCTCGACGAGCTCGGCATCACCGACGTCGCCCTCTGCGGCCTCGCCAAGCGCCTCGAGGAGGTCTGGGTGCCGGGGGAGGAGTACCCCGTGATCCTCGAACGCTCCTCCGAGGGGCTGTACCTGCTGCAGCGAGTGCGGGACGAGGCCCACCGGTTCGCGATCACGTTCCACCGGTCGCGCCGCGGCAAGGGCATGACCGTCTCCGTCCTCGACGACGTCCCCGGCCTCGGCCCGGCCCGGCAGAAGGCGCTGCTGCGCCAGTTCGGTTCCGTGAAGCGGCTGCGCGCCGCCAGCGCCGAGGAGATCGCGACTGTCCCCGGCTTCGGGGACGCGCTCGCCCGCGCCGTCGTCGCCGCCCTCGCGCCCGAGCCGGAGACGGCTGCCCGCGCGCCCGAGCCGGAGACGGCCGCCCGCGCGCCCGACCAGGACACGCCCGCGCGGCAGCCGCCTGCTGGCATGCTGGACACGTGACGACCGAGCCCGACCCCCTGACCGTCCCCGCCGGCATCCCCGCCGTGGAGGCCGCCACCGCGCCCCCCGCGCACCACGACCGCGAGCTCGTCCTCGTGACCGGGGTGTCGGGCGCCGGCCGCAGCCGCGCGGCCGCCGTCCTCGAAGACCTCGGCTGGTACGTCGTCGACAACCTCCCGCCGCGCATGATCGTGCCGCTCGTCGACCTCATGACGCGCAGCGACAGCTCGGTCGAGCGCATCGCTGCCGTCGTCGACGCCCGCGGCGGACAGTTCTTCTCCGACCTCGACGAGGTGCTCGCGCACCTGCGCCAGGTCGGCGTCTTCTTCCGCATCCTCTACCTCGACGCGTCCGACGAGGTCCTCGTCCGCCGCTACGAGCAGGTCCGCCGCCCCCACCCCCTGCAGGGCGAAGGACGCATCCTCGACGGCCTCGGCGCCGAACGACGCCTCCTCGCCAAGGTCCAGCAGCACGCCGACGTCGTCATCGACACGTCCACGCTGTCCGTGCACGACCTCGCCCGCGAGGTCCGGGCCGCGGTCGCCGACGGTGCGCCCGACACGCTGCGCATCAACATCGTCGCCTTCGGGTTCAAGTACGGGCTGCCGCTGGACGCCGACCTCGTCGTCGACATGCGGTTCCTCGCCAACCCCTACTGGATCACCGAGCTGCGCCACCTCACCGGGCGCGACGAACCCGTCCGCGACTACGTGCTCTCCCAGCCCGGCGCGACCGAGTTCGTCGAGCGATACCTCGCCGCGCTCGAGCCCGTCCTCGCCGGGTACCTGCGCGAGGAGAAGCGCAACGTCACCATCGCCGTCGGCTGCACGGGTGGCAAGCACCGCTCCGTCGCCGTCGCCGAGGAGATGGCGCGACGGCTCCGCGACACCGGCGAGCGCGTGCTCGTCACCACTCGCGACCTGGGGAAGGAGTGAGCGCCGCGGCACGCCCGGGCGCCCGGGGGCCCGCCACCGGGCGCCACGAGCGCGCCTCCGGTCCGTCGGTCGTGGCGCTCGGCGGGGGCCACGGGCTCGCCGCGTCCCTCGAGGCCATGCGGCTCGTCGCCGGCACCCTCACCGCCGTGGTGACGGTCGCCGACGACGGCGGATCGTCCGGCCGGCTCCGCTCCGAGCTCGACGTCCTGCCGCCCGGCGACCTCCGGATGGCGCTCGCCGCCCTGTGCGACGACACGCACTGGGGACGCACGTGGCGCGACCTGATGCAGCACCGGTTCGCCACGGACGGACCGCTCGACAACCACGCGGTCGGGAACCTCATCATCGCGGCGCTGTGGGAGATGCTGGACGACCCCGTCGCGGGGCTCGACTGGGTCGGCCAGCTGCTCGGCGTGCGGGGGCGGGTGCTGCCGGTCTCGCTCGAGCCGCTCCGCATCGAGGCGGACTGCCGCGTCGGCCACGACCTCGTCACCGTCCGCGGCCAGAGCCAGGTCGCGAAGGCGCCCGGCCGGATCATGGACCTGCGGATGACACCGTCCGACCCGGCGGCGTGCCCGGAGGCCGTCGAGGCGGTCGAGGCGGCGGACTGGGTCGTGCTCGGGCCCGGGTCCTGGTACTCGTCGGTCCTGACGCACCTGCTCGTGCCGGACCTCGCCGCCGCCCTGCACAAGACGCCCGCGCGGCGCTGCGTCACGCTCAACCTCGAGCCCGAGGCCGGGGAGACCGACGGGCTGACGAGCACGGAGCACCTCGAGGTCCTGCACCGGTACGCGCCCGAGCTGCGCATCGACGTGGTCGTGGCCGACCCGTCTGCGGTCGAGGACCTCGACACGCTGGCGGACGCCGCGGGCCGCTTCGGGGCGCGGCTCCTGCTGCGCCAGGTCAGCCGCGGCGACGGCACGGCCCGGCACGACCCGCTCCGGCTCGCGGGTGCCTACCGTGACGTGTTCGAGGGCTTCCTCGGGGACGTCGGACGCCGCGCCGACTGACGCCCGCACCGGCGGCCGGTGACGTGAACGTCGCGGTGGCCGAGATGGCAGGATGACCCCATGGCGTTGACGGCACAGGTGAAGGACGAGCTGGCGCGGCTGCCCGTGGAACGCCCGTCGTACCGCAAGGCGGAGGTCGCGGCGATGCTGCGGTTCGCCAACGGCCTGCACATCATCTCGGGCCGGATCGTGGTGGAGGCGGAGCTCGACACCGCCGCGGCCGCGCGCCGGCTGCGGCAGGCCATCCTCGAGGTCTACGGGCACCACAGCGACGTCATCGTGAAGTCCGCCGGAGGCATCCAGCGCCAGCGCCGCTACGTGGTCCGCGTGGTCCGGGACGGCGAGTCGCTGGCCCGGCAGACGGGTCTGCTGGACGGTCGGGGACGCCCGGTGCGCGGTCTCGCCCCGCAGGTCGTCGCCGCGGGGGCGGGGGAGTCGGAGGCGGCGTGGCGCGGCGCGTTCCTCGCGCACGGGTCGCTCACCGAGCCGGGCCGCTCGGCGAGCCTGGAGGTCACGTGCCCGGGCCCGGAGGCGGCGCTCGCGCTCGTGGGCGCGGCGCGACGCCTCGGCGTGCAGGCGAAGTCCCGCGAGGTGCGCGGTGTCGACCGGGTCGTCATCCGCGACGGCGACGCCATCAGCGCGCTGCTCACGCGGCTCGGCGCGCACGAGACCGTCGTGGTCTGGGAGGAGCGGCGCACGCGCCGCGAGGTCCGGGGGACCGCGAACCGTCTCGCGAACTTCGACGACGCGAACCTGCGCCGCTCGGCGCGGGCGGCCGTGGCCGCCGGTGCCCGCGTGGCACGAGCGTTCGACATCCTCGGCGACGAGGTCCCCGAGCACCTGCGCGAGGCGGGCCAGCTGCGGCTCGCCAACAAGGACGCGTCGCTCGAGGAGCTCGGCCAGCGCGCCGACCCGCCCCTCACGAAGGACGCGGTGGCGGGCCGCATCCGGCGGCTGCTGGCGACCGCGGACAAGCGCGCCGAGGAGCTCGGCATCCCGGGGACGACCTCGGGCCTCGCCCCGGACCTGCTCGACCTCTGAGACGGTCCCGGCGGCCCGGTCGGGCACGTCGATCGGCTGTGTCGCGCGCCCGCGCGGCTGCGGCGGTCTGTGAGCACTCCTGCCTATCGTGCGGGGTGCGGGACGGAGCGTCTCGGCTGCAGGACACCACCGCGTCGCGTTCCGTCATCCGGTATAGGCTTGGTCATGTCGGGCGACCGTCCTGACTATGTCCCGCTCTTTCCCCAGGCTGCGGCATGCTCACGAACGGTCGTCCCCGTACGCCGATGTACGACACGTTCGACAACAACCGTGTGCGTCGGAGAAACACCGACGCGCCCTAGGAGGGCACAGTGACCATCCGCGTCGGTATCAACGGCTTCGGCCGTATCGGTCGCAACTTCTACCGGGCTCTGGTCGAGTCCGGTGCGGACATCGAGGTCGTCGGCGTCAACGACCTGACCGACAACCACACGCTCGCGCACCTGCTGAAGTACGACACGGTGCTGGGCCGCTTCCCCAAGACGGTCGACTACGACGACGACAACATCATCGTCGACGGCAAGAAGATCCGTGCGCTCGCCGAGCGCGACCCCGCGAACCTCCCCTGGGGCGAGCTGGGCGCCGACATCGTCATCGAGTCGACCGGTTTCTTCACCGACGCGACGAAGGCCAAGGCGCACATCGCCGGCGGCGCGAAGAAGGTCATCATCTCCGCCCCGGCGAAGAACGAGGACGCGACGTTCGTCATGGGCGTGAACAACGACCTGTACGACCCGGCCGCGCACCACGTCATCTCCAACGCGTCGTGCACCACGAACTGCCTCGCCCCGCTCGCGAAGGCGCTCAACGACGCGATCGGCATCGAGCGTGGCCTCATGACCACGATCCACGCCTACACGGGTGACCAGAACCTGCAGGACGGCCCGCACGGCGACCTGCGCCGCGCCCGTGCCGCCGCGCAGAACATCGTGCCGACGTCGACCGGTGCGGCCAAGGCCGTGGCCCTGGTCCTCCCGGAGCTCAAGGGCAAGCTCGACGGCTACGCGCTCCGCGTCCCCGTCATCACGGGCTCGGCCACGGACCTCACCTTCACCGCCTCGAAGGAGGTCACGGTCGAGGAGGTCAACGCCGCGGTCAAGGCTGCCTCGGAGGGCGCGCTCAAGGGTCACCTCGAGTACGTCGAGGACGAGATCGTCTCGAGCGACATCGTCACGAACCCGCACCAGAGCATCTTCGACTCGAAGCTCACCAAGGTGATCGGCGACCAGGTCAAGGTCGTCTCCTGGTACGACAACGAGTGGGGCTACTCGAACAGCCTCGTCGCGCTGACGGTCTTCGTCGGCGAGAAGCTCTGACGACGACCCGTTCGCCCCGTACGGAGCGACACCCGTGACACCGGCGCCCGCGCGGCACCACGGCTCTCCGCCGTGGTGCCCCGCGGGCGTCGTCATGCCCCCGCACGCGACCGGCCGGCGGCCGGCCCACGGCACCCCCTGAAGGAGTCCCTCGTGGCAGTCAAGACCATCGCGGACCTCGGCGACCTGCGCGGCAAGCGCGTCCTCGTCCGGTCCGACTTCAACGTCCCGCTCGACGGGCAGACCATCACGGACGACGGTCGGATCCGCGCCTCGCTGCCGACGCTGACGGCGCTGGTCGACGCCGGCGCGAAGGTGGTCGTGACGGCCCACCTCGGCCGCCCGAAGGGCGAGCCGGACGCGAAGTACTCGCTCGCCCCCGTCGCGCAGCGGCTCGGCGAGCTGCTCGGCCAGGACGTCGCCCTCGCGGACGACGTGGTGGGCGCCTCGGCGACCGCGACGGTCGCGGCCCTCGGCGAGGGCCGGGTCGCGCTGCTCGAGAACGTCCGCTTCGACGCGCGCGAGACCAGCAAGGTCGACGCGGAGCGCGAGGAGCTGGCCGGCGAGCTCGCCGCCCTCGCGGACGCGTTCGTGTCCGACGGCTTCGGCGTCGTGCACCGCAAGCAGGCGTCGGTCTACGACGTCGCGAAGCTGCTCCCGGCGGCCGCGGGCCTGCTCGTCCTCAAGGAGGTCGAGTCGCTCTCGAAGGCCACCGAGTCCCCGGAGCGCCCGTACGCGGTCGTCCTCGGCGGGTCGAAGGTCTCGGACAAGCTCGGCGTCATCGCGAACCTGCTCACGAAGGCCGACAAGATCCTCGTCGGTGGCGGCATGGTCTTCACCTTCCTCAAGGCGCAGGGCCACTCGGTCGGCTCGTCGCTGCTCGAGGAGGACCAGGTCGAGACGGTCAAGGGCTACCTCGCGACGGCAGCGGAGAACGGCGTCGAGATCGTCCTGCCGACGGACATCGTCGCCGCGGAGTCGTTCGCCGCGGACGCGCCGCACACCACGGTCGCCGCGGACGCCATCCCGGACGGCACCATGGGCCTCGACATCGGCCCCGAGTCGGCGCAGCAGTTCGCCGACACCCTGCTGGACTGCCGGACCATCGTCTGGAACGGCCCCATGGGCGTGTTCGAGTTCGACGCGTTCGCGGGCGGCACGCGCGCCGTCGCGCAGGGCATGATCGACGCGACCGCACAGGGCGCGTTCTCGATCGTCGGCGGTGGCGACTCGGCTGCGGCCGTGCGCCTGCTCGGTTTCGACGAGGACGGCTTCAGCCACATCTCGACCGGTGGCGGCGCGAGCCTCGAGTTCCTCGAGGGCAAGGAGCTGCCGGGCCTCGCGGTCCTCGGCGCCTGACCCCTCGCAACCAGACCCGAGGGGGCCGTCACGGCCCCCGAGCACGGAGAAGAGAACACCTGTGAGCACCCCCCGCACGCCGCTGATGGCGGGCAACTGGAAGATGAACCTGGACCACCTCCAGGCCACCCACCACGTGCAGAAGCTGGCGTGGACCCTCAAGGACGGCAAGCACGACTACTCGGCCGTCGAGGTCGTCGTCGTGCCGCCGTTCACGGACCTGCGCAGCGTCCAGACGCTCGTCGACGCGGACAAGCTGCAGGTCAAGTACGCCGCGCAGGACGTCTCGGCGCACACCGACGGCGCGTACACGGGTGAGATCTCGCCTGTCATGCTCGCCAAGCTCGGCGTCTCGTACGCCGTGATCGGCCACTCCGAGCGTCGTCAGTACCACGGCGAGACGGACGAGCTGGTCGCCGCGAAGGCGAAGTCGGCGTTCGGTCAGGGCATCGTCCCGATCATCTGCGTCGGCGAGGGCCTCGACGTCCGCAAGGCGGGCGACCAGGTGTCGTACACGCTCGCGCAGGTCGACGGCGCGTTCGACGGGCTGCCCGCCGAGCAGGCCGCCCAGGCCGTGGTGGCGTACGAGCCCGTGTGGGCCATCGGCACCGGCGAGGTCGCGACCCCCGAGGACGCCCAGGAGGTGTGCGGTGCGATCCGTGCCCGCCTCGCCGAGCTCTACGACGCGGAGCTGGCTGACGGCGTCCGCGTCCTGTACGGCGGGTCGGTGAAGTCCGGCAACGTGGCGTCGATCATGGCGCAGCCCGACGTGGACGGTGCCCTGGTGGGCGGTGCGAGCCTCGACCCCGAGGAGTTCGCGAAGATCGCCCGCTACCAGGGGCACGCGGTCTGACCGTTCGTGCTCGCGGCGGCGCCTCCGGGCGCCGCCGCGGACGGGTTCGTCGGATCGGCCCCTGCTCACCTACTCTTGTCCTGTTCGACACCCGGAACTCGAGGAAGCATTCACGTGGACGCCCTGCGCATCGCCCTTCAGGTCCTTCTGGTCCTCACGAGCTTCCTGCTCGTGCTGCTCGTGCTGCTCCACAAGGGGAAGGGTGGCGGTCTCTCCGACATGTTCGGTGGTGGCATCACGTCGAGCGCCGGCAGCTCCGGGGTCGCCGAGCGGAACCTGAACCGCATCACGATCATCATCGCCCTCACGTGGACGGCGTGCATCGTGCTGCTGGGGCTCATCGAGAAGATCAACTAGGGAGCGCGCGAGGTGGCTGGGGGTAGTGCGATCCGGGGTTCGCGCGTCGGCGCGGGCCCGATGGGGGAGACCGAGCGGGGCGAGGTCGCGCCGCGGCTCAAGGTGACGTTCTGGTGCGCGAACGGGCACGAGACGAGCCCGACGTTCGCGGTCGACGGCGAGGTCGAGATCCCGGTGACGTGGGACTGCCCGCGCTGCGGTCTTCCGGCGGGCACGGACCAGGCGAACCCGCCGTCGCCCGTGCGGCACGAGCCGTACAAGACCCACCTCGCGTACGTGAAGGAGCGTCGCACCGACGAGGACGGCGCGGCCCTGCTCGAGGAAGCCCTCGCCGCGCTGCGCGCGCGCCGCGGCGGCTGACACCGCACCGCCCGCGAACGCGGGCCTGCCCGACATGCCAGAACGCCCGCCCCGGAGATCCGGGGCGGGCGTTCTGGCATGACGGGCGGGATCAGGCGTCGTCGGTGCCGGCGGCCGCGGCGTCGACGAGCCACAGCGTGACGTCGGTCCCCACGGCCCCCGCGGCGGGGGTGGCGTGGACGTCGTCCTGGCGCAGCGCCCGCGCGACCGCCTCAGCCTTCTCCGCGCCCGCGGCGACGACCCACACCTCACGGGCGGCCCGGATCGCGTCGAACGTCAGGGAGACACGCTCGGCCGGCGGCTTCGGCGAGCCGTGCACGCCGACCGTGGCGACTCCCTCGGCGTCGAGCTCCCGGTGCCCCGGGAACAGCGACGCGACGTGGCCGTCCGGCCCCATGCCGAGCAGCAGGACGTCGAAGGGCGGCACGTCGAGCCCGCCGGAGGAGCCCGCGAACCGGGCCAGCTCGGCCGCGTACGCGGCTGCGGAGTCCTCGGGCGAGCTCACCGCGTCGGACGGCGCCATCGGGTGGACGTTCCCCGCGGGCAGGGCCCCCGCGGCCACGAGCGAGTCGACGAGCGCGTCGCGCGCCTGCGTCTCGTTGCGGTCGGGGTCGCCGTCGGGCAGGAAGCGCTCGTCGCCCCACCACAGGTGGACGCCCGACCAGTCGACGGCGTCGACGAGCGGGCTGGCCGCGACGGCCGCGAGCGTCTTGATGCCCACGGTGCCGCCCGTGAGGACGACGTGCGCGTCGCCCTGCACGGACTGCAGGTCGGTGAGGCGCACGAGCAGCCGGGCGGCCGCAGCCTGCGCGAGGACGTCCGCGTCGGGGTGGACGACGACGCGCCGCGGCGTGCTCATGCGGCGTCGATCCGCGCGAGGCCCTGGGTGAGCACCTCGCCGAACGTCTCGTCGGGGTCGAGCCGCCGCAGCTCCTCGGCGAGCGCCTCGTTGAGGAGCCGGATCGGCAGCGCGACGTGGCGGTCGGGCTGGTCGGGCTGCGAGATCGTCACGACGCGACCGTCCGGCCGGTCGAGGACGATCGGGCCGCTCGCACGGTGCAGCTCGACGCGGGTGATGGCGTCGGCGTCGCGGTGCCGGCGGATCGTCACCGCGCACTTCAGGCGCAGCCCGAGCCACGCGGCGAGCAGGTCGATCGACGTGTGCCCCGACTCGCCCTCGATGACCACCTCGGTGACGTCCTCGTACGGGGGCTGGTCGAGCGCGGCCGCGATGAGGGCCCGCCACAGCGTCACCCGCGCCCACGCGAGGTCGGTGTCGCCCGGCTCGTGCTGCTCGGCGAGGCGGCGGAGCATCTTCTCGCTGGCGGTCTCCTTGGTGGAGTCGGTGACGCGCCGGTGCGCGATCTTGCCCAGCAGGTCTTCGGCGGGCCGCTCGGGCGACTCCGACGGCCACCACACGACGATCGGGACGTCGGGCAGCAGGAGCGGCGTCACGAGCGTGTCGACGTGGTCGATGATCGGCCCGGTCGGACGCAGCAGGATGACCTCGCTGGCGCCCGCGTCGCCGCCGACCCGGATCTCGGCGTCGAGCGACGCCTTGTGGTTGCGCGCGCCGACGGGCGACACCACGATCACGCGGCAGGGGTGCTCGCGGGACGCGTCGTTCGCCGCCTGCACGGCCTCCTCGAGGCCGTCCTCGTTGACCCGGATGATGAGGGTCAGGACGCGACCGAGCGTCACGGCGCCGCCCTCGTCGCGCAGCTTGACGAGCCGCTTGCCGACGTCGTTCGCCGTCGTCTCGGGAAGGTGGATGATCACGGTCGCCTCCAGGTCCGGCCGTCGCGGGCCATCATCTCGTCGGCGGACGCGGGGCCCCAGCCGCCGGACCGGTACTGGTCCGGCTGGCCCTGCGTCGCCCAGTAGTTCTCGACGGGGTCGAGGATGTTCCAGGACAGCTCGACCTCGTCGTGGCTCGGGAACAGCGGCGGGTCGCCGAGGAGCACGTCGAGGATGAGACGCTCGTACGCCTCCGGGGACGACTCGGTGAACGCGTGGCCGTAGCCGAAGTCCATCGTGACGTCGCGGATCTCCATGGCGGTCCCGGGGACCTTCTCGCCGAAGCGGATGGTCACGCCCTCGTCGGGCTGGACGCGGATGACGAGCGCGTTGTGGCCGAGCTCGGACGTCTGCGACGACTCGAAGGGGAGGTGCGGCGCGCGCTTGAACACGACGGCGACCTCGGTGACGCGCCGACCGAGGCGCTTGCCGGTGCGCAGGTAGAACGGCACCTCGGCCCAGCGGCGGTTGTCGATGTCGACGCGGACCGCGGCGAACGTCTCCGTCGTCGACTTCTTGTCGATGCCCTGCTCGTCGAGGTAGCCGAGCACCTCCTCGCCGCCCTGCCAGCCGGACGCGTACTGGCCGCGCGCTGTGTGCTTGCCGAGGTCGTGGGGGAGCCGGACGGCCCGGAGCACCTTGAGCTTCTCGGCGCGCAGGTCGGCGGCGTCAAAGCTCAGGGGCTCCTCCATCGCGGTGAGCGCGAGGAGCTGGATCAGGTGGTTCTGGATGACGTCGCGGGCCGCGCCGATGCCGTCGTAGTAGCCGGCGCGCCCGCCGATGCCGATGTCCTCGGCCATGGTGATCTGCACGTGGTCGACGTAGTTCGCGTTCCAGATGGGCTCGTAGAGCTGGTTCGCGAAGCGGAGCGCCAGCATGTTCTGGACGGTCTCCTTGCCGAGGTAGTGGTCGATCCGGAACACGGCGTCCGGGTCGAACACCTGCGACACGACGTCGTTGAGCTCGCGGGCCGAAGCGAGGTCGTGCCCGAACGGCTTCTCGATGACGACGCGGCGCCACGCGTCCTCGCTCGAGTGCGACAGGCCGGACTTGGCGAGCTGCTCGCACACCTGCGGGAACGCGCCCGGCGGGATCGACAGGTAGAAGGCGTGGTTGCCGTTGGTGCCGCGGTCGCGGTCGAGATCTTCGACGGTCGTGCGCAGGCGCTCGAACGCCTCGGGGTCGCCGAACTCGCCCTGCACGAACCGGATGCCCTCGGCGAGCTGACGCCAGGTCTCCTCCCGGAAGGGCGTGCGCGCGTGCTGCTTCACCGCGTCGTACACGACCTTGGCGAAGTCCCGGTCGTCCCAGTCGCGGCGGGCGAACCCGGTCAGCGCGAAGCCGGGGGGCAGCAGCCCGCGGTTGGCGAGGTCGTACACCGCCGGCATGAGCTTCTTGCGGGCGAGGTCTCCGGTCACCCCGAAGATGACCAGCCCGCAGGGGCCGGCGATCCGGGGCAGACGGAGGTCGCGCGGGTCCCGCAGAGGGTTGTTCCCCGCGCTGATCTTGGCTGGGCTCACTGGTGCTTCCTGTCTCGTCGGGTGATCCGTGCGGGGCGGGGCGTCAGGCCCCGGCACCGTCGCCGGCCTGCGCCAGCCCGGCCGTGATGGTCTCGAGCAGCTCGTCCCAGCTCGTGACGAACGAGGCGACGCCGTCGTCCTCGAGCTGCTGGGTGACCTGGGCCATGGACACGCCGGACGACTCGATGGCCGCGAGGTGCGCGCGCGACGCGTCGTACGTCCCGGTGATCGTGTCGCCGGTGACGTCGCCGTGGTCGGCGACCGCGTCGAGGGTCTTCTCGGGCATCGTGTTGACGACGTGCGGCGCGACGAGCTCGGTGACGTAGAGGGTGTCCGAGTACTCCGGGTTCTTGGTGCCGGTCGAGGCCCACAGCGGCCGCTGCACGTGCGCGCCCGCGGCGGCCAGGTCCTGCCACCGGTCGGTGCCGAAGCGCTCGCCGAACAGCTCGTAGGCGAGGCGCGCGTTGGAGAGCGCCGCGGTGCCGCGCTCGGCGAGCGCCGCCTCGCTCCCGTCCGCCTCGAGCGCCTTGTCGACCGCGGTGTCCACGCGCGACAGGAAGAACGACGCGACCGAGCCGATGCGCGTCAGGTCGAGCCCCGCCGCACGGGCACCCTCGATGCCGTCGACGAACGCGTCGATCACGGCTCCGTAGCGCTCGAGCGAGAAGATCAGCGTCACGTTGACGGAGATGCCCTCGGCGAGGACGCGCGTGATCGCGGGCAGCCCCTCGACGGTGGCCGGGATCTTGATCATGACGTTGGGACGGTCGACGACCTTCCAGAGCTGCTGGGCGAGCGCGACGGTGCCGTCGGTGTCGCGCGCCAGGCGCGGGTCGACCTCGATCGAGACGCGGCCGTCGACGCCGTCCGTGGCGTCGTAGACGGGGCGCAGCACGTCGGCCGCGGCGCGGACGTCGTCGGTCGTGATCGTCCACACGGCCTCGTCCGCCGGGACGCCCGCGCCCGCGAGGGCGCCGAGCTGCTCGTCGTACGCGTCTCCCTCGGACAGGGCCTTGGCGAAGATGGTGGGGTTCGTCGTCACGCCCACGACGTCGCGGCGCGCGACGAGGTCCGCGAGGCTGCCGGAGCGCAGCCGCTCGCGCGACAGGTCGTCGAGCCAGATGGAGACGCCGGCCTCGGAGAGCGCGCGGGTGGGGGTGGTGCTGTCGGTGTTGCTGTCGGTCACGGTGATCGTTTCCTCTCGACGTCGCACGGGTCCTGCGTGGCCCGCCGGGCGGGCCGGGTCGGTGGCGGGTGCCCGGCGCACGTGCGCCGGTCACCCGCCACCGGGTGGCTCAGCCGCGGACGGCGGCCAGGGACTGCCGGGCCGCCTCGGCCACGGCGTCCGCCGTGATGCCGAACTCGCGGTACAGCGTCTTGTAGTCGGCCGACGCCCCGAAGTGCTCGAGGCTGATGATGCGGCCGGCGTCGCCGACGAGCTCGCGCCAGCCCTGCGCGACCGCGGCCTCGACGGACACGCGGGCCTTCACGGCGGCGGGCAGCACGGACTCGCGGTAGTCCGCGTCCTGCTGGTCGAACCACTCGCGCGACGGCACGGACACGACGCGTGCGCCGACGCCCTCGCCGGCGAGCTGCTCGCGCGCCTCGACGGCGAGCTGCACCTCGGAGCCGGTCGCGAGGAGGATGACGTCCGGCGTGCCCTCGGGGGCGTCCACGAGGACGTACGCGCCCTGCGCGGTGCCGGACGCGTCGGCGAAGCCCTCCTCGCCGCGCGGGAACACCGGGATGTTCTGGCGCGTCAGGACGATGCCCGCGGGGCGGTCCGTGTGCTCGAGGAGCGTGCGCCACGCCCACGCGACCTCGTTGGCGTCCGCGGGGCGGATCACGTCGAGGCCCGGGATGGCGCGCAGCGCCGCGAGGTGCTCGACGGGCTGGTGCGTCGGGCCGTCCTCACCGAGACCGATCGAGTCGTGCGTCCACACGAACGTCGTCGGGATCTGCATGAGGGCGGCGAGCCGCACGGCCGGGCGCATGTAGTCGGAGAACACGAGGAACGTGCCGCCGTACGCACGGGTGCCGCCGTGCAGCACGATCCCGTTGAGGATCGCGCCCATGGCGTGCTCGCGGATGCCGAAGTGGAGCGTGCGGCCGTACGCGTTGCCCGTCCACGCCTTGGTGGAGTGCTCGCCCGGGATGAAGGACGGCTCGCCCTCCATCGTGGTGTTGTTCGACTCGGCGAGGTCGGCCGAGCCGCCCCACAGCTCGGGCAGCACGGGGGCGAGGGCCGCGAGGACCTTGCCCGACGCGGCGCGGGTCGAGACGTCCTTGCCGGCCGGGAACTCGGGCAGCGCGTCCGTCCAGCCCGCGGGGAGCGTGCGGGTGCGCAGGCGCTCGAGGAGGGCCGCACCCTCCGGGTTCGCCTCGGTCCACGCGTCGAACGCCGTCTGCCAGGTCCCGCGCAGCGCGGTGCCGCGGTCCTGGACCTCGCGGGCGTGCGCCAGCACGTCGCCCGCGACCGCGAACGACGCCTCCGGGTCGAGGCCGAGCTCGGTCTTGAGGCCCTTGACCTCGTCGGCGCCCATCGCGGAGCCGTGGATCTTGCCCGTGTTCTGCTTCGTGGGCGACGGCCAGCCGATCACGGTGCGCAGCGCGATGATCGACGGCTTGCCCGTCTCCGCCTTCGCGGCCGCGACAGCCTCGGCGAGCGACTGCACGTCCTCGGTGTACCCGGTGCCGCCGTTCGTCCAGTCCACGCGCTGCGTGTGCCAGCCGTACGCCTCGTAGCGGCCCAGCACGTCCTCGGAGAACGAGATGTTCGTGTCGTCCTCGATGGAGATGTGGTTCTGGTCGTAGATGACGACGAGGTTGCCGAGCTGCTGGTGGCCCGCGAGGGACGACGCCTCGGACGTCACGCCCTCCTGGAGGTCGCCGTCGCCCGCGATGACGTACACGGTGTGGTCGAACGGGCTCTCGCCCGCGGCCGCGTTCGGGTCGAGCAGGCCCCGTTCGCGGCGCGCCGCGAAGGCCATGCCGACGGCGGACGCGAGGCCCTGGCCGAGCGGACCCGTGGTGATCTCGACGCCGTCCGTGTGGCCCACCTCGGGGTGGCCCGGGGTCTTGGAGCCCCACGTGCGCAGCGACTCGATGTCCTCGAGCTCGAGGCCGTAGCCCGACAGGAAGAGCTGGAGGTACAGCGTCAGGGAGGAGTGGCCCGCGGACAGCACGAACCGGTCGCGGCCCACCCACTGGGGGTCCGACGGGTCGTGGCGCAGGAACTTCTGGAAGAGCAGGTAGGCCGCGGGGGCGAGGGAGATCGCCGTCCCGGGGTGCCCGTTGCCGGTCTTCTCGACCGCGTCGGCCGCGAGGGCCTTGATGGTCTTGACGGCCTGGTCGTCGAGCTCCGACCACTCGAGCGGCAGACCTGCTGGTGTGAACGCGTTCACCGAACCTCATTTCCCGCGCGAGGAGCGCAGCCCTCGCGGCACCGATACGTGGCGTCGTGACGCACCGCGGGTGTGCGGTTCGTCACGACGTGTGTGACACCCCGGCCCGCGGGGCGCGTCAGGAGACGGCGCGGGGAGCGGGCACGGGACGTGCTGGCGGGCGTGTCTGAGGGCGGACCGCGCAGCGATGTCCAGCCTACCCACAGCGCGGGACCGCTGCCGGGCCGTGTCCGTTCAGCGGATCACAGTTCGGGGTCCGACGCACGGACGGGCGGGGCGCCGCCGCGCCCGCCGTCGCCCCGGACGACGTACCATGAGCGGGTGCGGCGCGCCCCGGTGGCGCGCCCCCAGCACATCCCCTCGCAGCCGAACGGAACACGGATCCCGCGTGACCACCATGAGCCAGGCACCCGGCCACGACACGGCCTCCGTCGTCGACGGCACCTCGCGACCTGCGCGCTCCGGTGACGGCGGCGGCGCCGAGGTCACGGGGGCGGGGTGGCGACACCGGCTCGGCGCGTACGTCGCGCTCACCAAGCCGCGCGTCATCGAGCTGCTGCTCGTCACGACCATCCCGACGATGATCCTCGCGCAGGGCGGCTTCCCGTCCTGGTGGCTCGTCGTCGCGACGCTCGTCGGCGGCGCCCTGGCCGCCGGGTCGGCGAACGTCCTCAACTGTTACCTGGACCGCGACATCGACCAGGTGATGAACCGCACCCGTCGCCGCGCCACCGCGACCGGCGAGATCAGCCCGCGCGCCGCCCTGCTGTTCGGCCTCGGCCTGGGCGTCGTCTCGATGGCGTGGTTCGTCGCGTTCGTCAACGTGGCCTCCGCGCTGCTCGCCGTCGGCGCGATCCTGCTGTACGTCGTGGGCTACACGATGATCCTCAAGCGCCGCACCCCGCAGAACATCGTGTGGGGCGGCATCGCGGGCTGCATGCCCGTCCTCATCGGCTGGTCGGCCGTCACCGGTGGCGTGTCCTGGGCGCCCGTCGCACTGTTCGGCGTGGTGTTCTTCTGGACCCCGCCGCACTACTGGCCCCTGTCGATGAAGTTCCGCCGCGACTACGCGAACGCGGGCGTCCCGATGCTCCCCGTCGTCGCGAAGGACGACCGCGTCGCCCGCGAGATGGTCTGGTACACGGTCGCGATGATCGTGTGCTCGCTGCTCCTCGTGCCGCTCGCGCACATGACCTGGGTGTACGCCGTCGTGGCGCTCGCCCTGGGTGTGTGGTTCCTCGCCCTGTGCGTCCAGATGCTGCGCCGCGCCGAGCACAACAACGAGGCCGGCGCGCAGAAGGCCAAGCTGTACGAGATGAAGGTCTTCCACGCGTCGATCACCTACCTGACGCTGCTGTCCGTCGCGGTGTGCGTCGACGTGTTCCTGCCCTGGTGACCTCCGGGTGAGCCCGGCGCGGACGCCCGAGCAGGCGCTGGACCAGTACCTCGCGCACCTCACCGTGGAACGCGGGCTGTCGCGCAACACCACCTCCGCCTACCGGCGCGACCTCGCCCGCTACCTGCGCTTCCTCGACGCCCGCGGCGTCACCGGCGTCACCGGTGTCGACCCGGCCTGCGTCGAGGCGTTCCTCGTGGCCGTGCGCACCGGAGACGACGGCGCCGTCCTGTCCGCCGCGTCCGCCGCCCGCTGCCTCGCCGCTGTGCGCGGCTGGCACGCCTTCCTCGCCGCCGAGGGCGACACGCCCACCGACCCGGCCCGCGACGTCCGTCCGCCCGCGCGGCCCCGGCGCCTGCCCCACGCGCTCGCCGTCGACGACGTCGCCCGCCTGCTCGACGCCGCCGGCAGCGGCGACGGTCCGGGCCCGCTGCGCGACCGCGCCCTGCTCGAGCTCGTGTACTCGTCCGGCGCCCGGATCTCCGAGGCCGTCGGCCTCGACGTCGACGACGTCGACCTCACCGGCGCCGCCCCCGCCGTCCGCCTCTTCGGCAAGGGACGCAAGGAGCGCGTCGTCCCCGTGGGCTCCTACGCCGTCGCTGCCGTGGACGCCTACCTGGTGCGCGCCCGGCCCGCACTCGCCGCGACGGGGCGCGGCGGCCCCGCCGTCTTCCTCAACACGCGCGGCGACCGGCTGTCCCGGCAGAGCGCCTGGGCCGTGCTGCGCCGCGCCGCCGACACCGCCGGCCTCGGCGAGCACGTCTCCCCGCACACCCTGCGGCACTCCTTCGCGACCCACCTGCTCGCCGGGGGAGCGGACGTCCGCGTGGTCCAGGAGCTCCTCGGGCACGCGTCCGTCACGACCACCCAGCTCTACACGCAGGTCACCCCGGACGCGCTGCGCGAGGTCTACCTCACGTCGCACCCGCGCGCCCGCGGCTGACCCGACCCGTGCCCGGTGCGCGTGCGGGCCGGACGCGTCGGCCGTCCGGGACGCGCCGCTCGACCTTCGCGGCCCCGGCGGAGCCCTGAGGTACGTTGGCCACGTGAGCACCGAGGCAACGCAGAGCACCCAGGAGCCGGTCCGCCCGGCGCCGGCCGGCGCCCACGGGTACGCGGCCGACACGGACCAGCCCGCCACCGACGACACAGTCGCCGCCACCGACGGCTCAGGCAGCACCGACGGCGCAGAGGTCCGCCACGACCCCGTCGGGCGCGTCCTGCCCGAGTTCCCCGAACCGGCGCTGCTCGCCGAGCACGGGCCCGCTCGCATCATCGCGATGTGCAACCAGAAGGGTGGCGTCGGCAAGACCACCACCACGATCAGCCTCGCGGCGGCGCTCGCGGAGTACGGACGTCGGGTGCTGGTGGTCGACTTCGACCCGCAGGGCGCGGCGAGCGTCGGTCTGGGCATCAACCCGAACGAGCTCGACCTCACGGTCTACAACGCGATGATGGAGCGCGACGTCGACCTGCACGACGTGCTGCGGCGCACCGAGGTCGAGGGACTCGACCTCGTGCCCGCCAACATCGACCTGTCGGCGGCGGAGGTCCAGCTCGTCGGCGAGGTCGCCCGCGAGTCGGTGCTGTCGCGGGCCCTGCGGTCCGTCGTGGACGAGTACGACGTGATCCTCGTCGACTGCCAGCCCTCGCTCGGGCTGCTCACCGTGAACGCCCTCACGGCGGCGCACGGCGTGATGATCCCGCTCGAGTGCGAGTTCTTCGCGCTGCGCGGCGTCGCCCTGCTCGTCGAGACGATCGAGAAGGTGCGCGACCGGCTCAACCCGCGCCTCGAGGTCGACGGCATCCTCGCCACGATGTACGACTCGCGGACCCTGCACGCCCGCGAGGTCGTCCAGCGGGTCTACGAGGCGTTCGGCGACACCCTGTTCCACACCGTCATCGGCCGGACCGTGAAGTTCCCCGACGCGTCCGTCGCGGCCGAGCCCATTACCGTGTACGCGCCCACCCACCCGGGCGCGACCGCCTACCGGCAGCTCGCCCGGGAGCTCGTCGCGCGTGGCGACGCCGCCTGAGAACCGGTCCGAGGCCGCGTTCGAGGTCCACCTCGACAACTTCAGCGGCCCGTTCGACCTGCTCCTGTCCCTGATCTCGCAGCGCAAGCTCGACGTCACCGAGGTCGCGCTCGCGCAGGTGACCGACGAGTTCATCGCCTACATCCGCGCGGCCGAGCGGGCCGACGCTCCCGGCTGGGACCTGTCGACCGCGAGCGAGTTCCTGCTCGTCGCGTCGACCCTGCTGGACCTCAAGGCGGCCCGCCTGCTGCCGTCCACGGGCGTCGAGGACGCGGAGGACCTCGAGCTCCTCGAGGCCCGCGACCTCCTGTTCGCCCGGCTGCTGCAGTACCGCGCGTACAAGCAGGTCGCGGACGTGGTGCGCGAGCGGCTCGCGACGGAGGGCCGCCGGTTCCCCCGGACGGTCGCGCTCGAGCCGCGGTTCGCGGCCCTGCTGCCCGATCTCGTGTGGCAGCTCGGCCCGGACCAGCTCGCCGCCCTCGCCGCGCGGACGCTCGCGCCCAAGCCCCCGCCGCCCGGGGTGGACCTCGCCCACCTGCACGCGCCGGCCGTGAGCGTGCGCGAGCAGGCCGTCCTCGTGGCGGAGCGGCTGCGGCGGGACGGCGCGCTGACCTTCCGTGCGCTCGTCGCGGACGCCGACTCGACGCTGGTCGTCGTCGCGCGCTTCCTCGCGCTCCTCGAGCTGTTCCGCGAGGGGGCCGTCGGGTTCGACCAGGTGGCGGCGCTCGGCGAGCTCACGGTCCGGTGGGCCGGGGCGGACGAGGACGTGAGCGTGACGACCGACTACGACGACGGGGACGCCCCGTCGGCGCGCGAGCAGACCACGGAGGTCCCCGTATGAGCCAGCAGGCCGCCACCGAGTCTGTCGCCGACGCCGACGCCGACGCCGTCGCCCAGCCCCTCGCTGATGCCGTGCCCCGTCCGGACGCCGAGCCCGCGCTCGACGTGGAGACCCTGCCCGGCGGGGCGCGCGCCGCGCTGGAGGCCGTCCTCATGGTGGTCGACGAGCCGCAGCCTGTCGCCCAGCTCGCGAGCGTGCTCGGGCTGCCGGCGGCGCGGGTCGAGGAGCTGCTGCGCGAGCTCGCCGACGAGTACCGCGGGGCGTCCGGCGGGCGCCCGCGCGGCTTCGAGCTGCGCGAGGCCGGTGGCGGGTGGCGGGTGTGGTCCGCGCCCGCGTTCGCGGACGTCGTCGGTCGGTTCGTCCTCGAGGGGCAGACGGCCCGGCTCACCCAGGCGGCCCTCGAGACCCTGTCCGTCGTCGCGTACCGCCAGCCCGTGACCCGGGGGCAGGTCTCCGCCGTGCGCGGCGTCAACGTCGACGGCGTCATGCGGACCCTCGCGGCCCGCGGGCTGGTCGCGGAGGTCGGCACCGAGCCATCCGGTGCGGTGCTGTACGGGACTACGGGATACTTCTTGGAGCGGATGGGCTTCACGTCGCTCGACGAGCTGCCGCCGCTCGCCCCCCACCTGCCCGACCTCGACACCTTCGGGCCGGACGTCCTCGGGGGTCCCGTCCTCGACGACGCCCTCGTCGACACCACCGACCAGGAGAACCCGTGAGCCCCCGCAACGACCGCACCCCGCCGCGCCAGGGCGGCACTCCGCCGCGTGACGTCCACGACCCTGACGGCGTCCGCCTGCAGAAGGTGCTCGCGACCGCGGGGTACGGCTCGCGCCGCGCGTGCGAGGAGATCATCGCCGCCGGTCGCGTCGAGGTCGACGGCGTGCGCGTCACCGCGCTCGGCGTCCGCGTCGACCCGAAGAAGGCCGTCGTGCACGTCGACGGGCTGCGCGTCCAGCTCGACACGTCGCTCGTCACCGTGGCGCTCAACAAGCCGCTCGGTGTCGTCTCGACGATGGACGACGAGGAGGGCCGCCCGGACCTGCGGCAGTTCGTCGCCGACCGCAACGAGCGGCTGTACCACGTGGGCCGCCTGGACCTCGACACCGAGGGCCTGCTCCTGCTCACGAACGACGGCGAGCTCGCGAACCGCCTCATGCACCCCCGCTACGAGGTCGCGAAGACGTACCTCGCGACCCTGCAGGGCCGCGTCCCGAACGGTCTCGGCGCCACCCTCAAGGCGGGCGTGATGCTCGAGGACGGGCTCGCGACACCCGACGCGTACAAGGTCGTGGACCGCACCCCCGACCAGTCGCTCGTCGAGGTGACCCTCCACGAGGGCCGCAACCGCATCGTGCGACGCCTGTTCGAGGAGCTCGGGTTCCCGGTCACGCGCCTGCTGCGCACGAGCTTCGGGCCCGTCCGGCTCGGCACCCTGCGCCCGGGGTCCACCCGCGTCCTCGGCCGCGAGGAGCTGGGGTCGCTCATGGCGGGGGTCGGCCTGTGAGCCCGGTGCGCGCGGTCCGGGGCGCGACCCAGCTCGACGTCGACGAGCGCGAGCACCTGTTCGACCGCACGCGCGAGCTCGTCACCGCGGTCCTCGAGCAGAACGCGATCAGCACCGATGCGCTCATCTCCATCGTGTTCACCTGCACGCCCGACCTGCGGTCCGACTTCCCCGCTGCGGCCGCGCGCGAGCTCGGGCTCGGGGACGTGCCGCTGCTGTGCGCCGTCGAGATCGACGTCCCCGGCGCGCTGCCGCGCGTGGTGCGGATCATGGCGCACGCGGAGCTCGACGTGCCCCGTGCGGACGTCAAGCACGTGTACCTGCACGGCGCGACCGCGCTGCGCCGCGACCTCGCCCAGTAGGAGGGCGAAGTCGCGCGGCTGGACCTGTTCGTCGGGTGGTGGCGTGGTTAACCCCAGCGAACTCTCCGACGAATCGTCGTGTCGTGCCGGTGGCGTTCTGGCGGTCTTCACGCAGAATCGACGGCAGTCTCAACCCACCAACGCGACGACGTTCGACCCGGCGGGCCGCGCGACCCTCGTGCACACCGCCGTGGCCGGCCTGTCCGGCTCGACACCCGTGGACGACACGTTCACCCACTACAGCTCGGCCACAGGGGCTGTGGACTACTCGGGCACGCAGAACCCGTCCACCCGCGGCGAGACCGGGCGAGTCTCGACCGGATACGACGCCTGGGGCCGCACCATCGCCTACACCGACGGCAACGGGGTCGTGACCTCGACCACGTACGTCGGCCCGGGGGCGAACGGTGCCGGGTCGGTCTCGACCGTGAAGGACAACCAGTCCTCCACCGCGTACACCGGGGCCTGACCCCGGTTCTTGGACACGCTGATTCCAGCGTTTGCTGGGGAAGCGAGATGATCCGAGAACTATGGTCAGGAAGAACTACTCCGAGG
>NZ_PGTZ01000011.1 GCF_002798015.1 Luteimicrobium subarcticum | reverse complement strand
GTGCAGGCGGTCGTAGAGGTACTTCCATCCTGCCGCCAGGGCCTACCCCTTCCTCACACCCCGACCCGTGTCACCAACCTCATGAGCCACAACACTTAGGCCAAAGGGGCGCTCGGCACGTGAGCCGCTAATGGGACGGACACCGCCATCCGCCACGGCTTCGAATGCCTTGGCGGCGGGAGCGTGAGGAACCGGGCTTCGTCGCGTGGTTGAGCGTCGGTGGGTGCGTCTACCGTCCGGGCCATGACGACGGTACTGCTCGACGGCGTGATCCGGACCGACTACGGCCAGTTCGACCTGACGTGGTCCGACGATGGGGGTTTCGACGGTGACTGGGACCGGTTCTTCGCCGGGCAGGCGAACGGTCTCGTGGGCGCTGCGGACCCGGACGGCGTCTACATCAACATCGCGCGCAGGTCGGGCGGTTCACCGGTCCGGATCGTCCTGCTCGACACACCCCCCGGCGACCCCGACGCGTCGTGGGATGACGTGGTCGAAGTGTCGACGGTCGTCCCCGTTGGAGTTGACGTCCGATGGCAGACGTGGGCAGGCGAGGACTGGGGTCGCCTGGAGGCGATCGTCCCGGGTCAGTATCGCGTTCGGGTCAACGCTCGGGGTCGCGATGCGGGGAGCGACGGCGAGTTCGCCGCCGGCGCTGTCGACTGGTACCTGATCGAACTGTGGTCGGCGCCGCCTGCCCCCGACGTGATCGTTCGCACAGGAAGCGACAACGCCGCGTACTGGCACGGGGAGGTCGGCGACAGGGCTGTCACACGCTGAAGTACTTAGCCTCCGGGTGTACATAGGTTCGCAAAGCGGGCATACTGCGGCGATGGTCAGGGGAGCAACGAAGCGAGCTGTCATCTACGCGCGTCTGTCGGTCCAGGGAGATGAGACGTCGACCTCCATCTCTCGACAGGAAGACGACCTACGGGCATTGGCCGCGCGGGAGGGCTGGGGAGTGATCCGCGTGCTCGTCGATGACGGCATCTCGGGGCGAGAGGCGAGGGCCAACGCGACCGAGGCAGTAGCGATGTTGGCGGACGGACGCGCCGACGTGCTCGCCGTCTGGAAGTTCGATCGATTCACCAGGCAGGGGCTCGGTGCACTCGCTGGATTGATGGACGCGCTTGAGTCCCGCCCGGGAACACTCTTCGTCGCGCTCCAAGACGGGCTCCGAAGCGACAGCGCGGCGTGGCGTCTGGTTGCCGGCATGCTGGCTGAGGTTGCCCGGATGGAGTCGGACAACATCAGCCTGAGGATCAAGTCCGACCGTGCCGTACGCCTCCGGGCGGGTCTCTGGGGCGGTGGGAGAGTCCCGTATGGTTACCGACCGGTTGAAGCGCTCGGAGGAAAGCGCCTCGTTCAGGATGCTGAAGAAGTCGCGGTCGTGCGCGAAATCGTCGAGCGCCTGCTGGGCGGCGAGAGCCCCTATAACGTGGCCGGGGATTTGACTGATCGTTGCGTTCCCGCGCCGAATTCCGCCGCTCGCAAGGCACTCATCGCTGGAAAGGACCCGTCCGACCTGGAGATCGGTGCTTGGGGGCACAGTGTCATTGTCCGGATGGTGACCGGTGCGCCGCTTCTGGGCCGTCAGCTCGAGCGGGGTGAGACGGTCTGTGGCGCTGATGGGGAGCCCATCCTCGTCTCGGACCCGGTACTGACGATCGAAGAGTCTCGACGACTGCACGCCATGTTCCCGTGGCGGGACAACGTCGGTACACGGAAGCACCTGCGAAAGGGTGGTCGGCTGCTTTCTGGAGTCGTTCGCTGCCACATCTGCGGCGCGCGCTTCCACATCCGTACTCACAAGCTGCGGGACGCCGTCGACTATCACCATCCCATGCCCGCGAGGGAGGGCGGGAAGTGCCCGGGGCAGACAGGGGTCCGAGCCGTTGACCTCGAGGAAGCCGTCATCGAGCGGTTCCTGAGCGAGGTTGGCTCCCGCCCTCATGTCGTCGAGCAAGTTGTCGAGTCCACCGAGGTCGAAGCTGCCCTCATCGATCTGGAGGCTGCGCTTGCCGCTGCATCCGCGGCACTCCTGGCTGCAGACGGTCTTGATGCGGAGTCCGCCGCACTCGCGAGAATCTCGGCACTCAAGGCCGAAAGGACGCGGATCCGCTCCACGCCGACGGTGCCGCGTCGAGAGTTCGCCCCCACGGGGAAGACGGTGGCGGAGGAGTTCGATTCCGCGGCAACGATGGAGGATCGGCAGCGCCTCCTCACGGCCTGGCTCGCCGCGATCGAGCCGCGACCTGTCGGGTCAGGCCGAGGTCCACGCGGAAGCATTGCGACGGGTCGCATCTTCCTGGTCGTCAAGACGGGGCTTGACGACGACGGAAATGTGCTCACCGAATCAGTTCCTCTCGCGCCACAGGATGTGGCCGAGAATTCGGTTCGAGACTGACCGCTGCAGAATGTCGCACGGTTAGGAGAAGGTCAGACGCTGTAATATTTGGCTTCGGGGTGATGCATGATAAATGCGTCCGTCGACTGCTCCGGGTGCAGCTGCAGCTCCTCCGACAGCACGACCCCCACCCGCCCCGGCTTCAGCAGCTCGACGACCTTCTTCCGGTCCTCCATGTCCGGGCACGCCGGGTACCCGAGCGAGAACCGCGCCCCGCGGTAGTTGAGCTTGAACAGCCCGTCCACGTCGGCCGGCTCCTCCGACGCGAACCCGAGTTCCTCCCGCACTCGTGAGTGCCAGAACTCGGCGAGCGCCTCGGTGAGCTGCACGGACAGTCCGTGCAGCTCCATGTACTCGCGGTACTTGTTGTCGGCGAACAATCGTGCGGTGTGCACGTCGACGGTGTCGCCGACGGTGACGAGCTGCACGGGCAGCACGTCGAACCGCCCGGTCTCTTCGAGGTACGACCTCGGCTTCACGAAGTCCGCGAGGCACAGGTGCCGGTCGCGGCGCTGCCGCGGGAAGGTGAACCGCAGCCACTCCGTCCCGACCTCACCGCCCGAGCCCCCGTCGGGCCCTCCGTGGTGCGCGACCACCACGTCGTCACCCTCCGACCACACGGGGAAGTACCCGTAGATCACAGACGGGTCGAGCATGCCCTCGGTGTGGACGCGGTCGAGCCACTCGCGCAGCCGCGGCCGCCCCTCCGTCTCGACGAGCTCCTCGTAGGTCTTGCCGTCCGCGCCGCGCCCGGGCTTGAGCCCCCACTGGCCCATGAACGTCGCGCGCTCGTCGAGGAACTTCGCGTAGTCGGCGAGCTGCAGCCCCTTGACGATCCGGGTCCCCCAGAACGGCGGCTCCGGCACCGGGTTGTCGGCGGCCACGTCGGAGCGCGCCGGCAGCTCCTCGTCGGGCGTCTCCGCGAGCTTGACGGTCGCGTGGCGACGCTTCTTGAGCGGCGGGAGCCCCACGGTGGACGGATCCTCGCCGCGCGCCACCCGCACGAGAGGCTCCATGAGCCGCAGCCCCTCGAACGCGTCGCGCGCGTACCGGACCTCGCCGTCGAACATGCCAGCCAGGTCGTCCTCGACGTACGTGCGCGTGAGCGCGGCGCCGCCCAGCAGCACGGGCCACCGCTTCGCAAGCCCACGCGACGACAGCTCCTCGAGGTTCTCCTTCATGACGACGGTCGACTTCACGAGCAGGCCCGACATGCCGATGACGTCGGCGTCGTGCTGCTCGGCGGCCTCGATGATCGCGGAGATCGGCTGCTTGATGCCGATGTTGTGCACCGTGTAGCCGTTGTTGGTCAGGATGATGTCGACGAGGTTCTTGCCGATGTCGTGGACGTCGCCGCGCACGGTCGCGAGCACGATCGACCCCTTGCTCCCGGACGAGCCTTCGATCTTCTCCATGTGCGGCTCGAGCAGTGCCACGGCCTTCTTCATGACCTCGGCCGACTGGAGCACGAACGGCAGCTGCATCTCGCCCTTGCCGAACAGCTCGCCGACCACCTTCATGCCCTCGAGCAGCTGGTCGTTGACGATGTCGAGCGCCTTCATGCCCTCGACGAGGCGCGCCTGGTCGAGGTCGTCCTCGAGGCCCTTGAGCTCGCCGTCGATGATGCGTCGCTGCAGGCGCTCGCCCACGGGCAGCGCGGCGAGCTCGGCGGCCCGCTGGTCGCGCAGCTCCGACATGTTCACGCCGGAGAACAGGTCGAGCAGGTGTGCGAGCGGGTCGTGCGTGAGGTTGCCCTCGGCGTCGTACTCGCGCTTGTCCCACACGAGGTCGAGCGCCGCCTGGCGCTGGTCGTCCGGGATCTGGTTGAGGGGAAGGATCTTCGCGGCGTGCACGATCGCGGAGTCCAGCCCCGCCTGCACGCACTCGTGCAGGAACACCGAGTTGAGCACCGTGCGCGCGGCCGGGTTGAGGCCGAACGACACGTTCGACACCCCGAGGGTCGTGTGCACACCGGGGTACTTCGTCGTGATCTCGCGGATCGCCTCGATCGTCTCGATGGCGTCGCGCCGCGTCTCCTCCTGGCCGGTCGCGATGGGGAACGTCAGCGCGTCGACGATGATGTCGTCGCGTCGCATGCCCCACACCCCGGTGAGGTCGTCGATGAGCCGGGACGCGATCGCGACCTTGCCCTCGCGCGTGCGGGCCTGGCCCTCCTCGTCGATGGTCAGCGCGACGACCGCCGCGCCGTGCTCCACGACGAGCGGCATGATCCGCGCGTACCGGGACGTCGGGCCGTCGCCGTCCTCGAAGTTCACCGAGTTCACGACCGCGCGCCCGCCGATGAGCTCGAGCCCCGCCTGCAGGACTGCCGGTTCGGTCGAGTCCATGACGAGCGGCAGCGTCGACGCCGACGCGAGGCGCGAGACGACCTCGCGGGCGTCCGCCACGCCGTCGCGGCCCACGTAGTCGATGCACACGTCGAGCAGGTGCGCGCCGTCGCGCGTCTGCGCGCGCGCGATCTGGACGCACTCGTCCCAGTCCTCCGCGAGCATCGCCTCGCGGAACGCCTTCGACCCGTTCGCGTTGGTGCGCTCACCGATCGCGAGGAACGACGCGTCCTGGCGGAAGTCCACGTGCGAGTACAGCGACGCGACGCCGTTCTCACGCTCGGGCGCGCGCTCCGCGACCGGCTGCGCCCGCACGGCCTCGACGACGCGCGCGAGGTGCTCGGGCGTCGTGCCGCAGCACCCCCCGACGAGCCCCAGCCCGAACTCGCGCGCGAACTGCGTGTGCGCGGCGGCGAGCTCGTCGGGCGTCAGGGGATAGCTGGCGCCGTTCGCGCCGAGGACGGGCAGACCGGCGTTCGGCATGCAGGTCACGGGGATGTCCGCGTGCTTGGCCAGGTGACGCAGGTGCTCGCTCATCTGGTCGGGGCCCGTCGCGCAGTTCAGGCCGATCGCGTCGACGCCGATGGCCTGCAGCGTCGTGAGGGCCGCGCCGATCTCCGAGCCCATGAGCATCGTGCCCGTGGTCTCGACCGTCACGGACACGATGATCGGCACCCGGTGCCCGAGCTCCGCCATCGCGGCCTTCGACCCGTTGACCGCGGCCTTCGCCTGCAGCAGGTCCTGGCTCGTCTCGACGAGGATCGCGTCCGCGCCGCCCTGCACCAGCCCGAGCGCGGCCTGCGCGAACGTGTCCTTCAAGTGCTGGTACGTGGTGTGCCCGAGGCTCGGCAGCTTGGTGCCCGGGCCCATCGAGCCCAGCACCCAGCGCGGGTGGTCGGGCGTCGCGTGTGCGTCCGCCCGCTCGCGGGCGATCCGGGCGCCCGCCTCGGCGAGCTCCGTGATCCGGTCGTCGATGTCGTAGTCCGCGAGGTTGGACCAGTTCGCACCGAACGTGTTCGTCTCGATCGCGTCCACGCCCACGGCGAGGTAAGCGTCGTGCACCGCGCCGATGATGTCGGGGCGCGACACGTTGAGGATCTCGTTGCAGCCCTCGAGGCCCTGGTAGTCGTCGAGCGACGGGTCCTGCGCCTGGATCATCGTGCCCATCGCACCGTCCGCGACGACGACGCGCGTGCGCAACGCCTCGGCGAGAGCCGCGGCGCGGGGGAGGAGGGGCAGGTCGACGTGTGCGGGCATGCGGTCAGCGTAGTGCGGCGAGCCCGTGCGGTGAGGGTGCGTCCGCGGACCGGCACGGAGTCATCACGCCGAGCTCGGCGCGGTCGCAAGGTGGAGTGACGAGCGCATTCTGACGTCACTCTCCTTCAGGGATGAGGTCCCGGATGAAGGCGATGCTGGGGCGATCGAGCTGCATCTCTCGCGCCAGCGCTTGGATGACCTCCACGTCGGAACGCAGAAGCGGCGCCTGCGCGTCGTCAAGGCGGTCGCACAAGATCTCGAGAGCGACCCCGTACTCGCCCGCCCGGACAAGATCGAGGTACTCGTCGAGTGTTTCAGCGGCCGTTCGGAGGGCCAAGTCTTGACCGAGACTGAGCAGTCGAGCCTCAAGATCCATCGGAAGCTCCTTCGATCGGATGAGCAGTAATGACACCTTCGCCAGCTGGCTCGAAGACCACCTTCATCCGGACGCCGCCGCGTTCCGCGATCGCGACGAAGCGGGCTGGCAGACCTCGACGCGTCAGAAGCGCACCTCCCGGCCCTCCACCGGTCCAGGTCGTGCGTGGATCAGTCGCGATATCCATGGCGTGCTCCAGTACATCCTCGTCTGACCACTCCTGCGGAAATGGCGTCTTTCCTTCGGCGCCTGGCCATCGATGTCCGCCGCCGGTCGCGTCCCCATCCAAAATATGTGCACGTCGCCGCTCTGAGATCAGGTCACTGTAGCGGGACACTTGGTCGTGATTTCCCATGTTGTGGACGAGGACGGCGCTGTCGCCTGCGAGGACGTAGTAGGTGTGGTGGGTGCGGACGTGGATGTTGTAGACGGTCACGCCGCCGGGGGTCTCGCCTGCGCTGGCGGGGTCGACGTGTTGGATGTCGATGGTGTCGAGGCGGACGGTGCCGGACTGTGAGTCGCCGGCGGTGACGAGGTGGTCGCCGACGGTGAGGTCGCGTGCCGTGATCCAGCCCATTCCCTGGACCATGAAGGGGTGTTCGTCGGTCGTGGTGACGCGCTGGCCGGCGATGGTCAGGTGGTAGAGGGTCGTGGTGGTCCGGACGAAGGTCTCTTCGATGGTCTCGATGACGTCGAGACCGGCGGCGAGGTCGTGGGTGTAGACCTTGTCGCCGGGGCGGAGGTCTTCGATGGGTTTGTCGCCGTCGGGGGTGCGGATGAGGGTGCCGGCGGTGAAGCAGGTCCCGAACCCGATCTTGCACGCGGGCTTGCGGCCGAAGCCTTCGAGCCCGTTCTTGATCCCGCCCTTCGCGAGCCCCTTCAACCCGGAGAGCGACTCGCGTGCTCCGGCTTTGAGGGCGACCTTGGAGATCCCGGTGGCGGCCTTCGCCGCGGCACCCAGGCCGATGACACTCAGGGCGGCGCCGGCGATCGCGATCCCCGCGTCGAGCCAGGATCTCTCGCCGGTGGCCGCTAACGCGATGTTGGCTAACGCGGACACGATGGCCGCGACCGCCGCGACCACTAAGAGAACACCGGCGAGGGCGGTGCCGACCACGGGGATGAACGCGACCACGATCGCGAGGATCCCCGCGATCGCCGAGATCACATCGGCGATATCGGCGATCGCGGCGACGACCTTCGACCCCCAGTCGTCCCACCACGAGTCGTTCAGATCATCGTGACTGGTGATGTCGGTGATTTGGGCGATGGCGTTGTCCGCCGCGCGGTCCCGGTCGGCGACCGCGGTGTCGATGTCACCCTTCGCCGCGTTCACCACACCATGGGCCGCAGTGACCTGGTCACCCGCCGCATCAGCCTTGTGCTGGTAGACCGTCTTCTCGTGCGGATCCTGGGCGTCGTCTGCGAGCTGCTGCCACCGACTCTTGGTCCCGGTCGCGTCCGCCGACTCGTCCAGCGCGGAGATCGCCGAGTTCAACGCCGCCAGCGTGTCCGACTGGACCCGGTCCAGCACCCCCGCATAGCCCACCAGGGCGTTGCCCGCGGCCTCGTAGCGGCCGTGCGCTTTCCGGATGTCCGCGATGACGTCTTCCTTGCGGTCCATCACCGCATCCACGGCCGCCGACACCGTCCCGTCGACCGACAACTGGTCCAACGCCGACGCCGCGTCATCGATCGCCGTCGCGACGTCCAGGTAGTCCCGACCGCCCGCCAGCACCAGTACCGGATCACCCGGCGTCGGATCGATGTCCAGACCCACCGGCGACCAATCCACCGGACGACCCACGTACGGACCCCCTGACGGGACGCCCCTCGCCCCCGTCAGGAGGATAGCCACGTCCCGTTCTTCCCCGTTCGCGCGTCCACAGCCTGCGTGACACCGCGTCACTTGCCGCCAGGCGGCCCCTGCGAGCCGCTTCCATCGTGCAGGGGTGGCACGCTGTCGGGCCCCTGGCCTGGCCGCCCGTGGTTCCCGGCTCCGGCGAGACCGTTGTGCAGCTGCCCGGGCGCCGCGACGAACGCAGCGACGGCCACTATGGCGATCACGGTCGTGGCAGCGCACACCCGCGCCAGTGCCCGCTCCGCTCGACCGGGGACGGCTCGCCGAACCACCGCCACGACGACGAGTCCCGCCACGCCCCCGAGGGTGTTCGTGACGACATCGGTGACGTCGGAGCGCCCCACCGCGAGGACGTACTCCGCAACCTCCAGCCCCGCGCTCGCCGCTGCGACCGCACGGCACGCCCGACCCCACCGGATCCGCGACCCGAGCAGGCCGAGGTAGAGCCCGAACGGGACGAACAGCAGGACGTTTGCCAGAACCTCACTCGGTCGGCTCGCCCCGTTCCCGCCGGCGGCGACGAACGGCACGAGCTTCACGGTGCGCTCGGCGTCCGGCCCCCGCCAGGGCAGGTCGAACTTCCAGAGCACGAGCCAGACGAGCAGCACGAGGTAGACCGCGAACAGTGCGACGAGCCGCCGCGACCCGGTGTGGCCGGGCGCGTCCTCGGACCCGGCGTCGCCCACGGCCCCCTTCACGACGACGGTCATCGCTGCATCCTCGGGTCGTGCGCGGCGTCCGCGTACGGCGCGGGGCACCCGTTCCGCACGGCGCTCGTGCGCAGCTCGTAGTGCCACGACTCGTTCGCGTACGTCCGGCACAGGCCGTACGCCGCGCCGTGGCGCTCCAGCCAGGTCCTCGCCGTGACGGGTCCGAGGTCGACGGCCTCACCCCGGACGTGCTGGGACGTCTCCGGCGTGGCGACCCAGCGTTGCGCCGCGGCGAGCGACCCGTACGTCACCACGGCGTCGTCGAGGAGCCGCTGCTGGTCGGCCGCCGACCGCCAGCCGCTGTCGACGACGAACCCCACGCCGTCCTGCTCCGCGGCGGTCGCTGCCCGGCGGAGCGCGTCGAGCAGCTCCGGGTCGAGGCGGGTGACGGTCTCCGCGTGACCGAACACCCTCGTCACCCCGGACGTCCCCTCTCCCTCGTCGCTCGAGCGAGCCGCAGCCAGTCGTGGCGGTGCCGCCGCAGGCGCCTGGTCCGTGCCGCCGGCAGACGCTGCCGAGCCCGTCGGGCCGGCGCTCGCAGGCCCGAGGTGTGCGGCGGCCGCGACGCCGCCGGTCCCGAGGACGGCACAGGCGGCGAGAACGGTCGTTCCCCGCCGCCAGCGGCGGCCGGGCGAGACGTGCTGAGAAGTCATGCCCCCAGTCCACGCGGCGGCGTGTTGCGGTGGCGTACGCGGTTCTCGATATGCGCGCGATACGCCCCGCCCGGGAGCATGGGGCCATGCGTGTGCTGATCCTCGAGGACGAGCCGTACCTGGCGGACGCGATCCGCGACGGGCTGCGGCTGGAGGCGATCGCGGCCGACGTCGCCGGCGACGGCGACACGGCCCTGAAGCTCCTGGCCGTCAACGCCTACGACATCGCCGTCCTCGACCGGGACGTGCCGGGGGTCCCCGGCGACCAGGTGGCGCGGCGCGTCGTCGCGTCCGGCACCGGCCTGCCGGTCCTCATGCTGACCGCCGCCGACCGTCTCGACGACAAGGTGTCCGGGTTCGAGCTCGGCGCGGACGACTACCTGACCAAGCCGTTCGAGCTGCGCGAGCTGGTCCTGCGGCTGCGCGCCCTCGACCGGCGT
Source organism: Luteimicrobium subarcticum (assembly GCF_002798015.1). Lineage (GTDB taxonomy): Bacteria > Actinomycetota > Actinomycetes > Actinomycetales > Cellulomonadaceae > Luteimicrobium > Luteimicrobium subarcticum. Next base: position 220,129 of record NZ_PGTZ01000011.1, on the reverse strand, counting down.
CGGGCCAGCCACCGTCCGCCCGTGCTCGAGGTCGCCGGCCTGCGCCTCGACCCGTTCCGACGCGAGGTGTACCGGGACGGCCGGTACGTCGCGCTCACCCGCAAGCAGTTCGCCGTGCTCGAGGTGCTCGTCGCGGCGGACGGCGGCGTCGTGAGCGCCGAAGAGCTGCTCGAACGGGCGTGGGACGTGAACGCCGATCCGTTCACCAACGCGGTGCGCATCACCGTGTCCGGCCTGCGCAAACGCCTCGGCGAGCCCTGGCTCGTCGCGACCGTGCCGGGCGTGGGCTACCGGATCGACGGGGCACGTGCGGCGGGGCCCTTGGCGCCGCACGCGCCCGCGGCGGAGACCGGACCGTGACCCGCGAGCGGGGCCTCAGCGTCCGGCTCAAGCTCACGCTGAGCTACGCCGGGCTGGTCATGGTCGCGGGCGTGGGCCTGATCTCCGTCGTCCTCGTCTTCCTGCTGCGGTACGTCCCGGCGGAGGCGGTCCTCGTCCCCACGCCGGACGACAGTGGCGGCCGCCCCGGTCCCGCGCTGTTCGTGCCGGGCCGCTCCGACCTCTGGGACGCGTTCGCCCCCAAGGCCCTGCTCATGCTGGGGCTGCTGCTGGTCTTCGGCCTCGTGGGCGGATGGTTCCTCGCGCGCCGCATGCTTGCGCCGCTGACCCGCATCACCGACGCGGCGCGGGTCGCCGCCGACGGGACCCTCTCGCACCGCGTCCGGCTGCCCGGCCGTCGCGACGAGCTCCGCGACCTCGCCGACGCGTTCGACACCATGCTCGAACGGCTCGAGGCGCAGGTCGCCGAGCAGCGAAGGTTCGCAGCCAACGCCTCGCACGAGCTCCGCACCCCGCTCGCCGTCACCCAGGCGATGCTCGCCGTCGCCGAGCAAGACCCTGACCGCGACGTCGGCGCGCTGCTCGCCCGCCTGCGGGTCGTCAACACGCGCGCCGTCGACCTCACTGAGGCGCTCCTCGTGCTCAGCCGCGCCGACCAAGGAGCCTTCGCGCGCGAGCGCGTCGACCTGTCGCTGCTGGCCGAGGACGCCGTCGAGACGCTGCTGCCCCTGGCCGAGCAGCGTCAGGTCGCGCTCGAGGGCGCGGGCGATGCCGGTGCGACGACGATCGGGTCGCCCGCGCTGCTGCTGCAGCTCACCACGAACCTCGTGCACAACGCGATCGTCCACAACCTGCCCACGGGCGGGGACGTGCGCGTGACGACAGCGGCGTCGCCGCTCGGCGTGACGCTCCTCGTCGAGAACACGTGCGACGACCTGCCGCCGGGCCTCGTCGCGACGCTGGCGGAGCCGTTCCAGCGCGGCAACGGTCGCTCCCGGGCGGACCACCCGGGCGTCGGGCTCGGGCTCGCGATCGCCACGAGCATCGTGCGTGCGCACCGCGGGACGCTCGCCCTCGCTCCCCGCCCCGGCGGTGGGCTCACCGTCACGGTGCGGCTCCCGAGAGCAGGCGAGCCGTGACGGCGGCCGCGCCACCATGCCCTCCCCGGCGGGCGCGCCTAGCGTAGGGGGGTGGACGACACCGCTGCCGACGACCTGCAGACCGCTCTCACGGCGACCGGCCTGCGCTGGCGACCTCTCACGCCCGACGACGCCCCCGCGGTCCACGCGCTCGTCGCGATCATCGAGGGCGCCGACCGCTCACCCGGACGCTCGAGCCTCGTCGAGGTGCGCGAATGGCTCGCGACACCCGCGCCGGCGCTCGCGGACGGTTCCCTGCTGGGTCTCGACGTCGACGGCGACCCCGTCGCGTACGCGGTCGTGTCGACGCGCCCCGGTGACACGGGTGTTCAACGGGCGTTCCTGCACGTCGGCGTCCGGCCCGACCACCGCGGCCGTGGGGTGGGGCGCGCCCTGGTGGCGTGGGCGGCCGACGCGGCCCGCATCGCCGCGGGCGACGTCGGCGAGGGTGCGCCCGCCCAGGCCGTCCTCGACGTCGACGACAGCGCCCCCGAGTCGACGCACCGCCTGCTGCGGGACGCCGGCTTCACCGTCCGCCGCAAGTACGCGTACCTGCGGCGCGACCTCGGCACCCCGCCGCCCGAACCGCGGCTGCGGCCGGGGCTGCGCGTCGTGCCCTGGTCCGAGGACCTCGAGGAGCCGATCCGCCTCGCGCACAACGACGCGTTCCGGGACCACCCGGGCAGCGAGCCGCAGGACGACAGCACCTGGCGCTGGTACGGGCGGTCGACGTTCGAACCGGGGTGGAGCTTCGCGGTCGTCACCGAGCCGGACAGCGCCACGCACGCGGCGGCGCTCGCCGCCGGCGGGGACGACACGCTCGACGACGAGACGCGCGGGGCGGTCGACGGGGGAGCGCCGCTCGTCGCCGGGTACCACATCGGACAGCGGCACGGCGGCGACGCCGCGTACACGATGCGGCTAGGGGTCCGACGGGCGTTCCGGGGGCACGGGGTCGCGGTGGCGCTGCTCGACGCGGCCATGCGCGCGTACCTGGCGGACGGCGTGCGGTGGGCCGAGCTGGACGTCGACACCGAGAACCCGAGCGGGGCCGACGGCCTCTACGCGCACCTGGGCTACCGGCCACAGCGCGAGATCTGGACGTACGTGCGCGACCTCTGAGCGGTACCGGTCGCCCGGTCACGCCTCGCGCGGCCAGGTGCTGTGCGGCAAGGCGTCCACCAGCGTGGGGCCGGAGACGGTCTCGGCGCCCGAAGACGTGGAGAGCCGAGCGCAGCCAGTCACAGGTAAGACGGCCTGGCCGCTGAGTCGACGGCGAGGATGCCGGCCCCGGGCTCACCAAGCTCATCCACTCCGCCACGAGGCGCTCGTCGAGGAGGAGGCGTCCCTGGTCGATCTGGGCCGCCGCTTCGACGGCACCGGTCAGGACGTCGGAGATGCTCGGCGTACGTGCTCGCGGGAATCAGTGTCGCAACCGCGACGTCACCAACAGTGGCGGCGGCGCGGGGCCGTCAGAGATCCTCGGAGCAGTCGTGGAAGATGTATTGATCGATGTCGAGAGAGGCGTGTGAGGTTGCGAGCCACGCGAGAAGTTCGGGGCTCAGAAAGATGCCCTTCTCTCGGCTGCTGTCAAGATCGCGAATCTCCTGGACCAATTCCAGGGCGACGAACGCGTCGCCTGCGGTCACGAGGCTCCCCAGTGCGCGCGCGAACTCTGGTCCCCATGCGAGGATCACGGGCTCGAAGTCCTCCGGACGAGCGTCCTCGACGGGTGCGGTCACGTTCCGAGTCCACGTCGTCGTCGTGCGGGGCGGCAGCTCCGGTCGCTTTCGAGAGCCCCTCGCCGTCGCCTCGTCCGGCGGGGACGCGAGGCGGTCGGAGATGTCATCGGGGTCGAGCGTGGAACTGACGACGCGGAGGTAACTGCGAAATGCGCTCACGGGATGTACCTGTAATTGGTAGGGATGAGGATCTTGCCGTCCTTGCTGACCAGGATGATCCGGGAGTCGCCGTCACGCATCGCGTCAAACCGGGCGACATTGGCTTTGCCTACCCAATCAGCCTTGAATCCGTGCGGATCTTCTTCTAGTGCCGAAAGCGCCTTCTCGAGTTGCTTCTCGCGAGCGCGTTCCCCGCGGCCTCGTAGCGCCCGTGCGCCCTGCGAATGTCCGCGATGACGTCCTCTTTGCGGTCCATCACCGCATCCACCGCCGCGGACACCGTCCCGTCGACCGACAGGCGATCCAGAGCCGACGCCGCATCATCAATAGCCGACGCCACATCGAGGTAGTCCCGACCACCCACCAGCACCAGCACCGGATCACCCGGCGTCGGATCGATGTCCAGACCCACCGGCGACCAGTCAGACGGGCGCGTCACCGCACACCACCAGCCACTGCGTCCGCTACCAGCAGCGACGCTTCACACGCCCCCGACCCCCTGCATCCCATGACCCGCGACTGTACCCGCCCGACTGCGTGGCCGTCGATGGGGAGAGCTCCCCTGTGGACACTGGCGGGCGAGTGCTCGCAGGCCACAGCGATGGCTATGCAGGGGAGACGAGTGTCCCGATCGATCGCCGACGTCCGCGACAGCCCGACCTCTGGCTCAGGTCGAGGCATCTGTCCGGTCGGATCCCTGGATTCGCGCCTGGTGCGTCAGGGCACGATGACGACGCGCCGGTCGCTGCCGGTGGCCCACGCCGCGGTGACGTCGTCGAGGGGCACTGGCTGAGCGTCCACTGTGAAGGTGCCGCGGCCGAGCTCATCGGCCAGCGCGCCGAGCTCGCCGACGATTCCGCGCGTCGTGACCGAGCCCTGGCCGCTGCCGACGATCGCGAGCCGCGCGGCCCGCAGAGCGGCGGACGGGATGGTGGCCTCGCGCCCGCCGACCGAGCCGACCTCGACCCAGGTGAGTGGCTTGCCGCGGTCGGCGCGCGCCGTGACGAGAGCGACCATCGCGGCCGCCGTCGTCGCGCCCCACACGTAGTCGACGACGACGTCGACGTCGGCTGCCGCGGCCGCGAGCCGGCCGGCGACCTCGTCGGGGTCGCCGACGAGCGAGACCGTCTCGTCCGCGCCGAGCGCGGGGAGCGCGGCGAGCGACTGCGGGTTGCGCCCGGCGGCGACGACGCGGCCGGCACCGAGGCGCTTCGCGACCTGCACGGCCATGCGTCCGGCGCTGCCCGTCGCGCCGAGGACGAGCACCTGCTGCCCGGCCTCGAACGTGATCCGGCGGCGCAGCGCGACCCATGACGACATCGCCGGGTTCATCGCCGCGGCCGCGACCACGGGGTCGGTGCCGTCCGGGAGCGGGACGGTCCGACGGGCGTCGACGGCGACCCGCTCGGCGAACGAGCCCTGGTCGTCGTCGTCCAGGATGAAGTAGCGCAGCGTGCCCTCGGCATCGCGGCCGACCCCGTCGATACCGGGGACGAGGGGGAGCGCGCCGGTGCTGGTGTAGTGCGAGCCGTCCGCCTGCGACCGGACGCGGGGGTGCAGCCCGGCGGCGACGACGTCGAGGACGACCTGGCCCTCGGCGGCGACGGGGGCGGCGATCTCGGTCGGGGTGGGCGGGGTGTCGAACGCAGTGACGAGTGCGGCCTTCATGATGGCTCCTTCGGCGGAAGATGATTCGTTCTACGAATCAGAGTAGATCGTGGTGCGAACTACTTCAAGGTAGGCTGACGGTATGAGCCCCGCGCAGTCCTCCGTCTCACCTGCCGCCGCGCCGACGGACGGCGCACCGACGGACGGCGCACCGACCGTCGCCGCGTCCGACGACGCGCTCGTCGACGCGCTCGTACAGAGCGCGTTCATGACCACGGCCGTCCTGTCGCGCGTCGCGGCCGAGCACGACCTGTCGCTCACGCTGCTGCGCGTGCTCGGCATCCTGGCCGACCGGCGGCTGCGCATCAGCGAGCTCGCCGACTTCCTCGGCCTGGAGCGCTCGACGCTCTCGGGCCTCGTGGACCGGGCCGAGCGGCGCGGGCTCGTCGAGCGCACCCCGAGCGCCGCTGACGGGCGCGTCGTCGAGGTGTCGCTCAGCGCGGTCGGACGCGCGCAGCACGCCGTCGTCCACGCCCAGGTCGCGGCGGCGCTGGCGCCACAGACCGCCGTGCTCTCCAGCGCCGATCGCCGGCGTCTCGAGCGCCTGCTCACGAGGTCGCTCGTCCCTGCCGTCGGCCGCACGCTCGACGAGAGCCGCTAACCCTCCTCGAGGGCGACGATCTCGGCGTCGAGCCAGCTCCACTGCGCGCTCTGCGTGCGGAGCCTGCGGAGCGCACGGACCAGGCACGCCCGGAGGTCGGCAGACTCCTCGCGGACGGCGCCCTCGGTGCCGATGCCGGCTCCCGAAAGGATGACGGTCCATGGCGCGCCGCCCTCGACGAGGCGCTCGTCGTCGAACTTCACGATCGATGTCACGCCGCACCCACCGAGGCGAGGCATGAGGTCGAGCATCACGTCCTGCTGCCATTCCATGGGCTGTCACCATCCGCAGTGTCGTCAGGGTTGCTCGGTCGTCATACGCTCTGCCCCGCGCAGCGCAAGTGGTTCGACGACGACACGGAGCGAGTCGATGGCATGAACGGGAAGAGCGGAGGCGACGGCGCATGGGTCGCACTGGTTGCTGCGGAGCGCGACGCGGCCCGGCGACGAGCCGGGGTGAACCGTCTCTCGACGCGAAGCGATCTGCTGAATGCGGCGTTGGCGGGCGGATCGGCGTGGGACCGGTCGACTGCGCTCACCTTCTTGCGGACCTTTCCCGGGGACGTTCCCCAGCTGCTCGAGCAGCTTCTCGAGATCGCCCTCGCGGGCGCCTGGGCACGTCCGGTCTCCGACGTGATCCGGGCCGCGGGATCGGCTGTCGACACGGGCCTGTTCGTCGATGTCGTGCTGCGGCAGGTCCGCGACCGCGACGCGGACGCCTGTGCGCGGCTCGCGTGGCTCCTGGTCGACGTCGGGGCACAGGTGCCGCTGGCCGCCTTGCTCGCGGTGGCGCGCGACCACGATGATCCGGCGGTTCGCGATGTCTCTCGTGAGCTGGACGAAGCCGGTGTCACGCCGGGGCATCGTCCGTGACGTCGAAGGGGCTCGGCGGCAGGTCGATTCCGGTGACCTGGGCGATGTCCTCGAGGGCGGTCCACGCCTGGCTGCGCGTCGTCGAGCATGGTGACGAGCACCGGCACGACAGCCCGGATGTCGATCTCGCGGAAGAACGTCGCGACGTGACCGAGGCAGGTCGCCACCGTCGTCCGGACGTCGCGGATGCGGGGGTCCTCGTCGGACAGGAGGCGGAGGTACGTCGTCTCGAGCCACGCCCGGTCGTCGACGCTGAACACCGCCGACACGACGGCTCGCGCAAGGTCCAGGCCGGACTCCTCACGGATCACCTGCTCGAACGCGTCTTTGTCGACGGCGTCCGGCGCCTGGTGGTTGCGTGCCACGGGCACATCCTCGCGCGCGTCCCCCTCTCGTGCGCGGACGTTCCGACGGCGCGTCTCGGTCGACCACGGATGCCCGCGACCGCGTAGCCTTTCCCCGGCTCGGGCGCACGGTGTCGCACGACCGGAGCGGAGGTGTGACATGGGTGATGCGAGCGGCGTGCTCGTGCAGCGCGGTGGCCGACGCTGGGTGATGTGGGGCGAGATCGACTTCGCGCTCACGCACCGCGTCAAGAAGGACCTGCTCGCGACGATCGACGGTCTGCCCAAGACGATCGACCTCTCGCGCGTCACGTTCATGGACTCCTCGGGCCTGCACCTGCTGCTCATGAAGGTGACGCCGACGTCGAAGCCGCGCCTGGTGCGTGCCCCGGCCCAGGTCGTCGCACTGCTCACCACGTCCGGCGTGCTCGACATGGTCGAGCTGGTCGACCACGACGACAGCCCGGACGACCCGCCGCCCGCTGCGCGCGCCGTCGCCGGGTAGCCGCTCCGGCGGTCGGCGGGCGTTGCGGCTGGGCCGCCGCAACGAGCGCGCAACACGCGAGGGCTACGGTGCGGAACGTGGACGTAGCAGTGCTCGGGGCAACAGGTGACGTCGGACGACAGGTCTGCACGCAGCTCGTCGAGCGGCGGCTCCTGCCGCCGAGCTCGCGGCTCCAGCTGGTGGGGCGGGAGGACGGTCCGTCGGCCCGCGCGACCCACGGGCTGCGCACCGACCTCGTCGACGCCTACGACGAGCACGCGCCGCTGCTCGACGTCGCGCTGCGTCCCGAGGACGTGGTCGCGGACGTCGTGGTGCTCGCCGCCGGGCGGACGGCGCCCGCCCGGGCCGGCGCGCCCGTCTCGCGAGCCGACCTCGCCGCCGACAACGCGGCGGTGTTCGACGCCCAGGCGCGGGCGATCGCGGAGCACGGCTCGGGCCACGAGGTCGTCATCGTCGTGTCCAACCCCGTCGAGCTCGGCGTCGCAGCGGTCGCGCCACCTCGACCGGCACCGCGTGATCGGCATGGGCGCCTGGCTCGACACGCTGCGGTTCCGGCGCGAGCTCGCGACGTCGCTCGGCGTGCGGCGCCAGCGGGTCGGCGGGTTCGTCGCCGGCGCGCACGGCGAGGGTCTCGTGCCGCTGTGGTCGACCGTGCGGGTGCGCGGCCTGGACCCGGACGAGCGTCGCCGCGCCACGGACGCCCTGCGCACCCCGTCCGGACCGAGCCCCCGGACGCTCGACGCCTTCCCCGCCGAGATCGTCGCCGCGCAGCAGACCCTCGCCCGCGTCGGGGCCGACGACATGGCGGCCGCGTTCGAGGCCGTGGATGCGTGGCCGCCCGACCTGCGCGTCGTCGCGCGCCCCTGGCTCACGCACCAGAGCGGCGCGAAGACCGCCGCCGGGACGGCCGCCGCCACCGTCGACCTCGTCGAGGTCGTCCTCGACGGACGGGACATCGTCGTCGCCGGGCAGGTGGCCCTCGAGGGTGAGACCGCCCTCGAAGGACGACCGGTCCACGGGGTGCTGGGCGTGCCCGTCGTCCTCGGACCCGAAGGGTGGACCCACGTGCTGCTCGACCCTCTCGCGCCCGACGAGGAGCGCCTCCTCGCCGCGTCGGCGCGGGCCATCGATGCGATGGTCGCAGGAACCCTCGTGCCGCCCGGCCACGCACCCGACGTGAGCTCACCGGCGGTGCAGCGGTGAGCGGCCTGGACGTCCGCTGGGTCGCCGTCGTCCACGGCGTCGACCGCACCGGCACGCTGACCGCGATCGCCGGGGTGTTCTCGAGCCGCGGGGTCGGCTTCGAGTCGTTCGCGACGACCGCCGCGTCCGAGGGCCTCGGCGAGATCGTCGTCGTCTTCACGGCGAGCGACCGGCTGCAGCGGGTCCTGGTGCGGACCCTGGAGCGGCTCGCGGCCACACGGTCGGTGCTGGCGCGGCCCGCCGACGACCCGCGAGTGCGGGCGGCGGCCGTCGTGCGCGCGCCGGGGTTCCGGCCGGCGCCGGACGCCCCCGTCACCTGGTCGGCTGGCGACCATGCGGCGGACGGCCCGGTCCTCGTCGAGGGCCAGCTCGAGGCCGTCGAGGCGGTCGTCGCCGCGGCGCGCGCGGCCGGTGCGACGCAGGTCGCGGCGATGGTGCTGCCGTTCGAAGAACCCGACGAACCGTAGTTCGGCCACGCGTTCGAGGCGTGGCCGTCGCGACCTCAGGACGCGTCGGCGTCCCCGTCGCCCGCCCGGCGACCGTGCCCGGTGCGCTGCCGCGGACCGTTCTCGCGGCTGAGCCTCGCGGCCGCCATGAGCAGCCGGACGACCAGCCCGATGAGGACGAGGTCGAGGACCATCTGGACGGTCACCAGCGCGCGTGTGAGGTCCCCGACGGCGGTGATGTCGCCGAACCCGACCGTCGCGAACGTCGTCACGGTGAAGTAGAGGGCGTCGACGTGGTCGATCGGCTGGGTGAACCGGCTCGGGTCGGCGTGCGACAGGGTGAGGTACGCGCTCGAGAACACCGCCAGGAACACGACGAGGATCGTGCCGAGCGCCTGCCCGGCCCGCAGCGTCGGGACGTGCGAGTCCAGCACCTTCGAGACCTGCCACGCGACGAGCAGGGCCAGGAGCACGAGGGCGACGAGGAGCCGCACCAGCTCGTCCGACCACTGGTCGCGGTCGAACGGCAGCAGGAAGTAGACGAGGAGCACCCCCGCCCAGCTGAGCAGCACGTGGACGAGGCTCAGGGCGACCTCGGCCTGCCGCTGGCGCAGGGTGAGGTCCGCCCAGGGCTTGATCGCGCGCGGCACCGGTCAGCCGATCGCGGCGACCGGCGCGGCGAGCGCCTGCCCCGAGCCGTCGCGGCGCACGTCGGACGCGGGCAGGTCGAGCGCCTGCCCGCCCGAGCCGGTCGCGCGGGGGGGAGCGGCCCCCACCCACGCGAGGTGGAGCGTGTCCTCGCCGCGCAGGAACCGCTGCGCCCGGACGCCGCCGGTCGCGCGCCCCTTGCCGGGGTACAGCTCGAACGGGGTGACCTTCGCGGAGCCGGCCTCGGTGCCCGGCAGGGCGGACGACGACCCCGCGACGGTGACGACGACCGCTCCCGCGAGACCCTCCTCGCTCGCGTCGCCGTCGCGCAGCCGCGCGGGTACGACGCCGAAGAACAGGGCCCGCTCGCCGGCCGCGAGCTTGATGCCCGCGATGCCGCCGCCCGCCCGGCCCTGGGGTCGCACGGACGACGCCCCGAAGTGCAGCAGGCTCGCGTCGGACGCGACGAAGACGATCTCGTCGTCGTCGGCGCACGGCGCCGCGCCCACGACCTCGTCGCCGTCCTTGAGTGTCACGACGTCGAACGCGTCCTTTGCGGGCGCCTCGCCCGACGTGACGCGCTTGACGACGCCCTGCGCGGTGCCGAGCGCGAGCGTCGGCGCGTCAGGGGCCAACGACACGAGCGCGAGCACCCGTTCGCCGGGCGCGAGGTCGACGACCTCGCTGACCGGGACGCCGCCCGCGAGGCTCGGCGGCCCCTGCGTGGGCGGCAGGCCCGGCAGCTCGAGCACCGAGAGACGCACGACCCGGCCGCGGTTCGTCACGGCGCCCACGTCGGCGCGGGCCGTCGTGGCGACCGCCGAGCGCAGGACGTCGTGCGCGTGCCGCGCTCCCGACCGCGCGGGCGCGGTCTCGTCGGACGACCTCGCGAGCAGGCCCGTCGCGGACAGCAGCACCCAGCAGGGCGTGTCCTCGACCTGGAGCGACAGGGTCGGCACGCCACGCCCCTTCGGACCGGCGGTCGCGGTGGCGACCGACGTCGCGCCGGACACCCCCGTGCCCGCGGAGTCGAGCAGGATCGTGCGGCGCGGGGTCCCGAACGTGCGCGCGACCGCCCCCATCTCGTCGCTCACGAGCGTCCGCAGGCGCTGCTCGTCGTCGAGGATCGCCTCGAGCTCGTCGATCTCGCGCTTCAGCTCGTCCTGCTCTTTCTCGAGCTCGAGGCGCGAGAACTTGGTGAGGCGGCGCAGCTGCAGGTCGAGGATGTAGGTGGCCTGCGCGTCCGACAGGTCGAACACGCCCATGAGGCGCGTCTTGGCGGCCTGCGCGTCGTCGGACGAGCGGATGATCTCGATGATCTCGTCGATGTCGACGATCGCGAGCAGCAGCCCCTCGACGAGGTGCAGGCGGTCCTTGCGCTTGGCGAGGCGATACTGCGAGCGGCGGCGCGTCACGTCGACGCGGTGGTCCACCCACACCCGGAGCAGCTCGCGCAGCCCGAGGGTGCGCGGCTGGCCCTCGACGAGCGCGACGTTGTTGATGCCGAACGAGTCCTCGAGCGGCGTGTACTTGTACAGGTGCTCGAGCACGGCGTCGGGGTTGAAGCCGGTCTTGATCTCGATGACGAGGCGCAGGCCGTGCTGGCGGTCCGTGAGGTCCTGGACGGACGTGATGCCCTGCAGCTTCTTGTTCTGGACGCCCTCCTTGATCTTCTCGATGACCTTCTCGGGGCCGACGAGGTAGGGCAGCTCCGTGACGACGATCCCGCGGCGGCGCGGCGTGATCGACTCGACCTTGGCCGTCGCGCGGGTGCGGAACGTGCCGCGGCCCGTCCGGTACGCGTCGCGGACGCCGTCGAGCCCGACGATCTTGCCGCCGGTCGGCAGGTCGGGGCCGGGTACGAACCGCATGAGCGCGTCGAGGTCGGCGTCCGGGTGCTTGAGCAGGTGCTGCGCGGCCGCGACGACCTCCACGAGGTTGTGCGGCGCCATGTTGGTGGCCATGCCGACGGCGATGCCCGACGCGCCGTTGACCAGCAGGTTCGGCAGCGCGGAGGGCAGCACCTCGGGCTGCGTCAGCTTGTTGTCGTAGTTGGGGACGAAGTCGACCTCGTCCTCGTCGAGGCCCTGCGTCATCGCCGTGGCCGCGGACGCCATGCGCGCCTCGGTGTACCGGGGGGCGGCCGGACCGTCGTCGAGCGACCCGAAGTTCCCGTGCCCGTCCACCAGCGGGAGACGCAGCGAGAAGTCCTGCGCGAGGCGCACCAGCGCGTCGTAGATCGCGGTGTCGCCGTGCGGGTGCAGCTTGCCCATGACGTCGCCGACGACGCGCGCCGACTTCACGTACGGGCGGTCCGGACGAAGGCCCATGTCGGACATCTGGAACAGGATGCGCCGCTGCACCGGCTTGAGACCGTCGCGCGCGTCCGGCAGGGCACGCGCGTAGATCACCGAGTACGCGTACTCGAGGAACGAGCCCTCCATCTCGGCGGAGACGTCGATGTCGACGATCTTCTCGTCGACATCGGACGGGTCGAAGGGTGCGGACGAGCCTGGACCGGACGAGCGGGACGACGAGCGTGGCATGCGCGCATTCTCCCGCATGCCACCGACGCCCGTGCGCAGGCGCGGCGCGTCGCCGGTCAGCGCGTGAGCGTGACGGCGACGATCGCCGTGCTCGCCATCGCGCCGATCGTCCCGGTGGCGAGCCCGAACCATGCCATCGACCGCCCGATGCCGTGCGTCGCGGCCCGCTCGAGCCCGCGGGCTCCCGACCACACCACCACCAGCGTCGTGCAGGTCATGCCCGTTCCCAGCAGGGCGCCCCACCAGGTCGGCGCGCCGGTGACCAGCACCGTGGTGCCGATGAACAGCACGGCGCAGAGCTGCAGGACGCCCTGACAGGCGGCGTTCCACGCGTACGTGTTGCGGCCGAGCGCGCTGTCGAGATCCGCGTCCTCGCGCCAGCCCTTCGGGGTGCCCACGAAGAGGCGCTCCAGCCCGCGTTGCCGGGGTGCGACGCGTGCCGTCCAGCGGTCGCCGTCGGACCAGCGCAGCCGCGGGAGCCCGTCCGGGTCGGGGTGCCAGCCGCGTGCCGGCGGTCCGTCGGACAGCGCCGGCGAGCCCGGTGGCAGGGTGTGGGGAGCGTCGGTCATCGTCGCCTCCGGCGGGGACCGGTCCCGACCGGCTGCGGCCGCGGTCCACGACCGCGCAGCGCGACAGTAGCGGTCGCGACACCCCCGCACCAGACGTCGTGTGACGTTCGCCGCCCCGCGCGCCGGACCCTCGCGACCCGGTGCCCGCCCGCCTAGTGTGGCGGTGTGAGCGACAGCGCCGCACCGACCGCGTCCGACGGGCCGGCCGACACCCCCCGGTACCCCGTCGAGTGGGAGGCCGACGTCGTCCTGCGCGACGGCAGCACCACGCACGTGCGTCCCATCCGCCCCGAGGACGCGGACGCCCTCCAGCGCTTCCACATGGGCCAGTCGGAGCGGTCCGTCTACCTGCGCTTCTTCTCCGCGATGGAACGGCTGTCCGACCGGGACCTGCGCCGGTTCACCCACGTCGACCACCGCGACCGCGTCGCCCTCGTCGCCGTGGCAGCGAACCCCGACGCCCCCGGCACGCCCGACGCCGACGAGATCATCGCCGTCGCCCGGTTCGACCGGACCGCGCCGCACGAGGCCGAGGTCGCGTTCAACATCTCCGACGCGCACCAGGGCCGCGGGCTCGGGTCCGTCCTGCTCGAGCACGTCGCCGCGGCGGCGCGCGAGCGCGGCATCGAGCGCTTCACGGCGGACGTCCTGCCGCAGAACGGCAAGATGCTCGCCGTGTTCCGCGAGGCGGGGTACGAGCTGACGCAGCGCGTCGACGACGGCGTCGTCCTCGTGAGCGTCGACCTCGACCCGACGGAGCGCTCGCGGGCCGTGATGATCGACCGGGAGCGACGGGCCGAGGCCCGCTCGATGCAGGCCATCCTCACGGCGCGCGACGTCCTGCTGCTCACGTCGCCCGCCCACGGGCCGGGCAGCGTGGAGCGGATGCTCGCCGAGCAGGTGCTGGCGGGAATGGTCGCGGACCCCGGTGACGCGTACGTCGACGTCGTCGGGCTGCCCGACGCGGTCGACGTCCCCGGCACCGTGCGGACGCACGCGGCGCTCGCGGACGTCGAGGGTCCGGTCGAGATCGCGGTGGTCGCCCTCGCGCCCGACGCCCTGCTCGCCGCCCTGCCCGCGCTCGCGCGGCTCGGGGTGCGAGCCCTCGTGATCCTCTCGGGCGGCTACGCGGAGGCGGGCGCCGCAGGCGTCGAGCGGCAGCGCGAGCTCGTCCGCCGGGCGCACACGGCCGGCATGCGGGTCGTCGGACCGACGTCGTACGGGCTGCTGCGGCAGGAGCCGGGGCACCGCGTGTCGCTCGTCGCGTCGGGCGAGCCCGTCGAGGCCGGCCCGGTCGGCCTCTTCTGCCAGTCGGCGCCCACGGCGGTGACGCTCCTGCGGACGGTCGCCCGACGCGGCATCGGCCTGTCGACGTTCGTGTCGGCCGGCCACCGCGCGGACGTGTCGGGCAACGACGTCATGCAGTTCTGGACCGAGGACCCCACGACGACGGTCGCGTGCCTCTACCTCGAGTCGATCGGGAACCCGCGCAAGTTCTCCCGCGTGGCACGCCGGCTCGCTGCGGCCAAGCCCGTGGTCGTCGTGGCGGCCGGCCAGTCGGGCGCCTTCGCCCCGGCGGGTCACGCTGTGCGGCGGGGTCGTGCCCCGCGCCGCGTGCTCGAGGAGATCATGCGGCAGGCCGGAGTGATCCGTGCCGAGAACACGCACGCGCTCGTCGACGTCGCCCAGCTCCTCGCGCACCAGCCGCTGCCCGCGGGGCGGCGCGTCGGGATCGTGGGCAGCTCGCCCGGACTGGTCTCCGTCGTCGCGGACGTCGCCGAGTCCGCGGGGCTCGTCGTCGCGGAGGCGCGCTCGGTCGCCCGTCAGGACGCCGGGCCGGACGAGATCCGCGCCACGCTCGACGCGGTCTACGCGGACGGTGCGTGCGACGTCGTCGTCGCGGTCTACGTGCCCACCGTCCCCCTCGAGCTGGGCTGGCTCGCGCAGGACCTCGCGGCGCGCGCCACCGCGTCCGGCCGCCCCACGGTCGTGAGCGCGCTGGGCTACCACGGGGTGACGGACGCGTTCACGTGCGTGGACGACGACGGGGTCCCGCACCGCGTCCCCGCCTACTCGACGCCCGAGGACGCGGTCGCGGCGGTCGCGGCCGTCGTCCGGTACCGGCAGTGGCGCGACACCGACCACGGCACGCACGTCGCGTTCGACGACCTGGACCGCGACCGTGCCCGCGCCATCGTGGAGCAGACGGTCGACGGACCGCTCGACGTCGCACGTCTCGCCGAGCTCCTCGGGTGCTACGGCGTGCCCGTCGCCGCGACCGTCGGGGTGAGCGACGTCGCCTCGGCGCAGCACGCCGCCGCGACCCTCGGCTACCCGGTCGCGGTGAAGGCGACCCCGCCCGCGCTGCGGCACCGGGCGGACCTCGGGGGGGTCCGGCTCGACGTCCGCTCGCCCGACGAGCTCGCCGCCGCGGTCGAGTCCCTGCGCGGCACCATCCTCGACAAGCTCGGCCCCGGGGCCTTCGACGAGGTCGCCGTCCCGTTCGAGGTGCAACGGATGGCGACCGCCGGTGTCGCGTGCACGATCCGCACGACCGAGGACCCGCTGTACGGGCCCCTCGTCTCGTTCGGGCTCACCGGCGACGCCGTCGACCTGCTGGGCGACGTCGCCTACGGCGTGCCGCCGCTGACCGACGCCGACGTCGCCGCGATGGTCCGGCGCGTGCGCGCCGCACCCCGCCTCTTCGGGTACCGCGGCGCGCCCGCCGCCGACACCGCCGCGGTCGAGGACCTCCTCGCCCGGGTGAGCGTCCTGGCCGACGACCTGCCCGAACTGTTCTCGCTCGAGCTCGACACGGTCGCGGCGCCGCGCGGCGTGACCGTCCTCGCCGCGCGGGCGACCGTCGCGCGGGCCCGCCGGACCGACGCCCTGCGACGCGCGCTCGGTGCGACCGTCGGGTGACGCGCCCGCCGCGGGCATCGAGGCAGTGACGAGGACGTTCCGGGACGAACGGGCCGCCTGGCCCGGAGGTGGGAGGATGTGCGGGTGCGCCAGCCAGCAGAACCCGCCCTCAGCCCCGCGCTGCGTGAGGACCTCGTCCGCACCGGCTACTACCCGACGCTCGTCGAGGACGTCGTCGACGTCGCGGTCGCCGGGGAGCCGTGCGCCGCGCACCTCGTGCACGCCGAGACGACGTTCGACGGCGAGGAGATCCGGCGCCACGTCACCGTCCTGGTGCTCACCGCGACCCGGCTCGTGACCGTCCACGTGGACGACCAGCCCGCCGACTCCGAGCGCCCCGCCGCGAACGCGGTCGCCACGAGCGAGTCCGTGCCGCTGCGCGAGGTCCGCTGCGTGAGCCTCACGCACGTCGTCCCGACGCCGGAGAAGCACCGCGTCGGCGACGTGCCGGTCGAGCTCACCGTCGCGATCGGCTGGGGTGCCGTGTCCCGGGTGGAGCTCGAGCCGGCCGGGTGCTCCGACCCCACGTGCGAGGCCGACCACGGGCTCACCGGCCAGATCCTGCCCGACGACCTCGTCCTGCGGGTCAGCGCGGAGGCCGAGGGTGCGGACGCGGTGCGTCGCGCCGCGACCTTCGCCCGGGCGCTGTCCGCCGCGACCGCCCGCTGACCGTGCGCCTCACCGCAGCCGCCGGCCCGTCCACCGCGCCGTCCGCCGACGGGTCCGTCGGCGCGCTGCCCGACACGCTGGTCGACCCCGCGGCCCCCGGCCCGCGGCTCGCCGACGTGCTGCCCGCCGCCCACGGCGCGCTGGCCGCCGCCGGCCGGGCGTCGCGCGAGGCCCGGGCGGTCGACGCCGCACGGCGTATCGGGCTGCCGGCCGCCGACCGCGTCTGCGTCGTCCTGTGCGACGGGCTCGGTCTGGAGAACCTCACCGAGCGCGCCGGCCATGCCCCGTTCCTCCGGGGACGGCTCGGCGACCTGCGCCGGCTCGTGACCACCTACCCGTCGACGACCGCCGCCGCACTCGGCACGTTCGGCACCGGTGCGCCCCCCGGCCGGACCGCCATGCTCGGGTACACCGTGCGCGCGCCCCAGACCGGCCGGCTCGCCAACCTCGTCTCGTGGGACGGCGCGCCCGAGCCCCGCACCTGGCAGCGCGAGCCCACGGTGCTCGCCGACCTCGCGTCCGAGGGCGTCGAGGTGACGTCGGTCGGGCCGGGCCGGTTCGCCGGCTCCGGCATGACGCTCGCTGCGCTGCGCGGCGCCACGTACGTCGCCGCGGAGTCCTGGACCTCGCGCGTCGAGCGCGCCGCGGCCGTGCTGCGCCGCCCCGGCCTGACGTACCTGTACTGGGGCGACGTCGACAAGGCCGGCCACCACCACGGCTGGCGCTCCGCCGAGTGGGGGCACGAGCTCGAGGCGTTCGACGCCGGGCTGGCCCGCCTCGCGCGCTCCCTGCCGACGGGCACCCTGCTGCTCCTCACCGCCGACCACGGCATGGTCGACGTCGACCTCGAGCAGCGCTGGGACGTCGCCACCGACGCGGTGCTGCGCGACGGCGTCCCCCTCGTGGCCGGCGAGCCGCGCGCCCTGCACCTGCACCTCGACGACGACACCGACCCGGACGTCGTCGCCGACCGCTGGTCCGAGCACCTCGGCGACGCCGCGCTCGTCGCCACGCGCGACGAGGCGCTCGCCGCCGGGCTGTTCGGAGACGTCGCCCCGCACGTGCGGCCCGTCGTCGGGGACGTGGTCGTCGCCACGACCGGGCGCGCGACCGTCGTCGACTCCCGCACCCAGACCCCCGCGAGCCTCACCCTCGTGGGCGTCCACGGGTCGCTCACCCCGCACGAGATGCACGTGCCGCTGCTCGCGACCGTCGTCTGACGACCCCCGGAGGACCCCCGTGGCCGAGCTCGTCTTCTTCACCGGCACCATGGACTCGGGCAAGTCCACGCTCGCCCTCCAGACGCACCACAACCACACGTCGCGCGGCCGCCGCGGGCTCGTGTTCTCCCGGCACGACCGCGCGGGGGAGGCGCGCCTCTCGTCCCGGCTCGGCCTGTCCATGGACGCCCTCGAGGTCCGCGACGACACCGACTTCTGGACCGTCGTCGCGGGCCGCCACGTCGAGTACCTCGTGTGCGACGAGGCGCAGTTCTACGCGCCCGAGCAGGTCGAGCAGCTCGCCCGGCTCGTCGACGAGGCCGGCGTGGACGTCTACGCGTTCGGGATCCTCGCCGACTTCCGCACGCGCCTGTTCCCCGGGTCGGCCCGGCTCGTCGAGCTCGCCGACCGGGTGGAGACCCTGCAGGTCCAGGCGCTGTGCTGGTGCGGCGCCCGTGCGACCCACAACGCCCGCACCGTCGGCGGACGCATGGTCGTCGAGGGCGACCAGGTCGTGGTCGGCGACACCGGCGCGTCGGAGGACGGCCCGGGCGCCGGTGCGGGCGGTGGTGTGGCGCAGACCGTGGCGTACGAGGTGCTGTGCCGCCGTCACCACGCCCGCCGCATGACGCTCCGCGCGGCGTCCGTGCACACGAGCGGCGCCGAGATGCTGCCGCTCGACCTGCCGGTGCCGTCCCTGCCGTCGACCGCGCTGCCCTCGGCGTGACGGGCCGCGCCGACTACTGCTCCGGCCGCGCCCCGAACATGATCTCGTCCCAGCTGGGGATCTTCGTCCGGCTGCGTCGCCCGCGGCGCTGACGGTCGTGCGTGACGTGCCCGGAGGCGGCGTCGTGGCCGCCCGCCGCGTCGGGACCGGTCGAGCCGGCTGACCCGGGAGCTCCGGTGCTGCCGTCCCGGTCGTCGACGTCGTGCTCACGACCGGCCGCGACGACCGTGCGGTCCTCCTCCGCCGGCGCGACCTCGGGCTCGTCGTCGTCCTGCGCGTCCGCGACCCGGCGCAGGGGCAGCGCGACGACCTGGGCGCCGCGGTGCCCGGTCCCGTCCGGCGTGCCCGACCTCTCGGCGCCGCGCTGGTCCGGACGGTCGCGGCCGGCGTCATCGGTACCGCCAGTACCGCCGGTGCCGTCCCCGGCACGCTCCTCCTCCGCGCACTCGGCGGCCCCGGTGGGCTCGCTGTCGAGGTGCGGCAGGTCGACGGTCATCGCGGGGCGCGTCCGGGACGGGTGCCGGGTTCCTTCCTGACGCGGGCGCTCCTCGTCGGCGCGCCGGCCGCGCCGGCGGCCCAGGTCGTCGAGCAGGGCGTCCGTGGTGACCGCGTCGGGCGACGCGTCGCGCTCGTCCACGGGGGACAGCACCGCACGCACCACCTCGGTCTCGCGTGCCGACGCCGCCGACCGCGGGAGCACGTCGCGCGTCTCGACCTCCGACTCCGAGAGCCAGCGCGCCTCGTCGTCCCGCGCCGTGACGTCCCGAGCGCCCGCGTCGTAGCGCCACGTCGCCGTGCGGTCCACGCCGCCGGCCGCGAACACGGCCGTGACGTGCCAGTCGCCCGACGCGTCGCGCGCCGAGTCCCAGGCGACGTCGAGCGGGTCGACGCCGCGCGCCGCGAGCCGGTCCGCGACCAGCTCGTCGAGCGACGGCGAGCCGTCCGGCCCGACGAGCGACGCCCGGGCACGCGACACGACGTGCTCACGCTCCGCGAGCACCGGGCCCTCGTAGCGGCGCACCCGCTCGAGCTGCAGCCCCGAGACCGACGCGACCTCCTCGGCGGTCGCGCCCGCGCGGATCCGTGCCTGGATCTCGCGGACCGACATCGCCCCCGTGTCCTGGGCGCGCTCGCGCTCGAGCTGGGGCCGGTCGCGGCGCACCGCGGCACGCAGCGCGTCGTCGATGTGCAGCGTGTAGCGCTGCCCGGCGCACTCGAGGACCAGGCACTCCCCGTCCTCGTGCAGACCCACCAGGTTCAGCTCGTTCATCACGCCTCCCGTTCGTGTCGCGCGTGCGTGCGTCTCGAGCGTGCCATCTCCGTGCGCGCGGACCGCGCAGGCGCGTCGGTGTGCCGCCGATCGGCCTGTGCCCGAGCCTGCCATGATCGGGGGGTGCTGCTGCCCTCGGACCTCCAGAGCGCCCTCGAGGTCGCCGGGGTCTTCTTCGCCGCCCTGTCGGGCGCGCTGTCCGCGGTCCGCAAGCGGCTCGACCTGTTCGGGGTGCTCGTCCTGGCGTGGGTGACCGGGCTCGGGGGCGGGATCCTGCGCGACGTGCTGATCGGCGCGGTGCCGCCCGTGGGCATCGCCGACCCGGCCCTCGTGCTGACGGTGCTCGTCGCCGGCTTCGCGACGTCGTTGTTCCACCTGCGCATCGAGCGCCTGCGCCGCGCGGTCGTGGTGCTCGACGCGTTCGCGCTCGGCCTGTTCGTCGTCGTCGGGACGCTCAAGGGCCTCCAGTACGACGTGGGCTGGCTCGCCGCGCTGTTCGTCGGCACGATCACGGGGATCGGGGGCGGTGTCGTCCGCGACGTCCTCACCGGGTCGGTCCCGCTCGTGCTGCAGGACCGTCAGCTCTACGCGATCCCGGCGCTCGCGGGCTCCGGTGCGGTCGTCGTGCTCTGGGAGACCGGCACGCTCAACGGCTGGACGGGCATGGGCGTCGTCGCGGGCGTGGTCGCGTTCCGCATCCTGTCGTTGTGGCGAGGCTGGGTCGTGCCCGAGGCGGCGACCGGCGGCTGGCCCTCCCTGTGGCAGACGCGCCGCCGCAAGCCCTGAGGCGCGGAGGCGGCCGACGGGCCGACCGCCGAGCGCGCCGGTCCCCGGTCGCGGCCGGGTCGGTCGCGCTGGGAGGATCGGGTGGTGACGTCTCCCGCCGGCCCGGCCGCGCCCCTGCCCCCTGAGGACGCCGCCGCCGTCCTCCCGCCCGAGGCGCGCCGCGACCTGCGCCGCCTCGCGGAGCGGCTCGCGCAGACCGCGGGCGACCTCGTGCGCGGCGCCCGCCCGGCGCGGGTCGAGGTGGCCGCCACCAAGTCGACGCCCACCGACGTGGTGACGCGCATGGACCGGGACGTCGAGGACCTGCTGCGGCGCGAGCTCGCCGCGGCGCGGCCGGGCGACGCCGTGCTGGGTGAGGAGGGCGGCCTGGACGAGCGGGGCCGCACGGGTCTGACGTGGGTGGTCGACCCCGTCGACGGCACGGTGAACTACCTGTACGGGCTGCCCGGCTACGCCGTGTCGGTCGCGGTGGTCTCGGGGCCGCCCGACCCGGCCACCTGGGTGGTCGAGGCGGGCGCGGTGCACGACGTGGTGGGCGGGCGGACCTGGTCGGCGCACCGTGGGGGCGGGGCGACGTGCGACGGCGTGCCCCTCGACCCCGCGTGGGCGCGGGACGACCCGGACCTCGCGCGGTGCCTGACCGGGACCGGGTTCGGGTACGACGCGGCCCGGCGTCGACACCAGGCGGAGGTCCTCGTCGGCGTCCTGCCCGTGGTGCGCGACATCCGGCGGCTCGGCGCGGCTGCGGTCGACCTGTGCCGTGTCGCGAGCGGCGAGCTCGACCTGTACTTCGAGCGCGGCCTCCAGCCGTGGGACCACGCGGCGGGCGGTCTCGTCGCGGTCGAGGCGGGCGCGGTGGTGCGCGGGCTGGGCGCGGACCGGCCGACGGACCGCATGGTGGTGGCCGGTTCGCCGCGGGCCGCGGGCGAGCTCGCGACCCTGCTGGAACGGCTCGACGCCGGTCGCGACTGACGCGCGGCCGAGCAGCTTCCACCGCAGGATGTTTCCTGGGTCACACGCCCTCTGACCTGCGCAGACGCGCGCCGGAGGGCTCGGGACGGGTGAGATCTGACACATTGACCCGGCTGTCTCGTCCTCCGTGCTGCAGACCCGCCGGGCATGGTGCAGAATCACCCTTCGCGAACCGGGAATGAAACCCCGGTCCTGCGCATTGAACGTGGCCCGGGGGCCGGACGGGGACCGGCCTCGCTCACGACACCACACACCCCACCATCCGACGACCGGAGTGACCACATCCATGGCAACTGACTACGACGCCCCGCGCAAGACCGACGACGAGCTGTCCGAGGACTCCCTCGAGGAGCTCAAGGCCCGCCGGTCCGACAAGAGCTCGGGTGTTGTGGACGAGGACGAGGCGGAGGCCGCCGAGGGGTACGAGCTCCCCGGTGCCGACCTGTCCGGCGAGGAGCTGTCTGTCCGAGTCCTGCCGCGGCAGGCCGACGAGTTCACCTGCTCGAAGTGCTTCCTCGTGCACCACCGCTCCCAGCTCGCGTACACCGGCAAGGACGGCCAGCCCGTCTGCACGGAGTGCGCTGCCTGACACCAGCTTCACGCCGGCCCACCACCGGGAACGACCCGTCCAGCTCTCGCCACGGTCGCCCACCCGGCACGCCGAAGGCCACCACCCGTGACGGGTGGTGGCCTTCGCGTCTCCCGCGCCCGGGTGCCCAGGTGGGGCACGCTCAGGCCGGTACGTCCCCGGCTGCGGCGTCCCCGGTCTCGTGGCTGCCCGCGCCTGCGGCGACGAGGGCGGCGCCGAGTCGCTCCGGGTGCCGCGTCCCGACGATCCACGCGGGCGTCGGATCCTGCGGGTCGTGCACGGCGCACCGGACCGCTCGCGTCACCCAGGGGCGCAGGCAGGCGAACGTCCGCGCGTCGGAGCCCGGGCCGAACGCTGCCCGCAGGCCCGCCGCGTCGAGCGTCTCCGGCGTCCCCAGGAGCGTCGCCGGGATGTGCGCGTGGCCCGCGGCCAGCTCGTCCCCGACCACGGCGACGACGGGAGCGGCCGCCCAGAGCCCGACGGCGGACCCGACGGCGGCGAGCCCGCCGACCACCACGGCCCACAGGGGCGACACGATCCAGAGGATGACGCCGAACATGAGGCCGAACGCCACGGCGGCCGTGAGCGAGCCCGCACCGGGCGCGAGGCGCTCACGGTAGGTGGTGGCGTGCGCGGGCGCGGTGGCCGGTGGCGGCCCGGAGGTCTGCATGCCTCCAGGATGCCACCCCCGCACCGCCGTGCCGGCGCGGCTCCGGCGGCCCCGGCACGGCACCGGCCCGTCGTGGACCGCACGGCGGCGGAACGGTTAGGCTCACGCCTCGTGCCCGAGAACACCGTCGACGTCCTCCTTCGCCGCCTCGACCCCGACGTGCCCGTGCCGGGCTACGCCCACCCGGGCGACGCCGGCGCCGACCTCGTGACCACCGAGGACGTCGAGCTGGGCCCGGGGGAGCGGCGCACCGTCCCGACGGGGGTCGCGATCGCCCTCCCCGACGGCTACGTCGCTTTCGTGCACCCGCGCTCGGGCCTCGCCGCCCGGCACGGTCTGACGGTCGTCAACGCGCCCGGCACCGTCGACGCGGGGTACCGGGGCGAGATCCGCGTGACCCTCCTGAACACGGATGCCACCACCCCGGTCGTGCTGCACCGCGGCGACCGCATCGCGCAGCTGGTCGTGCAGCGCGTCGAGCGGGCGCGGTTCGTGGAGGCCGAGACGCTGCCCGGCTCGCACCGGGCCGAGGGCGGGTTCGGGTCCAGCGGCGGGTGGCACGGGGCGTCCTGACGACCCCCCGCGAGGACTACTGTTGAGGATGTGCAAGGTGTTCCCCCGGGGGCACTCGACCGACGTGTTCCGGGCGTGGAAGCGCCCCACGACGAGGAGATGAACGTGGCTCTGTTCCGCCGCAAGCCGGCCACCGGCGACGACGCCGACCCGCAGATCGACGAGCCCACGGTCACGGAGGTCGGCGCCGACGGCGCCGACGGTCCCTCCCAGGGGGTCACCGAGGACGCAGCGGCGGGTTCCGGGCGCGAGTCCGGCCCGTACGACTCGTCCGAGACGGAGCAGGGCGGGCGCCTCGACCTGGGTGCCCTGCAGATCGCGGGCGTGCCCGGCATGAGCCTGCGCCTCGAGATCGACCGGCGTACGGGCCGCTGCACGGGCGCTGCGTGCGCCGTCGACGGGTCGGTCCTGCAGCTCCAGGCGTTCGCCGCGCCGCGCAGCGAGGGCATCTGGGACGAGATCCGCGAGGAGATCGCGGCGTCCGTGGGCGAGCAGGGCGGCGCGGTGGACGAGGTCCCCGGCCCGTTCGGTCGCGAGCTGCTCGCCCGCCTCCCCGTCGTGGGCGAGGACGGTCGCCGCGGCTTCCGCCCGGCCCGGTTCGTCGGCGTCGACGGTCCGCGCTGGTTCCTGCGCGGGGTCATCACCGGCCGGGCGGCCGTGGAGCCGCAGGCGGCGGAGCTCCTGGAGCTCGTGTTCCGCAACACGGTCGTGGTGCGCGGCACGGACGCGCGCCCGCCGCGTGACGTCCTCGAGCTCACCCCGCCGCAGCAGCCGGACGAGGGCGACGAGCAGGCGCCCGCCGCGCCGCAGCCGGGCGACTTCGACCCGTTGCGCCGCGGCCCCGAGATCACGGAGATCCGGTGAGCCTGCGGGCCGGACTCCGCGCCGTCTTCGCGTCGCGTGACGACGTCGAGGCCGACGAGGAGCGTGACGACGCGGCGCGGCAGCACGGTTGCACCGCGATCGCCGCGGTGCCGTCGCGCACCCGCGGACAGGTCAGCGGGGTGGTGCGCTCGGTGACGATGCGGCCCCGCGAGGGTGCCCCCGCGCTCGGCGCCGAGCTCTACGACGGCACCGGCACGCTCGACCTCGTGTGGCTGGGTCGCCGCCGCATCGCCGGTATCGAGCCCGGCCGCCGGGTGCGCGTCGAGGGCCTGGTCTGCACGATCGACGGTCGCCGCACCATGTACAACCCCCGCTACGAGCTGCGTCCCGTGGTGTCCGCGTGAGCACCCCCGGACAGCCGGCGCCTGCGGGGCGTCCCGCACCTGCGACCGATCCGGGTGGCCACGGCGTGGTCGCGGACGCGGCCGCCGACGGCGAGCAGGACGTCCGCGGCCTGCGCGCCCTCGACGCCGAGAGCTTCTCCGTCCTGGACTCGGTCGGCGGCGTGCGCGGTCTCGTCGAGTCGATGCTGCCCGGCACGGTGTTCGTGGTCGTGTACGTCGCGACGCAGAGCCTGCGCCCCACCCTGTGGGCGTCCGTCGGCGTGGCCGTCGCCCTCGTGGTCGCGCGGCTCGTCGCCCGCACCCCGCCGACGCACGCGTTCGGCGGCCTGGTGGGCGTCGGCATCGGCGTCGTGTGGGCGGCGACGTCCGGGAAGGCCGAGAACTACTACGCGGTCGGGCTCCTGACGAACGCGGCCTACCTCGTCGCGTGCGTGGTCTCGATCCTCGTGCGGTGGCCCGCGGTCGGCCTGGTCGTCGAGGGGCTGCGGTCCGGGTTCGGCGGGACGCGTGTGGTCCGTCCCGCGCCGGACGCGACGCCCCGCGCCGACGCCGGGTCGACCGGGCCGGGCGAGGAGCCCGCGGCGCCGTCCGGGCAGGCCGTGCCGTCCGTCCGCGCGATGCTGCCGACCGCGTGGCGCGCCGACGCCGAGCTCGTGCGCCGGTACGCGCTCGCGACGTGGCTCTGGGTCGGCATGTTCGGCCTGCGGCTCGCCGTCCAGGTGCCGCTGTACTTCCACCACGAGGTCGGGTGGCTCGGGACGGCCCGACTCGTCATGGGGCTTCCCTTGTGGGGCGCGACCCTCTGGCTGACCTGGGTGGTCGTCCCGCACCTGCGGCGCGCGACTCCCGCGACCTGACCCCGCCGCGGGCTGGACGCTCAGCCTGCGGCGGGCTCGCCGTCGGCCGCGTCGACGCCGTCGTCAGCCTCGGGCTGCTCCGCGTCGGCCGTCGGCACGAGCAGCTCCTGCAGGCTCGCGCCGTCGACCTCGCGCCCCGCGACGAACAGGAGCTCGTCGCCCGCCTCGAGCGTGTCGTCGTTGCTGGGCGCGAGCGGCGAGGTGCCACGCACCACGGCGGCGAGCACGGTGTCCGCCGGCCACGGGACGCGCCCGATCCGCTGGCCGACGAGCGGCGAGTCCGGCGGCAGCGTCAGCTCGAGGATGTCGGCCCCCGACTGGTGGAAGGTGAAGATCTTCACGAGGTCGCCGACCGCGACGGCCTCCTCGACCATCGCCGTCATGATGCGCGGCGTCGAGACGGCCACGTCGACGCCCCACGAGTCGTCGAACATCCACTCGTTCTTCGGGTTGTTGACACGCGCGACCGTGCGCGGCACCCCGTACTCCGTCTTGGCGAGCAGGGAGATGACGAGGTTCGCCTTGTCGTCGCCCGTGGCGGCCACGACGACGTCGCACTCGTCCACCCGTGCCTGCGTGAGCGTGGACAGCTCGCACGCGTCGGCGAGGAGCCAGTCGGCGTCGGCGACCGACGCGACGCGCATCGCGGACGGCTGGCGGTCCACCAGGGTGACCTCGTGCCCGTGACCGAGCAGCTCGCGGGCGATCGAGCGCCCCACGGACCCGGCCCCGGCGATGACGACGCGCATCAGCCCTCACGCTCCTCGTGACGGGGCGCGCGCGAGAGCACACGCTCGACGGTGTCGACGTCCGCGGCCTGCACGAGCAGGTGCAGCACGTCGTTCTCCTGCAGGACGAGCGCGGCCGACGCGATCACCCCTTCGCCGTACCGGGTGAGGTACGCGGCGCGCGTGCCCGTCGCGCGCTCCACGACGTCGAGCGACAGGCCGGCCCACTCGGGGTGGTAGTCGATCTGGCACAGGCGGACGCGTCCTGACGGGTCGCGGTACTCGTCCGAGGCGCCCAGCGGGAGCATGCGGCGCAGCACCTGGTCGCTCGTCCAGCGCACGGTCGCGACCGTCGGGATGCCGAGCCGCTGGTAGATCTCGGCGCGGTGCGGGTCGTAGATGCGGGCGACGACGTTCTCCACGCCGTACGTCTCGCGCACCACGCGCGCCGCGAGGATGTTCGAGTTGTCGCCGTCGGAGACGGCCGCGAAGCCGTAGGCCTCCTCGATGCCGGCCTGGTCGAGCGTGTCGCGGTCGAAGCCGAGGCCGGTGACCTTCTTGCCGTCGAAGTCCGACGGGAGGCGGCGGAACGACTCGGACGCCTGGTCG
The DNA here is from genome assembly GCF_002798015.1 of Luteimicrobium subarcticum. GTDB lineage: Bacteria > Actinomycetota > Actinomycetes > Actinomycetales > Cellulomonadaceae > Luteimicrobium > Luteimicrobium subarcticum. The sequence goes on along the minus strand of NZ_PGTZ01000011.1, from coordinate 193,527 downwards.
ATGACGGCGACCGAGTGGCCGCGCGCCTCGAGCGACTGGGCGAGCGTCGCGCCCACGCGTCCGCAGCCCATGATGACGAAGTGCACGGGGCGACGCTATCAGCGCGGCACCCCCCGCCGCCCTCGCCGACCCCGGACGGTCCACAGACCTGCGCCCGCCGGTCCGCGCCGGTCGCGGCACGCGTAGCATGATGCCTCGTGTCAGAACTTGCAGGCAGCCTGACCGACACGGCCAAGCGCGTGCTGCTCGGCCGGCCGGTCCGCAGCGACCACCTCGGTCACACGCTGCTGCCGAAACGCATCGCGCTCCCGGTCTTCGCCTCGGACGCCCTCTCGTCCGTGGCGTACGCGCCCGACGAGATCCTGCTGACCCTCGCGCTCGCCGGGTTCGCGGCGACCGCAGTGTCGCCGTGGATCGGCATCGCGGTCGTCGTCGTGCTCGTGACGGTGGTCGCGTCCTACCGCCAGAACGTGCGCGCGTACCCGTCGGGCGGTGGTGACTACGAGGTCGCGACGACCAACCTGGGCCCGTCCGCGGGTCTCGGCGTCGCGTCGGCGCTCATGGTCGACTACGTCCTGACCGTCGCCGTGTCGATCTCCTCGGGGACGCAGTACGCGGCGTCCGCCATCCCCGCGCTGCGGGGGCACGAGGTCCCGTTCGCCGTGATCGTCGTGATCCTGCTCGCCATCGTGAACCTGCGGGGCGTCAAGGAGTCGGGCAAGTTCTTCGCGGTCCCCGTCTACCTGTTCATGTTCGCGATCGGGGGCACGGCCGTCGTGGGCTTCGCGCGCCTGCTGTTCACGGGCGGGCTGCCCGACGCCGAGTCGGCCGGGTTCGACATCGTGGCGAGCCCGCAGCTCGACTCCGGGCTCACGGGCCTCGCGGGTGCGTTCCTCGTCGCGCGCGCCTTCGCGTCCGGCTGTGCCGCGCTCACCGGCGTCGAGGCGATCAGCAACGGCGTGCCCGCGTTCCGCAAGCCGAAGTCCCGCAACGCGGCGACCACGCTCGCGCTCCTCGGCGGGATCTCCGCGGTGATGATCATGTCGATCCTGCTGCTCGCCCGCGACATCGGCGTGCACTACGTCGAGGACCCGGCGACCCAGCTCACCCACGCCGGGCAGCCGCTGCCCGAGGACTACGTGCAGCACCCCGTCATCGGCCAGATCGCCCAGTCGGTCTTCTCCGGCCTGCCGGTCGCGTTCTACGTCGTCGCGGCCGCCACCGGCGTCATCCTCGTGCTCGCGGCGAACACCGCCTTCAACGGCTTCCCGGTGCTCGGGTCGATCCTCGCCAAGGACGGCTACCTGCCCCGCCAGCTCGACACGCGCGGCGACCGGCTCGCCTTCTCGAACGGCATCGTGCTGCTCGCCGGCGGGGCGATCGTGCTGATCGTCGCGTTCGACGCGACGGTGACCCGGCTCATCCAGCTCTACATCGTGGGCGTGTTCGTGTCGTTCACCCTGTCGCAGCTCGGCATGGTCCGGCACTGGACGCGTGGCCTGCGCACCGAGGCCGACCCGGACGCCCGCAAGCGGATGCTGCGCTCGCGGGCCGTCAACGCGTTCGGGTTCCTGCTCACGGGCGTCGTGCTGATCATCGTGCTCGCGACCAAGTTCACGCGCGGCGCCTGGATCGCGATCGTCGCGATGGCGGTCCTCTTCGTCCTCATGCGGGCCATCCGCCGCCACTACGACCGGGTGGCGCGCGAGCTGGCGCTCGGGGACGACCCGGCGTCTGCGCGCGCCCTGCCCAGCCGGGTACACGCCATCGTGCTGGTCTCCAAGCTGCACAAGCCCGCGATGCGCGCCATCGCGTACGCCCGGGCGTCCCGCCCCTCGGTGCTCGAGGCCGTGACCGTGGGCGTGCACGCCGAGGAGGTCGCGGCGCTCACCGACGCGTGGGACCGCCTCGAGCTCCCGCTCCCGCTGCGCGTCCTCGACTCACCCTTCCGCGAGATCACCCGGCCCGTGCTCCAGTACGTGCGCTCGATCCGCCGCGAGTCGCCGCGCGACCTCGTGGTCGTCTACATCCCCGAGTACGTCGTCGGGCACTGGTGGGAGCAGATCCTGCACAACCAGTCGGCCCTGCGCCTCAAGGGGCGCCTCCTGTTCACCCCCGGCGTCGTCGTCGCGTCCGTGCCCTGGCAGCTCGAGTCCATCGAGGGTCAGACCGGGCTCGAGAGCACGCGTGTCGCCCCGACCTGGATCCACCGCGTCTGATGCCGTCGAAGAAGAAGTCCCGTCCCTCGTCCCGCCGACCCTCCGGCCGGGGCGACGCATCCCGCGCCGCGCGCCCGAACGCATCCGCCCCACCCGACCTGCCGCCCGTCGAGCTCGAGGTGGGTCCCGTCGCCCACGGCGGGCACTGCGTGGCCCGCCACGAGGGACGCGTCGTGTTCGTCCGGCACGCCCTGCCCGGCGAGCGCGTGCTCGCCCGGCTCACGTCCGCCGAGGACGACGCCCGGTTCTGGCGCGCGGACGCCGTGGAGGTGCTCGAGGCGTCACCCGACCGGGTGCCGTCCGCGTGGCCCGCGGCCGGCCCGGGCGGGGTCGGCGGGGGAGAGCTCGCGCACGTCGCCCTGGCGGCGCAGCGTCGCTGGAAGCAGACGGTGCTCGCGGAGCAGCTCGAGCGTCTCGCCGGGGTGACGGAGGTCGACGGCGTGCCCGTCGCCGAGCTGCCCGTCGCGGCGGCGCCGGGTGACGACGAGCGCGGCGGCCTCGGCTGGCGCACCCGCATCGAGCTCGTCACGGACGCGCAGGGCCGCGCGGGCATGCACCGGTACCGGTCGCACGACGTCGTCCCGCTGGACGACATGCCGCTCGCGAGCGACGAGGTCCGCGCGCTGTGCGAGACCGAGGGCGTGTTCACGCGGCTGTGGCCCGCCGGCGTACGGCTCGACGTGATCGCCCCCGCCGACGGATCGGCGCCCCTCCTGCTCCAGGACGGCGAGCCGCTGCGCGGCGGCCGGACCGACGAGCGTCCCAACGCGCGGCGGACCGTCACCGAGACGGTGGCGCTGCCGGACGGCCGGACCGGGACCTACCGCCTGCGGGGGGACGGCTTCTGGCAGGTGCACCGGGCCGCGCCCGCCGTGCTCGTCGGCGCGGTGCTGGACGCGCTCGCCGGCACCGGCGCCGGGGCGACCGTGCTCGACCTGTACTCGGGCGCCGGCCTGTTCACCGCGCCGCTCGCCGACCTCGTCGGGCCCGCGGGCCGTGTCGTGGCCGTCGAGGGCTCCGAGCAGGCCGTCAAGGACGCCCGACGCTCGTTGCACGACGTCCGGCAGGTCGAGCTGCACGCCGGCCGCGTCGAGACGACGCTCACGGCGCTGCGGGCCGCGGCCGGCAGCAGCGGGGGACTGCGCGCGGCCGACGCCGTCGTGCTCGACCCGCCGCGTGCCGGAGCGGGTCGCCAGGTCGTCGAGCAGGTCGCCCACCTGGCGCCCGCCACGATCGTCTACGTCGCGTGCGACCCTGCCGCGCTCGCCCGTGACGTCGCGTACCTCGCCGACCAGGGCTACCGGCTCGCCGCCCTGCGGGCGTTCGACCTGTTCCCGATGACCCACCACGTCGAGGCGGTCGCGACGTTCGTGCCGGCGGTCGAGCGCTGACGCCCCGCTAGTCCTCGGCGGGCTCCCAGAGCTCGACGGGCAGCCCCTCGGGGTCCTGGATGCGCGCGAACCGCCCGAAGCCGCCCGCGTCCCACTCGGCCCGGCGCTCGACGGCGACCCCTGCCGCCTCGAGGCGTGCGACGAGCGTGTCGAGGTCGCGCACGCGCAGGTTCAGCATGAGCGGCTGGTCCGGCGCGAAGTAGTCCGAGTCGGCCGGGAACGGTGCGAACACGGTGCCGCCCGCCTCCTGGTGCCACGTGCCGTCGGCGCCCGGGCCGACCCCGAGGTGCTCCTCGTACCACGCGGCGCGCGCCGCAGGGTCGGCGCTGCGGACGAAGAGCCCGCCGATCCCGGTCACCGTCATGACTTGCCTCCGTCCCGACGTGCGCCGATATCGGGCACATCGCAGTGATGTCACGATATCCGCACGCGGATGACGGCCACTAGACTCGGCCCATGACGACGCTCGCCGACCTGGGCGCCCTGACCACCGCACAGGTCGACGAGCGGACCGCCGCCGGGAAGGTCAACGTCGCCGCCGACACCACCTCCCGCAGCCTCGCCGCGATCCTGCGCGCCAACGTCTTCACGCTCTTCAACCTCATCCTCACCGTCGCGGCCGTGCTCGTGCTCATCACCGGGTCGTGGCCCGACGCCGTGTTCGCCGGGGTCATGGTCGTCAACGCCGCCATCGGCGTCGTCACCGAGTACCGCGCCAAGCGCACCCTCGATCACCTCAGCCTGCTCAGTGCCGCCCCCGCCCGCGTCGTCCGCGACGCCGGCACAGGCCCGACCGAGGCCGAGATCCCGCTCCAGCAGCTCGTCGAGGACGACGTCCTGCTGCTCGCGACCGGCGACCAGGTCCCCGCCGACGGCGTCGTCCTGCGCTCCACCGGCCTGGAGATCGACGAGTCCGTCCTCACCGGCGAGTCGCAGCCCGTCCACAAGCACCCCGAGGACCCGGTGCTCTCCGGCACCGCAGTCGTCGCCGGGACCGCGTCCGTCCGGCTCACCGCCGTCGGCGAGGAGTCCTACGCCCACCGCATCGCCGCCGAGGCCAAGAAGTTCTCCGTCGCACCCTCCGAGCTGCGCGACGGCATCAACCGCGTCCTGCGGGTCGTGTCCTTCGGCATCATCCCCATCGCCGTCCTGCTCGCCTGGGCACAGGTCCGCGCCACCGGCGGGTGGAGCGACTCGATCTCGTCCGGCGCCTGGCGCGACGCCGTCGTCGCCGGCGTCGCGGGCGTCATCGGCATGGTCCCCGAAGGGCTCGTGCTGCTCACGTCCCTCAACTTCGCGCTCGCCGCCCTGCTGCTCGCCCGGCAGAACGTGCTCGTCCAGGAGCTCCAGGCCGTCGAGGTGCTCGCGCGCGTCGACGTGCTGTGCCTCGACAAGACCGGCACGCTCACCGACGGGACCGTCGGGCTCGCCCGCCGCGACCTCGTCGGCGCAGGCTCCCCGGCCGACGGCCCTGACGGGATCGCGCCCCGTCACCGCGCCGCGCTCGGTGTCCTCGCCGCGCTCGCGGTCGCACCCGACGCGAACGCCACCGCGCGCGCCGCCGGTGACGGGATCGACGCCGCCGACCTCGCGGACGTCCTCGAGACCGTCCCGTTCTCCAGCGCCCGCAAGTGGAGCGCCGTGCGCACCGCCGATGGTGCCTACGTCTTCGGCGCCCCCGAGATCCTCCTCGCCGGGCGCGACGACGCCCCCGCGACCGACGTGCTCGCGTCGGTACGCGACGCCGCCGCCGACGGGTCCCGTGTCGTCCTGCTCGCCGCCGCCCCCGCCGGCCTGCCCGCCACCGACGCGCCCCTGCCGGGCGACCTCGACCCCCTCGTCGTCTGCGTGCTCGGCGAGCACGTGCGCCCCGACGCCGCCCAGACCCTCGCCTACTTCCACGCCCAGGGCGTCCGCACCGTCGTGATCTCCGGCGACAACCCCACCACGGTCGCCGCCATCGCCGCGTCCGTCGGGTCGTCCGGCCCGGACGCCGCGCCCGACCCCGGGTTCGACGCCCGCGACCTGCCGGACGACGCCGAAGCGCTCGCGGACGTGCTCGACACCCACGGCGTGTACGGGCGGGTGCGACCCGAGCAGAAGCGCGCGATGGTGCACGCGCTGCAGGCGCGCGGCCACGTCGTCGCCATGACGGGGGACGGGGTGAACGACGCGCTGGCGCTCAAGGACGCCGACCTCGGCATCGCGATGGGTTCGGGCGCGGCCGCGACGAAGGCAGTCGCCCGGATCGTGCTCGTCGACGGCCGGTTCGCGACGCTGCCGGGCGTCGTCGCCCAGGGCCGCCGGGTCATGGCGAACATGGAGCGCGTCGCCGGCCTGTTCCTCACCAAGACGACGTACGCCGCGCTGCTCGCGGTGGCGGTCGTCCTCATCGCGGTGCCGTACCCGTTCCTGCCGCGCCACCTCACGCTGATCAGCTCGCTCACCATCGGGATCCCGGCGTTCTTCCTGGCGCTGCCGCCGAACGACACGCGGTACCGGCCCGGGTTCCTGCCGCGCGTGCTCACGTACGCGGTGCCGTCCGGACTGGTCGCCGGCGCGGGCGTCCTCGTGGCGTACCTCGTCGTGCGGGACCGGCTCGGCACGACGGACGCACGCTCGGCGGCCACGCTCGTGCTGCTCGGCCTGGCGCTGTGGGTCCTGGGGATCGCGGCCCGGCCGTGGCGGGGGTGGCGGGGCTGGCTCGTCGTCGCCCTCGGGCTCGCCGGGGCGGGGGCGTTCGCCCTCCCGGTCACGCGCCGGTTCTTCGCCCTCGAGGTGCCGGACGCGTGGACGCTCGAGGTCGTCGCGACGACCGTCGTCGTCGGCTGGGTGCTCATCGAGGTGCTGTTCCGGCTGATCGGCGCGCGCCACCGCGCGCCGATATCTTGACGTCAAGATAACTGCGGTATGCTGGCGTAGGCTCAGCCCAAACCCCCCAACGACGCCACGTGACGCGGCACTCCCGCGGGTCCGTGCGTCGCCGTACCGCAGTGAGGAGCGCACCGTGAGCAGCGTCGACACGTTCGGGTCCAAGGGGACCCTCGAGGTCGGTGACAGCACCTACGAGATCTTCCGCCTGTCGGCCGTGCAGGGCCTCGAGCGCCTGCCGTACAGCCTCAAGGTCCTGGCCGAGAACCTGCTGCGGACGGAGGACGGCGCCAACATCACCGCCGACCACGTGCGCGCGCTCGCCGGGTGGGACCCGGACGCCCAGCCCGACACGGAGATCCAGTTCACGCCCGCCCGCGTGATCATGCAGGACTTCACCGGCGTGCCCTGCGTGGTGGACCTCGCCACCATGCGCGAGGCCGTCGCGGACCTCGGCGGCGACCCGCAGCGGATCAACCCGCTCGCGCCCGCCGAGCTCGTCATCGACCACTCGGTCCAGATCGACGTCTACGGCCGCGCCGACGCGTTCGAGCGCAACGTCGACATCGAGTACCAGCGCAACCGTGAGCGCTACCAGTTCCTGCGCTGGGGCCAGACCGCGTTCGACGACTTCAAGGTCGTCCCGCCGGGCACCGGCATCGTGCACCAGGTCAACATCGAGTACCTGGCCCGCACGGTCATGACCCGTGAGGTGGGCGGCGTCCTGCGCGCCTACCCCGACACCTGCGTCGGCACCGACTCGCACACCACGATGGTCAACGGCCTCGGCGTGCTCGGCTGGGGCGTCGGCGGCATCGAGGCCGAGGCCGCGATGCTCGGCCAGCCCGTGTCGATGCTCATCCCGCGCGTCGTCGGCTTCAAGCTGGCGGGCTCGATCCCGGCCGGCGTGACCGCGACCGACGTCGTGCTCACCATCACGCAGATGCTCCGCAAGCACGGCGTGGTCGGCAAGTTCGTCGAGTTCTACGGCGACGGCGTCGCCCAGGTCCCGCTCGCGAACCGCGCCACCATCGGCAACATGAGCCCCGAGTTCGGCTCGACCGCGGCGATCTTCCCCATCGACGACGTCACGCTCGAGTACCTGCGCCTCACCGGCCGCAGCGTCGAGCAGGTCGCCCTCGTCGAGGCGTACGCCAAGGAGCAGACGCTCTGGCACGACCCGTCGCGCGAGCCCGTCTTCTCCGAGTACCTCGAGCTCGACCTGTCCACGGTCGTCCCGTCGATCGCCGGCCCGAAGCGCCCGCAGGACCGCATCGAGCTGTCGCGGGCCAAGGAGCAGTTCGCCCGCGACCTGCCGACGTACGCGCCCGAGGTCGGCAACGGCGTGGACGAGGCCGAGCGCGAGTCGTTCCCGGCGTCCGACTCGCCGACGTACTCCACGGCGGGTGCCCGCCGCGTCGAGGTGACCGACACCGAGGGCAACACCTTCGAGCTGTTCCACGGCGCGGTCGCGATCGCGTCGATCACGTCGTGCACGAACACGTCCAACCCGTCGGTCATGATGGCCGCCGGCCTGCTCGCGAAGAAGGCCGTCGAGGCCGGGCTCGAGCGCAAGCCGTGGGTCAAGACGTCGACCGCGCCGGGCTCGCAGGTCGTCACCGGCTACTACGAGAAGGCCGGCCTGTGGCCGTACCTCGACAAGCTGGGCTTCAACCTGGTGGGCTACGGCTGTGCCACCTGCATCGGCAACTCGGGCCCGCTCGACGAGAACGTGTCGGCGGCCGTCAACGAGCACGACCTCACGGTGGTGTCGGTGCTGTCGGGCAACCGCAACTTCGAGGGTCGCATCAACCCCGACGTGAAGATGAACTACCTCGCGTCGCCGCCGTTGGTCATCGCGTACGCGCTCGCCGGCACCATGGACTTCGACTTCGAGTCCGACCCGCTGGGCCGCGACGCCGACGGCAAGCCGATCTTCCTCGCCGACATCTGGCCGTCCGCCGAGGAGGTCCAGGCGACCATCGACCGGTCCATCGACCGCGACATGTTCACCGAGGACTACGCCAACGTGTTCGCCGGCGACGAGCGCTGGCAGGGCCTGCCGACGCCCCAGGGCTCCACCTTCGAGTGGGACGGCGAGTCGACCTACGTCCGCAAGCCCCCGTACTTCGAGGGCATGGCCGCGGAGCCGTCCCCGGTCACCGACATCGCCGGCGCGCGCGTCCTCGCGAAGCTCGGCGACTCGGTCACGACCGACCACATCAGCCCTGCCGGTGCCATCAAGCCCGACAGCCCGGCCGGTCGCTACCTCGCCGAGCACGGCGTGGAGCGCAAGGACTTCAACTCCTACGGCTCGCGCCGCGGGAACCACGAGGTCATGATCCGCGGCACGTTCGCGAACATCCGGCTCAAGAACGAGCTCGTCGCGACCATGAACGGCGGCACGGTCGTCGAGGGCGGCTTCACGTACAACTTCGTGAAGGGCGCCCAGGACACCATCTACGACGCGGCGCAGGACTACGCGGCGCAGTCCACCCCGCTCGTCGTCCTCGGCGGCAAGGAGTACGGCTCCGGCTCGTCGCGCGACTGGGCGGCCAAGGGCACCGCGCTCCTCGGCGTGAAGGCCGTCATCTCCGAGAGCTTCGAGCGGATCCACCGCTCCAACCTCATCGGCATGGGCGTCCTGCCGCTGCAGTTCCCCGAAGGCGAGTCGGCTGCGTCGCTGGGCCTCGACGGCACCGAGACGTTCGACATCGCCGGCGTCACCGAGCTCAACGAGGGCACGACGCCCCGCACGCTCACCGTGACCGCCACGAAGGAGGACGGCACGTCCGTCGAGTTCCAGGCCGTCCTGCGGATCGACACGCCCGGTGAGGCGGACTACTACCGCAACGGCGGCATCCTGCAGTACGTGCTCCGGTCCCTCGTGGCCTGAGCCGCCCGCCCGGCGTGCCGGGCAGCGAGTACGGCGAGAGGCGTCCACCCCACCCGGGGTGGGCGCCTCTCGCCGTCCCGCGCCCTCCGGGCCCGGTGCCGTCGCCTACGCAAGGTCGCTTCGCGCCCGTTGCGGCGCACGCGAAGCGCCGCAACGCACGCGGAGCCGAGCGGGGGAGGGCGGTCAGCCGGCGAGCAGCTCGCCGACGGCGTGCTCGCCGACCCCCGCGAGCAGCGGGTGCTCGTCCGGGAACGCGAGCATCACGAGCGCGAAGGACGCCGCCCAGGCGCGGGCGCGCACCCACCGCGGACCGTCGCCCCCGTGGACGTCGTCGTACACGGCGCGGAACGACGCACGCCCCGCGGCGTCGAAGGTGAGCCACGCCGTCGCGAGGTCCGAGGCGGGGTCGCCGGACGTCACGTCCCCGAAGTCGACGAGAGCGGCCAGCCGGTCGGGTGCGCCCGGCCGGACGACGAGGTTGGCGGGGTGCGGGTCGCCGTGCAGCCACCGGGGCACGTCGTCGTAGGGCGCGGCGTCGAGGCCGGTGTCCCAGATCTGCGACAGGTGTCGCGCGTCGCGGTCCGGGACGATCTCGAGCCGCTCGCGGAAGACCTCGGTGCGCTCCGCGAGCGGCACGCCGCGGTACGGGTTCGGGGGAGCGTCTGCCGGCGCGGGGGTGTGCAGCGCGGCGAGCGTGTTCGCGAGGTGCGCCGCCCACGCGGAGCGCTCCGGCACCGGTGTCGCGGCGGCCGCGACGCCGTCGAACCACGGCACGACGCTCCACGGGTACGGGTAGCCGTCCGTCGGACGGCCGACCCGGACGGGGAGGGGCACCGGGACCGGCAGCGTCGGCGCGAGCACGGGCAGGACGGCCTGCTCGTGCTCCACCAGGTGGGCGGCCACCTCGCGACGCGGCAGCCGAAGGGCCAGGTCGTCGCCGAGCCGCATCACGACGGTGTCCCACCCGTTCGCGACGACCCGCAGCGGGCGGTCGGCGAGGTCCGCGTGCTGGGCACGCAGGAGAGCGTGCGCGAGGCCGGTCGTGATCTCGATGTCGGCTTCCATCGCCGTCCTTCCGGGTCGTGTCGGCCTGCGGTCGTGTCAGAGAGGTGCCGGGACGACCCGGTCTCGGTCCCACGGCTGCGTCCACCCGAGCTCGTCGAGCAGCGCGTCGAGGATGCCGGCGGTGAAGCCCCACACGACGTGCTCGCGGTCGCCGTCCGCGACGAGGAACCCGGGTCCGTGCCAGCGCCGGTTGCCGCGCCGCACCTCGACGGTGCGCCGGCGCTCCGGGTCGATCAGCCCGGCGACGGGTGCGCTGAAGACGTGGGCGGACTCGCCGGGGTCGACGACGCGCACGGGGGACCGCCTCGCCCACCACCCGAGCACGGGCGTGACGAGGTGGTTGCTCACCGGCAGCGGCAGGGGGTCGTACGTCCCGAGGACGTCGACCCCGGACGCGTCGAGGCCGGTCTCCTCGGTCGCCTCCCGCAGCGCGCACGCCACGGGACCGTCGTCGCCCGGGTCGACGCGCCCGCCGGGGAAGGCCACCTGGCCGGGGTGGCTGCCGAGCGTCGCTGCGCGGGCGAGGAGCAGGACGTCGAGCCCGGCCGGCACCCCCGTGCGCACCGACGTGCGCGCGTCCGCAGGCACCGTCGACGGTGCCGCACCGGGCGCCCCGTCGAGCACGCCGAACAGGACGAGCACGGCGGCGTCGCGCGCGGTCGCGGGGTCGAGAGCGCCGACGGCGTGCCGCCACGGCGTGGTCCACGCCCCGCCGCCGTCGACGAGCCGGGCGAGCGCGTCGCGCGCCGAGGCCGGCGACGCCGGGACGCCGGACGTCGACGCCACCGACGGCGACGCCGCGGGGGCCGCCCCCTCGGTCAAACGCTCACCAGCTCACGGGGACGGGCGCACCCTCGGCGTAGCCCGCGGCCGACTGGATCCCGACGACCGCACGCTCGGAGAACTCCTCCAGGGACGTCGCACCGGCGTACGTGAACGAGCTGCGCACCCCTGCGGTGATCGAGTCGAGCAGGTCCTCGACGCCGGGCCGTGCCGGGTCGAGGTACATGCGGCCGGTCGAGATGCCCTCCTCGTAGAGACCCTTGCGGGCCCGGTCGAACGGTGCGCCGCCGACCGTGCGCGCCGCGACGGCACGCGCGGACGCCATGCCGAACGAGTCCTTGTACAGCCGGCCGGTGCCGTCGTCGTGCAGGTCACCGGGAGACTCGTGCGTGCCGGCGAACCAGGAGCCCACCATGACCTGCGACGCGCCGGCCGCGAGGGCGAGCGCGACGTCGCGCGGGTGCCGCACCCCGCCGTCGGCCCACACGTGCTTGCCGAGCTCGCGCGCCGCGGCGGCGCACTCGAGCACCGCGGAGAACTGCGGACGCCCGACGGCCGTCATCATGCGGGTCGTGCACATGGCGCCAGGCCCGACGCCGACCTTCACGATGTCGGCGCCGGCGGCGACGAGGTCGCGCACCCCGTCCGCCGTCACGACGTTCCCGGCCACGACGGGCACCTGCGGGTCCAGGGACCGCACCGCCTCGAGGGCCTGCAGCATCTTGACCTGGTGACCGTGCGCGGTGTCGACGACGAGCGTGTCGACGCCCGCGTCGAGCAGGGCCTGCGCCTTGCCGGCGACGTCGCCGTTGATGCCGACGGCCGCGGCGACGCGCAGGCTACCGTTCGCGTCGAGCGCGGGGGCGTACACGGACGAGCGCAGGGCACCGCGCTGCGTCAGCACGCCGACGAGCAGACCGTCGCGCACGACCGGGGCGAGCTGGTGGCGCCGCTCGTGCAGCTGCGTGAACGCCTTCTCGAGCGCGCCGGAGTCCGCGTACCCGTTCGCCCCCACCGGGCCGAGGACGTCGGCGTCGAGCGTCGTCGGGTCGGGCGTCATGACGTCGTGCACCTGCGTGAACAGGTCGACGCCGTGGCAGTCCGCCGTCGTCACGACGCCGACGGGGCGCCCGTCCGCCACGACGACCGCCGCACCGTGGCTCCGCTTGCCGAGCAGCGACAGCGCGGTCTGCACGGTGTCGCCGGGTGCCACCACCACGGCGGTCTCGACGACCGGGTCCTTGGACTTCACGTCCGCGACGACGTCCGCGACGACATCCACGGGGATGTCCTGAGGGATGACGACGATGCCGCCGCGCCGCGCGACCGTCTCCGCCATCCGGCGGCCGGCGACCGCCGTCATGTTGGCGACGACGATCGGGATCGTCGTGCCCGTCCCGTCGCCGCTCGACAGGTCGACGTCGAAGCGGGACGTGACCTCCGAGCGCGCGGGCACGAGGAACACGTCGCCGTAGGTGAGGTCGGTCGTCGGGGTCTGCCCGGGCAGGAAGCGCATGAACCCGATTTTACCGGCCGGCACACCCGGGCGGGGGCGCCGGGCCGTGACCTGCGTCTCCGTGCAGGCCGACGCGCCGCACAGCGGGGGCACGGGACCCGGCACGTAGACTCGTGCGATGCGCGTGTCCCCGCCCGGGGCGACTCCCGGGAGGACCGTCAGGGACCGCGCGACGAGAGGAGCTGCGCGCCGATGGGGCTGCTGGACCGGATCGACGAGCCGCGGGACCTCGACGCACTCACCCCCGAACAGCTCACGGCGCTCGCGGGCGAGATCCGCGAGTTCCTCGTGCAGGCGGTGTCGCGCACGGGCGGTCACCTGGGCCCGAACCTGGGCGTGGTGGAGCTGACGATCGCGATGCACCGCGTGTTCGACTCGCCGCGCGACACGCTCGTCTTCGACACCGGGCACCAGTCGTACGTGCACAAGCTGCTCACGGGCCGCCGCGACTTCTCGACGCTGCGGCAGGAAGGCGGCCTGTCGGGCTACCCCAGCCGGGCGGAGAGCGAGCACGACGTCGTCGAGAACTCCCACGCGTCCACGGCGCTGAGCTGGGCTGACGGGATCGCGAAGGCGAACGTGGTCCGCGGCCACAGCGACCGGAACGTCGTCGCCGTCATCGGCGACGGCGCGCTGACGGGCGGCATGGCCTGGGAGGCGCTGAACAACATCTCCGCGGCGCGCGACCGTCGCCTCGTGATCGTCGTGAACGACAACGGACGGTCCTACTCGCCGACCATCGGCGGGGTGGCCCACCACCTCGACACGCTGCGCACGACGCAGGGCTACGAGCAGTTCCTCGACTGGGGCAAGCGCACCCTCAACCGGTCCGGGCCGCCCGGGCGGTTCGCGTACGAGTGGCTGCACGGGCTCAAGAAGGGCCTCAAGGACGTCGTCGCCCCCCAGGGCATGTTCGAGGACCTGGGCATGAAGTACATGGGTCCGGTCGACGGGCACGACGAGCAGGCCGTCGAACGGGCGCTGCGCGTCGCGAAGTCGTACGGCGCCCCCGTGATCGTGCACGTCATCACCGAGAAGGGCCGCGGCTACCGCCCCGCCGAGGAGGACGTCGCCGACCGGTTCCACGGCATCGGCCCCATCCACCCCGAGACGGGCCTGCCGATCGCGCCGTCCCGCTTCGGCTGGACCAAGGTGTTCGCCGACGAGATGGTGCAGATCGGCCGCCGCCGCCCCGACGTGGTCGCCGTGACCGCCGCGATGCTGCAGCCCGTCGGGCTGCTCCCGTTCTCGCAGGAGTTCCCGGACCGCACGTTCGACGTCGGCATCGCGGAGCAGCACGCGGTGACGTCCGCCGCCGGCATGGCGTTCGCCGGCCTGCACCCGGTGTTCGCGGTGTACGCCACGTTCCTCAACCGCGCGTTCGACCAGGTGCTCATGGACGTCGCCCTGCACCGCGCGGGCGTGACCTTCGTCCTCGACCGCGCGGGGGTCACCGGCGCGGACGGCGCGAGCCACAACGGCATGTGGGACGTCGCGATGCTCCGCATCGTGCCGCGGCTGCGCCTCGCCGCGCCGCGCGACGAGTCGACCCTGCGGGCGGCCCTGCGCGCCGCCGTCGACGTCGACGACGCGCCCACGGTGGTCCGCTACCCCAAGGGCTCGCTCGGCCTGGACGTAGCCGTCCTCGAGACGGTCGACGACCTCGACGTGGTCGCGGTGACCGGCCCGGAGGACGCCACGCGGCGCGTGCTGCTCGTGGGCGTCGGACCGATGACGCAGACGGCGGTCGATGCCGCCGCGACGCTCGGCGAGCACGGGGTGCGCACGACGGTCGTCTCGCCGACGTGGATCCTGCCCCTCCCGAGCGCCCTCGTGAAGCTCGCCGGCGAGCACGACCTCGTCGTGACGGTCGAGGACGGGATCGCGTCGGGCGGCTTCGGCGCCCTGCTCGGGGAGCACGTGGTCGCGCAGGGGCACCCGACTCCGGTCCTGCCCCTCGGCCTGGGCACCGAGTTCCTCGACCACGCGGAGCGCCCCGACATCGTCGCGGCGCAGAGGCTCACGCCGGCGGACGTGGCCGGGACGGCGCTCGCGGCCTTGACCCGGGAGAGCTGAGCCGGTGGCCGCGCGCGGGGGAGCGGCGTCCGCTGCCGCACCGCGTGGGGTGCGCTGGGTCGCGCTGCTGCGCGGCGTCAACGTAGGGGGCGTGACGGTCCGATCGGCGGACCTGCGCGCGTGCGTGGAGGGCCTCGGCCTGGACGACGTCCGGACGGTCCTCGCCACGGGCAACGTCCTGTTCTCGGCGCCCGGCGGCCACGGCGCGGCGCGCCGGCGCGAGCTCAAGGCGCTCGTGGAGGAAGGGCTGCGGACCACGTTCGGGTATGACGCGTGGATCGTGCTGGTGACCCGTGACGAGCTCGCGACGGTGGTCGACGACTTCCCGTTCGCGGGGCGGGACGGCTGGCACGACTACGTGACGTTCGTGTCCGAGGACGCGGTGCTGGCCGAGCTGTCGGACGCCGTGGCCGATCTCGGCCTGGACGACGCGACCGCCCCGCTGTCGGTGGGGGAGGGCGTCGTGCGCTGGCAGGTCGAGAAGGGCGGGACGCTCGACGCCCCGTTCTCGAAGCTGTCGTCGAAGGCGCGGTACCGCGCGACGACGACCACCCGCAACCTGCAGACCCTCCGCAAGCTGCTGGCCTAGCGCCGGCGCCGCCGGACCGAGCGCACGCGCCGCTCCATCGAGACCGCCGACAGGGCGCATCGAGAAATACTGTGCCAAGCACGCGGAACCAGCACGGCCGCGGTCGGGGACCACGTGGGAAGAGCGGCCAGGACGACCCCGCCACTGTGCACCGCCACACCCCCGCCGCACCGACCACGTCGACCCCGCGCGTGCGCGCGTGGGAGGGGTTCGGCGGGGGAGCGTGGTGCGACCACGTCGACGTCCGGTCGGTCAGCTCCAGCCCGGACGGGGTGACGCGGCGCTCCTCGCCGCGGTGTAGGAGCAGAACGGTGCGGCGACGTCGCTGTCCGGCGCATCACGGACGAGCGCGCCCAGGAGCCCCGCCGAGCCGCACGTTCTCTCCCTCACTCGCCACGCATGGCGTGCGAAACGTGCGACTCGAGAGACAGGGTAGAAAATAGTGTGCCAAGCCGCCTGCACCACCCAGCGGACCGCGGGATCAAAGAAAACAAGCCCGGAGGGAAGGGGCCGTACGGTGGTCCTGTGATCTGGCTCTTCGACCTCGACAACACGCTCGTCGACCGCGCCGCGGCGTTCCACGGCTGGGCGAGCGACCTGGTGGCGTCCCACGGCGGCACACCCGACGACCTGGCGGCGCTGCTGACCGCGGACGGCGGCGGTCACGCCCCCAAGGACCACGTGGCGCACGCGGTCCAGGACCGGTTCGGCGTGGACGACGACGTGGACGCGCTCGTCGCGACGATGCGCGCCGGCATCCGTGACCGCATCGCGCCCTACGACGGGGTGCTCGAGCAGCTCGACGCGCTGCGGGCCGCCGGCGACCGCGTCGGCGTGGTGACGAACGGCACGTCGCACCAGCAGCGCGGGAAGCTCGCGCTCACAGGTCTGGCGGACCGGGTGGACGTGGTGGTGGTCTCGGGCGAGGCGCGTGTCGAGAAGCCGGACCCCAGGATCTTCGACCTGGCGCTCGAGGCGCTCGGCGTCGCACCGGAGGAGCGTGGCGACGTCTGGATGGTTGGCGACGCCGAGGGACCGGACGTCGAGGGCGGACGGCGCGCCGGCCTGCGGACCGTGTGGCTTGCGCACGGACGTCGGTGGACCGGCGAGGCCGAGCCCGACGTGGTGGCCGAAGGGCCGGTCGAGGCCGTCGCCGCTGTACGCGCCCTGGTGGCGGCGACCGCCACCGCATCTCGTTGACCGAGGCACAGGCGGCCGGCGAGGGTACGGGCATGGCACCGGACCCCGTCCTCTGGCCGTTCCCCGCGCTGCGCGTCGTGAGCGGCGACCTCGAGCTGCGCTACCTCGACGACTCGACGCTGGACGAGCTCGCACACCTGGCCGCGGACGGGGTGCACGCGCCCGACGCCATGCCGTTCCTGGTCCCGTGGTCGCGCGGTACACCGAGCGAGGTGGCCCGTCGCGTCCTCGCGTTCCAGTGGCAGACACGCGGCGCGCTCGCGTCCGGCGAGGGGCCGCTCCGGCTCGAGCTCGCGGTCTTCCACCGCGGTGCGCCGGTCGGTGTCCAAGGCTTCTCGGGTCGGGACGTCCCCGTGGTGCGGACGGTCGAGACCGGCTCGTGGCTCGGGCGGCGACACCAGGGTCAGGGCCTCGGTACGCGGATGCGACGCGTGATGCTCCACCTGCTGTTCGAAGGATTCGGCCTCACCGAGGCGACGACGACTGCGTTCGTCGACAACGCGCCGTCGAACGGCGTGACCCGGCGCCTCGGCTACACGCCCGAGGGGACCGAGCTCGTGGCGCGCGACGGCTCACCGGTGGTCGTCAACCGCTACCGCCTCACGCGGGAGGCATGGCTCGCCCAGCCCGGACGCCCCGATGTCGTGATGCACGGTGTCGAGCCGGTCCGGTCGTTCCTCGGGCTCTGAGGCTGGTGGCGGCGGACGCCTGAAGCAGGTCAGCCCATCGCAGCGGCGGCCCGCCGGAGCAGCGCGCTCGTGCCGTCGCCGCGCCAGCGCCGTTGAGCGTCCGCGCCGGTGCCGTCGGCAAGCACCCGATCCACCCCCGCGCGGACGAGGTCGAGATCACCGTGGTCCGCCAGCGCCTCGTGCACGTGCCGGACGAGGGTGCGCAGGGCCTCGGCGGCCGGGACGGGGCGGTGGGTGCGGGGGTCGAGGAGCTCGTCGCGCAGCCCGGACCGCGCGGCGCGCCACGTGGCGGCACGCAGGAGCTCGACGCGCACGTCGTCGGCGGGGTCGCCGGCGGACCAGGCGCGCGCCGCGGTCTCGACGAGCCCGCGGGCGAGCGCGGCCAGCAGCACCGTGTCGCGCACGTCGAGCGGGACGTCGGCGACGCGGATCTCGACGGTCGGGTACGCGACGGCGAGCCGGGCGTCGAAGTAGATCATGCCGCGGTCGAGCGCGACGCCCGAGGACAGCAGGTCGTCGACGGTGCCGTGGTAGGCCGATGCGGAGCCGAAGAGCGGGGTCGGACCGGCGGTCGGCCAGCGCTTCCAGACCTGCGAGCGGTAGCTCGCGTAGTGGGTGTCTGCGCCACCCCAGAACGGCGAGTTGGCGGTCAGTGCGAGGAGCAGCGGCAGCCAGGCGCGGACGCGATCGATGACGGCGACGCCTTCTTCGTCGCCGGCGACGTGGACGTGGACGTGGCATCCACAGGTGAGCTGCTCCTGGGCGGTGCGTGCGAAGAGGTCCGTCATGGCGCGGTAGCGCCGTCCGGGGGAGACGTGGGTGGGGCCGGCGACCGGCGAGGTGCCGAGCGGGAGGGCCCGCGCTCCGGCCGCACGGGCCGCGGTGGCGGCGAGGGCGCGTCCGGCGCGAAGGTCCTGCTCGATCTCGGCGAGGGCGTCGTGCGGCGCCGTCGCGGTCTCGACCTGCTGCTGCTTGAGCTCGGGCTCGAGCTCACCGTCTCCCGGAGCGTCGTGCGCCGCGGCCACGGTGTCGCGTGCGGCCTTGGCCGGCCGACCGTCGTGGTCGACCAGCAGGTACTCCTCCTCGACGCCCACGGTCCGCATCCCGAAAGTCTGGGGTGAAGGGCGTGCCGACGCGCGCCCGGGTCACCCGATCGGGGTCGCGGACCAGCCCGTCCACCGGTCGACCTGCAGCCGGAGGACCGCGTCGGTCGGGCGGTGCTGCACGTACTGGGGGTACTTGCCGGCGAGGACGTCGATCGCGGCGGACCACCTGGCGTCGGTGTCCGTGGTGTCGTCGGCGGTGTCGGAGGGGAGGCGCTCGACGGTGATCGTCCCCGTCGCGCGGACCCACCAGAGCTGCGACCAGTCGTCGTCGTAACGGTCGACGAGCAGCGCGGCCCGCGGGTTCTCGGCGACGTCCCGGAGGCGTCGGAGCGCGCTCGTGGTCTTGGGCTTGTGGTCGACGGCGGTGACGATCTCGTCGGTCGCGGGGACGAGGGCGAACGTCACGGGGACCACGCGCGGCTGCTGGTCGTCCCCGGCGGTCGCGAGGTAGCCGTGGCGTGCTGCGGCGAGCAGACGTCGGCACGTCGCGTCGTCGATCCTCACCAGTGGTCCTCGACGGTTCGCAGACGTCATTGTCGCCCGGGGTGCACGACGCCCGCGCCTCAGCGGGGGCTGCGGCGCGGGCGTCGGTGCGGTGCGGGGGCCGTGACGGGTCAGACGGTGACGGGTCAGCCGGTGACGATCCAGACGGTCACGGATCAGGCGGAGACGTTCGCCAGACCCGCGGGCAGGAGCCGCCGGCCGAGCACCCGTTCGCTGTACCCGGCGCGGTCGAGGTACGGCGTGATCCCGCCGAGGTGGAACGGCCAGCCGGCGCCGAGGATCATGCAGAGGTCGATCTGCTGCGGGGTCGCGACGACGCCCTCGTCGAGCATGATCCCGATCTCGCGGGTCAGGGCCGTCAGGGTCGCGTCGAGCACGCCGGCGGCGTCGAGCGCCTCGCCCGCCTGCCCCGTCCCGTCGCCGTCGAACACCGCCTGGATGGCGGGGTCGACCGGCTTCGGCAGTCCCTTGGCGGGGGCGTCGAGGACGACCCGCGTGCCGTCCGCCACGATCTTCTCCAGGCCGGGGGACGCGGGGAAACGGTCGCCGAGGTCCTCGCGGAGCGACTGGAGCACGTGGAGCCCGACGGCCGGGCCCACGAGGTCGAACAGCTCGAACGTCGGCATGGGGAACCCGAGCGGGTCGGTCGCGTGGTCGGCGACCTCGACCGGGGTGCCGTTCTCGACGGCCTCGATGATCTTGCCCATGACGAGCACGAGCAGGCGGTTGACGACGAAGCCCGGGCGGTCCTTGACGAGCACCGCGGTCTTGCGCAGCTTCCTGGTCACCGCGAACGCCGTGGCGAGCGCCGCGTCGGACGTCTTGTCGGCACGCACGACCTCGACCAGCGGCATGGCGGCCACCGGGTTGAAGAAGTGGATGCCGACGACGCGCTCGGGGTGCTCGAGGTCCGCGGCCATCTCCGTGACGGACAGCGCGGACGTGTTCGTCGCGAGGATCGTCTCGGGCCCGACGACGCCCTCGAGCTCGGCGAAGACGCGCTTCTTGAGCGAGAGGACCTCGGTGACGGCCTCGATGACGAGGTCGCAGGACGCGAACTCGCCGATGTCGGTCGTCCCGGACACCTGGGCGGTGATGCGCGCGGCGTCGTCCTTGCTCATGCGCCGCGTCGAGACGAGCTTGTCGAGCTGCCCGCGGACGAACCCGAGGCCCTTCTCGACGCGCTCGGCGTCGAGGTCGCGCAGGACGACCGGGACCTTGAGGCGCTGTGCGACGAGGAGGCCGATCTGCGCGGCCATGAGTCCGGCGCCGACGATCCCGACGCGCGTGACCGGACGGGCGAGCGACGCGTCCGGCGCGCCGACGGGCTTCTTGCCGTGCGAGACGAGCTGGAACGCGTACACCGACGCGCGCATCTCGTCGCTCATGATGAGGTCGGCGAGCGCCTCGTCCTCGGCGGCGAACGCGTCGTCGCGGTCGGCGGTGCGGGCCGCGGCGACGAGGTCGAGGGCGCGGTAGGGCGCCGGACGGGAGCCGTGGACGGTGGCGTCGAGCCGCTGGCGGGCGAAGGCGACGGTGGCGTCCCAGGTGGCCTGGTCGTCGAGGGCGCGGCGTTCGACGTGGATCTCGCCGGCGAGCACCGCCGCGGTCCATGCCACGGACTGCTCGAGGAAGTCGGCGGCGTCGAAGAGCGCGTCGGCGAGCCCGATCTCGGTGGCCTCGACGGCCTTGAACGGCTTGTTCTGCGCGGGCCGGGTGAGGATGACGTCGAGCGCCTTCTGGACGCCGACGAGGCGCGGCACGAGGTAGGCGCCGCCCCACCCGGGGACGAGGCCGAGGCCCGTCTCGGGGAGCGCGAGGGCTGCGACGTCGGACGCGACCGTGCGGTAGGTGCAGTGGAGGGCGACCTCGAGGCCGCCGCCGAGGGCGACGCCGTTGATGTACGCGAACGTGGGCACGCCCATGTCGGACAGCAGCGTGTACGCGGCGTGCCCGCCGCGGCCCAGGGCGAGGGCGTCGTCGCGGCTCGTGACGGAGGCGACCTGGGTGAGGTCGGCGCCGGCGGCGAGGAAGTAGGGCTTGCCGGTCACGGCGACGGCGGCGATCTCTCCGGCGTCGGCCCGCTCCTTGAGCCGCGTGAGCGCGGCGGTGAGCTCGGCGATGCCGCCCGGGCCGAGCGTGGTGGGCTTGGTGTGGTCGAACCCGTTGTCGAGGGTCACGAGCGCGAGCGTGCCGAGCCCGCGGGGGAGCTCGACGTCGCGCACGAGCGCGTGGGTGACCCGCTCGGCACGGGGCTCGGGGCGCTGGGTCGCGCCGGGGGTGGTCTGGGTGTCGGTCATCGTCGTCCGTCTCCGTGCTGTGGCGGGAAAGGTCTGGGGAGCTGTGGGGCGGGGGTGCGGTGGGCGCCGGTCAGCGCGTGTGGCCCGAGTAGTCGGCGTGGTGCGGGTTCTCCCAGATGACGGTGCCGCCCATGCCGAGCCCGACGCACATGGTGGTGATGCCGTAGCGCACCTCGGGGTGCTGGGAGAACTGTCGGGCGAGCTGGGTCATGAGGCGCACGCCGGACGAGGCGAGGGGGTGCCCGATGGCGATGGCGCCGCCGTAGGGGTTCACGCGGGGGTCGTCGTCGGCGATCTTGAAGTGGTCGAGGAAGGCGAGCACCTGGACGGCGAACGCCTCGTTGATCTCGAACAGGCCGATGTCGTCGATCGTGAGGTCGGCCTTCGCGAGCGCCTTCTCGGTGGCGGGGACGGGCCCGAAGCCCATGATCTCGGGGTCGACGCCGGCGAACGCGAACGACACGAGGCGCATCTTGGCGTCCAGACCGAGCTCGTCGGCGACGTCGCCGGAGGCGAGCAGCGACATGGTGGCGCCGTCGGTCAGCGGGGAGGCGTTTCCGGCGGTGACGCGGCCGCCGGGGCGGAACGGCGTCTTGAGGTTCTTGATGCCCTCGACGGTCGTGCCGGGGCGGGCGAGCTCGTCGGCGGTCGCGAGGCCCCAGCCCTGCTCGGAGCGGACGGCGACGGGGACGAGGTCGGGGGTGACGTTCCCGTCGGCGACGGCCTGGGCGTACTTCGCCTGGGACGCGACGGCGTAGGCGTCGGCGCGCTCCTTGGTGAGGTGCGGGTAGCGGTCGTGGAGGTTCTCGGCGGTGACGCCCATGTTCAGGGCGTCGTCGGCGACGAGGCGCTCGGTGAGGAAGCGCGGGTTGGGGTCGGCGTCGAAGCCCATGGGGTGGTGGCCCATGTGCTCGACCCCGCCCGCGAGCGCCACGTCCTGCATGCCGGCGAGGATGCCGGACGCGGTGGTGGTGACGGCGGTGAGGGCGCCGGCGCACATGCGGTCGATGGCGTACCCGGGGACGGTCTTGGGGAGGCCGGCGAGGACGGCGACGGAGCGGCCGAGGGTGAGGCCCTGGTCTCCTTGCTGGGTGGTGGCGGCGATGGCGACCTCGTCGATGCGCTCGGGGGGGAGCTCGGGGTGGCGGCGCAGCAGCTCGCGGACGGTCTTGACGGCGAGGTCGTCGGCGCGGGTGTTCGCGTACAGGCCGTCGGGTCGGGCCTTGCCGAACGGGGTGCGGACTCCGTCGACGAAGACGACGTCGCGCGGGGCCGGACGGGTGGGCTCGGTGGTCATGGGCTTCTCCTGGTCGGGACTGCGGTGTCCGGAGCCGGCGGGCTCTCGAAAAACACGATACCGCCGGTTTCAGTTAAGTCTACGCACCCGAGCCCGGGTCGGGGTGACGCGCGTCACAGCTCAGGTGCCGGGGCCGGTGTGCGGAGCACGATGACGGAGGACGACGAAGGGCCCGGTCCGCGGGCTGCGTGCAGCGGCGGACCGGGCCCCTTCCTTGTGGCGGGCGGGCGGCGTCAGCGGTGGACGGCGCGCACCGCCTTCTTCGCGAGGGGCAGCGCCTTGTTCCAGACCCCGTACAGGGCGGAGAAGGGCACGTCGACGCTGCCGAGGAGCTCGTCCTCGTGGTCGGCGAACCCACGCTTGAACGTGGAGATACCGTCGTTGAGGAGCCCGTTGACGTCGTAGCGCACCACGCCCTGCTCGCGCATGGACCGGATCGCGAACCACTTGAGGCCGTAGTTGGCGCGCAGGGCCATGCCCTCGTCGTCCATCCCGCCGTAGAGCTCGAACGAGGTGCGCGTCGACGCGGCGAACCAGACGAACGCGACGGGACGGTCGTGCGGCCCGCCGTCGTGCGTGCGGGCGAACGCGGCGAACACGGGCGAGTGGACGTCGAGCTCGCGGCGCACCAGCCGGTAGTAGTCGTCGGGGTGCAGCCCGAACCCGGCGCGCTCGGCCGTCTGGCGGTAGATCGCGAGGCAGGCGTCGAGCTCGGCGTCTGAGTGCACGGCCCGGAACTCGAGGTCCTCGCGCTCGGACTTGCGGATGTACTGCCGGGTCTTCTTCGCCATGACCTTCATGAGCTCCTCGTCGCTGCGGCGCAGGTCGAGGATGAGCGTCTGGGCGTACAGGACGGGGTTGGTGGCCGGCTGGGCGCCCGGGAGGGCGAGCGGGGTGCCTGCCGGCCAGTCGGGCTCGAGGGTGATGCCGACGCCGCCGATGGTGGTGCGGCACCAGTCGACGACGGCCTGCGTCACCTCGGCGCGGAGCGCGTCGTCGCCGGTGCCGTCCGCGTCGCCGGCCACGACGGGACCGCGCGGCACGTAGCACAGCGACTTGAAACGGGACGGCAGGGGCCGCACGAGCACCTGCGCGAGGCCGACGGTCGTGTCACCGCGGGAGACCTCGATGCGGTGCGCCGTCCACGCGCCGTGGGCCTTGACCTCGCCCCATCCCCACAGCTGCAAGGGGTGGCCCCCGAGGCGGTTCACCTCGCCGTCCCACAGGTCTCGGTCGTCGATCACTGTCACGAGCAGGGGGGAGGCCATGGACCGCAACCCTAACGGATCGTCATGCCCTCATCGGGCGTCCGACAGGGCGCGTGCCACCGGGCCTGCCACGAGGTCGACCTGCCACGCGCGGGCACCGCGGCCACGCAGGAACGCGGCCACCGATGCCTCGTCGAGGGTCGCCGGCGGGGTCCAGCACAGGCGCCGCAGCGCGTCGGGCTGCAGCAGGTTCTCCACGGGGACGTGGTGCTCCTCCGCGAGCGCCGCCACGAGGGGCCGGGCGAGGTCGAGGCGTGCGGCGGCGGCGGGGTCGCGGTCGGCCCAGGCGCGCGGGGGCGGTGGGCCGTCGGTGCCGGGCCCGCGCAGCGGCGGGAGGTCGACGTCGGGGAGCTGCAGCGCCGTGGTGATCGCCTGCTGCCACGCGGCGGCGCGGCGGCGGGCGCCCTTGGAGGCGAACTCGGGGAGCCGGACGAGGTCGGCGACGGTGCGGGGCAACGCCTGCGCGGCGGCGACGACCGCACGGTCGGGCAGGACGCGCCCGGGGGACAGGTCACGGGTGCGGGCGTTGGCGTCCCGGGCCTCCCACAGGGCGCGGACGACGGCGAGGCGGCGGCGGTCGCGCAGGGTGTGCGACCCGGAGGTGCGGCGCCAGGGGTCGACGCGCGGCGGGGGCGGGGGCGCGAGGCGCACGGCCTCGAACTCCTGGGCCGCCCAGTCGGTCTTGCCGGTGGCGGCGAGCTCGGCGGCCATGTGGTCGCGCAGCGCGACGAGGAGCTCGACGTCGAGCGCGGCGTACCGCAGCCACGCGTCGGGCAGGGGACGGGTTGACCAGTCGACCGCGGAGTGCTCCTTGGCGAGGCCGTACCCGAGGACGCGGGCGACGACCGCGCCGAGACCGACTCGCTCGTACCCGAGCAGGCGGGCGGCGAGCTCGGTGTCGAACACGCGGGTGGCGTGCATGCCGAGGTCGGCGAGCCCGGGCAGGTCCTGGCTCGCGGCGTGCAGGACCCACTCGGCGTCGGCGATCGCGTCACCGAGGGCGGACAGGTCGCCGAACGGCACGGGGTCGATGAGGAACGTGCCGACGTCCTCGCGGCGGACCTGGACGAGGTAGGTGGCCTGGCCGTACCGGTAGCCGGACGCGCGTTCGGCGTCGACGGCCACGGGTCCGGTGCCGGCGGCGAGGCGCTCGACCGCGGCGCGGTAGGCCGCGGGCGTGTCGACCACGCGGGGGACGCCGTCGGCCGGTTCGAGCAGGGGGACGACCTCGGGAGCGGCGGGAGCGTCGGCCTGTCCGTCCGGGCCCGACGCCGCGGCCGGGTGGTCGGACGGTCCGGTGCCGGGGACCGTCACAGGCCGCCCCCGCGCCGGGCGCGCAACGGCGTCACGCCCTCGGGCAGGGGTGGGCGTCCGGCTGCCGCACCGACGAGGTGCGCCCACGCGTCCAGATGGGGGGCGAGGTCGCTCGTCAGGGGGGTCCAGGAGGCACGCACCTCGATCTCGTCGGCCTCGGGGCGGCCGACGAGGGAACCGAAGCTCTCGGAGATCACGCGTGTCACGGTACCGCCCGCCGCGCGCGAGCCGGCGCCGGAGTGCTCGAGGCCCTCGCGCAGCCACGTCCACGCGACCTCGGGGAGCAGGGGGTCGCGGGCGAGGTCGGGCTCGAGCGCGGCACGCACCATCGTGACGACCCGGAACCGGCCCTCCCACACGTCCTGGCCCGCCGGGTCGTACAGCACCACGAACCGGCCCGTCGCGGCCGGCTCGTCGTCGTCGGCCTGGGGCCCCGGCCCCGCGAGCTCGCCCGCGAGCGCCAGGGCGAACGGTGCGAGGCGGGCAGGAGCGGGGATCTCGCGCAGGCGGACGTCCTCGCTGATCCGTGCGGAGCGCAGCGACTCGAGGGCGTCGCTGAACTCCGTGGGTACGCGGACGTCACCGGCGGGGTTCACACGGGCACTCTAGGGCGGGGTGCTCGCGAATCGTCGGACATCCGCAGTTCGGGCGGGCCGCGTCGTCTGCGAGCCGCCTGGACTAGGCTGAGCGGCGTACCCGACAGTCCCTCCCCGAGGAGTACGAGCATGTCAGCACGCGCGCAGATCGGTGTCACCGGCCTCGCTGTCATGGGGCGCAACCTGGCCCGCAACTTCGCCCGTCACGGTTACACGGTGGCGGTCCACAACCGGTCGTACGCGAAGACCGAGTCGCTGGTCGCGGATCACGGCACGGACGGCGATTTCGTGCCGTCCGAGTCGACCGCCGACTTCGTGGCGTCGATCGCGCGTCCCCGCAAGATCGTGATCATGGTCAAGGCCGGTGGTCCGACGGACGCCGTGATCGACGAGCTGATCCCGCACCTGGAGGAGGGCGACGTCGTCATCGACGGCGGCAACGCGCACTTCCCCGACACGATCCGCCGGGAGCGCAAGCTCGCGGACCTGGGTCTGCACTTCGTCGGCATGGGCGTCTCCGGTGGTGAGGAGGGCGCGCTCAACGGCCCGTCGATCATGCCGGGCGGCCCGAAGGAGTCGTACGCGACCCTCGGCCCGATCCTCGAGGACATCTCCGCGAAGGTCGACGGGGTGCCGTGCTGCACCTGGGTGGGCCCGGACGGTGCCGGCCACTTCGTGAAGATGGTCCACAACGGCATCGAGTACGCCGACATGCAGCTCATCGCGGAGGCGTACGACCTGCTGCGCCACGGCCTGGACGCCGACGCTGCGGAGATCGGCAAGATCTTCGAGGAGTGGAACGCGGGCGACCTGGAGTCGTTCCTCATCGAGATCACGGCGGACGTGCTGCAGCACGTGGACGCCGAGACCGGCAAGGCGTTCGTGGACGTCGTCCTGGACCAGGCGGAGCAGAAGGGCACCGGCCGCTGGACGGTGCAGAACGCGCTCGACCTGGGTGTGCCGATCACGGGGATCGCGGAGGCGACGTTCGCCCGCGCGCTGTCCGGCTCGGTGCCGCAGCGCGAGGCCGGCCGTGCCGCGCTCGCGTCGGACGCGGGCACGTGGGACGTCACCGACCGGGACGCGTTCGTCGAGGACGTGCGCCTCGCGCTGTACGCGTCGAAGGTCGTGGCGTACTCGCAGGGCTTCGACCAGATCGCGGCGGCGTCCGCGGAGTCGGGCTGGGGCATCGACCGCGGTGCGATGGCGCGCATCTGGCGTGGCGGCTGCATCATCCGGGCCAAGTTCCTCAACCGGATCACCGAGGCGTACGAGCGTGACGCCGACCTGCCGCTGCTGATCGCCGACCCGTACTTCGCCGACATCGTCGGCAAGGGCCTGCAGGCGTGGCGCCGCGTCGTGTCGCAGGCCGCGCTCAACGGGGTGCCGACGCCGGCGTTCTCGTCGTCGCTGGCGTACTACGACGGGGTGCGGGCCGAGCGTCTGCCCGCTGCCCTCATCCAGGCGCAGCGCGACTTCTTCGGCGCGCACACCTACCGCCGGGTCGACAAGGACGGCACGTTCCACACGGAGTGGTCGGGCGACCGCACGGAGCACGACGCGTGACGACCCCCACAGACCGGCCCGTCGGCACCCAGGTGCCTGGCGGGCCGGTCCCGTCCGCGGCCGAGGACCGGGTGCGGGCGCTCCTCGCGGAGCGCACCGGCACGGACCCCGCGGACTGGTTCCTCGTGTTCAAGGCCCGGTACGGCATGGAGGTCGTGTTCCGCGCCCTCGCCGCCGTGCGCGGGGCGGGTGACGTCGCCACCCAGGTGCTCACGTGCTCGACGGCTGTCGACCCGATCCTCGTCGGCGGGCTGCGCCCCGTGTACGGCGAGGTGTCGCCCGCGTCGGTCGCGCTCGACCCCGAGCGGCTCGTCGTGACGCCGACCACGCGGGCTGTCGTCGCGCAGCACACCTTCGGGATCGTCGACGACGCCCGCACGGCGCGGCTGCGCGCGGTGGCCGACCGGGTCGGCGCGCTCCTCGTCGAGGACGCCGCGCACTGCGTGACGCGCCTGGCGCGCGGCGCGGACGGGCGCCCGCTCGCGGACGTGTCGATCCACTCGTTCGGCGTCGAGAAGATGCTCCCCACCCGGTTCGGCGGCGCCGTCTGGGTGAACCCGGAGCTGGGCGGCCCGGACGGCGACGGTCTGCGCCGGCGCGTCACGGGCGACCTCGCCGCGCTGCCGGCCGTCGGTCGCCGCATCGACCTCGCCGCACGGATGTACCGCACCGAGGTGCGGGTGCTGAACCGCCTGCCGCACGCCGCGGCGGGTCCGGTGCGCAGCACCCTGACGCAGCTCGGTGCGTTCGAGCCCGCCATCGCACCCGTCGAGGCCCAGGGCGGTCTGCGGTACGAGCCGATGCGGCCGTCGGAGTGGATGGCGCAGCAGATCGCGGCGCAGCTGCCGAGCCTCGACGCCGTCGAGCACGGGCGCGCCGCCGCGGTGCGCGTGTACCTGCACGAGCTGGGCGGCGTCGTCGAGATCCCGTCGTCGGCCCACGGGCCGCTCGTCCGGTTCCCGTTCTTCGCCGCCGACCACGACACCGCCGAGCGGGTCCTCGCGGCCCTCGCGCGGGCGGGGCACTACGCGGGCCGGTGGTACCGGCCTGCGCTGTTCCCCGGTGTGGACGACCCCGCCGTGTACGGCTACACACCCGGCGTCGCGGCCCTCGCGACCACGGAGGGCCTCATCTCCCGGGTCGTGAACCTGCCGACCACGGTCGACCCGGAGCAGGCGCACCGGATCGCCGCGGTCGTGCGGTCCGTCATCGCGGACGGTTCTTCGCGTACCTGACGTAGTCGAGGACGTGGCGCAGGTCGATGCGCGCCACGTCGAGGCGCCGCCGCCACGACATGTCCGGCCCGTACTTCAGGGTGTGGACGGTGCCGGCCCGCCGGGCGCTGCGCAGCAGGGGGCGCAGCGGCTCGGGGGCGAACCACCGCACCACCGGGTACGGGACGTTGAGCCACAGGCGTTCGCGGGACGTCACGGTCAGCGGCTGCGAGCGCCGGTACACCACGTCGTCGATGACGGCGCGGGCGAGGTTCCCGCCGCCCGCCATCGTGTAGTAGCTCGTCGCGCCCGGTCGCAGGTTGATCTCGAGGAGCTTGCTCAGGCCCGTGCGGCGGTCGAGCATGACGTCGAAGTTCGCGGTGCCCGTGTACCCGACGCCGTCGAGGAACGTGCGGATCGAGGCGGCGAGCTCGTCGTCCCGGATCGACACGATGGCGTTGTTGTTGCCCACCATCTTCGGGTCGTACTCCGTGACGACGACCTGTCCGAGCGACTGGAACACCGTCTGCCCGTTGCGGTCGGAGTACGTGTTCGCGACCCGCATGACCGACTCGTCGCCTGCGAGGTACTCCTGCACGACGAGGTCGTCGGCGTACCCGGCCGCGAAGATCCGCGCGCACAGCTCGCGCAGCGCCGCCGCGTCCGGCACCAGGTACACCTTCTGCTTGCCCTCGAACCGCACCCTCGGGTACGTGTCGGTGTTGGACGGCTTGCAGATGACGGGGAACCCGAAGGGCAGGCGCGTGCCGAACGTCTCGTCGAGCGGCGTGGCCGGGCTGACGATCACGCTCTCCGGGTGCGGCACCCCGAGCTCGGCGCACGTGCGGTAGAAGTCCGTCTTGTTCATGAGCCGGTCGGCGGCCGCCTGGCCGACGAGCGGGATCGTGAACCGTTGCTCCAGGGCGGCGCGGTGCTCCAGCACGACGTTCGTGTAGAACTCGATGAGGGGCAGCAGCACCAGGGTGCGGCCGGGCCGCTCCCGGTCGAGCTCGTCCGCGATCTCGAGCAGGGTCGCGACGATGCGCTCCGGGTCCTGGAAGTCCCGGTAGGCGCGCACCCCGACGATCTGCGAGTCGGCGGTCTCGCGGACCGCGAACCTGCCCAGGGCGAGGGTGCGTACGCCGTACGCCTCGTGCAGCGACCGTGCCATGTTGTACGCGTTGAGGTTCGTACCGAGCACGATGGGGACGAAGTCGTCGTTCCCGTAGGACATGCGGTGGTGGCTCCCGTCCGGAGGGTGGCGTGCCGCGAGCTGCGGCCCGGCCATCCTAGGCGGGGTTGCGAACGCGCTGGTCAGCGTCCCTGCGCCGGGAGGGTCAGCCGAGCTCGCTCGTCCCGCTGTACAGGTGCAGGACGGGCAGCTCGAGCTCGTCACGGGCCCGGGACGCCCAGTCGCGGTGGAACGTGTCCTCGAGCGCGTGCGGGTACGTCACGACGACGACCTCACGCACGTCGCCGGCTCGGGCGCGGTCCGCGAGCGCCGGCAGGGGGTCGTCGTCGGTCACGAGGGTCGTGGCGGCCCGTCCGGCGGCGGCGATCTCGGCGGCGCTGGCGGCGGCGCGGTCCTGGGCGGTGCGCTCGGCGTCCTGCTCGCTGGGCGCCTCGCGGCGCAGGTCGCGCCACGCCTCGCGCAGCTCGCCCACGCTGAGGTGGTCGATGAGCTCGACGGCGAAGTTGCGCTCGGAGTCCGCGGGGACGAGGACCTCGTAGGCGAGCTGCTCGTCGGGGTGCAGGTCGAGGATGTGTGCGACGTCCGCGGGGTTGAGGGTGTCTTCCGCGAGGACGAGGACGGTGGTGGGCTGCTCGGTCACACGTAGACCCTAGCCGCAGCGCCCGTACGATCGCGGCATGAACGCGGAGGACGTCACCGCCGGCAGTGAGGCGCGCGTGCTGGTCGCGGCCGGCGGTGCGGGGGTGCTGGGCCGGTTCGTCGTGGTGGCGGCGGCGCGCGCGGGGTGGACGGTCCTCGTCCCGACGCGGCGCCCGGACGCGGCCCGTGATGTCGTGGCGACGTGCGCGGACGCGCCGGGCACGGTGCACGTCGTGCCGGCGCTGCCCGACGGCGGGCCGGGGGACGCGTACGACGCGGTGGCGCGCCGGGTGGGCGACCTGGTGCCGCACGTGTCGGCGGTGGTGGCGTCCCTCGGCGGGTGGCGCCTCGGACCGCGCCTGCTCGACCTGTCGGGTGACGCGTGGCACGCCGCCCTCACCGACCACCTCACGGCGCACCTGCGGGCCGCGCAGGTGTACGTGCCGTTGCTGGCCGGGGCGCGCGACCCCGTGTACGTGATGACGAACGGCGCCGCCGCGGACGTCCCGATGGTGGGGTCGGGGGCGGTCAGCGTCACGGGTGCGGGGCAGCGGATGCTGCTGGACGTCCTGCGGGCGGAGGGTGGGCCGAGCGGCCCGCGGTTCCACGAGGTGACCGTGACGGCGGCGGTCGCGGGCGACGACCGTAACGTCGACCCGGTGGCGCAGGTGCGCGGTGAGGACGTCGCGGCGGCCGTGCTGGGCGTCCTGGACGACCCGGGGTCGCCCGCGCGGGTGCGCGTCGGCCCCTGACCGAGACGTGCGTCACACTCCGGGCCCCCGGACCCGGCCCGACCCGGTCGCGGCGCACCCCGGGCGTACGCTGGACGGTCGTGACCACCCCTGCTGCCCTGTGCGACGTCAGCCCGCACGTGCCCCCGGCGCGACTGCTCGCGGACCTCGTGCCGCCGCGGCACTTCACGGACGCACGGTTCGCGACCTACCGGGCGAACCCTGAGTTCCCGAGCCAGGGGGCCGCGGTCGCCCGGTTGGAGGAGGTCGCGGCGACCCTCGCGCGGCCCCGCACGGGCGGCGGCCTGTTCCGGCGCAAGAAGCAGGCGCCGCCCGCGGTGTACCTCGACGGCGGTTTCGGCGTCGGCAAGACGCACCTGCTCGCGTCCCTCGCGCACGCCGTCGGGACGGACGCCGCGGTCTTCGGCACCTTCGTCGAGTACACGAACCTGGTGGGCGCTCTCGGCTTCCGCGCGACCGTCGACGCCCTCGCGACGAAGACCCTGGTGTGCATCGACGAGTTCGAGCTGGACGACCCCGGCGACACCGTCCTGATGTCGCGCCTGCTGCGCGAGCTCGCGGACGCGGGGGTCGCGCTCGCCGCGACGTCGAACACGCTGCCCGAGTCCCTCGGCGAGGGCCGCTTCGCCGCGGAGGACTTCCTGCGCGAGATCCAGGCGCTGTCGTCCCGGTTCGAGGTGCTGCGCGTCGACGGTCCGGACTACCGGGCGCGGGCCACGGTCACGGACGCCGGCGCGCTGCCCGACGACGTGGTGAGGGGTGCCGCGCAGGTCACGCCCGGCGCGACCCTCGACGCGTTCGACGACCTGCTGCGCCACCTCGCGACCGTGCACCCCAGCCGTTACGGCGCGCTGCTCGACGGGGTGGGCCTGGTGACCCTGACCGGGGTCCACCCGGTGGCGGAGCAGAGCGTCGCCCTGCGCCTCGTCGTGCTCGTCGACCGCCTGTACGACCGGGACGTGCCGGTCCTGCTGGGCGGGTCGGGGGAGTCCGGCCTGTTCACGCCCGAGATGCTGGGCGGCGGGTACCGCAAGAAGTACTTCCGTGCGCTGTCGCGGCTCGGCGCGCTCGCCGACGACGGGCGGCGCCTGGTGGAGACCGCCGCCGTCTGAGGTGCGGGGCGACGGCGGGCGTGGGGGCGGGGCGCGGCTAGGCTGCGGGGGCAAGGTCGATCGCGGGCCCGCTGACGGTCCCGTCCCGCAACGCACCGGAGGTCCGATGCAGGTCGCCACCCTTCCCCCGCTCACGCCGCGCGCCGCGCTGCGCTGGTCCGTGGTGCGTCGCCTGGTGCGCCGCGAGGCGCCGGGAACGATCCTGGAGATCGGGTGCGGCCAGGGCGCGGCGGGCACCCGGCTCGCCCGGATGGCCGACTACACGGGCGTCGAGCCGGACGCCGCGAGCCACGCGGTCGCGACCGCGCGGGTGGGCGACACCGGCACGGTGATCCACGGCTACCACTCCGACACCCCCCGCGACGACTACGACCTCGTCTGCGCGTTCGAGGTGCTCGAGCACATCGAGGACGACGTGTCCGCGCTGACCGACTGGGTCGGCCTCGCGCGCCCCGGCGGTGCCGTGCTCCTGTCGGTGCCCGCCGACCCCGACCTGTTCAACGAGTCGGACGTCTTCGCCGGCCACTACCGCCGGTACACCGCGCAGACGCTGCGCGAGACGTTCGCGGCGGCGGGGGTCGAGCACGTCGAGACGCTCGTCCACTACGGCTGGCCCCTCGGGTTCGCGCTGACGAAGGTGCGCGGCCGCGTGGCCGCGCGCCGCAGCGACGAGACGGACGACGCCGTGCCCGAGGAGCTCAGCATGGGCTCGGGCCGCTACCTGCAGCCCAAGGACGTCGCCACGGGCGCCGTCATCCGGGCCGCGGTCGCACCCTTCGCGCTCGCGCAGCGGATGCGGCCGGGCACCGGCGAGGGGATCCTCGCGCTCGCCCGCCGCCCCGCCTGAGCCCTTCAGCCCGCGAGCAGGACGGCGACCGACCGGGCCGGGACGGTCACGAAGTTCTCCTGAGCCGGACCATGCCCCTGACCATGCCCGTTGCCCGTGATCGCGGTGCCCGTCTCCCAGGCCGCGGCGACGCGCCAGCGACCGCCGGAGGGCAGCCGCACCGTGCGCACGTCCTCGGCGCGGCTGACGACCACCACGACCCCGGGACGCTCGACCACGACGACCGCGTCGTCGTCCGAGGCGGTCACCCGCACCGCGCCGAGGTCCCCGGACGACACCGCCGGCTCGGCCCGCAGCGCGACGAGGTCCCGGTACCAGGCGAGGAGCCGCGCGTGCGGGCCGCGGCCGGGCTCCGACCAGTCGAGCACGCTCGCGTCACGCATGCCGGGCGCCTGCGGGTCGGGGACGTCGACCTCGTCCCTCCCGTACAGGTCCGCCCAGCCGTGCCCGCCGAACTCGCGCCGACGCCCCTCGCTCACCGCGCGGGCCAGCTCGGGGTCGTCGTGGTCGGTGAAGTACTGCCACGGCGTCGACGCGCCCCACTCCTCGCCCATGAAGAGCATCGGCGTGAACGGCGAGCACAGGACGAGCGCGGCCGACGCCGCGAGCGCCCCCGCGTCGAGGCCGGCGGCCGGTCGGTCGCCGAGCGCGCGGTTGCCGACCTGGTCGTGGTCGGAGGCGAACACGACGAACCGGTGGCCGTCCGTCCCGGCGGGCACGGGCCGCCCCCAGGGCCGGTCCCGGAAGGTGGAGAAGGTGCCGTCGTGCACGAACGCCCCCGTGAGCGCCTTGCGCAGCGTCTGTGCCGACCCGAAGTCGACGTAGTAGCCGTGCCGCTCCCCGGTGAGGTAGGCGTGGACGGCGTGGTGCACGTCGTCGGCCCACTGCGCGTCCATGCCGCGACCGCCCGCAGCGGTGGGCTGCACGGTCGCCGGGTCGTTCTCGTCCGACTCGGCGACGAGGGTCAGGGGTCGGCCCAGCTCCAGGGACCGTTCGGCGACCGTGTCGGCGAGCTCGGCGAGCAGGTGCCGGGGCGAGTCGTCGACGAGGGCGTGCACGGCGTCGAGGCGCAGGCCGTCGAGGTGGAACGCGGTGAGCCAGCGCAGCGCGTTGTCGAGCAGGAACCGCCGCACCTCGGCGCTGCCGGGCTGGTCGAGGTTGACGGCGGCGCCCCAGGGGGTGTGGTGCGCCTCGGTGAAGTACGGGCCGTAGGCGCCCAGGTAGTTTCCCGACGGTCCGAGGTGGTTGTGCACCACGTCGAGGACGACCCCCAGCCCGGCGCCGTGCGCGGCGTCGACGAACCGGCGCAGGGCGTCCGGGCCGCCGTACGGCTCGTGCACGGCGAACAGGTGGACGCCGTCGTAGCCCCAGCCCCAGCGGCCGGGGAACGCCGCGACCGGCATGAGCTCGACGGTCTGCACGCCCAGGTCGACCAGGTGGTCGAGGTGGGCGGCGGCGGCGTCGAGGGTGCCCTCCGGGGTGAACGTGCCGACGTGGAGCTCGTACACGACCGTGCCGAGCACCTCGCGACCGGGGCCGGCGGTCCGCGGCGGGTCACCGGGAGCGGGGCCGGTCGACCGGTACCCGTCCGTCCACACGAAGGCTTCCGCGTCGACGCGGCTCGGCCCGTGCACGCCCCAGGGCTGGCGGGGGGAGCGGGGGTCGGGTAGGCCGGGGCCACCGTCCAGGGAGAAGCCGTAGTCGGTCCCGGGCGGGAGGCCGTCCGGCAGGTCGGCGGGCAGCGCGGCGGTGCCCGCCGACCACCAGCCGGGCCGGTCCACGGGGTGCAGCGCGACGCGGCGGGCGGGCTCCCACGTGCCGCCGCCGGCGGTGGGGAGCACGAGATCGACGGTCCGGGCGTCGGGCGCCCAGACGGCCGGCACCCAGGCCTCCGCCTGCGGGGCGGTGGGAACGGGCCCGGCCGTCGTCATCGGTCCGCCGGGACGAGCAGTGCGACGGGCAGGTCGGCGAGCAGGTCGGCGAGCCGGGTGCGGCCCCCCTCGACCGGGCGGTCCGTCAGCACGTCACGCCAGCGTCCGCCGGGCAGCTCGACCGTGTGGTCGCGCCACCCGCCGAACCGGTCCAGGGTCCCCGCGAGCCGGGTCGCGACGGTCACGGCGCGCGGGGCCTCGTCCTCGGTGCGGGCGAACGCGACCGCGCACGGCGTGGACGTCGCGAGCGCCCGGTAGCCGGCCGCCTCCCCGGTGAACGCGCCCGGCAGGTCCTGCCGGACCCGCAGGGCGCGGGACGTGACCAGCAGCTTCTGGTCGCTCAGAGTGCGGGCGGTCGCGCCGTCGTCGAGACGGGCGAGGCGACGTTCCAGGTCGGCGGCGTCGACGGGGCGCCGGTTGTCCGGGTCCACGAGCACGGGTCCGAACGACTCGCTGCCCTGGTAGACGTCGGCGACGCCCGGCATCGTGAGCTGGACGAGCTTGGTGCCGAGCACCGCGGCCTGCACGAGCGGTGCTCGCCGCCGCGCCTGGTCGCCGAGGGCCGCGACCACGGCGTCGTCCGCGAGCGCCCGGCGGGCCAGCCCGAGGACGGCGTCCTCGTAGGCGGCGTCGGGGGCGGTCCAGGTGGTGTGCAGCTTGGCTTCGCGCAGGGCCTTGGTGAGGTAGCCCTCGAGGCGTGCGGCGTCGATCGGGGCGCCGTCGGCGGGGTCGCCGCCGGCGTCGAAGGTCCCGGCGAGGGTCTGCCACAGCAGGTTCTCGGCGGGGCCGTCGACCAGCGCGCTGCGGTAGGGGGCGGTCAGGGCGCGCAGCGTGTCGACGTCGTCGGCCCAGGCGGCGGGCTGCTCGGTGAGGACGCCGATCTGGGCGCGGGTGTCCTCGCCGCGCTTGGTGTCGTGGGTGGTGCCGGCGGTGAGGGCGAGGGGGGTGAGGCGCCCCAGGTCGTGCGCGAACGCGTGCCACTCGTGCAGGTCGACGGAGAACCGGTCGGGTTCGGAGCCGACCTCGCACAGGGACGTGAGCTCGGTCCACCGGTAGAACGCGGTGTCCTCGACGCCCTTGGCCATGACGGCACCGCACACCTGCTGGAAGCGGACGACGAGCTCGTCGCGCCGGGCGCCGCGGGTGCGGCCGGCGGACCCGACCTCGCGCCCGAGCAGGAGGTCGACGAGGACGTCGAGGGTGTCGTGCCGGTCGGGGGTGAGGCGGGTGCGGGCGCGGCCCGAGGCGTCCTGGGTGGCGTCGACGGCCTCGCGGCGGGGCACGACGCCGGGGACGACGTAGGAGCGGTACCGGTCGAACGCGACGAGGAGCTCGCGCAGCGCCTGGTGCAGGCCGCGCCACGTGTGGTCGCGCAGGCGGGGGTCGTCGCGGCAGACAGCGGCGGCGAGGTCGGTGAGCCGGTGGACCTCGGCGTAGAGGCTGCCGCCGACCATCTCCCGCTTGGAGGTCTCGACGAGCGAGGGAAGGCCGCCGGGGACGCCCGCGCCGAGCCGTTCCTGCAGGGCGGCGAGGGGTGCGCGCCCGGCAGGGTCGAGGAACAGGGCGTGCAGCCGCCACAGGGTCTCGTACCCGGTGGTCCCGACGGTCGCCCAGTCCGGAGGGAGCGTCTCGTCCCCGGCGAGGATCTTCTCGACGACGACGAAGGCGCCGCCGGTGCGCTCGGCGAGCCGGTCGAGGTACCCGGTGGGGTCTGCGAGCCCGTCGGGGTGGTCGATCCGCAGGCCGTCGACGGTCCCGTCGGCGAGGAGCTGCAGGACGAGGGCGTGGGTGGCGTCGAACACGGACTCGTCCTCGACGCGGATCGCGACGAGCGACCCGACGTCGAAGAACCGTCGGTAGTTGAGCTCGTCGTCGCCGACGCGCCAGTAGGCGAGCCGGTAGTGCTGGCGTTCGAGGAGCTCGGTGAGGGGGAGGTCCTGGGTGCCGTCGCGCACGGGCAGGACGTGGTCGTGGTAGCGCAGGACGGGCAGGGTCACCCCGCCCACGGTCTCCTCGTCGAGGACGAGCTCGCCGGACGCGACGACGTCCGCGGACCGTGACCCGAGGATCGGGAGCAGCACGGCCCCCTCGCCCGCAGACCAGTCCACGTCGAACCAGTGCGCGTAGGGCGACCCGGGCCCCTCGCGCAGCACGGACCACAGGGCGGTGTTGTGCCAGGCGGGCACAGGCACGGCCATGTGGTTCGGCACGACGTCGAGGACGATCCCGAGCCCCGCGGCGTGGGCCGCCGCGGCGAGCCGGTCCAGCCCGGCCCGCCCGCCCAGGACGTCGCTGATGCGGGCGTGGTCGACGACGTCGTATCCGTGGGTCGACCCGGGGGCCGCCTGCAGCACGGGGGACAGGTACAGGTGGGTGACGCCGAGGGACGCGAGGTAGGGCACCTGGCGGGCGGCGTCGTCGAACGTCAGGTCGGGGCCCAGCTGCAGGCGGTAGGTGGACACGGGGACCGGCCGCCCGGGTGCGGGCCGGCGACGGTCGCTCATGCCGTCAGGCCCGGGGGACGGGTCAGGACGATGACGCTGCGGCTCGTCACCGTGAGGGCCTGCCCGGCGGAGACGGTGTCGCCGGGGGCGAGGGTGCCGTCGGTGTCGAGGGCGGCCGTCCAGCGCAGCCCGTACCGGTCCGGGGGGAGCACGAAGTCCAGCGGGTCGCTGTGCGCGTTGAACAGGATGAGGAACGAGTCGTCGACGATCGGCTCGCCGCGGCGGTTCACCTCGGGGATCGCGTCGCCGTTGAGGAACACCATGACGGACCGGGCGAACGCCTGGTGCCAGTCCGTGTCGTCCATGGGCGTGCCCGTGATGTCGAACCACTCGAGGTCGGGCACGGCGTCCACCGCGTCACCTGGCACGCGTCCCGTGAAGAACCCGCGCCGGTGCAGCACGGGGTGCTCGCGGCGCAGCGCGACCGCGGTCTGCGTGAACTCCAGCAGACCCCGACGCGCGTCGTCGAGGTTCCAGTCCATCCAGGCCACCGAGTTGTCCTGGCAGTACGCGTTGTTGTTGCCGCCCTGGGTGCGGCCGATCTCGTCGCCGTGCGCGAGCATGGGCACGCCCTGCGACAGCAGGAGCGTCGCGAGAACGTTGCGCGCCTGCCGGCCCCGCAGCGTCTCGACCTCCTCGTCGTCCGTGGGGCCCTCGACGCCGCAGTTCCACGAGCGGTTGTGGCTCTCGCCGTCGTTGTTGCCCTCGCCGTTCGCCTCGTTGTGCTTCTCGTTGTAGGACACGAGGTCGCGCAGCGTGAACCCGTCGTGCGCGACCACGAAGTTGATCGACGCGATCGGCTTGCGGCCCGTGTGCTCGTACAGGTCGGACGACCCGGTCAGGCGCGAGCCCAGCTCGGGGAGCGTGGACGGCTCGCCGCGCCAGAAGTCGCGCACCGTGTCGCGGTAGCGGCCGTTCCACTCCGTCCACAGGGGCGGGAAGCCGCCGACCTGGTAGCCCCCGTCGCCGAGGTCCCACGGCTCCGCGATGAGCTTGGCCTGGGAGATGATCGGGTCCTGGTGCACCAGGTCGAAGAACGCGGAGAGCCGGTCCACCTCGTGGAACTGCCGGGCGAGGGTCGCCGCGAGGTCGAACCGGAAGCCGTCGACGTGCATCTCCGTGACCCAGTAGCGCAGCGAGTCCATGATGAGCTGCAGCACCGCGGGGGAGCGCATCAGCAGCGAGTTGCCGGTTCCCGTCGTGTCGAAGTAGTGCGCCTCGTCGCCGTCGACCAGCCGGTAGTAGGCGGGGTTGTCGATGCCGCGGAACGACAGCGTCGGACCGAGGTGGTTGCCTTCCGCGGTGTGGTTGTAGACGACGTCGAGGATGACCTCGATGTCCGCCTCGTGCAGCGCGCGGACCATCGACTTGAACTCGAGGACCTGCTCGCCACGCGACCCGTACGCCGCGTACCCGTTGTGCGGGGCGAAGAAGCCGATCGTGTTGTAGCCCCAGTAGTTCGACAAGCCCTTTTCCTGCAAGGTCGAGTCGTTGACGAACTGGTGCACCGGCATGAGCTCGATCGCCGTCACACCGAGCTTGCGCAGGTGGTCGATCACCGCGGGGTGCGCCATGCCCGCGTACGTGCCGCGCAGGTGCTCCGGGACGTCCGGGTGACGCATCGTCATGCCCTTGACGTGCGCCTCGTAGATCACGCTGTCGTGGTAGTCGTGGTTCGGCGGCCGGTCGTGGCCCCAGTCGAAGTACGGGTTCGTGACCACGGACCGCATCGTGTGCCGCCCCGAGTTGGCGCGGTTCTGGTGGTCCGGCTTGTCGAAGCGGTACGAGTACAACGACGGGTCGCCGTCGACCTGGCCCTCGAGGGCCTTCGCGTACGGGTCCATGAGGAGCTTCGTGGGGTCGCAGCGCAGCCCGCGCGCCGGGTCGTACGGCCCGTGCACCCGGTACCCGTACCGCGTCCCGGGGACCACGCCCGGGAGGAACGTGTGCCACACGTGCGCGTCGACCTCGTGCAGCGGCACCCGCTGCTCGCGGCCGCGGTCGGTGAAGATCACGAGATCGACCTTCTCCGCCACCGACGAGAAAAGTGCGAAGTTGGTGCCCGTCCCGGTGAAGGTCGCACCGAGCGGGTATGAACGTCCTGGCCACTGCTCCATGGGCTCAGACTGCCACCCGGTGCGGTGCGTGCGACGGGTGAACCCGGACACCGGGCCGGGCGCGGCGCGGACACGTGCGACGGCGCGCCGGACCTGGTAGACCCGAAGCCATGAGCACCAACAGCACCGCACCGTCCGCCCGCACCGACGAGGAGCGCAGCATCGCGCGCGAGCACCGCCGGGACGTGCTCGCGGGCGGGGACGCCAAGAGGGCCCCGCACTCGCTGTCGGAGACGGAGCGGCACCCCATCGAGGGCGCCTCGTCGGGCACGTCCTGGGACGACCCCGACGAGCTCTGAACGCGGCGCGCAGCGTATGGGGAGAACTCCCCATACGGCACGGCGCTGGGCACCCCCTGTGATAGGCGACAATTGCTGCGCACGTCACCGCAAGGTCGACGACCCGGGCGGCGATCGCTGCGTGGGGGGCCCCACAGGAAAGGCATCATCCAACGATGCGCCTCGTCAACCGCGCCGTCTCCGGCGCCCTCACCGCGGCACTCGCCGTCGGCATCGTCACCGTCCCGGCCGTGGTCGCTGACGCGTCCACCCACACGGCCACGAAGTCCGCCTCGGGCGTGACCGTCGCCGTGTCCGTGCTCGACGTCCCGAACAAGGCCGGCAAGTACACGGTCTCCAACTGGGCCAAGGTCAGCGTCTCCATCCCGGCCGCGTTCAAGGACAGCAACGGCAAGTCCGTGCCCGTCTCCTACAGCGTCGAGCTGCGCACCGTGGGCGACGCGACGTGCGGCGGCTCCACCGGCACCACCGTCCTGTACAAGTACAGCCAGACGAAGTCGGCGACCTGGACGCTCCCGCTGACGCTCGACAACACGAAGCGATCGGGCATCTCC
Organism: Luteimicrobium subarcticum; assembly: GCF_002798015.1. GTDB lineage: Bacteria > Actinomycetota > Actinomycetes > Actinomycetales > Cellulomonadaceae > Luteimicrobium > Luteimicrobium subarcticum. The sequence goes on along the minus strand of NZ_PGTZ01000011.1, from coordinate 153,120 downwards.
CACTACACGCAGTCCGGCCAGTGCTCCCTGCACGCCGAGGTCGAGGCCTACCGCTACACCGTCGCGAACGGCGGCGACCTGGACGCCACCGTGACCACCGCGGCCACCTTCGGCGTCCGCTCCGCGAGCTCGCTGAGCAAGCCGGTCGCGTCGCCGACCCGCGTCGTGCGCAACCACACGACGAAGATCACGGGCACCGGCACGTACACGCGCGTGGACCAGTCGCACTACTACACCCGCTCGTACCTGCCCGCCGGCAGCAAGCTCAGCTTCCAGTACCACGCGGCGGGCTCGTCGACGTGGCGCTACGGCGGCACGATCGTCGTCGGCAGCTCGGGCCGCTGGACCAAGGCCGTCAAGGTCACGGGCACGACCTTCTACCGCGTCGTGTACGCGGGCACGCGCACGGTCGCCGGTTACAGCTCGCTCGCCACGAGCGTGGGCGCGTACTGAACCGGCCGCTCACCGGCAACGACGACGAGGCGTCGCCCGCACGGGCGGCGTCTCGTCGCGCATCCGGCCCCAGGCGGCGCGTGGTGTCCGATCGGTGTCACGGCAGCCTGGTGCGCGAGACGGGCAGGAGCCGGGGCATGCCTGCGGGCGCCGCCATGCTGAGCGCGAGGTAGCGCGCCTCCGCGCGGTGCAGGCGGATGTGCTCGTCCAGGGACCAGTCGGGTCCGTTCGTCAGCACCATGCCGCAGGAGCAGTCGATGGTCGTGCGGCCGTCCGGCCGCACGTCGACCGTGCCCGTCGTCACGTGCGACGCCTGCGCCTCCTGCTTGGCCCGTCGCATCGCGGGGCTGACCGCGGCCAGCCGGTCGGTGGTGGGGCGAGGGGGACGGGGGTCGTCGTTCTGCACGACCGTCAGGCTATCCGCCCCGGACGGTACCCACGGCGCAGGCCGGCGGCTCTTCCTCGAGGAGCAGGGGCAGCTCTCCGGTGCATGTGGCGCGGCGTGTCCGACCGCGTACTGCCCGGACCGGCTAGACGGTCGCGGTCGCCTCGGGCGCCATCGGCTCCGCCGTGATGGAGGTCAGCTGCATCGTCTCTGCGTTGAGCTTGCTCTGCCAACGGCAGGGACGGTCCGCGCGAGGATCCGGATGCGTCGTCCTCGATCTGCGGCCAGCCAGTCGATGAGCAGCGTGCGACTGGACGAGCGCCGTACGGTGAATCGGTCGTCGGTCTGTCCAAGTCGCTCGACTGCGGCCGACAGCCTGACGAGGGACTCCTCGGACTCGTGAACGAAGGTGTTCCGGGACGAAGGCCGCATATCCGGCGAAGGTCGCAGGGACCGCAGTGGTCGCGTTCAACCGGTCGTTGCAGCACCGGCCTGCCGAGAGCTGAGCATAGGGGCCTACGGCGCTGGTGGCGGCTGCGTCACGCACGCTTCCTCGAGCAGACGACGAAGGCCCCAGGTCGATGACCTGGGGCCTTGCTGGTGGGCGATACTGGGATCGAACCAGTGACCTCTTCCGTGTCAGGGAAGCGCGCTACCGCTGCGCCAATCGCCCGTGGATGCGACACACACATCCGATACTGCTGCGAGGTGGAGACGGGATTCGAACCCGTGTATACGGCTTTGCAGGCCGCTGCCTCGCCTCTCGGCCACTCCACCCTGAGACTCGCACCCGTGGGCCACATGAGCCTCTGGGGATTCGTGTGCCTCCGAGCGGACGACGGGATTCGAACCCGCGACCCTCACCTTGGCAAGGTGATGCTCTACCAACTGAGCCACGTCCGCATGCTCTCCGTCTCCGTCGAGGTTTCCCTCGGCGTTTCCGGCGCGGTCTGAACTGTAATGGAGATTCGGGTCGAGAGTCCAACTGGCGTCCGTCGCGTCGGCGCGCCGACAGCCGTGGAGGCCCCGGAACGGCGGAACGGTGCCGTTTGTCGGCCGTTCGTCGTGTCCGGCACGGCTAGCGTGTTCGCATGAGCCGATCCTCGTCCGTTGCGAGCGCGGGACTCGGGGCGCTGCGCGCGCACGACGTCGTGGCCTCCGTGGACCTCCGCGAGCATCCCGGAGCTCTCGCGACGGGCGGCCCGTGGTTCGTCGTCGCGACGTTCGAGGGCGACGTGCGCGCGTGGCGGTTCGCGCGCGTCGAGCAGACCGACGCCGGTGCCCCGGCCGACGACGTGCGAGGCGAGCCGCTCCGTTGGATCGGCCCGGCGCGCGACACGTGGACGACGTCGCTCGACGAGCGCGCGTATCGCGACGCGGTGGACGACGTCCGCGCCCGCATCCGGGACGGCGAGGTGTACCAGGCGAACGTGTGCCGTGTGCTCGCCGCCGCCCTGCCGGCTACGGGCGGCGCGGACGGGGTCGTCGAGCCGGACGCCGCCGCCCTGCGGGCCGTCCTCGAGGCCGGCAACCCGGCCCCGTACGGCGGGCACCTGCACGTCCCGCGCGGGGGCTCCGCGGCGCCCGCGTGGGTGGTCAGCGCGTCGCCCGAGCTCTACCTGTCCGTCGCGGACGGCGTGGTGACGTCCGGGCCGATCAAGGGCACGGCAGCGGTACCGGGCGGCATGACGGACAAGGACCGCGCCGAGAACGTCATGATCACCGACCTGGTGCGCAACGACCTGCAGCGCGTGTGCGAGCCCGGCACGGTCGAGGTGACGGACCTGCTCGCGGAGGAGCGGCACCCCGGGCTGGTGCACCTGGTCTCGCGCGTCGCCGGGCGCCTCACCCCGGCCGTGGGCGCGCCGCTGGACGTCCTCGCGCTGCTCGACGCGACGTTCCCGCCGGCGTCCGTCACCGGTGCCCCGAAGTCGTCCGCGCTGCGGATCATCCGTAGGCTCGAGCCCGTTCCCCGCGGACCGTACTGCGGTGCGTTCGGCTGGGTCGACGTCGAGCGCGGGCGCGCCGAGCTGGCCGTCGCCATCAGGACGTTCTGGTGGTCGGACGGTGTGCTGCGCTTCGGCGCGGGGGCCGGCATCACGTGGGGGTCCGACCCTGCCGCCGAGTGGGACGAGACGGTGCTCAAGGCGCGCCGGCTCGTCGGGCTCGCGTCGGCGACGTGCCCACGACAGGAGCAGGACCGACGAGAGGACGGACGATGACGACGACGGTGTGGGTCGACGGGCGGTTCGTGGGGGAGGACGAGCCGGCGCTCGTCGCGCTCGACCACGGCCTGACGGTGGGGGACGGCGTGTTCGAGACGCTGGGAGTGGTCGACGGCGTCGGCTTCGCGCTCACGCGCCACCTCGCGCGGCTCGCGCGGTCCGCCGCGGGGCTCGGCCTCGCCACGCCGGACGAGACGCTGATCCGGCGTGCGGTCGCCGAGGTGCTCGCGCACGCAGGCGACACCGCGCAGCGGCTGCGGATCACCGTGACGGGTGGCGTCGGGCCGCTCGGCTCCGGCCGGACGGAGGGGCGCCAGACCGTCGTGGTCGCGGCGTCGCCGGGCGGGCACGGGCCGACGTCGAAGGTGGTGCGCGCACCGTGGGTGCGCAACGAACGGTCCGCCGTGGCGGGCCTCAAGACGACGTCGTACGCCGAGAACGTCGTCGCCCTCGCCTACGCGAAGGAGCGCGGCGCCGACGAGGCGATCCTCGCGAACACCGTCGGCGAGCTGTGCGAGGGCACGGGCGCGAACGTGTTCGTCGAGCGCGGGGGTGAGCTCGTCACGCCGCCGCTGTCGAGCGGCTGCCTCGCCGGGATCACGCGCGCCCTGACGCTCGAGTGGGGCGCGGAGGTCGGGCTGCCGGTCCGGGAGGCCGCGCCCGGAGAGCTGACGTTCGACGTGCTCGACGAGGTCGAACGGGGCGAGGCGCACCTGCTCGTCACGGGCAGCGTCCGCAACCTCACCCCGGTGGTCGAGCTCGACGGCGCCCCGGTCGAGCCTGGGCGACTGAGCCAGCGCCTCGCGCAGCTCTTCGCGGCCCGCCAGCGGGACCTCGTCGACCCCTGACCGGGAGCCGGTTTCACACCTGGCGCCCGGACCCGCTATCCTCGGAGGCGCACGCAGGGCCGGTTCTCCGGTTCCCGGCGTCAGCGGGCGATTGGCGCAGTGGTAGCGCGCTTCGTTCACACCGAAGAGGTCACTGGTTCGAACCCAGTATCGCCCACCCTTCACGAAGGCCCCCGAACAGCGGCACCGCCGCTCGGGGGCCTTCGTCGTGCACGGCGGTCGCCCCACGGTGCGCGCGCTGCCCACCGCACCGGAAGACTGGCACCCATGCCGACGTGGGGGCGCTCAGACGCTCTTCGCCTGGGTGTGCCAGCTGCGCCGTGCCCCCCTACGACGGGCTCGACAACGTCGGGCTGCGGAGCCCGCAGCGCGCGGACCCGTCGCTCGTGCATCTCCGGACCGGGCAGCGGTTCATGACCCTCTTCACGCTCGTGTCGTTCGTCTCGGGCGAGTCGGTCACGTCGACGATGCGGCCGGGGTGGCCGACGCGGGCCATGGGGGCGGTGACCGTGACATACCGGGTCGTGCCCGTCGCACCGGACCGGACCCGGCTCGAGGCGCTGATGTGGTTGCCGCCGCTCGGCCGGGTGCTCGCGTGCGCGCGGCGTGACGCGCTGGCGTGGGGGGACGTCGTCATGATGCGCAAGCAGCGGCGCACCCTGGTCCGTCGCGCGGGACGCGACGACGGCGCGCGCCAGGCGTCAGCGAGGCGGTGAGCGCTGCCCCTGTATCGCGGACGGCCGCCGGGCCTCTCTCCCCGGTGACGGTCGGCGGCTCTGCCGGCCGCGATCCCGGAGGTGCACGATGTCCGTCCCGTCCACGATCCAGCAGGGTGCCACCGGCGACGACGTGCGCTGGCTCCAGTACTGCCTGGTGCGCCTCACCCTCGAGTACCGCGACGTCGACGGGGTGTTCGGTGCTCGCACGAAGGACGCCGTCGAGGAGTTCCAGGCCGCCGAGGGGCTGACCGTCGACGGGATCGTCGGGCACTCCACGTGGACCCGTCTGCGGGGCGGCGACCGGCGCCCGCCGGTGCTGTCCGGGGGCGCCGAGGGCACGGTGGTGAAGGCGCTGCAGACGACCCTGAACCAGGGACGCGGCGAGCTCACACCCCCGGGGACGGCGGTGCTCGCGACCGACGGGGTGTTCGGTCCGGCGACGGCGCACACGGTGCAGGCGGCGCAGCAGGTCGCGGGCGTCCCGCACGACGGGGTCGTCGGGCTGCAGACCTGGGCGCTGCCGCTGCACGCGCTCGGCGCGGTGCTCGCGGGGGCGTGCGCGGTCCGCGAACCGGGCGTGACGGCGTGAGGTTGCGATGAGCCGCGCGACGTCCTGGGGAGCGCCCGGGCAGCAGGTGATCACCGAACCGATGACGGTGTTCCGCTCCGACCCGCGGGTGGCGGCGGACCTCGTGGACGGCTCCGGCGTCCCCGAGCGCCGCGTCGGAGAGCTGTGGCACCGGCGTCGTCGAAGCTGGTTCCGGGGCCGCGAACGCTGATTCCTCGGCGATTTGCCCTGGCGCCGCGCCGCCCGAACCCCCAGGATCGTCCCAGGAGGTCGGACCCATGACCGCGACGCCGACGACGACGATGACGACGGGCCAGCAGCTGCTGCGCTCGTCCACGCTGCTGCTCAACGCGTCGTACGAGGTGCTGTGCGCGGTCGAGACGATCCGGGCGATGACGATGCTGGTGGCGGAGCAGGTCGTGGTGCTGCGGGCGGAGCCGGACCGGTTCGTCCGCTCCGCGCACATCACGTTCCCGTGGCCGACGATCGTCGCGATGCGGCGGTACGTGCACGTGCCGCACGACGTGCGGTCTGCGGGCTCGGAGATCGCGAGCCGGCAGCAGATCCTCGAGCGGGACCGTCGGACGTGCGCCTACTGCGGGCAGCGTGGCGCGACGGTCGACCACATCCTGCCGCAGTCGCGTGGCGGGGCGAACACGTGGACGAACCTGGTGACGGCGTGCGCGCCGTGCAACAACCTCAAGGCGGACCGCACGCCGGAGGAGGCGGGCATGCCGCTGCTGTTCGAGCCGCGGCGTCCGGCGACGCAGGACGACCTGCAGAAGATGGTCTGGGACCTGCTCGCCCCGGCATGAGCCGTCCCGTCCGGGGGCGCTTCGACGTGCATCGGGGCGCCGCCGGACGTAGACCCGTGTCATGCGTTCGACGACGAGCGAGACCGACAGCGGCCCCGACGGGCTGAAGGAGATCACGACGGACGTGCCGGCCCGGCTCGACCGGTTGCCGTGGGCACGCTGGCACTGGACGGTGATCGTCGGGCTGGGGGTCGTGTGGATCCTCGACGGGCTCGAGGTCACGATCGTCGGCAACCTGTCGGACGCGCTGAAGTCGTCCGACACCGGTCTGGGGCTGTCGAGCTCGCAGATCGGCATGGCGGGCGCGGTCTACGTGACGGGGTCGTGCGTCGGCGCGCTGCTGTTCGGACAGCTGACGGACCGGTTCGGGCGCAAGAAGCTGTTCATCATCACGCTGCTGACGTACCTGCTCGGGACAGTCCTGACGGCGTTCTCGATGAACCCGGCGTACTACTTCGCGGTGCGGTTCGTCACCGGGATGGGGATCGGCGGCGAGTACGCGGCGGTGAACTCCGCGGTCGACGAGCTGGTGCCCGCGCGGTACCGGGGGCGCGTCGACATCACGATCAACGGGTCGTACTGGCTGGGGGCTGCGGGCGGCGCGCTGGTGACGATCCCGTTGCTGAACCCCGACCTGGTGCCTGCCGGCCTGGGATGGCGTGTGTGCTTCGCGCTGGGCGCGGTGCTGGGCCTCGCGATCCTGTTCGTGCGGCGCAACGTGCCGGAGAGCCCACGCTGGCTGTTCATCCACGGCCGCGAGAAGGAGAGCGAGCGGATCGTCTCGGAGATCGAGGAGACGGTCGAGCGGGAGAGCGGCGAGAAGCTCCCGGCGCCCGAGGGGACGATCACGGTCCGGCAGCGCCACACGATCGGGCTCGGCCGGATCGCCCGGACCGTCTTCAAGGACTACCCGCGCCGGACGATCCTGTGCCTGGGACTGTTCGTCGGTCAGGCGTTCCTCTACAACGCGTTCTTCTTCACGTTCGGCGACACGTTGCAGACGTTCCTCGGGGTCGACCAGACGGGCGCGTACATCGCGCTGTTCGCGGTGAGCAACTTCGCAGGAGCACTTCTGCTCGGGCCGCTGTTCGACAAGGTCGGGCGCGTCCGGATGATCTCGGCCACGTACATCGTGTCGGGGGTGCTGCTCGCGGTCGCGGGGGTGCGCCTCGACTCGCTGACCGCGGTCTCGCTCACGGCGTTCGGCATGGCGATCTTCTTCGTCGCGTCCGCGGGTGCGAGCTCGGCGTACCTCACGGCGTCCGAGGTCTTCCCGATGGAGACCCGGGCGCTGTGCATCGCGTTCTTCTACGCGATCGGAACCGCCGTGGGCGGCATCACGGGCCCGCTGCTGTTCGGTCGGCTCATCGACTCCGCGAGCGCCGCGAAGGACATCGGCGGGATCGCGGTCGGCTACTACATCGGTGCGGCGCTCATGGTGGGGGGCGGTGTGCTCGCGATGTTCCTGGGCGTGAACGCGGAGCGGAAGTCGCTCGAGGACATCGCGACGCCGCTGACGGCCGAGGACGCGGACGCCTCGTCCCGAAACGCTGACGACTGAGCACCGCCGGGTCGGTACGATCGGGGGGTCCCACCGCCTGGTGGGTCCCCCGATCGCCTGAGGAGACCCTGACGTGACCTCCCTGCCCGTGTCGCAGCTGACCATCACCCTGGACGGGGAGCAGCGCGAGCTGACGACGGGCACCACGGGTGCCGACCTGCTGGGCGAGCGCCGGGACGTCGTCGCGGTCCGCGTGGACGGCGAGCTGAAGGACCTCGCGACCGAGCTGCGCGACGGCCAGGTCGTCGAGTCGGTCACGGTGAGCTCGCCCGAGGGGCTGTCGATCCTGCGGCACTCGACCGCGCACGTGCTGGCGCAGGCGGTGCAGCAGGTCAACCCTGACGCGAAGCTCGGTATCGGACCGCCTGTCACCGACGGCTTCTACTACGACTTCGACGTCGCGACCCCGTTCACGCCGGAGGACCTCAAGGCCCTCGAGAAGGCGATGCAGCGGATCATGAAGGAGGGCCAGACCTTCCGCCGCCGCGTGGTCTCCGACGACGAGGCGCGCACCGAGCTCGCGGCCGAGCCGTTCAAGCTCGAGCTCATCGGTCTCAAGGGCAGCGCGGGCGCCGACGCGGCGGCCGCGGCCGACGGCGGGGCCGCGGGCGCGGAGGTCGGCGAGGGCGAGCTGACCATCTACGACAACGTGCGCCGGGACGGCACGGTGGCGTGGAAGGACCTGTGCCGCGGCCCGCACGTGCCGAGCACCCGGTACATCGTGCCGAACGCGTTCAAGCTCGTGCGCACGGCAGCGGCGTACTGGCGGGGCAGCGAGAAGAATCCGCAGCTGCAGCGCGTCTACGGCACCGCGTGGCCCACGAAGGACGAGCTCGTGGCCTACACCGAGCGGGTCGCCGAGGCGGAGCGCCGCGACCACCGTCGCCTGGGCGCCGAGCTCGACCTGTTCTCGTTCCCGGAGGAGATCGGCTCCGGCCTCGGGGTGTTCCACCCCAAGGGCGGCATCATCAAGAACGAGATGGAGTCGCACTCGCGCCGCCGGCACATCGAGGCGGGCTACGACTTCGTGAGCACGCCCCACATCACCAAGGGCCGGCTGTACGAGGTCTCGGGCCACCTCGACTGGTACGCCGACGGCATGTACCCGGCGATGCACCTCGACGAGGAGCTCGACGACGAGGGCAACGTCAAGCGTGCGGGCCAGGACTACTACCTCAAGCCCATGAACTGCCCGATGCACATCCTCGTGTACAAGGCGCGGGGCCGGTCCTACCGCGAGCTTCCGCTGCGCGCGTTCGAGTTCGGCACCGTGTACCGGTACGAGAAGTCGGGCGTGGTGCACGGCTTCACCCGGGCCCGCGGGTTCACCCAGGACGACGCCCACATCTTCTGCACGCGCGAGCAGATGCGCGACGAGATCCACGACGCGCTGAGCTTCATGCTCGACCTGCTGCGCGACTACGGGCTCTCGGACTTCTACCTCGAGCTGTCGACCCGCAACCCCGAGAAGTCGGTGGGCGACGACGACGCGTGGGACGAGGCGACGGAGACCCTGCGGGAGGTCGCCGAGGCGTCCGGCCTCGACCTCGTGCCCGACCCGGGCGGCGCCGCGTTCTACGGTCCGAAGATCTCCGTCCAGGCGAAGGACGCGATCGGGCGCACCTGGCAGCTGTCGACCGTCCAGCTCGACTTCAACCTGCCCGAGCGGTTCGACCTGGAGTACCAGGCCGCGGACGGGTCGCGGCAGCGTCCGGTCATGATCCACCGTGCGCTGTTCGGTTCCTTCGAGCGGTTCTTCGCGGTGCTCCTGGAGCACTATGCGGGCGCGTTCCCGGTGTGGCTCTCGCCCGTCCAGGTGCTCGCCGTCCCGGTCGCGGAGCCGTTCAACGCGTACCTCGCCGAGGTCGTCGCGCAGCTGCGGGCGCAGGGCGTGCGCGCGACGCTCGACGACTCGACGGACCGGTTCGCCAAGAAGATCCGCACCGCGAGCACGCAGAAGATCCCGTTCGTGCTCATCGCGGGTGGCGAGGACGCCGAGGCCGGCGCCGTGTCGTTCCGGTACCGGGACGGTCACCAGGAGAACGGGATCCCCGTCGCCGAGGCCGTCGAGCGCATCGTCACCGCGGTGCGCGAGCGGGCCCAGGTCTGACCGGGCGCGCGGGGGAGTCGACGTGAGCACGCAACCCGACGGCCCGGGCGTCGTGCCGACCCCGGACGGTCCGCTGGTGGAGACGCCGGCGGACCACCCGGGTGAGGCCGACGGGCTGGGTCGCCTGTGGACGCCGCACCGGATGGTCTACATCGGCGGGCAGGACAAGCCCGGCGACGCGTCGGCGTCCCAGTGCCCGTTCTGCCGGGTGCAGGGCGGGAGCGACGAGGACGGGCTGATCGTGGCGCGCGGACGCACGGTCTTCGCGATCCTCAACCTGTACCCGTACAACGCCGGCCACCTCATGCTGTGCCCGTACCGGCACGTGTCGGACTACACCGAGCTGACGGTCGACGAGGCGGCCGAGCTGGCCGCGATGACGCGCACCGCGATCGAGGCGCTGCGCGCCGTCTACGCGCCGCAGGGGTTCAACCTCGGCACGAACCTCGGCGAGGCCGGGGGAGCGGGCATCGCCGCACACCTCCACCAGCACGTCGTGCCGCGCTGGTCGGGTGACGCGAACTTCCTGCCGATCGTCGCGCGCACCAAGGCGGTGCCCGAGCTGCTCGCCGACACGCGCGCGCGTCTGGCCGCCGCCTGGGGCGCGCCGTCGCAGCCGTCCGACGGCGGGGAGGACGCGTCGTGATCAGCAAGCTCCGCGGAGGGTTCGGGCGGCTCGTGCGCCCGGTCGCGCAGTTCCTCCTCGACCACGGGGTGAGCCCCGACGCCATCACCTTCACCGGCGCGTTCGGCGCGATCGTCGCCGCGCTCTGGCTGTTCCCGACCGGCCACCTGGTGGCCGCGGCGATCGTCATCGGCGTGTTCACGCTGTCCGACGCGCTCGACGGGACGATGGCGCGCCTCGCGGACCGCGTCAGCGTGTGGGGCGCGTTCCTCGACTCGACGCTCGACCGCGTCGTCGACGGTGCGATCTTCGTCGGGCTGGCCCTGTGGTTCGTGCAGCACGGCGACCCGTCGCTCGAGCCGTGGGGGCTCATCTCGGCCCTCGCGTGCCTCGCGATCGGCGGCGTCGTGCCCTACGCCCGTGCCAAGGGCGAGTCGCTCGGCTTCGACGCCAACGTCGGGATCGCGGAGCGCGGCGAGCGGCTCGTCATCTCGCTCACGGTCGCCGGTCTCGTCGGGCTGGGCGTGCCGGAGATCGTCCTCGTCGTCGTCCTGTACCTGCTGGCGCTGGCGAGCGCGGTGACGGTCGTGCAGCGCATGGCGGCCGTGCACCGCCAGGCGAAGGCGGCGTCCGGGGAGGTCGACGCCGCGTGAGGCTCGACACCGGGCGCCTCTACGCCGCGGCGTGGCGCTGGGCCCCGAAGGTCCCGGGACCGGTGCTGCGCGCCGGCTTCACCGTGGTGTCGGACGTGTGCTGGCTGCTGCGCCGCGGGGGAGTGGACCAGCTCGAGAGGAACCTGGCGCGGGCGCTGCCGGACGCCTCGCACCGCGAGCTGCGACGCACGTCGCGCGCCGGCATGCGGTCGTACATGCGCTACTTCCGGGAGGCGTTCGCCCTCGCCGGCTCGACGCCGGGGCAGATCGCGGCACGGGTGCGCCTGACCAACGTCGAGGTCGTGCAGCCGTTCCTCGACGAAGGTCGCTCGCTCTCGCTGGCCCTGGGCCACATGGGCAACTGGGACCTCGCGGGCGCGTGGTCGAGCGCGACCTGGATGCCCGTCGTGACGGTCGCCGAGCGCCTGCGACCAGAGGAGGTGTTCCAGGAGTTCCTCTCCTTCCGCACTGCGCTGGGCATGCGCATCCTCGCCCTCGGCGACGACGGCGTGTTCCGCGACCTGGTCCGCGCGGCTCGCGCCGGGGGGAGCGTCCTCCCGCTGCTCGCGGACCGCGATCTCACCGCGCACGGCATCGAGGTCGACCTGTTCGGCGAGCGCACGCGCGTCGCGGCCGGCCCCGCCGCGCTCGCCCAGATGGCGGGGGTCCCGCTCTTCGCGGTCGCCGTCCACTACGAGCGGCTCCGCGGGTCGCGCCGTCGCGCGGCCGGGTCGCCGTGGGGTCTCTCGGTCACGTTCTCGGAGCAGATCGCTCCCGACGAGTCGTTGCCGCGTGCCGACCGGGTCGCCGACATGACGCAGCGCTGGGTGGACTTCCTCGGCGCGTCCATCCGCGAACGGCCCGAGGACTGGCACATGCTGCAGAAGGTGTTCGTCGCCGACCTCGACCCCGTGCGGTACGCCGCCACCACCGCGGAGGGTGCATGACCCCGGAGCCCGAGCGCGCCGCGGCGCCGCAGGCCGACGCACTCTCGGCCGAGGCGCCGTCCGCGGGCCTGCGCGTCGGCATCGTGTGCCCGTACTCGTACGACGTGCCCGGCGGCGTCCAGTTCCACGTCCGGGACCTCGCGGAGGCGCTCATCGCGCGCGGGCACGACGTGTCCGTGCTCGTCCCCGCCGACGACGACACGCCCGTCCCGCCCTACATGACGTCCGCGGGGCGCGCCGTGGCGGTCCCGTACAACGGCTCGGTGGCGCGCATGACGTTCGGGCCCCGGACCGCGGCACGCGTGCGGCGCTGGCTCGAGGCGGGCGAGTTCGACGTGCTGCACCTGCACGAGCCCGTCACCCCGTCGCTCAGCATGCTGGCGCTGTGGCTCGCCCAGGGGCCGGTCGTCGCGACCTTCCACACCGCGCTCGTGCGGTCGCGCGCCCTGCAGGTCGCCTACCCGCTCGTGCGGCAGAGCCTCGAGAAGATCTCCGCCCGCATCGCGGTGTCCGAGGACGCCCGACGCACGCTGACCGAGCACCTCGGCGGGGACGCGGTCGTCATCCCGAACGGCGTCTACGTGGACGCGTTCTCGGACGCCCCGACGGACCCGCGCTGGACGGGGACACCCGAGGCGCCCACGGTGGCGTTCCTCGGACGTCTCGACGAGCCGCGCAAGGGCCTGCAGGTGCTGGTCCAGGCCGTCCCGCGGGTGCTCGAACGGTTCCCGGGCGCGCGGTTCCTCGTCGCCGGGCGCGGCGACCAGGGCAGGGCGGACGCGATCGAGGCGCTCGGCGACGCCGCGTCGTCGGTCGAGTTCCTCGGCTCGATCACCGACGACGAGAAGGCCGCGCTGCTGTCGTCGGTCGACGTGTACGTGGCACCGCAGATCGGCGGCGAGAGCTTCGGGATCGTGCTCGTCGAGGCGATGAGCGCCGGCTCGTGCGTCGTCGCGAGCGACCTTGGCGCGTTCCGCCGCGTGCTCGACGAGGGCCGCGCGGGTGCGCTGTTCTCGGTCGGTGACCCGGGCGCTCTCGCGGACGCGCTGTCCGACGTCCTGGCGGACGCGCCGCGCCGCGCCGCGCTCGTGGAGCACGCCCGACGGTGGGTGACACGCTACGACTGGTCCACCGTGACCGCGCAGGTCCTCGCCGTCTACGACATGGTCCTGGAGACGCGTGCCGCGCACGGCCGCGTCGCGCAGGACCCGGACGCCGGCGCCGGGCCGGGCGCGGGGCTGTGGCCCCGGCTCGTCGAGTCCCGCCGTGAGGGGGAGACCCGATGACCTGGTACGCGACGGCCGCGCTCGTCGGCCTGGTGGTGGTGCTCGCCGTGTGGTTCGCCTGGGCGGGCGCGACGCGCATCGACCGGCTGCACCGCAAGGTCATCGCGTCCCGGCTCGCGCTCGACACCCAGCTCGTGCGCCGGGCGTCCGCCGCCCGGGCGCTGGCCGCCTCCGGGATCGTCGACCCGGCGAGCGCGGTGCTCGTGGCCGACGCCGCGCAGCGCGTCCTCGACGCCGTCGACCTGCGCGACGAGCGACGGCTGCGCGCCGAGTCGGACCTGTCCGCCATCCTGCGCGCGACCCTCGACGACCCCGACGAGGTCGCGCGGTGGGCGCGCGACCCGCGCGGCGGCGAGGTCCTCGGTGAGCTCGCCGCCACCTGGTACCGGGCGCAGCTCGCGCGCCGGTTCCACAACGACGCCGTGGCCCAGACCCAGCGGATGCGCCGCAAGTGGTACGCGCGCCTGCTGCGGCTCGCGGGCCGGGCGCCCATGCCGCAGACGACCGAGCTGGACGACACCTCGCCCGAGGCGCTGCACGGTCTCGCGACGTCGGCGCCCACGCCGGCGGACGGCGCCGTCGGCGTAGGATGACGTCGTTCCCTCGTCGGCCCGGGTCGTGACCCGCGCCCGCGCGCAGGGGCCCCGAACGACCACTCCCGAGCACCCCAGAGCGAGGACAGCACCGTGACCGACCCCACCCTCCGCGACACCGAGCCGACTGCCGCCGCCACGAGCCCCTCCGTGGGCACCGCGCGGGTGAAGCGCGGCATGGCCGAGATGCTCAAGGGTGGCGTGATCATGGACGTCGTCACGCCCGACCAGGCGAAGATCGCCGAGGACGCCGGCGCCGTCGCCGTCATGGCGCTCGAGCGCGTCCCGGCCGACATCCGGGCGCAGGGCGGCGTGTCGCGCATGAGCGACCCCGACATGATCGACGGCATCATCGAGGCCGTCTCGATCCCCGTCATGGCGAAGGCCCGCATCGGGCACTTCGTCGAGGCGCAGGTGCTGCAGTCCCTCGGCGTCGACTACGTCGACGAGTCCGAGGTCCTGACCCCGGCCGACTACGCCAACCACATCGACAAGTGGCAGTTCACCGTGCCGTTCGTGTGCGGTGCGACGAACCTGGGCGAGGCGCTGCGCCGCATCACCGAGGGCGCGGCGATGATCCGCTCCAAGGGCGAGGCCGGCACCGGTGACGTCTCGAACGCGACGACGCACATGCGCCAGATCCGGCAGGAGATCCGCCGCCTCACGTCGCTCCCCGAGGACGAGCTGTTCGTGGCCGCCAAGGAGCTCCAGGCGCCGTACGAGCTCGTCAAGGAGGTCGCGACCACGGGCAAGCTCCCCGTCGTGCTCTTCACCGCGGGTGGCATCGCGACCCCGGCCGACGCCGCGATGATGATGCAGCTCGGTGCTGAGGGCGTGTTCGTCGGCTCCGGCATCTTCAAGTCCGGCAACCCGGCCGAGCGCGCCGCCGCCGTCGTCAAGGCGACCACGTTCTTCGACGACCCCGACGTCATCGCGAACGTGTCGCGCGGCCTCGGCGAGGCGATGGTCGGCATCAACGTCGACGAGATCCCGCAGCCGCACCGCCTCGCCGAGCGCGGCTGGTGACCCCGGCGCTCGGGCCGGACTGGGTCGTCGGCTCCGACGGGCTGCGGTTCCGCCGCGCGGCGCGGGTCATCCTGCTCGACGCCGCGGGGCGGGTGCTGCTCGTCCGGGGTCACGACGCGGACCAGCCCGAGCGCTCCTGGTGGTTCACGGTGGGCGGCGGCATCGACGCGGGGGAGACCTCGCGCGAGGCCGCGCTGCGCGAGGTGCGTGAGGAGACCGGGATCGTGCTGACGGACGACGCGCTCGTCGGCCCGGTCATGACCCGCAGCGGGATCTTCGCGTTCCTCACCGAGACCTGCCGGCAGGACGAGGAGTTCTACGTCGCGCGCGTGTCGACCCACAGCGCCGGTGACGGTACCGGGGGTGCCGGCGCGGGCTTCTCCGTGGACGGCTGGACCGACGTCGAGCGCGAGCTCCTCGACGAGCTGCGCTGGATGAGCGTCGACGAGCTGCGCGCACAGACCCTCGAGGTCTTCCCGGTCGCGCTCCCCGACGTGGTCGAGACGCTGCTCGCCGGCTGGGACGGGACGGTCCGGCACCTCGGCGAGGAGCACGACGACTAGCTCGCCCGGCTGATGCCCGGGGTCCGGCGGCGCCGGCGGCTCAGCGGCTGCGCGCCACGACCTTCCAGATGATGCCGCCGACGAGCAGGCCGGCGCCGACGAGCCCGAGCCCGATGGCTGCGAAGGTCAGGAGGACGGTCGCGGCGACGCCTCCGAAGAAGGCGCCGAACGAGTCGGCGTCCGCCACGACGAAGGTCCGCCCCAGGGGTTCGGTGACCGTGACCGTGCACGTCCCGTCGGAGGGTGCGACGAACTCGGCGGCGGCGTAGGCCGACGTCCCGCTCGTCGTGACGCTGCCCGAGACGGACGGACCTGTCACGGCGACCGGGGCGCCGTCGCACACCACGGTGACGTCGTCGGGCGTCGACGCCTGGGTCCCCGGGTTCCTTGCCGACCACACCGCGTACCGCTCGCCGGCGTCGACGCCGAGCGTCGCGTCCCCGGGAGCGGTGCCCGACGCCAGCGACGCGGAACCGGGGTGCCCGTCCGAGGTCACGATGTCGGTGGGGAGCACCCGCACGAACAGGACCGCGGCGACGACCCCTGCGACCATCGCGCCCACGAGCACGCAGGCGCCGATCACGATGAGCGCCGTCGCGCCGGGCGTCCGCCGCCGGGGACCCTGCACCGGCACCTGGCCCGGGACCTGACCCGGCACCTGCGCGCCGGGCGGAGGAGCCCACCCGTACGGCGGGACGGGTCCGGGCATCCCCTGCGGCGTCGTCATGGTCGGCGAGGCTACCAGCGGGGTCGGCACCGGGGGGAGACGACGGGCGCGACCGGCCGGGAAGCGCGGCCACGTATCATCGGCCCTCGTGACGATCACGATCGGTGTCCTGGCCCTGCAAGGCGACGTGCGCGAGCACCGCGCCGCCCTCGAGGAGGCCGGTGCGTCGACCGTGGCGGTGCGTCGCCCGTCCGAGCTCGAGGCCGTCGACGGGCTCGTCCTGCCGGGCGGTGAGTCGACGACCATCGACAAGCTGCTGCGGATCTTCTCGCTGCGCGACCTGCTGCGTGAGCGCATCGCGGCCGGCCTGCCGGTGTACGGGTCGTGCGCGGGGATGATCCTGCTGGCTGACCGGGTGCTCGGCGGGACGTCCGACCAGCAGACCCTCGGTGGCCTGGACGTCACGGTCCGCCGTAACGCGTTCGGGCGTCAGGTCGACTCGTTCGAGGCCGACCTGTCGTTCGACGGGCTCGCCGAGCCGGTCCACGCGGTGTTCATCCGCGCGCCCTGGATCGAGGAGGCGGGGGAGGGCGTCGAGGTCCTCGCGCGCATCCCGTCCGGCTATCCCGCGCCGGTCGCCGGTAAGATCGTTGCAGTTCGCCAGGGATCGCTCGTCGCGACGTCGTTCCACCCCGAGATCACGGGTGACCATCGCGTGCACGAGCTCTTCGTCCGGGTCGTCCGGGAGGCCGGCCCCACCAGCGTCAAGGAGTAGCAGCTTCATGTCAGGTCACTCCAAGTGGGCTACCACCAAGCACAAGAAGGCCGTGATCGACGCGAAGCGCGGCAAGCTCTTCGCCAAGCTCATCAAGAACATCGAGGTCGCGGCCCGCACGGGCGGCGGTGACGTCGCCGGCAACCCGACGCTCTTCGACGCCATCCAGAAGGCGAAGAAGACGTCCGTCCCGAACGACAACATCGACCGCGCGGTCAAGCGCGGCTCCGGCCAGGAGGCCGGCGGCGCGGACTACCAGACGATCATGTACGAGGGCTACGGCGTGGGTGGCATCGCCGTCCTGGTCGAGTGCCTCACCGACAACAAGAACCGTGCCGCCGCCGAGGTCCGGATGGCGTTCAACCGCAACGGCGGCCAGCTCGCCGATCCCGGATCGGTCTCGTACCTGTTCTCCCGCAAGGGCATCATCGTCGTGCCGAAGGAGGGCACCACCGAGGACGACGTCATGATGGCGGTCCTCGACGCCGGCGGCGAGGAGGTGACCGACCTCGGAGAGGCGTTCGAGATCCTCACCGAGGCGACCGACCTCGTGCCCGTGCGCACCGCCCTCCAGGAGGCCGGCATCGAGTACGACTCGGCCGACGTCGTGTTCCACCCGTCGATGCAGATCGAGGTCGACGTCGACGGCGCGCGCAAGATCCTGCGCCTCATCGACGCGCTCGAGGACAGCGACGACGTGCAGAACGTGTACGCGAACTTCGACGCGTCCGACGAGGTCATGGCGGAGCTCGACGAGGAGTGACGCACCCGGGTCGTCCCGTCCGTCCGTGAGCCTTCACGGGCGGCGGTGCTCGTCGTGAGAGGGTGACCGGGTGCGCGTGCTCGGAGTGGATCCCGGTCTGACCCGGTGCGGGGTCGGGGTGGTCGACTCGCTGCCCGGGCGGCGCAGCGCGCTCGTCGCCGTCGGCGTGCTGACGACGTCCCCGACGACCACCGTCGACCTGCGTCTCCTCGAGATCGCGCACGGTCTCGACGCGTGGCTGGACCGCCACGTGCCCGACGTCGTCGCCGTGGAGCGCGTGTTCGCGCAGCACAACGTGGCGACGGTCATGGGCACCGCGCAGGCCGCCGGGCTCGCCATGGTCGCGGCGGCGCGCCGCGGCATCCCGGTCGCGCTGCACACCCCGTCGGAGGTCAAGGCCGCCGTGACCGGGACCGGGCGTGCGAACAAGGAACAGGTGCAGCGCATGGTCGCGAACATCCTGGGCCTCGACGCGCTCCCGAAGCCCGCGGACGCCGCCGACGCCCTCGCGCTGGCGATCTGCCACCTGTGGCGCCCGGCGGGCGCGCTCCAGGGCGGTGACCGGCACGAGGGGACGCCCGCCCAGCGCGCCTGGGCCGCTGCCGAGCTCGCGGCGCGGCGCAAGCCGTCGGGGGTCCAGGGCCGCTAGGGTTGGCGTTCGTACACCTGTTCGCACCCGCCGTCAGCCGTCCTGACCTTGGAGGAACCCGCACGTGATCGCCCAGCTCACCGGAACCGTCGCGGCGATCCGTCTGGACGCGGTCGTCCTGGACGTCCAGGGCGTCGGGTACCTCGTGCACGCGACCCCGGCGACCCTCGGGGCGGTCCGCCACGGCCAGAGCACGACGCTCTCCGTCACGACCGTGGTCCGCGAGGACGCCATCACGCTGTACGGGTTCGCGGACGACGACGAGCGCACGGTGTTCGAAACGGTCCAGACGGTGTCGGGCGTCGGGCCACGGCTCGCCCTGGCGATGCTCGCGGTGCACTCGCCGGACGCGCTGCGCGCCGCGGTGGCGGCCGGCGACCTCAAGGCGCTCGAACGGGTGCCCGGCATCGGTCGCAAGGGGGCCCAGCGGATCGTCCTGGAGCTGTCGGGCAAGCTGGGGGTCCCCGCCGGGGGGGCGGCGCCGGGAGCGGTGCCGTCGGCACCCGGCGACCGCCGCGGCGAGGTCGCGGAGGCACTCGTGGGCCTGGGCTGGACCGCCAAGGTCGCCGAGGACGCCGTGGCCCAGGTGCTCGCGGCGGACGGCCGCGACGCCGTGACCGCGGCCGACGTCGCCGACACCCTGCGCGCGGCCCTGCGCACCCTGGGCGGACGGCGTGGCTGACCGCCCGGCGGACGACGAGGTGCGCGACCTCGGCGAGCGGGTCCTCGCGCCCCTGGCCGACGAGATCGAGCGGTCCGTCGAGGCGGCGCTCCGTCCGCGCAAGCTCGACGAGTTCGTCGGGCAGCAGACGGTCCGGGCGCAGCTGTCCCTGGTGCTCGAGGCAGCGACGGCCCGAGGCGTCGCGCCGGACCACATCCTGCTGTCGGGCCCGCCCGGGCTGGGCAAGACCACCCTCGCGATGATCGTGGCCGCAGAGCTCGGGGCGTCGCTGCGCGTGACGTCCGGCCCGGCGATCCAGCACGCGGGCGACCTCGCCGCCGTGCTCTCCTCGCTCGAGGAGGGCGAGGTGCTGTTCCTCGACGAGATCCACCGCCTCGCGCGCCCCGCGGAGGAGCTGCTCTACGTCGCGATGGAGGACTTCCGGGTCGACGTCGTCGTCGGCAAGGGCGCGGGGGCCAGTGCGATCCCGCTGACCCTCCCGCCGTTCACGGTCGTCGGCGCGACGACGCGGTCCGGCTTGCTGCCGGCGCCGCTGCGCGACCGGTTCGGCTTCACCGGGCACCTCGACTACTACGACGCGTTCGAGCTCGAGAAGGTGCTGCACCGTTCAGCCCGCCTGCTCGACGTCCCGCTCGCGGCCGACGCGGCGACCGAGATCGCGCGCCGCTCCCGGGGGACGCCGCGCATCGCGAACCGTCTGCTGCGGCGGGTGCGCGACTGGGCCCAGGTCCGTGGGACGGGCGACATGGACCTCGCGGCGGCGCGCGCAGCCCTCGAGGTCTACGAGGTCGACCCCATCGGCCTCGACCGGCTGGACCGTTCCGTCCTGGACGCCCTGTGCACGCGGTTCCGCGGGGGGCCGGTCGGGCTGACCACGCTCGCGCTCACCGTCGGCGAGGAGCCCGAGACGGTCGAGACGGTCGCGGAGCCGTACCTCGTCCGCGAGGGCCTGATCGCCCGCACGCCCCGCGGCCGGGTCGCGACGCCGGCGGCCTGGCGGCACCTCGGCCTCGAGCCGCCGACGGACCAGGGCACTCTTTTCAGGGCCTAGACTGATCCGGTCCTGCCTGCACCGGCGCCCGCAGGTGTGCCGGGAACCTTCCCGTGCCCCGCGCCGGTGGGTAGGCCGAGAGAGTTCGTCGCGCCCCGCGGCGCAGACCCGAGGAGACGACCCCGTCATGCACGCGATCACCGTCGTGGCCGAGAGCCAGCAGAAGTCCGGGAGCGGGAACTTCATGCTTCTGGCGATCCTTGCCATCCTGTTCGTCGGCGTGTTCTTCATGTCGAGCCGCACGCGCAAGGCGCAGAAGAAGCAGCAGGAGTTCCGCTCCACGCTCACGCCGGGCCAGGAGGTCATGACGGCCTCCGGCATGCTCGGCACGGTCGTCGCCGTCTCGGACGACGAGATCACGATCGAGTCGACGCCCGGAACGCAGTCCCGCTGGGTCCGCGCGGCCATCTCGCGCGTCATCGAGCCGACGGTCGAGCAGCACGAGCCCGCGGCCGAGGGCGTGTCCGCCAGCACCGCCGCAGGTGCCGAGACCGCTCCCGCAGGGTTCACCGAGCAGCGCGCTCTCGACAAGGACGTCCTGGAGATCCCGGACGACCTGTCGGGTCTGCCGGAGGCCGACCGCAAGGACGGCGACGACGGGAAGCCGTCGACGAAGTAGCCGGATCGTCGCGCCCGGGGGAGCACTCACCCGGGCGCGATAGCATCTGCCCGCCCCACGCCATCTCCGTCGCCGTCCCCGCGCGGCGCGCACGAGAAGAGACACGACGTTGGCCACCACCAGCCACCACAAGTCCCGACCCGGAGTCACCCTCGCGTGGCTCGTCGCCCTGATCGCCGTCGTCTTCGGCGCGATCGGCGTCGGCGTCCTCACCTCCGCCTCGGGCGCGCAGTGGACGCCGAAGCTCGCGCTCGACCTCGAGGGCGGGACGCAGATCATCCTCAAGCCCGTCACGACGGACAACTCCGAGGTCACGTCCGGCGACATCGACCAGGCGATCGACGTCATCCGCCAGCGCATCGACTCGTCGGGCGTGTCCGAGGCGCAGATCACGCGCCAGGGCAGCAAGAACATCGTCGTGTCGATCCCGGGCCACCCGAGCCAGGAGACGATCGACCTCGTCTCGCAGTCGGCGCAGATGCGGTTCCGCCCGGTCCTCGTGATCGGCGACCCGCGCACCAAGGCCGACCAGGACGCCGCGGCAGCTGCGGCGACGACGGCCCCGACCGCGACGGCCACCCCCGAGGCGACCACCACGCCCAAGCCGACGGCGACCGCGAAGAACTCGGCGTTCCGGTCGGGTGCGTCGCACGCGTCGACGCAGTCGGCGGTGTACGTCAAGGGCACCCGGACGATCCAGGCGGCGGCGAACACCACCCCCACGCCGACGGCGACCGCCGGGGCTGCGGACGGCGCCACCCCGAGCCCGACGGCGACGTCCGACGCGACGGCGACCACGGACGACGGCGCGAGCTCGCTCGACCAGATCACCGCGGACGTCGAGAAGCAGTACGACGAGCTCGACTGCACCGACCCGGCGAACCGTAAGGGCGGCGGCGGGGACGACCCGGACAAGCCGCTCGTGGCGTGCGCCAAGGACGGCAGCGCCAAGTACATCCTCGGTCCCGTCGAGATCGAGGGGACCGAGATCGCGAGCGCGTCGTCCGGCCTCGGCCAGACGTCACAGGGCGTCTCCACCGGCCAGTGGGTCGTGAACATGAAGTTCACGTCCGAGGGTGCCAAGGAGTTCACGGCGACCACGAAGCGGATCGCGGGCCTCGAGGCGCCGCGCAACCAGTTCGCGATGGTGCTCGACGGTCTGGTCATCGAGGCGCCCAGCGTCGACTCCCAGTACGCGACCACGGGCATCACGGGCGGGAGCGCCGAGATCTCCGGCAGCTTCACGCGCCAGAGCGCCGCGACCCTCGCGAACCAGCTCAACTTCGGTGCGCTGCCGCTGACGTTCGAGGTGCAGAGCCAGGAGCAGATCTCCGCGACGCTCGGCTCCGAGCAGCTCGCCAAGGGCCTGCTCGCCGGGCTCATCGGCCTCGTGCTCGTCGTCGTGTACTCGATGTTCCAGTACCGACTCCTCGGCCTGCTGTCCGTCGCCTCGCTCGGCGTCGCCGGCGTCCTCGTGTACGGACTGATCACCCTCCTGTCGTGGACGTGGGGCTACCGGCTGTCGCTGCCCGGCGTCGCCGGCCTGATCGTCGCGATCGGCTTCACAGCGGACTCGTTCATCGTGTACTTCGAACGCATCCGTGACGAGCTGCGCGACGGCCGGCCGTTGGCCGGCGCCGTCGAGAAGGGCTGGCAGCGTGCCCGGCGGACCATCCTCGCGTCCGACACGGTCAACATCCTGCTCGCGCTCATCCTGTACTTCCTCGCCGTCGGCGGGGTGCAGGGCTTCGCGGTCGCGCTCGGCCTGACCACGTTCGTGGACCTCATCGTGGTGTTCCTCTTCACGCACCCCGTGATGCAGCTCATCGCGAAGGTGCCGTTCTTCCGGGACGGTCACGCCGCGTCCGGTCTGTCGACGTCGCAGCTGCGTGCCTCGGGGTACAAGGGGCGCGGGCGCTTCGTCGCCAAGGCGGAGTCGGGCGTGCCGGCCGAGGGGGTCGCGGCGCTCGACGCGCTGTCCGACCCGCAGGAGCAGCCGGCCGACGACGCCGAGCAGGGCGAGCCGGTCACGGTCGGCGCGCCGTCCGACGCGACCGCGTCGGCCCGGACCGCGGAGCCGACCCGGCCCGTGTCGCCCCCGGCGACCGCAGCCGACGGGCGCCGCATGACCATCGCCGAGCGTCGCGCCGCCGAGCGTCGCGCCGCGCAGGAGTCCGCCGACGGTAACGGCGAGAACGAGGAGAACCTCTGATGGCCGTCAACTTCGCCGCATGGGGCAACGACCTCTACACGGGCCGCCGCTCGTACAAGGTCGTCCAGCGTCGCAGCCGCTACTTCTGGGTGTCGGGCGTGCTCTCCGTCCTGGCCGTGCTCGTCCTGGTGCTCCAGGGCTTCAACCTGGGCATCGACTTCAAGGGCGGCACCGAGATCATCGTCTCGAACACCACGACGCAGTCGCAGGACGTGGCTGTCGACGCGGTGCACCAGGTCGTCCCGGACGACGAGGTGCTCGTGTCGTCGGTGGGCTCTGACAGCGTGCGCGTGCAGACGACCGAGCTGACGTCCGACCAGCTCAAGCAGGTCACGGCAGCGCTCCAGAAGGGCTACGGGGTTTCCGCGAGCGACATCAGCGGCACGTCGGTCGGCCCGACCTGGGGTCAGGACGTGTCGCAGAAGGCGGTCCAGGGTCTTGTCGTCTTCCTGGTGCTCGTCGCGGCGTTCATGGCGATCTACTTCCGCAACTGGCGGATGGCGCTCGCCGCCCTCGTCGCGCTGCTGCACGACCTGCTCATCACGGTCGGCCTGTACGCAGCGATCGGCTGGGAGGTCACGCCGTCCACGGTCATCGGCTTCCTGACGATCCTCGGCTACTCGCTCTACGACAAGGTCGTGGTCTTCGACAAGGTCCGCGAGAACACGGTGGGCGTGACCGACCAGCTCCGCTCGACGTACGCCGAGCGCGCGAACCTCGCCGTCAACCAGACGCTCGTCCGGTCGATCAACACGTCGGTCGTCGCGCTGCTGCCCGTCGCCGCGATCCTCTTCGTGGGGGCGTTCCTGCTCGGTGCCGGCACGTTGCGTGACATCTCGCTCGCGCTGTTCGTCGGCATCGCCGTGGGCACGTACTCGTCGATCTTCCTCGCGACGCCGCTCGAGGTCGCCCTGCGTGAGCGCGAGCCCGCGATCAAGGCGCACACGGCCAAGGTCGCGGCCCGCCGCGAGGAGGCTGCCGAGTCGGGTGAGCCCGTCGTGGAGGACGCGGGCAGCCTGCAGCTCGTGCCGGGCTCCCACCAGGGCAACCGGTCGCAGCCGCGCCGCAAGCGTTGACGGTCCGTCGCGTGTCCCCGCAACCGCTCTCCCCGGAGGCCGCCGAGCGTCTCGAAGCGCTCGTGCGGCCCGTCCCGGACTACCCCGAGCCGGGTGTGGTCTTCCGGGACATCACGCCGCTGCTTGCCGACGGTGACGCGTTGGCGTCCGTCGTCGACGAGCTCGCGGCATGGACCACGGCCGACCACGGCACGGTCGACCTCGTCGCGGGCATGGAGGCACGAGGATTCATCCTGGGGGCAGCGCTCGCGCTGCGCCTGGGCGTCGGGTTCGTGCCCCTGCGCAAGGCGGGCAAGCTGCCGCCGCCGGTCGAGTCGGTGAGCTACGCGCTCGAGTACGGCGAGGCGACGCTCGAGGTCCGGACGGGCACGGTTCCGACGGGCGCCCGGGTGCTGGTGGTCGACGACGTGCTCGCGACCGGCGGGACGGCCGCCGCGGCGGCGGCGCTCGTCGAGCGCTGCGGTGCCGAGGTCGTCGCCATGGGCTTCCTGCTCGAGATCACCGGACTCGGCGGCCGGGACGTGCTCGGCCGGCACACGGTGGAGGCCCTCTTCCAGGTGTGACGCCGGCCGACGCTCGTCCCGCGGGGCGGGTCCGGCGCCGCTCCCCGGTCCGGTTCGGTGCTCCGTGCGACGTAGCATGGAGGGACATCCGGCCCCGGGGAGAGTGGTTGATGAGCCAGGAGACGCGCAGCACGCAGGCCGCGGCGGACGCTGAGAGCACCAGCGCCCGCGTCAGGTCACGCCTCGTCCGCTTCGGGGCCCGAGGGGCCGCCCTGTCGGATCCCGCGCTCGAACCGCTGCTGCACGCCGTCCGGGCCAACCACCCGAAGGCCGACCTCTCCGTGATCGACCGCGCCTACGTGACCGC
Organism: Luteimicrobium subarcticum; assembly: GCF_002798015.1. Taxonomy (GTDB): domain Bacteria; phylum Actinomycetota; class Actinomycetes; order Actinomycetales; family Cellulomonadaceae; genus Luteimicrobium; species Luteimicrobium subarcticum. Next base: position 128,379 of record NZ_PGTZ01000011.1, on the reverse strand, counting down.
GGAGCGCGCCCACCGTGGTCAGGTCCGCAAGAGCGGCGACCCGTACATCACGCACCCCGTCGCCGTCGCCACGATCCTCGCGGAGCTCGGCATGACGCCGAACACGCTCGCGGCCGCGCTCCTGCACGACACCGTCGAGGACACCGACTACTCGCTGACCCAGCTCCGCCGCGACTACGGCGAAGAGATCGCGATGATGGTCGACGGCGTCACCAAGCTCGACAAGGTGAAGTACGGCGAGGCCGCGCAGGCCGAGACGGTGCGCAAGATGATCGTCGCGATGTCGCACGACATCCGTGTGCTCGTCATCAAGCTGGCCGACCGTCTGCACAACGCGCGCACCTGGAAGTTCGTGCCGGCCGCGTCCGCGCAGCGCAAGGCCAAGGAGACCCTCGAGATCTACGCGCCGCTCGCGCACCGGCTCGGCATGAACACCATCAAGTGGGAGCTCGAGGACCTGTCGTTCTCGACGCTCTACCCGAAGGTCTACGAGGAGATCGTGCACCTCGTCGCGGACCGCGCCCCGGCGCGGGAGGAGTACCTGTCGGTCATCCGGGAGCAGATCGCCGCCGACCTGCGCGGCGCGAAGATCAAGGCGACCGTGACGGGCCGGCCGAAGCACTACTACTCGATCTACCAGAAGATGATCGTCCGTGGGCACGACTTCGCGGACATCTACGACCTGGTGGGCACGCGCGTCCTCGTCGAGTCGGTGCGCGACTGCTACGGGGCGCTCGGCGCCCTGCACGCGCGGTGGAACCCGGTCCCCGGCCGGTTCAAGGACTACATCGCGATGCCGAAGTTCAACATGTACCAGTCGCTCCACACGACGGTCATCGGCCCGGGCGGCAAGCCCGTCGAGATCCAGATCCGCACCCACGAGATGCACCGCCGCGCCGAGTACGGCGTCGCCGCGCACTGGAAGTACAAGGAGCTCGGCAAGGTCGGCGCCAAGGACGGCGAGAAGGGTGACGCCGCCAACGAGATGCAGTGGCTGCGGCAGCTCGTCGACTGGCAGAAGGAGACCGCGGACCCCGCCGAGTTCCTCGACTCGCTGCGCTTCGAGATCGCGGGCTCCGAGGTCTACGTGTTCACGCCGAAGGGCGAGGTGATCGCGCTGCCGAGCGGGTCGACGCCCGTCGACTTCGCGTACGCCGTGCACACCGAGGTGGGGCACCGGACCATGGGAGCCCGCGTCAATGGGCGCCTCGTGCCGCTCGACTCGCAGCTCGACAACGGCGACGTCGTCGAGGTACTCACCTCGAAGGCCGAGGGGGCGGGCCCGAGCCACGACTGGATCGCGTTCGTCAAGAGTCCCCGGGCCCGCAACAAGATCCGCCAGTGGTTCTCCAAGGAGCGCCGCGAGGAGGCCGTCGAGCACGGCAAGGACGCCATCGCCAAGGCGATGCGCAAGCAGAACCTGCCCATCCAGCGCCTGCTCTCGCACGAGTCCCTCGTCGTGCTCGCGAGCGACATGCGCTACCCGGACGTGTCCGCGCTCTACGCGGCGGTGGGCGAGGGGCAGGTGTCGGCGGCGACCGTCGTGCAGCGTCTCGTCCACGCGCTCGGCGGCGACGAGTCGACCACCGAGGACGTCGCCGAGGTCGTGCGGCCCGGTGCCGCGGCGCGGCGCGTCCGCACGGGCGACCCGGGCGTCGTCGTCAAGGGTGTCGAGGACGTGTGGGTCAAGCTCGCCAAGTGCTGCACCCCGGTGCCCGGCGACGAGATCATCGGCTTCGTCACGCGGGGCCAGGGCGTGTCGGTGCACCGGACCGACTGCGCGAACGTCACCGGGCTGCGCGACCAGCCGGAGCGCATCGTCGACGTGAGCTGGACGTCCGGCAGCAACACGCTGTTCCTCGTGCAGATCCAGGTCGAGGCCCTTGACCGGTCGAGGCTGCTCTCGGACGTCACCCGCGTCCTGTCGGACAACCACGTCAACATCCTGTCGGCCACCGTCTCCACCTCGAACGACCGCGTCGCGCTCTCACGGTTCGTGTTCGAGATGGCCGAGCCGGCGCACCTCGCGACCGTGCTGTCCGCCGTCCGCAAGATCGACGGGGTCTTCGACGTCTACCGGATCACGGGCGCCCGGGCAGCGGAGGAGCCGCAGCTCCCGGTGTGACCGGCCGCGCCGGCGCGGCCCGGAGGCGCCGCTCGACGGCGTCGAGCGTGCGGTGCGCCGCCTCGCGACCGGTGACGCGGAGCCGACGCTCGAGCTGGAGCCGTGCCCGCCGGACGTCGAATCCCAGGGCCGTGAGCGCGACGATCGTCTCGACGGCGTGGGCGGCGGGCTCGTGGCGCGCCACGTCGAGGCCGGTGCGCTGGACGCTCGTGAGCTGGTGTCCGCCGACGGTCGCGAGGTCGTCCGCCAGCAGCATCGCCTGACGCACCCGCACCCCCTGCGGGGCACGGGGGCGGTGCGTCCCGCTGCGGTGGACCACGTGGAGGGTGCGCGGCGACACGCCTCCGACGTGCACCCACGCCGCGGTGGGGCCGGCGACGATCGTGGACCCGGGGACGAACGGGCTGACCGCCCGCATCCGGATCTCGGTGGAGTCGGGTGTCGTGGCGGGGCGCGCGGCCCGACCGTGCACCGGGACGAGGCCGCCGTCGCGGACGAGACAGTCCCAGGCCACCGTCCCGCCGACGTCCTCCGGCAGGTAGAGGACGGGGCGTGCGGGGGCGGTCTCGGGGGCGTCCTGAACCGGTGCTGTCACAGGGAACATCGTGGCGCAACGAGGTTCCGGGGGAAAGGTGCGCGCCGCCCCTGTGGACACAGAGGCGGCGCGCAGACCGGGAGAGCAGCGGGTCGGCCGTGCGGCAGACCGCTCAGGTCGTCCCGGTCAGCGGGACTCCTCCGCAGCCTTCGACACCTGCTCGAGCCAGGCACGCCGGGCGTCGAGCGCCGCACGGGCCTCGGACGCCTTGCGGTCGTCCCCGGACTGCTCCGCCGCCGCGAGGTCGGCCTCGAGGCCCGCGATCGCGCTCTCGAGCTGGCTGAGCGCACCCTCGGCGCGGGCCCGCGTCTCGGGGTTCGACCGCGTCCACTCGGCGTCCTCGGCCGAGCGCACGGCCGTCTCGACCGCGCGGAGACGAGCCTCGACCCGCTGGATGTCGGCGCGAGGAACCTTGCCGGCCTCCTCCCACCGGTCGTGGATGTCGCGCAGGGCGGACTTGGCGGCCGCCAGGTCCTTCACGGGCACGAGCTTCTCCGCCTCGGCGAGGAGCTGTTCCTTGACGGCGAGGTTGGCCTCGTACTCCGTGTCGAGTGCGGCGTTCTCCGCGTCACGCGCCTGGAAGAAGGTGTCCTGGGCGGCACGGAAGCGTGCCCACAGGGCGTCGTCGTCCTTGCGGCTGGCACGCCCGGCGGCCTTCCAGCGGGCCATGAGATCGCGGTAGTCCGCCGCGGTGGCCCCCCACTCGGTGCTCGACGAGAGCTTCTCGGCCTCTTCGACGATCGCCGCCTTCACGCTGCGCGCCTCGGAGTTGCGCTGCTCGAGATCGGCGAAGTAGTGCCGGCGGGCCCGGTCGAACGCCGTGCGTGCGTGGCTGAACCGCTTCCAGAGGGCGTCCTCGGTGGGCCGGTCGAGCCGGGGACCGTCGTGCTGCGCGGTCTTCCAGGAGTCCAGGAGGCCGCGGAGCTCCTCGCCGGCCGCCTTCCACTGCACGCGCGCCGGGTCGCTCTCCGCGAGCGCCTCGGCCCGCTCGACGATGGCGGTGCGTGCCTCGACGGCGGCGGTCCGGGCGACCGTCCGCTCCTGGTCGAGCCGCTCGCGGTGCTGGGCGGCGTCGGCGGCGACCTTCTCGACGCCGGCGCGCAGGGCGTCGAGGTCGCCGACGGCGGCGGGCTCGGCGGTCTCCTCGCGGAGCTTGGCGAGGGTGCTGTCGATCTCACGGACGGACAGGTCGCTCTGGTTGAGGCGTGCCTCGAAGAGCGAGACCTTGGCCTGCAGGTCGAGGTAGCGGCGGATGTACAGGCTGAGCGCCTGCTCGTCGTCGACGCCGGGGAACTGGCCGACCGCGCGCTCGCCCGCGTTCTCGCGGACGTAGACCGTGCCGTCCTCGTCGACGCGCCCGAACGTGGTGGCGGTGGCGATCGCGGCGGTGTCGTCGACCACCGGCAGGGGAGCGACATCGTGGTGCGGCACCGGTGCGGGAGCGGCGTCGGCGTCGTTCCCGGTGGTCGCGGGAGCAGCGGGTCGGGGGCCGGGGCGCGGTCCCGGGCGGGGGCCGGGGCGCGGCGCGGGTCGGGGGGCGGGCGCCGGGGCGGCGCTCTCCTCGGGCTCGACGGCCGGCTCAGGCTCGGGCTCGGGGGTGTCGGTCTCGACCTCGGGCGCCGCGGGTGCCGTCGCTGCCTCGTCGGGGGTGACGGTCTCGACCGTCTCCTCGGGGGCCTGCTCCGGGCTGGGATGCGTCTCGCTCACGGCGTCTCCACTCCTGCTTGGTGACCCGCCGCAGCACGTGCCGGTGGGCCATCGACGGTCCGGCGGGTGCCGGACGAAGGACTCGGCCGATCCTCGCAAGGCACGGCCGTCAGCCAGTCTAGGCAGGCAGGACCGTTCGGCACCGAGCGAAATCGCGCTGCGCGGCGCATTCGCGTAACGATCCGATCACGGCGTGGCCCGTGAGAAGGTGCGGGCATGGACGACGGGGACGCGGTGGCGCAGAACGACGACGGGGTGCAGGGTGGCGCTCCCGTGCGGGTGCACGGTGTGGTCTCACCGGTCTTCGGCGCGACGTGCTACGTGGTCGCGGCGCGCGGTGCGAGGGGGGCGGCGACGGTCGTCGTGGACCCGGGCGTGGGTGTCGCGGAGCGTGTGCTCGAGCTCGTCGACGCCGACGGTCTGGACGTGCGCGCGGTCCTGGTCACGCACGGGCACCCGGACCACACGTGGGACGCGGGGACGCTGTGCGCGGCACTGGACGTCCCGCTCGTGGTGCACGCGGACGACGAGGCCGCGGCGGTCGCACCGCCGGCGGCGCTGACGGGGGCCGGTCCTGGCTCGGCCGCGGCGGCGGTCGGGGGAGCGTTCGCCGCCGCGTTCGCCGCGTCGGGCGCCGGCCCCGCGGTCCCGGTGTCCCGCACGGTCGTGCTGGACGGTCCGGTGACGCTGCGCTACGACGACCTGGTCGTCGAGGTGCTGCCCGCGCCGGGGCACACGCCCGGGTCGGTGCTGCTGCGCGTCGGTGACGTCGTCCTCACCGGCGACGTGCTGTTCGCCGGGACCGTGGGGCGGACCGACCTGCCGGGCGGCGACGGGGACCGCATGACGGCCACGCTGCGGGACGTCGTCCGCGGCCTCGACCCGCGGTGGACGGTGCTGCCGGGGCACGGACCGGAGACGACGGTGGCGCGTGAGCTCGCCGCCAACCCGTTCCTGCGTCCGTAGGGGCGCCACCGGACGACCGGGCTGCGAAATGCGCGCGCAGGGGTCGTCCGAGGTCTGGGAGGATCGTCCCCATGGCACGACCCACCCCTCTGTCAGGTTTTCCCGAATGGCTCCCCGCGGGACGCGTCGTCGAGCAGCACGTGCTCGACACGTTGCGGCGCACCTTCGAGCTGCACGGCTTCGCGGGCATCGAGACCCGCGCGGTCGAGCCCCTCGACCAGCTGCTGCGCAAGGGGGAGACCTCCAAGGAGGTCTACGTCCTGCGCCGGCTGCAGGAGGAGGCCGGTAGCGACTCCGACACCGCTGCGGCGGAGGGGTCGACCCGGGGTGAGAAGCAGCTCGGGCTCCACTTCGACCTGACCGTGCCGTTCGCGCGGTACGTGCTGGAGAACGCGGGGCACCTGGCCTTCCCGTTCAAGCGCTACCAGATCCAGAAGGTGTGGCGGGGCGAGCGGCCGCAGGACGGCCGGTTCCGCGAGTTCGTGCAGGCCGACATCGACGTCGTGGGCGCGGGCGAGCTGCCGTACCACTTCGAGGTCGAGCTGCCGCTCGTCATGGCGGAGGCGTTGGGTGCGCTGCGCGAGATCGGGGTACCGCCCGTCCGCATCCTGGTGAACAACCGCAAGGTCGCCGAGGGCTTCTACCGCGGGCTCGGGCTGGACGATGTCGAGGCGGTGCTGCGGAGCATCGACAAGCTCGACAAGATCGGGCGGGACGCGGTCGCCGGGCTCCTCGTCGCCGAGGCCGGCGCCACGGCCGAGCAGGCCGCGGCCTGCCTCGACCTCGCGGCGATCAGCGGGGACGACGCGTCGGTGGTCGACCGTGTCGGCACGCTCGCCGACGCGCACGGTGCCCGCACCGAGCTGCTGGAGACCGGGCTCGCCGAGCTGGGCGCGCTGATCGACGCCGCCGCACGCCGCGCGCCCGGCGTGGTCGTCGCCGACCTCAAGATCGCGCGCGGCCTCGACTACTACACGGGGTCCGTCTACGAGACCGTGCTCGTCGGCCACGAGCAGCTCGGGTCGATCTGCTCGGGCGGGCGGTACGACACGCTCGCGTCCGACGGCGCGAACACGTACCCGGGCGTCGGTCTGTCCATCGGGGTCTCGCGGCTCGTGTCGCGGCTGCTGTCTGCCGACCTGGTCCGTGCGACGCGTTCCGTGCCGTCGGCGGTCCTGGTCGCCGTCATGGACGAGACGCACCGCGAGGCGTCCGACGCGGTCGCCGCGGCGCTGCGCGCCCGCGGCATCCCCGTGGACGTCGCGCCGAGCGCCGCGAAGTTCGGCAAGCAGATCCGCTACGCCGACCGGCGCGGCATCCCGTTCGTGTGGTTCCCCGCGGGTGTCACCGCGGACGGCACCGAGACCACCCACCAGGTCAAGGACATCCGCTCGGGCGAGCAGGTCGAGGCCGACCCCGCGACGTGGTCGCCGGCGGACCGCGACCGGTGGCCCTCGGTGGTCGCGGCGGGCTGACGCGCGCGGGCCGGGTGTCGCGCTTGACCGCCGTTCGAACACGTGTTCGAATCAGGTCATGCGATGGGACGGTCAGACCCTCGGCGCCGACGACGGCGCACTGCCCGGGCTGCGGCGCGCCGGGTTCGTCCGCACCGTGCGCACCCCGGAGTTCGCGGGCACGACGTTCCACGAGGTGACGTGCCGGTCGGCGTTGTCGCACGTCCCGGCGGCGTCGCACGTCCCGTTCCGCTGGACGGTCAACCCGATCCGGGGGTGCGGTCACCGCTGCACGTTCTGCTTCGCCCGCGGCACCCACCGGTACCTCGACCTGAACACGGGGGAGGACTTCGACCGGCAGCTCGTGGTGAAGGTCAACCTCGTGGAGGTCCTGCGCGCCGAGCTCGCGCGCCCGTCCTGGCAGCGTGAGCACGTCGCACTCGGCACCAACACCGACCCGTACCAGCGCGCCGAGGGGCGCTACCGGCTCATGCCGGGCGTGATCGACGCGCTCGCGTCGTCTGGCACGCCCTTCTCGATCCTCACGAAGGGCACGCTGCTGCGCCGCGACCTGCCCGCCCTGCAGGACGCGGCGGAGCAGGTGGACGTCGGGGTGGGCGTGTCCATGACGACGCTCGACGAGGAGCTGCACCTGGCCGTCGAGCCGGGCACGCCGTCGCCGCGCGCCCGGCTCGACCTCGTCCGCGCGGTCGTCGACGCGGGGCTGCGCTGCCACGTCATGCTCGCGCCCGTCCTGCCGTGGCTCACGGACTCGACGGCGCACCTGGACGCGATGCTCCGGGAGGTGGCCGCCGCCGGTGCGTCCCGGGTGACCGTCCTGCCGCTGCACCTCCGGTCCGGCGCGCGGGAGTGGTACCTCGAGTGGCTCGCCGGGTACCGGCCCGACCTCGTCGACGGGTACCGGCGGGTCTACGGCGACCGGGCGTACGCGTCGCGCGACTACCAGCGCTGGCTGGCCGACCGTGCTGCGCCACTCGTTCGCAAGCACGGGCTGGACCAGGGCGAGGAACCGGGCCGGCGATGGGGCGTTCGCGAGCGTCCCGCAGGCGGGGAGGCCGTGCACGACCAGCCCGGTGAGCGTCAGCCAGCGCTCTTCTGACGGCCGGAGGAGTGCGCCCGGTCAGTCGTTCGCGAGACGCGCGGGGAAGCCGCCCGTCGCGATCGGTCCCCAGCGGTCGATCGTGATCCGCACGACGGACTTGCCCTGCTCGACCATCGCGGCCCGGTACTCGTCCCAGTCCGGGTGCTCCTTGCCCGCGGCAGCGCGGTAGTACTCGACGAGCGGCTCGACGGAGTCGGGCACGTCCAGCACCTCGGCCGTCCCGTCGACCTGCACCCAGGCGTCGCCGAAGTCGTCGCCGAGCGCGAGGAACGACGCCCGCGGGTCGCGGCGCAGGTTGTGCACCTTCGCGCGTTCCGGATATGTCGAGACGACGACGCGGCGGCCGCGTCGACCCCGAACGTCACCGGGGACAGCTGAGGGGAGCCGTCGGCACGCGCGGTGACGAGGACGCCGTCGTGGCGCGAGCGAAGGAAGTCGACGAGCGCGTCGCGGTCGACGCGGGTGTTCGTGGCGATGGTTCGAGGCATGCGCCCAGCATCGCACCAGTGGGGGGCGCCCCGCCGTGGCGACCGACTAGACTCGGACGGCGCCCACGACACCTGTCCCTCCTCGCAGAGGACGGCCGTCGGCGCGACCCTCACCACCCCGAAAGGACCCTCCGTGCTCCGCACCCACACGGCCGGCTCGTTGCGCGCCGCCGACATCGGTCAGACCGTCACGCTCACGGGCTGGGTGGACCGGCGCCGTGATCACGGGGGAGTGGCCTTCATCGACCTGCGTGACGCGTCGGGTATCGCCCAGGTGGTCATCCGCGACGAGTCGGTGGCGCACCCGCTGCGCGCGGAGTTCGTCCTGCAGGTCACCGGTGAGGTCTCGCAGCGCCCCGAGGGCAACGCGAACCCGAACCTTCCGACTGGCGAGATCGAGGTCGTCGCGCGCGACGTCGTCGTTCTCAACGAGTCCGCGCCGCTGCCGTTCCAGGTCTCGACGGCGCTCGAGGGCACCGAGGTCATCGGCGAGGAGGCGCGTCTCAAGCACCGCTACCTCGACCTGCGTCGTCCGAAGCCCGCGCAGGCCCTGCGCCTGCGCGCCAAGGCCAGCCAGGCCGCCCGTCGCGTGCTCGACGCGCAGGACTTCGTCGAGATCGAGACGCCGACGCTGACCCGTTCGACGCCGGAGGGCGCCCGCGACTTCCTGGTCCCCGCGCGCCTCGCGCCTGGCAGCTGGTACGCGCTGCCGCAGTCGCCGCAGCTCTTCAAGCAGCTCCTCATGGTCTCGGGCATGGAGCGCTACTACCAGATCGCGCGCTGCTACCGCGACGAGGACTTCCGCGCGGACCGTCAGCCCGAGTTCACGCAGCTCGACGTCGAGATGAGCTTCGTCGACCAGGAGGACGTGATCGCGCTCGGCGAGCAGATCCTCGTGGCGCTGTGGGACCTCATCGGCTACAAGATCGAGACGCCGATCCCGCGTATGACGTTCGCCGACGCGATGCGCCTGTACGGCTCGGACAAGCCCGACCTGCGCTTCGGCAACCCGTTGGTCGAGCTCACGGAGTACTTCGCCGAGACGCCGTTCCGCGTGTTCCAGGCGCCGTACGTCGGCGCGGTCGTCATGCCGGGCGGGGCGTCGCAGCCGCGCCGCCAGTTCGACGCGTGGCAGGAGTGGGCGAAGCAGCGCGGCGCCAAGGGCCTCGCGTACGTGACGTTCGCGGACGACGGCACCCTCGGCGGCCCGGTCGCCAAGAACCTGTCCGACGCTGAGCGGGACGGCCTGCGCGAGGCCACCGGCGCGAACCCGGGCGACGCCGTGTTCTTCGCCGCCGGCAAGGTCACCGAGTCGCGCGGACTGCTGGGCGCCGCACGCCTCGAGATCGCCAAGCGCACCGGCATGATCGACGAGGACGCCTGGGCGTTCGTGTGGGTCGTCGACGCCCCCCTGTTCAAGCCGACCGGCGAGGACGACGACGTGGCCGTCGGCGAGGGTGCGTGGACCGCGGTCCACCACGCCTTCACGAGCCCGACCCCGGAGTGGATCGACAGGTTCGAGGAGGACCCGGCGAACGCGCTGGCCTACGCCTACGACATCGTCTGCAACGGGAACGAGATCGGTGGCGGCTCGATCCGTATCCACCGCCGTGACGTCCAGGAGCGCGTCTTCGACGTCATGGGCATCCGGGGAGACGAGGCGCAGGAGAAGTTCGGCTTCCTGCTCGACGCCTTCGCGTTCGGTGCTCCGCCGCACGGCGGCATCGCGTTCGGCTGGGACCGCATCGTCGCGCTGCTCACGCAGTCCGACTCGATCCGCGACGTCATCGCGTTCCCGAAGTCGGGCGGCGGCTTCGACCCGCTGACCGCGGCTCCTGCGCCCATCACGGCACAGCAGCGCAAGGAGGCGGGCGTCGACGCGAAGCCTGCCGCACCGGCGACGAGCGCCCCGGCGCAGCCGGAGGCGTGACCAGCCCGAGACAGGGCCGACGGCCGGCACGGGTGTGCACCCGTTCCTCGAGCACCGCGGTGACGGCCTCGACCTGCTCCGGCGGGTCGAGGCCGTCGGCGCGGTCGTCGACCTGCTGGACGGTCCCCGCGGACCCCTCGCCGTCGGCGTGGGGCAGCCGGACGCCCTCGGTGCCCTGGTCGTGCGCGTGCGCACCGAGGTCCCCCTCGTCCGCGCGGTCCTGACCCGTGGGACGGGCGACGCAGCTCCCGCCGCGGTCGACGGGCTCGGCCCTGCCGCCAACGCGACCAGCTCGCACCGGCCGGGCGACCCGCGTACCTCCCGGTACGGCGTCCGCGCCGAGGGTGTGCGCAGACGCGGTCGAGCGCGGCGCGGTCGTCACCCTCGGGACGTGGTCCGGCAACACCCGGGTGCACTCGCTCTACCGTCGGCTGGCCTTCGAGGTCGGGCACAGCGTGGAGAACTGGGACCTCACGCCTCCTCCGGGCTGATCGGTCCGTCCCAGCTCCACCGCGGCAGGCGGAGGTCGTCGGGGACGTCCGCAGGGCGCTCCCACCCGTGGTTGACGAGGTCGTTGGACCACGCGAACCATCGCGCCAGCGTGTCGTGGAGCCGACGGTCGGTGACACCCACGTCGTCGAGCGCCTCCGCGAAGCACCGACGGACGACCTGGTCGACCGCTTCGTGCGGGCCGTTGCCGCAGTGGCCGCGCACGACGTCGGCGTCCGACCCGTACTGCTCGCGATAGGCGGCGGGTCCGCCGAGCATCTCGCCCCAGAAGGCCGCTAGCCGGACCACGTGCTCCGAGTCGGGCGCCTCTTCCGCGAACGCGGGCGCGGCGACCGGGTCGGCCACGCACCGGTCGTGCCAGGCCTGCGCGAGCGCCAGCATCGTGGCCGTGCCGCCCGCTGCGTCGAACACCGTGCCGTGGCCGCGGTCGTCGACAGGTCCCTCCCAGCCCCAGCGGGCCAGACGCAGGTCCTCGGGGACGTCTCGCGAATGCTCCCAGCCGTGGTTCACGAGCTCGTTCGACCACGCGAACCACCGGGTGAGGCTGTCCCGGAGGGCGGGGTCGTCCGGGAGCTCGGCGTCGTCCATCGCGGCGACGAAGCATCGGAGCGCGGCGGCGTCGAGCGTGTCGTGGGGCCCGTTGCCCGAGTGGGTCCGGACGATGTCGGCCTCCGTGCCGAGCGACGCGGTGTAGTCCGGCGGGCCGCCCAGCATCTCGCCCCAGTAGGCGGCGAGCCGCTGCGCGTGGTGCGGGTGCAGCGTCTGACGCGTGAACGGGTGCGACGCCTCCGGGTCGGCGACGCACCGGGCGTGCCAGGCGCGTGCGAGCGCGAGCACCGCCGGCGCACCGCCGACGGCGTCGAACACGCTGCCGCGGTGCTCGGCGTCCACGGGACAGACGCTACGCCCGTTCGGCGATCCGGTCAGCCGCGCAGCCCGCGCACCGCGGTGTGGTCGGTGATGCGCCGCAGGAACCGGGGCGCCCACCAGTTCGCCCGTCCGAGGACGGTCATCGTCGCGGGGACGAGGAGCATCCGGACGATCGTCGCGTCGATGATCACGGCGATCGCGAGCGCGAACCCGATCTCCTTCGTCACCAGCAGCTTGCCGGCGGCGAACCCGGCGAACACGACCACGATGATGAGGGCCGCGCTCGTGATGATGCGGCCCGACCGCTGCAGGCCGAGCTGAACGGCTTCGCGGGTCGGCACGCCGGAGTCGTGGATCTCCTTGATGCGCGAGATGAGGAAGACCTCGTAGTCCATCGCGAGCCCGAACGCGAACGCGACGACGAGCGCGACCACGTAGATCTCGATGCCGCCGGCGCTCGTGAACCCGAGCAGGCCGGACAGGTGACCCTCCTGGAACACCCACACCAGCACACCGAGCGACGCGAACAGGGAGATCGCGTTGGTCAGGAGTGCCTTGACCGGCAGCACGACGGACCCGGTCATGAGGAACAGCAGCACGAGCGTGGCGACCGCGACGATGCCGACGGCCCACCACACGCGGTCCCCGAGCGCCGTCGCGAAGTCGATCTGCCCCGCTGCCTGCCCGATGACGTAGTAGGTCGCGGTCGTGCCGTCGTCCCGGAGCGCGCGTGCGGCGTGGACGACGTCGACGACCTCCTGGGCCCCGGGGTCGGTGGCCTCGGTCCGCACCCCCAGGAGCGTGACGTCGCCGGCGGTCTGCGGGGCGTCGACCGACGTGACGCCGTCGATCTCGGCGAGCTGCGTGGCGAGCGCCTTCGCGTCGTCCGCGGAGCCGACCACGACGACCTGGACCTCGGGGCTGCGGGCGCCCGGGTACTGCTCGGAGAGCGCTGAGACGAACTGCCGCGGCTCGGACGACGTGGGCAGCAGCTCGATGCCGGAGTTGCGCAGCTGGAGCCCGAGCGCGGGTGCCGCGAGGAGTCCGAGCACCGCGAGGCAGCCGACCATCACGAGCAGCGGGTGCCGCTGGACGCGCCCGGCGAGACGCGAGAAGACCCCGTGGTCGGACGTCACGTCGGACGTGCGGCGCAGGACGGAACGGATCCCGGGGATGCGACCGAGCACGCCGGGGCGCGCGAGCCGCGTCCCGCTCATGGCGAGCAGGGACGGGACGAGGGTGAGCGCGCTGGCGACCGCGAGGAGGATCACGGCGGTCCCCGCGATGCCGATCGCGCGCATGAGCTCCGGCTTGAACACGGCGAGCGACGCGACCGAGATCGCGACCGTCACGGCGGAGAAGGCGACGGTCTTCCCGGCGGTCTCGAGGGTCGCGACGAGCGCGTCGCGCACCGGGCTCGCGCGGCGGCGCGTGCGGGGGGTGTCGTCGTCGGCGAGCCGCCGCGCGATCTCCTCGCGGAACCGGGAGACGACGAGCAGCCCGTAGTCGATCGAGAGGCCGATCCCGAGCACGGTGACGACGTTGATGACGGTCGCGTCGACGTCCATGAACGTCGTCATGGCGTACAGCACGCCGAAGCCGGTGCCGATGGACGCGAGCGCCCCCACGATCGGCATCGACGCGGCGAGGAAGCCGCCGAAGACCAGCACCATGATGACGAGCGCGACGGGCAGCGCGACGGCCTCGCCGGTGCGCAGGTCGTCCTCGAGCTGCTGCGTGATGGCGCTGACCGTCAGGTTGTCGTTGCCGACGAGCAGGGTCGCGTCCGGGGCGACGTCCGCGAGGTCCGTGCCGGTGTCGCGCAGCCGGTCGACGACGGCGTCGCGGGCCGCCGCACGCTCGTCCGGGGTGAGCCCGTCGGCGAGGTCGACCACGACGATGAAGCCGTCCTTGTCGCGCGCGATGAGCGGTCTGGCGGCGGGCGACGACGCGCCGTCGGGCAGCACGAACGGGTCGATGACGCTGTCGACGCCGGGGATGGCCTGCAGGTCGTCGTGCAGGCCCGACAGGGCGGTGCCCATGCCCTTGGTCGTGGGTGGGGCGTTGCCGACGAGGAGCGTGACGGAACCGCCGTCGGCGCTGTGCTCGTTCAGCAGCGCGGCGCCCTGCGCGCTCTCGGACCCGGCGACCTCGGGCGCACCGGAGTCGACGCGGTCGAACAGCGCCCCACCGCCGCCCACGCCGAGCGTCGCGAGGAGGTAGCACCCCACGGCGACGACGAGCCAGACGAACAGGGTGCGCCGGGGGCGGCGGGCGACGAGACGGCCGAGTCTTGCGAACACGAGGGTCAGCATCCCAGATCCGCGGGGGCGGGCGGGACCCCGCGGCGGTGCGGGGATGTCGTCCGCGGTGCGTACGCTCGAGGCGTGGACGTGCTCGGTGACCTCTTCGACGCGTCGGCGCGCGACACGTCGGGGCTCCCGGCGGTGCCGGCGTCGGCGCCCCTCGCAGTGCGCATGCGCCCCCGTGACCTGGGCGAGGTCGTCGGACAGGCGCACCTGCTGCGCCCCGGGTCGCCGTTGCGGCGCCTGGTCGAGCCCGCGGACGCGTCCCGCGCGGCGCCGTCGTCCGTCGTGCTGTGGGGACCGCCCGGAACGGGCAAGACGACGCTCGCCTACCTGGTGGCCCGGTCGTCCGGGCGCCGGTTCGTGGAGCTGTCGGCGGTGACGGCAGGCGTCAAGGAGGTGCGGACGGTCGTCGAGGACGCGCGCCGGCGGCTGGTCGCGGGCGGCGAGGAGACCGTCCTGTTCGTGGACGAGGTGCACCGGTTCTCGAAGACGCAGCAGGACGCGCTCCTGCCGAGCGTCGAGAACCGGTGGGTGACGCTCGTCGCGGCGACGACGGAGAACCCGAGCTTCTCGGTGAACGCGCCGCTGCTGTCCCGCTCGCTTCTGCTGACGCTCGAGCCGCTCACCGGCGACGACGTGCGGGCGCTCGTCGAACGGGCCGTGGTGGACGAGCGCGGCCTGGGGGCAGCGGTGACGCTCGACGACGACGCGCTCGACCACCTGCTGCGGGTCGCGGGCGGTGACGCGCGCAAGGCGCTCACGGTCCTCGAGGCGGCGGCGGGCGCCGCACTGTCGGACGACGGGTCGCGCGCGTCCTCGGGGGCCACCGGCGACGTCCCGATGGTGGACGTCCCCACGATGGAGCGGGCGATCGACGTCGCGGCGGTCCGGTACGACCGGGACGGCGACCAGCACTACGACGTC
Organism: Luteimicrobium subarcticum; assembly: GCF_002798015.1. GTDB lineage: Bacteria > Actinomycetota > Actinomycetes > Actinomycetales > Cellulomonadaceae > Luteimicrobium > Luteimicrobium subarcticum. Next base: position 113,378 of record NZ_PGTZ01000011.1, on the reverse strand, counting down.
GTGTCGGCGTTCATCAAGTCGATCCGTGGCTCCGACGTCGACGCCGCGCTGCACTACCTGGCACGCATGGTCGCGGCGGGCGAGGACCCGCGCTTCATCGCGCGCCGCCTGGTGATCTCGGCGGCCGAGGACGTCGGCATGGCCGACCCGTCGGCGCTGCAGACCGCTGTCGCGGCCGCCCAGGCGGTCCAGCTCATCGGCATGCCGGAAGGACGAATCGTCCTCGCGGAGGCCGTCGTGCACCTGGCGACGGCGCCGAAGTCGAACGCCGCGTACCTGAGCGTGGACGCCGCGCTGGCGGACGTCCGGGCGGGGCGCATCGGTGTCGTGCCCGCGCACCTGCGCGACGCGCACTACGCCGGCGCCGAGAAGCTCGGGCACGGCGGCGGGTACGTGTACGCGCACGACGCCCCGCACGCGGTGGCGGCGCAGCAGTACCTTCCCGACGAGCTGGCCGGCCGGCGCTACTACACGCCCACCGACCGGGGATACGAGCGGGCCGTGGGGGAGCGGGTCGAGCGCGTGCGGCAGATCCTGCGGGGTGCGGGCGGGGCCGGGGAGACCGGCTCGCGGGACTGAGGAGAGACCTCGCTCTGGTAGGCTAGGGGGGTTGTCCCGCGTGGACGACCGATGCATGATCCTTTGCATCAACCCTGGGACCTCGGCCCTGCGGCACCTGCCAGAACCTCTCTCTCGCCCGGCGTGAGCAGCGGTCTGGAGCGGGAGCCCGTCGGCTGGTCCAGCACCGGGCGCGTGACGTGCCCGGCTGCGACGTTCAGATTCCACGACAGGAAGAGAAGGAACCACCGTGTCCTCTGTGACCCGTTCGCGCCGTCAGGTGCGTCTGAGCCGTGCGCTCGGCATCGCCCTGACCCCGAAGGCCGTCAAGCACTTCGAGAAGCGCCCCTACCCGCCCGGCGAGCACGGCCGCGCCCGCCGCCGCACCGAGTCCGACTACGCGGTCCGTCTGCGCGAGAAGCAGCGTCTGCGTGCGCAGTACGCGCTCCGCGAGAAGCAGATGGCTCGTGCGTACGAGGAGGCCCGCAAGGACAAGGGTCTGACCGGTGAGGCGCTCGTCGAGAACCTCGAGACCCGTCTCGACGCCCTCGTGCTGCGCTCCGGCTTCGCCCGCACCATCCTGCAGGCGCGCCAGGCCGTGACCCACCGTCACATCCTCGTCGACGGCAAGATCGTCGACCGCCCCTCCTTCAAGGTGAAGCCGGGCCAGACCCTCCAGGTCAAGCCGAAGAGCCAGGCCACCACGCCGTTCCAGGTCGCCGCTGCCGGTGCCCACCGCGACGTGCTCCCGGCGGTCCCGGGCTACCTCGAGGTCCAGCTCGAGAAGCTGTCGTCGCAGCTGGTGCGCCGCCCCAAGCGCGCCGAGGTCCCCGTGACCTGCGAGGTCCAGCTGGTCGTCGAGTACTACGCCCGCTGACGTCCTCGTCGCCCGCGACGGACGCCCCGCCGCAGCCTGCCGTCCTGGTGGTGCTGCGCGGGGCGTTCGTGCGTCCGGGTAAGGTTCCGCAAGGGTCCGTGCGGCTGCTCGGAGCCCGGCCACGCAGAGATGAGGGAGCACATGTCCGTCGGTGACGTCGCAGGGTTGATCGCCGCGATCGCGTTCGTCCTGCTGGTCGGTGTGCTCGCGCTGCCGCTGCTCAAGCTCGGCAAGGTCTTCGACGAGACCCGGTCGTCGGTCAAGCAGCTCACCGACCACTCCCTGCCGATCCTCGACGAGGCCGCCACGGCGCTCACGTCCGCCAACGGCCAGCTCGAGAAGGTCGACGTCGTCACGACGGCCGCCGCGCAGGTCTCCGAGAACGTCTCCGCGCTCACCGCGCTGTATGCGGCGACGGTCGGCCGACCCCTCGTCAAGGTCGCGGCGTTCAGCTACGGCGTGCGGCGTGCCTTCGCAACGGCCTCGGGTCGGCGTACGGCGTCGGCGTCGACCACGTCCGAGCGTGCCGGCGGCGTGCGGTGAGGCGCCTCTTCTGGGTGGGCGTGGGAGTCGTCGTGACCGTGGTCGTCGTGCGCGAGGGCCGCAAGGTCGTGCGGCGCTACGCCCCGACGCACCTCGTCGACCAGGCGGGCGACCGGCTCGGCGACGCCCAGGAGCGGGCGCGCGGCTTCGTCGCCACGTTCGCCGACGAGTTCCGTGTCGCACGCGCCGAACGGGAGGCCGAGCTCGAGGCGATGCTCCTCGCCGACGGCCAGCCCGACCCCGCCGCGGTCCGTGCTGCCCAGGCCCGGGGAGCGCGTCCCGGAGCTGCCTTCCACGCGCCCGACGAGGCCGACCTGCCGCAGGACCCGGACGACCCCGACAGCGGTTACGCGTTCTTCTGAGCGCGACCCGCCCCTGACTGCCAGAGCACTGAACTCCTGAACTCCTGAACTCCTGAACTCCTGAAGGACACCATGCGCACCGCCGAGATCCGCAAGCGTTGGCTCGACTACTTCGAGTCGAAGGACCACGCCATCGTGCCCAGCGTCCCGCTGGTGTCGCCGGACCCCTCGATCCTGTTCACGATCGCGGGCATGGTCCCGTTCATCCCGTACATCCTGGGGTCGCAGGAGGCGCCCTGGCCGCGCGCCGCGAGCGTGCAGAAGTGCATCCGGACGAACGACATCGACAACGTCGGGCGCACGACGCGCCACGGCACGTTCTTCCAGATGAACGGGAACTTCTCGTTCGGCGACTACTTCAAGCAGGAGGCCATCGCCTTCGCGTGGGAGCTCCTGACGACCTCGCAGGCCGAGGGCGGGTACGGCTTCGACGGGTCGCGCCTCTGGGTCACGATCTGGGACCAGGACGACGAGTCGTACGACGCGCTCACGAAGGGCATCGGCTTCGACCCGTCGCGGATCGTCCGCCTGCCCCGCGGCGAGATCTTCTGGGACACGGGCCAGCCGGGCCCGGCCGGCCCGTGCGCGGAGTGGCACTACGACCGCGGCCCGGAGTTCGGCCCCGAGGCGCTGCGCGGCGCGGTGCCCGAGTGGCCGGGCGACCCGCGCGCCGAGGACCGCTACATCGAGATCTGGAACCTGGTGTTCGACCAGTTCCTGCGCGGCGAGGGCACGGGCAAGGACTACCCGCTCCTCGGCGAGCTCGAGCACAAGAGCATCGACACGGGTGCGGGCCTCGAGCGCGTCGCCTACCTCCTGCAGGACAAGCAGAACCTGTACGAGATCGACGAGGTCTTCCCCGTCATCGAGCGCGTGCAGGAGCTCAGCGGACGCCGCTACGGCGCGGACCACGAGGACGACGTGCGCATGCGCGTCATCGCGGACCACGTCCGCTCGGCCCTCATGGTGATCGGCGACGGCGTCCGGCCGTCGAACGAGGGCCGCGGGTACGTGCTGCGCCGGCTGATCCGCCGTGCCGTGCGGTCCGTGCGCCTGCTGGGCGTCGACGAGGTGGCGCTGCCGTCGCTGCTGCCCGTCTCCATGGAGGCGATGAAGGCGTCCTACCCCGAGGTCGAGACCGACTTCCGTCGCATCAGCGACGTCGCGTACGCGGAGGAGGAGGCGTTCCGGCGCACGCTCGCGCAGGGCACGACGATCCTCGACACCGCGGTCCGTCGCGCGAAGAGCTCCGCGGGCGCCGGAGGTGCGCTGCTCGGCGGCTCGGAGGCGTTCGCGCTGCACGACACGTACGGCTTCCCGATCGACCTGACGCTGGAGATGGCGGCCGAGCAGGGTGTCGCGGTCGACGAGAAGGCGTTCCGCGACCTCATGGCCGAGCAGAAGCGCCGCGCGCGCGCCGACGCGCTCGCCAAGAAGACGGGCCACGCCGACCTGCGTGCCTACGAGGCGATCGACAAGGAGCTCACAGCTCCCGTCGAGTTCCTCGGGTACACCGACTTGACGGCCCCGGTGCGCGTCGTGGGTCTGCTCGTCGACGGCGTGCCCGCGCCCACGGCGAACGCGCCCGCGGACGTCGAGGTCGTGCTGGACCGCACCCCGTTCTACGCCGAGGCCGGCGGTCAGCTCGCCGACCAGGGCACGATCGTCCTCGACGGCGGCGCGACGGTCGAGGTCGACGACGTCCAGCGGCCGGTGAAGGGACTGTCGGTGCACCGCGGTCGCCTGGTCGAGGGCACCGTGACGCTCGAGGACTGCGGCACCGCGGAGATCGACAGGGCCCGCCGCAAGGCGATCAGCCGCGCCCACTCGGCGACGCACATGATCCACAAGGCGCTCCACGAGATCGTCGGCCCGGACCGCACGCAGGCGGGGTCGGAGAACGCGCCGAGCCGCGTGCGCTTCGACTTCCGCTCGCCGGGTGCGGTGCCTTCGTCCGCCCTCGCCGAGATCGAGGAGCGCGTCAACGAGCAGCTCGCCGAGAACCTCGACGTCACCGACCAGGTCATGCCGATCGCGGAGGCCCGCGAGCTCGGTGCCATGGCCCTGTTCGGCGAGAAGTACGGCGACCGTGTGCGCGTGGTCTCCATCGGCGGCGACTGGTCGCGCGAGCTGTGCGCCGGCACGCACGTCCAGCAGTCGGGGCAGATCGGCCGTGTCGCACTGCTCGGTGAGGCGTCCGTCGGGTCGGGTGTCCGGCGTGTCGAGGCGCTCGTCGGCGACGGCGCGTACGGCTTCCAGGCCAAGGAGCACGCGCTCGTCGGGCAGCTGACCCAGATCCTGGGCGCGCGCCCGGACGAGCTGGGGGAGCGGGTGTCCTCGCTCGTCTCGCGCCTCAAGGACGTCGAGAAGGAGCTCGCCGGCGTGCGCCAGGCGCAGCTGCTCGCTGCGGCCGGCACGCTCGCCGGTTCCGCGGTGGACGCGGAGGGCGTCCGGGTCGTGACGCACGACGCCGGTGACGTGGCGTCCGCGGACGACCTGCGAGCCCTCGTGCTCGACGTGCGGTCCCGCCTGGGCGACTCCGCGCCGGCCGCCGTCGCGGTCGCGGGGACGAGCAAGGGTCGACCGGTCGTCGTGGTCGCGACCAACGCGGGCGCCCGTGACGCCGGCGTGAAGGCGGGTGCGCTCGTGCGCGCCGCGTCGGGCGTGCTCGGCGGCGGCGGGGGCGGCAAGGACGACCTGGCCCAGGGCGGCGGCACCGACGCGGGCGCCGTGCCTGCCGCGCTGCAGGCCGTCGTGGACGCGGTGGCGACCCGGTCGTGACGGACGGCATCGAACGCGGACCGCGGCTGGCGCTCGACGTCGGCTCGGTGCGCGTCGGGGTCGCGGTGAGCGACCCCGACGGGCTCGTCGCGACACCCGTCGAGACGCTCGCACGCGACATGGCCGGCGCGACCGACGTCGCGCGTGTCGTGGACGAGGTACGCGAGCGCGGTGCACGTGTTGTGTACGTCGGGCTGCCGCGGCACCTGTCGGGGGCCGAGGGTGCCGCCGCCGCCTCGGCCCGCGAGTACGCTGTCCAGGTTGCCCGCGCGGTCGCGCCGGTCCCGGTGCACCTCGTCGACGAACGGATGTCGACGGTCAGCGCGCACCGGTCCATGCAGGCCGCGGGTCGACCCGGCCGCAAGCAGCGGTCTGTGGTCGACCAGGTGGCGGCGGTTATCATCCTCCAAGGTGCCCTCGACGCGGAGCGTCGTGCCGGTGCCCGCACGGGGGAGCTCGTCACGACATAGCGTCCCGACGCCGGACGCCCGACAAGGCAGGAGAGCATGACGGACCTCTTCTCGGCCCCCGCGCCGACGCAGACGCCGCAGCCCCCTCGGTCGCGCAGCGCGCAGCGCCGCACCCAGCGGGTCACCGCGGCGCAGCGTCGCCGTCGTCGGCGCCGTCGGACCGCGGTCCTGTTCCTCGCGCTCCTCGTCGTGGGCGGCGCCGGCTGGTTCGTCTACGACAAGGTCCTGCCGGGCGTCGACGGCTTCCACCTCGGGTCCGAGGCGAAGGACTACGCGGGGCCGGGCACCGGGTCGGTCGACGTGACGATCGAGAAGGGTGACACGGGCGCTGCGATCGCCCGGACCCTCGTCGCCGACGACGTCGTCGCCAGCACCAAGGCGTTCACCGACGCGTACAAGGCGAACCCGGCAGCCGCCGGCATCCAGCCCGGCGTGTACACGCTGCGCACGCAGATGAAGGCGTCGGACGTCGTCGCGCTGCTCGCCGCGCAGACCGGCCGCGTGTCGACCGTCCTCACCATCCCCGAGGGCTTCACCGTCGACCAGATCCTCGACCGCGCGAGCACCGTCGCGGGGATTCCCCGGTCGGACTTCACCAAGGCGATGAAGAACACGAAGGCCACCGGGCTCCCTGCCGTCGCGAAGAAGAACTACGAGGGCTGGCTCTACCCGGCCACGTACTCGTTCGACCCCGGTGTCACGGCGACCGACATCCTCAGCCAGATGGTGGCGCAGACGAAGACGGAGCTGAAGGACCTCAAGGTCCCGGCCTCGGAGCAGCAGGACGTACTGATCAAGGCATCCATGATCGAGCGCGAGGCCAAGGTTCCGGCCGATCAACCGAAGATGGCAGAGGTGATCAACAATCGTCTCAAGCAGGGCTGGACGCTCGGGATCGATGCCGCGGTGGCCTACGGCGCGGGCAAGTCCGGCACCGAGCTGACGAACGCCGACAAGGCGGATGCCAACAACAAGTACAACCTTTACGTGCTCACCGGCCTGCCGCCGGGGCCGATCGCCTCGCCGGGACGGTCCGCCGTCGAGGCTGTCGTCAAGCCGGCGACCGGTGACCTGATGTTCTGGACTGCGGTCAACCTCGACACCGGCAAGACCTTGTTCGCATCCAACAAGCACGATCACGATCTGAACGTCGCCAAGCTTCGTGCCTGGCAGGCTGCCAACCCGGGGAAGGGCTGATGCCCCGAGCGTGCCGTCGGGCGGCAGTTGTCGGACACCCCGTGGAGCACTCGCTGTCGCCTCTGCTGCACGCTGCGGCGTACCAGGCGCTCGGACTGGACGGGTGGAGCTACGGGCGTCAGGACGTGACGTCCGAGCAGCTCTACTACCTCTTGCGTGACCTGGACGACGACTTCGCCGGCCTGAGCCTCACCATGCCGCTCAAGCAGACGGTGATCGGGCTGCTCGACGAGGTGGAGCCGCTCGCCGCCGACCTGCGCTCGGTCAACACGGTGGTGTTCACGCGGGAGAAGAAGAAGCGCGTCTCCTGGGGCTTCAACACGGACGTCCACGGCGTGGTCGAGGCGCTGCGCGAGGGCTTCCGTGACGCCGGTGTCGACGGAGGCACCGAGGTCTCCGACGCCGCGGTGCTCGGCGCCGGGGCGACCGCCGCGTCGACCCTCGCGGCCCTGCAGCGGCTCGGGTGCGAGGCCCCGACGGTGTACGCGCGGTCGATCGCCAGGACGGCGGACCTCGCCGCCGTGGCGGAGCGGCTCGGCGTGCAGCCGTCGTTCGTGCCGCTGGACGAGGCGCCCAGCACGCTCGCCGGGCACGCGGTCCTCGTCTCGACGCTTCCGCCCGGCGCCGCTGACTTCTTGGTCCCCGCTCTCGCCGACCGCGCAGTCGCGGGGGTGCTGCTCGACGTGGCGTACGACCCGCGCCGCAGCCCGCTCTCGGACGCGTGGGCGGCCGCGGGCGGGGTGGCGGTCGACGGCGAGCGCATGCTGCTGCACCAGGCTTCCGAGCAGGTTCGGCTCATGACGGGCCGTCCCGGCCCCCTCGACGCCATGGACGCGGCCCTGGGCGAGTCGCTCGCCGCCCGCTGAGTCACGGTCCTGAGCTGCCGGTAGATCCCCGGCGAGCCGCCGTCGCGCTCGCTCAGGTCGACAGCGTCGCGACGAACCACCCCGCGACGAGGAACGGACCGAAGGGGATCGTCGCGCGCATGCCGGCGCGGCGCGTGACGACCAGGCCGACGGCCCAGAGCCCGCCGAGCAGGTAGCCGACGAACAGCCCGCCGAGCAGGGTCGACCATCCGTACCACGCCAGCGGCAGGCCGAGGAGCGCGACGAGCTTCACGTCGCCGAGGCCGATCCCCGCGCCGACGTACCAGAGCACGAGATGCAGCCCGGCAGCGGCCGCCGCACCCACGAGGGCGCGGACGGCCGCTGCCTGCTGCCCCGCGACGAGGCTCGGGACGACCACCAGGATCGCGGTCAGGGCGATCGACGGCAGGGTGATCGTGTCGGGGAGCCGGCGGGTGCGCGCGTCGACCACCGCCAGCGGACCGCTCACGAACGCCACCAGCACCACGGCTCCGACGACCGGCGCCGACCACGTCGCCCGACCGGTGACGACCGCTGCGAGCACGCCCAGCGTGACGCCGACGACGCCGCCTCGGTGCAGCTCGCCGAGGGCGCGGGCCAGCAGCCCGGCACGCTCTGGGAGCAGGGCGCGAGTCACGGTCACGCGGCCAACCTAACGGCTCCGGGGCGTCGTCGTGAGGATCGGCTCGCCTGCCTGTGGACACCGACGCACGGAGCTCCCCGCGACCGGGTTGTCCTGCCGCAAATCACCCACTAGGTTCGTAAAGCCTCGTTCAACCCTCATCGGATGAAACGGGGATCTCGGCCCGTCGACGAGGACGGGCTCCGAACCAGGGGAGTACCGATGAACATGTCTTCGATCCGGTCCGTGCGGCGTCTGGCCGCCGTCCTCACCGCCATGGTGGCCCTGCTCGCGGCCGGTCTGCTGACCGCGACACCGGCGTCCGCCGTGGGCTACTCGTGCGACTCGGTCGTCGCGGCGTCCGACGGCAGCCACCCGCAGCCCACCTACGACAGGCGCACGTACGCGTGCTACATGTCCTCGACGCGGGGAGAGCCTGTCGCGATCAAGCGCCTGCAGGCGGCCCTCGCGATCTGCTACGACCAGGACGACCTTGTCATCGACGGGGTCTACGGGCCCAAGACCGCCGCGGCGCTCAAGGTCGCGCAGCGCAAGCTCAAGGTCGACGACGACGGCCTCTATGGCCCGGAGACCGCCGTGCGGATCCTCTTCCCGCTCTTCCCGTGGCTCGTCAAGGGCCAAGCCTGCCTCTGACGGACCGGCACGGGGAGCCGACGTCGCTCGCGCACGACACACGCGGACCGCTTGATTGTTCGCGGGGCTGCGATATACGTTACGTAACGTGCATCAGGCACATCACGGATGATTTGTGACATCCAGCTCGTCACCGGTGACGAGCTCGAGCAAAGGGGAACACGCATGAAGCACTCCGTCCGTCGGCTCGTCACCGTCCTCGCCACGACGGCCGCGCTCGCCGCTCCGGGCGTGGCGGCAGCCACCTCGGCATCCGCCGCGACCTACACCTGCAACGACTCGTACGGCGGTGCGGTCGGGCAGGCGATCAAGCCCGCGTACCACTCGGGGTCGAGCTACATCACGTCGTGCTACATGGCCCCGGGCGCTGACAACGACGGCGTCTACGCGCTCCAGCTCGCGCTCGTGCTCTGCTACGACCGTGACATTGCGACCGACGGGTCGTACGGCCCGGCCACGAAGGCAGCCCTCAAGTACGCCCAGGGCAAGGAGCACGTCACGGCCGACGGCTTCTACGGACCTGCGACCGCCTCGGTGCTGCACTTCGCCACCCACGACGGCGTCCGTCGCGTCGTCTGCTGACGACCGGCTCGTCCACGACGGGGTGCTCCGCGACACATCGCGGGGTGCCCCGTCGCCGTTTCATCTCGCGGAACGCGCGCGGGCGCTCGGCGGGCCCGTGGGAGGATTGCAGCATGCTGCGTTGGTTGACCGCTGGTGAGTCGCACGGCCCCGCTCTCGTGGGCGTGATCGAAGGCCTCCCGGCCGGTGTCGAGATCGTCAGCGACGACTTCCGTTCTGCGCTCGCGCGCCGCCGCCTCGGCTACGGCCGGGGTTCGCGCCAGAAGTTCGAGCAGGACGAGCTGACCGTCCTCGCAGGACTGCGCCACGGCGTCACGCAGGGTGGCCCGCTGGCCGTCCAGATCGGCAACACCGAGTGGCCCAAGTGGGTCGACGTCATGTCGGCCGACCCGGTCGAGGCCGAGGCGCTGCAGGTCGACGCCGGTACGGGCGACGTGCGGGAGATCGCCCGCAACAAGCCGCTGACGCGCCCCCGCCCGGGGCACGCTGACCTCATCGGCATGCGCAAGTACGGCTTCGACGACGCGCGCCCCGTGCTCGAGCGGGCGTCCGCGCGCGAGACCGCGACCCGCGTGGTCCTCGGGACGGTCGCCGCCAAGCTCCTCGAGCAGGCGCTCGGCGTGCGGCTCGTGTCGCACGTCGTCGCGATCGGCTCGACCGACGTCCCCGACGACGCCGCGCTGCCCACCCCGGACGACGTGGCAGCGCTCGACGCCGACCCCGTGCGCTGCTTCGACGCCGCGTCGTCGGCCGCGATGGTCGCCGAGATCGACGAGTGCCACAAGGACGGCGACACCCTCGGCGGCGTCGTCGAGGTGCTCGCCTACGGCCTCCCGTCCGGCCTCGGCACGTACGCGCACAGCGACCGCCGCCTCGACGCGCGCCTCGCGGGCGCCCTCATGGGCATCCAGGCCATCAAGGGCGTCGAGGTCGGCGACGGGTTCCGCACCGCGCACCGCCGCGGCTCGCAGGCGCACGACGAGATCGTCCGCGGTGAGGACGGCCGCATCCTGCGCAGCACCAACCGTGCCGGCGGGGTCGAGGGCGGCATGACGAACGGCGAGGTCCTGCGGGTCCGCGCCGCCATGAAGCCCATCTCCACCGTGCCGCGGGCGCTCGCCACCGTCGACGTCGCCACCGGCGAGGCCGCGCGCGCCCAGCACCAGCGCTCCGACGTGTGCGCCGTCCCGCCGGCCGCCGTGGTCGCCGAGGCGATGGTCGCGCTCGTGCTCGCCGACGCCCTCCTCGAGAAGTTCGGCGGCGACTCGCTCGCCGAGGTCCGCCGCAACGCGGAGGCGTACGAGGCGTCCATCCCCGAGCTCCTGCGCTGACATGGGGGCGCGACCCGTCGTCGTGCTCGTCGGCCCCCCGGCGAGCGGCAAGACGACCGTGATGCAGCGCCTCGCGGCGCTGCTCGGGCTCGACTCGCGCGACACCGACCACGACGTCGAGGCAGCCGCGGGCACCACCGTCGCCGCGATCTTCGCCGAGCACGGCGAGCCCGAGTTCCGCGCCCGCGAGCGTGCGGCCGTCGCCGCGGCGCTGGCCGGGCACGACGGCGTCCTCGCGCTCGGCGGGGGAGCGGTGCTCGCCGCCGAGACGCGCGAGCTGCTCGCCGCCTACGGTCGCGACGGCGGTGCCGTCGTGTTCCTGGACGTCGACGCCGAGCACGTCGCCGAGCGCATCGCCGCCGACACCACGCGCCCGCTCCTCGCGGGCGACGGCCTGGTCCGCTGGCGCGACCTCATGGCCGCCCGCCGCGCCTGGTACGAGGAGGTCGCGACGCTGCAGGTGGCGACGGGACGTCCGGTGGACGCCGTCGTGGCGGAGATCGTCGAGCACCTGCGCACCGCGCCCGCCCGTGAGGGCGCCACCACCACCGGGACGACCGGCAGCACGACGACGGAAGGCAGCAGCGTGAGCGACACCGAGCAGACCCCCCAGGAGCAGCCCGCGGAGCGTGCCGGGGCGGGGGCGCGCCGAGTCACCGTGACCGGCGACCAGCCGTACGACGTCGTCGTCGGGTCGCACCTGCTCGGTGAGCTCCCCGCGCTGCTCGGCGAGCGTGTCACCCGCGTCCTCGTGGTCCACCCGCCGACTCTCGAGGCGTCCGCCGAGGCGGTGCGCGAGGACCTCGAGGCCCACGGCTACCAGGCGATCATCGCGCAGGTCCCGGACGCCGAGGAGGCAAAGTCCGCACAGGTCGCGGCCTTCCTGTGGCAGGTGCTCGGACAGTCCGACTTCACGCGCTCCGACGCCATCGTCTCGATCGGCGGCGGCGCCACGACCGACCTCGCGGGGTTCGTCGCCGCGACCTGGCTGCGCGGGATCGCGGTCGTCCACCTGCCCACGACGCTGCTCGCGATGGTCGACGCGGCGGTCGGAGGCAAGACGGGTATCAACACCGCCGAGGGCAAGAACCTCGTCGGCGCGTTCCACCCGCCCGCCGGGGTGCTGTGCGACCTCGCGACCCTCGAGTCGCTCGCCCGCTTCGACTTCGTCGCCGGGCTCGCCGAGGTCGTCAAGACCGGCTTCATCGCGGACGAGCGCATCCTCGAGCTCGTCGAGGAGAACGCCGCGGAGCTGGCCGCGTGGGGCACCTGGGGTCCGGGCGAGGGTCCGTCCGACCACCTGCGGGGTGTGGTCGCCGAGCTCGTCGAACGGTCCGTCACGGTCAAGGCGCGCGTCGTCGGCGAGGACCTCAAGGAGTCCGGCCTGCGCGAGATCCTCAACTACGGGCACACGCTCGGCCACGCGATCGAGCTCGCCGAGCGCTACGCGTGGCGGCACGGCGCGGCCGTCTCGGTCGGCATGGTGTTCGTCGCCGAGCTGGCACGGCTCGCCGGCAAGCTCGACGACGACGTCGTCGACCGGCACCGGTCGATCCTCACGTCGCTCGGCCTGCCCGTGACCTACCGGGGCGACCGCTGGGACCAGCTCCTCGGCGCGATGCGGCGCGACAAGAAGTCGCGCGGCGACCTCCTCCGGTTCGTGATCCTCGAAGGGGTCGGCCGTCCGACGCGCCTCGAGGGCCCGGACCCGGCGCTGCTCCAGGCCGCGTACGCGGAGATCTCCTCAGCCGCTCCGGGCGCACGGACGATCTCCCTCTGAAGCGGGAGTCCACCGATCGGTGGACTCCCGGGTCCACCGCATCGACCACCACCGCAACCGGCCGGCCGATGCGGGCGGATGCGCGGAAGCCGGAGGCTGGAGGCGACCGAGAGGAAGCCCCATGCCACCCACCCCGCAGTCCGTGCACACCCCGTCCCGACCCCCGTCCGCCGTCGTCGAGATCGACCATCTCGCCAAGTCGTACGGCGCCACGCGAGCCGTCGTCGACGTCAGTCTTGCCGTCGACGACGGCGAGATCTTCGGCATCCTCGGCCCCAACGGGTCGGGCAAGACGACCACCGTCGAGTGCGTCTCGGGCCTGCGGCGACGTGATGGCGGCACCGTCCGGGTGCTCGGCCTCGACCCTCTGCGCGACCGGGCCGCGATCCGCTCGCAGGTGGGCGTCCAGCTCCAGGAGGCTGAGCTCCCCGCAAAGCTCACGGTGCGCGAGGCGCTCGCCCTCTACGCGTCGTTCTACCCGTCCCCGGCCGACTGGCGCGAGCTCGTCGACGTGCTCGGTCTCGGGCCGAGCCTCCGGACCCGGTTCGGCAGCCTCTCCGGGGGGCAGCAGCAGCGGTTGTCGATCGCGCTCGCCCTCGTCGGCAACCCGCGTGTCGCGATCCTCGACGAGCTCACGACCGGGCTCGACCCTGCGGCGCGGCGCGAGACCTGGGACCTCGTCGAGCGGGTGCGCGAGCGTGGGGTCACCGTGCTCCTTGTCACCCACTTCATGCAGGAGGCCGAGCGCCTGTGCGACCGGCTCGCCGTGATCGACGCGGGTCGCGTCGTCGCGGTCGACACCCCGGCGGGGCTCGTGGACCGGCTCGGCACGCGGCAGGAGCTGCGTTTCCGTCCGTCGCAGCCCTTCGACGAGTCGCTGCTCGCGCGGCTCGACCCCGTCGCCGATGTCGTACGGCGCGGCGCCGAGCTGCGCGTGGCCGGCACGGGCGACGTGCTCGGGGCGGTCGTCAGCGCGCTCGCCCGCGCGGGTGTGGTGGCCGAAGGGCTCCGCGTGCTGCAACCCGACCTCGACGACGCCTTCCTCGCACTCGTCGGCGGGCACGACCCTCTTGCTACCCCCGACCCGGTCACGACCACGACCACCACCCAGGAGCGACCATGACGACGCCCACCCTCCTGCCGCGGCCCCTCGATCCGGCCCGTGCCTCCTCGGCCCGCGTCTTCGGCCGGCTGCTGGGCAGCGAAGCGCGTCTCGCCTGGCGCTCCGGCGCGGCGGTCTTCTGGTCGGCCTTCCTCCCGCTCGGCGGTCTCGTGGTGCTGGGCGCGGTCCCGGGCACCCGCGCACCGCAGCCCGGCCTCGGCGCAGCGAGCGTCCTCGACACGTACCTGCCGATCCTCATGATGTTCTCTTTGTGCATCAGCGTCGTGACGCTCATGCCGCCCGTGCTCGCGGGGTACCGGGAGAAGGGGATCCTGCGCCGTCTCTCCACGACCCCCGTGTCGCCGGGCCGGCTGCTCGGCGCGCAGGCCACGATCTACGCCGGACTCGGGGTGGTCGTCTCGGTCGTCCTCCTGGTCGTGGGTGTCGTCGCGTACGACGTCGACGCGCCTGCACGGTTCCTCGGCTTCGTCCTGGCGCTCGCGCTGGTGGGAACGGCAGTGACCGGGCTGGGGGTGGTGGTGGCGGCGCTCACCCCGAGCGGCCGGGCCGCCAACGCCTGGTCGACCCTGCTGTTCTTTCCGCTGATGTTCTTCGCCGGCCTGTGGGTCCCCCGCGCGTCGATGCCGTCGGGTCTTCGCACCGTGAGCGACTGGACGCCGCTCGGTGCAGGCGTCCGGGCGGTGCAGGCGACGGTCGACGGCCGCTGGCCGCCGGCGCCGAGCCTCCTCGTGCTGGTGGGCTGGACCGTCGCCTGCACGGGTGTCGCACTCCGCACCTTCCGGTGGGAATGACACGATCGTCCCCATGAACCATCGTGCCGAGGCCGTGGCCGACCGATCGTCCGGGTCCGAGGACCCGTGGCGCGCGCGCCTCGACAGGGTCGGCCGTCGTCTCCTCCTGCCGACCCTCGCGGTCTCGTCGCTCCTCGCGACGATCTCCGCGCGGGCCGGGTACGGGACCCCGCACCAGCTGCGGACGGCGCTGGCGGTCGCCGCGGCGGTGGCCGTCTGGGTGGTTCTGGTGCCGCAGCGGGCTCGCCGCCACGGCGTCGCGGGGGACCTCGCCGTCTTCGTCGTCCACGTGGCGTTCGCGGCGCTCCTCGTCGCGCTCAACCCATGGTTCGCCGTGTTCGCGTGGACGGGCTTCGTCGTCGCGGACGAGCGCGTACCGCGTCGGTGGTTGCCGTGGTGCGTCGCTCCCGTGGCCTTCGTCCTCGCGGCCTCGCAGACGGGCGGCTACCCGGACGACGTCGCGAGCTGGCTCACGTGCCTGCTCGTCGCCGCCGTCAACTACGGCATCAGCGTCAGCCTCTACGTGATCATCGAGCGCGGCGTCCAGCGCAACGGGGAGCTCGCGGAGGCGAACGCCCGGCTCGAGGCGGCGATCACGGAGAACGCCGGCCTCCACGCGCAGCTCGTGGTGCAGGCCCGCGAGGCGGGCGTGCGCGACGAGCGGCAGCGGCTCGCCGGGGAGATCCACGACACGCTCGCCCAAGGGCTCGCCGGCATCGTGACCCAGCTCGAGGCGGCGGACGGTGCGTGCGACGCCGCGGTGCGCAGCGCGCACTTCGACCGGGCGCGAGCCCTCGCGCGCGAGAGCCTCGCCGAGGCGCGGCGGTCGGTCCGCGCGCTGCGTCCCGAGCAGCTCGAACGCGCGACGCTCGCGGTCGCGCTCACCGAGCACGCGGCGGACTGGGCGTGCGGCTCGGGCACCACGGCGCACGTCGAGGTCACCGGCACGGCGCGGCCGCTGCCCGACGAGACCGAAGCCGTCCTGTTCCGGGTGGCGCAGGAGGCGCTCACCAACGTCGCGAAGCATGCCCGCGCGTCACGGGCAGCCGTCACGCTCACGTACCTTCCCGACGTCGTGCTCCTGGACGTGCGGGACGACGGCGTCGGGATCGGCGCCGGGGACCTCGACGGTCTCGCGACCTTGGCGCCGGACCGCTACGGCCTCGCCGGGATGCGTGCCCGGCTGAATCGCGTCGGGGGAACCCTCACGATCGAGTCCGTGCTCGGCGACGGTGTCGCGCTGAGCGCGTCCGTGCCCACCGGGGCTGATCCACCGGGGATCTCTCAGATCGTGCGGGCCGGCTGCCCGTCGACTGGCTGGGAGCTCACGTCCACAGTCCTCGGTCGACGAGCACCGCACGCAGCAGGTCGGCGCGGTTCGTCACGATCCCGTCGACGCCCAGGTCAATGAGCCGGTGCATGTCGTCGGGGTCGTCGACCGTCCACACGTGCACCACGCGGCCGGCGTCGTGCGCGGCCGCGAGCGTGCGCACGTCGACGACCGTCAGCGGACCCGACCGCTCCGGCACCTGGAGGGCGTCGACGTCGCGCAGCGCGGTGCGCACCACCGGCCGGCCAGGAGCCCGCAGGCGCGCCCCGACGACGAACGCCGCGACCTCCGCCTGACCTGCCGACGTCGTGACGGGACGCGAGAGCAGCGCGACCGTGCGACGCCGGCGGCGGGCCGAGAAGGACGTGACGCACACGCGCTCGTGCGCCCCGGTGCGCTCGATCGCCGCCGCCACGGGCGCCACGGCCCCGTCGGCCTTCACGTCCACGTTGACCCGCAGGTCGGGCCACGCCCCGAGCAGGTCTTCGAGCAGCGGCACCGGCTCGCGCCCGCCGATCCGGGCCGCGCGCACGACCGACCAGGGCAGGTCGCGCACCTGCCCGTGCGCGGTCGTGGTCCGGTCGAGCGTGGCGTCGTGCAGCGCGACCGCGACACCGTCGGCCGTGGCGTGCGCGTCCGTCTCGACGTACCGGAAGCCGAGGTCGCGCGCTGCGGCGAACGCGACCATCGAGTTCTCGAGCCCGTCGAGCGAGAAGCCCCGGTGGGCGAGCGCCACGAACGGGACCTCCAGGTACGGCGAGCCGGTGCGCCCGCGCGGGGCGTCCGTCACCGGCCGGTCCGGGGGAGCTGGGCGTCGAGCCAGCCGAGCATGCCGTCGAGGTAGGCCCGCCGAGGCTCGTCCGCGGACAGCGTCAGGTCGTGCACCCCGCCGTCGACCACCAGCTCGTCCACGTGCGGGCCGAGCCGTGGGCCGAGCCGCGCGATCGACCGGACGTCCAGCACCGTGTCCTCGCGGTCGAGCCCCGGGTTGTCGGGGGTGTCGGCGCCCGACCGCGCCGACCGCGCCACCAGGACCGGCACGTCGATCTCCAGCCCGCGCACGACGCGGGACTGCCCGCGACGCACCGCGCGCAGCCACCCCATCCGGACGGGGACGCCGTCGGGACGCTTGAGCGTGGGGTCGAAGTCCCACCGTCCACCGTTCGCGGCGAGCAGGTGCGTGGCGTACCAGGACGTGCCCGTGGCCAGCACCGCGAGCGGGCGGTAGGGGGCCGCGAGGTCGACGACGGACGTGCCGAGGGTGCGCACCGCCCACGACGCGCGCAGGTCGAGGAACGGGCTGTCCAGCACCAGCGCGTCGACCGGACCGGTCGCCGGGACCGAGGAGCCCCGCACGGAGTGGGCCCACAGGGCGGCGACGAGCCCGCCCGTGGAGTGCGCGTGCACGACCACCGGGAGTCCCGGGTGCAGCGTGCGGGCGAGCGCGACCGCGGTCGCCAGGTCGCGTGCGGGCTCGGCGAGGTCGTCGGTGTAGTGGGGTACGTCGCCGGGCCGCAGGGACCGTCCGGCACGCCGGACGTCGACCGCGAGGAACGCCCAGCCCGCGGCTCCGAGCGCGTCGACCAGGTGCGTCTGGAAGAAGTAGTCGTTGTACCCGTGGACGTGCACCACCACACCGCGCGGGCGCGCGGGCGTGGTGGCCGGACGGACGACGGTCAGGACGGGAGCGCCCGCGCCGTCACGGCGATCCGGGGGCTGCGACGCGGCACCCGCAGTGAGGGTCACGCTGCGGTATCCGTCGAGAAGGGCGTCGTCCTCCCAGGCGGGGAGACGAGAGGAGACGGCGGCGCCGACCACCAGCGCGGGTCCGCTCACGCCACCTCACCTGCCCCCTCAGGCACGACGTCGCCTGCCACGTCACTCGCCACGTCAAGGTGGCCGTCGACGCCACGACCCGCCGGGAACCGCACGAGCAGCAGCAGGACGAGACCCACGCCCACGACCGCCACGATCCCGACGATGCCCCAGTACTGGTGCCCGGTCGCCGCGACCACGGTCGAGAACGCGAGCGGTGCGAGGAAGCTCGCGGCGCGACCGGTCGTGGCGTAGAGGCCGAAGGTCTCGGTCTCGTGCCCGGGAGTGCTGAGCCGTGCGAGCAGGGCGCGGCTGGCCGACTGCGCCGGTCCGACGAACGCGCACAGCGCGAGCCCGCACACCCAGAACGCGCGCGTGCCGCCGTCGTGCAGGACGAACACCGCGAGGCCCGCGACGACGATCCCGGCGAGCGACGTCACGACCACACGCCGCGGTCCGACCCGGTCGTCGAGCCAGCCGGCACCGACCGTGCACAGGCCGGCGACGACGTTCGCGGCGATGGCGAACACGATGACCTCGCTGTCGCTGAAGCCGAACGTGCCGGACGCGATCACAGCGCCGAACGTGAACACGCCCGCGAGACCGTCGCGGTAGACGGCGCTGGCGACGAGGTAGCCGAGCAGGTTGCGGTCGGTACGCCACAGCCGGACGACGTCGGCGGCGAGGCGCCGGTACGCGTCCGCGAGCCGGCGCAGACCGCGCGGGGCGACGCTCGACGGCGCCTCCGCGGCCTGCCCGGTCGCGGGCCGCCCGGTCGCGCGCTCCCGCACCACGGCGAGCACGGGGATCGCGAACACGGCGAACCACACGGCCGAGAGCAGGATGCTCACGCGGACGTCCATGCCGTGCGCGTCCGTGACGCCGAACCAGCCGACGTCCGGGTTGATGAACCCCACGAAGAGGATCAGGAGCAGGACGATGCCGCCGACGTAGCCCGCGCCCCACCCGAGCCCGCTGATGCGGCCGATGGTCCGCGGTGTGGAGATCTGCAGCAGCAGCGCGTTGTACGCGACCGAACCCAGCTCGAAGAACACGTTGCCCGCGGAGAGCAGGGCGACCCCGAGCACGACGGCGTGCGACAGCGACCCGGGGACGGGCTGCACGAAGAACATCCCGACCATGGTCGCGACGGTCAGCCCGGTGCTCGCCGCGAGCCAGGGCTTGCGCCGGCCGGACGCGTCCGCGAGCGTGCCGAGCGCGGGGGCCAGCAGGGCGACGAGCACGCCGGCGACCGACAGCCCCCACCCCAGCCAGGCGGAGTGCTGCGCCGTGACGTGGTCGACGTCGGTGACGCCGGCCTCGACGAACGTGTCGCTGGTGATCCAGCGGGTGAACACGAACGTCGTGACGACCGCGTTGAAGGCGGCCGACCCCCAGTCCCACAGCGCCCAGGCCGCGACCTGGCCGCGGGCGGCGCGGCCGGTCGCGGGCACCGCGCCGTCGCCGTCCTCCGGGTTCGAGGCGTGCCGGGACGTGCCGGTGGGCGGCGTCGTCGCCACCTCGTCGGGGGTGCTCACCCGGGCATCGTAGGGGCTGGGAGAGCGCCATGGGACGCGGTCGGCGGACTGTGGACGCGCCCGCGCACGCCCGTCGCCTAGGCTGCCAGCCATGACGCGCGTGCTGATCCTCAACGGACCCAACCTCGGCCGGCTCGGTGTCCGGGAGCCGGACGTCTACGGCGCTCTGTCGTTCGACGACCTGCGCGAGCGCGCCACCGCCTGGGCGGGGGAGTCCGGCCTCGACGCGGAGGTGCGGCAGACGGACGACGAGGCCGAGATCGTGCGCTGGCTGCACGAGGCGGTCGACGCCGGGGCGCACGTCGTGCTCAACCCCGCGGCGTTCACGCACTACTCGTACTCGCTGCGCGACGCGGCGGCCCAGGTCACGAGGGCGGGCCTGCTGCTCGTCGAGGTGCACATCTCGAACCCGATGGCTCGCGAGGAGTTCCGGCACACCTCGGTCGTCGGTCCGGTGGCGACGGGGACGGTCGCCGGGTTCGGGTTCGACTCGTACCGGCTGGCCCTCGCGGCGATCGCGGGGCGGCTGGCGGCGGACAAGCCTGCGACGGCGTAGACACCCCGACAAGCCCTGGCGCTTGTGCTCGATGCGACAAGCGCATAGGCTTGTCGCATGTTCGTCCTGACCGTCGACCAGCGCCGGAGCCGCCGCGGCACCGACCTCGTGCCCGAGCTCCTCTCCGCGCACGAACGCATCGCCCGGCCCGGCGACGGCGTCGTCCTCCCCCTCGAACGGACCGTCGGCGACGAGGCGCAAGCCCTCCTCGACGACGCCGCGCTCGTCGTCGACACCGTGCTGCAGGTCGTCCGGGACGGGCGCTGGAGCGTCGGGATCGGCGTCGGCGGGGTCGACACGCCGCTGCCCGGCTCGACGCGCGCGGCACGCGGACCCGCCTACCTCGCCGCACGCGACGCCGTGGAACGTGCCAAGCGGCGGCCGGGGGCAGCGCGCATCGCGGTAGAACTCGGACTGGATGCCGGCAGCGGGGGAGGGGACGGCCCGCCGGCCTGGGAGCGTGCCGCCCGCGACGCCGAGGCGCTGCTCGTCCTGCTCGGAGCCGTCGTCGCGCGGCGCACCGACGCGGGCTGGGAGGTCGTCGACCGCCTCGCCCGCGCGGGTGCCACCCAGGGTGACCTGGCCCGCGACCTCGGCGTGTCGCAGCAGGCCGTGAGCCAGCGTCTCCTCGCTAGCATGTGGCCCGAAGAGGCCGCGGCACGTCCGCTCGCGGCCCGGCTGCTCCAGGAGGCTGACCGGTCGTGAGCGTGACCCCGTGAGCGCCGGAGAGGTGCTCGCGACCGCGGGCGTCGCCGTCGGTTCGCTCGTCCTCAGCGTGCTCGGCGGCCTCTGGCTGGTGCCCGCGATCCTGCGGGCTGCGGCCCGCACCGGCGGCGCGGAGGCGGACGCGGCCCACGCGGCGAGCGCCGCTCCGCCTCTCGACCACGAGGTGGACGCACCGGCAGCCGACGCCGGCACGCCGGACAGCCCGACGAGCCCCGCCGCAGTGCTCGCGCTGCGCGGCGGCACCTGGATCGGCGTCCTCGAACGCCTCGCCGTGACCGGGTGCGTCCTCGCGGGGTTCGCCGCAGGGGTCGCGGTGATCGTCGCGATCAAGGGCCTCGGCCGGTACCCCGAGCTGCGCGACAACCCCGGCGTCTCGGAGCGGTTCGTCGTCGGGACGCTCGCCTCGCTCGTCTGGGCCGGGTTCGTCGGCTGGCTCGGCCTGTGGGCCCTCGGGCACGTCGGGTAGGATCGACTGGCCCCGCAGCGGGCCCACCGACCTCCCCCGACCGGAAAGCAGATCGTGGCGACCACCAACGACATCAAGAACGGCACCGTGCTGAACCTCGACGGTCAGCTCTGGACCGTGATCGAGTTCCAGCACGTCAAGCCGGGCAAGGGCGGCGCGTTCGTCCGCACCAAGCTCAAGAACGTGCTCTCGGGCAAGGTGGTCGACAAGACGTTCAACGCCGGCTCCAAGATCGAGACCGCGAACGTCGACAAGCGCGACATGCAGTACCTGTACAACGACGGCGACGACTTCATCTTCATGGACACCGTCACGTACGACCAGCTCCCGGTCTCCACGGCCGTCGTGGGCGGTGCGTCCGACTACATGCTCGAGAACCAGAACGCGATCGTCGCGACGCACGACGGCGTCCCGCTGTTCATCGAGCTCCCCGCGTCCGTGGTCCTCGAGGTCACGTACACCGAGCCGGGCCTGCAGGGCGACCGCTCGACCGGCGGCACCAAGCCCGCGACCCTCGAGACCGGCGCGCAGATCCAGGTGCCGCTGTTCCTCGAGTCGGGCACCAAGGTCAAGGTCGACACCCGCGACGGGTCGTACCTGGGCCGCGTGAACGACTGACGTGGGCGCCCGTACCAAGGCGCGCAAGCGCGCGGTCGACGTCCTCTTCGAGGCGGACCAGCGCGGCGTCCCGCCCGTGACCATGCTCAGCCAGCGGGTCGCCGTCCCGGGCACCCAGACGAGCCTGCCGCAGTACGCGGTCGAGATCGTCGAGGGCGTGGACGCCCAGCGCGAGCGCATCGACGAGCTGCTCGAGACGTACTCGCACGGCTGGACGCTCGAGCGCATGCCCGCGGTCGACCGCGCGATCCTGCGCGCCGGGGTCTGGGAGATCGTGTTCAACGCCGACGTCCCGGCCGCTGTCACGCTCGACGAGGCCACCGGCCTCGCGAAGTCCCTGTCGACCGACGAGTCGCCCGCCTTCGTCAACGGTCTGCTCGCCCGGATCGCCGACCTCGGTCTCGCCGAGCCGGCCGCATCCGCGGAGCCCGCAGGCTCCGACGACGCCTGACCGCACGGCACGACTGCACCCGCACCCGCGCCCCCGCCCCCTCCTGGGACGGGGGCGCGCGTCGTGCGGGACGCAGCCACGTCCCGGACGACGACGCCCGCATCCGCGCCCGCGCTTCGACACCTACGACGCGTCCTGGTGCCGTGCTGCCCCCGACGGGCCGTCGCGGCCGTGATGTGAGCCACCTCGCGCCGGGGGCGACGGGGCGCGTGCGTCGCCTCCGGTAGACTGCCGGACGGTGGCGCACGGCGCCCCCACCCTGAGCAAGGCCTCGCGTCACCCCACATCGCGCATATGCCGACGTTCCTTTAAGACCCGTCCAGCGAGGCGGGGAAGGAGGTCAGATTCATGAGTCACACCGACCAGGGCACCCGTGTGCCGCCGGAGCCGCACCCCGCGAACGGGGCGAACGGTTCCGTGGTCCTCGGCCACGCCGAGATCCAGCGGGCGCTGACCCGCATCGCCCACGAGATCGTGGAGCGCAACAAGGGCGTCGCCGACGTCGTGCTGCTGGGCATCCCCAGCCGCGGGGTCCCGCTCGCCCGCCGCCTCGCCGAGCGCCTCGCGACCATCGAGCCGGCGGGAGCGCCCGTCGGGAGCCTCGACGTCACGATGTACCGGGACGACCTGCGCAGCCACCCCACGCGTGCCATCGGGCGGACCGACGTGCCCGGCACCGGCATCGACGGCAAGGTCGTCGTCCTGGTCGACGACGTCCTGTACTCGGGCCGCACGATCCGGGCCGCGCTGGACGCGCTGAGCGACCTCGGGCGACCGCGGGCGGTGCAGCTCGCCGCACTGGTCGACCGCGGCCACCGCGAGCTCCCGATCCGGGCGGACTTCGTGGGCAAGAACCTGCCGACCGCGCACACCGAGCGCGTGCGCGTGCGGCTCACCGAGACCGACGGCGAGGACGCGGTCCTGATCGAGTCCGGGGAGGGCACCCGATGAAGCACCTGCTGTCGACCGCCGACCTGTCCCGCGCGGACGCGGTGCACGTCCTGGACACCGCCGCCGAGATGGCGGCCACCCAGTCGCGGGAGATCAAGAAGCTCCCGACGCTGCGCGGCCGGACCGTCGTCAACCTGTTCTTCGAGGACTCGACCCGCACCCGCATCTCGTTCGAGACGGCCGCCAAGCGGCTGTCCGCTGACGTCATCAACTTCTCCGCGAAGGGCTCGAGCGTCTCCAAGGGCGAGTCGCTCAAGGACACCGCGCTGACGCTGCAGGCGATGGGTGCCGACGCGGTCGTCTGCCGGCACCAGGCGTCGGGCGCGCCGCACCTGCTCGCGCACGCGGGCTGGCTCGACGCGGCCGTCGTCAACGCGGGCGACGGCACGCACCAGCACCCCACGCAGGCGCTGCTCGACGCCTTCACGCTGCGCCGCCACCTCGTCGGGGGAGCGCAGGGGCCGACCGCGGGCAGCGGGTCCGACCTCGCGGGGCTGCACGTCGCGGTCGTCGGTGACGTCCTGCACTCGCGGGTCGCCCGGTCGAACGTGTCGCTCCTGACCACGCTGGGGGCGCGGGTCACGCTCGTCGCCCCGCCCACGCTCGTGCCCGTCGGCGTCGAGGCGTGGCCGTGCGACGTCTCCTACGACTTCGACGGCACGCTCGCGGACGGCAAGCCCGACGCCGTGATGATGCTGCGCGTGCAGCGCGAGCGCATGAGCGGCGGGGGCGGGTTCTTCCCGAGCCCGCTGGAGTACTCGCGAGCCTACGGCCTCGACGCCCGCCGCCTCGCGACGCTGCCGGACCACGCGATCGTCATGCACCCCGGCCCGATGAACCGCGGCCTCGAGATCTCCGCCGACGCGGCCGACTCGCCGCGCGCGGTGATCGTCGAGCAGGTCGCGAACGGCGTCGCGGTCCGCATGGCCGTCCTGTACCTCCTCCTGGAAGGGAACCGATGAGCACCACGTACCTCCTGCGCGGCGTCCGCCCGCTGGGCGGCGACCCGGCCGACCTGCTCCTGCAGGACGGCGCGATCCGCCGGATCGAGGACACGATCGACACGGACGGCCTGCCCGAGGGCACCGTCGTGATCGAGGCCGACGGGCTCGTCGCCCTCCCCGGTCTCGTCGACCTGCACACGCACCTGCGCGAGCCGGGCCGCGAGGACACCGAGACGATCGCGTCGGGCACCCGGGCCGCGGCCGCGGGCGGGTTCACCGCCGTGCACGCGATGGCGAACACGACGCCCGTCGCGGACACCGCCGGGGTCGTCGAGCAGGTGTGGCGCCTCGGTCGTGACGCCGGCTGGGTCGACGTGCACCCGGTCGGCGCGGTGAGCGTCGGCCTGGCGGGCGAGCAGCTCGCCGAGCTCGGCGCGATGGCGCACTCCGCCGCGCGCGTGCGCGTGTTCTCCGACGACGGCAAGTGCGTGTGGGACCCGGTCCTCATGCGCCGCGCCCTCGAGTACGTCAAGGCGTTCGACGGGGTCGTCGCGCAGCATGCCCAGGAGCCGCGCCTCACCGAGGGCGCGCAGATGAACGAGGGCGTCGTGTCCGCCGAGGTCGGCCTGCAGGGCTGGCCCGCGGTCGCGGAGGAGGCGATCATCGCGCGCGACGTCCTGCTCGCGGAGCACGTCGGCTCGCGCCTGCACGTGTGCCACCTGTCCACCGCCGGCTCGGTCGAGCTCGTGCGCTGGGCCAAGGGCCGCGGCATCGACGTCACCGCCGAGGTCACGCCGCACCACCTGATCCTGACCGACGAGCTCGCACGCGGCTACGACCCGCGGTTCAAGGTCAACCCGCCCCTGCGCACCCAGGCGGACGTCGACGCGGTCCGCGAGGGCCTGGCGGACGGGACGATCGACATCGTCGCGACCGACCACGCCCCGCACGCCCGCGAGGACAAGGACTGCGAGTGGGCGGCGGCCGCGTTCGGCATGACCGGCCTCGAGACCGCCCTGTCGGTCGTGCAGCAGACGATGGTCGACACGGGCCGCATGACGTGGGCGGACGTCGCCCGGGTCATGTCGACCAACCCGGCGCGCATCGGCCGCATCGACACCGGTGAGCACGCGCAGGGACGCCCGCTCGAGGTCGGCGAGCCCGCGAACCTCGTGCTCGTCGACCCGGCCGCGGTGCGCACGGTCGACGGCGCGCAGCAGCAGACCGCGAGCGTCAACACGCCGTTCGCCGGGCACGAGCTGCCGGGACGCGTCGTCGCGACGTTCCTGCGCGGCCGGGCCACCGTGCTCGACGGTGCGCCCGTCGAGACGGTGGGAGCGGCACGATGAACCTGCCCATGCCCGTCGCGGTCGGGATCTGGATCGTCATCGGGATCGCGCTGTTCGTCATCATGTGGCGCGGCTGGAGGCATCGCGAGCGCCGCGGCGCGGCCCTCGTGCCCGACCTGCCGCCCGTCCCGGCCACCGGTGACCTCGGCACGACGCGCACCGGCGAGATCGCCGGCGTGTACGTGTCGAGCACGACGGCGGGGGACTGGCTCGACCGGGTCGCCGCCCACGACCTCGGCTACCGCTCGCGCGCGGTCGCCCAGGTCTTCGACACGGGTGTGCTGATCACGCGGGAGGGCGCCCACGACGTGTTCGTCCCCGCGGACCGGCTCGTCGACGTCACCACGAGCCCGGGCATGGCCGGCAAGTTCGTCGGCAAGGACGGCCTCGTGGTCGTCACCTGGGAGGCGCCCGGCGCCACCCTGGACACTGGACTGAGGACCCAGCACCCGGGCGACCGGGCCGTGCTGGTCGACGCGGTGCGCGCCCTGCGCGACGAGACCGCGTCCACGACGGAGGAGAAGCAGTGAGCACAGCGACCACGGACACCACGGTGGGCACCGCCTCGACCGGAACCGCGACGACCGCCCCCGCCGACGCTGCGGACGGCACGGCGCTGCTCGTCCTCGAGGACGGGCGCACGAGCCGCGGGCGCGCGTACGGCGCGCGCGGCACCACCGTCGGCGAGATCGTCTTCAACACCGGCATGACCGGCTACCAGGAGACCCTGACCGACCCGTCGTACCACCGGCAGATCGTCGTCATGACGGCCCCCCACATCGGCAACACCGGGGTCAACGACGAGGACCCGGAGTCGGGTCGCATCTGGGTGTCGGGGTACGTGGTGCGCGACCCCGCGCGGCGGTTCTCGAGCTGGCGCGCGGACCGCTCGCTCGACGCGGAGCTCGCCGCGCAGGGCGTCGTCGGCATCAGCGACGTCGACACGCGGGCGCTGACCCGCCACCTGCGCGAGCTGGGCGTCATGCGCGCGGGCATCTTCTCGGGCGACGCCCTGTACCGCGACGGCGTGCGCCGCACGACGGACGACCTCGTGGCCGAGGTGCGGTCCGCGCCGCAGATGGAGGGCGCGGCCCTCGCCGCCGAGGTGAGCGTCGACGAGGCGTACACGGTCGAGCCGCTCGGCGAGCACGCGGGCTCCGAGCCCGTCGCGACGGTCGTCGCCGTCGACCTCGGCATCAAGGCCATGACGCCGTACCGGCTCGCCGAGCGCGGTGTGCGCGTGCACGTCGTGCCGGCCACGACCACGATCGAGGAGGTCGAGGCGCTCGAGCCCGACGGGGTGTTCTTCTCGAACGGGCCCGGCGACCCGGGCGCCGCGACCACCGAGGTCGAGCTGCTCCGCGCCGTCCTCGACCGCAGGATCCCCTACTTCGGGATCTGCTACGGCAACCAGATCTTCGGCCGCGCGCTGGGCTTCGGCACGTACAAGCTCGCGTACGGGCACCGCGGCATCAACCAGCCGGTCATGGACCGCACGACCGGCAAGGTCGAGGTCACCGCGCACAACCACGGGTTCGCCGTGGACGCGCCCCTCGACGGCGAGCCCGTCGCGCCGTTCGACGGCGGCCGGTTCGGCCGGGTCCGCGTGTCCCACGTGGGCCTCAACGACCAGGTCGTCGAGGGCCTCGAGGCGCTCGACCTGCCCGCCTTCTCCGTCCAGTACCACCCCGAGGCCGCGGCCGGACCGCACGACGCGTCGTACCTGTTCGACCGCTTCCTCGACCTCATGAGCACGCACCGGACGCGCGCCACCTCCACCACGACCGAGCAGGAGAGCTGATCCCGTGCCGCGCAGAACCGACATCCAGAGCGTCCTCGTCATCGGCTCGGGCCCGATCGTCATCGGCCAGGCCTGCGAGTTCGACTACTCGGGCACCCAGGCGTGCCGCGTCCTGAAGGAGGAGGGCCTGCGGGTCGTCCTCGTGAACTCCAACCCGGCGACGATCATGACCGACCCGGAGTTCGCCGACGCGACCTACGTGGAGCCCATCACCACCGAGGTGCTCACCACCATCATCGCGAAGGAGCGCCCGGACGCGCTCCTGCCGACGCTCGGCGGGCAGACCGCGCTCAACGCGGCCATCGCCCTGGACGAGGCGGGCGTGCTCGAGGAGTACGGCGTCGAGCTCATCGGCGCGAACATCCCGGCGATCCAGAAGGGCGAGGACCGCCAGCGCTTCAAGGACGTCGTCGCGAAGTGCGGCGGCGAGTCCGCGCGCTCCGAGATCATCCACACGATCGACGAGGCGGTCGCGGCCGCCGAGACCCTCGGGTACCCGATGGTGGTCCGTCCGTCGTTCACGATGGGCGGCCTCGGGTCCGGCTTCGCGTACGACGAGGACGACCTCCGCCGGATCGTCGGCCAGGGCCTGCACTACTCGCCCACGACCGAGGTGCTCCTCGAGGAGTCCATCCTCGGCTGGAAGGAGTACGAGCTCGAGCTGATGCGCGACAAGCACGACAACGTCGTGGTCGTCTGCTCGATCGAGAACGTCGACCCGGTCGGCGTGCACACGGGTGACTCGATCACCGTCGCCCCCGCGCTCACCCTCACGGACCGCGAGTACCAGAAGCTGCGCGACATCTCGATCGCGGTCATCCGCGAGGTCGGCGTCGACACCGGCGGCTGCAACATCCAGTTCGCGGTCGACCCGGCGACGGGCCGCGTCATCGTCATCGAGATGAACCCGCGCGTGTCGCGCTCCTCGGCGCTGGCGTCGAAGGCGACGGGCTTCCCGATCGCGAAGATCGCCGCGAAGCTCGCCGTGGGCTACACGCTCGACGAGATCCCGAACGACATCACGCAGGTCACGCCCGCGAGCTTCGAGCCCACGCTCGACTACGTGGTCGTCAAGGTGCCGCGGTTCGCGTTCGAGAAGTTCCCCGCCGCGGACGACACCCTCACGACCACCATGAAGTCGGTCGGCGAGGCCATGGCGCTCGGCCGGAACTTCACCGAGGCGCTCGGCAAGGCGCTGCGCTCGATCGACAAGTCGGGCGCGGTGTTCCACTGGGACGGCGAGCCCGTCGCCGGCGCCGACCTCGACGCGCTCCTCGCGACGATCGGTCGCCCCACCGAGAACCGCATCATCGGCGTCCAGCAGGCGCTGCGGGCCGGGGCGACCGTCGAGCAGGTCTTCGATGCCACCAAGATCGACCCCTGGTTCCTCGACCAGATCCAGCTCGTCAACGAGGTCGCCGCCGAGGTCGCGGCCGCGGACGCGCTCAGCCACGACGTCCTGCTGCACGCCAAGCGGCACGGGCTCTCGGACGCCCAGATCGCGCGCCTGCGCGGCCTCGGCACGGCCGGCGAGGCCGTGGTGCGCGAGGTGCGCCGCGCGCACGGGGTGCGCCCGGTCTTCAAGACGGTCGACACGTGCGCCGCGGAGTTCAAGGCCACCACGCCGTACCACTACTCGTCCTACGACGAGGAGTCGGAGGTCGCGCCGCGCGAGCGCGAGGCCGTGATCATCCTCGGCTCGGGCCCGAACCGCATCGGGCAGGGCATCGAGTTCGACTACTCGTGCGTGCACGCGACGCTCGCGCTCGCCGAGCAGTACGAGACCATCATGGTCAACTGCAACCCGGAGACGGTCTCGACGGACTACGACACGTCCGACCGGCTCTACTTCGAGCCGCTGACCTTCGAGGACGTCCTCGAGGTCTACGAGGCGGAGGTCGCGGCGGGCCCGGTCAAGGGCGTCATCGTGCAGCTCGGCGGCCAGACGCCGCTCAGCCTCGCGAAGCGCCTCGAGGACGCCGGCATCCCGGTGCTCGGCACGAGCCCGGAGGCGATCGACGCCGCCGAGGACCGCGGCCTGTTCGGCCAGGTGCTCCTCGACGCGGGGCTGCCCGCCCCGGCGTTCGGCACGGCCCGCTCGCTCCACCAGGCCCAGGACGTCGCCACGTCGATCGGTTACCCGGTGCTCGTGCGTCCGTCGTACGTGCTGGGCGGCCGCGGCATGGAGATCGTGTACTCGGAGGAGCAGCTCACCGGCTACGTCGAGCGTGCGCTCGCGGCCGCCGACGAGGCGGCCGGCGGCGCGCTGCCCGCACCGCTGCTGATCGACCGCTTCCTCGACGACGCGATGGAGATCGACGTCGACGCCCTCTACGACGGCACGGAGATGTTCCTCGGCGGCGTCATGGAGCACATCGAGGAGGCCGGCATCCACTCGGGCGACTCGGCGTGCGTCCTCCCGCCGGTGTCGCTGTCGGTCACCGAGATCGAGCGCATCCGGCGCTCGACCGAGGCGATCGCCAAGGGCGTGGGTGTGCGCGGCCTGCTCAACGTGCAGTACGCGCTCGTCTCCGACGTCCTGTACGTGCTCGAGGCGAACCCGCGCGCGTCGCGCACCGTGCCGTTCGTCTCGAAGGCGACGGGTGTCTCGCTCGCGAAGGCGGCGGCGCGCATCATGGCCGGCGAGACCATCGCCGACCTCAAGGCCCAGGGCGTGCTGCCCACGGACCGCGACGGCACGACGATCGACCTGTCCGACCCGATCGCGGTCAAGGAGGCGGTGCTCCCGTTCAAGCGCTTCCGCACCGCGGACGGCGTGGCCGTCGACACGGTCCTCGGCCCGGAGATGCGCTCGACGGGTGAGGTCATGGGCTTCGACGTCGACTTCCCGACGGCGTTCGCGAAGTCGCAGGCCGCCGCGTTCGGCGGGCTGCCCGAGTCGGGTCGCGTGTTCGTGTCGGTCGCGGACCGCGACAAGCGGTCCGTCGTGCTGCCGATCAAGCGGCTCACGGAGCTCGGCTTCGAGATCCTCGCGACCGAGGGCACGGCGCTCGTCCTGCGGCGCAGCGGCATCCCCGCGACCGTGGTGCGCAAGTACTCGGAGGGTCGCGGCGAGAACGGCGAGCCCACGATCGTCGACCTCATCACCGAGGGCCAGGTCGCGATGGTCGTCAACACCCCGAACGGGCAGGGCGCCCGCGCCGACGGCTACGAGATCCGCGCCGCCACGACCGCGGCGGACAGCCCGATCGTCACGACGGTCCAGCAGCTGTCCGCCGCGGTGCAGGGCATCGAGGCGCAGCTCGCCGGGCCGTTCTCGGTCGGCAGCCTGCAGGAGCACCTCGCCCGGCACACCGGCAAGGCGTCCGCGTGACCGCGGCGCCGGCGGCGGGGCGCGCACCCTTCGGTGCGCGTCTCGCCGCGGCCATGGACGACCACGGTCCGCTGTGCGTCGGCATCGACCCGCACGCGGGCCTGCTCGACGCCTGGGGCCTGACGGACGACGCCGCCGGGCTGCGCGAGTTCGGGCTGCGCGTGGTGGAGGCCGTCGGAGGACGCGTCGCGGCCGTCAAGCCGCAGGCAGCGTTCTTCGAGCGGCACGGCTCGCGCGGCGTCGCGGCGCTCGAGGAGGTCGTGGCCGCCGCCACGGCCGCGGGCACGCTCGTCGTGATGGACGCCAAGCGCGGCGACATCGGGTCGACCATGTCGGCGTACGCCGAGGCGTTCCTGCGTGACGGTTCGCCCCTCGCGGCCGACGCGCTGACCGTCTCGCCCTACCTCGGGTTCGGGTCGCTCGACCCCGCGGTGGAGCTCGCCCGCGCGACCGGCCGCGGCCTGTTCGTGCTGTGCCTCACCTCGAACCCCGAGGGGCACGAGGTCCAGCACGCGCGCACCCTCGACGCCGGCGCGACGGTGGCCGCACGGATGGCCGCGCACGCGGCTGCCCTCAACGCGGACGCCGAGACGCTCGGCTCGATCGGCCTCGTCGTGGGTGCCACCATCGGTGACGCCGCGGCGCGGACCGGCACCGACCTCGCCGCGGTCAACGGGCCGCTGCTCGCCCCGGGTGTGGGGGCGCAGGGCGCGGGTGCGCGTGAGCTCGCCGAGGTCTTCGGCACGGCGCGCCGCCAGGTCCTCGCGTCGTCCTCGCGCGGCGTCCTGCGGGCCGGTCCTGACGTCGCGGCCCTGCGGTCGGCGGCTCGCACCGCGTCCGACGAGGCCGCCGCGGCCCTGCGCGGCTGACCGGTCGGGATGGTGACGAAAGCCGCGACCTTCCGCCTGGCGTTGCAGGTCAGAGGTGGCCTGGTTACGTTCGAGGGAAGCACATGCCGACCGGCAACCACCGTCCTCGAAGGGTGACCACCGTGGCACTTCCGACCCTCACCCCTGAACAGCGCGCCGCGGCCCTCGAGAAGGCTGCGGCTGCGCGCCGCGCGCGGGCGGAGGTGAAGAACCGCCTGAAGTACTCCAAGGGCTCGCTGGCCGAGGTGATCGAGCAGGGCCAGAAGGACGACGTGATCGGCAAGCTCAAGGTCGTCGCGCTCCTGGAGTCCCTGCCCGGCGTCGGCAAGGTCAAGGCGCGTGCGATCATGGAGGAGGTCGGGATCGCCGAGACCCGCCGCGTGCGTGGCCTCGGGCCGCACCAGGCGAAAGCACTCATCGAGAGGTTTGGCTGACATCACTGCTTCAACCCCCACCCCCTCGCACCCGGCTCGTCTGACGGTCCTCGCGGGTCCCACCGCCGTGGGCAAGGGGACGGTGTCGGCCGACGTCCGTGCCCGGTACCCGCAGGTCTGGCTGTCCGTGTCCGCGACGACGCGTGCCCCGCGGCCCGGCGAGGTCGACGGGGTGCACTACCTGTTCGTGTCGGACGCCGAGTTCGACGACATGGTCGCCCACGGCGACATGCTGGAGTGGGCGGTCGTGCACGGTCGCAACCGGTACGGCACGCCTCGCGGTCCGGTCGAGCAGCGCCTGGCCGCGGGCGTCCCGGTGCTCCTCGAGATCGACCTGCAGGGTGCGCGCCAGGTGCGCGACGCCACGACCGACGCGTTCTTCGTGTTCCTGGCGCCGCCGAGCTGGGACGAGATGGTCCGCCGGCTCGTCGGCCGCGGCACCGAGACCCCCGAGGAGCAGGAGCGCCGGCTGAGCACGGCGCGCGTCGAGCTCGCCGCCGAGAGCGAGTTCGACCGGACCATCGTGAACGACGAGGTCCACCGCGCGACCGACGAGCTCGTGGCGGTCATGGGGCTCACGCCCGTCACCGCGTAGAATGGTCTCTCGAACCCCCACTGATCACCACACTGATCACCACTGATCACACCCCGCTGACCACACAGGAGGACTCTGTGTCCGGAACTGTCGCTGCCCCCGAGGGCATCACCGACCCGCCGATCGACGCCCTGCTCGAGCGTGCCGACTCGAAGTACGCGCTCGTGATCTACGGCGCGAAGCGCGCCCGTCAGATCAACTCGTACTACTCGCAGCTCAACGAGGGCCTGCTCGAGAACGTCGGCCCGCTCGTCGAGGCCCGCCCGCAGGAGAAGCCGCTGTCGATCGCGCTGCGCGAGATCAACGAAGGCCTGCTCACCATGACGGAGACCGAGACCGCCGCCGAGGACGAGCAGCCCGCGCTCTGACGCCAGGCTGCCCAGTCCACCGCGGCTCTCCCGTCTGCCCTCCCGTGCGCATCGTCCTCGGCGTCTCCGGCGGCATCGCGGCCTACAAGGCCGTCCTGGTGCTGCGGCTCCTGCGTGAGCAGGGGCACGCGGTGCGTGTGGTGCCGACCGAGGCTGCGCTGCGGTTCGTCGGTGCTCCCACGTGGGAGGCGCTGTCGGGCGAGCCGGTGAGCACGACCGTCTTCGACGACGTGCCCGGTGTGGCCCACGTGGCGCTCGGGAAGGGCGCCGACCTGGTCGTCGTGGTCCCCGCGACGGCGGACCTGCTCGCGCGGGCCGCCACCGGCCGCGCGGACGACCTGCTGACGGCGACGCTGCTCACCGCGCGCTGCCCCGTCGTCATGGCCCCGGCCATGCACACCGAGATGTGGGAGCACCCCGCGACCGTCGCGAACGTGGCGACGCTGCGCGAGCGCGGCGTGCACGTCCTGGACCCCGACTCGGGGCGCCTGACGGGCGCCGACACCGGCCCGGGTCGCCTGCCGGAGCCCGAGGACGTCGTCCGGTTCGCGCTGGGCGTCGCCGGGCGCCCGTCGTCGAACCCTGACGGCACGGACGGCGCTCCCGGCGCCCGACCGCGGACCGGCACGGTGCGCGACCTCGAGGGGCGCGTGGTCGTGGTGTCCGCCGGCGGCACCCGTGAGCCCATCGACCCGGTGCGGTTCCTCGGCAACTCCTCGAGCGGCAAGCAGGGCGTCGCCCTGGCGCGCGCGGCCCGCGCACGCGGCGCCGAGGTCGTCCTGGTGGGCGCCAACCTCGCGCTGCCGCCCGAGGGTGTGGGCACGTACGTGCCGGTCGTGACGACGGCGGAGCTGCGCACCGCGGTGCGCGCGGCGGCGTCGGACGCGGACGTCGTCGTGATGGCGGCCGCGGTCGCCGACTTCCGTCCGGCGCACGCGCCGGACGCCAAGATCAAGAAGGTTCCCGGGCGGGCCCCCGCGCCGATCGAGCTGGTCGAGAACCCCGACATCCTGCGCGAGCTCGCGACCGACCGGCTGCGCGCGGGGCAGGTCGTCGTGGGCTTCGCCGCGGAGACCGGTGACGCGGACGGTGACGTGCTCGACCACGGCCGGGCCAAGGCGCGGCGCAAGGGCGCCGACCTCGTGGTCGTCAACGCGGTGGGCGGCGGACGCGGCTTCGGCACGGACGACAACGACGTGACGGTGCTCGACGCGGCCGGCGACGTGGTCGCGACGGCGCACGGGTCGAAGGACGAGGTGGCGCACGCGGTGTGGGACCTCGTCGCGAAGCGTCTCGCCTGACGAAATCGTCCGTCCGTGATGCGGACATCCGTGGTGGTCGCTTGTAGCCTGGCCGGTATGAGTCCCGCGCCCTCGACACCCGCCACGACAGGCCTGCGCCTGTTCACCTCCGAGTCCGTCACCGAGGGGCACCCCGACAAGGTGTGCGACCAGATCTCCGACGCCATCCTCGACGCGATCCTCGAGCAGGACCCGTCCGCGCGCGTCGCCGTCGAGACCATGGTGACCACCGGGCTCGTGCACGTCGCCGGCGAGGTCACCACCGAGGCGTACGTCGAGATCCCGCAGGTCGTGCGCCGCGTCGTCAACGAGATCGGCTACACGTCGTCCGCGATCGGCTTCGACGGCGAGTCGTGCGGTGTGTCCGTGTCGATCGGCCAGCAGTCCCCGGACATCGCGCAGGGCGTCGACAAGTCGCTCGAGCACCGCGACGACACGACCGACGTCGACCCGCTCGATGCGCAGGGCGCCGGCGACCAGGGGCTCATGTTCGGCTACGCGTGCGACGACACCCCGAGCCTGCTCCCGCTGCCGATCTGGCTCGCGCACCGCCTCGCCGAGCGCCTCACCGCGGTGCGTCGCGACGGCACCGTGCCCGGGCTGCGCCCCGACGGCAAGACCCAGGTGACCGTCGCGTACGACGGCGACCGGCCCGTCGGCATCGAGACGGTCGTCGTCTCCACGCAGCACGACGAGGACGTCACCGAGGACGCCCTGCACCGCCTCGTGCGCACCGAGGTCGTCGACGTGGTCCTCGACGCGCTCGAGCTCGCCGACGGCACCCGCCTCGGTGCCCCGAAGAACGTCTACGTCAACCCGACGGGCAAGTTCGTGATCGGTGGGCCCAAGGGCGACGCCGGGCTCACGGGCCG
This sequence comes from Luteimicrobium subarcticum, assembly GCF_002798015.1. Lineage (GTDB taxonomy): Bacteria > Actinomycetota > Actinomycetes > Actinomycetales > Cellulomonadaceae > Luteimicrobium > Luteimicrobium subarcticum. The sequence continues at coordinate 78,523 of NZ_PGTZ01000011.1, read as the reverse complement.
CAAGATCATCGTCGACACGTACGGCGGCATGGCCCGCCACGGCGGCGGAGCCTTCTCGGGCAAGGACCCGTCGAAGGTCGACCGCTCGGCCGCGTACGCGATGCGCTGGGTCGCCAAGAACGTCGTCGCCGCGGGCCTCGCCCGGCGCTGCGAGGTCCAGGTCGCGTACGCGATCGGCAAGGCGCACCCCGTGGGCCTGTACGTCGAGACGTTCGGCACCGAGACCGTGCCGGTCGACCGCATCACCGCGGCGATCCAGGAGGTCTTCGACCTGCGGCCCGCCGCGATCATCCGCGACCTCGACCTGCTGCGCCCGATCTACCGCCGCACGGCGGCCTACGGGCACTTCGGGCGCGACCTCGACGCCCTGACGTGGGAGCGGACCGACCGCGCCGACGCGCTGCGCGCCGCGGTCTGACGGCCTCGACACCCCTGACAGCGAGCCACCCGCACGCCGGCGCGAACGGTCGTGCGGGTGGTTCGTGATGGGATGAGCGCGTGACCACCCAGGACGAACAGCTCACGCTGCCCGGACTGGACGCGGTCGGCGCGTCTCGCGCCCCGTCGCGGCGCCGCGCCGAGGGGGGCGCCGCGCTCGCCGAGCACCTGCCGGTCGCGCGGGTCGTGCTCGACCTCCAGCCCGCGCACCTGGACCAGGTCTTCGACTACCTCGTGCCGGCCACCATGGACGCGGACGCGCAGCCGGGCGTGCGCATCAAGGCGCGCTTCGGCGCGCAGGAGGTCGGCGGCTACCTCGTCGAGCGCGTCGCCGAGACGGACTACGCGGGGCGCCTCGTCCCGCTGCGCCGGGTCGTGTCGTCCGAGCAGGTGCTCACTCCCGACGTGCTGCGGCTCGCCCGCGCCGTCGCGGACCGGTACGCCGGAACCCTCGCGGACGTCCTGCGGCTCGCGGTGCCGCCGCGGCACCAGGCGGTCGAGCGCCGCGAGCGCCCGGCACCGTCCGACGGGCCGGACGAGCCCGGCGCGGAACCGGACGCGAGCGCGAACGCGAACGCGTGGGCGGCGTACCGGGGCGGGGGAGCGCTGCTCGGTCACGTCGCCGCCGGTCGCGGGGTCCGCGCCGCCTGGACCGCGCTGCCCGGCGCCGACCCGCTCGTCGCGTCCGGCACCCACTGGTCGGCCGCGCTCGGCGACCTGGTCCGGGCGGCGCACGACGGCGGCCAGGGCGTCCTCGTGGTCCTGCCGGACGCCCGCGACGTCGCACGTCTGGCACGCGCGCTCGACGCCCGGGGGCTGCGTGCCTGGACGCCGGCGCACGGCGGCGACGTCGCGCAGCTCCTCGCCGACGACGGCCCCTCGGCCCGGTACGGGCAGTTCCTGGCCGTGCTGCGCGGCGAGGCGCGGGTCGCGATCGGCACCCGGGCCGCCGCGTTCGCGCCGGTGCACGACCTCGGGCTCGCCGTGTGCTGGGACGACGGCGACGAGGCCCACCGGGACCAGCGCGCACCCTACCCGCACACCCGGGAGGTGCTGGCGCTGCGCTCGGAGCTCGCGGGCTGCGCGTTCGTGGTGGGGTCGACGTCCCGCACGACGACGACGCAGGCGCTCGTGCGGCGCGGTTTCGCGCGCGACGTCTCGGCCGACCGGGCCACCGTGCGCGCCGCGGCGCCACGGGTGTCCGCGCTGACGTCCGAGGCGCTCGCCCGCGAGGGTGCGGCCGCGGCCGCCCGTCTGCCGGGGGCCGCGTTCCGGGCGGTGCGCGAGGCCCTCGAGGACGGCCCCGTGCTCGTCCAGGTGCCGCGCCGGGGTTACGTGCCCGTGGTCGCGTGCTCGCGGTGCCGCACCCCGGCCCGCTGCACCGAGTGCCACGGGCCGCTCGCCCTGGTGGCGGGGCGCGAGGACCCGCGCTGCGGCTGGTGCGGGCGCCTCGCCACCGGCTGGTCGTGCGACGAGTGCGGGGGGCGCGCCCTGCGCGCGGTCAGCGTGGGGACGGACCGCACCGCCGAGGAGCTCGGCCGGGCGTTCCCGCTCGCGGCCGTCCGGGTCTCGAACGCGGGGCGGGGGATCGTGGACGTCGTGCCCGGGCGACCGGTGCTGGTCGTCGCGACCCCCGGGGCCGAGCCGGTCGCCGAGGGAGGGTACGGGTGCGCCCTGCTCCTGGACGCCGAGGCGAGCACACGCCACGAGGGCCTGGGCGTCGAGCAGGGGGCGCTCGCCCGCTGGCTGGCCGCCGCGGCCCTCGTCCGTCCGGCGGCGCAGGGCGGACGCGTGCTGCTGGTCGGCGACGCGGCACCGACGCCCACGGACGCCCTCGTGCGCTGGGACCCCGCGGGGTTCGCGGACCGCGAGCTCGACGTGATCGGCGAGCTCGGGCTGCCGCCGGCGGTCCGGATGGCGTCGGTCACCGGGGACCGGGCGGCGGTGACCGCCGTGGTGTCGCGGGTGACCCTGGCCACCGGGGACGCGGTGCTCGGGCCCGTCGAGCTGGACGACGAGGGCGACGGGACGCTCGCCCCGTCCCTCGCCCGGACCGTGCGCGTCCTCGTGCGGGTCGCGTGGGACCAGGGGCCCGAGCTCGCGCGCGAGCTCGCGGCGTCGCTCGCGGTCCGCAGCGCGCGCAACGAGTCCGGCAGCGTGCGCGTCCAGGTCGACCCGCAGGAGATCGCGTGAGCGACGACCGCCGTCGCGCGGTCGTCGCGGGGCTCGTCACGGCGCTCGTCGGTTTCTCGAGCACGTTCGCGGTCGTCCTCGCCGGCCTGCGGACGGTCGGCGCCACGCGCGAGCAGGCGGCCTCCGGCCTGCTCGCGCTGTGCGTCGCCCAGGGCGTCGGGATGGTCTGGCTCAGCCGGCGGCACCGGATGCCGGTCACGCTCGCGTGGTCGACCCCCGGGGCGGCCCTGCTCGCCGGTGCCACTGCCGTGCACGGCGGCTGGCCCGCCGCCGTCGGCGCGTTCGCGGTCACCGGCCTCCTCCTCGCCGCGTCCGGGTTGTGGCCGCTCCTCGGCGCGCTGGTGGCACGCATCCCGGCGTCCGTCGCGCAGGCGATGCTCGCGGGCGTCCTCCTGCCGCTGTGCGTCGCCCCGGTGCACGGGCTGACGGTGTCGCCCGCCGTCGTGGCACCGGTGGTCGTCGTGTGGGTGGTGCTGACGCGGTGCGCGCCACGCTGGGCGACTCCCGCGGCGCTCGTGCTCGCGCTCGGACTCGTCGCGCTCTCCGCGACCACGGGGTGGCTCGCGCCGCCCGGCCACGACGTCGCCGCGGCTGACCTCGTCCCGCGGCTCGTGTGGACCACGCCGACGCTCACCTGGCAGGCGGTCGTCGGCCTCGCGGTCCCGCTGTTCGTCGTGACGACCGCGTCGCAGAACGTCCCCGGCGCCGCGGTCATGGCGTCGTTCGGCTACCGGGTCCCGTGGCGGGGCACCCTGGGGTGGACGGGCGCGGCGACCGCCCTGGGAGCGCCGTTCGGGGCGCACGCCGTGAACCTCGCGGCGATCACGGCAGCGCTCGCCGCCGGCCCGGACGCCGGCCGCGACCCCGCCCGCCGGTGGCGTGCCGCGACGACGGCCGGGTGGGCGTACCTGGTGCTCGCGGTCGCCTCGGGTGCCGTGGCCGCTCTCGTGGCGGCCGCGCCCGCCGGGCTCGTGGAGAGCGCCGCCGGGCTCGCGCTCCTCGGGACGCTCGGCGCGGCTCTCACGGGGGCGCTGCGCGACGAGCGGGGCCGCGCGAGCGCCGTCGTGACGTTCGTCGTCGCGGCCTCCGGCGTGACCGTCGGCGGGATCGGCGCCGCGTTCTGGGCCCTGGCCGCCGGCGTCGTGCTGCACGCCCTGTGGCGGCCGCGCACGGACGCTCCCCGGCATGACGAGGACGTGAGCCGAACCGACCACGACCCCCCGCGCACTGCCGACGCGCCCGTCCCGTCCGCCGAGGACGCCCGGTGCGACACCGTCCTGTTCGACCTCGGTCAGGTGCTGGTCGGGTGGGACCCGCGCGGCGCGCTCGCGGGCGCGCCCGGCGTGAGCGCGTCGGAGCTCGACGCGTTCCTCGGGGGACCGTTCGTCGACCTGAACCGCCGGCTCGACCGCGCCCCGACGTGGGACGCGCTGCGGGCCGACGTGACCCGTTCCGCGCCCGAGCACGTGGCACTCATGGACTGGTACGTCGCCCGCTTCCCGGCGGCGCTGCGCGGTCCGGTCCCCGGGACCCCGGAGCTCGTCGCGGAGCTGCGCGAGCGCGGCGTCCGGCTGGTCGGGCTGACGAACTGGTCCGGCGACCTGTTCCGGCACGCGGTGCCCGCCGCACCGGCGATCGGGCTGCTCGAGGGGGTGGTGGTCTCGGGGCACGAGGGTGTCGCGAAGCCGGACCCGGCGATGTTCCGCGTCGCCGTCGACCGGTTCGGGCTCGTTCCCGCCCGCACCGTGTTCGTCGACGACGCGGCGGCGAACGTCGAGGCGGCGGCCGCGCTGGGCTTCCGGGCCGTGCGGTTCACCGGCGCGACGGACCTCCGCGCGACGCTCGCGGACCTCGGCCTCGTCGAGGGTGCACCCTGATGCCCGCCCGCCCGCCCGTCCCGGGGGACGTCACCCGCCCGGCCTGACCTTCGACCCGAGGGTGAAGGTTCACGACCTTGACCTTCCACCTGAACCTGAACCTGAACCTCCGCCTGAACGCGGAGCACGCCCCCGAGCACGACCGCCGAGCGGCCGCACCCGCCCGGTCCGGGCCCGCCAACTAGACTCACCGGCATGCGCCTCCTCTTCGCCGGGACCCCCGACGTCGCCGTCCCGTCCCTGGAGGCGCTCCTCGCGTCCCACCACGAGGTCGTCGCCGTCCTGACGCGTGCGGACGCCCGCGCAGGCCGCGGACGCTCGCTGCGTCCCAGCCCGGTGCGGGTGCGTGCCGAGGCCGCCGGCCTGCCGGTCATCACCGACCGGCCGCGCACGGAGGGCTTCGCCGACCGGGTCCGCGACCTGGGCGTCGACGCGGCGGTCGTCGTCGCGTACGGGGAGATCCTGCGCCGCGACGTGCTGGACGCCGTCCCGCACGGCTGGGTCAACGTGCACTTCTCGGTCCTGCCCGCGTGGCGTGGTGCGGCTCCCGTGCAGCGTGCGGTGCTCGCGGGCGACGAGGTCACGGGCGTGTCGACGTTCCTGCTGGAGGAGGGGCTCGACACCGGGCCCGTCCTCGGCACGATGACGGAGACGGTCCGCCCGCGCGACACCTCGGGCGCGCTCCTCGAGCGTCTGTCGACCGCCTGCACGCCGTTGCTGCTCGCGTCGCTGGGCGCCCTCGAGGACGGGACCGCGACGCCCGCGGCCCAGCCCGCCGAGGGGGTGAGCCTGGCCCCCAAGCTCACGGCCGACGACGCGCACGTCGTGTGGACGCACCCGGCCCTCGGGGTCGACCGCCGGGTGCGGGCCTGCACGCCCGCGCCGGGCGCGTGGACGACCCTGCCCGACGGCACGCGGCTCGGGCTCGGGCCGGTGAAGCCACGCCCCGACGTCACCGACCTCGACCCCGGGCAGGTGCGCGCCGGCAAGCGGGAGGTGCTGGTGGGGACCGCCACGCACGCCGTCGAGCTCGGGGAGGTCTCGCCCGTGGGCAAGAAGCAGATGGTCGCGGCCGACTGGGCGCGCGGCGCCCGCCTCGACGACACGACGGTGCTCGGTGCGGCCCCGGCGACCGTGGGAGCGTCGGCGTGAGCGGGCGGACGGGTGGCCGAGGCGGCGAGCTCCGCCGCGACCAGGGGGGCGACGACCGGCGCGACCACCGCGGGCGCCAGCGCGGCGCCGCCCGTGCGCGCGGCGACCGGGGCGCGTCGGCGCAGGCGCCGTCCCAGCGCGGCAAGCGGTCCGACCCCGCGCGCACGGCGGCGTTCGACGTGCTGCGCCAGGTCGACCACTCCGACGCCTACGCGAACCTGGTCCTGCCCCCGATGCTGCGCGAGCGCGGCGTACGGGGCAGGGACGCCGCGTTCGCGACCGAGCTCGCCTACGGCACCCTGCGGCTGCGCGGCCGCTACGACGCGGTGCTGTCGCGCTGCTCGTCCCGGCCCCTCGCCGAGATCGACGCACCCGTCCTGGACGCGCTGCGCCTCGGCGCCCACCAGCTCCTCGGGATGCGGGTGCCCGGGCACGCCGCCGTCTCGGAGACGGTCGCCCTGGTGCGCGACCAGATCGGCGCCGGCCCCTCGCAGTTCGTCAACGCGGTCCTGCGACGCGTCAGCGAGCGCGAGCTGGACGCCTGGCTCGACGAGCTGCGTGCGTCCGCGCCCGACGAGACGACCGCGCTCGCGGCCACGCAGAGCCACCCGGCGTGGGTCGTCCGGGCGCTGCGCGACGCCCTGACCTCGAACGGCTACCCGGCCGACGACCTGCCCGGGCTGCTCGAGGCCGACAACGTGGCCCCCCGCGTGACCCTCGTGGTGCGCCCGGGACTGGCCGACCGGGTCGAGGTCGCGGACTCCGTGCGCGGAGTGGACGCCCAGGGCGGCCCGGGCGGGCGCGGACCCCGCCCCGCGGCGGGACGCTGGACGCCCACCGCGCTCGTCCTGCCCGGCTCCGACCCCGCGGACGTCCCCGGCGTGGCCGAGGGCCGTGTCGGCGTGCAGGACGAGGGCAGCCAGCTCGTCACCCTCGCGATGGTCACCCCGACCCTCGACCCGGACCCTCGGGGTGCCTCCGGGGACGCGGCGGACGCGCCCGGGGAGCGCTGGCTCGACCTGTGCGCCGGCCCGGGCGGCAAGAGCGCCCTGCTCGGCGCCCTCGCGCTGCAGCGCGGTGCGCGGCTGGTCGCGAACGAGGTCGCGCCGCACCGCGCCCGCCTCGTCGAGCGGTCCGTGCGCGCGGTGCGCGACGCCGTCGAGGAGGTCCGCACGGGCGACGGACGCCTCGTCGGCGAGCAGGAGCCCGCCTCCTACGACCGGGTGCTCGTCGACGCGCCCTGCACGGGGCTGGGCGCGCTGCGCCGGCGCCCGGAGTCGCGCTGGCGCCGCACCCCGCAGGACCTCGCCGGTCTCGCCGCGCTGCAGCGCGAGCTGCTCGCCAGCGCCCTCGACGCCGTGCGCCCCGGCGGAGTGGTCGCGTACGTGACGTGCTCCCCGCACCTCGCGGAGACCCGCGCGGTGGTGGACGACGTGCTGCGCCGCCGCGACGACGTGGAGCGGCTCGACGCCGCCGCCGCGGTGCGCGAGGTCGCGGGCGCCGGGATCCCGCTCGCGGACCGCACCGACGTGCAGCTGTGGCCGCACGTGCACGGCACGGACGCGATGCACCTGACGCTGCTGCGCCGCCGCTGACCCGGGCGCGCCCTACGCTGGGCCCATGCCGTCCGCACAGATCTCCCCGAGCATCCTGTCCGCCGACTTCGCGAACCTCGAGCGCGACCTGCACAAGATCGCGACCGCGGACTGGGCGCACGTGGACGTCATGGACAACCACTTCGTGCCCAACCTGACGATCGGGCTGCCCGTCGTGGAGCGGCTCGCGCAGGTCTCGCCCGTCCCCATCGACACGCACCTCATGATCGCGGACGTCGACCGGTGGGCCCCCGCGTTCGCGGAGGCCGGCGCGCAGTCCGTCACGTTCCACGCGGAGGCCGCCCAGGCGCCCGTGCGCCTCGCCCGTGAGCTGCGCCGCCTCGGCGCGCGCGCCGGGCTCGCGCTGCGGCCCGCCACCCCGATCGAGCCGTTCGTCGACCTGCTCGCCGAGGTCGACATGGTGCTCATCATGACCGTCGAGCCCGGGTTCGGCGGCCAGTCCTTCATCGAGGGCACCCTCCCGAAGATCCGCCGCACCCGCGAGGCCGTGTCCGCGGCGGGCCTCGACGTGTGGGTCCAGGTGGACGGCGGCGTCTCCCGGTCCACGATCGAGCGGGCCGCCGACGCCGGCGCCGACGTCTTCGTCGCCGGGTCCGCCGTGTACGGGGCGGACGACGTCCCCGCGGAGATCGAGACCCTGCGGGCGCTCGCGAGCGCCCACGTGCACCCGTAGCGCGCAGTTCACGCCCGTCCACGTGACGGGACGCACGCCTCACGGTGCCCGGCCACGACCCACGTCGTGGCACCATGGTGGTGAGCACGTGCTTCGGGGTCGGTGAAATTCCGAGCCGGCGGTGACAGTCCGCGACCCGTGCGCCCTCCGCCCCGGCGGCAGAGCGCCCGGTTGACCTGGTGGAACTCCAGGACCGACGGTGAGAGTCCGGATGGGAGAAGACGCGTGACGGGGACCCTCCACAGGGTTCCCGGGTGCTGGTGCGCCGTCGTGGCGCCCCGCACGTCCCCGGAGCGCCGTGCGCCGCACGAGCACCGGAGGGACGTTGACCACCGCAGCACCCCCGCCTGACGCGTCCCGCGCCGACCCCGCCGCCGCGACGCTCGCCGCCGCGTTCGCCCCCTGGTTCGCCCCCTGGTTCGACCGGGCCGTCGCGCTCGCCGCCCGCGGCCCCGCGCACGGCCCCAACCCGCGCGTCGGGTGCGTCTTGCTCGCCCCTACGGACAGCAGGGTCAGCAGGGACGGCACCGGCTCGACCCCCTCCCGCGTCGTCCTCGCCGAGGGGTACCACCGCGGCGCCGGCACCCCGCACGCCGAGGCCGACGCCCTCGCACGCGCCCGCGAGGCCGGGGTCGACGTGCGCGGCGCCACCGCCGTGGTCACCCTCGAACCCTGCAACCACACCGGACGCACCGGACCCTGCTCCGTGGCGCTCGCGGACGCCGGCGTCGCCGAGGTCGTCTACGCGGTCGCGGACCCGAACCCGACGGCTGCCGGCGGAGCGGCGTACCTGCGCTCGCGCGGCGTGCCCGCCGCCCTGGTGCCCCACGGCGGGGCGGCCGAGCTGAACCACGCGTGGCTCGCGTCCGCCGCGTCCGGGCGCCCGTACGTGATCCTCAAGCTCGCGACCACGCTGGACGGACGGGTCGCCGCCGCGGACGGCACGAGCCGGTGGATCACGGGCGCGGCCGCGCGCGAGCACGCCCACGAGGTCCGCGCCCGCGTCGACGCGATCGCGGTCGGCACCGGGACGGTCGCCGCCGACGACCCGTCCCTCACGGCGCGCCGCCCGGACGGGTCGCTCACGGACCACCAGCCGCTGCGCGTCGTCGTGGGCCGCCGTGCCGTGCCCCCGGACGCCGCGCTGCACGGCCCCGGCGGTGAGCTCGTCGCACTGCCCACCCACGACGTCGCCGAGGTCCTCGCCGCGCTGGCCGGGCGCGAGGTCCGCACGCTCGTCGTCGAGGGCGGACCGCGCCTCGCGGCCGCGTTCCTCGCCGCGGGGGTCGTCGACGAGGTCCACCACTACGCCGCGCCCGTCCTGCTCGGCGCCGGCCGGTCCGCGACCGAGGCCTTCGGCGTCGCCACCCTGGCCGGCGCCCCCCGCTTCCACCCCCACCAGGTCATGCCGCTCGGCGACGACGTCCTCACGGTCGTCCGTGCCGCCGACCCCCCCACGACTCCCCGCCCCACCCGACCCGCACCGGCCCAGGAGGTCTGACATGTTCACCGGCATCGTCGAAGAGGTCGGCCACGTCGTCGACATCGCGTTCCCCGACGGCCCCGAGGCCGACGCCGTGCTCACCGTGTCCGGCCCCCTCGTGGCGTCCGACGCCCGGCACGGTGACTCGATCGCCGTCGACGGCGTCTGCCTGACCGTCACGTCGCTCGGCACCGGCGACGACGTGGGCACGTTCACCGCGGACGTCATGCCGGAGTCGCTGCGCCGCACCGCCCTCGAGAAGCTCGCACCCGGCGCACCCGTGAACCTCGAGCGGGCCGTGCGCGCCGACACCCGGCTCGGCGGCCACGTCGTCCAGGGTCACGTGGACGGCGTCGGCACGATCCGCGAGCGCCGCCCCGGACCTCGCTGGGACGACGTGACGGTCGCCGCCGACGAGAGCGTCACCCGGTACCTCGCCGAGAAGGGCTCCGTCACCGTCAGCGGCGTGTCCCTCACGGTCACCTGGGTCGCCGACGACGCGTTCGGCGTCTCCCTCATCCCGACCACGCTCGCCGACACCACCCTGGGGCGCCTCGGCGCGGCCGACCTCGTCAACCTCGAGGTCGACGTCCTGTCGAAGTACGTCGAACGGCACGTCACCCGGCTCGCCCAGGGGTCCGCGACCGGCCGCCACTCCGCGGCCGTCACCGCCGACCCGTCCGCGCAGGACGACACGCAGGACGACACGCAGGAGGCCCACGCATGAACGACGTCCGCCTCGCGTCGATCGAGGACGCGCTCGCCGAGATCCGCGCCGGGCGCCCCGTCCTCGTCGCCGACAACCCCGAGCGCGAGAACGAGGTCGACGTCGTCCTGGCCGCGCAGAGCGCCACCAGCGAGTGGGTGGCCTGGACGATCCGGCACTCCAGCGGCTACCTGTGCGCGCCCATGCCCGCGGCCCGTGCCGACGCCCTCGACCTGCCGCTGATGGTCCCGCAGTCCCAGGACCCGCGCCGGACCGCCTACACCGTCACGGTGGACGCCGCGACGGGCGTCACCACCGGCATCTCGGCCGACGACCGCACCCGCACCCTGCACGTCCTCGCGGACACCGCCAGCGGTGCCACCGACCTCATCCGACCGGGCCACGTCCTGCCGCTGCGGGCCGTCCCCGGTGGTGTGCTGCACCGCGGCGGCCACACCGAGGCCGCGGTCGACCTGTGCCGTCTCGCCGGCGTGGGGGAGGTCGGCGCGATCGCCGAGCTCGTCCACGACGACGGCCGCATGATGCGCCTCGGCGACGCCGCCGGCCTGGCCGCCCAGGCCGGGCTGCTCGTCATCACCATCGCGGACCTCGTCGCGTGGCGCCGCGAGCACGACCCCGTCGTCGACACCGCGGACGCCGCCGACGGCGGGGCCGAGGCGGCCCGGCCCCGCGTGCGCGCCACCACGCACGCGTTCCTGCCGACCGAGCACGGGCACTTCCGCGTGCACGGGTACCGCGACCTGCGCACCGGCGCCGAGCACGTCGCCCTCGTGCCTGCGAACGCCCCCCTGGAGCCCGCCGACGTGCCCGTCGTGCGCGTCCACTCCGAGTGCCTCACCGGCGACGCGTTCGGCTCGCTGCGCTGCGACTGCGGCCCCCAGCTCCACGAGGCCATGCGGACCGTCGTGCGCGAGGGCGGCGCGATCGTGTACCTGCGCGGCCACGAAGGACGCGGCATCGGCCTGCTCGCCAAGGTGCACGCCTACGCCCTGCAGGACGCAGGCCTCGACACCGTCCAGGCGAACCTCGAGCTCGGGTGGCCCGCCGACCGGCGCGAGTACGGCGCCGCCGCCGCCATCCTCGCCGACCTCGGCCTGCACCAGGTCGAGCTCCTCACCAACAACCCCGCCAAGACCACCGGGCTGACCGCCAGCGGCATCGACGTCCCGCGCACCCGTCGCCTCGAGGTCGGCCGGTCCGTCTACAACGACGCGTACCTGCGCACCAAGGCGCAGCACATGGGCCACGCGCTCACCCTCGAGCACGACACCAGCCACGACAGCACGCACGACAGCACCCACGACACGCAGGAGGACCCCGCATGAGCGGCGCCGGAGCACCCACCATCCACACCGACGGCCAGGGCCTGCACGTCACCCTGATCGCCGCGTCCTGGCACACCGAGGTCATGGACGGCCTCCTCGCGGGCGCCCGCCGGGCGCTCGCGGCCGCGAACGTGACGGACGTGCGCGAGATCCGCGTCCCGGGCACGTTCGAGCTGACGGTCGCCGCGGCGCGCGCCGCGGGGACGTCCGACGCGGTCGTCGCGCTCGGCGTCGTGGTGCGCGGCGGCACACCCCACTTCGAGTACGTGTGCCAGGCCGCCACCCTGGGCCTGACCGACGTCGCGGTGCGCACCGGCAAGCCCGTCGGCTTCGGCGTGCTCACCTGCGACACGATCGAGCAGGCGCTCGACCGGGCCGGCCTCGAGGGCTCGCACGAGGACAAGGGCGCCGAGGCGGCCGAGGCGGCCGTCGCGACCGCCGTCGCCCTGCGCGGCGTCTGACCGTCGCGGGCGCACAGTCCCGAGGACCGGACCGTGCGCCCGCCCACCCGCCGCGCCCGCTAGCCTGGACGGCGTGAAGACGTTCGAGGACCTGTTCGCCGAGCTGTCCGACAAGGCCCGGACACGCCCCGAGGGCTCCGGCACCGTCAAGGAGCTCGACGCCGGGGTGCACGCCATCGGCAAGAAGATCGTCGAGGAGGCCGCCGAGGTGTGGATGGCCGCCGAGTACGAGTCCGACACCGCCGCGGCCGAAGAGATCTCCCAGCTCCTGTACCACCTGCAGGTGCTCATGGTCGCCAAGGGGCTCACCCTGCAGGACGTGTACCGCCATCTGTGAGCGGCGTCCGCACCCGGCCCGGCCGGCGCGCGACCGCCGCGCACGACGTCCCGCCCCCGCACCCTGACCGAGGAATCACCGTGCTCCGCATCGCCGTCCCCAACAAGGGATCCCTGTCCGAACCCGCAGCCGCCATGCTCCGCGAAGCCGGCTACCGCCAGCGCCGCGACCCGCGCGAGCTCGTGCTCGCCGACCCCGACAACGACGTCGAGTTCTTCTTCCTGCGACCCCGTGACGTCGCCGTGTACGTCGGGGCGGGCACCGTCGACGTCGGCATCACCGGCCGCGACCTCATGATCGACTCCGGTGCAGACGCCGTCGAGCACCTGCCCCTCGGGTTCGCCCGCTCCACCTTCCGGTTCGCGGCCCCCGTGGGCACCACCGAGGACCTCGCCGGGATCGCGGGCCGGCGTGTCGCCACCTCCTACCCGGTGCTCGTGGGCGGCTACCTGCGCGAGCACGGCGTCCAGCCGTCGGCCGTGGTCCGCCTCGACGGCGCCGTCGAGTCGTCCGTCCGCCTCGGCGTCGCCGACGTCATCGCGGACGTCGTCGAGACCGGCACCACCCTGCGCGCCGCCGGCATGGAAGTCTTCGGCGAGCCGCTGCTGCGCTCCGAAGCCGTCCTGATCCGCCGCGCCGACCACGACGCCCCCGCCGGGCTCGAGGTCCTGACCCGCCGCCTCCAGGGCGTCCTGACGGCCCGCGAGTACGTCCTCATGGACTACGACTGCCCGGTCGACCTCGTCGAGCAGGCCGTCGCGATCACCCCCGGCCTCGAGTCGCCCACCGTCTCGCCGCTGCACGACAGCTCATGGGCCGCGGTGCGTGCGATGGTGCCGCGCTCCCGCACCAACCAGGTCATGGACTCCCTGTACGACCTGGGAGCCCGGGCGATCCTCGTGACGTCCATCCACGCCTGCCGGCTCTGAACCCCCGCACCGGCGGCGCGCGGTGCCGCCCCGGCGTGGGCACCCGCACCGTGACAGCCTGAAGGGGAGCGCGGCATCCGCCGCGCGCCGGAGGTGAGAGTCACGCCGCACACCGACCGCCCGGCCGACGCGTGGCTGTACGCGCCGTTCCGGCCCCGGTTCGCCCTGTTCGCCGGCGCCCTGACCGCGACCGTCCTCGTCGGCGGGTGCGCGTTCGTGGCGCTCGCGGCCCGCCAGACCGGCTTCGACAGCGGGCAGCGGGTCGCGATCGTCGTCGTGGGTCTGCTCGGTGCGTGGTTCCTCGAGCTGCTCGTCAACACGTCCGCGCGCCCCACCCCGGACGGTCTGACCGTGCGCAACGTCGTGCACCGGCGCCGCCTCGAGTGGGCGGAGGTCGTGGCCGTCCGGTTCGCGCCCGCCGACCCCTGGGTGGTGCTCGACCTCGCGGACGGGACCACCCTCGCCGTCATGGCGGTGCAGCGCGCCGACGGCGCGCGCGGGGTCCGCGACGCGAACCGTCTCGCCCGCCTCGTCGCGCTGCACGGGGAGGCGCCCGACCGGGCACCGTGACGCCCCGACGCGAGGGCCGGAGACGCACGAGGGGCCGCGACGCGTGCTGCGTCGCGGCCCCTCGTGGCCCTGCCCCGTGCGTCAGTCCTGCGGGCGGCGCCGCGGCGCCGGTGCACCCTCGTCGATCGTGATGCGCAGCGCCCGGCCGCCCACGCGGGCCCGGCCGATCCGCTCGAGCGCCGGCTCGTCGAGCGGCGTCGCGATGTCCACCAGCGAGAAGTGCGGGAAGATGTCGATCTTCCCGAGGTCCTTGCCGGACAGGCCGCCCTCGTGCGTCAGGGCGCCCACGATGCCGCGCGGCTGCACGCCGTGCTTGTGACCCACCGCGACCCGGTACCGGGTGCCGACCGGGTCACGACGGATCCCGCGCGCGCCGTCACGTGCCCCGTCGCGGGGGCCGCGGGCGTCCCGCCGGCCCCGCCCGTCGGCGTCCGACGCGGGGGAGTGGCGGTGCCGCCCGTCGCGGCGCCCGTCGTCCTCGCGGTGCGCCCGGCGTGCCGCGGCGGCCAGCTCCGCCGCCTCCTCCTCGGCCGCGAGCGCCTCGCGGGACCGGGGACCCCGGTCACCGACGAACAGGGCGGCGAGGGTCGCGGCGAGCTCGACCGCGTCGACGTCCTCGTGCTCCGCCAGGTGCTCGCGCACCAGGTTCACGTACAGGTCCAGGCGACCCGCCTCGTGCCGCTCCGCGACGTCGCCGAGCATCTTCTTGACCTTGTGCGCCGAGACCTCCGCCGGCGACGGGATCGCGACCTCCTCGAGAGGGGTCCGCGTCGTCCGCTCGATCTGGCGCAGCCGCCCCCGCTCGTGCGGCGTCACGAAGCTCAGGGCCTCGCCCGACCGGCCCGCGCGACCCGTGCGACCGATGCGGTGCACGTACGCCTCCGGCTCGCCAGGCAGGTCGAAGTTCACGACCAGGCCGATGCGGTCCACGTCCAGGCCGCGCGCCGCGACGTCCGTGGCGACCAGCACGTCCACCTGACCCGAGCGCAGCCGCTCCACGATCTTCTCGCGGTCCTTCTGCGCCACGTCGCCCGAGATCGTCGCCGCCGCGATACCGCGCTCGATGAGCGCCGTGCCGACCTCCTCCGCCGCACCGCGCGTCCGGCAGAACACGATCGCCGCGTCCGCGTCCGACGTCTGCAGCACCCGCACCAGCGAGCCCGCCTTGTGGCGGAACGGCACGATCGCATACGTCTGGCGCACGCTCGTCACCGTGGACGACTGCCGCGCCACCGCGATCTCCACCGGGTTGTCCAGGTGGTGCTGCGCGACCCGGCGGATCGGCTCCGGCATCGTCGCCGAGAACAGGGCGACCTGACGGCCCGTGCGCGGCGCGAACCCGAAGATCTTCTCGACGTCCTCCGCGAAGCCCATCCGCAGCATCTCGTCCGCCTCGTCCAGCGCGAGGAACCGGATCCCGTCGAGCTTCAACGACCCGCGCTCCAGGTGGTCGATCACACGACCCGGCGTGCCCACCACGACCTGCGCCCCCCGCTGCAGCGCCCGCTGCTGCGGCAGGTACGGCGACCCCCCGTACACCGAGATGACCTCGATGCCCGGGGTGGTGCGCGCAAAGCTCTCGATCGCGTCCGCCACCTGCATCGCCAGCTCACGCGTCGGCGTCAGCACCAGCGCCTGCGTGGCCCGCAGCCCCGCGTCCACCCGCGCCAGCAGCGGCAGCCCGAACGCCGCCGTCTTGCCCGTGCCGGTCTGCGCGACACCCGTGATGTCACGCCCCGACAGCAGCGCCGGGATGGCCTCCGCCTGGATCGGCGACGGCGTCTCGAAACCGAGCGCCTCCACCGCCTCCAGCAGAGCGGCAGGCAGTCCGAGATCCTTGAAGGACGTCTTCGCCGCGGCCTTCGTCGTCGTCGCAGCCGACGCCGACGGCTCAGCAGCAGAAAGGGGGGCGCTCGCGGGCGCGCTGGCAGGCATGGTCATGTGCAGAACCGTTCGTTCGGGGGATCGCATGCGACGGTGGCCGCTGTCGCGTCACCCACACGAGAGAACGAGGCCGGCCCGCGGCCCCGAGAGGGCCCTGCGGAAGCTGCGACCTGCACGCGCCACGACGGGCGCACCAGAACGGGTCTGCGACGACTGCGAAAAGAAGTCGCCCTCATCCTACCCGCCCGGCACCGCACCCCGCCGTGGCCGCCGTCACACGTGTCCGGGCACACACCCTCGTCCTCGTACACTGACCCCGTGACCGACGACGACGTGAGCACGCGGGTCTGGACGGTCCCGAACCTCATCAGCCTGGCACGACTCCTCCTCGTGCCCGTCTTCGCCGTCCTCATCGTCGGCCACCACGACATCTGGGCCGTCGCCGTCCTCGCCGTCTCCGGAGCCACCGACTGGCTCGACGGCGTCATCGCCCGACGCTTCCACCAGACCAGCAAGCTCGGCCAGATGCTCGACCCCGCCGCCGACCGACTGTTCATCCTCGTCACCCTCGTCGGCCTCGCCTGGCGCGACGTCATCGGCTGGTGGCTCGTCGCCCTCATCGTCGGCCGCGACATCCTGCTCGCCTGCTACCTGCCCGCCCTCGCCCGACGCGGCTACGGGCCCCTCCCCGTCAACTTCATCGGCAAAGCCGCCACCTTCGCCCTCATGTACGCCTTCCCGCTCCTCCTGCTCGCCCAGGTCGACGGACCCGTCGGCACCGTCGCCCTCGTCATCGGCGCCGCCTGCGCCGCCTGGGGAGTCGCCCTCTACTGGTGGGCCGGCCTCCTCTACGTCCGCGGCGCCCGCGCCATCCTGCGCACCCCCAGCACACCCGCCCCCGGCGCCGCCGCATGAGCACCCCACCCCGCACCACCCCGCGCACCCGCCGCCCCGACGAGTCCATGACCCTCATCACCGAGGTCATGAACCACCCCCTCGACCCCGGATACGCCGAAGCCGCCGCCCGCCGCGACACCCGCACCCGCCGCCCCGCCGGACACCTCGCCTACGGCCTCGTCGCCGTCGCCCTCGGCACCCTCGCCACCGTCGCCGTCATCAGCCTGCGCGCCCCCTCACCCGCCGTCGTCGCCGCCCGCGACGTCCTCGTCAAGCAGATCACCGCACGCCAGGCCCACGCCGACCAGCTCACCCGCGACATCACCGACGCCTCCGACACCATCGCCGCCCTCCAGTCCCAAGCCCTCGCCGAGAGATACCCCGGGCTCCTCAAGACCATCGAGGACGACTCCGTCGCCTCCGGCGCCGCCGCCGTCACCGGCCCCGGACTCGTCGTCACCCTCACCGACGCCGACGACGCCGTCGACACCGACGGCACCGTCGACGCCGACAAACGCGTCCAGGACAGCGACCTCCAGCTCGTCGTCAACGCCCTGTGGGCCTCCGGAGCCGAAGCCATCTCCATCAACGGCCAACGCCTCACCGCCACCACAGCCATCCGCTCCGCCGGCAGCGCCGTCCTCGTCGACTTCGTCGGCCTCGCCTCGCCCTACACCGTCGACGCCATCGGCGACCCCGACGACCTGCACGACCGCTTCGCCGCCTCCACCGCCACCGACCAGCTCGACGTGCTCCAGGAGTCCTACGGCATCCGCACCACCACCAAGACCGCCGACCACCTGGCGCTCGCGGGCGGGGGCGCCTCCACGCTCTACTCGGCGACCCCCCTAGACTGAAGCACTCCAAGGAGGATGAGTTGATCGCATTCGTCGGGTTGGTCATCGGGGTCGTCGTCGGGCTGATCCTGCAGCCGACCGTCCCCGTCCAGCTCCAGCCGTACCTGCCGATCGCCGTGGTGGCAGCGCTCGACGCCCTGTTCGGGGGCCTGCGCGCCAAGCTCGACGGCATGTTCGACGACCGGGTGTTCCTCGTCTCGTTCCTCTCGAACGTCGTGGTGGCCGCCCTGATCGTGTTCCTCGGCGACCAGCTCGGCGTCGGCGCCCAGCTGTCCACAGCGGTCGTCGTCGTCCTCGGCATCCGGATCTTCTCGAACGCCGCCGCGATCCGCCGCCACATCTTCAAGGCCTGACGCGCATGCCCGACGAGCACGTGCCCGACGACGTCCCGTCCCCGGACCGCGACGTGCCGAGCGACTCACCCCACGCCAGCGACGTCCACCCCCGGCACGCCGCCGAGGGAGGTGACGAGCAGGCGTCCGACGACGACGTCCCCGGCCGCGGCACCCCCGGGCGCCGCCACACGTTCGCCTCGCTGCTGCGCCCCCGGCTCAACACGTCCCAGCTGATCGTCGCGGTCCTGTGCGCCGCGCTCGGCTTCGCTTTCATCGTCCAGGTCCGCCAGAACCAGTCCGACAGCCTGTCGTCGCTGCGCCAGTCCGACCTCGTGCGGCTCCTCGACGACGTCACCCAGCGCAGCCAGGCGCTCGAGCGCGAGTACTCGTCGCTCCGCGTCACCCGTGACGAGCTGCAGGCCGGGTCCGGCAGCCAGCAGGCCGCCATCAAGCTGGCGAAGGACCGCGCCGCGACCCAGGGCATCCTGTCCGGCCGGCTTCCCGCCCAGGGCCCCGGGGTGACCCTCACCATCGAGGAGGGCACGCAGACCGTGGGGGCCGCGACGATGTTCAACGTGCTCGAGGAGCTGCGCAACGCGGGCGCGGAAGCCGTCCAGATCAACGGAGTCCGGCTCGTCGCGTCGAGCTGGTTCGCGCTCGCCGGCAACTCCCTCGTCGTCGACGACGTCCCGGTCACGTCCCCCTACACGTGGGTCGCGATCGGCGACCCGGACACGCTGGCCCCCGCCCTCGGCATCCCGGGCGGTGCGCTCGCGGCGGTCCGGAGCCAGGGGGCGACGGCCGAGGTGAAGAGCGCCACGAAGGTCGAGGTCACGGCCACGCGCGAGCCCGAGGACCCGAAGTACGCGACACCCGTGCCCGTGTCGACCGCCGGGACGAAGCGGTGACGCGGCACGCCGAGCAGGAGGGCTGCCCCCCGCCGGGGGTTCGGCCTAGTGTTGGAGCAGGCGTCACCCCTGGTGGGCGCCTGGAGCAGCGTGGCACGTCACGTGCCCGAAGCACACGTCCCGAGGAGGCGTCATGACAGATCCGGGTGCAGGAACGCCGGGCACGTTCGGACCGGACACCACCGCGACCTTCCGTCGCGCGGACGGTGGTCCCGACGACGTCGCCGCGACCCCCGGACTGACGTCCGAGGAGTCGAGCACCGTCGCTGCGCTGCCGTGGGGGTCGGCGCTCCTCATCATGCGGCGTGGCACGTCCACCGGGGAGCGCTTCCTGCTCGACGCCGACCGCGTCACCGCCGGCCGCAGCGTCCACGCCGACATCTTCCTCGACGACGTCACCGTGTCGCGCAAGCACGCCGAGTTCGTCCGCGAGGACGGCCAGTTCCTCGTGCGGGACATCGGCTCGCTCAACGGCACCTACGTCAACCGGAACCGCATCGACCAGATCGCTCTCGCGACGAACGACGAGGTCCAGATCGGCAAGTTCCGCCTGTCGTTCCACGCGAGCCCTGCCCGCCGGCCCGGCACCGAAGGGCAGGCGGGGCCCGCGTGAGCGCCCCGGCCACGGCGCGGGGTGACGGGCCGGACGACGCGCCCACCACGCAGCCGTGGCCGCGCGGCGCATCCCGCGCCGCCACCATGCGGATCTCCGACGTGCTGCGCGCGCTCCAGGGGGAGTTCCCCTCGCTGTCGCCGTCCAAGCTCCGCTTCCTCGAGGACCAGGGCCTCGTCGTGCCCGTCCGCACCGCGGCCGGCTACCGGCAGTACAGCGCCGCCGACGTGGAGCGGATCCGGTTCGTCCTCGCCGAGCAGCGTGACCGCTACCTCCCGCTCAAGGTCATCAAGGACCACCTGGCGGCACTCGACTCGGGTGCCGAGAACCGGTCGCCGGTCCCGGGCGGCGTCGTCCGGGGCGGGTCGGCGTCGCCGGGCGACCGGCCCACGGTCCGCAGCCTGGCCGCGCTCGCGGCCGTCGAGCCCGCCGTCGTCCAGGAGCTCGTCACGACCGGCGTGGTCCGGCCCGGCCCGGACGGCGAGGTCGACGCGTGGGCTGTGGAGATCACCCGGGTCGTCGCGGCACTGGGGGAGTTCGGCATCGAGCCCCGTCACCTGCGGCCGTTGCGCGCGTCCGCCGACCGGCACGTCGCGCTGGTCGACCAGGTCGTCGCGCCGTGGCGCAGCCAGCAGTCCCCGGCCGCCCGGACCCGCGCGGAGGAGCTCGCGACCGAGGTGGCCGACCTGTGCACGCGCCTGCACGCAGCCCTCGTGCGCCAGGGGGTCGCCGACCTCACGCCCTGAGTCGTACCGTGGACGGGTGGCAGACGCTCCGATGGTGCCCGTCGAGCTGCTCGGCGTCCGGCAGTACCGCGGTCAGGAGATCGTGGTGCTGCTCCTCGACGCGGAGGCGGAGCTGGTCGTGCCGATCACGGTGGGGCCGCGCGAGGCGTCCGCGATCGCCTCGGCCCAGGCGGGCGTCGTCCCACCCCGACCCATGACGCACGACCTGCTGCGGGACCTCCTGCGCGCCGCAGCGGTCCGGCTCGACCGGGTCGAGATCGTCGCGCTGCGGGACGGCGTGTTCCACGCCGAGCTCGTCCTCTCGAACGGCGCGCGCGTCGACTCCCGCGCCTCGGACGCCATCGCGCTCGCCGTCCGGACCGCGAGCCCGCTGCTGTGCGCCGGCGAGGTCGTCGCGACAGCCGGCATCGAGGTGATGGACAATGAGCAGGCGGGCACGGTCGAGGAGTTCCGCACCTTTCTCGAGCACGTCGAACCCGAGGACTTCGAGGTCTGAGGGCCCGTGGGCCGGCCGACGTCGCGCAGGACGCGGCGGCGCGACGCGCCGGACGGGCACGGTGATTGAAGTCGGTCGGGCCCCGGCCTACCGTGAAGAGCACGGCGGGCGCACGAGCGCCCTACCCATCTGGAGGCCAGCGTGAGGACTGACGGCGACGCCACAGCGAGCCGCCCGCCGGTGCCCCAGGGGGCCCAGGGTCTGCTGTTCGGCGAGGACGTGTCGGAGCAGGACGAGACCACGGGGTACCGCGGTCCGACGGCCTGTCGCGCGGCAGGGATCACGTACCGGCAGCTCGACTACTGGGCGCGCACCGGGCTGGTGGAGCCGAGCATCAAGCCCGCGCACGGGTCGGGCACGCACCGGCTGTACGGGTTCCGCGACATCCTCGTGCTGAAGGTCGTCAAGCGCCTCCTCGACACGGGCGTGTCGTTGCAGCAGATCCGCTCGGCCGTCCAGAGCCTGCGCGAGCGGGGCATCGAGGACCTCGCCGGGATCACCCTCATGAGCGACGGCGCGAGCGTGTACGAGTGCACGACGTCCGACGAGGTCATCGACCTCGTGCAGGGTGGCCAGGGCGTCTTCGGTATCGCGGTGGGTCGCGTCTGGCGCGAGGTCGAGGGGACCCTCGCGGAGCTGCCGACCGAGTCGGTGACGGACGGGCCGGCCGTGCAGGTCGCGGACGAGCTCGCCGTGCGGCGCGCCGCGCGCACCGCCGGCTGACACCTCTGCCCGCCCGGCCGGGCCACCTGGCGAGTCGAGCCGCCGGTCGACAGACTGACGGCATGAGACTCGAGCACCTCGGCCACTCCAGCATCCGGCTCTCCGGCGACCCGTCCGACGGGTCCGGTGTCCTCGTCGTCGATCCCGGGGTCTTCTCCGTGCCGTCCGCCGACGCGGTGGTCGACGGCGCCGACGCGATCCTGGTGACGCACGAGCACGTGGACCACCTCGACGTGCCGCGCGTCGCCCCGGTGGTCACGGACCGCCGGCTGCCCGTGTGGGCACCCCAGGGCGTCCTCGACGTCCTGGCCGACGCCGGCGTCCCGGCCGACCTGCTGCACGTCGCGGCGCCCGGCACCACGACGACAGTCGCCGGGCACGAGGTGCTCGTGGTCGGCACCGGGCGGCACGAGGCGATCCACGCCGACGTCCCCGTGCCGTCGAACGCCGCGTTCCTCCTCGACGGCGCCGTCCTCGTCACCGGGGACGAGTACGCGGACCTGCCCGCGGGGTTCGACCTGGACGTCCTGCTGCTGCCGGTGGCCGCGCCGTGGCTCCGCTTCGGCGACGCCGTCGACTACGCGCGTGGCCTCGCACCCCGACGCGTCCTGCCGGTGCACGACGTGTTCCTCTCGGACGTGGGTCGCGGGTTCGTCCTGCGGACGCTCGGCCCGGACGCGCTGGGGGCGGGGCACCGGTACGAGCTCGTCGACGCCGCGGGGGAGCCGCTCGACGTGAGGCCCCGGCCTGACCTGCACGCCGACGCGGTCGCCGCGAGCGTCCTGCACGACCACCCGGAGTATGCGGAGCCCGTGCTGCTCGAGGACGACGAGACGGTGCCGCCGCGCCCCGAGGAGGCGGTGGCGGACGCGGAGCGCGTCTGAGCATCCGCTGGACCCCGCAGCACAGGGCAATGCTGGGCGTCGCCACGGCGACGGCCCGGCGACGCCCAGCATTGCCCTGTGCGTCGCCCGACGGACACCCTGTTCCGGTCGACTGGCCCCGCGGCGGTACGCCGCGCCAGTCGACGAAGGGAAAGTCATGCGACACGCCACGCAGCCGGGCGCTCGCCGGGCCGCGCTCAGCATCGCGCTCGCCGCCGGACTCGTTGCCGTCGGGACCGCGGGAACCGCGCTCACCACGGACCTCACGGGGCACGGCGACGCCCGCCGGACCGACGGGGACCGCACGGCAGCGGTCCGCGGCGCGATCGACGGCAGCACCGCACATAACGTCATCCTGCTCATCGGGGACGGCATGGGCGACTCCGAGATCACGGTCGCGCGGAACTACCAGTACGGTGCCGCGGGCCACCTGCCCGGCATCGACGCGCTGCCCCTGACCGGCTCGTACACGACGTACGCGCTCGACAAGTCGAACGGCAAGCCGGACTACGTGACGGACTCCGCCGCGTCTGGCTCGGGCTGGTCGACCGGCACGAAGACGTACAACGGTGCGATCTCCGTCGACATCGACGGCAAGGACCAGCGCACGCTCCTCGAGATCGCCCGCGCCAACGGCCTGCGCACCGGCGACGTCACGACCGCGGAGATCCAGGACGCCACCCCGGCCGTCGAGGTCGCGCACGTGACCGACCGGTCGTGCTACGGCCCGTCCAAGACGACGACCGTCTGCCCGACGAACGCCCTCGAGAAGGGCGGCAAGGGGTCGATCACCGAGCAGCTCCTCGACGCGCGCCCCGACGTCACGCTTGGCGGCGGCTCGGCGACGTTCGCCGAGACCGCGAAGGCCGGCCAGTGGCAGGGCAAGACCCTCCTGCAGCAGGCGAAGGACCGCGGCTACCAGGTCGTGTCCGACGCGACCGGGCTCGCCGCGGTCTCCACCGCGAACCAGAAGACCCCCGTGCTCGGACTGTTCGCGTCGGGCAACTTCCCGACCCGCTGGACCGGCCCCGCGGCCACCCACACGGGCGGCACCGAGCCCGCCGTGCGCTGCACCCCGAACAGCGGCCTGCCCGCCGGCCAGCCCGACCTCGCCACCATGACGAACAAGGCGATCTCGCTGCTCGACGACCGCTCGTCCAAGAAGGGATTCTTCCTGCAGGTCGAGGGCGCCAGCATCGACAAGCAGGACCACTCCGCCAACCCGTGCGGTCAGATCGGTGAGACGGTCGACCTCGACGAGGCCGTGCAGGCCGCGCTCGCGTTCGCCAAGAAGGACGGCCACACCCTCGTCGTCCTCACGGCCGACCACGGCCACTCGAGCCAGATCGTCTACCCGAACACGACCACGCCCGGCCTGACCCGCACGCTCACCACCGCGGACGACCAGCCGATGACGGTCGCGTACGGCACCGCCGACACCGGCGGCTCGCAGGACCACACCGGCACCCAGGTCCGCATCGCGGCGTACGGCCCGCGTGCCGCGAACGTCGTCGGCCTCACCGACCAGACCGACCTGTTCTTCACGATCCGCGACGCCCTGCGCCTCGACGCCGACAAGGCGTCCCCGGAGCACGCGACCGTCGACAACGTCAACGTCACCGACGGCGCACGCCTCAAGGGCAAGCAGACCGTCCGCGTCACCACCAACGTGGAGCCCAAGTACACGTACATCGAGCTCAACCGCGGCGGAACGTGGATCACCGACAACACCAAGGCGCCCGGCAGCACGCAGGCCGGCACCCGCCCGACGCTCGTGCTCGACACGCGCGACCACCCGGACGGCGCCTACCAGCTGAAGATCGACGTCGTGGGCTACGACGGCGTGACCAGCGAGAAGATCGTCCCGATCACCATCGCGAACGGTCGCTGACCCCGCACACGGCGGACGGGGTGTCGCCTGCACGTGCAGGCGGCACCCCGTCGTCGTCGTTCCGGTGTTGCTCGGCGTCACGCTGACTCGGGGCTCAGTGCCTCCGCAGCGCGTCGACCAGCTCGGCCTTCAGCATCGTGGAACGCCCGGCGACACCCAGCTCCGCGGCACGGCGTCGCAGCTCCGGCACCGTCCACTCCTCGTACGGAGCGGCCTCGCCGCCCTTGCGCCCTACCTCCGCACGCGACGACGACGCCGCGGCGTTCGCGATCCGCGCGCTCTTCTCCTTGGACGCCCCCTCGTCACGCAGCGTCTCGTAGAGCTCCTTGTCCTTGACGCTCGGTCCCGGGTCCCGTCGTGGCATACCTGCCCTCCGTCCGTCGTGGGTCGTGCGGCGTCGGTCGTGCGGCGCCCTCACCGTCCGACGATGCGCGGGCGCCGAGGTCCACGCACGTCAGCGCCCGCAGCCCGTCGCCCTGCGACTAGGGCGTGTCTCCTTATTCGAAGTGATCGCCCTAGGATTCGCTTGTGATCAAGGTCGGCTTCATTCGTAGCGAGGATCTCAACTGCGAGGCACTGGTGCTGTTGGACGTGGAGTCTGGAGACACGATCGAGATTCAACGCTCGATCGTAGAAGATGACGCTCAGGCCGTATCTCTGGGCCAAGACACCTACGCGATCGTGCGTGATGCGAGTGCCGTGCACTATGGCGGGCTGGCTCAGTTCGAAGTGCAGCGCAACGTTCTCGTGCTTGATCTCGAACCGGGTGCGGCAAGTGTGCTCGAACTGCCTGATCGGGTTGAGCTTGTCGTGGACGATGCTGGAATCAGCATCATTGAGCAGCACCTGCCCCGGCTCCTGGCCCGTGAGTGAGAGCACTCGGACGCCCGTTTTAGGGGCTCTTCGCCGATCTGGTGGGGATCAGGTCGTGAGCCCGCCGGCGGCGAGGAGCATGCGAGTCGGTAGTTGTCGCGGTTGCGGTAGCCGCGGGCGAGGCGGCGGTGGAGCTCGATGAGTCCGTTCACGGCCTCGGTGGGTCCGTTGTTCGCGCGGCCGGTCGTGAAGTAGGCCAGGAACGCGTCCCGCCATCGGCGCAGGGTCCGCCCGAGGCGCGCGACCTCGGGGATCGGGCAGGTGTGGAAGGTGGCCAGGACCTTCTCGGCCCGGCGCCTGCCCTCGGCCAGGTCCGAGGTTCGGTAGGCGGCTCGCAGGTCCTGGGCGCACTGCCAGGCGAGGAACACTTCCTCGTGGGCTTCGTTCGCTTCGATCGCGCGGGTCAGGCGCGCCCACTGGTTGTCGGTGAGGTTCTCGGCCCCGGCGCGCAGGATGGTCTGGATGCCCAGCAGCGGGTCGCCCTTGCGGCCCCGGTGCCCGGTGGTGTCCTGCTGGACCCGGCGGCGGACCTCGTCGACCACGGCGGTGCCGAGCTTGACCACGTGGAACGCGTCCAGGACCGCGACCGTGTCGGCGAGCTGGTCGTCGATCGCGGCCTTGTAGCCGCCGAACGGGTCCAACGCCGCGACACCGATGCCTGCCCGGAAGTCTGCGCCGCGTGCCTCGAGCCAGTCGGCGTAGGCCTTCTTCGAGCGGCCCGGCACCAGATCCAGCAGCCGGGCACGCACCTTGCCCTGCTCGTCGCGGGTCAGGTCGACCATCCCGGTCAGCTCCTTGGGCCCCTTCGTGCGCAGGTCGCCGTGGTGCCACACGTGCTCGTCCACGCCCAGGGACGTGACCCCGGCGAAGCGGGACTCGTCCCCGGCGAGGCGCTCGAGCTCGGGACGCACGGCCCGCCAAAGCGCCCACCAGGACACCGCCAGCCTGCGGGCCAGGCCGGCGATCGTGGCGTGCTCGCGGCGCAGCTGCCCGATCGCCCACGCCACCGCCCGGGTCGTGATCGAACCCCTCGCAGCAACCAGGACCGGGACATGTTCGGCGAACGACCCACGCCCACAGGCGGCCTCGGGGCAGCGCCAGAACCGTTGCCGCCACACCACTCGCACCCGGGCATCACCGTGCGGCACGTCGTGCAGAACGCGCCTGCGCCGTCCCCGGCTCGGGGCCACGACCCCGCAGTCCGGGCAACCCATCAGCTGCCACGGCGTGGACACCGTCACCGTCATCGACGCGTCGGTCCGCTCGACCGACTCCACATGCAACCCGGACAGCCCGAGCAGCACGTCACAACGGTCACAAGGATCAGTAGTAATGGGCGCGCCAGCGCACCCCGTAGCGTTGGACAACGTCGAGGTCCTCGAAACAGGTCAGGTTGCTTGGTCGCTCCTGATCATCGGGGACCTCGACCCCTACACCCAGCCCGTCACCCGGCCCGCGTCACTCCCCACCGGATCGACGAAGAGCCGTTTTAGGGTGACGGCCCGGCCTGGAGGACCTTGGAGGCGCGACTACAAACTGCGTAGCCAGGCGAGGCAGGCGCACAGGATGACGGCGGCGCGGTAGGTGATGGCGAGCTTGTCGTAGCGGGTCGCCAGGCCGCGCCATTGCTTGGCCAGGGCGAAGGAGCGTTCGACGACGTTGCGGCCTTTGTAGGTCTCGGTGTCGAGGCTGGGAGGTCGTCCTCCGGTGGGCCCCTTGCGTTTGCGGGCGGCGATCTCGTCCTTCTTCTGCGGGATGACGGCCCGGATACCGCGCCGTGACAGCTCGCGCCGGTTGACCCCGGTGGAGTAGGCGCGGTCGGCGACCACGGCGTCGGGGCGGGTGCGCGGGCGACCCGGACCGAGGCGTGGGACGCGGATGTCGGCCAGGACCTCGGTCAGCATCGCGCCGTCGTTGCGCTGCCCGCCGGTGACCACGACCGCAAGGGGGAGCCCGTTGCCGTCGACCGCGGCGTGGATCTTCGTGGTCAGCCCACCACGGGACCGCCCGATGCCGTGACCTGCGGGTTCACGTTCCCCGCCGAGCGGACTCGCAACGAACCCCGCCGGAAGTTTCGTGTAATTCGCCCTCGCCCCCTGTGTCCTGGTCCGGGCGGGTCGTGTTCGTCGCGTGCTGGTGCGCGCGGTTGATCGTGGCGTCCACCGAGACCGTCCAGGCGATCTTGCCCTCGACGTCGGCCTGCGCGAGCAACGCCGCGAGGACCTTGTCCCAGGTGCCGTCCTGGGCGTAGCGGCGGTGCCGCTTCCACGCCGTCTTCCACGGCCCGAACTCCTCACGCGGCAGGTCCCGCCACGCGATCCCGGTCCGGTACCGGTAGACGATCCCCTCGACCACGCGGCGGTCGTTGCGGAACGGGTGACCACGACGGCCCTCGTTCGAAGGCAGTAACGGAGCCACCCGTTCCCACTGGGCATCAGTCAACGACTCGAACCGCGACGAACTCACCGGCCGATCCTGCCGCGCGCCTCACCAGAACAATGGGAGACACGCCCTAGCGTGGGAGCGTGCGCGACGCAGCGACCGGCGACGAACCCGGCAACCACCCCGGCAACGAGCCCTCCCGGGCATCGACGACGGACGACCGGCACGAGACACCCACCGAGCGCATGGACCGCAACTGGTCCGAGCTGCTCCAGGAGCTCCGCGTCACCCAGACCGGTTCCCAGGTCCTCACCGGCTTCCTGCTCACCGTGCCCTTCCAGCAACGGTTCACCGAGCTCGAACCGCTCGAGGTCGACGTCTACCTGCTGCTCGTCCTGCTGTCCGTCCTGTCGACAGGGCTCCTGGTCGCCCCCGTGAGCCTGCACCGCTTCATGTTCCGACGGCACCTCAAGGCCGAGACCGTCACCCTCGGGCACCGCCTCGCACGGACCGGCCTCGCCGTGCTCGGCCTGACGATCGTCGGCACCGTGTACTTCCTGTTCGACGTCGTCGTCGGCCGCGCGGCGGGAGCGGCGGCTGGCGGCTGCGTCCTCGCGGTGCTGGCCGTGCTCTGGGTCGTCGTGCCGTGGCTCGCCGCACGCCAGGCTCCCGTGCGCCGCGACGACGAGTCCTGACCCCGGGCCGACACCCCGGTGCCGGCCCCGGGCGCCGGAGCGGCACTCGCTGGTGTCCGGGCGGGGCAGACGTCGTCCCGCTCAGGCGGACGTCCTGGCGTCCGTCGTGCCGTCAGGGCCACCGGCCGAGGCGGGGAGCAGCGGGTGGGCCGCGATCGCGGCCGCGAGCTCACCCTCGATCCGGTCGAGGTAGACGCCCGTCGTGGCGATGGACGCGTGCCCGAGGAGCTCGGCGACGACCTTGACGTCCCATCCGTGCGCGACGAGCAGCGTCGCGGTGGTGTGCCGCAGCGCGTGCGGGGTGGCGCCGCGGCGCAGGTTCGCCGGGACGCGCGCCATCGCCCGGTTGAGCAGGGCGCGGACGGTCTGGGGGTCGACGCGGCGGCCGCGCCACGACAGGAGCAGCGCGCGTTCGGCGTCCGGCCCGGTACCGCGGGCGGCGAGGCGGGGACGCAGGTCGGTCAGGTACTCGTCGAGCGCGGCCTCCAGGGGAGCGGACAGGCTGACGGTCCGCACCACGCCCCCCTTGCCGCGGATCCGCCAGCGGGCGGCGCCGGGCTCGCGGACGACGTCTGCCAGGTCGGCGCGGGCGAGCTCGGAGACGCGGGGTCCGACGACGAGGAGCAGCGCCAGGACGAGGCGGTCGCGGGCTGCGAGGTCCTGGTCAGGGCGCGCGGCGGGCGCGGGGTCGGCCGCCAGGAGGGCGCGCGCGGTGGACTGCGTGAGGGCCGTGCGCTCGACCCGCAGCCCGTCGCGGTCGCGGGCCGGGGGAGCGGCCCACTGGAACGGGTTGGCCTGGACCCAGGCCTGTCGGGTGGCGTGCGCGAAGAACCGTGAGACGGACTGGCGGAACCGGTTGACGCTCGCGGTCGCCTTGCCCGGGCCGCCCTCCTTGCGCGCGGCGTCGCGGTACCGACCGTCGGGGGCGGTCTGGTAGCGCACCAAGAGGTCGTCGACGTCCTCGCCCTCGATGTCGTCGAGAACGGTGGCCGGCCCCGCCAGGCGCGCGAACTCGCGCAGGTCGCGGTGGTAGGTGTCGCGCGTGGTGCGGGCGAGGATGCCACGCACCGTCTCGGAGTCGACGGTCGCGAGGTATCGGCGCACGGCCTCGCCGACCTCGATGCGGTCGACCGGGGGAGGGGAGGCCACCTTCTCGTCGTCCTTCCTGTTCGGTGCAGCGGGGTGCGGGATGCTCGTCACGGGGCCGTGACCAGCGGGAACATGCCGCCGCACGGCTCACGCCAGCGGCCGCTCCCGTCTCTGCAGACTAGGGGGAGGTGCCGACAGGGAGGCGGACGTCGCTGACCTCGGCGCAGATCGGACAAACCATTCTGTTGTGCTAGACAACATTGTTTCCGGCGGAAGCCCGTCGTGCCCGCGACAGCGCCCGACGGAGCCTGGTCGATGTCGGACGCCCGGCCTACCGTGGAGCCGGACGCGCACCGCGGCGTGTCCGTCCCACCGGACGTCCCGTCACACCGGAACCAGGGGAGCACCTGATGACCACGCTGGAGAACCGCACGGGCACTGCGCTCGTCGTCGTCGACATGCAGAAGGGGGTCCTGTCCGACGCGTACGAGCGCGACGCCGTCGTCGCCAACGTCGCGGCGTGCGTCGAGAAGGCCCGTGCGCAGGGCGTGCCCGTCGTCTGGGTGCAGCATTCGGACGACGAGAACCTGCCGCGCGGCAGCGAGGCCTGGGAGTACGTCGACGAGCTCCGGCGCGCGGACGACGAGGCGCTCGTCCACAAACGGTACGCGGACGCGTTCGAGGAGACGGACCTGGAGGACCGGCTCGCGGGGCTCTCGGCAGGGCGACTCGTCGTGGCGGGCGCCCAGACGGACGAGTGCATCCGAGGCACGCTGCACGGCGCCGTGGTGCGCGGGTACGACGCGACGCTCGTGTCGGACGCGCACACCACGGAGGATCTCAGCGAATGGGGCGCTCCGACGCCGGACCTGGTGATCGCGCACACCAACCTGTACTGGCAGTTCCACAAGGCGCCGGGTCGGACGGCGGGCGTCGTGACGACCGAGGAGCTCGATTTCGCGGCGTCGTGACGTGCGCGCCGGGCCAGCCGTCGACCGTGGGCCGACGCGACCGGTCGGGGAGCCTTCTCGGCAGTGCGAACGCGCCGCTCTTCGACGCGTAATGACATAACGTACCTTATCGGCGCACCAGAGATCCTGCTGGATCACCGCCGCTCAGGGCGAGGCGTCGGGCGCCATGCTCGAGACCCCGGACTCGCTGCGGCGCGAGCTGACGACCGGGACGCGGCTCGCTCTCGCACACGCCGACGGCAGCGCGGTCGCGATGCTCAAGCACCACGCCGGCGCGCGCGCCGCGGAGACCCGCAACATCGCGATCTACGAGCACCTGGGCATGGCGATCGTCGGTCGTGAGAACCGCCGGAGCCTGACGGGCGCCGTCATCCCCGTCGTTCTCCTGCGCACGGTCTGGAGCGACACGAGGCACCGCTCCCCTGGCCGCCGACCTCGTCGTCGAACGCGTGTTCGATGACGTCGCTCACGCGCCGACGTACCGGGCCAGGTGCTCACCCGTCAGCGTCGACCGTGCGGCGACGAGGTCGGCGGGGGTGCCTTCGAAGACCACCTGTCCCCCGTCGTGCCCGGCGCCCGGGCCGAGGTCGATGATCCAGTCCGCGTGGGCCATCACGGCCTGGTGGTGCTCGATCACGACGACCGACCGGCCGGAGTCGACGATCCGGTCGAGCAGGCCGAGGAGCTGGTCGACGTCGGCAAGGTGCAGTCCCGTGGTGGGTTCGTCGAGCACGAACACGTCGCCCTTCTCGCCGAGGTGGATCGCGAGCTTGAGGCGCTGGCGCTCGCCACCGGACAGCGTGGTGAGCGGCTGGCCGAGCCGGACGTAGCCGAGACCGACGTCCACGAGCCGTTCGAGCACCTTGTGGGCGGCGGGCAGGTGCGCCTCTCCCCCGCCGAAGAACTTCTCGGCGTCGGTCACCGACATCTCGAGGACCTCGCTGATGTCCTTGCCGCCGAGGGTGTACTCGAGGACCTCCGCCTGGAAGCGTCTGCCTTCGCAGACCTCGCAGGTGGTCGCGACCCCCGCCATGACGGCGAGGTCGCTGTACACGACGCCGACGCCCTTGCAGGCCGGGCACGCGCCCTCCGAGTTGGCGCTGAACAGTGCCGGCTTCACGCCGTTCTGCTTCGCGAACGCCTTGCGGATCGGCTCCAGCATGCCGGTGTACGTGGCGGGGTTGCTGCGGCGGGAGCCGCGGATCGGCGTCTGGTCGACGACGACCGCGCCGTCGCGGCCGGCCACGGACTCCTGCACCAGGGAGCTCTTGCCCGACCCTGCGACGCCCGTGAGCGCGACCAGCACCCCCAGGGGCACGTCGACGTCCACGTCGCGCAGGTTGTGGCTGCTGGCGCCGCGCACCGCGACGGACCCGGTCGCGGCCCGGACCGCGTCCTTGAGGCGGGCGCGGTCGTCGAGGTGGCGCCCGGTCACGGTGCCGCTGGCCCGCAGGCCGGCGACCGTGCCCTCGAACACGACCTCGCCGCCGGCGCTTCCCGCTCCCGGGCCGAGGTCGACGACGTGGTCGGCGATCTCGATCGTCTCGGGCTTGTGCTCCACGACGAGCACGGTGTTGCCCTTGTCGCGCAGCTGGAGGAGCAGCTCGTTCATGCGCTGGATGTCGTGCGGGTGGAGCCCGATGGTGGGCTCGTCGAACACGTAGGTGACGTCGGTCAGCGGTGAGCCGAGGTGCCGGATCATCTTGGTCCGCTGCGCCTCACCCCCCGACAGCGTGCCCGCGGACCGGTCCAGCGAGAGGTACCCGAGCCCGATGTCGACGAACGACTCGAGCGTGTCCCGGAGAGATCCCAGCAGCGGAGCCATCGACGGCTCGTCGATCTCACCGACCCACCGGGCGAGGTCGCTGATCTGCATCGCGCACGCGTCGGCGATGCTCACCCCGGCGATCTTCGACGAGCGGGCGCCCTCGTTGAGGCGGGTGCCGTCGCACTCGGGGCACGTCTGGAACGTGATGACCCGCTCGACGAACGCCCGCACGTGTGGCTGCATCGCGTCGACGTCCTTCGACAGCATCGACTTCTGGATCTTGGGGATCACGCCCTCGTAGGTGACGTTGATGCCCTCGACCTTGATGCGCGTCGGCTCCTTGTACAGGAGCGCGTCGAGCTCCCGTTTCGTGAACGACCCGACGGGCTTGTCCGCGTCGAAGAACCCGCAGCCGCGGAAGATGCGCCCGTACCAGCCGTCCATCGAGTAGCCGGGGATCGTCAGGGCGCCCTCGTTGAGGGACCTGCTCGCGTCGTACAGCTCCGTGAGGTCGAAGTCCTGCACCGACCCGGTGCCCTCGCACCGCGGGCACATGCCTCCCGTGACGCTGAAGGCGCGGCGCTCCTTGGTGGTCCGGCCGCCCTTCTCCATCGTGACGGCGCCTGCACCGGACACGGAGGCGACGTTGAAGCTGAAGGCCTGCGGCGACCCGACGTGCGGTTGCCCGAGCCTGCTGAACAGGATGCGCAGCATGGCGTTGGCGTCCGTCGCGGTGCCCACGGTGGAGCGCGGGTTGCCGCCCATGCGCTCCTGGTCGACCGTGATCGCGGTGGTCAGCCCGTCGAGGAGGTCGACGTCCGGGCGGGCCATGGACGGCATGAAGCCCTGGACGAAGCTGGGGTACGTCTCGTTGATCAGCCGCTGCGACTCGGCGGCGACCGTCCCGAACACGAGCGAGCTCTTCCCCGAGCCCGAGAGCCCGGTGAACACCGTGAGGCGTCGCTTCGGAAGGTCCACGCTCACGTCACGCAGGTTGTTGACGCGTGCGCCGACGACGCGGATCCGGTCGTGGCTGTCGGCAGCCGCAGACGACGGGGTCGCAGGTGCGGACTCGGGATCGGGGATGGTGCGGGTCATCGGTCTCCGTCGGTCGATGGTCCGGTCGGCCCGGTCGGCGTGTCCTCGGCCCGGTGCGGTCGACAGCCTGTCACCCGGTATCGTAGAACGGCCCCCGGGACGTCTGCGGACCTCGCCGGCCCCGGAGCCCCCTTCACCAGACCTTCACTCTGACAGGTGTGCCGGCTGGAACACTGATACAACGTTACGCGTTGGTATCGAACAGAAGGCGACCGTCGGGCGTGCCCTCGCCCGCCGCCAGAACACCCGTACCACTCCCCCGTCTACCCCTGGAGGACATGACATGGCAGACCGTTCGCTGCGCGGGATGAGCATCGGTTCGAAGAGCATGGAGTCCGACGAGGGCGTGGACTTCGCGCCGCGGTTCCAGGCCCACTACGACTGCCCCAACGGGCACACGATCATCCTGCCGTTCTCGGTCGAGGCCGAGGTGCCGGCGACGTGGGAGTGCCGGTGCGGCGAGGAGGCGCTGCTGCGCGACGCCGAGCGTCCTGAGGCGAAGGCCACCAAGCCGCAGCGCACCCACTGGGACATGCTGCTGGAGCGTCGCACCATCAAGGAGCTCGAGGAGCTCCTCGACGAGCGCCTCGAGCTGCTGCGCGCAGGCAAGCTGCGCCGCTCCGCCTGACACCTGCGGCCCGCGAGAACCGCGGGCGTACGTGACGACGAAGGGCCCCGACCGCGACGGTCGGGGCCCTTCGTCGTGCGTGGTGCCGCGTCAGGACACGTCGGCGGGGGCTTCAGCAGACTTCCCGGCAGACTTCTTGAGGAGGCCCCTGACCTGCTCGGTGCGGTGCTGCGCGCCCCACACGGCGACCTTGACGAACGCCTCGCGGATGATCGAGCCGCTCATCTTCGACTCCCCCACCTCGCGCTCGACGAACGTGATCGGCACCTCGACGAGGTGCCCGCCGCCCCGGATGATCCGCCACGTCATGTCGACCTGGAACGAGTAGCCGCGCGAGTCGATCGCGTCGAGGTCGAGCGCCGCGATGATCTTGGTGCGGTACGCGCGGAAGCCGCCGGTCGCGTCGTGGATCGGCATGCCGATCGCGAGCCGCGCGTAGACGTTCGCACCGCGGGACAGCACCTCACGGTTCCAGGGCCAGTTCACGACCCGCCCGCCCGGGATCCAGCGCGACCCGACGACGCCGTCCACGGCCGGGTCGTCCAGCGCGGCGAGCAGCCGCGGCAGGTCCTCGGGGCGGTGCGACCCGTCGGCGTCCATCTCGACCACGACGTCGTAGCCGCGGTCGATCGCCCACCGGAAACCGGCGATGTACGCGGTGCCGAGGCCGAGCTTGCCGGTGCGGTGCAGCACGTGGACGGCGTCGTCCTCGGCTGCCCAGGCGTCCGCGATGTCGCCCGTGCCGTCGGGGCTGCCGTCGTCGACGACGAGCCAGTCGGCGGACGGTACGGCAGCCCGCAGGCGCTCGTACGCGACGGGAAGGGACTCCCGCTCGTTGTAGGTCGGGGTCACGACCAGGACGCGTGTCACGATGGCTGCCTCTCCGCGGCGCGCGTTCGGCGCCGTGCCAAAGCCCCGATCATGCCACCCAGGACCACGACGACGCCAAGTCCGAGGGTTGCGACCGTCGGCCAGTCCCCCGCCCGCACCGCCGGGGTGACGGACGTCCGCAGCGGGAGCGTCGCGACCATCTGCGCGGGGACGAACAGGCCGGTCTGCTGCTGGACGACGCCCGACGGGGTGATGACGGCGCTCACGCCGACCGTCGAGACCTGCACGGTGGCGCGTCCCGTCTCCATCGCGCGGAAGCGCGACATGGCGAGCTGCTGGGTCGACTCGGGCCGGTACCCGAAGGACGCGTTGTTCGTCTGGACGACGAGCATCTCGGCGCCGTGGTCGACGGACTGCTGCACGATCGAGTCGTAGGCGATCTCGAAGCAGATGACGTCACCGAGGACGACGTCGCGCCCGAGCCGCTCCGACGGCAGGGTGATGACCGCCGGGTCGTGCCCGGCGAGCATGTCGGTCTGCACCTCGTCGACGGACTTGGAGAACTTCCGCACGAAGTCGCGCAGGGGGATGTACTCGCCGAACGGCACCGGGTGCTGCTTGGCGTACCGGTCGATGACGCCCTGCCCGGGCGCCCACAGCAGCCCGACGTTGTAGCGCCCGCCTGTCGCGGGGTACTCCTGCGCCCCGACGAGGATGGGCGCGCCGACGTCCGTCGCAGCCCGGTCGACGGCGGCGCCGACCGCCGCGTCGGCCTGCGGGTCGTAGTCCGACCCGTTCTCGGGCCACAGCACGACGTCGAGGTCGCCCTGGTCGACCTGGTCCAGCAGGGCCTCCGTCCCGGCGAGGTGGTTGCGCAGGACCTCGCCGGCGTTCTCGAACGCGTCCGCGCCCGGCTTCGACACGTCGCCCTGCACGGCGCCGACCTTCAGGGTTCCGTCCTGTGCGGCGACGTCCAGGTCGACGGCGAGCGGGGCGACGAACAGCGCGGCGGCCACGAGCACGGCGACCGACAGGCCGATGAGGCGCAGGCGGACGGCGCGCACCATCCCGAGCCCGACGAGCGTGCCGATGACGGCGGTGACGAGCGAGACGAGGACGGTGCCGCCGACGGGTGCGAGCCGGGACAGCGGCGCGTCGACCTGGGAGAACGCGAGGCGACCCCACGGGAAGCCGCCCCACGGCCAGCCCGACCGCAGCGCCTCGACCGCGGTGAACAGCACGGGGAACGCGACCACGTCCCACCACCCGCACCGCGCGAGCGGGCGCCAGCCACGTGCGATCGTCCACGCGACCGCGAAGCCGGCCAGGAGCACGGCCTCCGAGACGCTCAGCGCCAGCCACGCGACCGTGCCGGCGGCGAACTGCGACCACGTCAGGTGCAGCAGGAAGAAGCTGAGCCCGAACACGAGGCCCATGAGCGCGTTCCACACGATCCCGCGGCGCAGCAGCGCGACGTACAGGAGGCCGACGCCCACGTAGGCCATGGCCCACAGGTTCGCGTCGGGGAACGCCAGGAAGAGCGAGAGCCCGCCGCCCGCTGCGGCCAGCAAAGAGACGAGCCGGGACGGGATGGGTCGGTCGCGCACGGGTGAAGGCTACGGCACCCACCAGGGAGAGAAGCCGACCCGCGCGTCCTTCGTGCCGTACCCCGACGCCACGCACGGGGCACGTTTTCTACTGAACGCGCGGGCCGACCCGTCGGATCACTCCGAGGACCGAGGGGCGGACGTGGTGGTCGTGGCATCCCCCCAGGGCCCGGAGGCCAGCTCACCGGTCGAACCTAGCGCGGACGGCCTCGAACCTCAAGACGGGACCGGTGCGTGAGCTCCCGCCGCGACGGTCAGCGGGACGGGTCAGCCGAGCTCGTCGTGCAGGACGACGCCGTCGCGCACGGTCTGCAGGCAGTGCGGCGGCTCGAGGTCCGGGCTGAGGTCCGGCAGCAGGGGCGTGCCGGCACGCGCCTCCGCGCTCCAGGACGACAGCCCGCGCGGCGCCGCCTGCACGGTCAGGTGCTCGGCACGCCAGACCGCGAGGTGCGCCGGCGCGCCCACCCGGAGCTGCCCGACACCGTCGTGGCCGGACAGGCGCCACCCGCCGCGGGTGTGCGCGTTGAACGCCGCGCGTGCCGACACCCGCTGCTCGACCTGCGGGTGGTTCGTGGCGGCGCGCACCGCCCCCCAGGGGTCGAGCGGCGTGACGGGGCTGTCCGACCCGAGGGCGACGGGCACGCCCGCCGACACGAGGTCCGCGAGCGGGCTCAGGGCGGCCGCCCGCAGCGGTCCCACGCGCTCCGCGTACATCCCGGCGTCTCCGCCCCACGCGCCCACGAACGCCGGCTGCACGCTCAGCGAGATCCCGAACACGAGCAGCTCGGCCAGAGCGCGCGCGTCCACGAACAGCGCGTGCTCGAGCCGGTGCCGGACTCCCGTGACCGCGGCCGCGCCGTGCACCTCGGCGACGATCTCGAGACCCAGCAGGAACTCGTCCATGGCCCGGTCGCCGATGACGTGGAACCCACCGCCCACCCCGGCGGCCGCGACCGCCACCAGGTGCGCGCAGATCTGCTCCGCCGTGAGGTACAACGAGCCCGTCCCGCGCGCGGGGTCGTCCGCGTACGGGGAGCGGAGCGCCGCCGTGCGCGAGCCGAACGACCCGTCGACGTTGAGGTCCCCGCCGATGCCCGCGAGACCCGGCACGGTCGCCAGGAGGTGACGGGCGTCGTCCGCGTCCGCGCACAGCTCGCCCCGGTACCCCACGACGAGCGGCAGCCCCGAGTCCGCGCGGGCGGTCGACGCGACGAGCTCGGCGAGCCCCTCGCGGGTGTCGAGCGACGGGGCGCTCATCTCGTGCACCGCGACGACGCCGCGCCGCGCCGCCTCCTCGAGGACCGCTCGGTACAGAGCGGTCCGGCGCGCCGGCGACACCTCACGCGCCGCGTCCCGCGCCCGGTGGTGCGCGTCACGCAGCACGTGCCCGTCCTCGGACCACCCGTCGAGGGACCGCAGACCGAACCTCTCGGCGAGCGTGGTCGTCACGACGGCCGAGTGCACGTCCGCGCGCGCCGCGTACACGGGCGCACCGTCGCACGCCGCGTCCAGCTCGTCGCGCGTGAACCGGCGCCCCTCCGGCCACCGGGTCTCGTCCCAGCCGTGCGCCGAGAGCACCTCGCCCGACGCGGCATCGAGCCGCTTCGCCGCCCCGGCCAGCCGGTCCAGGGCCTCCGTCAGGGACCGCACCCCCGCCGTGGGCGACAGGTCGACGCCCGTCCCCGCGAACGCCGTCTCGAGGACGTGCACGTGCGAGTCGACGAACGCGGGCGTCACGAGCGCGCCGTCGAGGTCGACCACCCGGTCGGCACGGGACGCGAAGCCCGCCGCGGTGTCGTCGGCGCCCAGCCACGCCACGACCCCGTCGTCGACGAGAAGGGCCTCCGCGAACGGGTCCGCCGGACTGTGGACCACACCGCCGCGATACAGGATCGAAGTCACCCCTGGACAGTAGGCCACCGCGACCACGGACGACGCACCGGGCCGGACGTCACACGCTCGAGTACGCCACCACCCCGCGCCGCAGCGCCTCCACCGCCTGCCCCGCCGTCGCCCGCAACGCCCCCGTGGGCGCCGCCTGCGACACCTGGTCCAGGACGTCGATGACCTGCTTGCACCAGCGCACGAAGTCACCGGCCGCGAGCTCGGTGCCCTGCAGCACCGCGTCCAGCCGGCGCCCGTTCGCCCACCGGTGGATCGGGGCCACCAGCCCGAGCTCGAGCTCGCTCGTCGCCTCGACACGGTGCGCCGTCTCGAGGTCGTCGAGCTCCGACCACACCCGCGTCGTCGCCTCCAACGCCTTCGCCAGCCGGCCCTGCGGTCCGCCCGGCACGTACGGCTCGGCGTCGTCGCGCCGCCCCCCGTACACGACCGCCGAGACGACCGCCGCCAGCCCTGCCGCGTCCAGACCGTCCCACGCGTGCCGACGCAGGCACTCCGCGAGCAGCAGGTCGTTCTCCGCGTAGAGGCGCCGCAGCCAGCGGCCGTCCTGCGTGACCCGCAGGCCGCCGTCGTCCGTCGGCGCCAGGTACTTCAGGGTGCGCAGCACGTCGCAGGTGCGGTCGAACACCTTCGCGATCGAACCCGTCCGCGACTCGATGCGCCGCACCAGCGCACGGTGCTCGCCCGCGAGCCGCTCGTACCGCTCACCCCAGCGGGCGTGGTCCTCGCGGTCCGGGCAGCCGTGGCACGGGTGCGCCCTGAGCGCGCTGCGCAGGCGTGCGAGCTCGGCGTCGTCCGCCGCCGTGGACCGGCGCTCGCGGGCGCCGCGCGCCCCCGCCCGCCCCTGGGTGAGCGCGGCACGCATCGACGACTGCAGGTCGCGGCGCTGCTGCGGGTTGCGCGCGTTGAAGCCCTTGGGGACGCGCACCTGCCCGACGACCTGCACGCCCGCGGCCGCGTCGGCGACCGTGAGCCGCTTGACGCGCCCCTCGGACGTCAGGACGGTCGGCGTCGGACCCTCGAACCCGGCGGTGGCCTGGCCCTGCGCGACGACGACGACGTGCCCGGCACGGCGTCCCGACGGCACCTCGACGAGGTCGCCGGGGCGCAGCCGCTCGAGCTGGTTCGACACCTCGGCGCGGCGCCGCTGCGACGCGGCGCGCGACAGGTCCGTCTCGCGGGCCGACAGCGCGCGGCGCAGCCCCAGGTACTCGGCGAAGTCACCGCGGTCGCACGACATGGCCTTCGCGTAGCCGTCGAGGGCCTCCGCGTGCGCCTGCGCCTGCTTGGCGAGCCCGACGACGCCCCGGTCCGCCTGGAACTGTGCGAACGACGTCTCAAGGACCTCGCGCGCCCGCTCGCGCCCCACCTGCGCGACGAGGTTGACCGCCATGTTGTACGTCGGCCGGAAGCTGGACCGCAGCGGGTACAGGCGCTTGGATGCGAGGCCCGCGAGGGCGATCGGGTCGAGGCCCGGGTGGTCCACGACGGTCGCGTGCCCCTCGACGTCGATGCCGCGACGGCCCGCCCGCCCGGTGAGCTGGGTGTACTCCCCCGGCGTGACGTCGACGTGCGCGGTGCCGTCCCACTTGACGAGCTTCTCCAGCACGACGGTGCGCGCCGGCATGTTGATGCCGAGCGCGAGGGTCTCGGTCGCGAAGACGACCTTCACCAGGCCCCGGCTGAACAGCTCCTCGACGGTCTCCTTGAACAGCGGCAGCATGCCCGCGTGGTGCGCCGCGACCCCACGGGCGAGCGACTCGACCCACGTCCAGTAGCCGAGGACGTCGAGGTCCTCGCTCGGGATGGTGGCGCACCGCTCCTCGACGACAGCCCGGATCTCGGACTCCTCCGCAGGGCTCGTGAGCCGCAGGCCGGCCGCGAGGCACTGCTGCACGGCCCCCTCGCAGCCCGCGCGCGAGAAGATGAAGTAGATCGCGGGGAGCAGGGCGTCGGCGTCCAGGGTCTCCACGACCTCCCACCGCGGCGCACCCCGGCGCACGCCCGGCGGCGGACCGCCTCGGTGCTGGCCGCCGCCACGCTCCGGCCCCTTGCGGCGCCCGCGGCCGGGGCGCCCGGGCGCCCCCTGCGACCCGCGCGGGGCCGAGCGCATCGCGGCCATCAGCTCGGGGCTGATCGGCGGGTTCGTGCCCGGGTCCGTCGGGTCGACCGACCCGGCGTACAGGTCGACCAGGCGCGGGCCCGCCGGGCGCGACCCGTCGGCCTCCCGTGCCGACCGCCCGAGCACGACGTGCTGCCACAGCGGCACGGGCCGGTGCTCGCTGACCACCACCGCGGTGTCGCCGCGGACCATCTCGAGCCAGTCGCCGAACTCCTCCGCGTTCGACACGGTCGCGGACAACGACACGAGCTGCACGTCGTCGGGCAGGTGGATGATGACCTCCTCCCACACCGGTCCACGGAACCGGTCGGCGAGGTAGTGGACCTCGTCCATGACGACGAACGCGAGCCCGTCGAGCGTCTTCGACCCCGCGTACAGCATGTTGCGCAGCACCTCGGTGGTCATCACGACCACGGGCGCCTCACCGTTGACCGTGGTGTCTCCCGTGAGGAGCCCGACCGAGTCGGGGCCGTAGCGGCGCACCAGGTCGGCGTACTTCTGGTTCGACAGCGCCTTGATGGGGGTCGTGTAGAACGCCTTGCGGCCCGCCTGGACGGCCAGGTGGACGGCGAACTCCCCCACGACGGTCTTGCCGGCGCCGGTGGGCGCGGCCACGAGCACGCCGCGGCCCTCCTCGAGGGCGCGGCACCCGTCCACCTGGAACGGGTCGAGGTCGAAACCGAGGAGCTCGCGGAACCGTGCGAGCTCCGAGCCGGCGTCGCGTGCGCGCTCGCGGGAGGCGGCGTACCGCTCGGCGGGAGACCGCTCCGCCTCGTGACCAGTACCGGCGTCCGTGCTGTGACCCGCGTGCATGCCGCCAGCCTATGCGGTGCCGCCGACGACCGGGCCACGGCGAGGGCGTCGTCAGGCTGACGTCAGGAGAGGACGCGCAGCGC
Source organism: Luteimicrobium subarcticum (assembly GCF_002798015.1). Classification (GTDB taxonomy): domain Bacteria; phylum Actinomycetota; class Actinomycetes; order Actinomycetales; family Cellulomonadaceae; genus Luteimicrobium; species Luteimicrobium subarcticum. Next base: position 37,646 of record NZ_PGTZ01000011.1, on the reverse strand, counting down.
CCCGGGCTCGACCCGGACCTCGAGCGGCAGGGTGCCGACGGCCTCGCCGTCGGCGAACGCGGGCGGCGGCTGCGCGCCGTCGGACGTGGCCTCGACCCGCACGACCGTCGCGGGCGCCACGGTCACGGCGGGGTGGGCCACGTGCCGCCCCGCGTACGTCAGCGGGAAGACCCGGGCGGCGGCCGCACGGCTGAGCGGACCGGCCAGGACCACGTCCAGCAGGCCGTCGTCGACGCGTGCGTCGGGGGCGATGCGGATGCCTCCGCCGATCGCCGGACCGTTGGCGACCGCGACGAGCGTGCCGGGCGACTCCCAGACGGTGCCGTCGGAGGTGACGCGGTAGCCGAAGGGGACGAACCGGCGCAGCTCCGCGAGGGCCGCCACGGCGTACTTCGCGCGACCCCGCGGGCGGCGCATGCCGTTGGCTCGTGCGTTGACGGCGGCGTCGAGGCCCGCGGACAGCACCCCGCAGAACCAGCGTTCGGTGCCACCCTCGACGTGGCCACCCTCGAGCGCCCGCACCCGCGCGGCGTCGACCGTCCGCCCGCCCAGCTCGAGGGTGCGCAGGATCGTGGCGACGGCGCCGTCCGGGTCGCGGACCGGCAGACCGAGCGCGCGGGCGAAGTCGTTGCCGGACCCCGCGGCGACGATCCCGAGCGGCGTCGACGTGCCGGCGACCGCGTTCACCCCGAGGTGGACCATCCCGTCACCGCCCACGACGACGAGCCCGTCGAGGTCGCCGTGCTCGCCCGCGACGGCGGCTCGCGCGCGGGCGAGCGAGTCGGCGAACGTCGCGCCGGAGAGCTCCACGACCTCGACGCCCCGCTCGCGCAGCCGGGCGTGCACGCGCGCACCCACCCGGTCGGCGCGCCCGCGGTCCGCCGTCGGGTTGACGACGACGCCGAGACGCGTCACGCGGCGAGCCGTTCGGCCTGCGCGCGGTCCGCCCGACGGTCGCGCAGCGCCGCGACGCCGACCGCAGCGAAGTACAGGACGCACATGGGGATCGCGACGAGGATCATCGTGAACGCGTCGGGCGTCGGGGTCATCACGGCGGCGAACAGGAAGATCACGAAGACAGCCCACCGCCAGCCGGCCAGCCAGGTGCGCGCCCGGACGAGCCCGAGATAGCTCAACGCCACCATCAGCACGGGCAGGACGAAGGCCAGGCCGAACGCGAGGATCAGGCGCATCACGAAGCTGAGGTAGGTCTGCGCGTCGACGATGTTGCTCGCGCCCGTGGGCACGAAGTCGGTCAGGAGCGTGACCGCGCGCGGCAGCAGGAGCCACGCCAGGTAGGCGCCCGCGGCGAACAGCGGCACGGCCGCGGCGAGGAACCCGACGGCGTGCCGGCGCTCCTTGCGCGTCAGGCCAGGGGTGACGAACGCCCAGAGCTGGTAGAGCCACCACGGGCTGCTGAGCAGCACGCCGAGGAAGAGCGACACCTTGATCTGCATGTCGAGGGCACCGGCCAGGGCGGTGAAGTTCAGCCGGACGTCCTTGCCGGCGACGGCGGCCGCGTCCAGCAGCGGGCGTTGCAGCGCCTCGAAGACCGGCTCGAAGCAGAACCAACCCGCGACCGCCCCCACGACGATGCCGAGCACCGCGAGCACGACCCGCTTGCGCAGCTCGCGCAGGTGGGCGAGGAGGGGCATCCGCCCTTCGGGGTTGGTCTGGCGCGAGGTACGCGCCACCGTCAGCTCGGCGACGTGGTGCCGGTGCCCGGCGTCTGCGGCGCCGACGTCGGGGGCTGCGCACCCGCGTCGGGCATGCCGGCCGTGGGTGCACCGGTCGCGGGCGCGGTACCCGGGACGGGCTGCGCCGGGTCGGTGATGACGGTCGGCGGTGCCTGGTACACCATGCCGGGCAGGACCGGCGAGGCCGGGGCGGCGCTCGCGGTCGTGGCCGGCGGGGCGACCGGCGCCTCGCCGGGCTTGTCGTCCGTGAGGTCCTTGACCTCGGCCTTGAAGATCTTCAACGACTGGCCGACGCTCTTGGCCAGGTCGGGCAGGCGGCGCGCGCCGAAGAGCAGCAGCACGACGAGCAGCAGCACGACGTAGTGGATCGGCTTCATGGTGCCAGGACTCCTGAGATCGCTGAGGAACGTTCCGTCAGTCTAGTCGCGGGCGTGCACACGGTTGAACGCAGCCCACCGACGGTAGGTCGCCTCGTGCGACGTGCGGCGCTCGTACCGGCGGACCAGCCGCTCGACGCGCAGGCGGGCGACCTCCGCCCGCAGGTCGGCGAGGTCGTCGTCGAGCTGGGGCACGATGTCCGGCCGCTCCGCGCGCGCCGCCTGCGCCGCGCGCAGCGCCGCGTCGAACCGGTCGAGCACGACGGACGCCTCCCCCAGCGCCCGCAGCAGCGCCGTCCCGGACCGCCACAGCCGGAGCAGCACGAGCGCCAGGACGACGACGGCGCCGACGCCCAGCACCCACCACAGGACGGTGAACACGGCGGTCTCCTTCGGGTCGGGGGGCGCTGTCCGGACGGTGCGACGCTCGCGGTCAGGCGCCGGCGCCGCCGGACGCCGGGTCGGCGTCGGGCGTCAGGCGAGCGTACGCGGCCAGCGCGGCGCGCGCCGACTCCGCCGCGTCGACGGCCGCCCAAGCGGGTTCCACGTGCCGCACGTGCCCCGCGACCTGGAGGAGCAGGTGCCGCAGCCACACGGTGTCCGCGACCCGCAGGACCACCTCGAACGTCCCGTCGTCGAGGTTGCGCACCGAGTCCACGGGGACCTCCTCGGCGACGCGGCGCGCGGGCGCGTCCAGCACGAGGCGCACGAGCTCGCCCGACGGGTCGGGCACGAAGTCCACGACGTCCCGCACCGCGCGGTGCGTCGCCACCGGGACGTCCACGACCTCGGCCTCCAGCACGCGATCCAGGCGGAACGTGCGCTGGTCCTGCGCCCGGTAGCACCACGCGAGCAGGTAGGTGTGCTCGTCCTGGGTGACGAGCCGCAGCGGGTCGACCTCGCGCTGCGTCGCGACGTCCGACGCGGTGACGTACCGGATCCGCAGCCGCCGGCCGCGGGCCAGGGCGTCACGCACCGTGGCGAGGACCTGCGGGGCGCCGTCGAGGGTGAGCTCGACGTCGACCGCGGCCGCGGCCTCGCCCGTCGCGTCGGTGAGCTTGGCGAGGACCGCGTCGAGCGCCCGGGCGGACACGTCCCCCGAGACCGCGACCGTCGCCCGCATCGCGCGCAGCGCCGCGAGCAGCGCGACCGCCTCCCGCGTACCGAGGCGCAGGGGCCGCGTCATGCCGCGCGCCTCCGTGAGCCGCACGACCCCGCGCTCGAGGGACGCGGCGTCGAAGTCGATGAGGTCGTCCGGCCAGTACCCCGGCGTGCCCGACACCCACAGGGCGTCGACGTCCTCGAGCACCTGCTGCGGGGTGACGCCGAACCGGGTCGCGAGGTCGTCCACGGTGACCGCTCCCGCCGCGTCGAGGAACGCCACGATGCCCAGCAAGCGCACCAGGCGCTCGTCCGCGCGCTCAGCCATCGGTCCCCTCCGTCGCGTCCGAACCAGCCGCCGCCCCACCGTCCAGCGCGGCCGCCTCCTGCAACCTCGCCACCACCGCTGCACGCAGGTCGGGCGGCCCGAGCACCACCACCACGTCCCCGTACCCGGCGAGCTCGTCCGCGAGGGCGGCGCGCGACGTGAACGGCACGACCACCAGGTCGCGCCGCCCGTCGAGGTCCGTGCCGCGCGGCGAGACCGCTCGCGCGCGCACGGCCCCGGCGCGCTCCGGCACGACCGCGAGACGCGCCTCCCGCACCTCGCCCGACCGTCCCGAGAGCGCCGCGTCGACGTCGACGTGCTCGGGCGGCACGAACGCGCCCGGCGTCCCCGTCACCCGCACCGTGCCCTCGACCCGGCTGAGACGGTACGACCGCGGCGCACCCCGGTCGCGGTCGCGCCCGATGAGGTACCAGCCGCCGCGTCGCGCGGCCAGGCGCCACGGCTCGACCTCCCGCTCGCGCACCTCGCCCGTGTTCGCCGCCCGGTACGTGAACCGCACCACGCGGCGCCCCTGGATCGCGTCCAGCAGCGGGACGAACGCGCGCCCCGCGGCCCGCACCCGCGGCGAGAGGCCCGCCACGGCGTCCGTGCCCGCCTCTCCCGAACCCGGCGACCCGCGACCCGCCGCGCGGATCTTCGTGAGCGCCCGCGCCGTGTCCACCCGCAGCGCCTTGTCCTGCCAGAACTGCGCCGCGAGAGCCAGCACACCGAGCTCCGCGGGCGTGAGGTCCAACGGCTCGAGCGTGTACGCGTCGAGGTCGATCCGGTAGCCCACGTCGTCCGAGTGACCGCCCGCGTCCACGGTCACCACCGGCACCCCGAGGTCGCGCAGCGTGTCCTTGTCGCGCTCGAACATCCGCTCGAACGCGTCGGCGGACGGGGCGTCCCCGTACCCGGACACGCCCGAGCGCACCTGCTGCTTGCTCATGGACGTCGGCGTGTTCACGAGCGCGATCACCAGGTTGAGGAGGCGTTCCGCGGGAGGGGTCTGCGAGGGCATCGGCACCACGCTATCGGGCGGTAGCGTGTCGCACGTGATCCAGTGGCGTTCCGGCACGGTGGTGTCGCACGGTCGAGCCTGGCCCGGGTGCCAGGAGCTGGTCGTCGACGTCCCCCCGGACACGGACGACAGGGCCGGCACCACCCTTTCCACGCAGGCACCCGTCAGGGCGCTCGCGTACACCGACGTGGTCGGCACGCCCCGGCCCGGCGACCGGGTGCTCCTCAACACCGGCGCTCTCTCTCGCGGCCTCGGGACGGGCGGGTACGCCCTCGTCGTCGCCGTCCCCGACGCGCTCCCCGCCGACGCGCCCCCCGCGCCCGGCCACCTCGTCAAGGCCCGGTACACCCCCCTGCAGACCCTCGTCCTGGGCGTCGACGAGCAGGAGTCCGCCCACCACACCATGCTGCGCGACGCCGACGACCTCGCCGCGCTGCCGGTCGTCGTGGCCGACCTGCACTCCGCCCTGCCCGCCGTCGTCGCCGGCGCACGGCACGCCGCCGCCCGCGCCGGACGGCCCCAGCCCCGCGTCGCCTACGTCATGACGGACGGCGGCGCGCTGCCCGCCGCGTTCTCCCGGACCGTCGCGACCCTGCGCGAGCGCGGGTGGCTCGAGGCGTGCATCACCGTCGGGCAGGCGTTCGGCGGCGACCTCGAGGCCGTCACGACCCACACGGGGCTCCTCGCCGCCCACCACGTCGTCGGGGCCGACCTCGTCGTGGTCGCCCAGGGGCCGGGGAACCTCGGCACCGGCACCCGGTGGGGCTTCTCGGGCGTCAGCGCCGGCGAGGCCGTGAACGCCGCCGCGACGCTCGGTGGACGCCCCGTCGCGTCGTTGCGGGTGTCGGGCGCCGACGAGCGGGAGCGTCACCGCGGCGTCTCGCACCACTCCCTGACCGCGTACGGGCGCGTGGCGCTCGCCCCCGCGGACGTCCCCGTGCCGGTCCCCGACGACGTCGTCGGCACGCTCCCCGGCTGGCCCGACGACCTGACCCGCACCGTGCACGAGCAGGTGACGGCGCTCGCGGACGCGGGTCACCGAATCGTCGGGGTGCCGGCGGACGCCGCGCTCGCCGCCGCCCTCGAGGACGTCCCGGTGCGCCTGTCGACCATGGGGCGCGGCTTCGGGCAGGACCCGGCGTCGTTCGTGGCGGCCGCCGTCGCGGGTCTGCACGCGGAGGCCCTGCGCGCCGTGTGACCCACGTCACGCGCCCGGTCTCGGAAATGCACCGGGTGCACTCTTGCACGGGGTGCAAGATATTCCGGTGACCGCCACCACCCCGCCGTCCGTCGCGGACGCCACCGACCCCGCACCCGGGGTCCGCGCGCGCAAGAAGAGCGCGACCCGGGACGCCCTGTGCACGGCCGCCCGCCGCCTCGTGCGCGCCCACGGCCTCGACGCGGTCACCGTCGAGCAGGTGTGCGACGAGGCGGGCGTGGCCCGCCGCACCTTCTTCAACTACTTCGAGAAGAAGGAGGACGCCGCCCTCGGCTGGACCGGCACCCTCGCCCCGCCCGAGGCGCTCGCGGCGTTCGCGGCAGGCGTCCCGCACGGCAACCTCCCCGACGACCTCGCCGCCCTCGTCCACGCGATCCTCGTCACGGCCGAGTTCGAGCCCGGCAGCGCCGTGGAGAAGATGGAGCTCGTCGAGCAGGAGCCCAAGCTCCTCGCCCGTCAGATGTGGTGGTTCGAGCGAGAGCTCGACGGCCTGCGCGACGCCGCGCAGGAACGCCGCACGGCCGACGTCCACCTCGACCCCGACACCGTCGCCTTCGCGGCGATGACCTTGCTGCGCACGACCGCGCGCCTGTGGGAGCACGACCCCCACGGGCCCGTCGTCGAGCACCTGCCCGCCGCCCGCGTCCAGCTCCACCAGCTGTTCGCCCGCGCCTGACGGCCCACCTCGACCCCGACACCACCGAAGGACTCCCCATGCCCTCGAGCACCACCCCCGACGCGACCGCGTCGGGCAGCGCGACGGACAAGCCCGCCGGGCCCGTCGTCGTCCTCAACCAGCGCACGATCTGGGTGATCTTCTCCGCGCTCATCGCCGGGATGTTCCTGTCGTCCCTCGACCAGATGATCGTCTCGACCGCCATGCCGACGATCGTCGGCGAGCTCCACGGCGTCGAGCACCAGGCGTGGCTCGCTACGTCGTACCTGCTCGCCATGTCGATCGTCATGCCCCTGTACGGCAAGTTCGGTGACGTGTGGGGCCGCCGCTGGCTGTTCCTCATCGCGATCGGCGTGTTCACCGTCGCGTCGGCCGGCGCCGGGATGTCGACGTCCTTCGGCGAGCTCGTGTTCTTCCGCGGCCTGCAGGGCGTCGGCGGCGGCGGGCTGGCGATCCTCGCCATGGCGATCATCGCGGACATCGTGCCCGCCAAGGACCGCGGCAAGTACATGGGCCCGATGGGCGGCATCTTCGGTCTCGCAGCCGTCGCCGGCCCGCTGCTGGGCGGCTGGTTCACCGAGGGCCCCGGCTGGCGCTGGTGCTTCTGGATCAACGTCCCGATCGGGATCGTCGCGTTCGCCGTCGCGTTCAAGGCGCTGCGCCTGCCCTCGCACCACGCGAAGAAGCCCGTGGACTGGCTCGGCACCGTCACCATGGCCCTGGCGACCACGGGCATCATCGTGGCGGCCTCGTGGCCCAGCCTGTCGAGCACGAGCGGCTACGACTGGGGATCGCCGGGCCTGCTCGGCACCGTCGTCGCGACGCTCGTCCTGGCCGTGGTGTTCGTCCTGGTCGAGCTGCGCGCCGAGGACCCGATCCTCCCCCTGCGCCTGTTCAAGAACAGCACCTTCACGCTGACGACGGCCATCGGCTTCGTCATCGGCGCCGGCATGTTCGCGGCCATCCAGTTCCTGCCGACCTACCTGCAGATCGTCAAGGGCGAGGGCGTCACGGCGTCCGGACTGCTGCTCATCCCGATGATGGTCGGCATGATGGGTGCCGCGATCGTCTCCGGCGCCCTCATCTCCAAGCGGGGCAAGTACCGCGCGTACCCGATCGTGGGCCTCGCGGTCGCGTCCGCGGACCTGGCGTGGCTCACCACGCTCGCCGTCGACACCACCCTGTTCGTGTTCGGCGCCATGATCTTCGTGTTCGGCCTCGGCATCGGCCTGGTCATGCAGAACATCATCCTGGCAGTGCAGAACTCGGTGGACCCCCGCGAGATCGGCGTCGCGACGAGCGCGAACTCGTACTTCCGGGAGATCGGCGCGACCCTCGGCATCGCCGTGGTGGGCACGATCTTCACGTCCCGGCTCACCGAGCGTCTGGGCGACGTGTTCGCCCAGGCCGGCGCCACCGGGCAGACGGGCGGTGCGGACTCCTTGACGCCCGACGTCGTCAAGCAGCTCCCCGAGCCGCTGCACAGCGGGGTGCTCAACGCGTACGTGGACGCCCTCGCTCCCACCTTCTGGTACCTCGTGCCGATCGGGATCCTCGCCCTCGTCATGGCGTTCTTCCTGCCCCAGCTCACGCTGTCCGACACAGCCGGGATGGTGGCGCGCGGCGAGGCACGGGTCGAGGGCGACGACGACCACACGCAGGTCCACCCGCCGGCCGCGACCGGTGGCGTGGCCGCCGAGGTCGCCCCGGCGGCGATCATCGACCACGCCGGACGGGCCGTCGGCTCGGGCGGCTGATCCGGGCCGTCCCGGGACGACGAGGGGCCTTCCGACATCTGTCGCAAGGCCCCTCGTGCCGTCGGTCAGGCGTCGACGGGTTCGTCGGTCGGCTGGTCGGTCGGCTGGTCATCGACGGGGTCCTGCGACCGCGCGGCATGCTGCGGCTGCACCTCGCCCGGCTCCGTGAAGTCGAGCTCGTCCGGCACCTCGGTCTTCTCCAGCGGCTCCACCACTCCGTCGGCCCCGACGGTCGCGTCGTCCGCGACCTGCGCGGGCTCCCCGGGGTCGGCCAGCGACGCCGCCCCCACGGCCGACACCGCGACCCCGAACGTCCAGTCGCCCCGCACCACCAGCGACTCGGCGAGCACCAGCGACGGCGGGCCGGCGGGGAACCGGGCGTCGAACTCCCGCAGCGTCTTGAAGTGTGCCGGGTCGAGATCCACGAAGGGCTCGGGCGTCAGGGCGTGCACCGTCGAGTCGTCCCGCACCTCGTACACGTCCGAACGCAGCAGCAGCAGGTCGTTCGTGGTCTTCACCGGCAGGAACCGGGTGCGGTCCACCTCGACCACCGCGGCGTCGTCGAACAGCTCGATCGCCGCACCCATCGCGGTCTCCACCTGCACCACGGGCGTCGACGACGCGTCCGTCGGGTCGACCGTCTTGTCGTTGCGGATCAGCGGCAGCGGCAGCACGCCGTCGTGCTCGTCGAGCAGCGCCGCCAACCGGTCCAGGTCGAGCCACAGGTTGTTCGTGTTGAAGAACCGGTGCCGCGCGATGTCGCCCGCGGCCTCCTTGTCCTCGTTCGCGACCTGCGCGGTCTCCCGCAGCACCAGGCGCCCGTCCGACGCCCGCACCACCAGGTGACCCCCCTTGCGGTCCGCGGGGGTGCGCTGCGCCACCTCGGCCGCGAACCCCGCCCCCGTGCCCGCGAACCAGCCCGCCATGCGCGGGTCCGGGAACGCCCCCAGGTTGTCCGCATTCGACACCGACGCGTACCGGAACCCCGCGTCCCGCAGCGCGGCGAGCACCCCCGACGCGACCAGCGCGACGTACAGGTCGCCGTGACCCGGCGGGCACCACTCGAGCTCCGGGTCCGCCGCCCACTCCACGGGCGTCAGGTCGTCCGCGCGCAGCTTCGGCTCACGGTTCTGCAGGAAGTCCGCCGGCACGCCCTCGACCGCGAGGTCGGGGTACCGCTCGAGGGCCGCCAGGGTGTCCTCACGCGTCCGGAAGCTGTTCATCAGGACGAGCGGCAGCCGCACGCCGTGGCGCTCGCGGGCCGCGAGGACCTGCCCGGCGATGAGGTCGAGGAACGTGTCGTCGCCCCGCACGGGCAGCAGGGACTTGGCGCGGTCGATGCCCATGGAGGTGCCGAGACCGCCGTTGAGCTTGATGACGGCGGTCGCCGCGAAGGCCTCCTGGGCGACGTCGTCGGGGACGTCCAGCTCGTCACGCACCGGCACGTCCTCGAGGGGCCGGACGTCCGCCTCGGAGATCGTGCCCGCCGCCCCCCGCTCGAGCTCGTGGTACAGGCGGGTGAACGCCTCGATCGCCTGGGTCGGTACGCCGACCTCCGTCATCTTGTCCCGCGCGAGCGCGAGACCGTTGCTCTCCGTCATGTCCCTGATCGTAGGGAAGTCGGGGCACCGTGGCTCACCGTGGCGCGCCGCAGACGGCCCGCGCACCCGCGTGTTCACCCGCCGGGCACCCCCGACGGGGACGTGCGTCCCGGAACCCGCGGACACTCCACCCTGCCCACGGCGGTCACCGGTCGGTAGCGTGGGGCGGGTGACAGACACCCACGCCGCCCCCACCCCGTCGTCGTTCGCCGAGGAGTTCCTCGACGAGCTGCACTTCGAGCTCGGCGTCAGCCGGGAGACCGCTTCACCGACCGACCTGTACGTCGCCCTGGCCCGCGCGGTGCGCCGCCACCTCGTCGAGGGCTGGTTCGACACGCTGTCCACGCAGCTGGGCGGCGACTCGAAGTTCGTCGCCTACCTGTCCGCGGAGTACCTGCTCGGCCGACAGCTCGAGAACGCGCTGCTCGCCACCGGCCTGACCGAGGTGGCCCGCGACGCCCTCGACGGCCTCGGCCTGTCGCTCGACGAGCTCTCCGAGCAGGAGGTCGAACCAGGCCTCGGCAACGGCGGCCTCGGCCGCCTCGCCGCCTGCTTCATCGACTCGCTCGCCACCATGGACGTCCCCGCCGTGGGGTACGGCATCCGGTACGAGTACGGCATCTTCCGTCAGACGTTCGTCGACGGCCGCCAGGTCGAGCAGGCCGACGACTGGTTGGCGCTCGGGTCGCCCTGGGAGATCCCGCACCCCGAGATGGCCGTCACCGTCGGGTTCGGTGGCCACACCGAGGAGCCCGCGGGCACCGGTGAGGGCACGGCCGACGGTGCGCCCGGCCCGGACGCCCGCCAGTGGGTGCCCGGCTGGACCGTCGAGGCCGTCCCGTACAACTACCTCGTGCCCGGGTACGGCACCCGCAACGTCAACACGCTGCGCCTGTGGAGCGCCCGCGCCACCAAGGCGTTCAACCTCGAGATCTTCAACTCCGGCGACTACGAGGCCGCCGTGCGCGGCCAGACGTACGCGGAGAACATCTCCAAGGTCCTCTACCCGGAGGACTCCACCCCGCAGGGCAAGGAGCTGCGCCTCCAGCAGCAGTACTTCTTCGTCGCTGCGTCCCTCGCCGACACCATCGCCCGGGCACTCGGCGACGGCGACCTGCACGCCCTGCCGGACCGCGTCGTCTTCCAGCTCAACGACACCCACCCCGTCATCGCGATCCCCGAGATGATGCGGCTCCTCGTCGACGTCCACGGGCTCGGCTGGGACGAGGCGTGGGACCTGACGCGCCGCAGCTTCAACTACACGTGCCACACCCTGCTGCCCGAGGCCCTCGAGATCTGGTCCGTCGACCTGCTCGGCCGGCTCCTTCCGCGCCACCTCGAGATCATCTACCGCATCAACGAGGAGTTCCTCGCCTCTCTGCGCGACAGCGGCGGCAACGAGCTGCAGGTGCGCCGCATGTCGATCATCCAGGAGCAGCCCGAGCGGGCCGTCCGCATGGCCTACCTCGCCACCGTCGGCTCCACGAAGGTCAACGGCGTCGCCGCCCTGCACTCCCAGCTGCTGCGCGACGCCGTCCTGCACGACTTCTCCGACCTGTGGCCCGAGAAGTTCACCAACGTCACCAACGGCATCACCCCGCGCCGCTTCGTCCGCCTCGCAAACCCCGGCCTGTCCGCCCTGCTCGACGAGACCGTCGGGACCGGCTGGGTCAAGGACCTCGACCAGCTCCGCGGCCTCGAGGCCCACGCCGAGGACCCCGAGTTCCGCCGCGGGTTCCGCGACGTCAAGGCTGCCAACAAGCAGCGGCTCGTCGACCTCCTCGCCACCCGCGACGGCCTGCACCTGCCCACCGACGCCCTCTACGACGTCATGGTCAAGCGCCTGCACGAGTACAAGCGCCAGATGCTCAAGGTCCTGCACGTCGTCACCCTGTACGACCAGGTCCGCAGCGGCGCCCTCGACCCCGCCGACGTCACCCCCCGCGTCGTCGTCTTCGGCGCGAAGGCCGCCCCCGGGTACCGCATGGCGAAGGACATCATCGCGCTCGTCAACGCCGTCGCCGCCACCATCGACGCCGACCCGGCGCTCGCGGGCCGCCTGCAGATCGCGTTCCCGGCGAACTACAACGTGACGCTCGCGGAGAAGCTCATCCCGGCGGCGGACCTGTCGGAGCAGATCTCGCTCGCCGGCAAGGAGGCGTCGGGCACCGGCAACATGAAGTTCGCGCTCAACGGCGCCCTGACCATCGGGACGCTCGACGGCGCGAACGTCGAGATCCGCGACCTCGTCGGCGACGACAACTTCTTCCTGTTCGGGATGACGGAGCCGGAGGCGGAGGCGCTCGGCCAGGCCGGGTACGACCCCGGGTCGTTCTACGAGCAGGACCCGGCGCTCAAGAGCGCGATCGACCTCATCGCCTCGGGGGCGTTCTCGCACGGCGACCCCACGGCGTTCGAGTCCATCGTGTCGGACCTGCTCTGGAAGGACCGGTTCATGGTCCTCGCCGACTACCGCGCCTACCTCGACGCGCAGTCCCGCGTGGAGGCCGCTTACGCGGACCCGGACGCGTGGACCCGGTCCGCGATCCTCAACGTGGCCCGCAGCGGCTTCTTCAGCTCGGACCGGTCGATCCGCGACTACCTGGACCGGATCTGGCACGCCCCCGCCGTGCCCGCCCGGTCGAACGGCCTGCGCGACTGAACCGAGGTGGCGAGACGTAGAGTGGTCCGACAGCCTCTTCACGCACGACTACGACGCGGCGCGCCAGGTCCTGCAACGCGGGACCGGCGCGCTGCTCGTGGTCGCGTTCGCGTCCGCCGCCGCCCAGTTCCCGGCGCTGCTCGGTGAGCGCGGGCTGCTGCCCGTTCCCCGGTACGTCGCGCGGACCGCGCACCTGGCGCGCCGCCACCGCACCCCCAGCCTGTTCCGGCTGCGGTACGACGACCGGCTCCTGCGTGTCGTGGCATGGACCGGCGTGGTGCTCGGCGCGAGCGTCGTCGTCGGGCTCCCCCAGGCCGGCCCGTGGTGGGTCCCCACCCTCGTCCTGCTCGCCTGCTGGGGCGGCTACCTGTCGATCGTGGCCGTCGGGCAGACGTTCTACGGCTTCGGGTGGGAGACCCTGCTCTGCGAGCTGACGTTCCTCGTCGCCTGGTGCGGGTCGGACGACGTCCCCGTGCCGGTCCCGGTCGTCGTGGTGCTCGCCCGGTGGCTCCTGCTGCGCCTCGAGCTCGGCGCCGGGCTCATCAAGCTCCGCAGCGGCGACCCGTCCTGGCGGGACCTCACGGCGATGCAGTACCACCAGGAGACCCAGCCGATGCCCGGGCCGCTGAGCTGGCACGCCCACCACCTGCCGGGGTGGTGGCACCGCACCGAGGTCGCGGGCAGCCACGTCGCCCAGCTCGGCGCGCCCCTGCTGCTGCTCGCCCCGCAGCCTGTGGCGTCCGTCGGCGCCCTGGTGATGCTGGTGACCCAGGTCGCGCTGATCACGACGGGCAACTACGCGTGGCTGAACGCGGCCGCGGTGGTGCTGGCGCTCGCGGTGGTCGACGACGTCACGTGGGCGCGGCTGCTGCCGTGGGTGTCGCCGACGGGCCCGGACGGAGACGGCAGCGGGCCGTCCGGGGCGGTGCACGACGTCCCCGTCGCGTTCGTCGTGGCCGTCGTCGCCGTGACGGTGGTGCTCGTCGCCCGGTCGTGGCCGCCGCTGCGCAACCTCTTCTCGTCGCAGCAGCTCATGAACGCGAGCTTCGGTCGGTGGCGGTTCGTCAACGCGTACGGCGCGTTCGGGTCGATGACGAAGCGACGCTTCGAGGTCGTCGTCGAGGGCCAGGGTGACGCGGGCACCTGGCACGAGTACGTGTTCCGGGGCAAGCCCGGTCCGGTCGGGCGGCGCCCCCGGCAGGTCGCGCCCTACCACCTGCGGCTGGACTGGCTCATGTGGTTCCTCGCCCTGCGCGGGTACGACGACACGTGGTTCGACACGTTCCTCGGCCGGCTGCTCGCCGCCGACCGACCCACGCTGCGCCTGCTCGCGCACGACCCGTTCGACGGCGCCCCTCCGGTCGCGGTGCGGGCGCGGCTCTTCCGCTACCGGTACACGACGCGCGCCGAGCACCGCGCCACCGGGGACTGGTGGACCCGCGAACCGGTCACCGACCTGGTGCCTCCGCTCACGAGGAGGCCGGCGGCCCGCTGAGCGCCTCGGCCCGGCACAACACCCGCCGGCGCTCGCTGACTGCGAACATCGCCCGCCGCACCCGGTTCCGCCGTGCGACGACCGGTCCGGCCGGGCACGGTGGGAGGGAGGCGCGACGCACGCGCCACGGAAGGAGCACCGATGGCCACGTCGAAGCCGTCCTACACCGTTCCCGGCCTGTCCCTCGAGGACGGCGCCAAGGTCGCCGCGATCCTGCAGGAACGACTCAACTCGCTGAACGACCTGGCCCTCACGCTCAAGCACGTGCACTGGAACGTCGTCGGGCCGCACTTCATCGCCGTGCACGAGATGATCGACCCCCAGGTCGACGCCGTGCGCCTCATGGTGGACGCGATCGCCGAGCGCATCGCCACCCTCGGCGTGTCCCCGCAGGGCACCCCCGACGCGATCGTCGCCGGCCGCACCTGGAAGGACTACAGCCTCGGCCGCGCATCGTCCATCGCGCACCTCGGTGCGCTCGACGAGGTCTACCAGGGCGTCATCTCCGACCACCGCAAGGCGGCCAAGGACACCGAGGACCTCGACGACGTGACGAACGACCTCCTGGTCGGGCACCTGCACGACCTCGAGCTGTTCCACTGGTTCGTCCGCGCCCACCTGGAGAACGCCGGCGGCGAGCTGTCGACGTCCGGTGAGGACACCGAGACCGCGGCCGCCGAGGCGGCCGAGGCGCTCGCCGTCACCGAACCCTGACGGCAGGTCGCGCGAACCGGGGCCGGTGGCCCCGCGCCGACGAGGTCAGCCCTCGAACGGCGCGGGGTCGCCGGCCCCGACGCGTACCACCTCGGGGTACCCGGACGAGAAGTCGACGACGGTCGTCGGTTCGGTCCCGCAGTCCCCCGCGTCCACGACGGCGTCGACCTGGTGGTCGAGCTCCTCCTTGATGGTCCAGCCGTCCGTGGGCGGCTCGTCCTGGTCGGGCAGCAGGAGCGTGCTGGACAGCAGCGGCTCGCCGAGCGCCCGGACGATCGCCAGCGCCACCGGGTTGGCGGGGATGCGCACGCCGACCGTCTTCTTCTTCGGGTGGGCGAGCCGTCGCGGCACCTCGGGCGTGGCCTTGAGGATGAACGTGTAGGCACCCGGCGTCGCGGCCCGGATGGCACGGAACGCCGCGTTGTCGATCCGCACGAAGTGGCCGAGCTGCGCGAAGTCGGCACACACGAGCGTGAAGTCGTGCCGCGCGTCGAGGTGGCGCAGGCGGCGGATGCGGTCGGGCCCGGTCCGGCTGCCGAGCTGGCAGCCCAGGGCGTAGCAGGAGTCGGTGGGGTACACGACGAGGTCGTCCTCGCGCAGGAGCGCCGCGACCTGGGCGATCGAACGCGGCTGCGGGTCCGTCGGGTGCACGTCGAAGTAGCGCGCCATGAGAGGGAGCCTAGGGAGGACGCGCCCCTGCGTCCTGGCGGAGCCTTCACGGCGACCGGCACACACGAAACCCTCTGCCTTATCCTTCAATAAGGGCTATGCTTGATGAAGGCTAGATCCCAGACTTCATGACACGCAGGGGGAACTGCAGGATGACGACGCACTCGTGGCCCGCCCTCACGTACGAACGCGTCCCCTGGCACATCGCACCCGAGATCGAGCCCCACCTCGACATCTGGCAGAAGCGGCGCATGGAACGGCCCTACCGCGCCGCCGTCGTCCCCCGCATCGCCGACCTCTCCCCCGCCGCACACCTCAGCCGCGACACCCTCGAGCTCGTCGAACGCACCAGCACCCTCATGCTCACCTTCGACGCCGAGTCCGCCACCCTCCCCGTCGCCATGCCCGCCGTCCTCTTGCGCTCCGAGGCGGCGTCGTCCTCCCAGATCGAGCACCTCACCTCCAGCGCCCGCAACGTCGCCGTGGCCGAGCTCGGGCTGTCCTCGCGGGAGAACGCGCAGGTCGTCGCCGCGAACTCGCGCGCGATGCGGCAGGCACTCGCGCTCGACGACGACCTCGACGCCGCGGCCGTCCTCGCGGTGCACCGCGCGCTGCTCCAGGACAGCGCCCCCGAGATCGCGGGACGGCTGCGCGACCGCGCCGTGTGGATCGGCGCGAGCACCCTCAGCCCGCACGACGCCGACTACGTCGCCCCCCGCGCCGACGCGGTCCCCGCCGCGCTCGACGACCTGTGCGCCTTCGCGCGCCGCGCCGACGTCACCGGCCTGCTGCGTGCCGCCGTCGTGCACGCCCAGTTCGAGACCGTCCACCCGTTCGAGGACGGCAACGGACGCACCGGGCGTGCCCTGATCCACACCGTCCTGCGGTCTGCCGGCCTGGTCACGCACGCCACGGTCCCCGTCTCTGCCGGCCTCCTCGGCAACGTCCAGCGCTACTTCGACGCCCTCACCGCCTACCGCGACGGCCACCTCGACCCCCTCGTCACCGAGGTCGCCCACGGCGCACGGGCCGCCGTCGCGAACGGACGGGCGCTCGCGGCCCAGGTCGTCGAGCTGCGCGACCGCTGGCGCGACACCCTGACCGTGCGGTCGGACTCGACCGCGTGGCGGCTCGTCGACCACCTGTTCACGCAACCGGTGGTGAACGCCGCGCACGTCGCGTCCGCGCTCGGGGTGTCCGACCGCGGTGCGCGCAACGCCGTCGACGCCCTCGAGCACGCCGGCGTGCTCACACCCGTCACCGTGGGGCGGCGCAACCGGGTGTGGCAGGCGCCCGCGATCCTTGCCGCGATGGACGAGTTCGCCGCGCGGGCACAGCGTCGCGGGGTGCCCGGGTGAGCCGTCCCGCGTGACGGGACGCGTCCGACGGCGCACGCTGGTGGTCGGGGAATAGGGCCGCCCGACGGGCGGTTGAACGCGTCGATAGATGCAAACGCATCGATCTTGAGTTCTCCCGAGGAGCGCGGACATGCAGTTCGGAATCTTCACCGTCAGCGACGTCACCACCGACCCGGTCACCGGTCACACCCCCGACGACACCGAGCGCGTCCGCAACATGCTCACCATCGCGAAGCACGCCGACGAGGCCGGGCTCGACGTCTTCGCCACGGGCGAGCACCACAACCCGCCGTTCGTCGCGTCGTCCCCGACGACGATGCTCGGCTACCTCGCCGGCGTGACGAAGAACATCACCCTGTCGACAGCGACCACCCTCATCACCACCAACGACCCCGTCCGGATCGCCGAGGAGTACGCGATGCTCCAGGTGATCAGCGACGGACGCATGGACCTCATGATGGGCCGCGGCAACACCGGGCCGGTGTACCCGTGGTTCGGGCAGGACATCCGCAACGGCATCCAGCTCGCCATCGAGAACTACGCGCTCGTCCGCCGGCTGTGGACCGAGGACGTCGTCGACTGGAAGGGCCGGTTCCGCACCCCCTTGCAGGGCTTCACGTCGACGCCGCGCCCCCTCGACGGCGTCCCCCCGTTCGTGTGGCACGGCTCGATCCGCTCCCCCGAGATCGCCGAGCAGGCCGCCTACTACGGCGACGGGTTCCTCCACAACAACATCTTCTGGCCCATGAGCCACACGAAGCAGATGGTGCGCTTCTACCGGGAGCGCTACGAGCACTACGGCCACGGCACCGCCGACCAGGCGATCGTCGGCCTCGGTGGCCAGTTCTTCGCCCGCAAGGACTCCCAGAAGGCGTGGGACGAGTTCCTCCCCTACTTCAACGAGGCGCCCGTGTACGGCCACGGTCCGTCCATGGAGGACTTCACGCGCGAGACGCCGCTCACCGTCGGCTCGCCCCAGCAGGTCATCGACCGGTACGCGGCCTTCCGCGAGGACGTCGGCGACTACCAGCGCCAGCTGTTCCTCGTCGACCACGCCGGGCTGCCCCTCAAGACGGTCCTGGAGCAGATCGACATCCTCGCCGAGGACATCGTCCCCGTGCTCCGCGCCGAGGCCGACAAGCACCGGCCCGCGCACGTCCCGTCCGACCCGCCCAGCCACGCCCAGCGCGTCGCCGCAGCGCGCGACGCCGGCGTCGAGGGTGCCGCGCACGTCGGCGGCACCGAGGACCGCTGGACCGGGCGTCGCGCCGAGGACGCCGACACCACCGAGGGAACGGATCTCCTCGAGGAGGCGTTGTGACCACCGTCGACACCCATGTGACGATTGACTCGGTCAACCACGGAGGGAACATGCCCATCAGCGCCCGACGGCTCGTCGTCGTCTCCGCCGGCCTCAGCCAGCCGTCGTCCACGCGCCTCCTCGGCGACCGCCTCGCCGACGCGACCCGCGCCGCGCTGGCCGACCTCGAGCCCGGCGCACCCGACGCCGAGATCCAGGTCGTCGAGCTGCGCGACCACGCCCACGCGATCATCGACACGATGCTCACCGGGTTCGCCACGGGCGCGCTGGCCGACGCGATCGACGCCGTGACGCACGCCGACGGCGTGATCCTCGTGACGCCGCTGTTCACCACGACGTACTCGGGGCTGTTCAAGTCGTTCGTGGACGTCCTCGACAAGGACTCGCTGACAGGGATGCCCGTGCTGCTCGGCGCCACGGGTGGGACCGCGCGCCACTCGCTCGCGCTCGAGTACTCCCTGCGGCCCCTGCTCACGTACCTGCGGGCGGACGTCGCCACGACGTCCGTGTTCGCCGCGACCGACGACTGGGCCGACGCCCGCGACGACACCGCGACCGGCGGGCCGCTCCCGGACCGCATCCGACGGGCGGGCCGCCAGCTCGCGTCCCTCGTGGCAGCGCGTGCCGTCGCCGCGGACGCCGCACCGCGGGACGAGTTCTCGGCGACGCCGTCGTTCGAGCAGCTCCTGGGCGGGTTCCCGGGCTGAGACGCCGGCTCCGGGCGCCGCTACCGCTGCTGGTCCGGGACCTTCACCAGGACGCCGACCGTGACCAGCAGCGCGGCAGCCGCGAGCTCGGCAGCGACCCACCACGCGTCGCCGAAGTGGAACGGCGCCACCGGGTTCCACAGGACGGCGATCGCCACGAGGGGCGCGACCCAGACGAACGCCTTCGCCTGCACGGCGAACACGATCATGATGAGCGCCAGGATCGCGACGACGTACCGTACGACGGTCATCCCGCCCGAGTCCGGCTCGAACGCGATCCCGATCACCGCGGCGACAGCCGCCAGCACTCCGGGGACGAGGGCGAGCCGGGCGGTGCCGTCGTCTCCGTAGCGGTCGTTCGGGCGGCCGCCACGCGGGGCGGGGTTGCGCGTGCTCACGTCCCCGACCCTATCCGCCGGCGACCGCGACCCCGGCCGATCTCGGTGGGACCCGTGTCCGCCGGGCGGTCGGCGTGCCGGACGACGTCCGACGTGGGGTAGTATTTCCGAGGCCCCACGGGGTCGGAACGGGCTGTGGCGCAGCTTGGTAGCGCACTTGACTGGGGGTCAAGGGGTCGCAGGTTCAAATCCTGTCAGCCCGACCGTGTGATGTCTCAGGACATCGAGGACACTCGGACCTACGAATTCGTAGGTCCGAGTGTCCTTTTGTTGTGTCCGGGCGGCCCTTCCCCCTGGCGTCCGTGCTTGTCGTTTGTTCTTGGATTCCGCGGTGTATCGCGCTTGGCACACTATTTATTCGATGACGGACACTCGTGCCGTCGCAGGTCTGGTCGCCGGCGTCCATGCGGATCCGTCCCACCACCGCAGGTCGGGCCCGCCGGCGGGGTCCGGGTACCAGCCCGGCCAGGGACTGACACCGCTGCGCCTGCCCCACCCGAGCAGGACGACGCCCAGCACCGTCCCCGCGCCGACGAATCCGACTGCCACTCCCCCGAGCAACAACGTCGCCGAGCTCGGATCACCCGTCGGGCAGGAGGTGAAGCCGGTGTCTCCCCCGAGGTACTCCTCCCGCGTCATGACCACCCCGTACGCGACGACCTGGCCCCGGTGGAGCCGGGACACGTCCGGGATGGTGTCCCACGCGCCGTAACAGCCGTTCGTGGCGACCACCTGGACCGGTCGGACGCCCGCCGGGAGCTCACGGGTCACCGTGAACCCCGGTGGGGCCTCGCCGACGTGGAGCCCGTGCGCCCGGTCCCCTGCCCCGTCCTGGGCACGCGAGAACGCGGCCTCAGCTGCCGCCGGGTCACCCACCGTGGAGACGCCCGCCGCGATGAGGAGGAGCCCACCGACAGACAGCAGCAGCGCGACCAGACCGCTCGGCCACCGCCGTCGAACGCGCCCGTCGTGCTCGACGGCAGCTCGGCCAGAGCGCTCACGACGTCCGCCGGGAGCGGCGGGGCAGTGTCGCCAAGGACCACACCGCACCGTCCCACCACCGCAGGTCGGGCCCGCCGGCCGGGTCCGGGTACCAGCCCGGTGGCCCGGTGCGCACCGGACGCCGTACCCGTAGCACCAGGGCGACGACGAGAAGCGCGCCCCCGACCCCGCCGGTCACCAGGGCGACCACGGCCCACCGTCCGGTCCGCTCGTCGTCGCCGCACGGCGTGTACCCGCCGGTGCCGTGGGCGAGGAACTCCTCGCGCGTCAGCGCCGGCTCGTCCGCGTACGCGACGACGTCGTCCGCTCCGAGCCGCGTCACGGACGGGATCTCCTGCACGCCGCCGAAGCACCCGTTCGAGAGGAGCAGGGCCCGCGCCGTCGCCGGCGACCGCTTCCCTGTGGTCGTGACCGTCCACCCGGGCGGCGCCTGCCCCAGCCGGAGATCGGAGGGCCACGTCGTCCGCGCCTCAGCGGTCCGTGTCGCCGTCCAGAACGGCCGTGCGGACTCGCCGGTGGCGAAGAGCTCGATGACGGTCGTCTCGCGTTCGTCGGCCGGCGCAACGAGCACCCGGACGCCGCCGTCCGCGCCGCGGGCGAAGCCTGCCGACGCCGTCGCAGGGTCCGAGGGCACGAAGGCCGCGAACCCCTGCCCGAGCGTCAGGCATCCGGCGGCGAACAGGCTCGCAGCGATGCCGCAGACCAGGCTGCCGATCCGGACGACCTGCTTGCGACGTGCCGGCGCCCGCGGTCCGACGTCGACGGGGCGCGCGTGCGGAACGTTCGTACCGGACGTGCGGGGGGCACTGCTCTCAGGAGCGCTCACGCCGTGAGTGTGGCGGACGCCGCACAGGCTTCGACCCGGAGGGGTCGACTCCGCCGCCCGATCGTGACGTCGCACGCCTCCGGCGTGACGCACCCGTGACGCGATGCCTGCCGGCTCGATGCCCCTCCCCCGTCGGGGCTGGTCTTCTCGGGTCGGTGTCGCGGGTGTCTTGCGCGCTTGGCACAGTATTTTCACTGTCTGCGAGCGCCGTCGTTGGTCGTCGGTCGTCGGTCGTCGTCCGTCGTCGCGCTCAGCGGCGCGCCATGGTCGCGTCGCGTCCTCTCCCCGGCCGGAGCGCGAGACCGAGCGCGAGGACCGTGACGCCGGCCGCCCCGGTAGCGGCGGCGATCTTGGCGGAACGCAGGGCGGACACGAACCAGGCGTCGCCGCACGGCGAGAACCCGCCGGTCCCCTGCGCGAGGAACTGCTTCTCAGGCTCTGCCGGGACGTCCTCGTACGCCACGACCTGCTCTTCCTGGAGGCTCGTCGGGGTCGGAACGTCCTGGGGGCTGCCATAGCAGTCGTTCGCCAGGACGACCTGCGTGGCACGGTCGGGCGAGCGCGCCGTGGACCGGATGACCGTCCATCCCGGCGGTGCCTGGCCGAGGGCGAGGTCGCCGTCCCACGTCGGCGGGGCGGTGGGTGTCCGGACGGCCTCCCAGGTCGGCCGTTGCGCGGTCGGCGCGCCGTAGAGCTGGAGTCGGGTGGCCTGGCATTGGTCCGCCCGCGCGACGACGACTCGGACCGTGCCGTCGTCGCCCCGTGTGAACCCGACGCTCGCGGTCTCCGGGTCGGACGGTCCGAGCACCCCGATCCCTCCCCCCAAGGTCATGAAGCCGAGGGCGCAGGCCAGGAGCAGCGGTCCGAGGACGACGCACGTGATGGCGATCCGTTGGCGGGCGGGTGCCGACGTCGCCAGTGCGAGCGGGGTCGTCGTGGGGTACCGCGGGAGCCGGCGCTCGCTCGTCGGTGTGTCTCCGGGGGCTTCCGGGTGCCGACGAGACGTCCGGCTACCGGGGTGCGGTGTGTCCACGTGCTCAGCGTGGTGTGCGCGTGGCCCACATGACCAGCGCCGAGGCCCGATCGTGATCCCGCACGCTGTGACGTGACGAGCCTGCGACGGGCAGCGTCCGGTGCCCCCGGGATCAGGGGTACAGGACGTGCTCGTCGAGCGCTCCGGCCGGGACCTCGACCGAGACCTTCGCGCCCCAGCGGGAGTACGTGAAGACGTTCCTGGCGCCCTTGACGTCCCAGCGGATCCGGGCGGGCAGGCCGTCGTCCCCCACGAGGACGTCGACGTCGAAGGTCGTGGGCAGCATCGGCAGCGACGCGGCGCCGACCTGGGCGGTGAGGATCTTCTTCATCCCGGCGCGGGTCACGGTCAGCGTCCACGCGGTGACGGGGCGTCCCCCGAGCGTCGTCGGCGTCGCGGACGGCGCGAGGTCGGTGGCGGAGTCCGCGAGCGCCGCGGTGAGGGTGGCGGGGTCGATCTGGTCGACGAACCCGCCGTATCCCTCCCCCAGGGGGCTGGACGCCTTTCCGGGTTTGACGATGAGGTAGCGGTGGTTCACGTGGGAGCCGATGTCGAGGTAGAAGGTGCCGTCCTTGACGACGACGTGGCTCGCTTCGGTGCCTGCGGGGGTGACGGCGGCGACGAGGTCGGGGTCGCCGAGCCCGGTGAGGTCGGCGCGGACGGTGAGGTCTTGCCCGCGTTGGACCATGGGGCCGGTGACGCGCACGGAGGTCTGGCGGGCGACGGTGTCCGCGAGCGCCGTGGTGAACGCCTGGGGGTCGGGTGGCGTGGTGGCGGTGGGGGTCGCGGCGTGGGCTGTGCCGGCGGTGGTGCCGGCGGGGTCACCGGTGGGGGTGGTGTCGGTGCCGCTGCACGCGGTCAGGGTGAGCGTGAGGGTGAGCGCTGCGCCGGCGAGGGCGATGGTCGCTCGTGCCGGGAGGGTGCGCGGGTGGCGCGTCATGCGGTGGGTCTCCTGGTTCTCGGGTGGGCGACGTCGACAGGGTACTGGCTGGGCGGTGTGGTCCAGCGTCCGGGCCGCGCGGGGGCGGGGTGGCGCGCCTAGCGTGGTGGGGGTCCGGTTGGTGCGTGCGAGGAGGCTGCGGTGCGGTTCGACTACGACTACGTGATCGTCGGTGGCGGGATGGCGGCGGACGCCGCGGTCCGCGGGATCCGGGAGGTCGACCCGGACGGGTCGGTCGTGGTGCTGGGCGAGGACGTGGACGCCCCGTACGAGCGTCCTCCGTTGTCGAAGGACCTGTGGCGGGGTGGTGAGGACGACCCGCGGGACCCGGAGGACGTGTTCCTGGGGACGGCGGACGTCCCGGGGGTGGACGTGCGCACCTCGACCCGGGTGACGTCGGTGGACCGGGAGGCGCGGACGGTCGTGGCGAACGACGACGACGTGTACGGGTACCGGGCGCTGCTGCTCGCGACGGGGGGCCGGCCGCGGGAGCTGGGGTCGGTGCCGGGGGCGCACGTCGTGTACTTCCGCACGATGGGTGACTACCACCGGCTGCGGTCGTTGGTGGAGCCGACGGGGAACGGGACGCCGCGGCGGGCGGTCGTGGTGGGTGGCGGTTTCGTGGGGACGGAGCTGGCGGCGGGTCTGGCCATGGTGGGGGCGAAGGTCACGTACCTGACCCCGGCGGAGGTGGTGGGCGCGGCGACGTACTCGCCGACGTTGGCGCGGCGCATCGAGGCGACGTTCGAGGAGCACGGCGTCGAGGTGGTGACGCGGGCGCGGGCGCAGCGTCTGGAGCACACGGGGGCGGACCCGGTGGTGGTGCACGTGACGGTCGCGGGTGACCCGGTGACCCTGGCGGCGGACGTGGTGGTGCTCGGTCTGGGGATCGAGCCGAACGTGGAGCTGGCGGTGGCGGCGGGCCTGGACGTGTCGGAGGACGACGGTGGCGTGGTGGTGGGCGCCGACCTGCGGACGGCGGACCCGGCGGTGCTGGCGGCCGGGGACGTGGCGTCGTACCCGGACACGCTGCTGGGGCGGCGCCGGGTGGAGCACGCCGACCATGCGCAGGTGTCGGGTCGGGCGGCGGGCCGGAACATGGCGCACGCGGCGCGCGGGGAGGACCTGGAGCCGTACGAGCACACGCCGTTCTTCTGGTCGGACCTGTTCGACCTGGGGTACGAGGCGGTGGGCGACCTGGACGCGTCGCTCGACGTGGTGGAGGACTGGGCCCCGGGCGCGGAGGGCGAGACGGGGGTCGTGTACTACGTGGGGACGGCGGACTCCGGCCCGGAGGGCGGGTTGCGCGGGGTCCTGCTGTGGAACGTGTGGGACTCCACGGACGCCGCACGGGCGCTGCTGCGCGATCTGGGGGCCGCGGGGTCGGTGACGGGTCCGGACGACCTGCGAGGCCGTATCCCGACGTCCTGACGGCTCCTGGGGCCCTCTGAGCACTCTGCGAGTACTGGCGCACGGTCGGCGGCGGGCGGCGGCGAGCGTGCTGGGCAGGACAGACGGACGGGGCGGGGGCGCAGGCTCGGTGCCTGCTCCCCCGCCCCGTCAGCGTGGTCAGCGCTTGCGCTTCTCCCGGACGCGCACGGAGATCGAGATGGGCGACCCCTCGAACCCGAACGTCTCGCGCAGGCGACGCTCGATGAAGCGCCGGTACCCGGCCTCGAGGAACCCGGTCGCGAAGATCACGAACCGCGGCGGACGCGTGGACGCCTGGGTGGCGAACAGGATGCGGGGCTGCTTGCCGCCGCGCAGCGGGTGCGGGTGGGCGGCCACGAGCTCGCCGAGGAACGCGTTGAGGCGTCCCGTCGGGATGCGGGTGTCCCAGGACTCGAGCGCGGTCTCGAGGGCGGGGACGAGGCGCTCCGCGTGCCAGCCGGTCTTCGCGGAGATGTTGACGCGGCGGGCCCACTGCACCTGGACGAGGTCACGCTCGATCTCGCGCTCGAGGTACTGGCGACGGTCGTCGTCCATGAGGTCCCACTTGTTGTACGCGAGGACGAGGGCGCGCCCGGAGTCGACGACCTGCGTGATGACGCGGGTGTCCTGCTCGGTGAGGGTCGAGGACGCGTCGAGGAGCACGACGGCGACCTCCGCCTTCTCGATCGCGGCCTGGGTGCGCAGCGACGCGTAGAAGTCCGCGCCCTTGGTCTGGTGCACGCGGCGGCGGATGCCGGCGGTGTCGACGAACCACCACGGGACGCCCTTGAGCATGACGAGCTCGTCGACCGGGTCGCGGGTGGTGCCCGCGGTCTCGTGCACGACGACGCGCTCGGAGCCCGCAACCTTGTTCAGCAGGGACGACTTGCCGACGTTGGGGCGACCGACGAGCGCGACGCGGCGCGGGCCCTGCGGCAGCGGGACCCCGTGCGCGGACTCGGTCGGCAGGGCGTCCATCGCGGCGTCGAGCAGGTCGCCGGTGCCGCGGCCGTGCAGCGCGGAGACGGGGTACGGCTCACCGAGGCCGAGGTTCCACAGGGCGGCGGCGTCGGCCTCCGCGCGGGGACCGTCGACCTTGTTGGCGCACAGCACGACCGGCTTCTTCGACTTGCGCAGCAGGCGCACGACGTCCTCGTCGGTGGACGTCGCACCGACGGTGGCGTCCACGACGAACACGACGGCGTCGGCGAGCTCGATCGCGACCTCGGCCTGCTCGGCGACGCGCGCGTCGATCCCGGCGACGTCGACCTCCCAGCCGCCCGTGTCGACGAGCGTGAAGCGCCGCCCGGCCCACTCCCCCGGGTACGACACGCGGTCACGCGTGACACCGGGCACGTCCTCGACGACGGCCTCGCGGCGGCCGAGGATGCGGTTCACCAGCGTCGACTTGCCGACGTTGGGGCGTCCCACGATCGCGAGGACGGGCAGCACCTCGGGAGCGCCGCCCTCGTCGAGGTCGAGGTCGCCCGTGCCGAGGAGCGCGATGTCCTCGTCGTCGAGCTCGTACTCGCGCAGCCCCGCGCGCAGGGCCCGCTCCCGGACCTCGTCCTGCTCCGCGTCGGCGGGCTCAGCAGGCACGGCAGGCTCAGCAGGCACGGCAGCGTCATCGGGCGAGGGGGCGACGGGGACGTCGTCCTGCTCGGACGCGGTCGAGGAGCCGAAGTCGTCGGGGGTGGTCATGCCTCGATTCTCCCAGGTCCGGGCGCCTTCCCACGACACGACGACCGAGACGGGCGCCGGGACCGCCGCCAGGGGGTGGGTGCGGGCGGGTGTCGCGGGCGTCAGGAGCCGGTCGTCCGCCCGTCCGCGGCCGACCGGGCGACGGCCGCGACGTGCGCCGCGAGGGCGTCGTGCAGTGCCGCGGCGGCGTCCGCGAGCGCCTGCCGTCCGCTGACCCCGGGGGTGCGCGCGACGGTGACAGGGGCGCCGTACTCGACGTGCAGGCGGGCCCGGGGTGCGGGGACGTGGTTCTTGCCGCGCCCGGTGGGACGGGTGCCGAGGATCGCGGTGGGCACGACGGGTGCCCCGGACTCGAGGGCGAGCCACGCGAGGCCGCCGCGGGTGGCGTCGACGGAACCGGTGCCGCGCGTGCCCTCGGGGAAGATCCCGACGGCGTCGCCGCGGCGCAGCAGCCCGAGGGCGGTCGTCAGGGCGGCGCGTCCTGTGCCGCGGTCGACGGGGACCTGTCCGGCGTGGCGCAGCACCCACCCGACGGGACCGGTGAACATCTCGTCCTTGACGAGGATGTGCAGGGGGCGCGGCGTGATGCCGAGCAGGACGGGCCCGTCGACGACCCCGGTGTGGTTGCCGGCGACGATGACGGGACCGTCGGTGGGCAGGTGCTCGGCGCCGACGACACGGGTCGCCCACAGGCCGCGGGCGAGGGCGCGCCCGACCTGCCGCGACCAGCGGGGGCCGCGGGGCGACGGCAGGTCGGGCGTGCGGCGGGCCTCGGTCACGCGCCGGGCTGCGCGGTGGGCTGCACCGTGGGGCGGGTGGCGTCGGCGATCACGGTGAGGACGGCCTCGACGGTCTGGTCGAGGTCCAGGTCGGACGAGTCGACGGTGACGACGCCGTCGGCGGCGACGTGGAAGGTCGAGACGGTGGAGTCGTCGGCGTCGCGGCGCACGACGAGGTCGCGGGTCGCCTCGACGGCGGCGGCGCCGGCGTCGCCGTGGAGCTCGGTGGCGCGGCGGGCGAGGCGGGCCTCCTCGGACGCGGTGAGCAGGACGCGCGCGTCGGCGTCGGGGGCGACGACCGTGGTGATGTCGCGGCCCTCGGCGACGATCCCGGCACCGCCGGAGAACGAGCCGCCCTCACGCTCGGCGTCGATGGCGGCGCGCTGGAGGCGGCGCAGCTCGGCGCGGACGTCGAGGTTGGTCGCGACGGCGGACACGGCCGCGGAGATACGGTCGGTGCGGATGTCCGCGCCGACGTCGATGCCGTCGACGTGCACGGCCGGTGCGGCCGGGTCGACGCCCATGACGAGCGGGAGGGCCAGCACGGCCGCCGTGACGGCGGACGCGACCTCGGGGTCGTCGGTACGGGTGAGGTCGATGCCCTGGTGCAGGCACCACCATGTCGCGGCCCGGTACATGGCGCCGGTGTCGAGGTAGGCGAGGTGCAGGTCGCGGGCGACGGCCTTCGCGACACTGGACTTGCCGGAGCCGGAGGGGCCGTCGATGGCGATGACGAGGGTCACGGTGGTCCTGTTCTGGTGGTGCGGATCATGTCCGCCCGACAGGCTACCCGTGCTCCCAGCACGTGCCGACGGTCTGCGCGGTTCGACGCCGAGAAGGGGCGCCTGTTCGCCGCGGCCCGGTCCGGGCAGGTCGCGGTGCTGATCGGGTCGACCGCGAAGATGGGCGTGGGGACGAACATCCAGGACCGGGCCGTGGCGCTGCACCACCTGGACTGCCCGTGGCGTCCCGCGGACCTGCAGCAACGCGACGGGCGCATCCTGCGGCAGGGCAACCAGAACCCCGAGGTGCAGATCTACCGGTGGGTCGTGGAGCGGTCGTTCGACGCGTACTCGTGGCAGACCGTCGAACGCAAGGCTAAGTTCATCGCGCAGATCATGCGCGGGCGGCTGGACGTGCGCGAGATCGAGGACATCGGTGACACCGCCCTGTCGTTCGGGGAGGTCAAGGCCCTGTCGTCCGGCGACCCGCTCGTCATGGAGCGCGAGCAGGCCGCCGCCGACGTCCTACGCCTCGAACGCCTCGAACGGGCCTGGCACCAGAACCGCGGCGCCCTGACCCACACCATCACGACCGGGCGGGTCACGGTCGCGGCCGCCGACCGCGACATCCCCCGCCTCGAACAGGCCGTCGCGGCCACGCGCTCGACCGCGGGTGACGCGTTCGAGATGAGCGTCGCCGGGCAACCCCCGGCACGGTCCCGGGCTGATGCCGGCGCGCAGGTCGCCCGCTGGGTGCGGGTCCGCGCGACCACGATCCTGTCCGCGCGCCGCGACGGCGACGTCCCCCTCGGGACCCTGGCCGAAGCGGGCGGGCACACCATCGAGGCGGCCGCGCGCGGCGCCGCGCTGGGCCGGTCCGCCGCGCTCGTCCTGTCGATCGCGGGCGCACCGCGCACGACCTGGACCATCCCGCTCGACGACCTCGAGGGGACCGGGGTCGGCGCCGTCCGGCAGATCGAGAACCACCTGACCAAGCTGCCCGCCGACCTCGCCGCCCTGATCGACGAACGCGACCGCACCACCCGGGCCATCACCGGCGCCACCACCGAGCTCGACCAGCCGTTCAAGCACGCCGGCGCCCTCACCGACGCCCGGGCCCGCCTCGCCGACGTCGAAGCCCAGATGACCATCACCGACAACACCCCGGAACCCGCGCCGCCGGCGGCCGCGGCACCCGAACCCGCGGGACCGGGCACCCTCAGCGACCGCATCGACCAGCTCACCGAACGCGCCCGCGACCTGCGACACCACACCGCCACCCCGGCCAGCGGGCACGAGCACCACGCCCCGCCCGTCGCCGCACCGACCGTGACGGGCCCGCAGATGTCCTGAGGGTCCGCTCGCCGCCCGAACACCCAGGGTATAACCTGCGGTTGTTGGCCAGGGAGGGAGAGTCATGGACACGATGGACGAGATCCGCGAGCTGCGGGTGCTGCGGGCCAGGCGCGACCTGGCGCCGGTCGACTACGCGCGGGCGGTGCGCCGCCTGGTCCGGGCGGGGCAGGTCACGCAGGTCGAGCTCGCCCGGGAGCTCGCTGTGTCGCAGGCCGCGATCAGCAAGCTCGCCGGTTCGGTCGAGGACGTGGACCCGCAGTTCCACGGCGCCTCGCCCTACGAGATCGCGCAGCGGTACGCGGCCGGCGAGATCGACCGCGACCGGATGATCGACGAGCTGACCCGGTGGCCCTACGACCCGAGCCCCGCACCCGTGGACGACTACGACGCCCTGATGGTCAAGGAACCCGGGTCGCACACGATCGGTGAGGTCGGGCGGGCGATGGACGAGCAGCTGATCGACGAGGACGCCTACGTCCAGATCGCGCGCGCCGTCACGTCCTGATTGGACGCTGAGGTGCGCGTACGGAATCCTCGGGGCGCGTGAGCGATACCGACGCGGACGTCACCCGGCACCAGGAGCACGTCCGGGAGATGGTCGTCCGCGGCGGCCCGCTGGACACCACGGACCGAACGCCACCACGGCGAACACCGAGTGGTTCATCGGCGCCGACGTGGACGCGGCGACACCGTCGCGACGTCGCCTGCACCGGCAGCTCATCGACGAGCACCGTGCCCGCCAGCCCGGCGCACAGGTCGGCCACCGGGCGCTCGTCATGGCCGGGCCGCCCGGCGCGGGCAAGTCGCGCATGCGCCAGCAGCTCCTCGACGACGAGAGCGCGTGGCTGCGCATCGACCCCGACGAGTTCAAGGAAGCCCTGCTCAGCCAGGCCATCGCCGACGGGTCCTACGACTCGTTCATCAAGCCGGCCGCGATCGCGGCCGCCGAACAGGCCGGCGACCCGTTCTACCCCCTCGAGCTCAGCTCCCTGGTCCACGTCGAGTCGTCCTACCTCGCGATGCGGGCCCGCGAGGAAGCCATGCGCGAAGGGCTCAACGTCATCATCGACTCCGTCCAGGCATGGCCAGAAGCAGCCGAACGCCTCGGGCGCGAGCTCACCGCCGCCGGCTACACCATCGACGTCGTCGACGTCGAAGTCCCCTTCGAGGTCTCCGAAGCCCGCATCCGCGGGCGCTGGCGCCACGACTACGTCCAAGCCCTCGAGAACGGCGACGCCCACCACCTCGGCGGCCGCTGGGTGCTCGCACGTCAGAGGCCGGTGTGGCCGGCGGCCGAGCAGTGCACCTGACTTGGTTCCGGTCCTAACCTTGAACACCCACGTCAGCGAACGGGTCATTCGGCGTGGTCGGGGCGACGTCACCGTACTCTCGAACACATGTTCGGCCGCGCACCCCTACCGCCATCGCAGGCGTCGTACGCCTGGACGGACCAGGTGCAGCAGACCGTCCTCAACGCCCACCCAGTACCCGCCAGGCGCGCCCAGATCGACATGCCCTCCGTCCGCGTCACCGCTCGCGTCATCTGGTCAACTGACGGCGAGGAAACCATCGCCGGTACCTCTGACGCCTACTGCGGACGACTCATCCTCGTCCACACCCGCGAGCTCCGCTTGGATGTCCGCTCCATCTGGCTCGATGTCACGGACGTCGAGCGGCATATCTAGGCTGTTGGTAGCGCGTAACTCAACGACAGCGGCCACCCGTACGCTCACGGAATGCCTGACCTAAATGATCCGCCGCGCGAGCTCGCCAGCACCTACCTCAAGTTCGCAGGTTTCTGGCCCGCGGGCCCCAAGCTGCAGCGCGCGCTACTGGATTTCACCTCGCGCCAGCCGGTGCTGTCGACCGGAGCTGCCGCGTGGATGAAGTCGTTCGCAAGGGCTTTCGTGCCCATGTCGCACAACCTGTTCCGCGGTCTGAACGCTGCTGCCATGTTCGCGCAGTCGCTACCGGCCAACCTGCGCGAGGTCGGCTCCGACCTGAAGATCATGGAGATCATTGAGATCGGCCGCGAGGAGGGCATCGGCCTGTACGGGGCGCCGCGCGCTTCGCTCGTCCGTCGCCTGCAGAACGCCCCCGATGTGGCGGCTCGTCGACGGCTCCTCGGGACCGAAGCCCGGAACATCTTCGACGATTGCGACGCCGTCCTCGAGCAGACGACTCCGCCCAAACTCGGATTCGCGGTGGTGATGGTGCGGGACGCGATCGCCGCGGCGCGTGATGGCCACTGGATCTCCGCCCAAGCAGGTGCGACTGCCGCCCTCGACGGCGCCGCCCGAACCGTGCTTGCTGACAAGCGGATCCGTGAAGCGGTGACGCGCACGGGCCGCATCACGCGCCGCGACGAAACCGTGTTTGACGAGTTCAAGGTTATACAGGCGATCGCGTTGATGCCCGTCTACGGCGCGCACCCGAACTACCGCTACGACGACATCGTCCCCTCGAACTACTCACGACACGCCACCGCGCACTCTGCAGCACGGCGCCAGTTCAGCAAGCGGAACACCGTCCAAGCCATTCTCGTAACCACCAGCCTGCTCGCTTGGGTCGACGACCTCTAGAGCTGCCTCTAGCCATCGGCACTGCTTGAGAGCCCCCATCAAACCCGGGGCTCTTCACTATTCCCGGCTCTTGAGCACCTGGTCAATGACCACCGAAAATGCCACGCCGAATCCGACGAGAATGGGCAGGACCCAGAGTCCGGTTGCACCAGTAATGAGCGCGCTCACCAAAGCGACACCCCCACCCAAAACGAAGAAGCACAAGAGTGCGAATCCTGGGACCGTCATCCCGAGGACGCGTCGCGACTTACCCAATCTGCACTCCCATCCCCGTCAAAGCGCACCAGCCAACCCGGCGAGTCCACCGCCAAGGAGGCCAAACGCTCCAAGCGCGAAGCCTGATACAGCCCCGTCGGCAGCACCCCCTGCCAAGCTACCTCCCGACAAGCCAGCGGTGATGGCTCCACCAATCCCACCGCCGAGACCACCCCCGACCGCTGCTCCGATGAAGCATCCCACGGAGGCAAGGCCTGCGGTAAACACTGCAGCAGTGCCACAGAGTGCTGTCCCCACAAACCCGCCCACGACACCGCCAACCGCGCCACCGACAAAGTTCGCGATGGAAAACTGGCCACTAGGGTCAACCAACATGACAGGGTTTCCGCTCGCGTAGGCGTACGGGTTTGCTTCGTGACCGGCTGGGTCGAACTGGGTGAAGCTGCCGAGTGTGGCGTCGTAATACCGCGCACCGAGCTTGTAGATATTGACGGTGTCCTCGTACCCGTTAGCGAACCTTACGGTGTTGCTAGTGACGGCCGACCCCGTCGAGGTGAACCGTCGTTCACCAAAGGGGGTGTAGGAGTAGCCGCCGCTCCAGGCGCCGGTCCCGCTGAAGATCCCGATGACTGATCCAGTGGCGTCGAGCACGTAGTAGTGGGGTGAAGTGCCGTTGTAGCTGATCGCGGTCCCGTTGGGGTCGCGCGGCCAGTTGTAGGCCGTGGTTCCGTTGAGTGACCTAGCCAGCCCTGCTGAGGTGGACAAGAATCCCGTCGTCCCGGCCTGGAGTCTGGTTCCGTTGCCTGGGCCGAAGACGGTGTTCGCGGTCGTCCCGGAAGTAGCGGCCTCGAGGCGGTCTCCGTACGTGTAGGTCTGTCCGGTGATGCCGTTGCGGGTGAGCTCGCCAGCAGCGTCGTACGTCCACGTCGTCGTGTCGGCAGAGGTGGAGGTGATCTGGTTAGCGGCGTTGATCGTGTATGTCGTCGATCCAGAGGTGGAGCCGGTGTTGCCGGATCTTGTCTGGGACGTACGGTTGCCCGACTTGTCGTAGGCGTAGGCCCAGGATGCGTTCGTCGTCGACCCGCTCTTTTCGACAGCCTTCGTGAGCCGGGACTTGGAGTCGTAGGAGTAAGTGGTCACCGCCCCGGCGGGGATTCCTTGCTCGATGTAGCTGGTGCGGGTCTGGATGAGGTCCGTGTCGGCGCCTGACGAAGAGTAGGCGTACCCCACGTCAGCGACGACTGTCCCGCCGCCGTCCTTTGCTGTGATGCGGGTCGGCCGCCCGGAGGCGTCTCGAGTGGTGTCCTGGCGGGCACCGCCTGGGAAGATTCGCGCGATCTCTTGGCCGTTGCTGTCGTACTTGAACAGGGTGCAGCCGGAGTTCGCTGCGGGGTTCCCGCTGCTCGGGCACGTCCCGCCAGCCTCCCGGATCTGGGTGACCTTGTTGGTCTTGTCGTACGTGTACGTCAGCGTGGAGCCGGTGGCGTCGCTGGTGAGCATGTTGCCGTTGGCGTCGTACGTCATCGTCACGGTCGCGCTGATGCCGCTGCCACTGGGCGTGCTGACCGTCTGCGCGGTCTGCTTGCCGAGCAAGTTGTATGAGTAGGTGATCGTCGCGCCCGTGCGAGTGTCGGTCTTGCTCGCGAGTGTGCCGTCAGCGTTCCAGACTTGGGTGATCTTCTGCCCGTTGGCGAATTTCATGGTCAGGATGTTGTTGAAGTTGTCGTACGTGTATGTCGTGGCATGACCGTTGCCGTCCGTCACCCCCGTGACGCGATTCCTCTCGTCGTACTGGTACGTCGTTGGCCCAAGTGGGGCCGGCGGGGTCAGCGTGGCGAGATTTCCGTGGTCGTAGGCGTACTTCGTCACCTTGCCATTGCCGTCCGTCGCGGTGCACACCTGCCCTTGGGCACCCCCGCACACCGTCCCGTTCCCGTTCTCCCTGGTGTAGGAGATGCTCTCGGCGGTGCCACCACTGGTCGTATCCGTTGACTTGGTGAGGTTGCCGGCCGCGTCGTACGTGGCAGAGCGCTTGTTCCCTGACGGATCGATCGTGCATTTTGCCTGGTAGGCGTCTCCGGTCGTGCCGGCTGGGCAGTTGGTTCCTGAGGTGTAAATCGCCTGGGCCGCGGCGCCAGTGGGGAGCGCGACCTTGGTAGCGTTATTGTTGGAGTCGTAGGACGTAGTAGTTACATGACCGGCTCCCCCGCCTGTGCTGAAGCCATCGGTGCTCGTGGCGACATCGCTGTTGGCGGTGTAGGTGAGCGACCTCGTCTGGCTGAGCTGGTCGGTGACTTTGGTTACCCGGTACTTCGAGTCGACGTCGTACGTGATGGTGTTACCACGCGGATCCGTGACGGTCGTCCCAGCGGAGCTGTAGGCGTACGCCGTGACGACGGAAGTCTCGCCGCTGCGGGACTGGGTGACCTTCGTAACGCGGTTCGCGGAGTCGTAGGTGAACGCGATCGTCCGGTCAGGAGTTGACGACGGCTGGGTGCCGGCGTAGGGGTAAGTGGTGATTTGGGTGATGTGCCCCTGCGTATCGTAAGTGACGGTCCACTGCTCGCCGCTCCGGTGGTAGTTGTTCACACTGGGTAGGACGTGGCCGTTCACGCTCGTTAGTGTGTTATCGGGTTGGCGCGCGTACTCGACTGTATCGAGGCCGTTATGGGACGCGCCCACCTGGGTAGTGCTAGCGAGTAAAGCGGCCGGGTGATCGGCGAAAGTCTGGTACCCGAACTCCAGGTCGTCCTTGCCGTCGGCGAAGTTCTGCCCTACGCCGGGACCGCTCTGGAGTATGTAGCCGGAAAGTCCGTCTGCGGCACCACCCTTCCAATACTTGTACTCGGAACCTACGTCGTTGCGGTCTGTGTGGTTCGTCAGCCAGCCTGAGCTGTTGAACTGAAGCTTCTGTCCGGTGCGGTTGTACTTGACCGTCCAGGTGCCGTCACTGTTCTTCTTCAGAGACGCGTTCACTCCTGCTGGGGCAGTCCACGAGGTGCCTGAGCCGGTGAAGTCCCAGTGTTCACCTGTACCGTCGTAGAAGGTGACCTTGGTGCTCGTGATGTCTAGGCCGGTGAGGTCCCAGTCGGTCGCCCAAATACCACCCGCCGCCCCCTTGGACGGGACACTTTGGGAGTTGAAAACGAGGGAGGCTGAGGGCGCCACACCGGGACCAGCGACTGCGCCGAGCAGTTCCTTGATGAACAGGTTGCCGGAGCCCACGTTTACTTTGATGGCGAGCTCGCCGTTTCCGCCGCCTGCCCAGAACTGCTGGAACGTGTAAGAGCCATTGTCCCCGGCCGCCTCGTCCGGCGCTGGTGCCGCGACGTTGGGCTGGACCGCCTCCGAAGCTGAATCACCGCTCCCCAGACCTGATCCCATCGCACTCGCCGGCGGCGACCACGGGCGGGTTGGCGTTGGCCCCGGAACGGTCTTTACCTTCTTGGCTCCCGGCGGAAGGCTCTCCGGCTGCGTCGACGCTGCCGCAGTCCTAACCCGAACTGGGGTGGCTGTGCTTGAGGCTGCTGGCACGACGATGGCCGAGAGGCTCATCGCTCCGGCAGCAAGCACGGTAATCACACGTGACGTATTCACTCGAGACTCCCCCTGGCGGCGAACGGCGACGTTGCTCTGTCCCTGGCGCTCCTGTGCGTCGTCAATGACGGTAGCCCTGGCGATCGAAAATTCGCAACAGGGGGAACGTAATACCTTGCGCGACTTCCCCATCCCGCTTCATGAAGCAGAGCTGTGGCGACGGATCGTCGACTCTGACACACCCAAAGCGCGGGCGACGAGGGCGACGGGCTGACCGGCGTCCAGGGACGAGCGCGCGGCCGCAAGCCGATCGGGTGTCATGACCGTGGGGCGCCCACCGACTCGTCCGCGTGCCCGAGCCGCGGCGAGCCCGTCGAGAGTGCGCTCCCGGATCAGGTCCGCCTCCATCTGTGCCATCGCACCGAGGACGTGGACGACGAACCGGCCCGACGACGTCGAGGTGTCCAGGGACTCGGTGAGCGACCGGAGCGTGACGCCCCGGTCGTCGAGATCGCGCACGAGCGCCGCGAGGTGTGCGGCGGACCTCCCCAGCCGATCGAGGCGCACCACCACCAGCGTGTCGCCCGCCTGAACCTGGCCCAGGATCCGCACGAGCTCGGGACGGTCATCACGCCGGCCCGACCCCGTCTCGCGCGCGATCCACCGCGCATCGACGCCCGCAGCGACGAGGGCATCGACCTGGACGTCAAGGCTCTGCCCCGTCGTGGAGACCCGGGCGTACCCGAAGACATGACTCATGCCCCGAGACGGTACCGAAAACCTCCCCCGGACCTTCTGACAGACACCAGGTTTTGAGAGTGGTTTTTGACCGGCGTGTCGCCCGGCGTGTCGCGGTCGTCGGCGTGTCGCTCAAAAACGGTCGATTCTGCGCGCCTGAGATCTGGCGTCTGTAGGTATCGCTGGGAGGCGAGCTAGCGCGTCGCGCGTTAGGTGCCCGAGGCAGTTAGGCGCCGGGATTGTTGCGTAACACAAACGTTACCGGCATTTACTTGGTGCGGCTCTTGCTGAGTCCTAACCTCACTCCCGCCGGGCCCGGCGCAAGTGCATGACAACTTCTGAAGCAAGGGATTTCGGAACCATGCAGATTCGCAACACCACCCGCTACGCAGCAGTAGGGCTCCTCGTCGGCGCGTTCGCTATCGGAGTGCCGACGGGCCTGGCCCAGGCAGCAATCGCGAGCCCGTGTGTCAACGTCGCGCCTGACGGAACCACGCAGGCCAGCCAGGCGTCCGAGAGCGTGACCCCGGACGCCAACTGCTGCATCCCGGACTCGTACTCGATCACGTCGTCGTCGACGACTCGCGTGCCGTTCACGGGTACGGGACTGAAGATCTTCCGGGACGGCCCGGGCGGCACTCTGACGGTCTCGCACTCGTACTCAGGCACTGCCAGCGCATCGACGACGGTCGGAGGAAGCGTCGAGATTGGCGCCGTCTGGGCCAAGGCAAAGGTCGAGGTCTCCGGCACCATCGTGGAGTCCAACAGCACGTCCGACACCAACACCTACAGCCACAACATCACGTCCGGCAAGTACGGGAACGTGCAGTACGTGAGCTACGGCTACAAGGTGAACTTCAAGAAGGTCCACACCTCGACGACGTGCTCGACCACCACGACGACGGGAACCATCACGTACCCGAGCACGACCGAGGGTTGGTACTACTGGGAGACTTCGTCCTGACCTAGCAGGTCGGCTGGGCGGGTTGGAGTGGTCGCTCCAACCCGCCCTGTCGAAGCGAGGCGGCCATGAGAAGGAGGATCGAGTGAATCGAACACGAGGGTTGCTTGCGGGCAGCGCGTTCGTCGTACTCGCGCTGGCGGGATGCACCGGCCACGACGGGTCGCCCACTGCTGCGAGCCCGCCGTCACCGGGAGCACCTGCTGTCCAGGTGCCAGTTCCCACCCCGACGCCGGTACCTGCGACACCGCCATCGACACCAAGAGGAACGATTGCGTCCGCGAGTCTGGCCGGTTCAAAAGCGTCGGATCCGGAAGTCAGAGGCAAGGCGCAGCCGAATCAGACCTATCTGACGCATGTTCAGTGCTACGGCGCGCCTCATGGGACGTCACGCGTGACAGTGCGCAACGATCGAGGTGCGGTGCTGATGACGGCCGACGTGCCATGCGACGGGAACGAGATCGCCGATGGCCTTGGCCGCTTCACGTCAGTGACTGCCGTCGCCCTGGATATCGCTGCCCTACCGAGCGGCGCCACCGCCGCGTACGCGTACATCGCTCCTGCAGGCTGACGCCGTCGGGCAGCCGCACTAGCGAGCTGCCCGACGGCTCGCTTACGGGCCCTACCCCCGGTTTGTGGACACGGGGTGTGATTACGCGGCGGTCGCCAGCGTAGCGGTCGAGGCGGCTTGCTCGTAGACGTTCGGGGCCTGGTAGCCGCA
>NZ_PGTZ01000010.1 GCF_002798015.1 Luteimicrobium subarcticum | reverse complement strand
CATCAACGGTCAACGGGTCACCACGACCGACGAGCACCCCTTCATGGTCGCCGGCCTCGGCTGGATCGCGGCACGCGACCTCCGCGCGGGCGACCTGCTCGTCACCGCCGCGGACCCCACGACGCCCACGGCGACCGTTCGTCTCGACGCCGTCGACATCGAACGAGCCGACCGCGCCGGTGCAGGCGAGACCGACAGCGACGTGACGGTCTACAACGTCCACGTCCACGCCCACCACAGCTACTACGTCCTCGCCGGCGACACCGCCGTCCTCGTCCACAACATGGGGACCCACGGGGCCCGCGGCCTGGGCGAGATCAGACCGACCCCGATGCACTACGCGAAGCCCGGGACCAAGGCGTCTCGTGCGTACGAGTACCAGCGTGCGCACACGGGGATGTTCGAGTTCAAGGTGACAGGAGGTGGCGAGTCGGTATGGGCTGACGGGATCGACGGGACGACGCTCGTCGACGCGAAGTACATCGAGACCCCGTCGAGCAGTCCCTACACCGGCACCGCGCCCGATTTCGTCAACGCCAGCACGATCGACGAGATGCGTCGGTATGGGGCGGTCATCGCCGACGACGCCACCTCGTTCGAGTCGCTGCGGATCGTCACCAACCATCCCGCAGGGGTCGAGTACTTCCGCGGGATGCTGGACGACCTGGGCATTCCCGCGACCGTGGTCCTCTCGCCCTGACCAGGAGGCATTGTGGCTGAGATCCTCATCTTTCTCGATGACCGTGAAGCGTGGTCGGCGCCCCGCGACGAGCTGGCTCGGAGCTTTCTCGCGGCCGTCGCGCCGGACGGCCCTGCTCCGACGCCTGCGCCGGTGTCAGGGGCCTCCGACCTGCGCGACGTCGGCTGGACGTACCCGGGTGCCGTCGGCGAGGTCGAGGTCTGGCTCGCTCGTGGGGGCTGGGGCGTGAGCGTCGACGGCAGCACCCGCGAAGCGCTCCGCGTCGCGCTGTGGTTCCGCGGTCTGGTGCCGGACGACGTGGCCGTCCGGCTGACCGACGACGGGTACTCGTTCGACCGGGAGCTCGCGCCCGGCGAGGTGCTCGACGACCTCGAGCGCTGGTACGAGGACGAGGTCGGCGAGCTCTTCTGAGGGCCTCTGCGGTCCCGTAGGGTTCGGCGGTATGAGTCGCTCCGACGCCGGGTCCGAGACCCTCACGCTCTGGTGCTTCGACGCGCGGCACGGCGCCGCCGACGCCCTCCAGACGATCGCGAAGAACACACCGTCCGGTGGGGGCGTGCTCGTCGAGCACGTCCGCCTCACGCGCGACGAGCAGGCCGACGCCCCCGGCTGGACCTACACGGCCGACGGCGGCGCCCGCACCGAGGCGGCCGACCGCAAGGGGGTCTCGCGCTGGAGCCACGCGCTCGGTACCGCCCTGGGCAACGGCTTCGAGGTCGGGCGGTCGATCAGCTTGTCCGACGCGTGCATCCGGTCCGGTGTCCCCGAGGAGGTCGAGACAGCCGCGACGAAGCACCTCGGACCGGACACGTCCGGGCTGCTCCTGCGCTCCACGGCGTCGCTGCCGTCGCACGAGCTGCGCGGACTGGTGGCGCAGGTCGTCGTCCGGGTGCGGCCGGGCAAGGTTCACCTGGACCGGGGCTTCGCGTACCTGAGGTCGCAGTCCCGGACGTCCAGCTGACACCTGGCCCACGAGAACGTGACGATGGCCCGTCCAGCGTGCTGGGCGGGCCATCGTCACGTTGTCGGTCGGAGCGTCACCCTGCCGGGCAGGGCGACGACCGGGTCACGCCTTCGGAGGGTTCTCCGCCGGGGGCGCGTCGGTCGGGGGCGCCGCCGCGTGCCGGATGTTGTCCGGTCGGTCGACCACCGCGTCCACCGCGTCGCGCGTGGCCGGGTCGGCCGACGCCGCACCGGTCTCGGCGGGCTGGTCGACGAGGACCGAGTCGCGACCCGTCTCGTCGTCCTCCTCGCGGCCGGGCGTCTTCATCTTGAACTTGGTGATCGCCCACCGGAAGATCACGTAGTAGATCACCGCGTAGCCGAGGCCGATCGGGATGAGCAGCAGCGGCTTGGTCGCGATGTTGAAGTTCAGCAGGTAGTCGATGCCACCGGCCGAGAAGCCGAACCCGTCCTTGATGCCCAAGGCGTTGACGAGTGCGAGCGACGTGCCGGTGAGGACTGCGTGGATGGCGTACAGCGGGTACGCGACGTACACGAACGAGAACTCGAGCGGCTCGGTCACACCGGTGACGAACGAGACGAGAGCGGCGGAGCCCATGATGCCGGCGACGACGGCGCGGTTCTGCGGCTTCGCGGTGTGGATGATCGCGAGCGCGGCGGCCGGCAGCGCGAACATCATGATCGGGAAGAAGCCGGTCATGAAGGCGCCCGCGGTCGGGTCGCCGTGCAGGAAGCGGGCGATGTCACCGTGGTACACGACACCGTCGGAGCCGGTGTACGAGCCGAGCTGGAACCACGGGAACGCGTTGAGCAGGTGGTGCAGGCCGATCGGGACGAGCAGGCGGTTCGCGGTGCCGTAGACGAAGCCGCCGAGGACCTCGTTGTGGGTGGTCCACTCGCCGAAGTTCGTCAGGCCGGTGTTGAACGGCTTGTAGATGAACGACATGAGGACGCTCGCGACGATCGCGGCAAGGGCCGTGACGATCGGGACGAAGCGGCGGCCGCCGAAGAAGGCGAGCGCCTGCGGCAGCTTGATCCGGTAGTACTTCTGCCACAGGAGGGCCGCGATGATACCGATGATGATGCCGCCGAAGACGCCCCAGTCGATGAGGGCCTGGGGGTCCGTGCCCTTCGGCTTGCCGAGGATGTGCGGCGACATCGCGTCGCCGACGCCCTTGAAGACGAAGTAGCCGATGACGGCGGCGAGCGCCGTCGAACCGTCGGACTTGCGGGCGTAGCCGACGGCGACACCGACGGCGAAGAGCATGGCCAGGTTGGCGAACAGCGCGTTACCGGCTGCGGCCATGACCTCGGCGACGGGGTTGAGCCAGCTGAGGTGCTTGCCGAGGCCGTCTGCGCCGAGCATGTCGGGCTGGCCGAGGCGCAGCAGGAGGGCGGCGGCGGGCAGCGACGCGATCGGCAGCATCAGCGCGCGGCCGATGCGCTGCAGCTGCGCGAAGCCCGGGATCCCCTTCTTCTCGGGGGTGGCTACGGTGGCGGTGGTCATGGCGGGGAGCTCCTCGTCGTGTGCGTGCTTCGTTGCAGGCGTGCCGGCCCAGGCGGGCGGCACGGATCGGTCCCGTCTTCAGGTCGTCCGTCCGGTCCTGGCGTCCGCTACCGTCGTCGACGGTGACGGCTAGGATGTCTGGACCAGTTGGGCCTAGAGTGGTCTAGACATCGCGAGTTGTCAAGGATTCGTGAAGGAGGCAAGGGTGGCTCCCGGCTACAAGCACGTCCGAGTACGCGACTACCTGCGCGCGCTCGTCGCGCAGGAGCTCGCCGTCGGCGAGGCGGTCCCCTCCGAGCGCGAGCTCTGCGACCGCTTCGGCGTGTCCCGCATGACCGTCCGGCAGGCCATCGACGCGCTCGTCCACGAAGGGCTGCTCGTCCGGGAGCAGGGCCGCGGCACCTTCGTCGCCCCCGCCCGCATCGACATGGAGCTCCGGCTCGTCAACTTCGGCGACGACATGCGTCGCCGCGGGCTCGTTCCTGGCGGGGCCGTCGTGCACGCCGAGACCGTCGAGGCCACCTGGGACGTCGCCGAGGCCCTCGAGCTGTCCGCCGGCGACGCCGTCCACCACGTCCAGCGCGTCCGCACCGCCGACGGCCACCCCATGGCCGTCGAGGAGACCTGGATCCCCGTCGGGCTGCTGCCCCACATGCTCGACCAGGGCCCCGAGCACGCCCCCGACTCGATCTACGCCGCGCTGCGCGAGGCGGGCCACGACCCCGACTGGGGTGAGGACACCGTCGGCGCCTCCGAGGCGTCCAAGACCGAGGCCGACCTGCTCGACCTCGGCGCCGCGCGCACGGTCCTGCGCATCACCCGTCGCACGTTCGCCGAGCAGGTCGCCGTGGCCTTCTCACGGTCGTGCTACCGCGCCGACCGGTACACACTGTGGGTACCTCTCAGCGCACCCAGCCCCGTCGTCACGCCCCGCGCCTCGGCCGGGGCGACCGTCTGAGCCGGCCCCGAGCCGGACGCACCCAGGAGGTGAAGCGTTGCCGCCGAACCCGCCCGACCAGGCACAGCGCATCCTCGACGCGCTCGGAGGCGTCGACAACATCGTCGAGA
This sequence comes from Luteimicrobium subarcticum, assembly GCF_002798015.1. Taxonomy (GTDB): domain Bacteria; phylum Actinomycetota; class Actinomycetes; order Actinomycetales; family Cellulomonadaceae; genus Luteimicrobium; species Luteimicrobium subarcticum. Next base: position 288,980 of record NZ_PGTZ01000010.1, on the reverse strand, counting down.
TCGAGCCGTGCACCACGCGGCTGCGGTCCGAGGTGAAGGACGCGAAGATCGTCGACCAGACCGCCCTGCGCGCCGCCGGCGCCCACGGCGTCGTCGTGTCGGGGCGCGTCGTCCAGGTGGTGATCGGCCCCTCGGTCGACACCCTGGCGTCCGACCTCGCCGACCTGATGTAGACCCTGCGACCCAGCACACCCCAACCACAGCTCGCCACCGGCTCGACGGGGGCACCACGAAGGAGAAGGACATGAGCAGCAAGGCAGAGCAGATCCTGGCCGGCCTCGGCGGGGACGACAACATCATCGACCTCGAGCCGTGCATCACCCGCCTGCGCGTCGAGGTCACCAACCCGTCGCTCGTCAACGAGGCAGGCCTCAAGGCCGCCGGGGCGATCGCCGTCGTCCAGTCCGGCAAGGTCGTCCAGGTCATCGTCGGGCCCGAGGCCGACACCCTGGCGTCCGACATCGAGGACCTGCGTTGACCACGACGGTCGTCTCGCCCCTGTCCGGGACGGTCCGCGAGCTCGCCGACGTCGACGACCCGGTGTTCAGCGCCGCTCTCGTCGGCCCGGGCGTCGCGCTCGACCCGGGTGACGTCGAGAAGGCCGTCGCCGTCGCCCCCGTCGCCGGCACGATCGCGAAGCTGCACCCGCACGCGTTCGTCGTGACGACCCCCGAGGGCAAGGGCGTGCTCGTCCACCTCGGCATCGACACGGTCCAGCTCCAGGGCGAGGGCTTCACGCTCCACGCCGCCGAGGGCGACGACGTCCAGGTGGGCCAGGAGCTCGTCACGTGGAGCCCGCGCGACATCGTCGCCGGGGGCCGCTCCGCGATCTGCCCCGTGGTCGTCCTCGACCAGAAGCCGGACGCGCTGACCCGCGTCGCGCAGGCCGGCGAGGTCGTCGCGGGGGGCGAGGACCTCTACACGGTCGAGTGACCTCTCGGGTTCCCGCCGGATGAGCGTCCGGGAGACGACCCCGCACACGAAGGCCCGCCGGTCCGTACGGACCGGCGGGCCTTTGTCGTACCCCGGTCAGACGACGGTGCGCAGCACGACCCCGTCGGCGCCGGCGTCGACCGCGACCACGCGCAGGGTCGCGCCCTCGGGCGTGCGGACCGTCAGGACGTCCGACCCGCGGGCACGCACCGTCGCGATCTGGAGCTGCGACGTCAGCACGCGCAGGCCGAGCGTCGCGCCGTCGGGAACTGGCGCGCCGCCGACCTCCTGCAGGCGCGCCTCCGCGGCGGGGGACAGCCGGTCCGCGGGCGCCGGGGACATGCCCGGGACGGTCGGCGCCCCACCGGTCGGGGTCGCCGCGGCGACCGCGGGGACGGCACCCGTCGTGCGCGTCGCGGCGCGCTTCTCGTACTCGTCGAGCGCCTCGGCGATCCGGGCGAGCAGGGCGTCGACGTCCTCGGCGACGTAGCTCTCGCGGAGCTTTCCGACCTCGAACGTCCTGCCCCGGACGTCCTCCGCCGACAGCAGGTCCGTCGTGTAGGGGGTGCGGCCCTCGTGCACCGCCAGCGTGCGCGTGACCTGGTCGAGGTAGTCGTCGACCGCCTCGATGTCGTAGCCGCCGCGGAACCGCGTCGTGCGGAACGTCGTGCTCAGCACGTCCTCGGCCGAGATCATGGATCCTCCTCGTCGCTCTCGTTCGGGGGCTAGCGTCGCACGTCGGAGCCGTTTCCGTCGCACTCCTGCCTCCCGACCGCCGTGCGGACAGGTCAGGAGGGCTCGAGGTCGAGGCGGTACCCGCGCTTCACGACGGTCCGCACGAGCGCCCGGCTCCCGGCCGCGTCCCGCAGGCGCGCCACGGCGACCTCCGCGGCGTGCGGGTCGCGGGACTCGCCGGGCAGGACGTCGAGGACGGCGTCGCGCGGCACCACCGCGCCGCGGGCCGACGCGAGGACGCGCAGCACCTCGAGGCCGGCGGGTGTCAGCGGCAGCACGCGCCCGTCGAGCACGGCGGCCCTGCGGTGCACCTGGAGTGGTCCCGCGACGGTCGCGAGCGTCTGGAGGCCGCCGTAGTGGGTGACGAGCGCGCGCACGAGCGCGCCGAGCCGTCCCCGCTCGGGAACGAGCGGCGCGATGCCCGCGTCGAGCAGCGGACGCGCCGTCGTCGGACCGACCGCGGCGAGCACGACGGACCCGTCCGCGGCGTGCGCGGCCACGGCCGCCAGGTGCCCGGTGCGCCGGGCGACGTCGATCCACGCCGCCGCACCCGGGGCCGACGTGAACGTCACCGCGTCGATCTCGCCCGCCGCGACGGCCCGCACCGAGTCCTCGACCGCGGCCGGGTCGGCCGGCGGCCCCCACCGGTACACGACGAGCGGCTCGACCCGGGCGCCGGCCGCCGTGAGCGCCTCGTCGAGACCGTCCGAGCCCGCGCCGTGGTGCTGGACCGCGATCCGCAGCCCCTGGACCCCCTCGTCGAGCAGCGTCTCCGCGATCTCGGCGGACGTCTCCGACTCCGCGACCCAGTCCGCGGTGAGGCCCGCCGCCTGGATCGCGCCGCGCGCCTTCGGCCCGCGCGCCACGATCCGCGCCCGCCCGAGCGTCCGGACGAGGTCCTCCGCGATCCCTACGGCGTCGGCCGCCTCGACCCACGCGCGGAACCCGATGCCCGTCGTCACGACGAGCACGTCGGGCGGTGCGTCGAGGAGCCGGCGCGTGCCCGCGAGCAGCAGCTCGTCGTCCTGGTGGGGGACCATGCTCAGCGCGGCGGCGTACCGGATCGTCGCGCCGCGCCGCGACAGGGCGGCGCCGAGCTCGGACGACCGCCGGTCCGCCGTGACGAGGACCGTGCAGCCGGCCATGACCGGCTCGATCGCCGGGGACGGGCCGGTCGTGTCGGGTTCCACGCGCCCATTGTCCCCGCGGGCGGCCGTAGCCGTCACCGGCCGGCCGGGGCGAGCAGCTCGGGGCGCAGCGCCACCGGGCCGAGCAGGTCGGCCGCGGCGACCGCCCCGACGACGACGACCGCCGGCGACCGCACTCCTGCGGCGGCGGCCGCGTCCGGCAGGTCCGCCAGGGAGCACCGCGTGACGCGCTGGGACGGGGTCGTGGCGCGCTCGACGACCGCGCACGGCGTCACCGGGTCCACGCCGCCCGCGAGCGCCCGCGCCGCCAGGTCGGGGAGGGTCGCGACGCCCATGAGCACGACGAGGGTCGTCGACCCGGCGGCGAGCGCGGCCACGGCCTCGGCGGGTACCGCCTCGTGCCCGTGCACGACCTGGACGGACGACGCGACGCCGCGGTGCGTGACGGGGATGCCGGCCGCGGCCGGTGCGGCGAGCGCGCTCGACACCCCCGGGACGACCTCGACGGGCACGCCCGCGGCGCGGCACGCGGCGACCTCCTCGCCGCCGCGTCCGAAGAGGAACGGGTCGCCGCCCTTGAGTCGCACGACGGTCTTGCCCTGCCGGGCGAGGTGCACGATCAGGGCGTCGATGCGGTCCTGCGGGACGGGGTGGCTGCCGGGCGTCTTGCCGACGTCGATCACCTCGACCTCGGGGGGCAGGTCGTCGAGCACGGAGCGCGGGCCGAGGCGGTCGGTCACCACGACGTCGGCCGTCGTGAGGGCGCGCCACGCGCGCAGCGTCAGGAGGTCCGGGTCGCCGGGGCCGCCGCCGACGAGCACGACGCGGCCGACGCGCGCGGGCGCGGTGCTGCGCCCGGTGCCCTCGGCGCGTGCGGCGGTCATCGGGCGTCCCCGGGGAGGCCGACCTGCACCAGACCGCCGGCGTCGTCCTGCCCGTCGTGCACGACGCGCACGGGATAGGTGCGCAGGTCGCCGGAGCCGCCGAGCGGGGCCTTGCCCGCGGTGTCGAGGCACGTGCCCGTCTCGAGCGAGAACACCTGCTTGTGCAGGGGGGACGAGAGCGTCGGGACGGGACGGCCGTCGACGGTGCGCCACCCGACGATCCCGCGCGAGAGGACGTTCGCGCCCGAGAACGGGTCGTGGTTGTCGACCGCGAGGACGCGTCCGTCGAGCAGCCGGACCAGCGCGACCTGGACGTGCCCGCCGGGGCTGTCGGGGCCGGGCAGCAGGGCCGCCGCGCCGCGCTCGGGCACGAGGTCGTCGAACCGGCAGACGGACACCCACACGACGGACGAGAAGGCGGGCGCCTCGGCCGCGACCTCCGTCACAGGAAGGGTGGTCATCGACGGACCTCCAGGCTCGGACCGGCGACCAGCACCGGCTCAGGGACGGCGTGGTCACGCTCGTCGGGGGACGCCGGACGGACCTGACCGCGCTCGGCGACGTACGCGAGGGACGGGTCGGCGGTGTCCGGGGCGTTGACGAACGACGCGAACCGTCTCAGCTTGTCGGGGTCCTCGAGGGTGGCGCGCCACTCGTCCTCGTAGGAGCCGACGTGCAGCGCCATCTGAGCGTCGAGGTCGGCGCCGATGCCGAGGGAGTCCTCGACGACGACCGCGCGGACGCCGTCGAGCCCGCCCTCGACGTCGTCGACCCAGGGCGCGGTCCGCTGGAGGCGGTCCGCCGTGCGGACGTAGTACATGAGGAACCGGTCGACCGTCCGGATCAGGGCGTCGTCGTCGAGGTCCTCGGCGAGGAGACGGGCGTGGCGGGGCGTGAACCCGCCGTTGCCGCCCACGTAGACGTTCCAGCCCTTCTCGGTGGCGATGATCCCGACGTCCTTGGACCGCGCCTCCGCGCACTCGCGGGCACAGCCCGAGACGCCGAGCTTGATCTTGTGCGGGCTGCGCAGGCCGCGGTACCGCAGCTCGAGCCGGACGGCCATGCCGACGGAGTCCTGCACGCCGTACCGGCACCACGTCGACCCGACGCAGGACTTCACCATGCGGACCGACTTGCCGTACGCCTGGCCGGACTCGAACCCGGCGTCGACGAGCCGTCGCCAGATGTCGGGGAGCTGTTCCATGCGGGCTCCGAACATGTCGATGCGCTGCCCGCCCGTGAGCTTCGTGTACAGGCCGTAGTCGCGGGCGATCTCGCCGATGACGATCAGCCCCTCGGGGGTGACCTCGCCGCCGGGCATGCGGGGGACGACCGAGTAGGTGCCGTCCTTCTGCATGTTGGCCATGAGGTGGTCGTTGGTGTCCTGCAGGGTGGCGCGCTCGCCGTCGAGGACGTGCGCGGGGGCGAGCGTCGACAGGATCGACACGACGACGGGCTTGCAGATGTCGCAGCCGCGCGACGCCCCGTCGGTACCGAATCGTCCGAGGACGTCGGTGAACGACGTGAGCCCGGCGACCCGGACCGCGTCGTACAGCTGCGCGCGTGACAGGTCGAAGTGCTCGCACAGGGCGTTGCTGACGGTCACGCCGGCCCGCTCGAGCTCGGTCGTCACGAGCTTCTTGACGAGCGGGAGGCACGAGCCGCAGGTCGTGCCGGCGCGCGTGCACGCCTTGACGGCGGCGACGTCCGTGCACGCGTGCTCGGTGACGGCGGCCCGCACCGTCCCTGCGGACACGTTGTTGCAGGAGCAGACGTTGGCGTCGTCCGGCAGGGCCAGGTTCGCGAGGCCGCCCCCCGCAGCGGGGTCGCCCTCGGGCAGCAGGAACGCGGCCGGGTCGCCCGGCAGCTCCCGGCCCAGCATGGGGCGCAGGGCCGTGTACGCGGACGCGTCGCCGACGAGCACCCCGCCGAGCAGGGTGCGGGCGTCGTCCGCGAGGACCAGCTTCTTGTAGACGCCGCCGACCGGGTCGGCCCACACGACCTCGAGCGAGCCCTCCGTCCGGCCGAACGCGTCGCCGAAGCTCGCGACGTCCACACCCGCGAGCTTGAGCTTGGTCGCCGTGTCAGCGCCCGGGAACGCGGCGCTGCCGCCGAGCAGCCGGTCCACCACGATCTCCGCCATCGCGTAGCCCGGCGCGACGAGGCCGATGCACGCGCCCTGGATGCACGCGACCTCGCCGACGGCCGACACGTGCGGATCGGCGGTGCGGCACGCGTCGTCGACGACGACGCCCCCGCGGGCGGCGACCTCCAGCCCGGCAGCCCGGCCGAGCTCGTCGCGCGGCCGCACGCCCGTCGCGAGGACGACGACGTCGACGTCGAGCCGGCCGCCGTCCGCGAAGTCGAGCCGCCCCGCCGTGCCGCGCCGGTTCGCGCGGATGCGGGACGTCGCCGTGTCGCAGCGCACCGCGAGCCCGAGCCCCTGGATCAGCCGCTGCAGGGCGTGGCCGCCGCCCAGGTCGACCTGGGCCGACATGAGGTGCGAGCCGAACTGGATGATGGTCGGCTGCGCGCCGAGGTGCTGGAGCGCGCCCGCCGCCTCGAGGCCGAGCAGGCCGCCGCCGATCACCGCACCGCGGACCGGGCGGTCCCAGCGGGCGCGCTGCTCCTCGACCCAGCCGCGCAGCGCCGCGACGTCGTCGATCGTCCGGTAGACGAACACGCCCGGCAGGTCGTTCCCGGGGATCGGGGGGACCGCGGCGTTCGAGCCCGTCGCGAGCACGAGGTGGTCGTAGGCGAACGTGCGGCCCGCGGCCGTCGACACGGTGCGCGCCTCCCGGTCGATCCCGACGACGGCCTCGCCGCGCAGCAGCCGGACGCGCGGGTCGGCCCACAGGGCCGCGTCACCGAGCGCGAGGTCCTCGGGGTCGCGACCGGTGAAGTAGCTCGTGAGCGCAACCCGGTCGTAGGGCGCGCGGGGCTCCTCCGCGAGGACCGTGACGTCCCAGGTGCCGTCCGTGTCGCGGTCGCGCAGCGCCTCCACGAGCCGGTGCGCGACCATGCCGCCGCCGACGACGACGAGGTGCTGCGGGGTGTCACGAGCGGGGTCGGAGCCGGGCATGTGTCCTCCTGAGGCCGTGGGCGATCTGCTCCTCGACAGTAGGAAGACGGTGTTTCACGCGGCGGTTCGGGTGCGTTTCCCCGAGGGAACACTTCGCTCACGGGCGCCCCGGTCGCTGTGTGAGCATGTGACAGGGGCCCTGGGCGGCGGGAGTCGGCACCGGCGAGCTCTCCCGAGAACCAGCACGGCTACCGAACCGGAACGGGGGGGGGACGCATGGCGAGCGTGGAAGACCTGATCGCTGCCGCAGGGCTCACAGGGGACTTCGAGCTCGACTGGGAGCGGGCCGAGGCGACCCTGGGGGCCCGGATCCCTGACGACTTCCGCCACCTGCTCGGTGCCGGGGGCGCCGGCGCCTGGTTCGACTACGTCCGGCTCTATCCGCCGGACGAGAACTTCGGAGACCAGAACCTCCTGGACTCGGTCGGGGCGTTCGAGGATCTGAAGATCCTCTGGGAGGGCGAGATCTCGACACCGCCGGACGACCTGGCCCCCGAGAGCCGGCTCATCGCCTGGGCCGATACCGCTGCGGGCGAGACCCTCTTCTGGCGTGTCGATCCGGGGGTGGAGCCCACCGCGTACCCGATCTACGTCGAGAACGCCGACGGTGACGCGTGGGAGCGGTACGACCTGTCGGTGGCCGACTTCCTCGCGGGCATCTCCCGAGGCGAGGTCCGCAGCGCCTTCTTCGCCGAGGCGTACCTCGACGTCTCCAGGACGTTCCGCCCGTACGCACGCTGAACCGAGCCGTGACGTGACCCTGTGGTGCGTCGGCGGCTCAGACAGGCGGCGGCTCAGACCGGCGGTGGGTCTGACGGCGGTTCGTCGGGCGGCGGCTGGTCGGCAGGCGGTCGGCCGCCCCCGACCTCGGCCGCGAGCGGGCCCGGCAGCTGGCTGGCTCGCGGCCAGGTGACGCGCAACGGCACGCGCGCCGTCACGTCGTCGTCGTTGCTGCCGTCCATCGAGGACGAGCGCAAGCCGGTGCGGTGGCCGGTCCGCTCGTCCTGGCCCTGGACGTTCGAGACCGTGGTCGTGGTGGTGTCCTCGAAGCGGAACCGGGCGTTCGCGTTGCGGTAGTACCGCGCGAAGCCCCAGTAGAAGCCGATCCCGACGGCGAGCGCCAGGATGACGACGAACGCCGGGCTCCCGTCCGACGTGGTGTCGGACGACGACGCGAGCACGACGGGGTGCCCGAGCAGCAGGGAGGCGGCGGTCACAGGAGCACCAGAGCCCCGAGGACGAGCACCACGGCCGTGAGGGCGACCGAGAACGCGGCCAGCAGGGGCTTGTTGACGGGGACCGAGCCCATGGTCGCCCCCGTCCGGGCGTTGACGGCGATGTAGTGCAGCACCTCGTCGTGCTCGCCGTGGTTCTCGTAGTAGGAGTACAGCCACACGGGTGCCAGCATCGCGAGGTAGCGCACGCCCTGCACGGTCACCGCGCCGGACTCCCAACGCACCCCGCGGTCGTACGCGGTGAGGGTGCGGCGGAGCTTCGACGTGCCCAGCCCGAACACCATCTGCGCGATCCGGTCGCCCGTGTCGTGGACGTCCATGTCGCGCTTCTCGGACGTGAACCCGCCCAGGTAGTTCGCGTCGTAGCTCACCGCGTTCTTGGTGTCGAAGGGCAGGACGGCGTTGATGACGTTCGAGGTGTCCTGGGCGCGTCCGCCGCCGGCGCGTCGGGCGGACGACTCCGCGGTGAGGTCGTCGACGGTGATGTCGGCCTGCCGCGCGACGTCGTAGACGTCGGCGTCGTAGCGGGTCTCGGTCGAGTTCTCGCCGACGCGCACCGTGTACCGGCGGGTCTCGACCTCACCGCGGCCCTGCGCCACGATCTGCGCGTTGACGTCGACCACGAGGTACGGCATGAACACGCCGACGACGTTCTCCGGCTGGAACTCCTTGCGGAACCTCCGGAGCGCGAAGAACCAGCGCTTGCGGGCGAAGCCGTGGATCGCGGTCACCGCCTGCTCGTGCGTCACGCGGAACGGCAGGACGGCGTCGGGGACCGCGCCGTTGGGGACGCGGGCGTCGAGCGACAGCACGCTGCGGCACCAGTGGCACCGCGCCTGGACGCTCGCGGCCGAGTTGACGACCACCTCGGCCCCGCAGCCCTGGCACCTGAGGGTGATGACGTCGGACGCGTCCCGGTCGATGTCCGACGCCCCGCGCGAGACCGTGGTGCCGCGCAGCGTCGCGATGTCGGTGTCGTAGCCGAGCGCCTGCTCCGCGAACGCCAGCGACCACTCGGCGCGGCAGTACCGGCAGACCAGGAGGCCCTTCTTCTGCGAGTACGCGATGTCGGTCGACCCGCACGTGGGGCACTTGTCGTGGCCGCCGACGTCGTCCGGCGGGTCCGCCGGCCCGGTCACAGCCCGAGCACCTTCGCCTTCGCGGCGTCGAAGTCTGCCTGGGTGATGAGGCCCGCGTCGAGCATCTGCTTGAACTGCGTGAGCTTGGCGACGGGGTCGTCGGCGGTGGGCTCGGCTGCGGGCGCTGCCGGCGCTGCGGGTGAGGGCGCGTTGGGCGTCGGCTGCGCGTCCGCCGCAGCGTCGGGCGTCGCGGCCGCCGGGGCCGCCGGTGCGGGCGCCGGGGGCGGCTGCACCCCGAACGGCCCGGGGGTCGCGCCGGGGTTCTGCTGGACGGCGCCGCCGACGCCGCCCGCCATCCCGGCGCCGAACCCGAACGCCGCGAGCCCGGCCCCGCCGCCGTTCTCGCCGGCGCCCTGCACGCCGCGGGCGACGGACTGCTGCAGGAACGAGTTGCCGCGCTGCCCGGACAGGGCGTCGGCCTTCTTCACGTCGGACAGCAGCGCGCGGGTGTCCGCGTCGTACTCGATCGCCTGGATCGCGACGGAGACGATCTCGAGGCCGCGCTCGGTGCGCCACTGGTACGCGTCCTCGACGGCCTGGCCGAGGGACTGCGCGAAGCCGAGCGCGTCGGACTGGATCCGGGTGATCCGGTTCCCCTTCGACGGGTCGTTCGTGTACAGCGAGAACCCGGGCGAGAGGGCAGACACGACCTCGTTGAACAGCTGCGACGCGGCGTCGTTGTCGACGTCCTGGAGGTCGAAGACCGGGGCTCCGGCGGTGATGTAGAGGGCGGGGACGAAGCGCGAGACGAACAGGACGGGGTCGGTGATCCGCAGCGTGTAGCTGCCGCGCACCAGGGCACCCACCTGCGCGTTGAGGTACGCGTCGTCCCAGTAGATCTCGGACTGGGTGCCGAACCGGTTGTTCGGGATCTCCTTGAGGTTGACGTACAGGGCGATCTGCTGGGCGCCCGGTTGGCCGCCGAACTTGAACCGCTCCCACGACGTCTTGACGAGCGGGCTGATGATCCCGTCGCCCGCGAAGATCGACTGCGAGTTCTGCTCGTCCGTGGTGAACGTGTACCCGCCCGGGTCGGCGACCAGACCGGTGAGGCGCCCCTCGGCGAACGTCAGTAGCCCGTACCCCTCGGGGACGACGATGCGGGAGCCGTTCGTGATGATGTTCGCCGAGCCCTTGGTGTTGGACCCGCGGCCCGCGTTCTGCCCCTGCGCGACGGCGGGGAACAGGGCCGCCGTGGGGGAGAGCCCCTGCGGAGGCGCGAGGAAGTCGAGCCACTGGTCGGCGAGCGTGCCGCCGAGAGCTCCGGTGAACGCCTTGATGAACCCCATCGTCTGCTCCCTGGTCGGATCGGTGCCGCACGGGTCCGTCGATGCTATCGAGACGACTCCGCGGACACCTGCTCGGCGAGGTGCTCAGGGACGCGGGACGTTGCGCAGGTTCGACCGCGCCATCGACACCGCCTCGCCCATGCCCTTGCCGAGGATCTCCTTGCTCATCGCGACGGCGAACCCGCGCACCTGCCCGGCGGTGATCGTCGGCGGGATGGACAGGGCACGCGGGTCGGTGACGACGTCGACGAGCGCCGGCCCGGGCCGGTCGAACGCCCCGCGCAGCGCGCCACGCACGTCCTGGGGCCGCTCGACGCGCACCGCGGGGATGCCCATCGCGGTCGCGATGGCGGCGTAGTCGAAGTGCGGCGACTCGGTCCCGAAGTTGGGCAGCCCGTCGACGAGCATCTCGAGCCGGACCATCGCGAGCGAAGCGTTGTCGAACAGGACGATCTTCACGGGCAGGTCGTACGCCTTGATGGTGAGCAGGTCGCCGAGCAGCATCGACAGCCCACCGTCGCCCGACATGGCGACGACCTGCCGCTCCGGGTCGGCGAGCGCGGCGCCGATGGCGTGCGGCATCGCGTTCGCCATGGACCCGTGCAGGAAGCTCCCGACGACGCGTCGCTTCCCGTTCGGGCTGATGTACCGGGCGGCCCACACGTTGCACATGCCGGTGTCGACGGTGAAGACCGCGTCGTCCGCGGCCTCCTGGTCGAGCAGGTCGGCGACGTACTCGGGGTGCACGGGCGTCATCTTCTCGACGTCCTTCGTGTACGCGCCGACGACCCCGTTGAGCGTCTTGACGTGCTTCTTGCGCAGCCGGTCGAGGAACGACCGGTCCGACTTCTCGCGGACCAGGGGCAGCAGGGCGCGGACCGTCTCGCCGACGTCGCCGACGACGGCGAGGTCGAGGCGGGTGCGCCGGCCGAGGCGCGACGGCTCGTGGTCGACCTGCGCGGTGCGGACGTCCGCGGGCAGGAACTGGTCGTACGGGAAGTCGGTGCCGAGCAGGATCAGCAGGTCGGCGTCGTACATGGCCTCGTGGCACGACCCGTACCCGAGCAGGCCGTCCATGCCGACGTCGAACGGGTTGTCGTACTGGATCCACTCCTTGCCGCGCAGCGAGTGGCCGACCGGGGACGCGATCTTGTCGGCGAGGGCGACCACGTCGTCGTGCGCCCCGCGGACGCCCGCGCCGGCGAAGATCGTCACCTTCTTCGCGCCGTCGATCGCGGCGGCGAGCGCCTCGAGCGACTCCGTCGACGGGATGACGCGCGGGCGGCCCACGGGCGTCGAGATGCCGGGCACGACGGGCGGGGCGTCCTCGTCGGCGACGTCGCCGGGGATCGTCAGGACGGCGACGCCGGGGCCGCCGAGCGCGTGCTGGATCGCGGAGTTGATGACGCGGGGCGCCTGCGCGGCGCTCGAGATCATCTCGGAGTACACCGAGCACTCGGTGAAGAGGCGGTCCGGGTGGGTCTCCTGGAAGAACTGGGTGCCGATCTGCGCCGACGGGATGTGGCTCGCGATCGCGAGCACGGGCACGCGCGACCGGTTCGCGTCGTACAGGCCGTTGATGAGGTGCAGGTTGCCCGGCCCGCAGGAGCCCGCGCACACCGCGAGCGTGCCCGTGACCTCGGCCTCGCCCGCCGCCGCGAACGCCGCGACCTCCTCGTGCCGCACGTGCACCCACTCGATCGCGTCGGACCGTCGCACCGCGTCGACGACCGGGTTGAGCGAGTCGCCCACGATCCCGTAGATGCGCTTGACGCCCGCCTCGACGAGCTGCGCGACCAGCAGGTCCGCGACGGTCTTGTTGCGCTTGTCCTGGGGTGCCTTGCGTCCGAGGGCCATGGGGCGTCCTCCCTGTGCGGGGTCGAGAGCGGAGCGGATGGGTTCCGTTCATCGTCCGTCGGAGGGCCGCGGGCCGCAGGGCGAGCGGCGTCCGCGAGGGTGTGACGTCCCTCGCAGCGGTCTCAGGCCGCCGCGCGCGTGGTGCGGCGGCGCAGCACGCCGACCGTCGCGAGCGTCACGACGACCGCCAGCACCCCTGCCGCGAGCACCACGTGGTACCCGCCGTGCGCGCCGGCGGCGTCGATGCGCGACCCGGCGATGGCCGACCCGACGGACACGCCGACGCCGAGCGCGGTGCCCGCCCACGCGAGGCCCTCGGTGAGCTGTCCGGGCTCGACGGCCTGCTGGATGAGCGCGTTGCCGTTGACGAGCGTCGGCGCGATGGCGAGCCCGGTGACGAACATGATGACGAGCAGCACCGGGACGCTGTGCGCGAGCTGGAACAGCGACACGCCCACGGCGAGCAGCACCATGCCGATCACGAAGCGCTTCCACAGGGCGGACCGCCAGTGCCGGGCGCCGTACAGCAGCCCGGACGTGAACGACCCGAGCGCGAACACGGCGAGCATCGCTCCCGACGCGGACCGCACGCCGTGCTCGGTCGCGAAGGCGATCGTCGAGACGTCGGTCGCGCCGAACACGCAGCCCAGGGCGACGAACACGACGCACACGACCGCGACGACCGGGTTGAGCAGCGCCGACCGGTGCGGGCCGTCGGTGTGGCGGGGGATCGGTGCGGGTTCCGTCGAACGCTGGCTGAGGAACCACAGGCCGCCCACCACCGCTGCGACGAGCGGCAGGATCAGCCCCGACCACGGCGTGACCGTGGTGGCGAGGAGGGTGACGGTGACCGGGCCGATCACGAAGACGACCTCGTCGAGCACCGACTCGAGCGAGTACGCCGTGTGGAGCCGGCGGGGTTCGTCGACGACGTTCGACCAGCGCGCGCGAACCATCGATCCGTAGGAGCCGGCCGTGGCGCCGGCGATGACCGCGAAGACGTAGAGGAGCGCCTCGGGCGCGTTCGTGACGGCCGTGATCACGAGGCCGGCGAGGCCGAGCGTCGTCGCGGCGAGCATGGGCAGCATGACGCGACGCTGTCCGTACCGGTCGACGAGGCGTGCGAGCTGCGGCGACCCGAGGGCCTGGGCGACCACGAGCGCGGCCGAGACGCGTCCGGCGAGCGCGTACGAGCCGTACATGCCCTGGATCATCAGGACGGTCCCGATGCCGACCATCGACATGGGCAGGCGCGCGACGACGGCGGCGGCGGAGAACCGCAGCGCGCCGGGGACGGCGAGGACCGCCGTGTACGGGTTGCGGCGGCGGGTCGGCGCGGGCGTCTTCGCGACGTTCGGGCGCGGGCTCGGGTTCGGCGAGGGGCTGGTGCTGGGGGTGGTCGACATGTCTCGGGTCAGGGTCTCAGGCACGGTGGTGCGCTCCGGTCGGTCGCGCGGGGCGCGGCACGCCGGTGGGCGTGCGGGCGCGGGTGGCGCGAGCAGAGCCGCCCGTCGTCGTGGCGGGCGGCTCGTAGGGGTGTGGCGATCTAACTCTGGTACGACTGTACCAGATCGGCGGCACGCTCCGAAACCCCCTCCGTGGCGTCCGCCCACCCCCCGCCCCCACGCGTCCGTCCGTCGCCTACGCAAGGTCCCTTCGCGCGCGATGCGGCGCACGCGAAGCGCCGAAACGCACGCGCACCGGCGCCGCACCGCACGCAAACCCGCACCGGCGCCGTTCCGCACGCGAAGCGCCCTTGCCTACGCGACGGCGCTTCGCGTGCGCCGAAGCGCACGCGAAGCGACCGTGCGTAGGCAAGGTCACCGCGCCCGGGGTCAGCGGTAGAGGCGCACGTCCGCGACGCTCCACCAGCTGCCCGACGACGCCGTCTGCGTCACTCGCACGTACCGCGCGAGGGTCAGCCGCAGGTCGACGTTCGTGAGCTGGCCCGTGCCGACGCCTGACGCCGCGTCACGCCAGTGCGTCCCGTCGAGGCTCGTCGAGACCGTCCACCCGCGGGCGTAGTCCCCGAGGTTCCCGCCCGCGTCGACGGCGACCCGGCGGAACACGGTCGCCTTGCCGAGGTCGACCTGCACGTACTGCCCCGGCGCCTGCGCCGCACCGGACGACCAGCGGGTCGACCCGTCGGCGTCGATCGCGAGCCCGGCGTCCCCGGCCGCCGACGACGCGGTGGCCGTCGCGTGCGCGAGCGACACCGGGACCAGCCCCGACAGGCCCGCGAACGCGGACGCCGTGACGGATCCGGGCCACGTGAACGTGGCGAGCGACCCGCCCGGCAGCGTGTACTCGACGTGCTGGGAGCCGACGGCGATCGCGACGGTCCGCGGGTCGTCGTTCTCGTTGTGCGCGACGACGACGGTCGAGCCGTCGGGGTTGCGGAACGCGACGTCCATGACCTGGCCGTTCCAGCCCGTGGTGCCGAACGACGTGGACCCGATGCGCACGGCGCCCGGCTTCACGAACTTCGAGAGGTGCCCGATCGTGTAGTACTCGGCGTTGCGCTGGACGGTCCCGTCGGCCGTGACGTCGAGGAACCCGGTGCAGGTGTCGCACCCGCCGAGGTAGGGCCCGTTCTGGTCGTCGAGCACGAGGTTCCAGTCGAGCACCGACTTGGCCCAGTTGCGGGTGGTGCCGAGGGTGATGGTCCGGGCGTGCCACTTCAGGGTGTCCTTGAAGTACTGCGGGTACGTGTCGGACGCGCCGTGCGAGCCGGAGCACTCGGTGAACCAGATGCCCTTGTCGGGGTGCGCGTCGTGCAGAGCGCTCTGTGCCGACGGGTCGCCGTAGTAGCAGTGGTACGCGGTCCCGGCGAGCCACTTGCCGGCCGGAGAGTCGAGCAGGTCGTACGGGTAGTCGTCGTCGCCGGCCTCGTCGGCGGGCGCGGACGCCACGTCGTTGGGGTGGGTCGACCAGTTGTGGTCGTAGCCGAGGATCTTGGTCCGTGGGCTCGCCTTCTTGAGCAGCGGTCCGAGGGCCTCGACGACCTTGGCCTCCTGCGCGACGCCCATGTCGGTGCCCGGGTACCCGGACGGGGTCCGGTTCTGCGGCTCGTTCTGGACGGTGAGGTAGTCGATCGGGACGCCCGCGGCGGCGTACGCCTGCACGTACTTCACGAGGTAGCGCGCGTACGCGTCGTAGTACCGCGGGTCGTCGACGAGCCGGCCGCCGACGAGCGAGCCCCCGGTCTTCATCCAGGCGGGCGGGCTCCAGGGCGTCGCGACGATCGTGACGGACGGGTTGAGCTTCTTCGCCCGGCGCAGCAGCGGCAGGATCTGGGCCTCGTCGTGCGCGACGGAGAAGTGCCGGAGCGAGAAGTCGGTCTGCCCGGCCGGGACGTCGTCGTACGTGTAGTGCGCGGACGCGGCCGTGAAGTCGGACGACCCGATCGGCTGGCGCAGGAAGCTCACGCCGATCCCGTCGGTGGGGGAGAAGAGCGAGCGCATCGCAGCGTCGCGGGCGGTCGGCGACAGCCGGTAGAGCACCGCTGCGGACGAGTCGGTGAGGGCGCCGCCGAAGCCGTCCATGGTCTGGTAGGTCTGCGTCGGCTCGACCGTGATGGTCGTCGCGTCGGTCGCGGTCGACGTGAACGGCAGCGGCGCCTGCTCGGTGAGCCGCTGCGAGCCGTCGACGGTCGTGAGCCAGACGCGGGCCTGTCCCGCAGCGGTGCCCCCGCCGTCGTGGGCGGTCGCGGTCGGCGCGGCGACGGCCGCGAGCGTGATCGCGGTGGCGATCGCGGTCCCTGCCGCGAGGGCGCGCCGGGCGTGCCGGGGACGGTGGGATCGGGGTGCGGGGGATGGCGTCGTCGGTGACGTCATGATGCTTCCTCTCATCGTCGAGCGGTGCGTCGTAGGGTGGCGGCCCGATGTGCGGCAGGCGCCCACCGGACGATCCACCGCTGTGGAACACCCTGTGGAACACTTCCGCCATCGATCCCGCTGCTCTCCATCCAGACACGCGCTCACAACCCTGTCAACGAGGCTCGTTATGATCCACAGATGGAACAGAACGGATCGGGGTGTGCCTAGGCGCCCGTCCGGCCGCGTCACCGTCCGTCAGGTCGCCGACGCGTCCGGCTACGCCGTCGGGACGGTGTCGCGCGCGCTGTCCGGGCATCCCGCCGTCGCACCCGCCACGCGCGATGCGATCCGTGCGGTCGCCGCCCGCCTCGGCGCCGACGTCCCGCCGCCCCCGAGCCCGGACGGCCCGGTGCTCGTCCGCTGCCCCTACGTGCTCGACGACTACTTCGGACGCGTCGTGACCGCCGTCGCCGAGGCGCTCACCGCCGCGGGCCGTCGCGTCGTCCTCGACACGGGCGAGTCGGCGCGCGACCGCGGGCCCACGGAGACGCTCGCCGACGACGGGTACGCCGGCGCCGTCCTCGTCCTGCCGCCCGAGCCGGTGCGCGCCCTCGAGGACCTGCGCGCCCGACGCGTCCCGTTCGTCGTCGTCGACCCGCGTGACGCGCTGCCCGCGGACGTCCCGTCCGTCTCGGCCGCACACCTCACCTCGTCGCGCGACCTCACACAGCACCTCCTCGACCTGGGTCACCGCCGCATCGGCGTCGTGTCCGGGCCGCCCGACTGGCTCGCCAGCCGCGCCCGCCTCGCCGGGCACGCGTCGGCGCTCGCGGACGTCGGCCTGCTGCCCGACCCGAGCCTGCGCCGCAGCATCCACGCCACCGCGGACGAGGGCTTCCGCGCCGCCGGCGAGCTGCTCGACGAGCCGGGTCCGGGCGGTCCACCGACGGCGATCGTCGCCTTCAACGACAAGGCGGCGTCGGGCGTCCTGCGCGCGGCCGCAGAGCGCGGGCTCCGGGTGCCGGACGACCTGTCCGTCACCGGGTTCGACGACCTCGACCTCGCGCGCTCGACCGTCCCACCGCTCACGACGGTCCACCAGCCGCTCGAGGAGATGGGCCGCATGGCCGTCTCGCTGCTGCTGCGGCTCGTCGCGCACCAGCCCGTCGACGCGCTGCACGTGTCGCTCGCGACGCAGCTCGTGGTGCGGGGCTCGACGGGCACGGCGCCCGGCGTCACCCCCGACACCTCCGCCCCCGTGCGCCCAGGCCGTGCGTCGGCCGACCGCGACGCGGTGGTTGCGCGCCTGCGCGCCGCAGGGTGCGTGTTCGCGGAGGACGAGGCCGACCTGCTCCTCGACGCCGCGGGTGCGCCGGGCGCTCTCGACGCGCTCGTGGCCCGCCGCGTCGCGGGCGAGCCGCTCGAGCACCTGCTGGGCTGGGTCGCGTTCGGCGGCCTGCGGGTCGCGGTCGGTCCGGGGGTGTTCGTCCCGCGGGTCCGGACGCAGGTCATGGCGGACGAGGCGACCCGCCTCGCGCTGGACGCCGGCCCCGAGCCGACCGTCGTCGAGCTCTGCTGCGGTGCGGCGGCGGTCGCGGCGGTGGTCCGACGCCGGCTCGCCGACGCGGGCCGGTCCGTCCGGACGCACGTGGCGGACGTCGACCCGGTCGCGGTGACGTGGGCGCGCCGCAACGTGGGCCCGGACGCCCGCGCCACGGTCGGCGACCTGTACGACGCGCTCGACCCGTCCGTCCGCGGGCGCGTCGACGTGCTCGCCGTGAACGCGCCGTACGTCCCGTCCGGCGAGATCGCGCACATGCCGCCCGAGGCGCGCGACCACGAGCCGGTGGTGGCGCTCGACGGCGGTTCGGACGGGCTGGACGTGCAGCGCCGCGTGATCGCGGAGGCGCCGGTGTGGCTGGGTCCGGGCGGGAGCGTGCTCGTGGAGTCGAGCGTCGCGCAGGCGCCGGCGACCGCCGCGCTCATGGAGGAGGCCGGCCTGGGCGTCCGCGTCGTGCACGACGACGACGTCGACGGGACGGTCGTCGTCGGCACCCGCCGTTGACCTGTGCTTGTTCGTGCGAGGGCCTCGGCGGGTGGGATCATCGGAGCATGACCCCCACCGCCCGCGCGAGCCACATCGAGTTCGAGGTCGTCGACAACCCTGACGAGTCCCGGTACGAGGCACGCACACCCGACGGCGAGGTGGTCGGCGCGTGCGACTACCGGCGCAGTGCCACCCCGGAGGGGTCACGGATCGTGTACCCGCACACGTTCGTCCTGCCCGAGCTCGAGGGGCAGGGCATCGCCGCGACGCTCGCCCACCACGCGCTCGACGAGGCCCGCGACCAGGGCGCGCAGGTCGTCCCGGCGTGCTGGTTCATGGAGGGGTACATCGAGCGTCACCCGGAGTACCAGGACCTCGTGGAGCGCTGATCCGGGACGGCACCGGCAAGATGGGGGCATGGCTGAACCCACCCCGGTGGCGGTGACCGACCACCCCGACCACGACCGGTTCGAGGCGTCGACCGCGGACGGCGCCTTCGCGGGCCTGGTCGCCTACCACCGCACGCCGGGCCGCATCGTGCTGGTGCACACGGTCGTGCCGGATGCCTTCGAGGGCCACGGCGTCGGGTCGCAGCTCGCGCGCTCCGTGCTGGACGCGGCGCGCCGCGCAGGCGAGGACGTGGTCGTGGTCTGCCCGTTCGTGCGCGCCTTCGTGCAGCGGCACCACGACTGGGACGACATCATCGTGCCGGTCCGTCCGGGGGACCTGCCGCTGGACAGGTGACCCGCGCGACGGACCGCAGCATCGTGACGGCTCTGTGACCTGCGGTTCCTCGACGCGGTGGACGACCAGGCGGGACGCTGGACGTGTGGAGCGTCGTGGCGTCGCGAGCGTGGTCGGGATCCTCGCTGCCGTGGGTGTGCTCGGCACGGGAGCGTGGTGGATGACGACGTCCCCGGACCACGTCCCGGTCGCCGCCGTCGTCGCCCCGGTCGCCGACGCGCAGCCGGACATCATGTGCCCGCGCCCGGGCAGCGACCTCGACCCGGAACCCGAGACCACACCCGCACCGAGCCCGACGCGCTCGCTGGTCCCGGGGCGGGTCCCGGACGGGTTCGGCCCGGTCGCCGCGGTGGAGTGCGTCACCGGCGACGACGTCACGGACGCGCAGGGGCGCTGGTCGACGTTCGAGACCGTCCGGTACGAGGGGGACGTGCAGGGGTTGGTCGACGCACTCGCCACCCCGGACGAGCGGGCTCCCGTGAACGCGGCGTGCAACGCGATCGCCGAGGCGATCCCCGACCTGTGGCTCGTCGACGCGTCGGGCCGTGCGGTGCTCGTGCACTGGCCACGCGACGCCTGCGGCCTCACCCAGGACGTGACGCGGACGGCGCTGAGCCGGATGACGGTGGCGAGCACCACGACGACCCGGAGGACGCTCGCGGAGCCCGCGGCCGCGATCGACTCAGGGTGCTCGACGGGCTGGAAGCTGATGCCCCCGGGGCGGGGGCCGACCGTCGCCGACGGGGCCCCCGATCCCGCGACGGTGGCACCCGCGTCAGGCGCGTCGGACGACGGCGCCCGCAGCGTCTGTCGGTACGCCGTGGACCCGGCGCAGGCCATCGGAGAGGGCGCCGCGGTCGTCCAGGTCGGCACGTTCGCCTCCGGGGAGCGGGTGCCGGGCGCACGGCTCGCTGCCGCGGTCGCGTCGTCAGCCGACCCGGCTCCCAGGTGCACGAGGACACCGACGTCGTTCGCCGTCATCGACCCGTCGGACAAGGGCGGCGCGGTGCGGTGGGTCGAGCTCGACGGGTGCCACCGCACCTGGACGGACGGGTCGACGGCGACCCGCGCGTCGGTCGCGCTCCTCGCGCTCGTCCGCGGCTGACCCGGCGCGTCAGACGACGGGCCCGCCGCCCAGCGCCGCGGCCCGGGCGCGCAGGTAGCGCTGCTCCGGCAAGGACGTGGCGAGGTCGGCGGCGACGTCGTACTCGGCGCGCGCCTCGTCGTCCTGGCCGAGCCGTTCGAGCAGGTGCGCGCGGACGGCGTGGAGGCGGTGGTGACGCAGCATCCCGCGGTCGGCGCGCAGCGGCTCGACGACGGCCAGCGCGGCCGCAGGCCCGTGCACCTCGCCCACGGCCACCGCCCGGTTCAGGGTGACGGCCGGGCCGGGCGCGACGTCGTCGAGCATGCCGTAGAGCACCTCGATCTGGGCCCAGTCGGTCGCGTCGGCGGTGGGCGCCTCGTCGTGGACCGCGGCGATCGCGGCCTGGAGCTGGAGAGGTCCCACCGGCCCGACGGGCAGCGCTGCCTCGACCAGCGCGACGCCCTCCGCGACGAGCGCCGCGTCCCACCGGGCCCGGTCCTGCTCCGCGAGGGGGACGAGCGACCCGTCGGGCGTCGTCCGGGCGGCGCGCCGCGCGTGCGTGAGCAGCAGCAGCGCCAGGAGCCCGGTCACCTCGGTGTCGTGCGGCACGAGCCGGTGCAGCTCACGCGCGAGCCGCACCGCCTCGACGGCGAGCGACACGTCGTCGAGCGCGCCCGCGACGGTCGACGTGTGACCCTCCGTGTAGACGAGGTGGATCACGTGGGTGACGGCGGAGACGCGGTCGGGCAGGTCGTCCGCGGGCGGCAGGACGAACCGTGCCCCCTGGTCGCGCAGGCGCGCCTTCGCCCGCGAGATGCGCTGCGCCACCGTCGCCTCGGGCACGAGCAGGCCGCGCGCGACCTGCGCCGTCGTCAGTCCCGCGACGGCCCGCAGCGTCAACGCGACCTGAGACGCCGGCGGCAGCGTCGGGTGGCAGCACAGGAGCAGCAGGGTGAGCGTGTCGAGCGCCCCGGTGTCACCACCGCCGACGGCGTGCGGCTCGTCGGCAGGGCGGGTGACGAGGGCGTCCGCCGGGGTCCGCGCCGCGTCGGAGAGCTCGCGGCGCTCGCGGGCGGTGTCAGCACGCCACGCGTCGACGTACCGGCGGGACGCGACCCGGATCAGCCACGCCTTCGGGTCGTGCGGGACGCCATCCGTCGGCCACTGCCGGGACGCCGCCAGGAGGGCTTCCTGGACGGCGTCCTCGGCGCGGTCGAAGTCGCCGTGGTGCCGGACGACCGCGGCGAGGACGTCGGGCGCCCACCGGCGCCAGGCGGCTGCCACCGCGTCGGACGCGGCGTCCGACGCGGAGTCGGACGCGGCCGCGTGGCCATCACCGTCCGTGGTCAGGCGTCCTCACCGTCCCCCCACATGGCGGGGCGCAGCTCGATGGTGTCGCCCGGCCCGGTGAAGCGCGCGGCGAGCGACTCGGCGCGCTCGCGCGTCGCGCAGTCGAGCAGGAAGAACCCGGCGAGGTGCTCCTTCGACTCGGCGTACGGGCCGTCGGTGACGACGTGCCCGCCGTCGCCCCACCGATACACGGTCGACGACGTGGGTGCCGCGAGCGCCTCGGCCGTGACGAGCTCGCCGGACGCGGAGATCTCGGCGAGCATCGCGTCGAAGGCGCGGCCGGACGCCTCGCGCTCGGCCTGCGGGACCGCGCGGCCCGCCTCGGTGTGCTCGATGGTCGGGTGACCCCACGGGTCGGGGTTGGAGTGGATCAGGACGACGTACTTCACGGTGACCTCCGGGTCGCGGTGCTCGAGCCTCGAGCATGGTGCAGACCGGGTCGGCCTGCACCGGGGACGTCGGAGCGAGGACCCGGTTTTCGACACGTGCCGGGAACCGGGTCCTTCCGGGACGCCCTCAGGCGCCGTGGACGGCGAAGTTCACCAGGTCGGCGAGGGTGAACCGGTCGGGTTCCTTCGACGGCAGGGTGGGCGTCCACGTCGGGTCGACGGACAGGAACGACAGCGGGTCGCCGGCGAGCAGCCCGACGAGCACCTCCGCGACGATCCGCCCGCCGACGGGTCCGAGGTGGGCGCCGTTCGCGGTGACCTCGGCCTCGCGGAGCACGTAGAACCACAGGGGCGTGTGGCCGGCGAGCCGGTCGCGCACCGCGTGGGGGACCGCGACGGCCTCGCGGTCGCCGTCGGCGTCGTACAGCTCCTCGGGCGTGAGGGGGGTGATCGCCATGCAGCGGGCGACGTCCTCGCCGCACGGGATCCCGAGCTGCATCCCACGCAAGAGGTTGCGGACGGCGAGCTCCTGGGCGAGGGCCTTGGGCATGCCGGAGACGACCGTCTCCTTGCCGGCCACCGAGTCCGGCAGCGTCGACAGGGGCCGGGCGAGGACGTGGTCGATCTTGTAGGACGGCTGCGGCAGGTGGTCGTCCTGCGGTCCGGCGGTGTCGTCGATCCCGGAGAGGAAGTACTTCCACTGGAACCCCCACTCGCCCGGCAGCTCGCGGAACCCGTTGAGGTTGTGGAGCGGGTCGGCGTCGTGGGAGAAGATCGGGATCCGGTCGGCGTCCGTGACCCCGCGGACGGGCAGCGGGATGCGGTCGTTGATCGCGTACGACGGCCGGACCATCGAGTGCCCGTAGCGGTAGGCCGCCACCGAGAACTCGACGGGCATGAACGGGTCATCGTTCCAGTCGAAGTAGCGCAGGTCCGCGACGGTCGACTCGACGGTCCCGCCGCCGGGCACCCGGTACTCGTCCGTCACGAGGATGTCGTCGACGACGTCCTGCCCGACGAGCCGTGGCAGGAAGTCGTGCACGACGACCCACTGGTAGTGCCAGCGCACCTCCTGCTGGGCGAGCTTGAACACGTCGTCGTGGCTGAGGCCCGAACCGGCCGTGTCGGCGAGCACGCGGTCGACGACCTTGTTGTGCAGGCGCAGGATCGCGGACTGGAGCTGTGAGACGACGAGGTTCTCGTCGTTGCGGGGGTCGCCGATGAGCGCGACCTTCGTGGTCTCGGTGCGTGGCAGGTCCGGGCCCTCGAAGTCGGGCGTGGACGACACCGGCTTGCCGACCGTGAGGTGCAGGCCGTCGTGCTCGTACAGGAACGGCTCGTCGGACGGTCCCCGCCCGTAGACGTTGTCGAGGTCGAACCGCGGGGTCCGGTAGTCGGTCAGGGCGTCCGGGTCGGACTGCTTGGTCAGGCTCGAGACCGGGTCGAACGTGATGTCGTGGTCCACGAACTGGCCGAAGTAGGTGTACCCGGCGGGGAGGCGGAGCTCACCGTCGTCCAGGGTGGCGGTGTTCTCGTCGTCGTCGACCTCGCCGAGCGGCTTGTCGATCTTGCCGCCCTCGAGCTCGGCGACCATGGCCTCGCCGAGTGCAACCAGGTCCTTCGCGGACTGCGACCACACGGGGACGTGACGGAACATGCGGCCGAAGCGCCCGCGCGTCGTCGAGGACGCCGGGGTGGTCGCGAGCCCGCGCGGCGGGGTGCCGTGCGGTCGGGGTGCGGTCGGGGTCGTGGGCTGTGGCTGCCCGGTCAACGCGCTCATCGGAGTCCTCCCGGTATGACGAGCCGTCGGGGCACGGACGTGCTCCACCTGGGGGGAGGGTGCGTCGGGCGCTTCCGTGACACCGGTGCTCCGGGCGACGGGCGCGGTGTCGAGCCGCGCGGTCAGTACCGCGTGAGCCCGGGGACGTCGCCGTCATCCGGCGGGTTCGGTGGTGTCGAGCCCGCCCGCTTCTTGCTCCTCGCCGCGCGGCCGGCGCGGGTGTTGCGCAGGGCCACACGCACCGTCAGGCCCGTCACGACGAGAAAGCCGATGATGATCACCGCTGGGACGAGCGCGATCACGTGGCTGCGCGTGGTGTCCGGGACCACGGCCCTGCCGCTCCAGGGGACGACGTGCGCGGTCCACGCCTCGTGCTGCGTGCCGTCGGACGTCCATGCGGCCGCCTCGAACGCGCCGTCCGGGTTGCGGTACCCGTGCGGCGCGAAGATGCCGTGCCACGTGCAGGACTCGTGAGACCCGTGCTTGTCGTGGGTGGTGTGGCACTCCTCGTTCGTGGGCGTGTAGGTGCCGTGGGTGCCGAGCCCCGCGGTCGCGACGAGGGTGTTGACGTACGTCCCGCCCCAGTACCAGGCGAGCGGCAGCGCGATGGCGGCGACGACGGCGAGCACGCTCACGACGACGGGGAAAGGGCTGGCGGGCTTCACGCGCGAGAACCTACCGCGCGGGGCGCGAGATGCGGTCCTCCACCAGGCCGGCGGGGACGAGGAGCAGCATGCCCCACATCCCGACGCCCGGGACCGTGGCGGCGAGCACGAGCGCCAGCGCCGCCGCGGCCGGGGTGGCCCACGACCGCGCCGTCGGCGCGCGTCCGTCGAGCTTGCCGGACCGCCACAGGTCCGCGTACTCGAGGCGTCCGGCGACGAGCGCGACGAGCACCGTGCCGATGTAGAGCACGGGCGCGCTGCGGTCGCCGTGCGGCGCCTCGACGACCAGGAGCGTCGGCAGCGGCAGCACGACCACGGCAGCGAGCCAGACGACGTGCAGCGTCGCCGTCCGGGGCGTGTACCCGTGGGCGCGCTCGAACACGCGGTGCTGCGGACGCCACAGCACCCAGATCACCAGGAAGCTCAGGGCCGCCGCACCGAGGCCGGCGCGGTGGTCCTGGACGAACTGCCAGGCCGTCCGGTCGTCGAGGTCCTGGGCGGCGTCGACGAGCGGCAGGACCACGAGGGTGATCGCGATCGCGACCACCGCGTCCCCGAACACGAGCAGGCGCTCGAGTCCGCGCTCACCGCCGGTCCCGGTGTCGTCCGCCGCGACCTCGTCGTCCGCACCGCCGCCGCCCGCCGACACGGCTCAGCCGCCGAGCGCGTCGCCCACGACGTCCTTCGCCTCGGCCTGCACCTGCTCCAGGTGCTCCGCAGACACGAACGACTCGGCGTAGATCTTGTACACGTTCTCCGTGCCGGACGGCCGGGCCGCGAACCAGGCGTTCTCGGTCGTCACCTTGAGCCCGCCGATCGCGGCGTTGTTGCCGGGCGCCTCGGTCAGCTTGCCGGTGATGGGCTCGCCGGCGAGCTCGGTCGCCGTCACCTGGTCGGGCGACAGCTTCGACAGCGTCGCCTTCTCCTCGAGCGTCGCAGGGGCGTCGACGCGCGCGTACCAGGACTCGCCGTACTGCGCGACGAGGTCGGCGTGGTGCTGCGACGGCGTCCGCCCGGTCTTCGCGAGGATCTCGGACGCGAGCAGCGCGAGGATGATGCCGTCCTTGTCGGTCGTCCAGACGCGGCCGTCGAGCCGCAGGAACGAGCCGCCGGCCGACTCCTCGCCGCCGAACGCCACGGACCCGTCGAGCAGCCCGGGGACGAACCACTTGAAGCCCACCGGCACCTCGACGACCGTCCGCCCGAGCCCCGCGACCACCCGGTCGATCAGCGCCGACGACACCAGCGTCTTGCCGACCGCGGCGTCCGGCTGCCAGCCGGGACGATTCGGGGTGCCGTCCGGCCCGGTGCCGTACAGGTAGGCGATCGCGACCGCGAGGTAGTGGTTCGGGTTCATGAGGCCCGCGTCGGGGGTCACGATGCCGTGCCGGTCGGAGTCGGCGTCGTTGCCCGTCGCGAGGTCGAAAGGGGTCTTGCCCTCGGCGTCCGGCTCCATGCGGTGCCGCAGCGACGCCATCGCGTACGGGGACGAGCAGTCCATGCGGATCTTGCCGTCCCAGTCGAGCGTCATGAACGACCAGGCCGGGTCGACCTCCGGGTTCACGACCGTGAGGTCCAGCCCGTACGTCTCGCCGATCGCCGCCCAGTACTCCACCGACGCCCCGCCGAGCGGGTCGGCGCCGATGCGCACGCCGGCCTCGCGGATCGCCTCCATGTCGACCACGTTGCGCAGGTCGTCCACGTACGCCGTGAGGTAGTCGTGCTTCTGCGTGCTGGGGACGCTGAGCGCGACCGACAGCGGCACGCGCTTCACCTGGTCGACGCCGCTGCGCAGGATCTCGTTGGCGCGGTCCGCGATCCAGCCCGTGGCCTCCGACCCGGCCGGGCCGCCGTGCGGCGGGTTGTACTTGAACCCGCCGTCACGCGGCGGGTTGTGGGACGGCGTCACGACGATCCCGTCGGCCAGCTCCGGCCCCTGCGTGCGGACGCCGTCGACCGTCGTCGCGCCGTTCGCCGTGAGGATCGCGTGCGACACCGCAGGAGTGGGCGTCCACGAGTCGCGAGCGTCGATGCGCACCTCGACGCCCGCCGCGGCGAGCACCTGGAGCGCCGACTCCCAGGCCGGCAGAGACAGCGCGTGCGTGTCGCGCCCGATATAGAGAGGGCCGTCTGTGCCCTGGCTCGCGCGGTACTCCACGATCGCCTGCGTGATCGCGACGATGTGGTCCTCGTTGAACGCCGCGTCGAGGCTCGAGCCGCGGTGACCCGACGTCCCGAAGACCACCTTCTGCGCCGGATCGTTCACGTCCGGGTGCAGGTCGTAGTACGCGCCGACCACGGCGTCGACGTCGATGAGGTCCGAAGGCTGAGCGGGGGTACCGGCGCGTGGATCCATGCGTCTCATCCTGCCAGCGCGCGCCTCCCCACGCGCGGGTCCGCACGGGCGGGTCGGACGCGGGCGTGAAGGGCCGGAGCGTGGCCTCCGTAGGATCGACCCATGACCGCGACGGGGCGCCGCACGCCCGAGCCGCCCCACGTCGGACGCGCGCGTCGTCCGCCGGCGTCGCGGCGCGCCCGGGCCGAGGCGGCCGCGCGGGAGCGCGCACGGGCGCGACGGGCCCGGCGACGGCGCCGCATGACGCTCCTCGTCCTGGTCCCGGCGCTGGTGGTGGGCGGTGCGGTCGCGGCAGCGGTCGCCATCGACCCGTCCAGCACGCCCGAGCACGCCGACGCCGCGGCGCGCGTCGATCGCCCCGCCCCGAGCCCGACTCCTCGGGCGACCCCGACCCGCGCCGCGACCCCCGCCGAGCCGACCTTCACCGCCGCCCAGCTCGACGACCCGACGAGCACCCTCGTCGTCGTGGACAAGCAGCGGCCGTTCCACCCGAAGGACTGGGCGCCGGCCGACCTCGTGCGCGTCGGCACGGGCAGCGAGCAGCTCCGCCCCGAGGCCGCGACCGCGCTCGGGCACCTGTTCGCCGCCGCGAAGAAGGCCGGCAAGCCCCTGGTCGTGCACAGCGCGTACCGGTCGTACCCCGTGCAGGTGAGCACCTACGAGGGCTGGGTCGCGAAGTTCGGCAAGAAGAGCGCGGACGCGCAGTCCGCGCGCCCGGGGTACTCGGAGCACCAGAGCGGGCTCGCTCTCGACGTGCTCGACGCGGGCTCGTGCGGGGCGCTGTCGTGCTTCGGGACGACCCCGCAGGCCGCGTGGCTCGGTGCGAACGCGTGGCGGTACGGGTTCGTCGTGCGGTACCC
Organism: Luteimicrobium subarcticum; assembly: GCF_002798015.1. GTDB lineage: Bacteria > Actinomycetota > Actinomycetes > Actinomycetales > Cellulomonadaceae > Luteimicrobium > Luteimicrobium subarcticum. Next base: position 261,585 of record NZ_PGTZ01000010.1, on the reverse strand, counting down.
GAAGGGCGAGCAGGCCGTCACCGGGTACGTGTACGAGCCGTGGCACATCCGGTACGTGGGCACTGCGGTCGCGAAGGGCATGCACGACAGCGGCGAGACCGTCCTGGAGACGTACGTCGGCCTGCCCGCCGCGCCCGACTACTGACGAGTGCCCGCGCCCGACTACTGACGAGCGCCCGCGCTCAGTGCTGCTCGCGCCGCGCCCGGGACTCGACGTCGTCGAGCACCTCGTCAGCGGCCTCCGCGCTGACCTCGCCGCGAGCCCGGGCGTCGACGACGAAGTCCCGCTCCGCCTCGCTCGCCCGCTCCAGCAGGCCTTCGAGGGCGTCCTCGTCCCCGTCGTCGTGGTCGTCGTCCGCACGCCCGCGGCGCGCCTCGAGCAGTGCGTCCTGCGCGGCGAGGTACCCCTCGTACTGCAGGACGACGGCGTCGCGCACCCGCGGCGGGGTGCGTCGGTCGACGTCGGTGCGGACGACGTCGAGCGCCTGGGCCGTAGCGGCGCGGCGCAGGTCCGCGGCCTCGGCGGCGATGTCGCCCTCGGTGCCGACGCCCAGCCGGGTGACGAGCGGCGCGAGCGTCAGTCCCTGCACGACCAGGGTGACGAGGACCGTCGCGAGCCCCACCACGAGCACCTCGGTGCGCCAGGGGAACGCCCCGCCGCCGGCGTCGGCGTCGACCGTCAGGGGCAGCGCGAGCGCGGACGCGACCGTCACGACGCCGCGCATTCCCGCCCACGACACGACGAGCGCCTCGCGCGGGCTGCCCGGCACGGCCTGCGGCAAGCGCGCACCCCGGCTCGCCAGGTACGACGCGGGGAAGACCCACACGAACCGCACCACCACGAGCGCGGCGACCACCGCGGCGGCCACCGCGACCGTCGACCGGTCGAGCACGTCGTCCTCGAGGACGGCCGTCAGCTCGAACCCGATGAGCACGAACACGAGCCCGGTGACGATCCAGTCGAGGTAGTTCCACACGGCCCGGCCGAGCAGCCACCCGCCGCTCGTGTAGGAGCGGTGGCCGCGCGTCCGCAGGTACAGGCCGAGGACGAGGACGGCGAGGACGCCCGACCCGCCGAGGTGGTCCGCCCCGACGTACGCGGCGAACGGGACGGCGATCGTCACGGTGGTCTGCGGCGCGGCGTCGTCGAGGCGGGCGAGCGCGAGCCGGGTCAGCCAGCCGGCCACCAGCCCGACCCCCACACCGACGACGACGCCGAGCACGAAGCTCACCCCGATCGCGCCCGTCGTGGCGTGCCCGGCGACCACCGCACCCACCGCCACCTTGTACATGACGAGGGCGGTCGCGTCGTTGAACATGCCCTCGCCCTCGAGGACGGCGACGAGCCGGCCGGGGAGGCGCAGGCGCCGCGCGACGGCGGTCGCGGCCACCGGGTCGGGCGGGGACACGATCGCGCCGAGGACCGCCGCCGGACCCCACGGCATCCCGAACGCGTGCGCGACCACGGCCGCGACCACCGCGCTCACGACGGTCAGCCCGACGGCGAGCACGAGGATCGGCTTGGCGTTGTCCCGGAACTCGCGGGCCGACGCGCGCTGCGTCGCCGCGAACAGCAGCGGGGGCAGCACGACCGGCAGGATGAGGTCCGGGTCGACGCGCAGCTCGGGCACGTGCGGGAACAGCGGGACCACGAGCCCGAACACCGTGAGCAGCACCGGCTGCGGGATGCGCAGTCGCTCCGCGACCGGGCTCAGCACGACGATCCCCGCGACGAGGACGGCGAACAGCAGGAGCTCCGGCACGTCCCTCACGGTAGCGGCGCGGGCATAGGCTCGTCGGGTGACCGACCGTAACCTGCGCATCGCCGTCCAGCTCCAGCCCCAGCACGCCGAGTACGGCCAGATCCGCGACGCGGTCCTCCGCGCCGAGGAGCTGGGCGTCGACGTGGTGTTCAACTGGGACCACTTCTACCCGCTCAGCGGCGACCCCGACGGCCTGCACTTCGAGTGCTGGACCATGCTGGGCGCCTGGGCCGAGCAGACCGAGCGCGTCGAGATCGGCGCCCTCGTCACCTGCAACTCGTACCGCAACCCCGACCTGCTGGCCGACATGGCCCGCACGGTCGACCACATCTCGGGCGGCCGCCTGATCCTCGGGATCGGCGCGGGCTGGTTCGAGAAGGACTACGACCAGTTCGGGTACGAGTTCGGCACCCCGGGCACCCGGCTCGCGGACCTCGCCGAGGCGATGCCGCGCATCAAGAACCGCCTGGCCGTCGGCAACCCGGCACCGACCCGCGAGATCCCGATCCTCATCGGCGGCGGCGGCGAGAAGAAGACCCTGCGGATCGTCGCCGAGCACGGCGACATCTGGCACTCCTTCGGCGACGTCGAGACGCTGACCCGCAAGTCCGCCATCCTCGACGAGCACGGCGCGGCCGTCGGTCGTGACACCGCCGCGCTCGTCGAGCGGTCCGTCGAGGTCGGCCGGCACTCGCCCGCCGAGGTGGGTGACGCGCTCGTCGCCGCGGGCGCGTCGCTGTTCACCGTCGGCGTCAACGGGCCGGACTACGACCTGAGCGCTGCGGCGGAGTGGGTCGCCTGGCGCGACGCCCAGCGCTGACCCGCCCTTCCGCTCCGCCCTGCCGCGCTCCCCGCTCCGCCCTGCCGCCGTGCGGGTGGTTGCCCACCCGAAACACGATGAATGGGTGGGTGACCACCCGTTCGGGGCGGGGCGATCGCCTGGTCGGCGCCGGTCGACCTCGCTAGCGTGCACGGCGTGAGCAGCGGCGACAGCGTGACCAGCGGCGGTGGCGTGAGCAGAGCCCCGGAGGTTCCCGGCGGCGCGGAGCTCGCCCGCCGGTATCACGACGACGTCGTCGGCCCGATCCTCGCGGCCGAGGGCATCGCGTGGGCGGGTGCGCGGCTCGGGAGCGGGTCCGACGTCCTCGGGTTCGACGACGCCACGTCGCGTGACCACGACTGGGGGCTACGCCTCACCGTCGTCGTCGCGGAGGACGACGTCGCGGGAGTCGACCGGCTCCTCGCGGACCGCCTGCCCGCCACGTGGGCCGGTCAGCCGACGCGCTTCCCGGTCACCTGGGACCCGCAGCCGCGGCACCGTGTCGAGGTCCTGACCGCGCACGACCTCGCGACAGCTCGCCTCGGCCTGGACCCCCGGCCGGTCCTCGACCCGCGGCCAGGCTCCGACCCGCGGCCCGGTCTGGCGCCGTGGCAGTGGCTCGGGCTGACGGGCCAGAGCGTCCTGGAGGTCGTCGCCGGGCCCGTCTTCCACGACGGACCGGGTGAGCTCGCCGCGCTCCGCGCCGCCGTCGCCGGCTACCCGGACGACGTCCGCCGGTACGTCGTCGCGTCCGCGTGGGCGCACCTCGGGCAGGAGCTCCCGTTCGTCGGGAGGTGCGGCAGTCGCGACGACGAGCTCGGCTCGGCCGTCGTCGCCGGGCGGCTGGCGCGCGTCCTGATGCACCTGGGGCACGTCCTCGAAGGGCGTTGGGCCCCGTACGGCAAGTGGCTCGGGACGTCGTTCGCCGGGCTGCCCGGGTCGGCGTCGGCGGCGGGCGACCTCCGCGGCGCCCTCACGGCGACGACGTGGCGCGAGCGCGAGGCGCGGCTGGTCGCCGCGACGGACCGGCTGCTCGACGTCCAGCGAGCCACGGGTCTGCCGGCGCCGGAGCACGCGACCGAGGCTTTCCACGACCGCCCGTTCCGCGGGGTCACGGGCGTTCCCGAGGTCGTCGCGGCCGGTGTCACGGACACCGCGGTGCGTGCTCTCCCGCACGGCGTGGGCGCGGTCGAGCAGTGGGTCGACGACGTCCACGTGCTCATGGACCCGGCGCGGAGGCTCGCCGTGGCGCGGGCGGCCCTCGCGCCCTGACCCGCCTGCCCGGCGGGCGGTCGCGCCGGGGGGTACGTTGCGGCGGTGATCCACCTCCGCCTCGTCGTCTCCGCGGACCTCAGCCCGCGCGTCGTCGGCCTCCTGCGCGACGACGACGCGACGACGGACGTCGTCCTGGTCGCGGGCGCGGCGCAGCAGCCCGAGGGCGACCTCGTGCTCGCCGACGTGACGCGGGAGGCCGCGTCGGCGGTCATCGACCGGCTCGTCGACCTCGGCGTGCCGGACGACGGGTCCATCTCCGCGCAGGAGGTCGACACCGTCGTCTCCGCCGCTGCGGACCGCGCCGAGCAGGCGGCACCGGGTGCGCCGTCCGACGCGGTGGTGTGGCAGGAGCTGCAGAAGCGCGCGGGCTCCGAGACCCGGCCGTCCGTGACGTTCTGCGTGCTCATGGCCGTCGCGTGCGTCATCGGCATGATCGGCGTGCTGACGAACCAGCCCGTCCTCGTCGTCGGCGCGATGGCGGTCGGGCCGGACTTCGGCCCGCTCGCCGCCCTGGCGCTGGGCGTGGTCCGGCGCAGCCGCGAGATGCTCCTGGGCGGCCTGCGCGCGACGGTCCTGGGCTACGGGTGCGGGGTCGCGGGGGCGGCGGTCGGTGCGCTGCTGCTGCGCTGGTGGGGTCTGCTCGACCCGGCCGACCTCGTCGCGAAGCACGCCATCACCGACTTCGTCTACCACCCCGGCGGCCTGAGCTGGGTCGTCGCGTTCCTCGCGGGCGTCGCCGGTGCGGTCTCGCTGGCGACCGAGCGGACCGGCGCGCTCGTGGGCGTCCTCATCTCGGTGACGACGATCCCGGCCGCCGGCGTCCTCGGGGCGTCGCTCGCCTTCGGGGTCGGTGACGAGGCGTGGGGCGCGGCGGTCCAGCTCGCGGTCAACGTCGTGATGATCGTCGCCGGCTCGTTGACGGCGCTCGGGGTGCAGGCCCTCTCCCAGCGCACGGGCCGCCGCGGTGACGCTCCCCGCGGCGCGGCGCGCAGGGCCGCCTGAGCGACCCCGCGCTCGCGCGGTCGCGGCCCGGCGGCGCGATCATGGGACGGTCGACGACGACGCATCCCCGGGAGGTCGGCATGAGCGCGACGGACGCAGACCGACGCCGACCCCGCACGGTCGCGCTGGTCGGGCACGGCGGCTGCGGCAAGACGACGCTCGCGGAGGCGCTGCTGCACCGCGCGGGCGCGCTGCAGCGGCCGGGACGCGTCGAGGACGGCACGACCGTGAGCGACCACGAGCCCGAGGAGGCCGCGCACGGCATGTCCGTGACGCTCGGCGTCCTGTCGCTCCCCTGGACGGCGCCGGGCGGCACGCCGTGCACCGTGACGCTGCTCGACGCGCCCGGCCACCCGGACTTCGCGGGTGCGGTCGACGCGGCGCTGTCGGTGGCGGACGCCGCGGTCGTCGTCGTGAGCGCCGTGGACGGCGTCGCGGCGGGCACCCGGGCGGCATGGGCGGCGGCCGCGTCGGCGGGAGTGCCGCGGCTGGTCGTCGTGACGCAGGAGGACCGGGCGCGTGCGGACTTCCACGGGACGCTCGACGCGCTGCGCGACGCGTTCGGCGCGGGGGTGGTGCCGCTCGAGCTGCCGCTGGGCGAGGAGCAGGCGTTCCACGGCGTGGCCGACGTGCTCTCGGAGCACGCACGCGACTACGACGCGGACGGCACGGCTCACGACGTCGACGTCCCCGACGACGTCGCCGCCGAGGAGCACGCCGTGCACGTCGAGGTCGCCGAGGACATCGTGTCCCACGACGACGCCCAGCTCGAGGCGTACCTGGCGGGCGACGAGCCCGACGCCGCGGCGCTCGGCCGCACGCTCGCCCGTGAGGTCGCGGACTGCGAGGCGTTCCCGGTGCTGGTCGCCTCGGGAGTGACGGGAGCGGGGGTGGACCGGGTCGCGGACGCCCTGTGCGAGCTGGTCGCCCTGCGGGCGGGACGCGTGCTCCTGGGCGACGTGTCCGCGGACGACGACCCCGTCGCCGTCCCCGTCGACCCGGACCCTGCCGGCGAGCCCGTGCTGCACGTGTTCCGGACGTTCGCGGACCCGTTCGTGGGCCAGGTCTCGGCGTTCCGGGTCCTGTCGGGCACGGTCCGGGCGGGCGACCGGCTGCGCAACGGCTCGACGGGCACGGAGGAGCGCCTGCACGGCCTGTTCCGCCTGCAGGGCAAGGAGCACGTCCCGGCGGACGACGTGTTGGCGGGCGAGGTGGCGGCGGTCGCGAAGCTCACGGGCACGCCGACGGGCACGCTGCTGTGGGCGCGCCCGGGTGCTGCGCGCCCGGCGGGACCGGTGCCGCGCCGCCCGGTGCACGGCCTGGCCGTGGCGCCCGTCTCGCAGGCCGACGACGACCGCATGTCGACGGCGCTCGCCCGGCTCGTCGCCGACGACCCGTCCCTCGCGGTCGAGCGGGCGGGCGACGCGACGGTGCTGCGCGGCCTCGGGGACACCCACCTGACGGTCGCGCTCGAGCGGCTCGCGCGCCTCTTCGGGGTGCACGTGACGACGGGCCCGGTGCCGGTCGCGTACCGGGAGACGGCCGCGCGGCCCGCGGAGGCGGAGGGCAAGGTCAAGAAGCAGTCGGGTGGGCACGGACAGTTCGCGGTCGTGCGGCTGCGCGTCGCGCCCCGCCCGGCGGGCAGCGGGACCGAGCTCGTCGACGCGGTCGTGGGCGGCGCGATCCCGCGGGCGTTCCTGCCCGCGGTCGAGAAGGGCGTCGTGGACGCGCTCGCGTCGGGCGGCCCGCAGGGTCACCCGGTGGTCGACGTCCGGGTGGAGGTCTTCGACGGCAAGGCGCACTCGGTGGACTCGTCGGAGGCGGCGTTCCGTGCCGCGGCCGCGGCGGGCGTCCGGGAGGTGCTCGCTGCCGCGGGGACCGTCGTCCTCGAGCCCGTGTCGCGCGTGACGGTCACCGTGCCCTCCGACCTGCAGGGCGCCGTCCTCACCGATCTCTCGGGGCGCCGCGGCCACGTCGTCGCCACGGACCAGGGCGCGGACGGCGCGACCCGCGTCGTCGCGCACGTCCCGGAGGTCGAGCTCGCCCGCTACGTGCTGGACCTGCGGTCGCTCACGGGGGCGCGCGCCGACCTCGCCGTCGAGCACGACCACTACGAGGCGGTCCCCGCACGGCGCTGAAGGACTCGTCCGGACGCGCCGCCGCCGCCTTCGTGTCACGATCCGGCAACAATGTAAGCGGCCTTGAGAAACCACGCGTGTGACGAGGCAGACTCCGCCCTGGCGCGCCGGCATCCCTGCCGGTCACCGCCTCTCACGGTTCGAAGGAGAATGGCGTGAAGATCAGCACCCGACGCGTCGCAGCCCTGTTCAGCGGCGCGGCCCTCGTCCTCGCAGGAAGCGTCCTGGTAGCCCCCACCGCGCAGGCGGCCACGTCCTGCGTGACGACGGCGAACACGTCGAACTACCGCACGGTGGCCTGCTCGACGATCACCAGCAAGTCGTCGACGTTCGTGGTGGCCGACTCGGACGGGGTCATCAACAGCACAGGGCAGACCGCGACCCTCGAGTGCTCGATCACGAAGTCGGCCACGGTGTCGATGTCCGTGTCGACCACGCTCGAGGCCAGTGTCAAGGCCGGGATCCTCGCCGACTTCAAGGCGTCGGTGGGGGTCTCCATGTCGGCGTCGGTGACGACGGAGTCGTCGATCAAGACCTCCGTCAGCGTTCCCGCGCACAAGACGATCCTGTGCGAGCGCGGCATCGTGAAGTACACGCTCAAGGGCCAGACCGTCTACACGACGACCAACATGGCGACGGGCTCGACGTCCAAGAGCACCAAGACGTGGACGATCGCCGGACCGACCTCGAAGACCTGGAAGCTCGTGCAGCAGTGAGCTGAGCGGGGGTCCCTCGCACGGGGGACCCCCGCACGCTCCCGCCCCGCCCTCGCCACTAGACTCGGGCACCATGGCGTCCTCCACCTCTTCCGACTTCGTGCTCCGTCCCTTCGCCGGGCTGCCCGGCGAGCCCGACTGGGTGGCCCTGCGCGAGGTGGTCCCCGCGGCGACCGCGACCGCCCGCACCACGAAGGAGCACGGCGCGCGCGACGTCGTCGTCACGACGGTCCTCCCGGCCGGGTGGCACGCCCTGCACCGCGAGGACGGCACGATCCTCCTCGCGCTCCAGGCCGCGGGCGCCACCGGCGACACGAGCCGTTACCTCGCGGCCGCGCTGCTCGAGGCGATCGACAACGAGCCCGGCACGTCCGTCGTCCTGGTCGACCTGCCCGAGCCGGGGCCGCGCCTCCAGGACGTCCTCGACCTGGACGTCCCGTTCGAGGTCACCGTCCAGGACGGCTTCGACTACTGGCTCGACGCGTCGGCCGAGCGCACCCCCGAGCTCGTCCAGTCGCTCGAGGAGGCCGCGGGGACCATCATCCCGACGGTCAAGCTCGACGCCGTCCCGTCCGCGTACTGGTGCCGCATGAACCGCGAGTTCCTGCGCTGGGCCCTCCCGCAGGACGAGGAGACCGTCATCGACGCGATCTCCCGCCTCCAGGCGCGGCGCGCGTCGGGCTTCGCGGGCGGGAAGTTCGTCGGAGCCTTCCGCTCGTCGGGTCTCGTCGTGCCCGTCTGGGAGCTGCCGCGTGGCACCGAGGCAGCCGACCTCGAGGGGCCGGTGGCCGAGTTCGCGAAGACGCTCGACGCGGCGCTCGCGGACGACGCGCCGCTGGACGCGAACGAGCGGCGCGCCCGCGCGGGCATCGTGGCCCGCCAGGTCACGCTGCGCTGACGTCCGGGAGCCCCACGATGGACGCCCCCGCGCGCGGCGCGACGCCGACGCCCGCCCACGCACTAGGGTGGGCCGTGTGACCCAGGACGACAGTCCGCAGGACGCCGCCTCGAGCGGCATCCCCGCGTCACCGGGCGAGCTCCCGGTCGCGAAGACCACCCGTGTCCCGACGCCGGAGGGGGTCCGGTTCCGGCAGCGGGTCGCGGTGATCATCCCGGCCAAGGACGAGGCGAAGCGGATCGCGGCGACGATCCGGTCGGCGCGCGCCATCCCCAACGTCGACCTGGTCCTCGTGGTCGACGACGGGAGCGAGGACGCCACCCAGCACGTCGCGCGGGACGCGGGCGCGGTCGTCGTGCGCCACCCGCACAACCGCGGCAAGGCGGCGGCGATGGAGACGGGCGCGCTGGTCGTCGCGATGCGCGACGTGCCGGGCCGCCCGCCACGGCACCTGTTGTTCATCGACGCGGACCTCGGCGAGACGGCGGTCGCGACGGCCGCGCTCGTCCCGCCGGTCATGCAGGGCGTCGCCGACATGGCGATCGCGATCATCCCGCCGCAGCCCGGTGCGGGCGGCCACGGCTTCGTGGTGGGCGCGGCGCGCCGGGCGATCCAGTCGCTGACGGGCTGGACCCCCAAGCAGCCCCTGTCCGGGATGCGCTGCATCACGCGCGAGGCGTTCGAGACGGGCACGCCGCTGGCGCGCGGCTGGGGCGTCGAGGTCGGGCTGACGATCGACCTGCTGCGGCGTGGCTACGTGGCCGTCGAGATCCCGTGCGAGATCCGGCACCGCCCGTCGGGCAAGGACTTCAAGGGGCAGATGCACCGGGCGGCGCAGTACCGCGACGTGCAGCTCGCGATCAACTCGCGTCGGATCCGTCGGACGGCGGGCGCGGTGCGGCCGCACCACGGCTCCTGACCCCCAGCAGCCAGTCCGCGTACACGGCGAGGAGCACGGGCAGCGCGACGAGGATCCCGGTCGCGGGCACGAGGATCCCGGAGTCGTTCGCGAGGAACCCCAGGCCGAGGATCGTCGTGGTGGCCACGATCCCGGGGCCGAGCATCGGTGCGTCGTGCCCGAGCTGGCTGAGCGGGGTGTCCCGCGTGAGCCACTCGAGCGGGCTGCCGGCCGGCCGGACCAGAGCGCCGCGCAGCGGGCGGCCGAGCACCAGGACCAGCACGAGCACGCCGCCCGTCACGACGAGGGCGAGCGGGTTGGTCAGGGTGGCGAAGTTCTGGCCGAGCTTGCGCGTCAGCACGGCGGACTGCCCGCCGTGGAGCACGTCGTCGACGAACCGCCCGAGATGGGTCCGCTGCTCGGGCGGGCGGAGGTAGTCGGAGACGGCGAGGGCGACGACCACCAGCGCCGCGCCCACGAGGACGACGAGGACGCGGCGCCAGGTGAGCCGGACGCCGGCGGCGAGCAGGGTGAGCAGGGCGAACCCGACGACGAGCCCGGGCGGCCCGCCGAAGTCGGCGCCGACGCTCGGCAGACCGTCGATCGCGGTGGCGACGACCCCGACGACCGCGACCACGACGGCGGCGGCGCGGCGCCGACCGCGCAGCACGAGCGGGTTGGCGAGCGCGACGGCGAGCATGACGCTCGCGGTGGCGAACAGCGCGAAGGACGTGTTGTTGATCCCGTAGAAGCGACCGGCGACCATCGGCTGCGTCCCCATGAGGCCGCTGAGCTGGAGGGTCGCGCCGGTCACCGCGTCGAGGGCGAGGACGCCTGCGGTGACGCCGCCGACCACGCCGAGGGGCCACAGGAGCGGGCGGCGCCACGGCATCGCGGTCGCGACGGCCGTGATGAGGGCGACCCAGCCGACGACGACGGCTGTCAGCACCCAGCCGGGGGAGCCGGCACGCCACCACGGCACGAGGTTCGCGAGCGTCGTCGCGACGGGCAGCGAGCCCAGCGCGACGCCCGCGGTGACGAGCGCGCGGAGCACGCCGTCGGGATGCCGGCGCAGCCACTGCCCGGCGCCACCGAGCCAGCGGGCGTCGACGCGGAGCCCCAGCACGACGAACACGTAGAGGAGCAGGTTGGCGAGCACGAGGAACACGTAGAAGCCCGCGATGAGGGGTCGCGCGGCGGACGCGTGCTCGCTGACGTCGACGAGCGCGTGGAGGCGCGCGGTGCCGTGCGTGCCGGACGGCGCCGTGCCGATCGCCGAGCCGACGGTGACCTCGGGCGCCACCGGGATCCCGAGCGCGTCGGTGACGGTGACCTGCACGTCCGTCGTCTGGACGAGCCCGGGCTGCCGCGTCGACGAGGACGCCAGCACGGTGGTGCCGTCGGACGCGTCACCGTCGGTGGACAGGGCGGGGCCGGTGCCCAGCGCGAGCTGCAGGTGGGGCGTGGTGCCGGAGTCGGCGAGCGACACCACGAGCACGTCGGTCGCCGCCGGGGACGGTCCGGCGGCCACGGCCCGCAGGACGGCGCCGACCCGCGCGTCCACGGCGGCGACCTGCTGCGCGTGCGCGTCGGCACCGGGGGTCCCGTCCTGCGCGCCGGCGCTCGTTCTGCCGTCGACGGTGACGCTGCCGGCGTCCACGACGACGAGGTCGCTCGACCCGAGCGCCGCGCGCACGGCCGTGCCCAGCGCCGCAGGGTCCGTGGGGAGGTCGACGTGCGTCCCGACGACGGCGCCGTCCGCGTCCGAGACCGCGATCGCCGCACCGGGGCCGATCGACGTGACCCGGGTGCCGGCGGCGCGCGCCGCGTCGCCCAGGGCGCCCGGCCGGGCGTCGAAGTCCTGCCCGTCGACGGCCGCGGTGTACTCGTCCCAGGCAGGGACGCGTCCGTCGGCGCCGGGCTCGACGAGGGTGCGGCAGTCGGGCTGGGTGCGGTCGTCCGCGGCCCGGCGGCCGGTCGACACGGCGAGCCACCCGTCCGCGGGGCAGGTGCTGGCGCCGACGGAGCGGACCACGTCGAGGCCGGGTGCGACGGCGAGGGTCTCGCCGGCGCCGCCGGTGCCGCCGGCGCTGCCGGACGACGTGCGGGCCGCGGCCAGTGCGCGCCAGCCGCCCAGGGCCCGCCAGATCTCCGGGGTCGCGGTCGGCGACACGTCCTCTGCCCGCAGGCCGCCGGTCCCGACGAGCACGAACGGCCCGCGTGATGCGTCGCCCTCGGCCGCTGCGGGCCCGGCCGCTGCGGGTCCGGCCGTACCGGCGAGCAGCGCGAGCAGGGTCGTCACGAGCAGGGCCAGCACGACACCGGGGCTCCGGCGCGCGCCGGGCGGACTGAGCGGTACGCGTGGCACAGCGGGGCGGAGGGCGTCGGGCACGGGCCCAGCCTAGGTGCGCGGCCTCGCCGGACCGAGCGGACCGCTCACGCCGACCGGACGCTCACGCCGACCGGACGACCAGGGCCCGCGGCTCCACCCAGGCCCGGACGACGCGCGCGACGCCGAGCAGGTCGCCGTCCACCTGGACGTGCTCGCCGCCCTCGGCTTCGATGAGCACCTGGCGCGCGGGGACGGTCTCGATGCGCCCGACCTTCGCGGGCAGGTCGTTGCGCACCCCCATGCCCTGCATGACGACCTCGCCGAACACCTGGACCCAGCCGACGAGGCCGGCCCGGGCGTCGATCGCGACGACGTCGAGGCGGCCGTCGTCGATGACGGCGTCCGGGATGAGGTTGATGCCGCCGGGCAGCCGGCCGCAGTTGCCGACCATGATGCTGCGCATGCGCGCGGTCACGGACTGCAGGTCGTCGACGCCGACGGTGATGCGCATGCGCCGCCCGTGCAGGTGCCGCACCCCGGCGAGGAAGTACGCGACCCAGCCCATCTTCTTCTTGAGGGTGTCGTCGGCGTCGGCGACCATCGCGGCGTCGAACCCGAGGCCGGCGATGACGAGGAACACGTGGTCGACGTCCCGGGCGCCCTCGCTGCCCGCCTCGGGGGCGTGCTCGTAGCGCTCGACGCGCAGGCGCCCGACGTCGATGTGGCGGTCGTGGCCGCCGAGGATCACGGCCATCGCGTCGGCGACGGTCGTCGTGGGGATGTCGAGGTTGCGGGCGAGGAGGTTGCCCGTGCCGCGCGGGAGGATCCCCATCGCGGTGCGGGTGCCGACGAGCGACTCGGCGACGGCCCGGACGGTGCCGTCCCCGCCGACCGCGACGACGATGTCGGCGCCCAGCTCGACGGCGCGCCGTGCCTGCCCGCGGCCCGGGTCCTCGATCGTCGTCTCGAACCACAGCGGCTCGGGCAGCGCCGCGTCGAGGCACGCGCTCACGAGGTCGTCGCGCAGCTCGGGCACACCGGGCTTCGACGGGTTGGCGACGAACGCCACGAGACGACGGCCGGGCGGGGGCTGCTCCTCGTCCGACGCGAGCCCGGGGCCGTAGACCCGGCCGGGGCGCCCTTCGCGGCGGCGCAGGCGCAGCGCCTGCGTGTAGACGACGAGGGCGCCGACGAGCACGACGAGGGACGCGACGAGCGCGCCCGCGCCCACCCACAGCTCCCAGGTCATGCGGACACGGTAGCGGGGAGGGTGCCGGCGGTCGCGTGGACCGGCACGGGCGGTCACGCGGCCGCACTCCGTGGGCCGTCGCGCGGCGCGCCCCGATAGGGTTGGACTGTGATCGACCTGAAGATCCTGCGCGAGGACCCCGACCGTGTCCGGGCGAGCCAGACGGCCCGCGGCGACGACCCGGGCCTCGTGGACCGTGTGCTGGACGCCGACTCGCGTCGCCGCTCCGCGCTGACCGACTACGAGACCCGCCGCGCGGAGCAGAAGACGCTCGGCAAGCAGGTCGCGCAGGCGAAGGGCGACGAGAAGGCCGACCTGCTCGTCCGGACGAAGCACGTGGCCGATCAGGTCAAGGCGCTCCAGGCGGACGCGTCGGCCGCCGAGGAGGACCTCGACCGTCTCCTGTTCCAGATCTCGAACGTCGTCGAGGACGCGCCGCCCGGCGGCGAGGACGACTTCGTGGTCCTGCGCACGGAGGGCACGCCGCGCGACTTCGCGGCGGAGGGCTTCACCCCGCGCGACCACCTGGAGCTCGGCGAGGGCCTGCGCGCGATCGACACCGAGCGCGGCGCGAAGGTCTCGGGCGCCCGGTTCTACTACCTCACGGGCGTCGGGGCGCGGCTCGAGCTCGCGCTGCTCAACGCGGCGGTCGACCAGGCCGTGGAGGCCGGGTTCACCCCCGTGATCACGCCGACGCTGGTCAAGCCGGAGATCATGCGGGGCACCGGGTTCCTCGGCAAGCACGCCGACGAGGTGTACCGCCTGGAGGCGGACGACCTGTACCTGGTGGGCACCAGCGAGGTGGCGCTCGCGGGCTACCACAGCGACGAGATCCTGGACCTGTCGGACGGCCCGAAGCGGTACGCGGGCTGGAGCGCGTGCTACCGGCGCGAGGCGGGCTCGTACGGCAAGGACACCCGCGGCATCATCCGGGTGCACCAGTTCCACAAGGTCGAGATGTTCAGCTACTGCCGGGTCGAGGACGCCGCGGACGAGCACCAGCGTCTCCTCGCCTGGGAGGAGCAGATGCTCGCGAAGGCGGGGCTGCCGTACCGGGTGATCGACACGGCGGCGGGCGACCTGGGCTCGAGCGCGGCGCGCAAGTTCGACTGCGAGGCGTGGCTCCCGACGCAGGAGCGCTATCTGGAGCTCACGTCGACGTCGAACTGCGCGACGTTCCAGGCGCGCCGGCTGGGTGTGCGGGAGCGCACGGAGGTCGACGGCCGGAGCGAGACGCGCGCGGTCGCGACGCTCAACGGCACGCTCGGCACGACGCGCTGGATCGTCGCGATCCTGGAGAACCACCAGCAGGCGGACGGCTCGGTCGTCGTGCCGGAGGGCCTGCGCCCGTACCTGGGCGGCCTCGAGGTGCTCGAGCCGGTCGGATGACGGACCCCGGGGCCCCGGGAGGGGGCCGCGCCGACGGCTCCGCGCCGTTCCTCGTCGCGCTCGACGTCGACGGGACGATCCTGTCCTGGGACGAGGAGCCGCCGCACGACGAGCACATCTCGCCCGCGGTCCGGTCCGCGGTGGCGGCCGTGCTGGCAGGCGGCCACCACGTCGTCATCTCGACGGGCCGCACGGTGCTGTCGACGCTGCACGTCGCCCGCGAGCTGGGCCTCGAGACCGGGTGGCTCGTGTGCTCGAACGGCGCGGTGACCGCGCGCCTGGACGCGTCGGTGCCCGCGGGGTTCGTCGTCGAGGAGCAGGTCACGTTCGACCCCGGTCCGGCGGTCCGGCTCGTGCTGGGCGGCATCCCGGACGTGTACGTCGCGGTGGAGGACCTGGGCCAGGGGCACCGCGTGAACCGCGCGTGGCCGGAGGGCGAGATCTGGGGCGAGCAGACCGTCGTCGACGTCGACGACCTGGGCCGCCACCCGGTGACCCGTGTCGTCGTCCGCTCGCCCGAGCGCACCCGCGAGGACTTCCACGAGCTGGTCGAGCAGCTGGGCCTCGAGGACGTGACGTACGCGATCGGCTGGACGGCCTGGATGGACGTCGCGCCGCAGGGCGTCACGAAGGCGACGGCGCTCGAGCAGGTGCGCCGCCGCCTCGGTGTGGAGCCGTGGGCGACGGTCGCGGTGGGGGACGGCCGCAACGACGTCGGCATGCTGGAGTGGGCGGCGCGCGGGGTCGCGATGGGCCACGCGGACGACGTGGTGAAGGCCGCGGCGGACGAGGTCACCGGGAGCGTCCACGAGGACGGCCTGGCGCGCGCGCTGGAGCGCCTGCTGGGCTGAGGTCGCCGCAGAGGGGCAGAATCTGTCCCGTGGCGAGCATCGACGACGTCGCTCGCGCCGCGGGGGTGTCGACGGCGACGGTCTCGCGCGCGCTGCGCAACCTGCCGAACGTCCAGCCGGCGACCCGGGTGCGGGTGCTGTCCGTCGCGGCGGAGCTCGGCTACGTCCCGTCGCCGCACGCGGCCACGCTGGCTTCGGGCCGCACCCGGACGGTGGGGGTGCTGACTCCGGGTATCGCGCGCTGGTTCTTCGGCGAGGTGGTCGACGGTGCGGAGCACGCGCTGCGGGGGCTGGGCTTCGACGTGCTGCTGTACGCGCTGGGCTCGCCGCGGACGGACGGTCCGCGGCCGCCCGTCGACCCGAACGTGCTGCGGCGCCGGGTGGACGGGACGCTCGTGGTGGGGCTGCCGCTGGAGGCCGCGGAGGTGTCGTCCCTGGTGGGTCTCGGGGTGCCGCTGGCGTTCGTCGGCTCGGGACCGTCGGGCCAGGTGACCCACAGGATCGACGACGTCGCGGCGGGGGCCCTGGCGACGCGCCACCTGCTGGGGCTAGGGCACCGCGCGGTGGGTCACGTCACCGGCGCGCGCGACCCGCTGTCCGTCTGGTCGCCCGCGGCGGGGCGGCGCGAGGGGTGGCGTCGTGCGCTCGCGGAGGCCGGGGTGGACGGTCCGCCGACGTGGGTGGTCGACGACGCGGAGTTCGACCTGGCGGGCGGTCGAGCGGCCGCGCACCGGCTGCTGGCGGCGCGCCCCGAGCTGACGGCGGTGTTCGCCGCGTCGGACGAGCTGGCCATGGGCGTGGTGCTCGCGGCGCGCGACCGGGGCCTGCGGGTACCGGACGACCTGTCGGTGGTGGGGGTGGACGGGCATCCCCACGGCGAGCTGGTGGGGCTGACGACGGTCTCGCAGGACGCGTTCTCCCAGGGGCACGACGCGGCGGTCGGTCTGCTCGGCATGGTCGTGGGGGAGCGGGCGCCGGAGAGCGTCACGTACCCGACGCGTCTGGTGGTCCGGGAGTCGACGTCCGCTCCGCGCGCGGACCGCGGGCCGCGTCGCTAGCCTGGCTGCACGTCAGGGGTGGGATCGCTCCCACTCCGCCGACCGGCGTGACGGAATCGTGATCGAAACCCGGTTGCGGGTCCCTCATGCAAACGCTTACATGGGCGGAGGAGAGTTCCCGGACGAGAGTTCTCCGTGGGAGTTCTCAAGCAGACGACGCGCGTGGCGCGTACGACAGCACCACGACGAGGTGGAGGGGAAATGACCAGCAAGACCCGGGTCCGCACCGCTCGGTACGGATCGTTCTTCGCAGCGACGGCGGCCATCGCGCTCGTCGTCGCCGGCTGCTCCAGCAGCGACGACGACAACGGCGGCGGAGGCTCGACCGGCGGCAGCACCGCAGCCGGCGACATCGACTGCAGCCAGTTCTCGAGCTACGGCGACCTCAAGGGCAAGGAGGTCACGATCTACGCAGGCGTCGTGGCCCCCGAGGACCAGCCCTACGTCGACTCGTTCAAGCCCTTCGAGAAGTGCACGGGCGTCAAGGTCAACTACACGGCCGACAAGAACTTCGAGCAGCAGGTGCTCGTGCAGGCCGAGGCGGGCAACGCCCCGGACCTCGCGATCGTCCCGCAGCCTGGCCTGCTCAAGCAGCTCGTCGCGACCGGCAAGGCCGTCAAGGCGCCCGACTCCGTGTCGCAGAACGCCGACAAGTGGTTCGGCGCGGACTGGAAGAAGTACGGCACGGTCGACGGCACCTTCTACGCCGCGCCCTCCGGTGCCAGCGTGAAGTCGCTCGTCTGGTACTCGCCCACGCAGTTCGCGTCAGCCGGGTACGAGGTCCCGACGACGCTCGACGACCTCAAGGCGCTCTCCGACAAGATGGTGGCGGACGGCAACAAGCCATGGTGCGCGGGCATCAACTCGGGCGAGGCGACCGGTTGGCCCATCACCGACTGGGTCGAGGACTTCGTCCTCCGTCTCGACGGCCCGGACGTCTACGACCAGTGGGTCGCCGGAGACGTGAAGTTCACCGACCCGAAGATCGTGAGCGCGTTCGACGGCGTGGGCGCCTACCTCAAGAACAGCGACTACGTGAACGCCGGGATCGGCGACGTGAAGTCGATCGCGACGACCACGTTCCAGGACGCGGGCCTCAACATCGACCCCGTCAACGGCGACGGCAGCTGCTGGCTGCACCGCCAGGCGTCGTTCTACGCCGCGAACTTCGACAAGAACGCGAACATCGGCCCTGACGGTGACGTGTACGCGTTCTACCTCCCGGGCAAGACGGCCGACGACCACCCGGTGCTCGGCGCCGGCGAGTTCGTCCTCGCGTTCTCCGACCGCCCCGAGGTCCAGGCGCTCCAGACCTTCTGGTCCACGGACACCTGGGCGAACCTCAAGGCGAAGGCCAGTTCCGAGGACACCAAGGGCGGGTGGATCTCGGCGAACAAGGGCCTCGACGAGGCCAACCTCGTCGGACCCATCGACAAGCTGTCCGTCCAGATCCTCAAGGACCCGAAGACCGTGTTCCGCTTCGACGGCTCCGACCAGATGCCCGCGGCCGTCGGCTCGGGCTCCTTCTGGAAGCAGGCCACCAACTGGATCACCGGTCAGTCCACGCAGGACACCGTGACCAAGATCCAGGCCGCCTGGCCGAAGTCCTGACCCGCTGACGACGGGGCGCGCAGCCGACCGGCTGTGCGCCCCGTCGCCGCACGGACGCGGACCGACACACCCTGACCCACCACCCCATGGAGGCGTGACGAGATGGACTGGGCCCCCAAGCTCCTGGACATGCTGTGGGCGATCGTGCTCTTCGGAGCGGTGGTCGCCGTCATCCTCGGGCTCGCCGCGCTCTACGAGAAGCGCGGCGGGCGCCGCGTCGGCTGGTGGTTCGTGGCGCCCTCGCTCGTGCTGGTGAGCATCGGCCTGGTCTACCCGGCGCTGCGCACGCTCTGGACCTCGTTCAACGACGCCAGCGGCAAGAAGTTCGTCGGCATCGACAACTACACGGCGGTCTTCACCAACTCCGACGAGCTCGTCGTCCTGCGCAACACCGTCCTGTGGACGCTCGTCACGCCGTTCGTCGCGACCGCCATCGGGCTGGTGTACGCGGTGCTGGTCGACAAGGCGAAGGGCGAGGCCGTCGCCAAGGCCGTGATCTTCCTTCCGATGGCGATCTCCCTGGTCGGGGCGTCGATCATCTGGAAGTTCATGTACTCGTACAAGGACCCGGCGGGCGGGAGCGAGAAGAACCCCACCCACCAGATCGGGTTCCTCAACCAGGTGCTGGTCTGGCTCCATCTCGACCCGGTGAACTTCCTGCTCAACTCGCCACAGAACACGTTCTGGCTGATCGTCGTCATGATCTGGATCCAGGCAGGCTTCGCGATGACGATCCTGTCGGCGTCCATCAAGGCCATCCCTGACGAGATCGTCGAGGCAGCGCGGCTCGACGGCGTCGGGGCGTTCGAGATGTTCCGGTTCGTGACGCTGCCGAGCATCCGTCCCGCCGTGGTCGTGGTGCTCACGACGATCGCGATCTCGTGCCTCAAGGTGTTCGACATCGTCCGGACGATGACGGGCGGCAACTTCAACACGAACGTCATCGCGAACGAGTTCTACTCGCAGACGTTCTCGCAGGACAACAGGGGTCTGGGGGCCGCGCTCGCCGTGATCCTGTTCATCCTCGTGGTCCCGATCATCGTCTACAACGTCCGCCAGCTGCGAGCATCGGAGGCACGCTGATGTCCGGCCTCTCCACGTCTCCCGACGACGTCGCGATCGACGGCGCGGTCCCGCCCGCCGCGGGCGGCAAGCCCCCGAGCGCCGCCGCAGCGGCCAAGAAGCGGCTCTCGTCGCCCTGGGCCTCGCTCGCCGCGGTGATCCTCGCGATCGTCTGGACGATCCCGACGGCCGGCCTTCTCATCACGTCGTTCCGGCCCGCGCTCGACATCAACAAGACGGGCTGGTGGACCGTCTTCACCAACCCGGACTTCACGCTCGACAACTACAAGGCCGTGCTCGACAGCGGCCAGACGACGTCCCTGTCGCCGTACCTCGTGAACTCGATCGTCATCACCATCCCCGCGGTGCTGCTGCCGATCCTGCTCGCGTGCCTCGCGGCGTACGCGTTCGCGTGGACCGACTTCAAGGGCAAGAACGTCCTGTTCGTCGCGATCTTCGCGCTCCAGGTCGTGCCCATCCAGGTGACGCTGCTCCCGCTGCTCAAGCTGTACGTGACGCTCGACATCTCGGGCACCTTCTGGGCCATCTGGCTGTCGCACACCATGTTCGGGCTGCCGCTCGCGATCTTCCTGCTCCACAACTTCATGCGGGAGATCCCCGCCGAGCTCATCGAGGCCGCGCGGGTCGACGGCGCCGGGCACGTCACGATCTTCTTCCGCATGATGCTGCCGATGCTCAAGCCCGCCATCGCGGCCTTCGGCATCTACCAGTTCCTGTGGGTGTGGAACGACCTGCTCGTCGCCCTGACGTTCGCCGGTCCCGGCAGCGCGACCGCGCCGATGACCAAGTTCCTGTTCGACCTCACCGGGTCGCGCGGGACGGCCTGGTACCTGCTGTCTGCCGGCGCGTTCGTGTCGATGGTCATCCCGGTGATCGTCTTCCTGTCCCTCCAGCGGTACTTCGTCCGGGGTCTCCTGGCCGGTTCCGTGAAGGGCTGACCAGCCGTACGACGGCGCGTTGCACGCGGGCCTACGCTCGACGGGTGCCGGCACCGCTGCTCCTCGTCGTGTCCGGGCTCGCGATGTACGGCGGTGCGGGCCTCGCGACCTGGCTCTTCCCGTACGCCGGACCGGGCGGGACCGCGTGGCTGCGCACCCTCGTGGGCGCCGTCGCGCTGGTCGCCTGGCGCCGGCCCTGGCGGGAGCGGTGGCCGCGCCGGCGGCTCGCCCTCGCCGTCGTGTTCGGCGCCGCGCTCGCCGTCATGAACACCGCGTTCTACGTCGCCATCGACCACCTGCCGCTCGGCGCCGCGGTCGCCGTCGAGTTCACCGGGCCCGTCGCCGTCGCCGCCGCGACCGGACGCGGGTGGCGCGAACGGCTCGCGATCGTCCCCGCCGCCCTCGGCGTCCTGCTGCTCGCGGACGTCGCCGTCGACCGGCTCGACCACCACGACGCCGTCGTCGGGCTCACCGCCGTCGGCGTGGCAGCGACCGCCTGGGCCGCCTACATCCTGCTCGGCCGCCGCGTCGCCGTCGGTGGTCCCGACGCCGCGTCGGGCGTGACCACCCTCGCCGTCGCCATGTCGTGCGGCGCGCTGCTCAGCGCGCCCCCGTTTGCGGCGGACGCCGTGCGAGGGCTCGCCGCCGCACCGCAGCCGGGGGTCGCCGCACTCGCCGCCGTCGGCGTCGGGGTGCTGTCGTCCGTGGTGCCCTACGCGCTCGACCAGGTCGTCCTGCGCCGGGTCGGGACCGCGACGTACTCCGTGCTGCTCGCGCTGCTGCCCGCGACGGCAGCGCTCGTCGGGGTGGTCGTGCTCCGGCAGTCACCGCGCCTCGTCGAGGTGGTCGGGCTCGCGTGCGTGACCGTCGCGATCGTCCTCGCCGGGCGCCCGCGGGGCTGATGTCGGTCCCGGGCGCCCCGCCCGGCGTGTCGGGAGCGGGCGAGTGACCGCGCCCCTATCTTGCTGGCATGAGCTCACAGGGGAAGATCGGCGGACCGCGCGTCCGGGCAGCAGTGGGAGGGGTGACGGCTGCGGTCGTCGCACTGCTCGGCGTGGCAGCGGCGACGCCGTCGGCCGAGGCCGCGTCGTGCGTGGCGACGAAGACGTCGACGATGACGGTCCACGCCACCGAGTACGAGTACGAGTACGACACCATGCTGGACCGTTCCGGCCACATCTCGACCTCGCCACGGAGATACCTCAACGACGGGGGGAGCAAGGGCATGCAGGTTGCCCACCACAGCATCACGGTCCTCGCGTGCAAGAACGCGACCACCAAGAAGTGGTCACCGTTGTCCATCCAGGTGACGCCCCGGCACAACGACCTGTCCTACGTGGTGAAGAACGGGAACGCTACGGTCTCGAGCGCCGGGACCGGCGTCACGATCCCGAAGATCACGTCGACGCGCGTCTACCTCGACGCGATCGCCTGTGGCAAGAAGCCTCAGCCGCTGTCCGCGCTCGGGGTCGTGCGAGGGCTGACCAGGATCCCGGTCCCCGCTCCCTACTGGGTGGCGGTGGGTCAGGCCGTGCTCGGCGCGGTCCTTCCGTCGAGCGGTACCAAGTACACGTGCGGCGGCATCGGGGCTCAGGCCTCCGCGACCTGGAAGTTCAGCACGAGCGGGGTGGCGTCCCTCAGCTTCGGGTCGACCGCCCACGCGCTGCGCTACACGTCGGTCACCTGGGAGGAGTCGCCCGGCCCGTTCTACGTGTCGTTCGAGACGACCCACCAGTTCGTCGTGAACATGACCAAGTAGTCGGCGACGGCACGGGCGCACGCACGCCCGTGCCGTCAGAGGTACTGGCCCGGCGACGGACGACCGTCGCCGGGCTCGTGCGGCCCGTCGGCCTGCGGCGGGAGCAGCCCAGGCGGCAGGTGACGCATCTGGGTGAGCTGCTGCTGTGCCGCGAGCTGCTGCGCGACCAACGCCGTCTGGAGGCCGTGGTACAGGCCCTCCAGCCAGCCGACGAGCTGGGCCTGCGCGATGCGGAGCTCCGGCTCGGTGGGGGTCCGGTCGTCCGCGAACGGCAGGGTGATGCGGCGCAGCTCCTCGACCAGGTCGGGCGAGAGCCCGTCCTCGAGCTCGTGCAGCGACCGCTCGTGGATCGACGCGAGGCGCGCCCGGGCCTCCTCGTCCAGCGGGGCCTCGCGGACCTCGTCGAGCAGCCGCTTGACCATCGCGCCGATGCGCATGACCTTCGCGGGCTCCTCGACCGCTGGGCCTGGCTCCTCCCGCTCCGTGCCGTCGTCGGGCGCGTCGTCGGAGGGCACGTCGGGGGGAAGGATCTGCGCCGGCGGCTGCTCGTCCGGGGTCGGGCTCTCGGTGGGCTCGCTCATCGCGCCAGTCTCCCGCGTCGCGCAGCTCACGGCACGAGCAGGACCTTGCCGAAGACCTCGCCCGCGGCCATCGCCCGGTGCGCGTCCGCGGCGTCGGCGAGCGGCAGCCGGGCACCGACGACGGGCCGGAGGCGTCCGTCGGAGAGCCACGGCCACACCTGCTCGGCCACCTGCGCGACGATCGCGGCCTTCTGCGCCGCCGGACGGCCGCGCAACGTCGTCGCGGCGACCGTCTGGCGTCTGCGCATGAGCCGGTCGAGGTCCAGCGTCGCGGGCTCTCGCCCCTCCAGCAGGCCGATGACGACGACGCGCCCGTCGACGGCCAGGGCGGCGAGGTTCCGGTCCAGGGCAGGGCCGCCGAGGACGTCGAGCACCACGTCGACGCCGTCGCCGTCCGTCGCGGCGAGGACGCGCTCGACGAAGTCCTCCGCCCGGTGGTCGACCACGAGGTCGGCACCGAGCTCCCGGCACCGGGCGCCGCGGTCGGGGCCGCCGGCCGTCGTCGCGACCCAGCAGCCGGCCGCCGCGGCGAGCTGGACGGCCACCGACCCGACGCCGCCCGACCCGCCGTGAACCAGCACACGCTCACCAGCGGTCAGCCGGCCGGGCCCGGCGAGGTTGCTCCACGCGGTGCAGACCGCCTCGGGCAGGCCGGCGGCGTCCACGAGGTCCACCTCGTCCGGCACGGGCAGGAGCTGCGCGGCCGGCACGGCGACGCGCTCGGCGTACCCGCCGCCCGCGAGGAGGGCGCACACCCGGTCGCCGACCGCGAGACCGTGCACGTCCCGTCCGGCCCGCGCGACCGTCCCCGAGACCTCCAGGCCCGGCCACGACGGGCTGCCCGGCGGCGACGGATAGTGGCCGGCACGTTGCAACAGGTCAGCGCGGTTCACGCCCGCGGCGGCGACCTCGACGACGACCTCGTCCGGCCCGGCGACCGGATCGGGGACCTCGGTCACGACGAGCTGCTCCGGACCCCCGGGCGAGCGAACTGTGACGGCCAGCATGCGACCAGACTATTGCGCAGCGACCCACTCATACCGGATGGTGGGACCGCTCGACGACGCAGCTCGGCCCTCGGGGGGCACGCGTCCACGCAGCGAACGGATTAGGCGATGGCGGGATCTTCACCGATAGTAGGTCGGAAGTTCCGTGGCTTGACTCACGCGCGCGGACCGATGAAGGGGCCGCGCGCGCGCCGTCCCGGCTGATGCAGGCGCTGCCCCAGCGTCGACTAGGAAGGTGCGTATGCTCCGCAGGTTGAGCGTCCGAGGGAAGATCCTCGCCGCCCTCGCCGTGCCCGTCCTCGTGCTCTTCGTCGCTGCCGCGTACATCGCCGGCCAGTCGATCGGAGACGCTCGGGTCGCCGGCGCCGTCGGCCAGATCGTCGACACCTTCCCCGCGCAGGACGACGCGATCGACGCCATGCAGGCCGAGCGAGCCGCGTCCGTGGCCGCCGTGACGAGCGGTGGCAAGGAGGACGAGGCCACCCTCAAGGCGGCGCGCACCGCGACGGACGACGCCCTCGCCAAGCGTGACCGGCTGCTCCGCGACGTCAACCTCGGCGCCCTCGACCACCGCGTCGAGACCGCGGTGACCGGCACCCTCGCGTCCGCGGACCGCCTCGAGGTCGTGCGTCGCCAGGTCGACGTCCACGGCGTCAACGGCGACTACGCGAGCGACGCCTACCAGGCGATCGTCGACACCGCCCTCCGCGTCCCGACCGCGGTCGCCCAGTCCATCCCGGACCGCGACCTCGCGCGCTACATCTCCGCGTACGCCGCCACCGACCAGGTGGTGTCGCAGTTCACCGTCGAGGCCACGACCGGTTACGAGGTCCTCAAGGGCGGACAGGTGATCCGCAACTCCAAGGCGTCCGTCTCCGAGACCGACCCCGTGATCATCGCCGCCGTCATCGGCACCGCGGCCATCATCAAGAACGACGACACCGACGTGAACGACGCGAACTCCGCGCTCGTCGACCTCGGCATCAAGAACCTCCTCGAGGCGCCCACCGGCGAGTACCAGGTGCTCCGCGGTGCCATGGCGACCGGTAGCCCGGACGCCGCGACCCCGGACAGCGTCGCGAAGTGGCCCGCGCTCGCCCGCGACGCCACGAACCAGAAGATCTCGGTCCGCGACTCCGTCCGGACCGAGGTGGGCAAGCAGACCGACGACACGCGCGGCGCGGCCGTCACGCAGTCCGTCATCACCCTCGGGATCACCGTCCTCGCGCTCGTCCTCGCCGTGGTGATCGCCCTCGCGATCGCCCGCCAGATCGTGCGCCCGCTGCGCCGTCTGACGGCGGCCGCCGCGAACGTCCGTGAGGAGCTCCCGCGCCTCGTCGAGCAGGTGGCCGAGCCCGGTCGCGCGCCCGACACCCACATCGAGCAGATCCCCGTCGAGTCCTCCGACGAGGTCGGCCAGCTCGCCCGCGCGTTCAACGACGTGAACTCGACGACCGTCCAGGTCGCGAAGGAGCAGGCGGCGCTCCGCGGCTCCATCGCCGAGATGTTCGTCAACGTCGCACGCCGCGACCAGGTGCTCCTCAACCGCCAGCTGTCGTTCCTCGACGACCTGGAGCGCACCGAGGAAGACCCGAGCGCTCTCGCGAACCTGTTCCGGCTCGACCACCTCGCGACCCGGATGCGTCGTAACGCCGAGTCGCTCCTCGTGCTCGCCGGCATCGACTCGGGGCGCCGCGTGCGCCAGCCCATGCCGACCTCCGACGTCATCCGTACCGCGTCGTCCGAGATCGAGATGTACGACCGGATCCGCCTCGTGCTTCCGGTCGACCCGCTGATGCTCGGCCACAACGCGCTGTCCTCCGCGCACCTGCTCGCCGAGCTCTTCGAGAACGCGACGCGCTTCTCCGAGCCGCACACGCCTGTCGAGGTCAGCACCAACCGCACCGCCGAGGGCGTCCAGGTCCTCATCCGCGACTACGGCCTCGGCATGGGTCCGGACGAGCTGCGCGAGGCGACGTCCCGCGTGTCGTCGCAGTCCGCGTCCGAGGTGCTCGGCGCACAGCGTCTCGGCCTCTACGTGGTCGGTCGCCTCGCCGGTCGTCTCGGTGCGGTCGTCCAGTTCGTGTCGACCGGCGAGAACGGCCAGGGCACGACCGCGATCGTGAACTTCCCCGGCGCGCTCTTCGTCGCCGACTCCGCGGTCCCGCTGCCGCAGCCGACCGACCCGCTGACGGCCGAGACCCAGGCCGCAGCCCGCGAGATCTCGGGCGACACGGCCCCCGCCGCGCTGCCCACCCGCGAGTCCGCCACCCGCACGCCGCTGCCGACGCCCGAGCCCGAGGTCGTCCAGGCCGTCGACCTCGACAAGCTCACCGACGGCACGACCGCGACCGGAATGCCGCGCCGCCGCACCGCGCGCCCCGAGACCGCGGGCGTCGCGACGAGCACCGGTGCCGGGTCCGTGGTGCTCCCGCCGCTCGCCTCCCCGGAGCTGTCCTCCGACCTCGGCGACGAGGCGTCCGGCTGGGCGCCGCCGGAGGCGCCCAGCGCCGCGGCGTCGCTGCCGAGCCGGCCGCGCACGCCCGCCCCGGCAGAGCCCGTGGTCGAGTCCGGTCTGCTCTCGCTGCCCGCCTCCGCGGCATCGCCCGGCGAGCTGCCCGACGACACGTCGGTCGACCTCCTGGCCGTGCCCGACGACGTCGTCCGCACCTCGATGTTCAGCGGCTTCCGCTCGATGAACAGCCTCGACCGCGTGGTGGGCGGCGAGCCCGAGGCCGTCCAGGCGCCCGCGGCGAACGTCCCCGAGCCGACCGTCGCGCCCGAGCCGTACGTCCCCGCCGGGCGCGGGCTCGAGGAGCCGGCCGTCGGCCAGCAGGCGGACGAGCACGCGTACCACGCGCTCTTCGTCGACGACCAGGGCCTGACCGACTTCGAGGTCGAGCCCCAGGAGTCGTGGGCGCCCCAGTTCGAGGCCGGCACCGAGCTCCCGTCCCGCACGGAGGCCCTGCCGGCACGCGGCGCCGCCGCGACCGGCGCCGGTGACGACGTCGCCTCCCCGCTGTGGGAGCCAGCGCCCGCCGGTGCGGAGTCGTCCCCGTACTCCGACCTCGGCGGCTACTTCGGCCGTGGTGCGGAAGAGGCCGAGGGCGAGCCCGCCGTGGGCGCCTGGACGGACGAGGCCCTGCCGGTCGTCCCGGCGGGCGAGCCGCAGGCCGCCGTGTCGGACGACGTCGCCTACGAGCAGCACGCCGAGGTCGACCCGTTCGCGCAGCAGCTCCCCGGCTTCGACGACCTGCTGTCCAACCTGCCGACCCGTCGCGACGTCCGCGAGGCCGCCAAGCGGAACCGCGGCTGGTTCCGGCGCGGCTCGTCGCAGCAGGCGTACACCGACGCGCTGCGCACGCTGACGCACCCCACGCCGGTCGTGCCCGCCCCCGCTGACGGTGCCTGGCGCACCCCGGCGCCTTACGCCCCCGCACCCGCGGAGCCGCAGGTCGTCGAGTCGCAGCAGGCCGCGCCGGGCCACTGGGACGCGCAGCCGGTCGACGACGCACGGACGCCGTACGCCGGCGCCCGCTCGTACGAGGAGGCCGTCTACGAGCCCGCCGGTCCGCCCGTCGCGGACTCCGCAGGCTGGCAGCCCGCCGCACCGGCACCCGTCGACCTCGACCCGGCACGCGGCGACCACGCCGGACCCCGCGTCGTCGCGGCGTCGCCCTCGGCACGCTCCTACCGTCCGACCGAGCCCGACCCGCTCGACCCGGCCTACACCGTCGACCCCGTGGCCGCGAAGTCCGAGTGGCTCGCGTCCGCCGTCCTCTACGAGGAGATGACGAGCCTCTTGCGGACCAGCCCGAGCCTGGCCGACGCGCCCCCCACCGGTGCGACCTACCAGCCGATGGTCGAGGTGGGCTCCGGTCCGTCCCTCACCCGTCGCGCCCGGCGGGAGCAGGCGTCGGAGCCCCCGGCAGGGACGTCCGACGGCATCGACCGCGACGCCGAGGTGCTGCGCGAGCGGCTCCGGGCGTTCCAGAGCGCCACCCAGCGCGCGCGGGAGGAGGCGTCCACCGGGACGTCCTCCCTGGACCTCGACGCCGAGTTCGAGGCCGCGTTCGGGCGGCGCGACCAGACCGCGGGACCCGACGGCCCGCGGGGTCAGCACTAACCGAACACCGACCGACCACCACCGCCGCGAGGCGTGGAGCACGATCCGAGCTGCACCGCAGCGAGACCTGGAGGAAGAGTGAACGCGCTCAGCACCGAGGCCACCACGTTCGGGTGGCTCCTCGACAACTTCGTGCGGACCGTACCTGGTAGCCGCCACACCTTGGTGGTGTCCGCCGACGGCCTGCTGATGGCGATGTCGGACCGGCTCGACCGGACCAGCGGCGACCAGCTCGCCGCGATCGTGTCCGGTATGTCCAGCCTGACCCGCGGCGCGGCCCGCCAGCTCGGCGGCGGCAACGTCCGCCAGGCCATCATCGAGATGGACAACGGGTTCCTGTTCCTGATGAACATCTCCAACGGGTCTGTTCTCGCGGTCGTCGCTGAGTCAAACTGTGACGTCGGCCTGATCGGTTACGAGATGGCGATGCTCGTCTCCCGCACCGAGGCGACGCTGACCCCGCAGCTCATCTCCGAGATGCGTGGCAACCTGCCCATCGACGGCGCAACGCGCGCCCAGGGCTGAGCAGCAGGACGGAGAGGCGAGTGACGAACACGATTCCCGGAGGGATTCCGGCCATGCCGCACGGGCACGAGGTGTTCGAGGCCGCCACGGTGCGCCCGTACGCGGTGACCGGAGGCCGCGTGCGGTCCGCGACGTCGGACCTGCCGCTCGAAGCCCTCGTCGAGGTCATGCCCGGCGCGGTCAACGGCTACGGCCTGCCGCCCGAGAAGCGCTCCATCCTCCAGCACGCAGCCCACAACTACGTCTCCGTCGCGGAGCTCTCGGCGTTGCTGCGCCTTCCGCTCGGTGTCGTCCGCATCTTGGTCGCGGACCTCTCGGACGAGGGGTACGTCACCGTCCACACGTCAGCCCCCGTCAACGTGCACACGGGCCACGGTCACAACCCCGGCCTGTCCCTGAGCGTCCTGGAGAGTGTTCTCAATGGCATTTCCTCCCTCTGAGCACCCCGCGCCCGGCGCGCCGGTGCGCAACTCGGTCGGTGTCGCACCCGCCGCCCCGCAGCCGGCAGCGCAGCCGGGTGTCGCGGCGCAGCCGGCCCCGCCGGTCCTGCGTGGCGTCCCCGCCGACCTCAACGCGCCGGCGCAGCCCGCAGCCCCCGCGACCGGTGACGCGCAGGGCACCGCGGCCGAGGTCGGCCGCCCCGCCCCGACCGTCGTGAAGATCGTCGTCGCCGGCGGATTCGCCGTGGGCAAGACGACCTTCATCGGGTCGATCTCCGACGTCGAGCCCCTCAACACCGAGGCCGCGATGACGGAGCACTCCGTGGGCGTCGACGACGCCGGGGGCGTCTCCGACCGCAAGCTCACCACGACCGTCGCGATGGACTTCGGCCGCGTCGCCCTCCCCGGCAACCTGTGGCTGTACCTGTTCGGTACGCCCGGCCAGGACCGGTTCCTCTTCATGTGGGACGACCTGGTCCGTGGCGCGATCGGTGCGGTCGTCCTCGTCGACACGGAGCGCCTCGAGCAGTGCTTCCCCGCGATCGACTACTTCGAGTCGCGCGGCATCCCGTTCGTCGTCGGCGTGAACTGCTTCGACGGTGTCGCGAAGCACCGCATCGAGGACGTCCGCGAGGCCCTGCAGATCCCGGCGAACGTCCCCATGCTGTACACGGACGCCCGGTCGCGCGCCGCCACCAAGCAGACGCTCGTCCAGCTCGTGCAGCTCGCGATGCAGCAGCTCCGCGCGCAGCAGGGTGCCGCCCAGGCAGCACCGGCGCCCGCCGCCCAGTGACGGCGGTGTGACCACGCGCTGACGCGGCCGGTCGCTCTCACCCGCGACAGACGCGCCGTCGACGGCCCCCTGACCCTCGTGGTCCGGGGGCCGTCGCGCGTCCGGGACGTGCCAGAATGGGCCGCGCGGGAGCCCTGCGCTCCCCGGGAGGGCTGACAGAGCGGCCTAATGTGACGGTCTTGAAAACCGTTGTGCGGCAACGCACCGGGGGTTCGAATCCCTCGCCCTCCGCTCTGCTGGACGGGCCGGGATCGTGGGAACGACCACGATCCCGGCCCGACCGCGTGCGGTGGCGTCGTCCGGCGTCCGGCGTCCGGCGTCCGGCGTCCGGCGCCCGGCGCCCGGCGCCCGTGGTCCCGCTCCCGCGCTCCCGCTCTCGCTCCCGTTCGCCGCCGCGCTTCCGGCTCGCCCGCCGTTCCTTGGGCGCGCACGGTGCTCGTCGCGCGCCGGCCGTTCCCGTCTTCGTGCCGTGGAGCACCACAGCGCCTCGGCGGTGGGCTCCCGGGCGTCGGCGGCGTGGCGGCAGCGTGCGGTTCGCGACGATGTGGTGCGGCGTGGTCGGACTCCGTGCGGGGGGTTGTGGTGCGTGGCGTCACGAACCGCGGGGTTCGTCGCCCGACGGTGGCGCCGACCGTCCCGTTCGCCGGCGACTACGGTGGACCCCGACATGACGCGAGACACCGTCCCGACACCTGCGCCGTCGCTCGCCGCGCCGGCCGCCCCGACCGCGCCGACCGCCCCGACCGCGCCGACCGCGCCGACCGCGCCGGTCGCGCCGGCCGCGCGCGACGCCGACCACGGGGACTCCGGACGAGCCGCCGAGCCAGCGGCCGGACGCGACCTCCAGGTCATGACGCATCCGTGTCGCGGCGGGACGAGGTGGCGGTGGGCTCGGTGACGGTCCGGCCGGTGACGCCGGCGGCCCTCGTCGAGGGCGTCGTCGCGACGGTGCTCGCTGTGGGGGCGTCCGGGGCGTCGGGGGCGTCGGGCGGACGCCTCAGGGTCGTCGTCGACGGGGACCCGTCGACCCGTCCCGATGCGCTGGCGGACGCGCTCGTGGCGCCGCTCGAGGCGGCGGGCCGAGCCGTCGTGCGGGTCGCGGCCGCGCTCTTCTGGAGACCTGCGTCGCAGCGGTTCGAGCACGGCCGGGAGGACGTGACGGCGCTGCGCGACCTGTGGCTCGACGAGCGTGCGCTGCGTCGCGAGGTGCTCGACCCGTTCGGGCCGGGCGGCACGGGGGAGTACCTGCCGTCGTTGCGCGACCCGCGCACCGATCGCTCGACCCGCTCGGTGCGCCGACCGACGCCGGCGGGGACGGTCCTCGTGGTCGACGGCTCGCTGCTGCTCGGGCGTGCGCTCCCGTTCGACGTCGCGATCCACCTCTCGACGCGTCCCGGTACGCGGTCGCGTGTCGCGCGGGACGCACCCGACGTCCTGCCGCCGTGGACCCTGCCCGCGTACGTCGCGTACGCCGACGAGGTCGACCCCGAACGGGTGGCCGGCGTCGCGGTCCGGTACGACGACCACCGCCATCCCGCTGTCGTCGAGCGCGCCGACGCGTGAGTGCCCGGACCCCCGGGACTCCACCGCTCCCACTGGGTTCTTGTCCCGCGCCGAGCGGGAGCCTGTCCACCCTTGGGGCCCGGATGCGGTGGACAACCGCCCGTTCGGCGACGGCGCGGGCGGGCGGGTGCGGGCGCGGGTCGTAGGGTCGGACGGGTGAACAGGGCAGCATCGACCGCAGCACCGACCGCAGCATCGACCCGGTACGCGTCCCGTGGCATGGTCGCGTCGGTCGACCACCTCGCGACGGCGGCGGGCGTGGACGTCCTGGCCCACGGCGGCAACGCGGTCGACGCCGCTCTGGCGACGCACGCCGTCCTGGCCGTCACGGCCCCGCACCTGTGCGGCCTCGGGGGCGACCTGTTCGCCCTCGTGCACGACGGGTCCGCGGCGCCGGCGGCGCTCGACGCGTCGGGGCGGGCCGGGTCCGGTGCGGACCCCGACCGTCTCCGTGCCGAGGGCGCGACGCGCATGCCGTTCCAGGGCGACGTGCGGTCGGTCCCCGTGCCGGGGTGCGTCGACGGGCTCGTCGCACTCCACGAGCGATACGGCACGCGTCCCCTCGCGGACCTGTTCGCTCGCGCCGTGCAGCTCGCGGACGACGGGTTCCCCGCGTCGCCGCTCCTGGTGCGCCCGGCGGCGCGGCTCGTCGGGACGGTCGGTGCGACGGACCTGCTCGCGGCGACCCACGCGGGCGCCCGGGTGCGTCGACCGGGCGTCGCGCGGACGCTGCGGGGGATCGCGGCGCGGGGCAGGGACGCCTTCTACGGCGGCGAGCTCGGCGAAGGGCTGCTGGCGCTCGGCGCGGTGGATCGTGACGTCCCCGAGTTCGTCGCGGGCGACCTCGAGCGCCTCCTGGCCGACTGGGTGGCACCGGTGTCCGCTCCCGCCTGGGGGCACGTCGTGTGGAGCACGCCGCCGGCGTCGTCGGGGTACCTGGTGACGCTGGGGGCGGCGATCGCGGACGGGCTGGACCTCCCGGACGATCCGGCCGACCCGCTCTGGGCCCACCTGCTGGTCGAGGCGGCGCGCGCGGCCGGGCACGACCGGCCGGACGTCCTCGCGGAGGGTGCGGCCCCGCCGGACGACGCAGCCGCCCGCCGCGCGGGGATCGCGCCGGACGTCCGGGCGCCCCGGCCCGAGCCGGTGCAGCGCGACGGCGACACGACGTACCTGTGCGCGGCCGACGGCGGTGGGCTCGCGGTGTCGCTCATCCAGTCGAACGCCGCGGGCTTCGGCAGCGGTCTCTTCGAGCCGCGCACGGGCATCAACCTGCAGAACAGGGGCTACGGCTTCTCCCTCGTGCCCGGGCACCGGGCGGAGTACGGGCCGGGGCGACGTCCGCCGCACACGCTCGCGCCGGTCGTCGTGACGCGGCCGGACGGTGCGCTGCGGGCCGTCCTGGGCACGATGGGCGGTGACGCGCAGCCGCAGGTCCTGCTCCAGCTGCTCGCGCGGATGCTGCGCGGCGGCGAGGACGCGGGGGCCGCGGTGGACGGTCCGCGCTGGCGGCTCGGGTCCGGGGCGACGGGATTCGACACGTGGACCGCCGACGTTGCGGCGGCGCCGACGGTCGAGGTCGAGCACGGAGCACGGTGGTCCGACGGTCTCCGGGCGCGCGGGCACGTGGTCGTCGACGAGCCGGCCGGGGTGGGGTTCGGTCACGCGCACGCCATCGAGGTCACGGCGGACGGGACGTTCGCGGGGGCGGCGGACCCGCGCGCCAGGGTCGGGGCGGCGTCGGGCGTCTGACGTCCGGGCCGGTGCCGGGCCCGTCGCCGCTCGCCCCGCGACCCACCACACCGGCCCCGGGGGTCACGCATTTGGTCGCAGGCCGGTGGCCCGGGTAACCTTGCGAGGCCTGATCAGTAGCCGCCGCCCCCGTCACGGGAGCGGCGGAACCACGGTCGGCGAAGGAGACGTCGCATAGTCAGGTCTAGTGCGCCACCCTGCTAAGGTGGTAACGGGGCAACCCGTTCGAGGGTTCAAATCCCTCCGTCTCCGCCCAAGAAGCGGTCAAGAGATTCACGAAGGCTCCGGCCGGGCATCGCCCGCCGGGGCCTTCGTCGTGTCCGGGGTCCGGTCGCCGTGGTCGTTGTCGAGCGTCGACGCCAGGTGCTGGAGCATCGCGGCGAGCTCGTCGTGCTGCTCGGGCGACCAGCCCTGCAGCAGCTCGGCCAGCCCGTCGCGCCGGGCCGCCTCGAGCGCGTCCGCGTCGGCGCGTCCGGCGTCCGTGACGGTGTACGTGCCGGGCGGGTCGTCCCGGACCAGACCGCTGTCGACCAGCTCGTCCCGCGCGTCCGCGAGCTTCGGACCGCCCCGCCCGCCGGCCCGTTCGACGAGCTGCTGCCACGTCATCGAGTCGCGATGGCTCACCCGCAGCAGCACCCAGGCGGCGAGCGGCGACACGGTCAGCCCGGCGCGTCGGACCAGTGCCTCGTACAGCCCCTTACGGGTCTGGCGGCTGCTCAGCGAGCTCAGGGACCGCTGGATCTCGTCCAGCGAGGTGCGCTCGGTCGGCGCGCCGCCGAGGCCCTCGCCGTAGTCGACGACCTCGAGCGTCTTGCGCAGCGGCTGCTCCTTGACGAACCACGCGAGGACGAACGCCACGACCGCGATCGGGGCGGCAGAGAAGAACACCGTCGAGATCGCGTCGGAGTACGCCTGGATCAGCGGTACCTGGACGGCCGCGGGGAGCGTCGCGATCGACTGCGGGTCGGCCTGGAGGGCCGACGGGTCCACCCCGGGCGGCAGGGACGTGCCGGCGAGCTGGTCCGCGATGTTGCTGGAGAGCTGGTTGGCGAAGATCGTGCCGAACACCGCGACACCGAACGAGCCGCCGATGGTCCGGAAGAACGTCGCACCGGCGGTCGCGACCCCGAGGTCCTCGTACCCGACCGCGTTCTGCACGATGAGGACGAGCACCTGCATGACGAGCCCCAGCCCGAGGCCGAGGAGCAGGAACGCGAGGCTCATCTCGAGCGTCGACGACGCCGGCCCGAGCAGCGACAGGCACCACAGGGCGACGGCCGTGAGTCCCGTCCCGAGGATCGGGTAGATGCGGTACCGGCCCGTCTTGCTGATCAGCTGGCCCGTGCCGATCGACGTCAGCAGCATCCCGAGGACCATCGGCAGCATCCGGATCCCGGACATCGTCGCGGACACCCCGTGGACGACCTGGAGGAACGTCGGGATGAAGGTGAGCGCCCCGAACATCGCGAATCCCACGATGAAGCCGATCGCGGAGGTGATCGTGAACGACGGCAGCGCGAACAGGTGCAGCGGCATGACCGGCTCCGCGGCCCGCCGCTCCACCGGGATGAAGAGCGCGAGCATCACGACGGCGGCGCCGACGAGCGCGTACGTCTGCCACGAGTTCCACGGGTAGCTCACCCCGCCCAGCGACGTCATGAGGACGAGCGCCGTCGCGATCCCGGCGAGCAGCGTCGTGCCGAGGTAGTCGATCTTCTGCTTACGGTGCTCGGCGTTCGTGTGGAGCACCGCGGCGATCACGACGAGCGCCACGATGCCGATCGGCAGGTTGATGTAGAAGACCCAGCGCCACGACAGGTGGTCGACGAACAGGCCGCCCAGCAGCGGGCCGCCGACCGACGTCACGCCGAACACCGCACCGAAGTACCCCTGGTACTTGCCGCGCTCGCGGGGCGGGACGACGTCCCCGACGATCGCCTGCGTCAGCACCATCATGCCGCCGCCGCCGATGCCCTGGAGGGCGCGGAACAGGATCAGCTCGGTCATGTTCTGCGCGAGCCCGCACAGCGCGGAGCCGACCAGGAAGATCACGATGCACGCCTGGAAGAACGCCTTCCGGCCGTACATGTCGCCGAGCTTGCCCCACAGCGGCGTCGACGCCGTGCTCGCCAGCATGTACGCCGTCACGACCCACGACAGGTGGTCGAGCCCGCCGAGGTCGCCGACGATCGTCGGCAGCGCGGTCGAGACGATCGTCTGGTCGAGCGCCGCGAGGAACATCGCGAGCATCAGGGCGCCGAACACCACCCACACGCTGCGGGTGGGCTCCTCGGACGCGGCGGCGTTCCCGGCGGGTTCGACCGCCTCCGTGCGGCTCATTTCCCCAGTGTGCGTCCGACTCGTCCGGCGCGCCCGGTGCGCCTGACGGGTGCTGCCGCCGCGGCCGGCCACAGAGTGTCGTCGGGAGTTCTGCCGTGGTCCGGGGTCCGTTCACCCGGGTCGGTCAGCATGCCGAGGACCGAACGGAGAACCATGTCCCGCCTTGTCCCGCTCCCCGCGGCCCGTACCCGGGGGGCCACCCCCGCCCGCCGCTGGGCCACCGCGGCGCTCGCGGTGGTCGCGGCGTGCCTGGCGCTCCCGGTGCTCGGCGCGGGGACGTCGTCCGCGCACGGCTTCTCGTCGAGCGTGTACGCGTCGGTCGTCGCCGGCCCGGAGGGCGCGGTGCGGACGACGCTGGACCTCGAGTACGACGTCCTCGTGGTGTCCGCGGGAACGGCCGAGGACGACCCCGACCTCGTCGCCGACGGGTCCGCAGACTTCGGCACGGGACACGAGGTGGACGCGCTGCACGGCCACCCCGACGCGGTCCTCGCGTACGTCACGGACCGCTTCCGGGTGTCGGCGGACGGCGCGGCATGCGCCCTGACGCAGGTGGGCCGGGCGACCGTGCACCAGCGCGACGGGGTGCCGTACGCGACGCTCGTCCTCGACCACGCGTGCGGGCGCGCCGCCGCGGGGCACGAGATCCGCAGCACGCTCTTCCCGGACTCCGAGGGGATCGTGCGCGGCACGGAGACGATCGTGACGTACCACCTCGACGGACGGTCGGGAAGCGCGGCGCTCGACACGGTGACCCCGTCGGTGTCGACGCAGCAGTCGACGGCGAGCCACCTCCTGGAGTTCCTGCGCCTGGGCGCGGAGCACCTGCTCACAGGGCTGGACCACATCCTGTTCCTGCTCGCGCTGATCGTCGGGTCGCGGCGGCTGCGCGACGTCGTCGGCGCGGCGACGTCGTTCACGCTCGCGCACTCGGTGACGTTCCTGCTGGCGGCGCTCGGGATCGTGCACGTGTCGTCGCGCTGGGTCGAGCCGACCATCGCCCTGTCGATCGCGCTGGTCGCGGGCTGGTACCTGTGGCGCCTGCGCGCCCGGCGCGGGACGGAGACGTTCGAGGCGCCCACGGTGGGGCGCCTCGGGATGGACCGCGCCGACTGGACGCGGCTCGGGATCGTGTTCGGCTTCGGGTTGGTCCACGGGCTGGGGTTCGCCGGTGCGCTCGGCATCGACGCGGCGTGGTCGTGGACGCTGCTGTCGTCGCTGCTCGTGTTCAACGTGGGGATCGAGCTGGTGCAGCTGAGCATCATCGCGCTCGTGTTCCCGCCGCTGGTGCTGCTGCGGCGCCGCGCACCGCGGACCGCGCTGTGGGCGGGTGCCGTGGTCGCGGCCGGGGTGAGCGCGGTCGGCCTGTTCTGGTTCGTCCAGCGGGTCGCCGGGGTGGGCTGATCCCGGTCGGGTGCGCCACAGCCAGTTCATCGGCGGTCCACCGATGTTCACAAGGTGGCCCCCCGGGTGTTTTGTCGGGTCAACAAAGGGTTCGGCCTCGCCTGGTCGGGTGAGGTCGTGCACGCCACCTCGTCCCGCCGAGCGCGGTCCGTCGTCCGCACCGCGCTCGCGGCGCTCGTCACGACGACAGCCCTCGCGGGCCTCGTCCTCGGTGCCGCGCAGCCCGCCGCCGCGCACCCCTTCGGTGCGCCGCAGAGCATCACGCTGAGCCTCGCGGACCCCGACACCGTCCGCATCCACTGGCAGGTCGGCGCCCAGGACGACCTCACGTACCTCGCCGAGTACCTGGACCTCCTGCCGGACGACCGCATCATGCTCGACGGTGCCGTCACCTACGACGACGGCGATCCCGCCCTCCTCGAGTCGTCCCCCGCGTTCCGGGCCTACCTGCTCGACCACCTCGGCGTCACCGTCGGCGGGACGACGTGCCCCGGCACGATCGTCGACGAGAAGGACGTCCTCCACGACGGCGCCACCCTCGACTTCGCGTGCGGGGCTCCCGTCACCAGCGCCACCGTCTCGGTGAGCATGCTGACCGACCTCTCGTCGCTCTACACGACCCTCGCCACCGGCCCCCACGGCCAGCGCGGTGCGTACGGGGGGGCGCGCACCAGCCAGGAGTGGTCCTTCGGCAGCGATGCCGCCTCCGCGTCGGCCGGCCCCGCGACCGCGCCGGCATCAGCGCCCGCACCGGCCGCAGCGTCCCCCGGCTCGTCCGCCGCGGGCGCCGGGCGCGCAGCGGCCCTGGCGGTCGGTGCCGCGGCGCTGCTCGCGCTCGCCGTCGCGGGCGTCCTCCTCTCCCGGCGCAGGCGCCGGGAGCCCGAACCCGCACCGGAGCAGCCCGCACCGGTGTGCCCGCGTCGCAGCGCGGCGCAGCCGAGCACCACGTCCCAGAACCCCCGACAAGGAGCACAGACGTGAATCCGCAGACACGAGCCCGAACGGTGCGACGCGTCGTCGCAGCCGCCGCAGGGCTCTCCCTCGCCGCGAGCGCGCTCGTCGGCGTCGGCGTCGCCGTCGCCGAGAACGGCGCGAGCCCGAGCCCGCAGGCCACCGGCCTGCCGAAGGCCGACGTCCTCGACGTCGACTTCGCCGACGGCAGCCCCACCGACCACGCCCAGGGTCGCGTCGCCGCGACCAACGGGTCGCCCACGTACGCGCAGGACGCGACGCTGCACCGCGCCGTGCCGACCTTCAACGGCACCACCGACGCCTACGTCTACCCGGCGTCCGACGCCTGGGACGCCGGCAAGACCCCCAACATCACGAAGTCCGTGACGTTCGAGTGCGTGTTCCGGTTTGACGGCGCGCTCCCGAGCGCGACCGAGCAGGACCTCTGCTCCGGCAAGGAGTCCGGCGGCTACTCCCTCTACGTGCCCAAGGGCACGTCGTCGGTGCGCTGGGGCGCCTACGTCGACGGCGCGTACAAGACTGCGACGGCGGCGCTCGACACCGGACGCTGGCACCACGCGGTCGGCACCTACGACGGCGCGAACGTGGCGCTCTACCTCGACGGCCAGCTCGCGTCGACCGCCCCGGCGACGGGCACGCTCGGCGCCCCCGAGTCGACTTCGCGCTACCTCGCGATCGGCTCCGACATCGGCAAGGCCGGCGTGGTCCAGACGCCGGCGACCGCGACGGTCGCCCTCGCCCGCGTCTACAGCAGCGCCCTGGGCGCCGCGGACGTGCAGGCGCTCGCGGTCGCGTCGGGCGTCGTGGCGGGCACGCCGACCGGCACGCCCACGCAGACGCCGACGGCCACCCCGAGCCAGACCCCGACGGCCACGTCCACGCCGACGCAGACGCCGACCGGCACCCCGGCCCCGACGGTCACCGTCCCGAAGGCCGACGTCCTCGACGTCGACCTCGTGGGCGGCGCGCCGACGGACCACGCGCAGCAGCGCGCGGCGAAGGTGTACGGCAAGCCCGTGTACTCCGTCGACGCGACGACCCACAAGGTGGTCGCGGCGTTCGACGGCAGCACCAACGGCTTCGTGTACCCGCTCGCGGACGCCTGGGACCCCGACCACACCCCGAACGTCACGAAGAGCGTGACGATCGAGTGCTGGTTCCGGTTCGACGGCGCTCTCCCCGTCGCCTCCGAGAACGACGTGTGCTCGGGCAAGGAGGGCGGTGGGTACACCATCCGGGTGAGCTCGTCGAGCGTGCAGGCCCAGTTCTACGTGGGCGGCGCGTACCGCTACGCGACGGCACCGGTCACGGCCGGTCGCTGGACGCACGCGGTGGGCGTGTACGACGGCTCGGCCGTGAAGCTGTACCTCGACGGGACGCTCGCGGCGTCGACCGCGGTCACCGGCGCCGTCGGCACCCCGGGCGGCCTGTTCTTCGGTGTCGGGACGGACATCGGGACGACCGGCGGGATGCAGACGGGCGCGGCGGCGACCGTCGGCGCGGCCCGCATCTGGAGCAAGCCGCTGTCGGCCGACCAGGTGTCGGCCCTCTACGCGCAGGACACCGCGGCGGTCACGGTGCCGTCCGCGGACGTCCTCGACGTCGACCTGGCGGACGGCACCTGGACGGACCACGCGCAGAACCGGACGCCCACGGTCAACGGTGACCCCGCGGTCACGAAGGACCCGGCGCTGGGCCGGACGGTCGGCTCGTTCGACGGCCTGCACGACGCGGTCGTGTACCCCGTCCAGGACATGTGGGACGCGACGCACACGCCGAACGTGCTGCAGTCCGTGTCGATCGAGTGCGACTTCCGGTTCGACGGCACGCTGCCCGTCACGAGCGAGAACGACGTCTGCTCCGACAAGAACAGCGGCGGCTACTCGGTGTACGTGACCGGCTCGTCCGTCCGGGCGGCGTTCTACATCGGTGGCGCGTACCGGTACGCCACGTCGCCCGCGATCCAGCGCGGCGTCTGGCACACCGTGGTGGCCACGTACGACGGTGCGAGCCTCAAGCTCTACGTCGACGGGTCGCTGTCGGCCAGCACCGCTGTCAGCGGTGCCGTGGGCCTGCCGCAGAAGGACGCCGGCTACTTCGCGATCGGGTCGGACGTCGGCTCGTCGGGCGGCTCGCCGGAGTTCTACGGTGCGGCGACGGTGTCGGCCGCACGCATCTGGAGCACGACGCTCACGGCCGCCCAGGTCGCGGCGCTCGACGTCCGGTCCGTGGGGACGCGTCAGGTCGACGTGACCCTGACGTCGTCGACGCCGGCGAGCGGTACGAAGCTCACCAAGCCCGCCGAGTTCGACGTGCAGGTGGTGAACCAGGGCGCGGCGACCGGGTGGACGTACACCCTCGACGGTCAGCAGATCGCGCTCGGCCAGAAGATCGGCGCCGGCCTGCGGGCGGGGAGCCACACGATCGCCATCACCGCGACCGACCTGTTCGGCCACCCGCTGAGCTGGACCGTCCCGTTCACCTCGGCGACCATCCCGACGGGCGGCGGCACGGACACCGGGCAGGGCGGCGGCAAGGTGACGCTCTCGGCCATCGCGTCCGACCCCGCGGGCGGCAAGGTCACGACGACGTTCAAGCAGGCGACGGCGAGCCTCGCCGACGGCGGCTTCCAGGGCACGGTGGCCGTCGCGCCGTCCGCGCTCGAGTTCGCGTACGACGACGCGGGCACCGTCACGGGCACGCAGGCGGAGGACGGCACCACGGCCGACAGCCCGTCGAGCCACGAGGCGATCCCGTTCCAGCGGTTCGACGTCCGGGTGCCCGCGTCCGACGGTGACCGGCACCTGCGCTGGTCCGGTGTCGTGGACCCCGAGCGCAGCGTCAGCCTGCGCGTCTGGGACGCGACCAAGAAGTCGTGGACGGAGGTCGCGGCGGCCCGCGGCGCCGAGGGGACGAACACGGCCCTCGACGCGGCGGTGCCGGTGAGCGCGGTCGACGGCGGCGTCGTGCACGTCCTCGTCATGGCGCTCGACCCGTTCGCTGACGACCTGGCCCCGCGCGACGCGTCGGCCGGGACCGCGGCGCTGCAGGACCACTTCCAGGACCCGAAGGACTACCAGTTCTCCTTCGTGCACTGGACGGACCCGCAGTTCATCGCCGAGGGCGCCGTGGGCGGCTCTGGCAAGTGGCCGGCGAGCCCGCAGTACCAGACGTCGTCCGGTGTCGAGACCAAGGAGGAGCAGGCCGTGTGGGCTGCCGCCTACCGCGGCAGCATCGAGTGGACGAAGGCCAACGCGGCCGACAAGAAGATCGCCTACCTCGCGAACACGGGCGACCTCATCAACAACAACACGCAGGACCCGGACGCGAAGGACGCGAACGGCAACCTGCTGTACCCGGGCCTGAAGGACGAGATCGCGAAGGAGAACGCGTTCGCCACGGGCGCCTTCTCGATGCTCGACGGCACGGGCGTCGTGAACCAGGTCGTCGCGGGCAACCACGACAACCGGGGCGGTGCCGAGACCGGTGCCGACTCGACCTTCTCGAAGGCGTTCACGGCGGACGGCTACTACGACCAGGCGAAGGACTGGCCGGCCGGCGCGTCGTACCACGCGTGGGACGAGCAGACCGCGTCCGACGGCTCGACGACGGCACGCGGCAAGGACAGCCAGAACAGCTACGTGCTGTTCTCCGCGGGCGGCCTCGACTTCGTCGCGATCGGCCTGTCGTACGGCGTCACGCAGGCCGAGGCCGACTGGGCCAACACCGTGCTGCAGCGCTACAAGGACCGCAACGCCGTGATCATCACGCACGGCTACCTGGGCGCGTCGGGCAACAGCGACGGCCGTGAGGCGTCGTTCAACAGCGACGGCAGCCTGCTCTACAAGCAGGTCGTCTCCGCGAACCCGAACGTGTTCCTGGTCCTCGCGGGGCACATCCACGGGGTGGGCACGAACCTCAAGACGATCCAGGGCCCGCAGCTGTCCCACAAGGTCGTCGAGCTGCTCGCGGACTACCAGGAGTACCAGGAGCCGGCGAGCAAGATCTTCACGTCGAGCACCTGCCCGACGTGCGTGACGCAGCCCGACGGCAGCATCGACGTGGACGGCGACGGCGTCGTCGACCACAAGGCCGCGGACTCGCTGCGGTTCGGGGCGAGCTACCTGCGTCTGCTGCAGTTCGACACCAAGCGCTCGACGATGTCGGTCGACTCGTACTCGCCGTTCTTCAAGCAGTTCGGCAACTCCGCCGACGACGGGAAGGCACGCTACGACGGCTCGGAGAACAACTTCACGGTCCCCGTGGACCTGTCGAGCCGCCGCACGTCGTTCGGCACGGACGGCCTGGCCGTCGTCACGCCGACCGACACCGTGATCGGCACGGCGACGGGCACCTCCGGGTTCCCGGTGTCGGTCACATGGTCCGGGCTGACGCAGGGCCAGACGTACGCGTGGACGGCGAGCAGCACGGACGCCGCCGGCAACGACCTCGGGACCGTCGACCAGTTCGGCGGGATCTTCGTGGCGTCGGCCGCCGGCACGGACACCGCGGCGCCCGTCCTCACCGTCCCCGCGACGACGACCGTGCAGGAGGGCGACACGTTCGACCCGATGGCCGGCGTCACCGCGGTCGACGCGGCGGACGGCGACCTGACCCGCAGGGTCACCGTCGTCGGCACGGTCGACAGGACCACGCCGGGCACCTACACGCTCCTGTACAGCGTCGCGGACGCGAACGGGAACGTGGCCCAGGCGCAGCGGGCCGTGAAGGTCGTCGCGAAGCAGGCACCGCAGCTCACGAGGACCACGGTCTCGGCGGGCAACGTGTCGGCGACCTTCGGGACGCAGCTCGGCCTGTCCGCGACGGTCGCGCCCGCGGGGGCGACCGGCACGGTGCAGTTCATGCTGGGCGAGGACGCGCTCTGCGTCACCCCGCTCGTCGCCGGGAAGGCGCAGTGCACGATCGACCACCTCCCCACCCCGGGGAGCTACGTCGTCGTCGCGTCGTACCTGGGTGACGACCGGCACGCGGCGTCGCAGCAGTCGTTCGTCCTGACGGTCAAGGACCCTTCGGACGCACCGGCCGCGGCGACGAAGGTCACCGGCACCACCAGCACGTGGGCGTACGGCCGCAACGGCACGGTGCGCGTCGCCGTGACCGGCGGGACGGCGAACCCCTCGGGCAGCGTCGAGCTGCGGTCCGGCTCGAAGCAGCTCGGCTGGACGTCGCTCGTGCGCGGCACGGGCAGCGTCACGCTGGCCGCCGGGACGCTCGCGCCCGGCAAGCACACGCTCGCGCTGCGGTACACGGGTGACCGGTACCACCTCGCGAGCAGCGGCACGGTCGTCGTGACGGTGACGAAGGCCGCCCAGCGGCCGACGCTGACCGTCACCCGCACGCCCACGACCCGGGCGCACGGGACGGCGGTCGTCACGGTCGCGTCCGTGCGCGGCGGGTCGCCCGCGACGGGGAAGGTCGTCGTGACCCTCACGCACGGCGCGTCGAAGCGCACCGTCACGGTGACGCTGCGGTCCGGGCGCGCGACGGTCACGCTGCCGACGCTCTCCCGCGGGACGTGGCGTGCCGTCGCGTCCTACCGGGGTGACGACCGGTACGCGGCGGCG
Source organism: Luteimicrobium subarcticum (assembly GCF_002798015.1). GTDB lineage: Bacteria > Actinomycetota > Actinomycetes > Actinomycetales > Cellulomonadaceae > Luteimicrobium > Luteimicrobium subarcticum. Next base: position 218,717 of record NZ_PGTZ01000010.1, on the reverse strand, counting down.
ACGTCGTCGGCGCACGGGGTGTCCGTGACGCGCTGACCACGGCGTGCAGCGACCCTCGGCCCTCCGGGCCGGGGGTCGCTGTGCGGGGGGCGTCGGTGGTTCAGTGCGGGCGGGCCGCGCGGCGCGTCTCGCTCCGGTGGGCGACGACGACGAGGAGGACCCCGAGCGCGACGAGAAGGACGCCCGCCGCGGCCCACGGCCAGGGGTTCATCGCCTCGGTGCACGCGGTGCCTCCGGCGTGGCACACGTCGCCCGGGCCGCCGCGGTTGAGCCACGCCACGTACAGTGGGACGACACCGAGCCCGCTGACCACGAGAGGTGCGGTCGTCAGCGCCCACCGGCGCCCGAGGGTCCCGAGCAGGATGCCGCCGACGATCGCCAGCGGCGCCGTGACAAGGCCGATCACGGAGATGCCGAGCCCGATCCCGGCGCCGACCAGCACCCACAGGACGCCGCTGACGGTCACCGCAGAGGGCCCCGGCGGCGCCTCCGGTGGCGGAGGCGTGGGCCACGTCGGGGGTTGGGCGCTCACGACGCACCTCCGGCGGGTGCCCTGCCCGTCCGGGGGCGCGGGGCACGGTCGCTGCGGACCGCGGGCCCGGGCTCCAGCAGGTCGGCGACGCGTCGCGCGCGTCCGAAGAGGACGGCGGTGGTCTCCCGGCCGGTGGACGTCCCGGCCACGAGCTCAAGACCCAGGAGCGTGGCGATGAGCACGTGCGCCGCCTCGTCGACGGGGAGCACGGCGGCGCCGGGCACGAGCTCGAAGACGCGCCCGACCGCGAGCTCCGCGAGGTCGCGCCACGGGGCGAGCCGTTCCGTGACGGCTGCGGCGAGGTCGGGCGACGACGACCCGGCGGTGAGCAGCTCGACGAGCACTGCGACGTTTCCGGCGGCGAGGTCGTCCTCGAGCACCCGCTCGGCGGCGTCGACGAGGGCGTGCAGGGTCGTGGCGGTCGCGATCGACTCCTGGTAGGCGGTCAGACGGCGGGTGCTGACGTCGTCGAGGGCGGCGAGCAGGAGGTCCTGCACCGACCCGAAGTGGTAGAAGACGAGCGCCTGGTTGCAGCCGGCGCGGCGCGCGATCTCGCGGGCGCTCGACCCGGAGTACCCGACGTCGCGGAGGGCGTCCTGGGCGGCGTGGACGAGCGCGGTGCGGGTGGCGTCGGCGCTGCGTCGTGCGGGTGGCGGCATGCCCGGCTCCGGCGGTCGTCGTTATCGAGCGCTTGGTTTGAGCGAACGCTCAACGGTCGTGGACGACGCTACCGGCGTAGCGTGGTCGGAGCAACCCCACCCCCACCCCCCCCGGGAGATGCCTCATGCACGCTGCCGTCATCCACGGTCCGCACGACGTCCGGTACGAAGAGCGCCCGGACCCGACGATCCTTGCCCCGGGCGACGCGCTGATCCGGGTCGTCGCCGCGTGCGTGTGCGGCTCCGACCTGTGGCCGTACCGCGGCGTCCGCGAGACGAAGCAGCCGCACCCCATCGGGCACGAGCTCGTGGGCGTCGTCGAGGAGGTCGGCGCGGACGTCACCGTCGCGCAGCCCGGCGACTTCGTCATCGCGCCGTTCTCGCTGTCCGACGGGACGTGCCAGGCGTGCCGCGCCGGGATGCCGTCGGCGTGCGACCACGTGTCGTTCTTCGGCGCGCCCGACCCCGACAAGCTGCCGATCGACGGCGCCCAGGGCGAGCGGGTCCGCATGCCGCTCGCGGACGGCTCGCTCGTCGTCGTCCCCGGACCCGTCGACGACGCCCTCGTGCCGCACCTGCTCACCCTGTCCGACGTCATGTCGACGGGGCACCACGCGGCCGTGTCCGCGGGCGTCGGACCGGGCAAGACCGTCGTCGTCGTGGGGGACGGCGCCGTCGGGCTGTCGGGCGTCCTCGCCGCGTCGCGTCTCGGCGCCGAGCGGATCATCGCGATGAGCCGGCACGAGTCGCGCGCCGCGCTCGCTCGCGAGTTCGGTGCCACCGACGTCGTCGCCGAGCGCGGCGACGACGGGATCGCGGCCGTGCGCGACGTGCTCGGTGGCGACCTCGCCGACTGCGCGCTCGAGTGCGTCGGCACGAAGGAGTCGATGGAGCAGGCGCTCGGCGTCGTCCGCGGGGGAGGGCACGTCGGGTACGTGGGCGTGCCGGCCGGCGGGTCCGAGCTGCCCATCGGGAAGCTCTTCTCGCGCAACATCACGGTCGGCGGCGGCATGGCCCCCGCCCGCCAGTACATCCCCGAGCTGCTGCCCGACGTGCTCTCCGGGAAGATCCAGCCCGGCAAGGTGTTCGACCTCGAGCTGCCGCTCAGCGAGATCGCCGAGGCCTACGCCGCCATGGACGAGCGACGCGCCATCAAGGTGCTGGTGAGGCCCTGAGAAGGGCCACCAGCGGCGCCGGAGAGCGGCGTGGCGAGCGTCACCCCGGATCGAGTTTGGGATGACGGCTCGGGCACGGTAGGCTTCTCGACGGCCCCGCAAGGTGGTCAAGCGCCCGTAGCTCAACGGATAGAGCATCTGACTACGGATCAGAAGGTTGGGGGTTCGAATCCCTCCGGGCGCACCGACAGAAGGCCCCGAACCGCAACGGTTCGGGGCCTTCGTCGATCTCCTGGGTCACTCGCCATGGGGGCCAACTCGGGGGCCAACCGTGCGAGGCGTGACCCGTTCGACGTCGCCGGTGGGCAGCCATGCGCGCCAGGTCGGCCACCCGGGGGCCGGTCTGCTGCACGCACAGGGCACCGCGGGCGGCGGCGACCACGAGGACGTCGACGGTGTCACCGCTGTAGGCGGGGCCAGTGGCGCGGGCCGGCACGGGCTGATCGAGCACCCGCACACCCACCGGGCGGAGGTCGACCTCACGGTTCACGAAGAGGGCGGAGAAGTCCGGCGTCGGCGGGCGCGGCATCGGGCCATTGTCGCGCAGGGATGTGACGGAGGTACTCCCCGGACAAACGGAAGTACGCACATGCGAACAAGTGAGTGGAAGAAATAGTATGCCGATAGCGTAGAACTGTTGTGACACAGGGGTTTAGCGCCTACGCTCGCTGCCTGTCCCCAGTTGCGGCGTACCCGTTCATTTCGTTCGAGTTTGACACGCGTACCAGCTGGCCGCGATCAGTAGAGGACGAGGTTGGTGTTAACGACGTTGACCTGGACGGCATCCGCAGGGATCAGTCCGGTGCTGGCGATCGCGTCGTGGGTCGCCTGGACGCCGTACGGGTCAGAGATGTCGAACCCGAGCTTGCCGACACTCGGCATCACGTGGATGGCGACCAGCTTGACCCCGATCAACGCATGGCGGAATTCCTCCTCGCCGGTGAGCGCCTCGAAGCCGCGTAGCTGCTCGTCAGTGTAGGCGGACGACGATGCCGGAGACGTAGGGCCTTCCGTGGCAGATCGGGCGGCAGTGATGCTCGGTGCGGGCGATGGACGGGCAGCCGCTGCCACCGAGGCGTGGTAGCCCGCCGCTCCTGCCGCCAGTGCTGCAATGACGAGTGCACCGGAAGTGACGCCGTAGATTCGCTGACGCGACACGGTAGCTTTCCCTTCGTTCGGTTAGTGCGACACCCGCGTAGACATTCTTGCACCCGATCAGGCGCCGAGCGACGCGGAGAAGTTGGTGAGGATGGAAGTGAGCGTCGTGCCAGTCACATCGTTCGAGCAAGCCCTGTACGGTTGGTCAACGGTGGAGTACTTCAGGTCGGCGAAAGTGTCGCACCTCGTAGGCGCAGAACCTCGGCCCGTGTTGCTTGTGATGATGCCGACGTACTGGCGGGGGCTGGCCGCGAAGTAGATGGGACCACCGCTGTCGCCCTCACCGGCCCCCTGCCCCTCGCCTCGGTAACTGTCGAACAGGCCGCAGGGGAACCTCATTGGCCCACTCTGGGTCGCTTGCGCCTTGCAGTAGTTGACGTAGTCGCCGTTGACGGTCATCGAGCATCGAGCGCCGGTGAAAGCGCCGTTGGCGCATACTTCGGTTCCGGCAATGGGGGACTTGATTGTTGCCGACATCGAAACCTTGTCGGACCACGTTGTATACATTGCGCGTCCGGTTCCGAGCGATGAATCGAGAGCAATAAGCTCGGCATCGACGCCGTAGTCCTCCATCCAGCTCCGCTTCGCGACCGCGCCGATTTTCTGTGTGGTCGTTGGCGTGTCGGGGAGCACTACCGAGCGACCGGTGGAGATGTACTGGCCAAGCTCCCAGCAGTGGCCGGCAGTCACGATGTAAGAGCGTCCGGCAATTACGACGCCCGGCCCGGCGCTACAGTCCGCGGCTTCTGTGACCTGGCCATTGACCGTGACCTTGCGAGTGAGATTCATGCTACTGCTGTACGGAGCTGAATCGTCCGCCCGCGAGAAGTTGACTGAAGATTCCTTGGAGCCGTTCTCGACCACGACGGCGTCCGCGGGAACGCCGAGGTCTGTGACGACTTTGGTTGCTGTGTCCCGAGAGTCGCCGTCACCCACGAGTTCAATTGCGACGGCGTCAGCCGAGGGCCGCTGGCCGATTCGCCCGAGGGTGAGGCCAGCGTCATCGAACGACTTGCTTCCGGCGAGCAGTGTTGCGAAGAACTGGTCGAGTTGAGCTTGCGTGTACTTTACGGACACCACCTCGAGTGAGTCCTCTGCGGTACCAGACCCGGCAGCAGTGGCTGCTGCGTCGGCCAGGCGCGACTGGGTCTTGACTGAAGTCTTGGCGGTCGCACCAACCTTGACGGTGCCTTCGCTGCGATCGACCCAGAGCGGACCGGTCGTCTGGGGATCCAGGGTGTCTTGGACGGCGAGGGCCTGCTGGGTGAGCGAGTCCACAGGGTCGGTTGTGGCGTCGACCCCGGCGTCGACGGAAAGCTGGTCACCTGTTGCATTACCCATCGCCGTGGACGCCCATGCTCCACCGCCCGCGATCGTCATCAATGCCGTCAGGGTGGCCATGCGAGCAAAACTGCGTGATCTCATCTAGTCTCCTCGGACGTCTTTGTAAACACCGCTGACGCGTGACGGTGAGCCGGAGGTTACACCGCCTGAAGGACCGGTTCCACGAGTCGTCCAGAAGGGAGCGGAATTGGTCTCCGGAGCGGCACAGACGAGGACCCATGGAGGCTACTTGGTTGCCTCGATCCACCAGTGGTAGCCGCCGTCGATCGTGTAGGGGGTGCGTTACGCGTTGGCGGGGTAGTACTTGCCGTCGATGCGAACGGGTTCCCAGGTGGCAGCGCCGGCCGGGGCGCTCGTGGTCAGCGTCCCGTCAGCTTCGATGAGAGACGTGCCCTGGGTGTAGTCGACGAGGTAGGGCGCCACGTGCTCCCAGTCGGCAGGTCCGGCGGCGCAGGTCGACGAGTCGTGCAGTGGCGCGACGGTGGTCGCGTCGTTGATCACGAACCAACCGGCGTCGACGGTGCCGCAGCCGGCAAAGGCGATCTCGAGCTCATTGATCGCCCCCTTCTTGGGAGACAGAGAGAGCTCCTGGCACGTCGGCAGGTGAGATCGACGCCGTGCTGCAGGCCGACGGCGTCATGCAGGAGAGGAATGCGGTGATCGTTCGACGCGCACTCGGGCTCGTTGCGGTGACGGCTCTTGTGAGCTCGGCGCTCGTGGGCTGTTCCCGTGGGCCGGACGCCAAGACACTGATGCACAACTGCGTGGCGTACCACTACGACGGATGGGGTGCTGAGGCGGCTCGCACGGTCTGTCAGGTGGAGTTCGACGACCAGCCCGCATACTCCGCGTGCAAGTACGCGGAGGCGGATCCTGCGATCGTCGATCGGGAGGCCGCGGCGAACGACTGCGACGCGAAGTGGATCGACGGTGGCGCTGCCACGCAGGGCTCCGCAGGTGGGGCCGACGGCGCGTCGGACGCGGACGACGACGCCGACGTCGCCGAGGAGCCGCAGGCGCCGGCCCCCGCGCCGGCCGCGAGCACCGACACGAGCGCCGACGCCGGGGACGCGCCGGAGCCTCCCGTCGCGGACGACGAGGGTGACCCCATGGCCGTCCCAGCTGGCGGCGGAGTGCCCACGGGCGTCGAGGGTGTCGTACAGGACTTCCTCCAGGCGACCCAGGGTGCTGACGTCGACCTCGCGATCGATGTTCTCGGGGCTCCGGGGGCGGGGTTGTCCGACATGTTCGGTACGTATGGCGGTCGGGCGCCGTACACGAAGAGCCTCGGGTGCGCACTCGGTCCCGACGGACGGGCGTACCTCTGCGACGTGACCAACGGGACCGATCCCCTCGAGCTGGTGATCGCGTCGAACGCCGATCATGCGATGTGGCTGCTCGACTCGCTCTACAGCGCCGACCCGGAGAACTGAGACCGCGTTCCCGTGACCCGTCCGCCCGCTCGTCCTGTCCGCCCCGGCGAGCGGGCGGTTAGCCCACGCTGAACGGGAGGCTATCCACCCGAAACCGCGGCAGAGGGTGGATAACCGCCCGCTCGGCGGGCGTCGGACGGCGGGCGTCGGACGGCGGGCGGCGGACGGCGGGCGTCGGACGGCGGGCGGGGCGGGCGGGGCCGGGGTCAGGCGTCTCGCGCGTCGCGCACGCAGAGGGCGACCTGCACCCGGTTGTCGACGCCCAGCTTGGCGAACACGTGCCCCACGTGGGCCTTGACGGTCGGCACGCTGAGGTACAGCTCGGCGGCGATCTGTGCGTTGCTGAGCCCGCGCGACACCGCGTCGGCGATCTCACGCTCGCGGTCCGTCAGGAGCGCGAGGCGCTCGCGGGCGTCCGCCGAACGGTCCGGGGCCTGCTGGGTCACCTGTGCGATCAGCGTCGTGAGCACCGCGGGAGACAGCATCGGCTCCCCGGAGGCCACGCGCCGGACGGCGTGCACGATGTCGGCGGGCGGGGTGTCCTTGAGCAGGAATCCTGCGGCCCCGGCGGACAGGGCCCGGACGACGTGGTCGTCCGCACCGAACGTCGTCAGCACCACCACCCGTGGCGGCGCCGCGACCGACCGGAGCCGCGCCGTCGCCTCGATCCCGTCCATGACGGGCATCCGGATGTCCATGAGCACGACGTCGGGACGCAGGTCCTCGACCAGCGACAGCGCGGCACGCCCGTCGCCGGCCTGGCCCACGATGTCGAGGTCTGGCGCTCCGCCGAGGATCAGGGCGAGGCCGCTGCGCACCAGCGGGTCGTCGTCGACCAGCACGACGCGGATCGAAGCGTCGTCCGTGCGCCCGCTCATCGCTGACCTCCCGGTGTCGTCCGTGGCTCACGACCGGCCGGGTCGGCCTGGCCCGCCTGCCAGGGCAGCCATGCTTCCAGGGCGAAGAGCCCCGGGTCGGCCCGTACTTCGAGCCGCCCGCCCGCGAGCTGGACACGCTCCCTCATGCCGACGAGCCCGAGTCCCGCACCGGTCCGCTCGCTCGGGTTCGCGAGGCCGTTGCGGCCGTTGCGCACGACCAGGTGCAGCCAGGCGCCCGGGTCCCCGCTCACCGTCACGGTGACCGGCGACCCGGGGGCGTGCTTGCGGGCGTTGGTGAGCGCCTCCTGCACCACGCGGTACGCGGTGCGCCCGGTCCGGTCGGGCACGGCGGCAGGATCCGCGACGTCGACCTCCAGGCGGACGCGCGCGCCCGCCACGGCCGCCTCGTCGACGAGCTCCTGCACGTCCACCAGCGTGGGCTGGGGGCGGGTCGGCTCCGTCTCGCGCAGCACCCCGAGGACCTCACGCAGCTCGGCCAGCGCCTCGTGCGCCTTCTCCGACACCAGGGCGGCGGTCTCCCGCACCTGCTCGGGCGGCAGGTCGGTCCGGTACGCGAGCGCCCCGGCGTGCATGCTGATGAGGCTGATGCGGTGCGCGAGGACGTCGTGCATCTCGCGGGCGATCCGCTCGCGCTCGAGGTCTCGGGCGCGCTCGACGCGCAGCTCCTGCTGCTGCTCGGCCTGGTCCGCCCGGTCGCGCAACGACCACAGCAGCTCGCGACGCGACCCGATGTACATGCCCCACACGACCAGGGCAGCCGTCACGATGACCGAGAAGACCATGTTCAGCCACCATGACGACTCGTCGGCGTGCGGCACGAGCGCGTCGAACGCCGTCCCGGCGGCGACGCCGGCAGCCCCGACGACGACGAGCCGAGGGAGCTCGCGGCGTGTCGCCAGCGAGACGAGCGCGAGGGCCGCGGGCCCGCTGGACACCTCGGACAGCGTCCCGAAGCAGGCGAGCACCAACGCGATCGTGAACGGGTGCTGTCGTCGACGGAGCACCACGACGAACGACGCGGCACCGAGAACGAGGTCCGCCCAGAAGACCACCGGCCGGTGCGTCGCCTCGGCGTCGGCGACCTGGGACCACGTCAGGACCGACAGGAGCAGGCACAGGGTGAGCCGCCACGTCGTGCCCCACCGTGTGAGCGGCGGGGCGAACGGGTCTGGGCGGACGGGCACCTCCACACTCTAGGAGCGCTGCCGCGCGGCGGCAGCGGCCCCAGGTCTCGGACCAGACCCGACTTTGGTATCGGTCGGGTCGATCCCGCGGCCCGATGTGCGGGACGCTCCGCTCGACGAGGCTGGACGCATGATCACCTTCGAGAACGTGAGCAAGAGGTACGGAGGCTTCACCGCCGTCGACGACGTCTCGTTCGTCGCGCGCTCCGGCCGCGTGACCGGCTTCCTCGGGCCGAACGGCGCCGGCAAGTCGACCAGCATGCGCATCATGGCGGGGCTCACGCTCCCCGACCACGGTGTCGCGACCATCGGCGGCCACGCGTACGCCGACATCCCCAACCCGGGCCGCCACGTGGGCGTCCTGCTCGACGCGTCCGCGCAGCACGCGGGCCGCACCGGGCGCGAGGTCCTCGCGCTCACCGCGATGACCATGGGGCTGCCCGGCTCCAGCGTCGACGAGATGCTCGAGACGGTGGGACTGACCCCCACGGAGGCCAAGCGGCGCGTCAAGAACTACTCGCTCGGCATGCGCCAGCGACTCGGCATCGCGAACGCCCTCATCGGCAAGCCGTCCGTGCTGATCCTGGACGAGCCCGCCAACGGGCTCGACCCCGCGGGCATCCACTGGATGCGCGGCCTGCTGCGCCAGTTCGCCGCCGACGGCGGCACCGTGCTGCTGTCGTCGCACCTGCTGCACGAGGTCGAGATGATCGCCGACGACATGGTGCTCATCGGCCGCGGGAAGATCGTCGCGCAGGGCAGCAAGCAGGAGCTGCTGCAGACGGCCGGCACGTTCGTCCGCGGGGAGGACCCCCAGCTGCTCGCCAAGGTGCTCGCCGACGCCGGCATCACCGCGACCGCGTCGGGCGACGGTGGCCTGCGCACCGAGGTCGACCCGATCGAGATCGGCCGCGCGGCTGCGGCGGCGGGGGTCGTCCTCGTCGAGCTGCGGCCCGCGGAGGGTGCCGGCCTGGAGGAGATGTTCCTCCAGCTCACCGCGTCCGACGCCCGCGAGTCCGTGAACTCTGAAGGAGCTGCAGCATGACCACCCTCCTGCCCGCTGCCCCCGGCAGCCCGGCCGCCCGTCCCGCCGCCGACGTCCTCGACGTGAGCGGCACCCCTTCCGTCCCGCTGACCCGGCTGGTTCGCGTCGAGCTGCGCAAGATGCGCGACACCCGGTCCGGCAAGTGGCTCCTCATCACGGTCGCCGCGGTCGCGGTCCTCGTCATGGCGGGCCTCTTCATCTGGGGCGACCAGGACGACAGGACGTTCATGACCCTGCTCGGGATCGCGTTCGTCCCGCTCGCGTTCGCGCTCCCCGTGCTGGGCATCCTGCTGATCTGCTCCGAATGGGGTCAGCGGACCGCGCTCGTGACGTTCACGCTGACGCCGCACCGGGGTCGGGTGCTCACCGCGAAGGTCGTCGCCGCGCTGCTGTTCGCGCTCGGCGCGATCGTCGTGGCGGCGATCCCGGCCGCGATCCTCGCCGCCGTCGGCGGTGCCCACGCGCCGTGGGACGACGTCACCGTCGCCGTCCTCGCGCGGGTGCTGCTCGCGTTCGTCCTCGGGGTCGTGTGGGGTCTCGCGTTCGGCGCGGCGCTGCTGAACTCGGCGCTCGCGATCGTCGCGTACTTCCTGGTGCCGACGCTGCTCAGCCTCGTCGGCGGTATCTGGACCGGCGCCCAGGACGCTCTCGTGTGGTTCGACCTCAACCAGTCGAGCAGCGTGCTGTTCGACTCCGGGCCGGTCACCGGCGCCGAGTGGGCGCACATGGCCACCGGGTTCCTGGTGTGGGTCGTGCTGCCGGGCGTCCTCGGGACGTGGCGGATCCTGCGGTCCGAGGTCAAGTAGCCGCCGAGCTCTCGCGGTGCGCGCCGGGTGACGACGCGCACCGCGAGGGCGGCCCAGGGGCTGTCTGTCAGCCGCCTGCGAGCAAGACCATGTCCGTGTCGCCGACGAAACGCTCCGAGACCGTGACGGAGGACCCGGCGACCCACAGGGTGCCTCCTCCGTCCCGCGCCACCTCGAGGTAGGGCGCGACCCGGTACCCGGAGGTGTCGTACAGCTTTTCGTAGCCGAGGCCGGGCTGGCGGCCGTCGTCCTCTGCCGAGACGCCCGCGAGGGTGGGGAGCCGGCACGAGTCGGCCTCCGTGAGCCGCCCGGTCACGGTGACCGTCGAGGCCCGGGCCGTGCTGTGAACGCTCGTGGGCTGCCGACCCCACGACACGACGCGACCGTTCTCGACCCAGGCGATGCCGACCGACCGGACGTCCGCCGCAGAGACGCCGTGGCCGAGATGCACGGCGACCTGGACGCGCGCGCCCGACGTGCGGGCCAGCAGGTCCCCGGCGTCGACCGTCGTCGCCAGGATCCGGGGATCGGCGGTGTGCACGTGGACGGCGTCGTCCCACGACATCCCGCAGGTCAGCCCGGACCCGGCGAGCCACGCCGGCTCACCAGCGGTCGAGACGTCCGACACGACCGTCCCGTCGTCGGCGATCCGGACGGTGACTGCGTCCGACACCACGGTGGCCTGCGAGGTCGCCGTGGGTCCGGCGAGAACCTCGGCCCGCACCTGGTAGGTCCCTGCGGGGAGCAGCCTCTCGGCACCCGGGAGGCTGCCGCACGCCGACGGGGCCGAGAAGCGCGCGGCGCTCGGGTAGGTGCCGCCGGGCGACAGCTCGAACGTGTCGGGCGGCGCGTCGACCCCCGCTGACTCGCTGACGACCGTGCCGTCCTGGATCCAGACCAGCGCGGGGCTCGACACCACATGGCTGCCGCCGCCCTCGGAGACGTCCGTGACGGACACCGGGAGCTCCGTCGTCCCGGACGGTGCGCGGTGCACCGGCCCCGTCACACGCAGGCCCCAGTCGGTCGACGCGTGGTCGAGGAGATACGCCTCGGGCTTCGTCCCGCACGACCCGTCCCACGTGGCCTTCGCGGTGGCTCTGGTCGTGGTCGGGTCGGAGGACGTCCGGGTCGGTGCTGACGTGGACGTGGGCCGTTCCGTCGACGTGGCCGAGGGCGCCGGGGTGACAGCGGCGGTCGGCGACGACGTCGGCGTCGCGGTCTGCGTCGCCGGAGGGACGACGGGCGAACGCCAGGACGACGCGGACGAGACTCCCGCGACGACAGCACCGACGAGCACGCACGCGCTCATACCCGTCGTCACCGCGCGGGCCGTCCGACGACGACGGACGCGGCGTGCCACGCCGTCGAGCATCCAGGCACCGTCCTCCTCCGCAGAACGCGCCCGCGAGGCCAGGACCGCGCGAAGCGCCGCGGAGTCGGGGACCTCGGCATCGAGGTTCTCAGGGCCGGACTGGGGCATCACGCCACCTCCTTGTCGTCCTGGGGCGCGCTGTCTGCGACGCCCGCTGTGGTCTTCTGCGGGCCGGTGAGGTCACCCAGGGCGTCACGCAGGACGTCGAGGGCCTCGAACAGTCGGCGCTTGACCGTTCCCTGCGCGATCCCCAGGGTGGCCGCCACCTGCGGCACGGTCTGGTCCTCGAAGAAGCGCAGGACCACGCAGGCCCGCTGCCGCGGCGTCAGCCGCGAGAGTGCTGCGACGACGTCCGCTCGGGCGGTCGCGCCGGACTCCGGGCCCCGGGTGCAGTCGGGTGTCACGAGGCGGTGCTCGAAGCCGGCGAAACGCTGACGACGTCGGTACCCGTCGAGGTAGAGATTGAGGATCGTCGTGCGGACGTAGGCCTCCAGGAAGTGCGCCGGACCGGTGTCCACCGGGAGCGTGGCGCCCGTCGGATCGGTGCGCGGAGCCCGTAGTCCGGGCCGTCGCCCCCGCGCGAAGACCTTGTAGAGAGCCTCCTGCACGAGGTCCTCGGCTTCTCTCCGGTCCTCGCACAGCAGGAACGCGTAGCCCACCAAGGCACCTGAGCGTCTGTGGACCAGATCGCTCAGCTCCCCCTCCCATCGGCGCATCCGTCCACCCTTCTCTCGTCGAGGCCGCATAGGCCGCGGGCGCCCTCTGCGCACGCGCTCTCGATGAGGTCGACGAACGGCCGCCGCGGATCGTTGCCCAGCGCTCGGTCCGGTCGGCTCACCTGGCGACCGCCCAAGGTATCCCGGTGATCACTGCGGGTGGGGCGTCTCGCCGCGCTCCAGCATCGCCACGAGACGCGCGAGGCGGTTCGCGCGGCTCGTCGGGCTGGGAGCGGTGATGATGCGGTGGAGCACCGCGTACCGGTTCTGCCCGTTGAGACGCCCGAACGTGTCCAGGGCGGCAGGCGACGCGGCGAGGGCCTGGGCGAGGTCGTCCGGGATCTCGATGGTCCGGGCGCCGGCATACGCGCGGTCCCAGCGTCCGTCGGCCTTCGCCCGGTCGATCTCGGCCTGGCCGCGAGGCCGCATCCGGCCCTCGTCGGTGAGGCGGCCAACGAGCTCGACGTTCCGCGCGGACCACAGCGACCGGGCCCGGCGCGGCGTGTACCGCTGGAGGTAGGTCGTGGCGTCCAGTCCCTTGCGCTGTCCGTCGATCCATCCGCTGCACAGCGCCTCGTCGAGCGCCTCGGCGATGGTGAGCGTCGCCGGCGACGTCGTCCCCTTCTTGGCGATCCGGAGCCACACACCGTCGGACGACGCCTCGTTCTCGTCCAGCCAGGCGCGCCAGCTCGCGGCGTCGGGCAGGACGAGGGGATCGGGCTCGGTCGGACGCTCTGGGCCGCTCATCCTCGGAGCGTAGGGGGCACGCCCGACACGGAGAGGCGCGGGCACGCCGAGATGATGGGCGGCGCGGCGGTCAGAAGGCGCCGAGGCGGCGCGGCGAACCCGGGCGCGGCCGCTCCGGCCGGGGCTCCCAGGCGTCGGACGAGGCGACGGCGACCCACCGGTGACGCGCGTCGCGCAGCCCAGCACCGTCCGCGCGGAGCTCGGTGCCTGTGGTCGTGGCCAGGGCCGCGGGCCCCATCGGCAGGACCAAGGGCAGGAACGCGAGAGAGAACACGAAGAGGATCCCGAGCGTCGTCTCCGGGATCCAGTGGTCAGGGACGCCGCAGGGCGGTCGCGATCCGCCGTCGCCACAGCGAGGACGGCATGTCCCGCGCTTCTTCGTGCACCACGTCACGAGGGTATGCGCCCTGCCCCGGTGCGGACCCCTGCGTCGGGGTGGCTCAGGACGTGACGATCTCGAGGACGACGAACAGATGAATCGTCGGGGTCGCATCCCCGAGGACCCCGGACCGGTCAGCCGCGCACGGTACGCTCTCCGACGAATCGGACACCGACGGAGGGTCGGGCGTGAAGAAGCGGGTCTTCGTCAGCATGGTGGCGGTCGTCCTCGCGATCCTGTGCGCCGGCATCTTCGGCGCAGTCCGGGGCCCGTGGGTGCGTGACGACGCCGGGCCGGCGCAAGCCGAGGCGAACTCCGACAACGCGTCCCTCATCGTCGCCGCCGGCAGAGCGGCCGCGACGGTCCTGCCGACGCAGCGTCCACCCGACCTGGAGTACTTCACCGTCGTCGCGGCCGACGAGGACCGGTTCGAGGTCTGGGTCCAGCACACCGACGTCCTGTACGCGCTGTGCGTGGGTCGGGTCGTGCCGGACTCGGCGTGCGACGGCGAGGCGGCGGACGTCGTCCGGTCGACGACGGTCGACGGGATGCCCGTGCGCGTCGCGCAGGTGGGCCTGATCGACCCGCAGCGCCGGGAGCCCGTGGCCGTGTCGCGCTACTGGCGGGACGTGTCGTTGCGGCACGGCGTCCCGTCGTGGGTCCGGTCCTTCGTGCAGGCGGCGCCCACCGCGTGATCTCGCGGATCGGTCGTGGTCCTCAGGGGTCGTCCGCCGTGCCGCCGTCGGGCGTGTCCGGCAGGAGCGGGACGGCGAGCCCCGCCCCGCGGCGCAGCAGGCTCGCCCGGCCGACCGCCGACGCGCCGAACCGTTCCGCGACAGCGTCCACCGCGGCGTCCAGGTCGGCGCGCTCGCACCGGGCGCGGGCGCCGGCGGCCACCGGGACCGGACCGGCCGGTCCGAGCAGCCCGAGGTCGAGCTGCGGCTGGACGACCGCCGCGGAGCCGAGGTTGGTCAGCGCCACCCCGACGAGCGTGAGCCCGCGCTCGCGCACGAGAGGCTCGGCCTCGGAGAGCAGCACGAGCGCAGCACCGCCGAGGTGCGTTCCGACGTCCGTCGCGTGCGGCAGCGAGTGGGAGCGCGTGGCCCGCGTGTAGTCGGCGAAGCGGAGGCGCAGCACGACCGTCCGTGCGGTCCGGTCGCCGTCGCGCAGGCGTCGGCACACCCGGTCCACGAGCCCGAGCAGCGCGGCCCGCACCGCCTCGGGCGCGTGCGGACCGCGCCCCAGTGCGCGTTGGGCGCCCACGGACGACCGGCGGCGTCCCGTCTCGACGCGTGCGGACGTCAGCCCGTGGACGACCTCGTGCAGGTGGCGCCCCGCTGCAGGCCCGAGGATCGCGCGGAGGGCGCCCGCGGGCAGGGCCGCGACGTCGCCGGCCGTCCGGAGCCCGTGGGCGTGGAGTCGGGCCGCCGTGACCGCTCCGACGCCCCAGAGCTGCTCGACGGGGAGCGGGTGGAGGAACGCGTCCTCGGCGTCGGGCTCGACGACCAGCAGGCCGTCCGGCTTGGCGACGCGGCTCGCGACCTTCGCCAGGAAGGGGGTGCGGGCGACGCCGACCGTGAGGGTCAGGCCGACCTCCACGCGGACCAGGGCGCGGACGCGGGCGGCGATGTCGACGGGCGCGACGTCGATGTGCCGGAGCCCCGCGACGTCGAGGAACGCCTCGTCGATGGACACGCCCTGCACGCGCGGGGTGGTGCGCCGGAACACCTCGAACACGGCCTTGCTGGCTGCGCTGTACGCGTCGAACCGCGGGGGCACCACCACGAGCCCGGGGCACAGGGAGCGGGCCTCGCGCAGTCCCATCGCGGTGCGCACGCCACGTCGCTTCGCCTCGTACGAGCACGCGAGCACCACACCGCCGCCGACTGCGACGGGGCGGCCGCGCAGCCACGGCGCGTCCCGCTGCTCGACCGACGCGTAGAACGCGTCGAGGTCGGCGTGCAGGACGGTGGCGCGGCGCACGTCATCGCGCGCGTCGGCACCCTGCGGACGGCCCTCCATAGAACATATGTTCGAACACGGGGAGCCGTCACGTCCAGCCCTCGTCGGCCGCAGCCCCCTGAGCAGGGAAGTCAAGAGCGGGGAGAAATTTCACCCGCTCTCGCGCTGCGAGGGCGCGTTCCGTGGGTGTGGATAGGACCACAGACCGGTACACGCCAGGGGGTGGCGGAATGACGACGACGGACGACGTGCGACGGGCCGACCAGGCCGACGCGATCCTCGACGTGGTCGCGGCCGTCGAGGCCGTGCGCGAGGGACGCGACGGCGACCTGTGCTTCGTCGTGGCGGGCCGCTCCGACGACACGTTCCACGACCTGCTCGTCGCGACGGTCGCCCGCGCGCTCGGGGGGAGCCGGGAACGCCTCCTGCCCGAGGGTCTCGAGGTGCTCAGCCCCCACACGTGGACGGAGCTGCACGCGCGCGTGCCCGCGCTCGTCGAGCACCACCACGCGCCACGCCACGCGTCGCCCGACGAGGTGCCGGTCGCGGACCGCAACGTCGAGCTCGTCCGCGCGTTCGCGGCCCTGCTCGAGGCCGACGACCTGGCGTGCGGGGAGGGTCACTCCGCGCAGGTCCTCGCGACCGCCCGCCGGATGGCGCTGCGCGTCGCGGCGTAGCTCGGGCCCGCGCGGCCGACCCGTCAGGCGCCCGGGCCCGTCAGGGCTCGAGGCCCGCCTCGCGCGCCAGGTCCGCGTAGGTGCGGTCCCCGGGCTGGGCACGGTCGAGCTCGAGCGCACCGCCCCACTCGGCGAGGTGCAGGCTGCCCGCCTTCACCTCGTCGGCGGTCCATCCCGCGTCCCGGATGACCTCGAGCTGGTCCCGGAGCTGGTCCCGCTCCACGTCACGACCCGATGCTGTGCTCATGGTCCGACGCTAGCCCGGCCGGCTCCGACGGGCACGCGGGCGAGCCGGTTCGTCGGACGGACGACCCGGGCGCCGCGGCTAGGGTGGGGGAGCACCCAGATCCGGAACGGGAAGAGGCAGTCGATGACGACCGGGACGCAGCCCGACAGCACCACGGGGACGCGCGCACCGCGCAAGGTCGCGCCGGAGATCGCCCGGTCGTGGCTCCTCGTGAACGCGTCGCGGACCGAGCTGTACGCCCCGGCTGCGGCGTCGCGGGCCGACCAGGTGGTGCTCGACATCGAGGACGCCGTCGACCCGAGCACCAAGCCGGAGGCGCGCGAAGAGGTCGCGTCGTGGCTCGAGCACGGTGACCACGACACCTGGGTGCGCATCAACGACCGGTCGACGTCCTTCTGGTCCGACGACGTGGACCGGCTCGCCGGCCTGCCCGGGCTCGCGGGCGTGATGCTCGCCAAGACGGAGGCCGCGCAGGACGTCACGGAGACGTTCGACCGCCTGGGCGGGCACACTCCCGTCCTCGCTCTCGTGGAGTCCGCGCTCGGGATCGAGGAGGCCGTCTCGATCGCGCGCGCACGGGGGGCGTTCCGGCTCGCCTTCGGCAGCGGCGACTACCGCCGCGACACCGGCACGAGCGCCGACGACCTCGCGATGGCGTACCCGCGTTCGCGGCTCGTCGTCGCGAGCCGTATCGGTGGGCTGCCTGGCCCGATCGACGGGCCGACGGTGAGCAGCAACCACCCCGTCCTGCGCGAGCAGGCGGCGGTCACGGTCTCGCTCGGCCTGACCGGAAAGCTCGTGCTCGACGTCGACCAGCTGCCTGTGATCAACGAGGTCATCAGCCCCACGCCGTCCGACGTCGCGTGGGCCCGGGACTTCCTCGACGAGTTCGAGGCGCGTGGTCGCGTGATCCGTGACGGCAGCGACCTGCCTCGCCTCGGCCGTGCGCAGAAGATCGACACGCTCGCGCGAGCCTTCGGGGTCAACCCGTCCTGACGGGCCGGCGCGCGGCCCGTCGGCGAGCGGCCGGTCAGCGGGCGCCGAGGCGCGCGTACCGGGCGCGGAAGAAGAAGTAGACGCCGTAGGTGATCAGCCCGATCGCGACGACGACGAGCAGCACGACACCGAACGGCAGGTCCGTGAGCGCCTTGAGCGCGCCGTCGAGCCCGGACGCCTTGTCGGCGTCGCGCGTCAGCGCGGCGACGACGAACAGGACGCCGACGATCACGATCGCGACACCCTTGGCGACGTATCCGGTGGTCGCGGTCACGACCACGGCCTTGTCCACGGCGGGCGAGGACGGAAGCGTGATGTCCTCACGGAACTTCTGCCGGACGCCCTTGACGACGAAGTAGACGCCCACGGCGACGACGGCGAGACCCACGATCACGAGGAGCGTCCGGCCGCCGGTGGCGGCAAGCAGCCTGGCCGACCACGTCTCGGTCTGCTTCGAGCTGTCGGCGCCCGAGCCGATCGCGACCTCGAACGCCGTGAACCCGACGGCGACGTACGCGACCGCCGTGCCGACGTACTTGGCGCGCCGGGCCCACACCTTCTTGCTGTCGGTGCCGCGGAGCACGATCGCGCTGATCACGAGGAACAGGGCGAGGCACCACACGGCGACCGCGACGACCCACAGCATCGCCTCACCGCCCGGTGCCTTCGCGAGCTCCTCGAGCGCACCGCCCTGGTCGGCCTCGCCGGAGCCGCCGAACGCGACCCGGAGCGCGACCACCCCGATGAGGATGTGGACCAGCCCGGCGGCCGCGAAGCCGACCCGTGCTGCGCCCCGGAGGGCGGTGCTGTCCTGGACGGCGTCGGCGGTGCCCTGCGTGCGGCGGGCTGTGGTCGTCGGCATCGGACAAAAGTAGCGAGGCGTCCGGGTCCACGCCCGGTGGGGGGCCCGTTCGTGCAGCCGGTCAGCTCGTCACGTCGCGCGAGCCGAACCGTGCCCACGCCGCCGTCACGAACACGACCCCGTACGCGAGGTCGGTGAGCAGCCCGAGCCGCAGATCCGCCGTGTACACGGGGTCGCGCAGCAGGTCGGCGAACGCGAGCTGCTTGTCGACGAGGAGCCACGGGTGGATCGCGTGGAGCTGGCTGATCGAGTCGAGGATCCACATCAGGGTGCTGACGAGCACGACGGCGATGGTGGCGCCCATGGGTTGCTCGGTGAGCGTCGAGACGAAGAGCCCGAGTGCGCCGAGCGCGGCGAGGAACGCCCCGACGTACAGGCCCACGAGCAGCAGCCGCCACAGGGCGGCACCCAGCCCGAGCGTCGTGCCGGAGAGGGTCGTGACGGGGTGGAGCCCGAACAGCGCGGCGCCGGCGACGAGCCCGACGACCGCGACGAGGGCGACCGCGAGCAGCGCCCCCAGCACCACGGCCGCGTACTTCACGGCGAGCAGGCGTGTTCGTGGCACGGGCACGACGAGCAGCCCGCGCAGCGTCCCGACGTTCGCCTCGCCGGCGATCGCGTCGCCCGACAGGGCCGCGACCGCGAGCGGCAGGAACAGCCCGATCTCGACGCTCAGCGCGGCGAGCGCCACGAAGAACCCGTTCCCCGCGACCGACCCGACGAAGCTGTCGGTCGTCGAGCCCGACCCGTCCGACGCGCCGCCGCCGGCGACCTTGACCGCGATCGCGATGACGACGGGCACGACGGCGAGCACCGCGAGCCCGGCCTGGTTGCGGCGGCGGCTCAGGACCAGCCGCAGCTCCGAGCGCAGCAGGCGCCACGTGGCGCCGCGGACCGTCTCGGCGATGCTCTCGGGGACGCGATGGGGCACGCTGTCGGCGGTCGTGTCGGCAGTCGCGTCGTCCGTCGTGTCGTCAGGCGTCCGCACCGTAGCCTCCGCCCGTGAGCTCGATGAACCGGTCCTCGAGGCTCGGCCGGTGCACGACGAACCCGCGCACCGGCACCCCCGCGCGCACGAGCGCGGCCACGACGTCCTCCGTGGCGTGCCCGTCGAGCACCCCGCGGGCCGACGTGCCGCCGTCCGCCGTCACGTCCGCGAGCCCGAGCCGGACGAGCACCGCTGCGGCCGCCGCGGGGTCCGGCGTCGTCACCTCGGCGACCGGACGGGACGCACCGCGCACGTCCGCGACCGCACCCTGCGCGACGAGCCGGCCCGCACGCATCACGCCGAGGTGCGTGCACACCTGCTCGATCTCGGACAGCAGGTGGCTCGACACGAGCACGGTGACGCCCTCGGCGTGCAGGGCCCCGATCAGGGCACGGACCTCGCGTGTGCCCTGCGGGTCGAGCCCGTTCGTCGGCTCGTCGAGCACGAGGAGCTCGCGGTCGCGCAGGAGCGCCGCCGCGATGCCGAGCCGCTGCCGCATCCCGAGCGAGTAGGCGCGGTACCGCTTGGCCGCCGCGTGGAGCAGGTCAACGCGCTCCAGGGCGGCGTCGACGCGGTGGGCGGACGTCCGCGGGTCGGCGGTGCGGTCCGCGACGTCGAGCCGGACGAGGTTCGCCCGCCCTGACAGGTACGGGTGAAACGCCGGCCCCTCGACGAGCGCGCCCACGCGCGGCAGCACCGTCGTCAGAGCGTCCGGCATCGGGCCGCCGAGCAGCGTCACCGTGCCCGCGCTCGGCCGCACCAGGCCCAGCAGCATGCGGATCGTCGTCGTCTTGCCCGACCCGTTCGGCCCCAGGAACCCGTACACCCCTCCCCGCGGCACCGCGAGGTCGATCCCGTCGACCGCGGCCTGCGCGCCGAAGCGCTTCGTCAGCCCGCTCGTCGCGACGGCGAGATCCTCGCCGTCCCGTTCGCTCACCCCGTCAGCCCTGCGGGGCCGACGCGAGCGCGCCCGTCAGGACGTCGACCGGGACCGCACCCACGGCGACCCGCCCGTCGTCGGTGAGCACCGCCGAGAACAACGTGCCCCGCAGCACGTGCCCCGACCCCCACGCGCCCGATGCCGTCGGAAGCTGGTCGAGGACCTCCGTCGTCGAGCCGTCGCCGGTCAGCGCAGCGAGCTGGTCGTCGTCGAGCGTGCCCACAGCGACGGCGTCCCAGCCGTCGCCCACGACCGTCGGGTCCTGGGCGTCGCGCGTCGAACCCTTCGCCCCGGCGCCGGCCCGCAGCGGGACGGTCTTCACGGTGGCACCCGCAGGCGGGGTGAAGTCGAACGTGCTCGCCGGCGGGGTCGCGAACGACACGTCCGTGAACCCGACGTCCACGGCCGGCTTCGACTGCTCGACCGACCACACGCGCACGCGCAGCGGCACGTGCGTCGCGGCGTCGACGTCGACCGCGACCTCCCGCACGAGCGTGCGCTCCGACGGCTTCGGCGTGAGCGTCAGCGTGTACGCGGGACGACCCGCGACCCGCGCGGTGTCGTCCGTCGCGACGACCGTGCCGGGGTCCACGGCACCGAGCGCGGCGCGCGCCGCGGCGTCCGGCGTGAGTGTCGGCCCGACCCCGCCCGTCGCGGACGGGACGCCCGCCCTCTCGGCGGGCAGCGTGACGTGCGTCGCCGACCGCGCAGCGCTGTCCCACAGCCACACGTCCGTGCCGTCGCGCACCACGTCCGTCTCCGACTGGCCGCCGAGCACCGCGACCCGCGACCGTCCCGGCCCGTCCGACCACACCCGGAGCGTGTGCGTCCCCGCGAGGACCGACGCCGACGACCCGCCCGCGACCGGCCCCCCACCCAACCCCGGGACGCCGGACAGGTCAGGGAGCCCGAGGCGCATCGTCGCCTCGACCGTCCCCTGCACCGACGGCGTCGTCGGGCTTGCCAGGTCCACCAGGAGGTCCTGCGCCGACACGGCCGGAAGGTCGGGGTGGTCGTCGGCGCTCGCGACCGTCGACGTGCCCACCGCGACGGCGCCCACGAGGGCCGCCGCGGCGACGGGAACCGCCCACCGCAGCGCCGGGCGCCGGTCGAAGATGCTCATCTGTCGATCTTGCGCCTCTCGACGCCCGGATGCCAGGGGTCGGTGCGCGCCCACGATGGATGGGGAGCAGTCCCGCCGTCCTCGTGCGTCAGCCGCGGTCGCCGCCCGGCCCGCCTCCCGAGAAGCCGCCCGGGCCGCCGCCCTGGAACCCGCCGCCGTTCGAGTCCCCGGACCCGCCGATGCCCGACAGGCCGCTCGTGCTGTCCGTCGAGTCGTCGGACGAGATCGCCTGGTCGAGGTCCGCGAGGACGACCTGCTGGCCGACCTTCACACCCGACGTGACCTCGGTGAGCGCGGTGCCCACGGCACCCAGCTGCACGTCGACCGTCGACACCTTCCCGCCGTCGAGCACCTGCACCGTGTGCTTCGTGCCCGACGTGGTGATCGCGGACGTGGGGACGACCGTCGCGCCCTTCGCGGACGCGACCGCGACGGACATCTGCGCGGACGCACCGTCGAACAGGGTGCTGTCCGTGTCGTCCAGGGTGACGGTCACGTCGTAGGACGGCGTCGACGTCTCGGACTGGTTCGTGATCCCGATCCGGGAGACCGTCCCTGTGAGGGCGTCCTTCGAGCCGGTGACCGTCGCCGCGACGTCCTGACCCGTCGTGAGCAGCTTGACCTCCGTCAGCGGCACCGTCGCGTCGACCACGTAGCCGGTCTTGCCGACGACGGTCACGACCTCGCTCGACGACGACGCGCTCACGCTGTCGCCCTTCGCGATCGAGACCTCGGCGACCGTGCCGGCGATGCGGCTGGTCAGCTCCGAGTGCGACGCCGAGGCGGTCGCGATGTCGACGTCCTGCTGGGCGACGTCGACCGCCGCCCGGTCCGCCAGGATGCGCTCGGCCGTCACGGCCACCCCGCCGGACGCGCCCCCCGCGCCGCCCGACGTGCTCCCGGACGAGTCGCTGCCGGAGTGCGAGCCCGATCCCGTCGAGCTCCCGGAGCCGCTGTCGCCCGAGCCGGCGGAACCGCCCGACCCGGAGAAGCCGCTGCTGCCGGCGCCACCTCCGGTGCCCGCGCCGCCACCGGAGGCGCCGCCGGTGCCTGACCCCGCGCCCGACCCCGTGCCCGAGCCGTTGCCCGTGCCGGACCCCTTGCCCGCGCCGGAGCCGGAGTCGGTGCCCGCGCCGGAGCCGGAGTCGGTGCCCGCGCCGGAACCCGAGCCGGAACCGCCCGAGCCGCTGCCGGAACCCGCGGCGTTCTGCTCGGCGTCGACCGCGGCCACCAGCTCGTCCACGGCCTGGTCCAGCGCCGTCGCGAGCGACAGCAGCTTCTGCTGCGCCGCGTCGACGGTCGTCTGGTCCGTCAGCACGCCCGAGATGGCGTCCTGGCAGTCCTTCAGCGCGTCCGCGACGGTGGAGTCGTCGTCCGAGCCGGTGCTGCTCCCGGTCCCGGTCCCGGTGCCGCCGCCGGTGCTGTCGTCAGCGTCGTCCGTGTCGGCGGTGGTCGCCGCCAGGAAGGCGGCGCACGTCGCCTGCGACGCGGTGACGCCGTCGCTGCTCGTGGACAGCGCCTTCGACGCGATCTCGTACTGCGCCAGCAGGGCCTCCTGCGCGGAGGCGACCTTCTTCTGCGCGGCGGCGACGTCGTCGGTCGAGCTCGTCGTGGTGCCCGTGGGCTTGCCGCCGGACGTCCGCACCACGTACGCGGCGGTCTGCACCGACGTCTGCGTGGAGGCCCGTCCGGAGGTCGTGCTCCCGGCGTTCGCCGCGCCGCCGGTCCCCGAGCCGCCGCCCGACCCGGAGCCCGACGAGTCGCTCACCGTCTCGCCGTTCGCCTGGGCCTCGAGGTCGTCGGCGAGGGTCTGCTCGGCCGACGTGAGGGTGTCCTGGGCGTCGTCGACCGCGTCCTGGAGGTCGTCCGTGTCGAGGGTCGCGAGCACCTGGCCCGCCTTCACGGTGTCGCCCACGGCGACCTTCACGGACGCGACGGTCCCCGCCACGGGGAACGACGCGTCGTCCCGCGCAGCGGACGCGACCGTCCCGTCGGTGTGGACCGTCTGGTCGACGTCGCCCGTGGTGACGTCGGCGGTGCGGTAGTGGGTGCCGCCGTCGCGCGTGACGGCGACGGCCACGCCGCCCACGGCGACGAGCGCGGCCGCGCTCACACCGGCGACGAGGACACGCCGTCGTCGCGCCCGCCGGCGGCGCTCACGGGGAGTGAGTCGCGGTGCGCGGACGTGCGCCGGGGACGACGGCTCGTTCTCGAACCCGGTGAGCAGCGGCCCCTGCTGCGGGGTGCTCTGCTCAGGCATCGGTGCCGCCGCCCTCGCCGTTGCCGGACCCGCCCTGACCACCGTTCTGCCCGCGGCCGCCGCCGAACCCGCCGAAGCCGGTCGAGCAGCCGTCGTCGCCCTTCGTGGAGAGCGTGACCTGGGTCGCGGCGAGGGTGCCGGACGTGTCCTCCGTGCCCTGGGCCGTCATGCACAGGCCGACCTTGATCGCGGACGCCGTGGCCGTCTTGGTGGTCGTGTACGTGGTCGAGCCGGTCACGGCCACGGTGCGCGGCGTGGTCGACGTGCTGGGCGTCGAACCCGCCGACGGCGTGGCGTCGCCCGTCGGACGCTGGAAGCTCACGGAGTCGACGGTGAGGGTCGAGCCGGAGACCTTCGTGACCTTGCCGGACACGAGCCCGCCGCCGAAACCGCCGAACCCGCCGCCCGCGCGCCCGGTCGCGGCGCCGCTGGGCATCGGCATCTGGCCACCCTCGCCCTGCGGTCCGCCCTGGGGCATCTCGCCCTGCTGACCGCCGGTGCCGCCGCCGGGGAACCCGGCCCCGCCGACGCCGCGGCCCGTGGTGCACTCGCCGTCGGTCGCGGCCGTGATCGTGATCGCGGACGCGGTGACGGGCGTGGACGTGTCGTCCGACGAGCCGGACGCGTCCGACGAGCCCGACGACGAGGCGTCCGACGTCACCATGACGCAGCTGCCCACCGTGACGTCGGAGAGCGATCCCGACACCCGCTGGCTCACGGTCGTCTTCGACGTCCAGCTCACCGCGGTCTGCGTGCTCGTCGACTGGACCTGCGCGGTCGAGCCGTCGATCGCGGCGATCTCGCCGGACACGCCCGGGGTGCGCTGCGCCCCGCCCTGCCCGCCGTTCTGGCCACCCTGCTGCTGGCCGTTCTGCTCGCCAGTCTGGCCCTTCGCCGCCGCCTGGCCGGACGCGCTGTCGTCTCCCGACGAGCAGGCGGCCAGGGTCAGGGCGGCGACGAACAGGGTCGCCGCGCCGGCGACGCGGACGGAGCGGCGCGTCGACCGGCTGACGGGGGTGCGCGCGGGGGTGCTGGACGGGTTCATGGGGTCTCCTCGGTGGGGGAGGGGGACGGAGGACAAGGACGGGTGCGGCCGGCGGGCCGCGCGGTGCTCGAGGTGGTCCACGGCGGCCTCACTCGCTGCGCAGGGCGTCGATGGGGGCGAGGCGCGCGGCACGGACCGCGGGGTACACGCCGAACACCAGGCCGATCGCCAGGGCGATCGCGATGGACCCGAACACCGCCGGCATGGAGACGACGATCGACGAGTCGAGCACGTCGGGCAGGACCTTCGCGGCGAGGATCCCGAGGCCCGCGCCGACGATCCCGCCGGAGAGCCCGAGGATCGACGCCTCGGTGAGGAACTGTCGCCGGATCGCGGTGGGCGGGGCGCCGAGCGCCTTGCGCAGACCGATCTCCCGCGTCCGCTCGGTGACGGAGACGAGCATGATGTTCATGACGCCGATGCCGCCGACGAGCAGCGACAGGGCGGCGATGCCGGTGAGCAGCACCGTCAGCGTCCGGTAGACGGACGTCGCCGTGGACACCAGGGCGTCCTGCGAGCTGACCGTGAAGTCGGCGTTGTCGGCGTTCGTGATGCCGTGCAGGTTCAGCAGCAGGTTCTGCGTCTCCTGGTAGGCGGCCGAGATCTCGTCGGTGCCGACGGCCTTGACGTAGATCGTCGAGACCGACGTGCGGTTGGTGCCGCCGACGATCGTGCTCGCCATGGTGGCGAGCGGTACGACCGCAGTGTCGTCGAGGTCGTCCGACGAGCTGGCGCCCGCCGACGAGAGCACGCCCACGACGGTGAACGACACGTCGTTGATCGTGACGGTGCGGCCCACGGCGTACGGGCTGCCGAACAGCTCGGTCGCCGTCTCGGACCCCAGCACGATGTTCGTGGCCTGGTCGGTGTCGTCGTCCGCGGTGAGGAACCGGCCCTGGGCGAGCGTGCGCGAGCGCACGTCCGTCCACGACGGGGTGGTCCCGACGACCGTGGTCGTCCAGTTCGTGTCGCCGTTCTCGAGCGACTCGGACGCCGACTTCTCGGGCGCGACGGCCTCGACGTCCGGTGCGGCTGTCTGCGAGGCCAGCGCCTCGGAGTCCGCCACGGTGAGCGTCGTCGACGACCCGAACCCGCCGCGGACGCCCGCGGACGACGTCGTCGACCCCGGCGTCACGATGAGCAGGTTCGAGCCGAGCGAGCTGATCTGCGCGCTGACGTCCTTCTGCGTCCCGAGGCCGAGCCCGACGGTGAGGATCACCGCGGCGATGCCGATGAGGATGCCGAGGACCGTCAGGAGGGAACGCATCGAGTGCGCGCGGATGGCGTGCCACCCGGTGGAGAGGGTCTCGCCCCAGCTCATCGGACGCCCCCGTTCTCGTCGTGGTGCAGGTAGCCGCGGTCGTCGTGCAGCGCGGACGCAGGGCCGTCGCTCTGGATGACGCCGTCCCGGACGCGCACGACGCGGCGGGCGCGCTCGGCGACCTCGGGCTCGTGCGTGATGAGGACGATCGTGCGGCCCTGCGCGTGCAGCTCGTCGAACAGCGCGAGGACGTCCTCGGTGGACACCGTGTCGAGGTTCCCGGTGGGCTCGTCCGCGAGGATGAGCGCCGGCTCCCCGACGAGGGCGCGCGCCACGGCGACCCGCTGCTGCTGGCCGCCGGACAGCTCGCCCGGTCGGTTCTCGAGCCGGTCGCCCAGGCCGACGCGCTCGAGCGCGGCGCTCGCCCGCTCCTTGCGCTCGGCGCGCTGCGTCCCCCGGTACATGAGCGGCAGCTCGACGTTGCGCCAGGCGGAGAGCGACGGCAGCAGGTGGAACTGCTGGAACACGAAGCCGATCTCCTCGTTGCGGAGGGTCGCGAGGTCGATCTCGTCGAGCTCGCCCACGTCGTTCCCGGCGAGCCGGTACTCACCCGTGGTGAGCACGTCGAGGCAGCCGAGGACGTTCATGAGCGTCGACTTGCCGGAGCCCGACGGGCCCATGATCGCGACGTACTCGCCGCGGTCGATCCGCAGGTCGACGCCGCGCAGCGCCTCGAACTCGATCGAGCCGGAGCGGTAGGTCTTGCGGCCGCCGGCGAGCTCGATGACGGGGGTCGAGGTCGCGGGAGCGCCCGCGTCCGAGGCGGCCCAGGGTGCGGTGGTGGTCGTCGTGGTCGTCACCCGCGGCCACCGCCGCCCTGGAAGTTGCCGCCGCCCTGCTGCCCGCCGCCGCCCGGGAAGTTGCCGTAACCACCCTGGCCACCACCGGGGAAGCCGCCCTCGCCGCCGCCGGGGAGCTCGCCCTGCTGGCGGTTGCCGGTGCCGGTCCCGCCGTTGCCGGTCGACACGACCTGCGTGTACTGCACGGTCTGACCCTCGGTGAGGCCCTTCGTGATCTCGACCATCTGGCCGGACGTCTCGCCGACGGTGACCGTGGTCGGGGTGACCGTGCCCTCGTCGTCGACGACGTCGACCGTCGCGGTGTCGCCGTCACGCGTCACGGCCGCGGACGGGACCGCGAGGACGTCGGAGCGGCGCTCGTAGACGATCGCGGCCGTCACGGACGTGCCGTCGTAGAGACCCTTCGGAGAGCCGGTGACCTGCACCGTGACGGGGTAGGACACCGAGCCGGACGACGTGCTGGGCAGCAGACCCACGCTCGACACCGTCCCGAACACCGTGTCGGACAGGTCGTCGCCGGTGAGCTCGACCTGCTCGCCCTTCTTGACGTTCGCGATGTCGTCCTCGCCGACCGTCACGGAGACCTCCCACGACGACTGCCCGACGATGACGAACTGCGCCGAGCTCGACGTGCTGGTCGACGACGAGCCGGAGCCGCCCCCGCTGCCGGTACCACCGGCGCCCGACGTCGAGGCGGACGAGCCGGAGCCGGACGAGCCGGAGCCCGACGCGCTCGAGCTCCCCGTGACCGCGTCACCCTTCGCCACGTTGACCTCGGTGACCAGGCCGGCGGCCGGTGCCTTGAGGGTGGCGTCGTCCATCGCGTCCTCGGCGGTGTCGACCGCAGCCTGTGCCACGTCGACCTGCGCCTCCTTCGCGCTGACCTGCGCCTCGGCGGAGTCGGACCCGTCGTTCTCGTCCTCGGCGGTCGCGAGGTCGGACTTCGCGCTCGCGAGGTCCGCCTTCGCGGACAGGAGGTCGGCCTTGAGCTCGAGGGTGTCGATCGTCCCGAGGACCTGGCCCTTCTTGACGGTGTCACCCTCGGCGACCTTCACCGAGGTGACCGTCCCGGACGCCCCGAAGGACACGTCCTCCTGGACCGACGGCGTGAGCGTCCCGGACGCCGACACGGACTTCTCGATGGTCGTGGTGCTGACCTCGGCGGTCCGGGTGACGGACGTCGCGGTCGCAGCGCCCGCGTCGGGCGACCGCCAGACGAACCACCAGGCGAGCGCGACGGCGACGACGAGCACACCGGCCGTCCCTACGACGAGCAGTCGGGTGCGTGGCCTGTCCCAGGCCCGGTGCAGCAGGGCGCCCATGATCTCCCTCGGGGTCGGCGAGCGCAGGGGGCGCTCGATGATGTCTGAGGGGAACGTACGGAGCGGGACTTGACCGGCACTGTCGCGCACCTGTCAGCCACCTGTGCGACGGCGGGCCCGGCACCTTCGGGTCAGCCACGACCACCGGCGCGTCAGCCACGACCGTCGGCCTGTCAGCCACGACCACCTGCGGGTCAGCCGCGACCGTCGGAGGCGCTGGTCTGGGATGCCTCGACCTGGCAGGACGTAACCACAGGCGGCAGCCGTCTCGCGCTGGTCGTGGTTGACGCGAAGGTGGTCGTGGTTGACATGGGGTCGGTCGTGGCTGGCCGGCCACGGTCGTGGCTGGCCGGCGCGCGCGGGAGGGGACGCACGACGGGCGCCGACCGTGGTGGTCGACGCCCGTCGCGTGGTTGTTGCGGGGTGGTGCGGTGCTGCCGTCAGGCTGCGACGGCACCCTCCGCGGGGAGCGAGTCCCTGCGTGCCACGATGACGAACGCGGCGATGAGCAGCGCGATCGCGAAGAACCCGGCGCCCCACACGTACGCGGTGTGGAAGCCGTGCACCTGGGCGGTCGCTGCCGTCATCGGGTCCTTCGGGTTCGCCCCGCCCGCGACGAGGTCGCCGATCTTGTCGGTCGCGGCGGAGATCGCGACCGTGTTCAGCAGCGCGAGGCCCAGCGAACCACCGATCTGCTGCGACGTGTTGAGCACCGCGGAAGCGATGCCGGCGTCGTGCCCGCCGACGCCGATGAGGGCCGTCGACGACACCGGGATGAAGACCGCGGCCATGCCGAGGCTCATGACGAGGATGCCGGGGAACACCTGCGTCCAGTAGCTGCCCTCGGTGCTGGTGCGGGTCAGCAGCAGGAGGCCGATGGTCGCGAACGCGAGGCCCGGGATCATGAGCGGCTTCGGACCGAGCTTCGGCAGGAGCCGCGAGACGACGCCCGCCATGGCGATGATGCCGAGGCTGAACGGCAGCATCGCGAAGCCGGTCTTGAGGGGCTCCCAGCCGAGGATGTCCTGGAAGTACAGCGTGAGGAACAGGAACATCGCGAACATGCCGGCGCCGGCGAGCAGGAACACGAGGTACGAGCCGCCGCGGTTGCGGTCGAGCACGATGCGCAGCGGGAGCAGCGGGTTCTTGACCCTCGTCTGCAGGTAGACGAAGAGCACGAGTGCGACGACCGCGACGGCGAACAGCGTGAGGACGAGCGGGTCGGTCCAGCCGACCGTCGTCGGGTTGCCCTGCGCGTCGGTGGTCTGCTTGGCGGCCTCGGTGAAGCCGTAGACGAGGGCGACGAGACCGCCGGTGGCGAGGATCGCTCCGGGGATGTCGAGCCGCGTGTCACCGGCCGCCTTCGACTCGGGGACGATCCGCGCGGCGAAGATCGCGGTGACGATCACGATCGGCACGTTGACGTAGAGGCACCAGCGCCAGTCGAGGTACTCGGTGAGCACGCCGCCCGCGATGAGGCCGATCGCGGCGCCACCGCCGGCGATCGCGCCGAAGACGCCGAACGCGCGGGCGCGCTCGTGCGGCTCGACGAACATCACGGTGATGAGCGAGAGGGCCGCGGGGGCGAGGAGGGCGCCGAACACGCCCTGGAGGGCGCGCGAGCCGAACAGCCAGCCCTCGTTCATGGCCATGCCGCCGAGGCCGGACGCGGCCGCGAAGCCGATGAGGCCGATGATGAAGGTGCGCTTGCGGCCGAGGTAGTCGGCGATCCGCCCGCCGAGCAGGAGCAGGCCGCCGAAGGCCAGGGTGTAGGCCGTGACGGCCCACTGGATGTTGGCCGGCGAGATGTCGAGATCCTCGGCCGCGGACGGCAGCGCGACGTTCATGATCGACGTGTCGAGCACGATGACGAGCTGCGCGATGGCGATGACGGCCAGGGCGGCCCAGCGCTTGGGGTAGGACGCGAGGTGGGCGTGCGGGTCGTGCTCGACCTCGCCGCCCGAGTGGGGCTCGACGGTGGTCGCGGAGCTCGCGGCCTTGTCGAGCGGGACGGAGGCATGCTGGTCGGACACGTGTCCTCCAAGGACGGGGCGGAGTGGGTGCGGCGGCGTCGCCGGTGCGTCGCGCTGCCGAGGGCCGGATGCGGAGTCGGGCCGGGCGGGCGGCGAGAGGGTTACAGCACAGCAGCAGCACAGGGGTACGTCAACGCGATTCGACCGAGAATCCGGAAGACGGCTCCGTTTCCGCTCAGGGCGAACGTAACTGGTTGCCCGGGTCAGCGGATCGGGATGTCGGCGCGCAGTGCGCCCCGTGCCGCAGCAGGCAGGGCGGGAGAGCCGCTCGCCGGCCCGACGACCGTCAGCGTCGACCCGGCGGGCCGGGGGATCGAGTCCAGGAGCCGGACGACCGCCGTCCCGGCCACGTCGGCGTCCCGAGCTCCCGGGTCCGGCGTGGTGCCCGCCAGGTCGTGCAGCACGGGCGCGTGCGACACGACGAAGAGCGCGGTCGGCGACTGCCCGGCGTACTCCTCGTACAGGGCCGCACCGCGTTCGTCGGCGAGCCGGAGCTGCTCGGCCGTCGTCGCCGTCCCCGCGTCGAGCACGCCGACGTGCCGGACCCACGCGGGGATGTCGCCGTGGTCGTCGAGCGGGCCGAAGTAGGTCACGTAGGTCGACGTCTCCGGATCGAACGCCACGACGGCCGCACCGTGCCGCGTGTGCCGGTGCCCGTCGACGTCGCGCCACGCCGTCGGGGTGTCGAGCACGCGCCGGAAGAACGCGTGCCGGGGGACCGCGACCGCGGGGACCTGGTCCACGAGGCGCCGGCCCAGGCTCCGCAGGCGTTCGCGGTTCGCCGCGAAGCACACGCTCAGCGGGACCCCGACCGTCGCCACGCCGACGATCGCCGGCTGTGCCACGGCGGCCGGCGTGTCGTGCCGCGGCGGCGCGTCGTCCGCGGTGTGCGAGGCCGGGACGACGACAGGCGGCGGACCGGCCGGGGCCGTGCCCTCCGGGACGCCTGCCGTGCCCGCAGCCCCCGCCGGCGCCGTGTCGACCGGTGGGGTGGGCGGGGCCAGGACCGGGGCCGGGGTGCGGCGGACCGGATCGACGGGGTGCGTGCGGCGCGGCGCCGCCGCGGAGCGACGACCGGACGCCGTGGCCGCACCCCGCAGGGCGATCGCGTGGTAGTCCGCCAGCTTCCGCGCCGTCCCGTCGTCGAGGGTCGCGCGGCGCTCGGCCAGCCGCTGGATGCCCGACGTCGCCGCCGACCAGTCCGCGACGGCCTGGTCCCAGGTCGCCCGCGCCATGTACGGGCCGACGAACGAGGAGGACCAGTTGAAGGTGTTCCACGGGCTCAGACCGTTGGCACGCGACCCGCGCGCCGTCGCGTCGGCCGCCTCGACGGACAGCCGGGCCGCGGTGCGGGCGATGTCCTCGACCTCGTCGGCGTAGTCGGTCAGGATGTCCGCGACGGTGCCGCAGTCGGCCTGGAGCGACGTGATCGTCCCGACCTCGGACCCCAGCCGGTCGGCCAGGGCCGTGACGGCGTCGCCGTGCTGGTCGTCCAGGAGCGCCTTCGCCTGCGCCGCGTAGCGGGCCTCGACACCGAGCTGGTGCGCCCAGTGGCGGTACGTCGCCGCCAGGTCCCGGATGCCGGCGGGGTCGCCCGCGCCCGGACCGGTCGCGGCGTCGGTGGTGCCCGTCAGCTCGGCCACTCGATGCCCTGCCAGATCTCGTCGTCGGCCTGGTCGACCCCGTCCTCGACGGTCGACGTCGACGTCCCGGCGTTCGTCAGCGCGGTCCGGGTGACCTCGATCGCGTCGCGCAACGCCATGTTGGCCTTGACCAGGGCCGGCGACACGACATCCGAGCCGAGCGCCGTCGGCGGGTACATGCCGATGTCGACGCCGTCCTGGACACAGCACACACCACCCGTCGCCCCCAGGGTGAGCGCCTTGTCGAGGGTGGCGCGCACCGCGCTCAACGTGTCGGAGTCGATCTGCAGGTCGCTCACCGGCTGCCCACCACCCCGTGGCCGGCCCGTGCACTTCGCGTGGCGCGCATCGCCTTTCCCCCCATTTGTCCGGACGTGCGGGCGCCACTCTAGCGGGGGGCGGGACAACGGGAAGACGGCCGTCCACAGGGCCTCTCGGCGTCCGTCGACGGCGAGTGCAGGGGTCGTGCGGCGTCAGGCGGACGCGAAGCGATCCGTGGCCTCGACCAGCGCGCGGAGCGTGCCCGGCTCCTTGAACGCGTGCCCCGCGTCCGGGACGATCAGCATCTCCGAGCCCGGCCACGCCCGGTGCAGGTCCCAGGCCGTCACGGCGGGGCACACCACGTCGTAGCGGCCCTGCACGATGACGCCCGGGATGCCCTCGAGGCGGCCCGCGTCGTCGATGAGCTGACCCTCGCGGAAGAAGCCGTGGTGCACGAAGTAGTGGTTCTCGATCCGCGCGAACGCCGTCGCCGACGCGGGCTCCGCCGCCTCGGCGATGTGCTCCTCGTCCTCCAGCAGCGTCGACGTCGACGACTCCCACGTCGTCCACGCGACCGCCGCGGGAACGTGCACCGCCGGGTCGGCGTCGAACAGCAGCGAGTGGTACGCGGCGATGCGCTCGCCCGGCGGCACACCGGGCACCTGCGCCAGGAAGTCGGCGTACCGCTCCGGGAAGACGTTGCCCGCGCCGCCCTCGTAGTACCAGTCGAGCTCGGACCGACGCAGCGTGAAGATGCCGCGCAGCACCAGCTCCGTCACGCGCTCCGGGTAGGTCTCCGCGTACGCGAGCGCGAGCGTCGAACCCCACGACCCGCCGAACACGAGCCACTTGTCGATGCGCAGGTGCGCGCGCAGCACCTCGAGGTCCTCGACCAGGTACCACGTCGTGTTCGTCGTGAGGTCGGCGTCCGGCTCGCTCGCGTGCGGCACGCTCCGACCACAACCACGCTGGTCGAGCAGGATGATCCGGTACTTCTCCGGGTCGAACAGGCGGCGGTGCACGGCGCTCGTGCCACCACCCGGACCGCCGTGCAGGAACACGGCCGGCTTGCCCAGCGGGTTGCCCGACGCCTCCCAGTAGATCTGCGCACCGTCGCCCACGTCGAGCATGCCCGACGCGTACGGCTCGATCTCGGGGTACAGCACGTCGTCGGTCGCCGTCATCGGTCCGTCCTCATCTGCTCTGCCAGGCCTGCAGGGAGAACCTTAGTGGCCGCGCTTGAGGCGCCGTGCCGCGACCCCGGCGCCCTGCGTCGCCGCGCGCTGAGCCGCCGCACCCACCGCCGCCGCGAGCGCCGCGAACAGGATCGCCGCCGCCGCCGTGACCTCCGTGTCGGTCGCGTTGCGCGGGGCCTTCATGCCGCTGCGCGACCACACCGAACGGACGATCTTCTGCGCCGCCCACCCGGCCGCCGCCGACAGGACGGTCGTCAGCACCTGCGTCGTGATGTCGGGCTTCTCGGCCACGGGGAGCTCCTCGGTCGTGCGGTCGGCAGGGACCCCACCAACCTAGCCCGCGCGTCCCGCCCGCGCGCGACCCGGCGGTAGGCTGGGACCGAACGACAGGGGAGCGTCGTCGAGCCACGAGGCCCGGCGGGCGCTGAGAGTGCGGACCACCGCAGACCCTCGAACCTGATCCGGTTAGCACCGGTGGAGGAAGTCGGGATTCTCATCCGTCGTGACACCACCGGGTGCTGCCCGGGGGCCGTCACGGCGGACCCCTCCACAGCACCATGCGGAGGACACGTTGCAGAACATGACCGGCCGGGCGACCGGCAG
This sequence comes from Luteimicrobium subarcticum, assembly GCF_002798015.1. GTDB lineage: Bacteria > Actinomycetota > Actinomycetes > Actinomycetales > Cellulomonadaceae > Luteimicrobium > Luteimicrobium subarcticum. The sequence continues at coordinate 184,989 of NZ_PGTZ01000010.1, read as the reverse complement.
AGCGAAGACGCTCACAGCACTCGCCCTCACCGTCGCCGGGGCCCTCGCGCTCGCCGGCTGCACCTCGGACGGCGACGCGTCGCCGTCGCCCACCGGCACGGGCGCCGTCGCGGCCACCGGGCCCGTCACCCTCGTCACGCACGACTCGTTCAGCATCGACAAGGCCCAGCTGGCCGCGTTCGAGAAGAAGAGCGGCATCACCGTCAAGATCGTCAAGCAGGGCGACGCCGGGCAGCTGACCAACCAGCTCGTCCTCACCAAGGACGCGCCCCTCGGCGACGCCGTGTTCGGCATCGACAACACGTTCGCGACCCGGGCGATGGAGGCCGGCGTGCTCGCCGACTACCGGTCCCCGGCCCTCCCGAAGGACGCCGAGCAGTACCTCGTGGGTACGCACCACGGCGGCGCGACCGACCAGCTCACCCCCATCGACTACGGCGACGTGTGCCTCAACGTCGACCACACCTGGTTCACGACGAAGAAGCTCGCCGAGCCGACGACGCTCGACGACCTCCTCAAGCCCGAGTACAAGGACCTCACGGTCGTCGAGAACCCGGCCACGTCGTCGCCCGGTCTCGCGTTCCTCCTCGCCACCGTCGCCGCGAAGGGCGAGGACGGCTACCTCGACTGGTGGAAGTCCCTCAAGGCCAACGGGCTCAAGGTCGACCAGGGCTGGGAGGACGCCTACTACACCGACTTCTCGGGCGCCGACGGCAAGGGCCCCCGGCCCGTCGTCCTGTCGTACTCGTCGTCCCCCGCGTACACGCTGAGCAAGGACGAGTCGTCCACCACCACGGGTGCGCTCCTCGACACCTGCTTCCGTCAGGTCGAGTACGCCGGCGTCCTCGCCGGCGCCAAGAACCCGGGCGCCGCGCAGAAGGTCGTGGACTTCCTGCTCTCGCCCGAGTACCAGAGCACCATCGCCGACCAGATGTACATGTACCCCGTGAGCCCCGACGCGACGCTGCCCACCGCGTGGGAGAAGTTCGCGCCGCTGGCCGACAAGCCGTGGGTCGTCGACCCCGACGACATCACGACGCACCGGGCGGAGTGGATCCAGGAGTGGACGGGGGCGGTCGTCGGGTGAGGTCTGCTCCACGGGTCGCGCTCTGGGGGGTGGCGGTCGTCGTGCCGCTCGCGTTCCTCGGCGTGTTCTTCGCGTGGCCCGTGGCGACGCTGGTCGGCAAGGGGTTCGTCGTCGACGGGCACGTCGACCTGTCCGGGTTCGCCGACGTGTTCTCCGCCGCCCGCACGTGGCGGATCGTCGGGCTCACCTTGCTGCAGGCCACTCTCGGGACGGCGGTCTCGGTGCTGCTCGGGGTGCCGGGCGCGTACGTGCTGTTCCGGTGCCGCTGGCGCGGGCGCGGCCTCGCGCGCGCCGTCGTGACCGTCCCGTTCGTGCTGCCCACCGTGGTCGTGGGCGTCGCGTTCCGGTCGCTGCTCGTCGACGGCGGCCCTCTCGGGTTCCTGCACCTCGACGGCACGTTCGCCGCGATCGTCCTCGCGCTCGTGTTCTTCAACTACACGGTCGTCGTGCGGACGGTCGGCGGGTTGTGGGAGCGGCTCGACCCGCGCGCCGAGCAGGCCGCCCGCGCCCTCGGTGCGTCGCCCTGGCGCGCCTTCCGGACCGTGACGCTCCCGGCGCTCGGCCCCGCGATCGCGAGCGCCGCCAGCATCGTGTTCCTGTTCTGCGCGACGGCGTTCGGGGTCGTCCTCGTCCTCGGTGGCATCCAGTACGGCACGATCGAGACGGAGATCTGGATCCAGACCACGCAGTTCCTGGACCTGCGGACGGCGTCGGTGCTGTCGGTGGTCCAGCTCGTCGTCGTGAGCGCGGTGCTCGTCGTCGCCGGGCGGGCGCGCAGCCGGCGGGAGCGGGCGCTGAGCCTCGCGTCCGACCGCCCGGTCGACGACCGCCGCCTGCGCCTGTGGCACCGCGCAGCCGACGGCACCCGGTCGCCGTGGGGCGGCGACCTCGTGCCCGCGCTCGTCACCGCGCTCGTCGTCGTGGTGCTGCTGCTCGTCCCGCTCGTGAACCTCGTGGTGCGCTCGCTGCGGGTCGACGGTGCCTGGTCGCTCGCGAGCTACCGCGCCCTCGGCACGGTCGGCGACCGCGGCGCGCTCTCCGTCACGGTGTGGGAGGCGGCCGGGAACTCGCTGCGGACGGCGTCGGTCGCCGCAGCCATCGCCGTCGTCGTCGGCGGGCTGGTCGCCCTCGTGGTGTCGCGCCGCCCTCGCCGGCGCCTCGGCCGGCGTGCGGTCGGCGCCCTCGACGCCGTCTTCATGCTGCCGCTCGGCGTGTCCGCCGTGACCGTCGGGTTCGGGTTCCTCGTGACGCTCGACCGGCCCCTCGGGATCCCGATCGACCTGCGCACGTCCGGGGCCCTCGTCCCGATCGCGCAGGCCGTCGTCGCGATCCCGCTCGTCGTGCGGTCGGTGCTGCCCGTCCTGCGTGCGATCGACCCCCGGCTGCGGGAGGCTGCGAGCACTCTCGGCGCGGCACCCGGACGCGTCCTGCGCACGGTCGACGCCCCCCTCGCGGCGCGGTCCCTCGGCCTGGCGATCGGGTTCGCGTTCGCGGCCAGCCTCGGCGAGTTCGGGGCCACGTCGTTCCTCGCGCGACCGGACGCCCCGACCCTCCCCGTCGCGATCTTCACCCTGATCGGCCGGCCCGGTGCAGGGAACTACGGCATGGCGCTCGCGGCGTCGTGCGTGCTCGCCGCGCTGACGGCGGCGGTGATGCTGCTCGCCGAGCAGCTCCGCGGCGAGCGGCAAGGAGGCGAGCTGTGAGCCCGACGACCCCCCGCGCGACCCCGGGCGCGGGCGCCCTCGAGGTGCAGGACCTCGTCGTCCGGTACGACACCGGGTCCCGGCAGGCGGTGCAGGCCGTCGACGGCGTGACCCTCGACGTCGCCCGCGGCGAGACGCTCGCGCTGCTCGGCCCGTCGGGCTGCGGCAAGTCGAGCCTGCTGCGTGCGGTCGCGGGGCTCGAGCCGGTCGCGTCGGGACGGGTGGCCTGGGGCGGCGACGACCTGGACGGCGTCCCGGTCCACCGCCGCGGGTTCGGCCTGATGTTCCAGGACGGCCAGCTCTTCCCGCACCGGACCGTCGCGGGGAACGTGGCGTACGGGCTGCGGTCGCGCGGCGGGTCGGGCGGTGACGGACCCGCGGGTGGCGGCCGCGTGTCGCGCGCGGAGCGCGACGGCCGGGTGGCCGAGCTGCTCGAGCTCGTCGGCCTCGCCGGGTACGGCGACCGGGCGGTCGCGACCCTGTCGGGCGGCGAGCGGCAGCGTGTCGCCCTCGCCCGGGCGCTCGCGCCGCGCCCCCGCCTGCTGCTGCTCGACGAGCCGCTGTCCGCGCTCGACCGCGGGCTGCGCGAGCGGCTCGCCGCGGACGTCCGCGCCGTCCTGCACGCGACGGGCACCACGGCCGTCTTCGTGACGCACGACCAGGACGAGGCGTTCACCGTCGCCGACCGGGTCGCCGTCATGGGCGGCGGACGTCTGCTGCGCGTCGCGACCCCGGAGGCGCTGTGGCGCGAGCCGGGCAGCCGGGAGGTCGCGTCCTTCCTCGGGTACCAGGCGTTCTGGCCGGCCGACGACGGGCTCCTCGCGGTCGGCCCGGACGGCCTGCGGGTCGTGGCGCCGGGCGCGCGTCCGACGCCTGACGGGGTGTGGCCGGGGACGGTCGCCGAGGTGGTGTTCCGGGGCGGGACCGCGCGCGCGACGGTCGACCTCGACGGGCCGGCCGGGCTCCAGCGGGTCGTCGCGGTCGACCCGGCGGGTGCCGCGACGCTCGGCGCGGACGTCCGCGTGACGCTCGACCGCGACCTCTGCACCGTGGTGCCCGACCCGGAGCGTGCCCCGGGCCTCCCAGCCCGCGCGGCGGCCGATGGCCGGGGCTAGTTTCGGTCCATGAGCAGCGAGACCCAGGACACCGAGACGCGGGCGGACGCCGACGACGTGCAGGAGATCCCGCAGTCCTCGCCGGACGCCCGCCGCGCCGCGAAGATCCTCTACAAGCCGTTCGGGATCGCGTCGTCCGTCGTGGGCGGTCTCGTCGCGGCGCGCGTGTTCCGTGCCGTGTACAAGAAGGCGACGCCCGGCGACCGCCAGGACCCGCCGACCGCCCTCCAGTCCGAGTACCGGCTGCGCGAGATCCTCATCGGGGCCGCCCTGCAGGGCGCGATCTACGCCGTCGTCAAGGCGAGCATCGACCGCGCGGGCGCGCGGGTGTTCCAGCGCTGGACGGGGGAGTGGCCGGGCGACTGAGCCGGCGGTTGACGCTTCCGGCGGCGCCGAGGATCAGAGCGCCGCGCCGGGTGCGTCGTCGACCAGGCGGCTGAGCATGTCGCCGAAGGCGGCCCGTTCGCTCGGGGTGAGGCGCTCGAAGGATGCCCGCAGCACGCCGTCCATCACCTGGGTGCCGGCGGCGAGCACGCGCTCGCCCTCGGGGGTGAGCTCGGGGCGGATCGCCCGGCCTGACCCGATCGTGCGACGGATGAGCCCGCGCGCCTCCATCCGGTGCGCGAGCGTGCCGAACGCCTGGTCGGTCTGGAAGGTCAGCACGGCGAGGTCGTGCAGGGACGCGCCGGGGTGCGCGTGGAGGTGGCGCAGCGCGTCCCACTGCACGATCGAGATGTCCAGGGGTCGGAGCGCCTCGTTGCCGGCGCGGTGATGCTTGGTCTGCAGACGCTTCACCGCCTGCCCGAGCTGCTGGGTGGTCAGAGCCATCCCGCCATCCTAAGACCCTCAGGTCAAGATGTTTATATCAGCATGTTGAGATAGGGTCATGGCATGCCGAGCGCCGACTCCACTCTCACCGTGACGACCTCCGCCGGACCGGTTCCGATCACGATCGCCGAGCGCGGCAGCGGGCGCGCGACGCTGCTCCTGCACGGCGGAGCCGGCCCGGCATCCGTCTCCGCGTTCGCCGACCTGCTCGCCACACGCACCGGAACCCACGTCATCACCCCTGTCCACCCTGGCTTCGACGGCACCCCCCGCCCCGCGGCGCTGTCCACGGTCCACGGGCTCGCCGAGCTGTACGCCGGCCTGCTCGACGCCCTCGACCTCGACGATGTGACGGTGATCGGCAACTCGGTCGGCGGCTGGGTCGCCGCCGAGCTGGCACTGCGCCGCTCGCCCCGCGTCGGACGGATCGCGGTCGTCGACGCCGTCGGCATCGACGTCCCGGGGCACCCCGTCGCCGACTTCTTCGCCCTCACCCCGGCCGAGGTCGCCGCGCACAGCTACCACGACCCGTCGAAGGCCGTGATCCCGGACCCGTCGACGCTCCCGCCCGCGGCACGGGACGTCCTGCTCGGCAACCGCGCCGCGCTCGCCGTCTACGGCGGCGGCATGACCGACCCCGGGCTGCTCGCACGGCTGTCCTCGGTCGACGTCCCCGCGCTCGTGGTCTGGGGCGAGGCCGACCGGATCGCGGACCCGGACTACGGACGCGCCTTCGCCGCTGCCATCCCGGGCGCCCGGTTCGTCCTGCTCGAGCGCACGGGGCACGTGCCGCAGATCGAGACCCCCGAGGCCCTGCTGGGCGCGCTGCGCGAGCTCGTCGCGTAGCGCGCCCAGCCCCTGCCTGCCCCCGACCGGTCCCCGCCGCCTACCGCTGGTGGCTCGCGCCCGGTCCGCGGTGGACGGGTGCGACCTTCGTGAGGCCGTCCAGCGCCGTCCGGAGGGCACGGGTCACCCGGGACAGCACGGCGGGCGCGGGTGCGGTCGCGCCGAGGGTCACGTCGGCGCCCGTCACCGCGGCGTCGAGCGTGGCGAGCGAGCGGGCCGTGTACCGGGACCGGTCGACGGCCGCGGCGCGCGCCACGAGCGCCCGGAGCGCGCTCGTGTCGACGGGCGTCGTCGTCGCGACGAGCCGGAAGTCGTCGAGCGCGCCCCACGCCCCCGACGACAGGGTCCCGCGGGCGCCGATCGTGACCGTGCCGTCGGCAGGGACCGTGACCTGCAGCGTCGGGGTGTGGAGCTCCGACCAGGCCGTCAGGCCGTAGGGCGCGGTGACGGTGCCCGCGGACGTCGTCGCGAACAGGTCGACGGTGTCTCCGGTGCCGAGCGCGCCGCCCTGGCCGGTCGACGTCAGGGTGTACGCGCCGGGCGCGAGCCCGCTGATCGTCTGGCTGCCGGTGAACGAGAACGGGGTGTCGAGCCAGAACGCGAGGGCGGTCGTGCCGTCGGACGCGTCGCCGGTGGCCTTGATCGAGGCGCCCGTGCCCGTGACGGTCCAGGCCGAGGACCCCGACTCGAAGCTGCCGTCGACCACGTGGTCCACCGCCCGGACCGTCACGGTCGCCGTCACGGACAAGGGGACGGTCCCGCGTGCGGTGTGCGTCGTCACGGTCCCCGGGATGCTGTAGGTCCCCGCGCCGGAGACGTCGTCGAGGACGTCCGCCCAGGAGACCCGCTCGCGGACCGCACGGCCGTCGTTGTACGTCACGGCGAGGGTCCTGGGCAGCTGCACGGGGTCGCCGACCGCGAGCGCGAGGTCGACCGGCGCGACGGAGTAGACGGCCAGGGGCGCGACGGAGCCCGTGCGCACGTACGAGAACACCTTGAGAGACGCGAGCGGGTACCCCGACGCGTCGAACATCGCCTGGTTGTCCCAGCCCGAGCCGCCCGGGTCGGTGCCCGCGGCGACGCCGGCCGCGTCCTTGTCGTAGGCGCTCGCGGCCGCGGTCGCCCAGCCCGACCCGAAGGCTGTCCACTTCTGCTGGTTGGCGGCGAGGGTGCTGGCCGGGCCCACGGGGATCCACGCGGGCTCCCAGTAGAAGACGCCGATGCCGGCGGCGCCGACGTCGTGCACGGCCTGGACGACGTCGTGCACCTCGGTCGCCTGCCCCTGGACGCTCACGGGGTACTGCGTCGCGACGCTCGCGGACGCGATGGTGTTCGGCTCGCCGTCACCGTCGGCGAGCGTGTACGCCCAGGACGTCTCGGCGACCATGACCTTCTTTCCGTAGGTGTCCGCGACGGCCTTGAGCTGCGCGGTGAGGTTCGCGAGCGAGCCGTGCCAGTACGGGTAGTACGAGCTCGCGAAGACGTCGTAGTCGACGCCGTACTCGTCGAGCTGGGCGGCGATGGTCGCGTACCCGTTCTCCGGGTCGGTGAAGTGGACGGCCACCAGCGCGTCCGGGAGGACGGCCCGCACCGCGGCGCTGCCCGCGGAGAACACGCGCGACATGTCCGCCATGCCGGTGACACCCGCGACGCCGTTGTTCGTCTCGTTCCCGACCTGGACCATGCCGACGTCCACGCCGGCGGCCTTGAAGTCCTGGAGCGTCGTGGTGGTGAAGGACGTCACCGCGGCGACGGTCTGGTCGACGGTGTACCCGGCCCAGGCCTTGGGCGCCTGCTGCTTGCTGGGGTCGGCCCAGAAGTCGGAGTAGTGGAAGTCGAGCAGCACCTTCATGCCGGCGGCGGTCGCGCGCTCGCCGATCTCCTTCGCCCGGGCGACGTCGACGTTCCCGGCGCCGTAGCCGTGGCCGGACCCGTCGCTCGGGTCGTTCCAGATCCGGATGCGGACGTCGTTGACGCCCGACTCCTTGAGCACGGTGAACAGGTCGGCCCTCTTGCCGCGGGCGTCGTGGAAGACGACGCCGCTCTCCTCCTCGGACAGGACCGTCGACACGTCGACGCCCGTCGAGAAGTCGGCGGGGAGGCCGGTGACCTGCCGGACGGTGACCCCGGCGCGCACCGGGCCCGTGCTGCCTGTGCCGTGGGTGCTCCCCGTGCTGCCGGAGCCGTGCGGGCCGGCCCAGGCGGCGGACGCGGGGGCGAGGAGGCCGATCGCGGTGAGCGTGGCCGTCGCGACGAGGCGGCGGCGCCTCGGTCGGTACGAGAGCTGCATGGGGGACCTTTCGTCACGTCGATCGTCGTCGTTCGAACGCGCCGGGCGGGCGGGCCACGGAGGGCCGACGTCCTCGTCGGGCTGGAGGCGACTGTACACGTTCACAGTTGTGCGTGACAGACCTAGCAATGATTCCAGCCGCAAGATAGCGCTGACTCAGTCATCAAACTGTGATCGTGCACAGTTGTCGGGCCAGGGCCCCGGGTCCGTCGAGCGACAAGGACGTCGCTCGGCCCAGCGGGCGCGCCTCATGCGAGACGCAGCTCCCAACCACCCCCGAGGGCCGTCACGCGGAACCCCAGGGCGACGTTGATCGCGAGCATGTGCTCGTTCTCGTCGGCGTTCCAGGTCACGACGCGCTCCACGGCCGGACGGTCGGCGCGCAGCGCCCGCAGGTTCGCGACCTTCACGAGCATCCCGAGACGGTGGCCGCGGTGGTCCGGGTCCACGATCGTCGCGTCCTGGGTCGCCCACCGCACGGACCCGTCCTGCGCGACGACCAGGACCGTGTAGGCGACGAGTCGTCCCGAGGCGACGTGCTCGGCCGCCGCCAGCAGGACGTCCTCGCCCGACCGGGCGAGCCGGTCGATCCACGCGCGCACGCGGTCGGCGTCCCAGACGTCCTGCTCGATCGTGAGCCCGCCCTGCGGTGCGTCCGTGGACATGCGGGTCTCGAGCGCGCCGACGTCGTGGAGCCGGGACTCCGGGACGTCCGGCCCGCGCCAGCCGTGCAGCACGTACCCGTCGGCGTGCGGCCGCGCCGCCGCGTCGAGCCCGTCGAGCAGCCCGGCCGACGGCACCTCGAGGGTCGACCGTCGCTCGACCTGCGCGAGCGTGGCGCCGCGGGCGGCGGCGAACCGCACCTCGGGGTCGTCGGCGGCGAGCTCGCCCGCCCCGGAGGCGGGGGTCACCGTCGCCGTCCCGGCCGGCGTGTCCGACGACGGCGGACGGTGCACGCTCCACGCCTGCACGACGTGCCGGCCCTCGCCGCGGACGACGTCCAGCGCGGCGTCCCACAGCGCGGCTCCGACACCCCGTCGCCGGTGGTCCGGGTGGACGACGAGGTCGACCTCGGCGGCGTCCGTGTTGGACGCGTCGAACAGGCGGACCCACGCGAACCCGAGCACGTCCTCGGGGGTGCTCGCGTGCGGTGCCACGGCGAGGACGGCGACGGAGTGGTGCGGTCCGGTCGTCCCGAGGACGACCTGGCGCCACCGTGCGGTCCGGAGCTCGTCCGTCGTGCCCGTGAGGTCGTGCCACCATGCCGCCTCGACGGCTTCCACGCCGCGCAGCGCCCAGTCGTCCGCGCCGCGGTCGGCGTCGGCGGTGCGGAGGGTCAGGAGCTCGAACGGGTCCATCCCTCCAGGGTCCGACCGCCACCGGCGGTCGGCCACCTCTTTCCCTGTGGTGCCGACGCATCAGTCGGTGTCCGGCTCCCCGGCCACGACGAGCCGGACATCCGCCGCGGCGAGCCGGGCGACGACCTCCGACGACGGCGGCGCGTCCGTCACGAGCACGTCGAGGTCGGCGAGCCCGCCCCACCGGGCGAGCCCGGGACGGTCGATCCGGTCGGCGGGGACCACCGCGACGGTCCGTGCCGCGGCGCGCTGCGCGGTCCGGCACACGGCGACCTCGTCGAACGCGCCGACGGTGAGCCGTCCGTCCGGCCCGAGGCCGGCGAGCTCGACGACCGCCAGGTCGACGTGCAGCGAGGCGAGAGTCTCCTCGGCGACCGGTCCGACGAGCATGCCGCGGGGCGACTGCTCGCCCCCGGGGAGCAGCGTGACGAGGCCGCGGTCGCGCTCGCCCGCGAGGAGGAGCGCGGCCCGGAGCGACGTCGGGACGACCGTGAGCGGGCGCGGGGCCCGACGCTCGGCGAGCGCGTGCGCGACCTGCTCCGTGACGCCCGCGCCGACGAGGACGACCGCGTCGCCGGGCGCGAGCAGGTCGACGACCGCGCGCGCGACGGCGGCGGTGACGACGGTCTCCCCGGGCCGCTCGTCCGGCGCGTCGGTGCCCGGTGCCTCGGAGGGACGGGCGCGAGGCCACGACCCCTCGACCTGCACCGCCCCGCCGTGGACCTTGCGGACCCGTCCGGCCGCGGCGAGCGCGCCGATGTCGCGCCGGACGGTGAGCGGCGAGACGCGCAGCCGCCCGGCGAGCTCACCGACGCGCACGGACCCGCGGCGGGCGATCTCGTCGAGGATGGCGTCGCGCCGCGCAGACGGCTCCACGGCGGGATCGGTCGTCATCACGGCCGCCGCTCCGAGCGGACCACGGCGACGTCGCCCGCCGGGACGACGAGCCGGCCGTCGACGTCCATGCCGGTGAGGAGGTCGTGGCCGGTCAGCTCGAGCGTGGCCGCCGCCGCGCCGTGGTTGACGACGAACAGGAAGTCGTCGGTCGTCCCGTGCCGGACCACGAGCTCGACGTCGTCGCCGATCCGGCGGGTGGCGACGCCCGCGTCGTGCGCCGCGGCCCGCAGCACCGACCGCAGCGCGACGCCGTCGAGCCGGGCGGCGACGTACCAGCCGTGCCCGGCGCCGTGCGCGTGCCGGGTGACGGCGGGGCCACCGGGGACGGGGCCGTCCCGGAAGGTCGCCACGGCCCGCGCGCCCTCGAGCCGCAGGTCCTCGGCCCAGACGTCGACCGCCGTCCCGTCGAGCATGTCGCCGAGGGCGTCGTCGGCAGAGCCTCCGGCCGACAGGTGCACGCGTTCGCCCGCGCGCAGCGGGGTGAACTCCTCGACGACGACCCCGAGCGCCTCGCGCAGCGGGGTGCCGAACCCGCCGGGGTGGAGGGCGTCGTCCTCGTCGACGATCGCGGAGAAGTAGGAGACGACGAGCGTGCCGCCGTCCTCGACCCACCGGGTGAGGCGTGCGGCGTGGTCGGCGCGCAGCAGGTACAGGGCGGGCGCGACCACGAGGTCGTACGCGGACAGGTCGGCGCCGGGGTGCGCGAAGTCGACGGTCACGTCCTCGTCGAACAGGGCCCGGTAGTAGGCGTCGCGCCGCTCGTCGGCGTCGAGGTCGACGCTGGGTCGCCACTCGAGTCCCTGCGCCCAGGACGACTCCCAGTCCCACAGGATCGCGACGCGCGGCCGGACGACGGACCCGTGGACGTCGGCGAGGCGGCGCAGGTCGGCGCCCAGCTCGACGACCTCGCGCCACACGCGGGTGCCGGTCCCGCCGTGGGGGAGCATCGTCGAGTGGAACTTCTCCACGCCGACGCGCGACGCGCGCCACTGGAAGAACCCGACGGCGTCGGAGCCGCGGGCGACGTGCTGGAGCGAGTTGCGCCGCATCTCGCCGGGCAGCTTCGCGACGTTGCGCGGCTGCCAGTTCACGGCCGACGTGGAGTGCTCCATGAGGAACCACGGGCGGCCGGCGGCGACGGACCGCACGAGGTCGGCGGCCTGCGCGAGCGTGACGTGGTTCCGCGGGTCGGCGGCGTCGAGGTAGTGGTCGTTCGACACGATGTCGACCTCGTCCGCCCAGGCCCACAGGTCGGTCGGACGCCCGTTGAAGCCCTGGAAGTTGGTGGTGACGGGCACGTCCGAGTGCTGCCGGATGGCGTCGCGCTCGATGCGGAAGCACGCGCGGAGCTGGTGGTCGGTGAAGCGTGCCCAGTCGAGCTGGTGCGCCGCGTTGACGACGCTGGCGGCGGGGCCGGGCGGTTCGACCTCGTCCCACGCGCCGTAGCGCTGGCCCCAGAACAGGGTGCCCCAGCGGCGGTTGAGCTCGTCGACGGTGTCGTACCGCTCCTGGAGCCAGTCGCGGAACGCGTGGCGGGCGTGGACCGAGAAGTCCTCGGAGACGGGGACGCCGTACTCGTTGTGGACGTGCCACAGCGCGAGGGCGGGGTGGGAGCCGTACCGGGCGGCGAGGGCGTCGGCGATGCGCCGGCACGCCTCGCGGTAGGCGGGGGCGCTCGGCGACATCGCGCCGCGCGAGCCGGGGCCGAGCGCGACGCCGTCGCGCGTGACGACGCGGGCGTCGGGGTACTTGGCGTAGAGCCAGGCGGGCGGTCCGGCCGTCGGGGTCGAGAGCACGACGCGGATGCCGGCGGCGTGCAGGCCGTCGATGACGCGGTCGAGCCAGTCGAGGTGGAGCTCGCCCTCGCGGGGCTCCATGAGGACCCAGGAGAACACCCCGACGGTCGCGAACGTGACGCCGGCCTCGCGCATGAGACGGACGTCCTCGGCCCAGGTCTCCTCGGGCCACTGCTCGGGGTTGTAGTCGCCGCCGTAGGCGATGCCGTCGAGCCCGGTCGCCCAGACCTGGGCCGTGTCGCGCGGTCGGCGCTGCCGTCGCGGTCCGGGTGGGGCCGGGGTGCTGGTGTCGTCCATGACACTCCATCAGGTCGTGCGAACACAGGGGTGGTCATTGTCTACACCACAAATGCTGTGAACGCACACAGTGTCTCGGAACCGTAACGATCGCTTTTCTCTGCGGTACTTGGACGTTGACAAGAGACACGGGCGTGCAACTACTGTGATCGTGCACAGCGGCTCGAGGCTCGAGTCGTACCCCGTCGCAACCGCGCGAGGGGCTTCAACGAGGAGGTCACGTGCGACCGCACACGTCAGTCAAGGCCGCCGCCGTCGTCGCAGCGGCGTCCGCACTCCTGCTCGCCGGATGCTCGTCGGACGACTCCGGCTCGGGTTCCGGCTCCGGTTCCGGCGCGTACACGACGCCCACCGACCCGGCACAGAAGATCGAGCTCACCTACTGGACCTGGGCGCCCGGCATGGACAAGGTCGCCGCCGTCTGGAACAAGGAGCACCCCACCATCCACGTCGAGGTGAACAAGCAGGACGGCGGCGACCCGGCCGTCACGAAGCTGCTCACCGCGATCAAGGCCGGCTCCGGCGCGCCCGACATCATGCAGGCCGAGTACCAGAAGATCCCGACCCTCGTCGCGTCCGACGCCCTCGCCGACATCAGCAAGGACATCGACCCCGCCACGAAGAGCGCGTTCGGCGACGGCTCCTGGAACGCCGTGACGCTCGGCTCCGACGCCGTCTACGCGGTCCCCCAGGACTCCGGGCCCATGGAGTTCTACTACCGTGCCGACGTCTTCGAGAAGTACGGCCTGACGGTCCCCACCACGTGGGACGACTACGCCAAGGTCGCCGAGGAGCTCCACCAGAAGGACCCGAAGGCGTACCTCGGGACGTTCTCGTCCACCGACGCCGGCTGGTTCACCGGTCTCGCACAGCAGGCCGGCGCGTCCTGGTGGGGTGTCGACGGCGACGCCTGGTCCGTCGACATCGACTCCGAGGCCACCCAGAAGGTCGCGACCTACTGGGGCAAGCTCGTCGAGGAGGGCGTCATCGACAACAAGCCGATGTACACGCCTGCGTGGAACAAGGCCCTCAACGACGGCACGCAGGTCGGCTGGATCTCGGCGATCTGGGCGCCCGGCGTCCTGTCGGGCAACGCGCCCGACACGAAGGGCCAGTGGAAGATGGCCAAGCTCCCGCAGTGGACCGCGGGCGACGACGCGACCGGCAACTGGGGCGGCTCCGCGACCGCGGTGACCACCCAGTCGAAGAACCCGCAGTACGCGGCGGAGTTCGTGACGTGGCTCAACACGTCGTCCGAGGCGGCCGACCTGCTCGTCTCGGAGGGTGGCCTCTACCCGGCCGCGCTGGCGTCGCAGAAGTCCGCGCTCACCAGCCCGCCCGACTTCTTCTCGAACCAGCCCGACTTCTACTCGCTCGCCGCCGAGATCTCCGGCACGGTCAAGCCGTTCACCTACGGCCCGAACGTCGACGTCGCGTACTCGGCGTACAACGACGAGTTCGGCAAGGCCACCAAGGCCAAGACGCAGCAGGCGTTCGGCGACGCGGTCACCTCGATGCAGAAGACCACGCTCGACAACCTCAAGAGCTCTGGCTACAACGTCAAGGAATGACCCGCACCGGCGGGCGCCCGGCACCGGACGCCCGCCGGTCCCGCGCCCGCGCGCACCGTCGCACGCACCCGAGGAGCACCGCATGACCACGACCACCGACCGCCCGACCGACGGGGCGTCGCCCACGGTGCCGTCGCCGGCCCCGACCGGTGGCGCGCCCGCCCGCCGCCGGAGCCGCGGGACCGCCGCCGCGCCCTACGCGTTCGTCGCGCCCGCCGCCGTGCTGTTCGTGCTGTTCCTCGCGCTGCCGATCCTCTACGCCGTCTACCTCAGCTTCCGCAAGGTGAAGGTCTCCGGCCTCGGGCTCGGGAAGGGGTCGCACACCGAGGTGTGGGCCGGCTTCGAGAACTACCGGTCGTCGCTGTCCGACCCCGACTTCGTGGCGTCCGTGGTCCGGGTGCTCGTGTACGGCGTGATCCTCGTGCCGACGATGCTCGGCCTCGCGCTGCTGTTCGCGCTCCTGCTCGACGCCCACCGCGTCCGGTCGAAGCCGTTCTCGCGCGTCTCGATCTTCCTGCCCTATGCCGTCCCGGCCGTCATCTCGTCGCTGCTGTGGGGCTTCCTGTACCTGCCGGGCGTCAGCCCGTTCACGTACGTCACCGAGAAGCTCGGGTGGGGCTCACCGGACATCCTCAACTCCGGGTGGGTGCTGTTCGCCATCGCGAACATCGCCCTGTGGGGCGGCGTCGGGTTCAACATGATCGTCATCTACACCGCCCTCAAGGCGATCCCGTCCGACCTGTACGAGGCCGCGCGCCTCGACGGCGCGACCGAGCGGCAGATCGCGTGGCGCATCAAGGTCCCGATCGTCATGCCGTCGCTCATCCTGACGTTCCTGTTCTCGATGATCGCGACGCTCCAGGTGTTCGCCGAGCCCATGACCCTCAAGCCGCTCACGAACACCATCGCGTCGACGTGGAGCCCGCTCATGACGGTCTACCGGAACGCGTTCATCCGCAACGACATCTACTCGGCTGCCGCGCTGTCCGTCGTCATCGCGCTCGCGACCCTCGTCCTCTCGTTCGGCTTCCTGCGCCTCGTGCAGCGCCGTGCGTTCGCCCAGGAGAAGTGACATGACCGCCACCACCCTCCCCGCCCCGACCGCGCCCGGACGACCCGGCCCCGACGGAGCTGCCGGCCGCCCCGCTGGTCGTACCGCCGGTCGTACCGCCTGGGGCGGCACGACCGTCCTGCTCCTCGGGGCGGCCTACTGCCTGCTCCCCGTCGTGTGGGTCGTCATCGCGTCGACCAAGAGCGCCGGAGAGCTGTTCAGCACGTTCACCCTCGCGCCCTCGACCCACCTGTGGGACAACATCACCGCGCTGTCCGACTACCGCGGTGGCCTCTTCTGGCGCTGGATGCTCAACACGGCCCTCTACGCGGGCGTCGGCGGCGTGCTGTCCGTCCTCGTGTCGGCGATGGCCGGCTACGGGCTCGCCAAGTACTCGTTCCGCGGCAAGACGGCGACCTTCAACGTCATCCTCGCGGGCGTGCTCATGCCCGCGGTCGTCCTCGCGATCCCGCAGTACCTGCTGCTCGCGAAGGTCGGCATGACCAACACGTACTGGGCCGTCCTGCTGCCGAGCATCATCAGCCCGTACGGCATCTACCTGTCCCGCATCTACGCGGCGGCCGCCGTCCCCGACGACGTCATCGAGGCCGCCCGGACCGACGGCGCGGGGGAGGGGCGGATCTTCTTCCGGCTCGCGGTGCCCATGATGATGCCGGGGCTCGTCACCGTGTTCCTGTTCCAGTTCGTCGCCATCTGGAACAACTTCATGCTGCCGTACATCATGCTCGGCAACGACAAGCTCTTCCCGCTCACCGTGGGGCTGTCGGGCCTGCTCAACCAGGGTGCGACCCAGCCCGCCATGTACACGTCCGTCATCACGGGGGCGCTGCTGTCGATCATCCCGCTCGTCGCGCTGTTCCTGACGCTCCAGCGGTTCTGGCAGGTCGATCTCGCTGCGGGTGCCGTGAAAGCATGACCCGCATGATCACCGACAAGGCCGGTGCGACCCCGCGTCGCCGGCCGACGATCAAGGACGTCGCCGCTGCCGCCGGCGTCTCGCGCGGGACGGTGTCCCGCGTCCTCAACGGCGGGCACTGGGTGTCGCCCGACGCGCTCGCCGCGGTCGAGGCCGCCATCGAGGCCACCGGGTACTCGGCCAACCAGCACGCCCGCAGCCTCGTGACCGGACGCTCGAACTCGATCGCGTTCCTGCTCACCGAGCCGCAGCACCTGCTCTTCGAGGACCCGAACTTCTCGGTCCTGCTGCGCGGGTCGGCCCAGGAGCTCGCACGGCGCCGCATGCCGCTGCTGCTCATGGTCGCCGGCACCAAGGAGGAGCAGCGCAACGTCGTCGACTACGTCGGGTCGGGCCACGTCGACGGCGTGCTGCTCATCTCGTCGCACGCCGGCAACACGGTGCTCCGCTCGCTGCAGGAGCGCGGCATCCCGACGATCGCGTGCGGCATCCCGCTCGGGTTCGAGAGCACGGTCGGGTACGTGTCCGCGGACGACCGCGCCGGCGCGCGCACCATGGTGCGGCACCTGCTGGACGGGGGACGACAGCACGTCGCGATGATCACCGGCCCCATGGACACGCCCGGCGGACGGCTGCGCCTCGACGGGTACCGCGACGAGCTGGGCGACGCCTTCGACCCGACCCTCGTCGCGCACGGCGACTACTCGCGCGACAGCGGCGCCCGCGCCATGGCCGAGCTGCTCGAGCGACGGCCTGACCTCGACGCTGTGTTCGTCGCCTCCGACCTCATGGCCTCCGGCGCGTACATGACGCTGCGGACGGCGGGGATCTCCGTTCCCGGGCAGGTCGCCGTCGGCGGCTTCGACGACGCGGGCATCGCGGAGGCGCTCGACCCGCCGCTCACGTCCATGCGGCAGCCGTTCGACCGCATCAGCGCGGAGATGGTGCGGCTGCTGCTGTCCGTCATCGACGGGGAGACGCCGGCTGCCGTGACCGTCCCGGCGTCGCTCGTGGTGCGCGCCAGCACCTGACGCGCGAGTGCTGCTGCGCCGGGCGCGCCCCGCCCGCACCAGCACGCTGCGGTCGGGGGGAGGATGGACCCGTGCGGGTGGACATGTGGCTCTGGACGGTCCGGCTGGCGAAGTCGCGGTCGGTCGCGACCGCGTGGTGCCGGGCGGGTCGCGTGCGCGTCAACGGCGGCAGCGTCAAGGCGTCAGCGACCCTGCGGACGGGCGACCGCGTCACGTTCCGGACGGACCGCGAGCGCGACGTCGAGGTGGTCGAGCTCGTGCCGAAGCGTGTCGGCGCGCCCGAGGCCGCGAAGGCCTACGTGGACCACTCGCCGCCGCCGCCGGAGCGCGGGTTCGCAGGGCCTGCGGGCCTGCGCGATCGCGGCGCCGGCCGCCCCACCAAGCGCGAGCGCCGCGAGATCGACCGCCTCCGCGGCCGCGCCTGAGCCCCGCAGGCTACGACTCCGTCTGGCGCGGCCCGGGCATTGCGGACGCCTCCATCGCGTCGAAGACCCTCCGCCGGAGGAGCTCGTACTGCTCCCGGTGGTAGCGGGAGTCCGCGGTGAGGTCCGTCCGGAAGCCGGTTCCAGCAGTGGTTGCCGATCTTGGTGCCGTCCACGTGGACCTCGGCCAGGATCAGGTCGCCACCGAGGATGTCCTGCACGACCAGGGCGTCATGCCGGACTCCGCGGTGATGGCCATGCGAACTGCCTAGCCAGCAAGACCCAGGCGACGTGCCGCGTCGCCGAGCGGGAAGGTGCCGGCGTCGCTGTGGCCGGCCGTGCCGTCGACGACGGGGAACACTCCCTGATCAGGCGAAGTCAGGTAGGCCACCCCGGAGTCAGAGACCTTGACGAAGACCGCATACTCGGTCCCGGTCCGCAGCTCGACCGAGTCGTCCGTGCCGTTGTCGACCGGCAGGGTCAGCGTGACCGTCTTGTGGTCGAAGTCGGGATCGCTCGCCTCCACGTCGGCGTGGACGATGTCTTGGTCCATGCCCTCGATCACGGCCTTCTCGATGCCCGTCACCGAGATCAGCAAGGCATGGTCCGAGGCGGACTCAAGGGCGCCGAGGGACGCGTAGAACGGCGAGTCGCCAGCAGCCTGCTGGTCTCCCGAGCTGCACGCGGCCAACGTCGCGGCGAGCGCGATGCACAGGGCGGAGGTCCTGGTAGCCCCGGACTTCCGGCGCTCACGGGATGGCTGTCGAGGGTCCGGTCGCACGAAGTGCATGGTCATTCCGACGCTCCATCGTGTCGCGGTGGCGAGCGGGATCTGCGTCATTGTCAGCCGGCTCAGGGACATCTGAACGCTACTTGAGCTTTGTCAGCATTCGCCGAGATATCCATGATGTGGAAACGCTGCGAATTGGTTGAGCGTCCTCCCGAGCACGTCATGTCATGGGCATGTCGGGCCGGTCGCCGGTTCAGGGGCACGTATGACCATGCACTCAGCCGTCCGACGGGTCGAGGCGCGCGTCGCGGACCAGCAGCGCCAGACGCGTGCGGTTGGGGCAGCCCAGCTTGTCGAGCACGCTCGACACGTACGCCTTGACCGTCGGCAGGGACAGGAACAGCGCGCTCCCCACCTCGGCGTTGGACGCCCCCTGCCCGACCAGCTGCGCCACCTCGCGCTCGCGCGGCGTCAGGGCGGCCAGGGCGGCGCGGGCCTCGTCCTGCGCCGCGGTGACCGTCGTCAGGTGCGTCACCAGGTGGCGGGCGACGGCCGGCGCCAGCACCGGCTCGCCCGCCGCGGCGGCGAACACCCCGGCGACGATCCGGTCCGGGGGTGCGTCCTTCAGCAGGTACCCGGCCGCGCCGGCCTGCAGCGCCCCGGCCACCTCGTCGTCCGTGTCGAACGTCGTCAGGACGACCACGCGGGGCGCCGTAGGACGCCGGGTGACCCGGCGCGTGGCCTCGATCCCGCGCACGCCCGGCATCCGCAGGTCCATGAGGACGACGTCCGTGGGGTGCGCGTCCAGGACCGGCTCCAGCGTGCCCCCGTCGGACGCCTCGCCGACCACCTCGATCCGCCTGACTCCCCGGTCGCCGCCGCGCGTCCCGTCGAGCACCCCCTCGCGCACCCCCTCGCGCACCCCGTCGAGCAGGGTCACGAGCGCGCGCCGGACCAGCGCGTCGTCGTCGACCACCACGACCCGCACCGGGGCGTCCCCGGCTCGGCCGCTCATCCGACCCGCTCCGGTGCGACGGGCAGGTCGACCCGCAGCGTCCACCGGGCGTCGACCACCCCGGCGTCGAGCCTGCCGCCCAGCGCTGCCGCGCGCTCGCCCAGGCCGGCGAGCCCGACCCCCGGCCGGTGCGCCGGCGCGTCCGGGCGGGGGACGGGGTTGCTGGCGACCACCCGGACCCACCGCGCACCGGTGTCCGGGCCTCCGGCGTCCACTGCCACGTCGAGCCGCACGACCTCGCCCGGGGCGTGCCGCCGCGCGTTCGTCAGCGCCTCCTGGACGGTGCGCGCCACCGCGCCGCGCGTCGTCGCGGTGAGCGCGACGACCGCCGGGTCGATGGTCGGCTCGACCGGCGTGCCCGCGTGCCGGGCCTCGGTCACGAGCGTGTCGAGGTCGGGCACCGTCGTCTCCGGGTCGCGCAGCACCCCGATCACGGCGCGCAGCTCGTCGAGAGCCTCGGCCACCCCGTCCCGGACGACGAGCGCGGCCGCAGCGAGCCGCTCCGGCGGAGCGTCCGGGCGGTAGGCGACGGCGCCGGCGCTCGCGGCGACCAGCGACAGCCGGTGGGCGAGCGTGTCGTGCATGTCGCGGGCGATGCGGAGGCGTTCGTCGCGGCGCGCCTGCTCGGCGCGGCGGTCCCGGTCGGCCTCGGCGGCGCGGACGCGTCCACGCAGCGACGCGACGAGGTCGGCGCGCGTCCGCGCGTACGCGCCCCATCCGAGCAGCGCGGCGTGGACCCCCACGTCGCACAGCAGCCACCAGCCGTACCCGATCCCGACGTCGCGCCACGCGCCGCGCACGGCCTGCCCGGCCGCGCCCGCCACGGCCGCGGGGATCGCGGAGCGCAGGGGCATGGTCCGTGCGACCACCAGCGTCGTCATGGTCGACGCGGGCATCGCGCCCGGCGACAGGGCACCGAGGGCGGCGAGCGCGCCCGCTCCGGTGGCGAGGGCGCGCCGGCGCGGGACGTCCGACACGCTGATCAGCACGAACGCCGCGCCGAGCACGGACAAGACCCCGCAGACGACGTCGAGCGCGAGGTGCTGCGGCGGCTGCTCGGACACGACGGCGAGGACGGTGAGCACCGCGATCGCCGCGGTGGAGACGGCCACACCGGCGCGGGACAGGCCGGTCCAGCGGGCGGTGCAGTCCGCCTCGCCGGTGCTCGGCGTGCTGTGCGTGGTCATGGTGCCTCCTCGGGTGGGTCGGCCGGACGGCCATGCCACGAGGCTAGGAACGGCACCAGCCTGCCACTACCGACCAAGGGATGGTCCGGGGAAGCACAGGGACGGGTCGTGCTGACGCGCGTCGACCCCGGCGCGCTGGGCCCTCAGCCCTGGGCGCCGGGGTCGACGTGGTGCGAGAGGTGGTGGCGCGGGTCAGCAGGCGCTGACGAGCTCCCACGCACCCCACTGCTGGGACCCCGGCGTCTCGCCGGTGGTCCACCACTTCGCCTTGTAGAGCGAGCCGTTGTACGTGGCCGTGTTGCCGCCCACGTAGACGAGCGAGCTGCTCCACGCGGCCGCCGTGCACGAGCCGGACGTGGCCGTCGCGGTCGGCGTGGCGGTCTTCGTGGGGGTGGCCGTGGCGGTCGGGGTGGCCGTCTTGGTCGGCGTCGCGGTGGCCGTGGGCGTGGCCGACTTCGTGGGGGTCACGGTCGGCGTGGCGGTAGCCGTCGGGGTCACGGTCGGCGTCGAGGTGGGCGTGCCGGGGTCGGTGCCGTTCGCCGTGACCGTCAGGTCGACGCACGAGTAGAACGCGTTCACGGTGTCCGCGATGTTCCAGCGGGCCAGGATGGTGTGCTGGCCGGTGGGCAGCCCGGTGACGGTGTGCGACACGGTCGCCGCGGGCTGCTTGTTGCCGCCGTCGAACGTCTTGAACAACGTGCCGTCGACGAAGTACTCCCACGACGCGGTGGAGTGCAGCGCGGTGTTCTTCCACTGGAAGGTGACGGACGTGCCGGTCGTCGTGCGCGGCCACGCGAGCGTGTTGTCGTCGAGGATCGTGAACGCGCTGCCGCCCGAGCACTTCAGAGAGCCCTTGGGGGCCTCCACGCTCTGGGGCTCGTACTTGATCTCGCCGCAGTCGAACGACGTCCTGCCGGTCGAGCAGAAGTCCTGTCGGCTCGACGGCGACGTGATCCAGCCGTGTGCGTCCGCTGCGGGGGCGATCAGGATGCCTGCGGTGAGCGCCGCGAGGGCGGCGGTGAGCGCCGCTGCGGCGGCGCGGAGGGGTGATCGAGTCATGGGACCTCGCTTCATCGGGGGACCGCCTCGGACCTCTGGCCTAGGACGGGCTAGCCTCACGACGCTAGGAACTCTGACAACTCAGGCGCAATCGTGCGAACCGCGTATGTAAAGACCCCTACCAGTTGCATGTAGCAACTATCGACCCCGGCGGGAGGGCGACGAGAGGTCACCCCGGACGGCCGCCGAGGTGCCGGGCGAAGAACCGCGCGGCGTCCTCGCCCGCGAACGCCGGGACGCCGCGGTGCCCGCCCAGGTTCGCCTGCAGGGTCTTCTCGGGCGAGCCGATCGCGTCGAACAGGTCGAGGGACGCCTGTCGGTCGTTGCCCTCGTCGTCCCACTGCAGCAGCACGTGCACGGGGACGGTGAGGCGGCGCGCCTCGTCCACCGTGGTGCCGGGCAGGAAGCTGCCCGCGAACAGGCCGAGCGCCGCGATCCGTGGCTCGACGAGCGCCAGCCGGACTCCGATCGCGACGATGCCGCCCGAGTACCCGGCGGGTCCACCGACCTCGGGCAGGGCGCCCAGCGCGTCGAGGGCACCACGGTGCTCGGGGACCGACCGGTCCACGAGGGGAAGGACCAACCGGTCGACCACGTCGTCGGGGACCGGCTCACCGGCCGCCAGCGCGGCGCGCAGGTCGGCGCGTGCCGCGTCGACCTCCTCGAGACGAGCACGCTCGCCGCTGCCCGGGAGCTCGAGGGCCGCGGTGGCGAACCCGTCCCGCGCGGACCGTCGCGCGCGTCCCGCGAGCCGGGGGGACATCGCGTCCAGGCCGCCGGGGTGGCCGAGCAGGATCAGCGGCGCGGGTGCGGACTCGGAGGCGCCGGCCGGCGTCCACAGGATGCCGGGGACTGTCGCGCCGTCCACGTCGAGCGTGAAGCGGCGTTCGGTGAGGCCGTCGTCGAGGGTGCGGGCGGTGTCGAGACGCATGCGCAAGCCGTACCACCCGGACGTGCTGCGCGGCACGCTGAAAAGCCCGCCGCCCTCGCCGGCCGGACCGGACGCGCGCGGGCCGGCCGGGTCGCGGAGGACCCGGCCGGCCCGAGGCGTCCGGGGACGGACGTGGCTAGCAGGTGCCGAGGAGCTTCCAGGGACCCCAGGCGGTGTTGCTGGGCGTCTCGCCCTGCGTCCACCACCTGGCCTGGTAGAGCGACCCGTTGTAGGTCACCGTGTTGCCACCGACGTAGGCCAGCGAGGAGCTCCACGCGGCCGCCGAGCAGGTGCCCGGGGTGGTCGGGGTGGGCGTGGCCGTCTTCGTCGGAGTGGTCGTCTTCGTGGGGGTGACGGTCGGCGTCACGGTCGGGGTGGGCGTCGCGGTCGGCGTACCCGGGTCCGTGCCGCCCGACGAGATGTTGAGGTCGACGCACGAGTAGAACGAGTTGGCCGTGTCGGAGATGTTCCAGCGGGCCAGGATCGTGTGCTGGCCGGTCGGGAGCCCCGACACCGTGTGCGAGAAGCTGAACGGGGGCTGCTTGTTGTTGCCCGCGAACGTCGTGAACAGCTTGCCGTCCACGAAGTACTCCCACGACGACGTGGCGTGCGCCGCCGTGAGCTTCCACTGGAACGTGACCGTCGTGCCGGTGTTGGTCCGCGGCCACGGCTTGGAGCTGTCGTCCAGGATCGTGAACGCGCTGCCGCCGGAACACTTCAGCGACCCGTGCGGTGCTTCCACGCTCTGCGGCTCGTACTTGATCTCGCCGCAGTCGAACGACGTCTTGCCGGTCGAGCAGAAGTCCTGCCGGCTCGGCGGTGACGTGATCCACCCGTGGGCGGACGCGGACGGTGCGACGAGGACGCCCACCGTCAGAGCCGTGGCGAGCGCTGCGACGCCCGCGACGGCGGTTCTCAACCTGCTTCTGGTCCGTGCTCGTGTCATGAGGCCTCACTTCGTCGTGGGGGCCTGTCCGGGCATCGTTCGCCCGTGCGACAGGGCTGACCCTTCGACACTAGGAGGGGTGCCGGGTTCGTCCCATCGTGCGGTCCACGTAGATCGGGGGCCGTCGGGTGTACGGGGACCGCGCAGCCCGGCCCTCCCTGGCCGGCCGGCCCGCCGGCACGTCAGGCCGGGACGACCTCGCGCAGCCAGCCGCGGGTGTCCTCCGCGCGCCCGTACTGGACGTCCAGGAGCGCCGTGCGGATCGCGAGGGCGGTCGTGCCCGGTGCACCGTCGCCCACGGTCACCTCGTAGTCGTCGCCGGTCGCTGCGTCGCGTCCCCGGAACGCGGTGACGGGCGTGATGACGGCCGCGGTCCCGGCGGCGAACACCTCGCGCACGCGTCCGGAGGCGAGGTCGTCGCGCAGCTCGGCGAGCGACACGCGGCGCTCGGTGGTCCGCAGGCCGAGGTCGGGGGCGAGGTCGAGGATGCTGTCGCGCGTGACGCCCTCGAGGATCGTGCCGAGGCTCGGGGTGACGAGCTCGCCGTCGTCCGTGACGAGGAACAGGTTCATGGTCCCCGACTCCTCGAGCCAGGCGTGCTCCTCACCGTCGAGGTAGAGCACCTGGTCGCAGCCGTGCTCGCGCGCCTCCGCCTGCGCCGCGAGGGACGCCGCGTAGTTCCCGCCGCACTTGGCCGCGCCCGTGCCGCCGCGGCTGGCACGCGTGTACTGCTCGGTGACCCACAGGGCGACGCCCTGCACGCCGCCCGCGAAGTACGGGCCGGCGGGGCTCGCGATGACCGAGTACGTGACCTCCTGCGAGGGCCGCACCCCGAGGAACGCCTCCGTCGCGATCATGAACGGCCGGATGTACAGGCTGGCCTCGTGGGACGCGTCGCGCGGCGTCGGGACCCAGGCGGCGTCGGCCTCGACGAGCGCGGCGACGGTCGCCACGAAGTCGTCCTCAGGCAGGACCGGCAGGGCGAGGCGCTCGGCCGACTGCGCGAAGCGGCGGGCGTTCTTCTCCGGACGGAACAGGTGCACGGATCCGTCCGCGTGGCGGTACGCCTTGAGCCCCTCGAAGATCTCCTGGCCGTAGTGCAGGACCGCGGCGCTCGGGTGCAGCGAGAAGGGCGCGAGGGCGGTGATCTCGGCGTCCTGCCAGGCGCCGTCCTGCCACCGCGCGACCGCCATGTGGTCCGTGAAGTACCGGCCGAACCCGGGATCGGCCAGGATCGCGGCCCGTGCGTCGTCGGCGAGCGGGGCGGGAGCAGGGTGGACGGCGAGGTCGAGGGTCACGTTCCGATGCTACGGCGGCCCGCAGGGCGGGCTGCGCGGGCGCCGGCAAGTTACGTCCGGGTAACATGCCTGCGACAAGCATCTACAGGGTCTTCTCAGCCTCCGCCTCGCGACGTAGCGTGGCGGCGCAGCACGGTCGGGTCCGCTCGCGCAACGGGTCGGGTGGACGACGGCGGGCCCGCTCCGGAGACCCCGGACGCGCCCGCCCCGGCCCTTCCGGCACCCGGAACCGAAGGGAAAGTGCATGGCACTCCACACGAGCAGCGGGCGCAGCAGGAGGGTGGCAGCCATCACGGCAGCCACCCTCTTCGCGTCCGCCGGAGCGATCGGGCTCGGCAGCGTCGCCGCGTCCGCAGCGTCGGACGGCGACCTCGCGACGCCGGTCCCGGTCGCCTCCGGTCACACGTTCGACGCCGCCGCCGCGAGCAAACTGGGCGGCTCCCTCGCGACGAGCACGACGGGACGGAACTCCGTGTTCGTCCAGCTCGCCGGCAGCGGCGCCGCGGACGTGGCCGCCGCCACCTCCGGCGGCACGACGACCAAGAAGGCTGCCGCGAACGCGCGGCGCGGCGCCGTCGACAAGAACGCGGACGCCGTCGTGAAGACCGCGAAGAGCGAGGACGCCAAGGCCACCGCGCTCTACACGGTCTCCAACGCCGTCCCTGGCGTCGCCGTCTCCGCGGACAGCGACGCGATCGACGCCATGGCCGCCCGCGACGACGTCGTCAAGATCACGCCGATCGTCCCCAAGAAGATCAGCAACTCGAGCACCGCCGTGCTCACCAAGGCGCTCGCGACGTGGCGCGACGCCGGCAACACCGGCAAGGGCGTGACCGTCGGCGTCATCGACACCGGCATCGACTACACGCACGCCGACTTCGGCGGCCCGGGCACCGTCGCGGCGTGGAACACCGCGCACGCGCACTCGACCGCGGCATGGACGCCCACCGCGAAGGTCGCGGGCGGCTACGACTTCGTCGGCGACGACTACGACGCCGACCCCGCCTCGGCGAACTACCAGCCCGTCCCGCACCCCGACGTCAACCCGCTCGGCTGCGACGCCCACGGCACGCACGTCTCCGGCACCGTCGCGGGCTACGGCGAGAACGCCGACGGCTCGACGTTCACCGGCAGCTACGCGAAGCTCACGAGCGACAAGCTCATGGACATGAAGATCGGCCCCGGGATGGCGCCAGAGGCCACCCTCTACGCCCTCAAGGTGTTCGGCTGCACCGGCTCGACCGACGAGGTCATCCCGGCGCTCGACTGGTCGCTCGACCCCAACGGTGACGGAGACTTCTCCGACCACCTCGACGTCGTCAACATGTCGCTCGGCTCCGACTACGGCACCGTCGACGACCCCGAGAACGCGGTCGTCGACAACCTCGCCAAGAACGGCGTGCTGCCCGTCATCGCGATGGGCAACAACGGCGACCTCACCGACACGGGCGGCTCGCCCGGCAACGCGGTCCGGTCGCTCGCCGTCGCGAGCTCCGTGGACGCCTACCAGCTGCGTGACGGCCTGAAGGTCAACGCACCGTCCGACGTCGCGGGCATCGCCGCGAGCCAGTTCTCGGTCGCGTACCCGTGGGCCACCGCGGCCCCCGTCACCGGGGACGTCGTGGCGATCCCGGGCGCGAACGCCGACGGCTGCACCGCCCTCTCGGCCGCCGACGCCGCGAAGGTCAAGGGCAAGGTCGCCTGGCTCGTCTGGGACGACAACGACGCGACCCGTCGCTGCGGCTCCGTCGGACGCTCCGGCAACGTCGCGGCCGCCGGCGCGATCGGCGCGATCTTCACCTCCGGTCGTGACGTGTTCGGCGCCGGCATCACGGGCAGCACCGCCATCCCGGTCGTCCAGCTCCCCAAGACGCAGACCGACCGGCTCCAGCCGGCCGTGACCGCGGGCACCCTCAACGTCACGTTCGACGGGTCGCTCCAGGCCACCATCAAGGACGTCATGCCCGCCATCACCGACACCCTCAGCACCTTCAGCTCGCGGGGCACCCACGGGTCGCTCGGCGTGGTCAAGCCCGACGTCACCGCACCCGGTGACACCGTCGCGTCCGCGGGCCTCGGCTCCGGCAACGGCGTGCTCGTCGAGTCGGGGACGTCCATGGCGACCCCGCACGTCGCCGGCATCTCCGCGCTCGTGAAGGCCGCGCACCCGTCGTGGTCGGCCGAGGCGATCAAGGCCGCCGTCATGAACACCGCCGGCCACGACCTGTACACCGGCACGGACAAGAGCGGGCACAAGTACGGCCCGGCACGCGTCGGCGCCGGCCGCGTGGACGCCCTCGCGGCGGTCGACACGAGCGTCATCGCGTACGACACCGACGTGCGCGGCGGGGTCTCGGCCTCGTTCGGTGTCGTGGAGGCACCCGCCAACAAGGCGATCGTCACGGAGAAGCGGACGGTCCGCGTGCAGAACACCGGCTCGTCCAAGACGACCGTCACGCTGAAGTACCAGGGTGTCGTCAAGCAGCCCGGGGTCACCTACTCGGTGTCGCCGACCGCCGTCGCGATCCCCGCGCACTCCAGCAAGGACGTGAAGGTCACGATGACCGTCGTCACGGCCGACCTGCGCAAGACGATCGACCCCACGATGGACGCCACGCAGGTCAGCCCGTACACGGGTGCCGACGAGGCACGCCAGTACGTGTCGGACGCGTCCGGTCGCCTGCTCGTCACGCCGTCCGGCAAGAAGTCGCTGCGCGTCCCCGTCTACGGGGCCGCCAAGCCCGCGTCGACGACCACGACGAAGGCCACCACCTTCCACAGCGGCAAGCAGACCCTCTCCGCGCTCACCCTCAAGGGCAAGGGCGTCTCCCAGGGGTCCGGCTCGACGGCCTACCGGTCGCTCGTGTCGGTCCTGCAGCTCGGTGCCAAGAGCCCCAAGCTGCCCGTCTGCACCGGCACCCAGACGTCCGGCTGCACCTACAACACGTCGACGACGTCCGGTGACCTCAAGTACGTGGGCACCGGGTCGGTCAAGGGCACCCGCGGGTACTCGAACGGCGAGCTGTGGATCGGCCTCGCGACGTTCGGCGACTGGGCGACCATCGGCAACTCGGTCATCCCGTACGTCCAGATCGACGCCACGAAGGACGGGAAGCCGGACTTCGAGGTCGACGTGCAGAACGCGCCGTCGACGGACCTCCTCGAGGCGCTCGTCTACGACCTCAACGACCGGGACAGCACCGGGGCGCCGACCCTCGTCGACGTCCAGCCCGTCAACTACCAGGAGGGCGACGTCGACACCAACGTGTTCGACAACGACGTCCTGCTGGTTCCGGTGAACCCGGCGATCCTCGGCGTCAAGGCGTCTGCCACGTCGTTCCCGATCACCTACGCGGTGGGCATGTTCAACGCGTTCACCGGTACCGACGTCGACGACTCGCCGGCCGTCGCGTACGACGTCGCCGACCCGGCCGTCCAGGTCTCGGCGCCGCTGTTCGCGGACCAGGGCAACACGTCCATCGTGTACAGCCTCGGTTCGGACGTCGCCAAGAAGGGCACCGACGCGCTCGTCCTGCACCTGCAGGGCACGAAGGGCTCGCGCGCCGAGGTCGTCCACCTCGACAAGGCCGCCAGCCCGAAGGCCGCGCCGAAGGGCAAGCAGAAGCTGCCGTCCTTCTCGAAGCTGCAGGGCAGCGGCAAGCACTACCTGCTCGGGGGTTCGTCCGCCGAGTGACCGGCTGACGCCGACGTCGGCCCGGGAGGACCTGTTCCTCCCGGGCCGACGTGCGTGAGCGGGTCTACGCCCCCGTCGGTCCGGCGTCGGCGTCGATGCCCGCCTCGACGCCGAGCTGCTCGGTGAGCCACGCGACGTCGCGCGGGGCGTCGGCGTGCGTCTCGCAGATCACGGGCGCGCCCGCGTCGCGGACCAGCGCGACCAGGACGTCCGGGTCGATCGTGCCGTCCGTCAGGCCGGCGTGCCGGTCGGCGCCCGACCCCGCGGCGTCGCGGCTGTTGTTCGCGTGCACCAGGTCGATGCGTCCGGTGATCGCACGGACGTCCGCGACGGCCGTCGTGAGGTCGATGCCCGACGCCCACGCGTGGCAGCTGTCCAGGCAGAGCCCCACGTCGACGCCCGCCTTCCGGCCGGCCGGCGCGACCGCCTCCCACAGCTGCGCGATCCGGTCGAGACCCCGCGCCATCGCACCGTCGCCGCCCGCGGTGTTCTCGATGAGCACCGGCACGTCGGTCGTCAGCGCCTCGACCGCCTTGCGCCAGTTGTCGAACCCGACCTCCGGCTCGTCGTCCTTGCCGACGTGGCCGCCGTGCACCACGACCCCCTTCGCACCGATCGCCGCCGCGCCGTCCATGATCTTCTGGAGCAGCTTGCGGCTCGGGATCCGGATGCGGTTGTTCGTGCTCGCGACGTTGATGACGTAGGGCGCGTGGACCACGAGGTCGACGTCGGCGTCCGCGGCGGTGGCGCGCAGGGCGTCCGCTCCGCCCGGGAAGTCGAACGCCGGACCCTTCCAGGACTGCGGGTCGCCCAGGAACACCTGGGCCTGACCCGCGCCCATCGCCAGGGCGAGGGCGACGGCGTCCGACTGGTCGACGTGGGCTCCGATGCGCATGCCCCCAACCTAACCGGCGGCACCCCCACGGGCCTCGGCAGCCTCCGTGGCGACGGTCTCCCGGTCGGCGCGGCCGGCTCCGTCGCGCGGCATGAGGAACACGGCCAGGGCCATGCCGACCGCAGCGACCAGGACGCCGACGAACACGTCGTGCACTGCGTCGGCGAGCGGACCGGGCGCGGGGTGGCCCGCGGACGACCCCAGCGACGCGTTGACGATCGCCCCGTACACCGCCACGCCGAGCGCGGACCCGATGCTGCGCGCGAACATCGTCGCGGACGTCACCACGCCGCGCTCCGACCAGCCGACGGTGTTCTGCGCCGCGATCTGCGTGGGCGGCGCCGTGAGCCCCAGCCCGGCGCCCACGACGAGGCAGAAGGCGCCGACCTCCCACGGCGTCGACCCGGTGCCCAGCAGCAGCATGAGCACCGCGCCCACGACCGTGATCGCCGACCCGATGAGCGCCGTCACGCGGAAGCCGTGGCGCAGGTAGATCCGCCCGCTCTGGGCGGCCGCGATCGGCCACCCGACCGTCATCGTCGCGACCGAGAACCCCGCGATCAGGGCGCCCGTGCCGAGGGTCACCTGCGTGAACGTCGGCACGTACGACGTGAAGCCGATCATGACCGCGCCCACGCCGAGGGACGCGAGGCTCGTGGTCAGCAGGGCGCGCCGCCCGAACACCCACAGCGGCAGCACGGGCTCCGGCGCCCGGCGCTCCACCAGCACGAACGCCACGACCAGCGCCGCCCCCGCGCCGAGCACCACGACGCTCGTCGCCGACAGCCACGCCCAGCCCTCCCCGCCCTCGAGCAGGCCGAGCATGATCAGCGTCGTGGCCGCCGTCACGAGGATCGCACCGAGGTAGTCGATGCGGTGTCGCCGGCGCTCGACCTTCTCGCGAAAGTTGCGCCACAGGATCACGCCCGCGACGAGGCAGAGCGGCACGTTGACCCAGAAGATCCAGCGCCACGACACCCACTGCGAGAACGCGCCGCCGATCAGCGGGCCCACCACGGCTGACACGCCCCACACGCTCGCCACGTACCCCTGGACCTTCGCACGCTCCTGGAGCGAGTAGATGTCGCCGACGATCGTCATCGACATCGGCAGGATCGCGCCCGCCCCCAGGCCCTGCACCGCGCGGAACGCGATGAGCGACGGCATCGACCACGCGAGCGCACACAGCACCGACCCCACGAGGAACACCGCGATGCCGATCATCATGACGGGCTTGCGCCCCAGCATGTCCGCGACCTTCCCGTACAGCGGGGTCGTCGCGGCCTGCGCCAGCAGGTACACCGACAGGAGCCACGGGAACTGCGAGAAGCCGCCCAGGTCCTTCGTGATCGTCGGGATGGCCGTCGCGATGACGGTGGAGTCGAGTGCGACGAGCGCCGTAGCGAGCATGAGGGACAGCAGGATCGGGCCGCGCTCGGAGCGCAGCCCCACGCTGCGGCGCGAGATCGGCGCGTCGGTGTCGGGGGAGGTCACGTGGAACGGCAACCCGGGCCGCGCGTGCGTTGTTCCCGACGTCGGTGCGGGCGTCAGCGCTGCCGCGGCGCGGGTGCGCGCGGGGCGGGCGGCCGCGGTGGACCGTCGACCGCCCAGTCGCCGGCACGCCCCCGGAGGGCGGCGGACACCGCGGTCACGACCTCGGACGTCACCGCCAGCGGTGCCCGCGGCGAGAACCAGAACCGGGCGCGCAGCGTCGCGCTCGCGGGCCGACCGGTGACGACCACGACGACCGGTTCGGGGTGGCGCGCGACCCCCGTCGCCGCGACGACGGCCGCGCGCACCGTCTCGACGTCGACGTCGAGGTCGGGGTCCTCGAGCCACACCTCGACCTCGTCACGCCGGGCGCCGTACTCGGAGTAGTTGAGCAGGGGCTCGCCCAGCACGTCGCTGTTCGGCAGGTGCACCGCGACGCCGTCGGCCGTGCGGATGACGACGGACCGCGCGTTGAGCTCGCGCACCGTGCCGCGGTAGCCCTGCGACTCGACGTCGTCGCCGACACGGATCGGCTGGCGCGTCTGCAGGATGACGCTCGCCCCGAAGTTGTCGGCGACGCCTCGCAGCGCGATCACCAGGACCACGGCGACGATGATCGCGCCCGCGATGAGCGGCTGGACGTCCGCACCGAGGAACGCGAGCGCCACCCCCACGCCGAGCAGCAGGACGAAGTACCGCACCAGGCGCGCGGTCGTCGCCGCGAGCGACTCCGAGACGCCGGCGAACCGCGCGGGGAGCCGCATGACGCCGCGGCCGGCGTACCGCGCCACGAGCCACGCGATCACCATCGTCGCGATCGCGAACGCGAATCCCCACCACGTGAGGTTCTTGCCCGACACGTCGTCCAGGCTCGGCACGGAGACGGCGGCCAGACCGGCGACCGGGGGGACGTTCACGACGGTTCCTCTCGTCGGGACGGAGGCTGCGGGGGATGCGGGCGACGCAGTCGGGCGTCGTGACGTGGAGCACCGGAGCCACCCTCGACCCGGCGTCGCCGGGGTGCGGTTCCCGCGGGAGGACGCCGTGCGTCTGCCGCGAGGGGAGTCGGGGCGGTGCGGTCGGCTGCGGCTGTGGTGCTCGGCGTCACGAACGCGGGCCGACAGGTCACCGGACGGGTCAGTCCACGACCTCGAGCAGGTTCCGGCGCTCCGCGTCGGTGAGGTTCGTGTCGACGAGCGCGCCACCGAGTCCGTGCAGGCGCTCGCCGAGGCGGTCGAGGTCGCCGGCCTCCGTGACGGCGAACAGCGCGGACGTCCCTTCGGTGACGGCCGCGCGGATGCGTTCGACGTCGTCCTCGCGGATGCCGAGCCCGGCCATCGCCTTGGCACCCGCCCCGAGGGCGGCCCCCGCTGCGGCGCCGAGGAACGGCACGAAGAACAGCACACCGAAGAAGAACCCCCACAGCGCGCCCCAGCCGGCGCCGCGGGCGGTGTCCTGGTGATGGTGCCGCGTCGTGGGGCGTGCGGCTCCCGCCGGCCAGGTGACGACGGCCGTGTCGTGCAGCGTCACCAGCCCGTCCGACTCCGCGTCGCGCAGGATGCCCTCGGCCTGCTCGGCGCGCTCGGGGTCGTCGTACTTCCACACGGTGAACGTGGTCATGGTGCTTCTCCTCTACTCGATGCCGTTCTCGATGCGTTCGTCGACCGTCCGGGCGGCCTCGATCGTCGCGGCGTGGTTCGCGCGCCGGCGCCGGGACCCGCGGTGGCCGTCGTCGGGGGTGCCCAGGGATCGGGACGTGGGTTCCGGGTCGTACAGGCTCGCGGAGTCCACGAGCTCGTGCCGTTGCAGGTAGGTGGACGCGGCGGCCTGGATCGTCGCCGCGATCGGCAGGGCGAGGAACGCCCCGATGGCCCCGAACACCGCACCGAACGCGATCACCACGACGAACGAGACCGCCGGGTTCATCTCGAGCGCGCGCGCCGAGACCTTCGGCGAGAACACGTAGTTCTCGATCTGCTGGTACACGATGATGAAGACGAGGACCGCGACCATCGCCCCCACGCCCTGCGCGGTCAGCGCCACGAGCGTCGGCAGGGCGCCCCCGATGTACGTGCCGATCGTCGGGACGAACTGCGAGACCACCCCGGTGAACAGGGCGAGCGGCACGGCGTACGGGGTGTGGATGATCGTCAGGAAGATCCAGGTGAAGAAGCTCGAGAGGGCCGCGAGGACCACCCGGGACGTCACGAAGTCCGACACCTTGATCTGCGTGATGTCCCACAGGCGCAGCATCTCCGACTGCCGCTGCTGGGGCAGCCACGAGCAGACCGTCCGGCGGAACCTCGGCCCCGCGGACGACAGGTAGTAGACGATCAGCAGGATCGTCGCGAGCGAGAAGATCACGCCCACGAGCCCCGTGCCGACGAGCCACACGCCGGACGCGACGTCGTTCCCGTAGCGGGACAGGGTCGAGTGCACGACGTCCTCGGACGCCGGGAGCTGGACGCCGAGCTCGTCGGACGCCCACTGCGTGAGGTCCTCGTAGAGGTGGGGCAGCGCCTCGAACAGCCCGACGAGCTGCTCGACGAACAGGCGCCCGAACAGCACGGCGACGACGCAGACGGCGACGATGAACCCGCCCAGCGCGGTGCCCGCGGCGACGGTGCGGCGCCACCCGTGCCGCACGAGCCACACGACGGTGGGCTCGAGCACGAGCGTCAGGAAGAACGCGAGCAGCAGGTCGACGAGCAGCCCCTCGAGGTTCCGCAGCGCGAACCACGCGAACGCCGCCACGAAGACGGCCAGCGCCGTCATGAGGAGCGCCCGCCAGAGCCAGGGCGGCGGCGTGCGGGGGGAGCGGCCGCCCGTGCGGCGCCCAGCACCGTCCACCCCGTCCAGCGGGACGGAGAACAGCGCCGGGCGTGCGTCTGCCATGTCGAGAACGTAGCGCAACGTCCCTGCTCGGGCAGGTGGCGCGCGCCGTGCGGGAGGTGGCAGGGTCGGTGCGTGCCTGCCGACCTGCCCGTGAGCCCTGCCCGTCCGACGCCCGCGCCCACCGCAGCGCCCGCACCGACGCCCGCACCCGGCGCCGCCGTCGTGCTCGACGGCGCGGCGAACGCCCGCGACCTGGGCGGCTGGCCGGTGACGACGCCGCAGGGCGGTGGGGGGACGGTCCGCTACGGCGTGGTGCTGCGGTCCGCGGGCCTCGACGGGCTGACCGCGGACGGTGGTGCGGCGCTCGCGGCGTGCGGGGTGCGGGCGGTCGTGGACCTGCGGACCGCGGGGGAGGTGCGGGCGCGTCCGGACGCCCTGCCGCCGGGGGTGCGGCACGTGGCCGCGGACGTCCTCGCCGATTCGCCGCAGGCCGCGGCGGCGAACGTCGCGCAGTTCTTCGACGACCCGGGCGCGTTCGCGGCGATGCTCGCGGGCACGGGGGTCGCGACCGCTTTCGCGGAGACGTACCGCGACATCGTCCGCCTGCCGAGCGCGCGGGCCTCCTACGCCGCGCTGTTCGGGGCGCTCGCCGCGGGCGAGGGACCGGTGCTGTTCCACTGCACGACGGGCAAGGACCGGACGGGGTGGGGTGCCGCGGCCCTCCTGCTGCTGCTCGGGGTCAGCCCGGAGGACGTCGAGGCGGACTACCTGCTCACCAACGAGCGCCTGCTCCCGGCGTTGCAGCCGATGTTCGACGCGTTCGCCGCGAAGGGCGGGGACCCCGACCTGCTGACGCCGGTGCTGGGTGTCCGGGTCGAGTACCTGCGGGCCGCGCTCGACGAGATGACGACACGCTTCGGCGACGTCGAGGGCTACTTCACGGACGGCCTGGGGCTGGGCCCGGGCGTGCAGGACGCCCTGCGGCGCCGGCTCGTCGAACCGGCGCCGCAGGGCGTCTGAGGGCTCCCGCGGAGCGGGCCCGGCGTCAGACCGCCTCGGCCTCGTCCCCGTGGACGATGAGCGCCCACAGCACGAACACGTCGAGGACGATCACGATGACCGACCACCAGGGCTGTGCCGGCAGGTACAGGAACTGGGTGATGAGGTTCAGGGTGATGAGGACGACCGCGGTGAGCCGCGCCCACGCCTGACCCGTGAGGACGCACAGGCCGACGACCGCGATGATCACCCCGAAGATCAGGTGCGCCCAGCCCCAGCCCTGCTGGTTGAACACGAGGAGCTGCGCGTCCGACACGAGGTAGCGCTTGTCGGGGCCGAGCACCGCGGCCAGCCCGTAGAAGAAGTTCCAGACGCCGGCGATGAACATCGCCAGCCCGCCGAACCACACCCAGCCGACCCAACCCGAGACCCGCTGTGCCATCTGTCGTCGCCTCCGTCCGAGAAGAGTGTCGTGGACGACGCCGACGGCCCGCCCCGACCTGCCGCGGACCGGAACGGCCCCGCACCGCGACTGTAGTGAAAGGTCCGTTCCGCGTCGCGGTGGGGCTCCATCGTCTCGGCCGGCGGTCGTCCTGCGGGGGCCTGACGGTGCACGACACTGGTGTCGTGTCAGAACGTGCGCCTGCCGGGCGCCTCCAGCGCTTCCTCCTCGAGGGCTACGAGCGGCGTCCCGCCGCGCAGCAGGGTCCGCACGGACTGCCGGCCGCCGCTGAGGGCCGCCGCCGGCCGTGGTGGGCCGTCATGACGCTGTCGGGCGTCGACTACTTCTCGACCCTCGGGTACCAGCCGGGCATCGCGGTGCTGGCCGCCGGGGTGCTCGCGCCGTTCGCGACGGTCGTGCTGGTCGCGCTGACGCTGTGCGGCGCGCTGCCCGTCTACCGGCGCGTGGCGCGCGACTCGCCGCACGGCGAGGGGTCGATCGCGATGCTCGAGCACCTCCTGCCGTGGTGGGCCGGGAAGCTGTTCGTCCTCGCGCTGCTGGGGTTCGCGGCGACCGACTTCGTCATCACCATGACGCTGTCCGCCGCCGACGCCGCCCAGCACGCCGTCGAGAACCCGCTGTTCCGGGACGTCCTGCACGGGCACCAGATGACCGTGACGCTCGTGCTCCTGGCGCTGCTCGCCGGCGTGTTCCTCAAGGGGTTCCGTGAGGCGATCGCGCTGTCCGTCCCCATCGTCGCGGTGTACCTCGCGCTCAACGTCGTGGTCATCGGCGTCGCGCTCGGCCGCGTCGTGACGGCGCCGCACGTCGTCGTGGACTGGACGAACCTCGTGCACGTCCAGTACTCGAGCGTCTTCGCGGTCGTCGGGGTGTCCCTGCTGGTGTTCCCCAAGCTCGCGCTCGGGCTGTCGGGCTTCGAGACGGGCGTGGCCGTCATGCCCGAGATCCAGGGCGGCCCCGACGACACCGAGAGCAAGCCCGTCGGCCGCATCGTCGGTGCCAAGAAGCTGCTCACCACGTCCGCGCTCATCATGAGCGTGCTGCTCATCGCGAGCTCGTTCGTCACGACCGTGCTCGTGCCCGCCGACGCGCTGGAGTCCGGCGGACCGGCGAACGGTCGCGCGCTCGCGTACGTGGCGCACGAGTACCTCGGCTCGGGCTTCGGGTCGGTCTACGACATCGCGACGATCCTCATCCTGTGGTTCGCGGGCGCGTCCGCCATGGCCGGCCTGCTCAACCTCGTCCCGCGCTACCTGCCGCGCTACGGCATGGCGCCCGAGTGGACCCGCGCGCGCCGGCCCCTCGTGCTCGTGTTCCTGCTCGTCGGCGTCGTCATCACGCTCCTGTTCCGCGCCGACGTGGACGCCCAGGGCGGCGCCTACGCGACCGGGGTGCTCGTGCTCATCACGTCCGCGTCCGTCGCCTGCACCGTCTCCGCGCACCGGGCCGGGCAGCGCCGCGCCCGCATCGGGTTCGGCGTCGTCGCCGCCGTCTTCGTCTACACGACCGTCGACAACATGGTCGAGCGGCCCGACGGCCTCAAGATCGGCCTGATCTTCGTCGCCGCGATCGTGATCCTGTCGGCCGTCTCGCGCGTCGGGCGTTCGTTCCGCCTGCGCGACGTGGGCGTCGAGCTCGACGACACCGCCCGCGCGATCGTCGACGCCGACCGCGGCGAACCCGTGCAGCTCGTCGCGCACGAGCCGCCCGACGCCGAGGACGTCCCCCTCACGCCGCGGGCGCGCGAGGCGGCGCTCGCGGCCCGTCCGCGCCGCTCGTTCCGCGAGGGCAGCACCGAGTACGCCGCCAAGGCGGAGTCCGTGCGCCGCAGCCGACGCGTCCCCGAGGACGTGCCGCTCGTGTTCCTCGAGGTCGACGTCGTCGACTCGTCCGAGTTCGAGGAGCGTCTGCAGGTGCGCGGCGAGTACCGGTACGGGTACCCCGTGCTGCGGGTCACCTCGTCCAACGTGGCGTCGACGCTCGCGTCCGTCGCGCTCGCCGTGCGCGACCGCACCGGCGTCCCGCCCGAGCTGTACATCGAGTGGGAGGAGGGCAACCCGATGAACCGGATGTCCCGCTACCTGCTCTTCGGGACGGGCGAGGTCGGACCCGTCTCGCGGGAGATCCTGCGGTCCGCCGAGCCGGACGTCGGGCGCCGCCCACCCGTCCACGTGGGCTGACGGGGACGGGTCAGGGGCGCAGCGCCGCCACCACGAGGGTGGTGTACCGCCGCCAGACGTCGAGGTCGGTGACGCCGAGGTCGACGAGCGAGCGGGCGAAGCCGGCCACGAGCACCTTGACGTCCAGGACGGACGCGTCCTGGCGCAGCGTCCCCTGTGCGCGCCCGTGCGCGAGGATCTCCTCGAGGGCGTCGAAGGTCGCCTCGTCGTCGAGGTCGTCGATCGTGCTGAGCACGTCGACCATGAGGCGGTCCTGGGCGATCGTGGTGGTGACCCGCTGGAGCAGGTCGCCGAGCGCGCCCGCCGCGTCGTCCGAGGCGCGGCCGGCGGCCTCGGCGACGAGGCCGTTCAGCCAGTCGATGTGCCTCTGGGCGATGGCCCGGACGAGGTCGGCCTTCGTCGGGTAGCTGCGGTACACGGTGGCCTTGCCGACGCCGGCACGGGCCGCGATCTCGGGGACCGTCGCCTCGAGGCCGTGCTCGGTGAACACCTCGACGGCCGCGGCGAGGACGCGTTCGTGGTTCCGGCGCGCGTCGGCACGCCGCGGGGGCCGCCCCGGCTCCGTCGTCAGGGTCATCGCCTCGTCTCGTCTCGTCAGGATCCTCGTGTGATGTGCACCATCTTTCCACAACAAGCGGACCCAGGGGTCCGATTGTGACCTAGGCTCGTCGAGGCCGACGTCTCGGCCACCGCTCGTCCCTCGGAGGAATTCATGGCGTGGCAGCTGTTCCGGCTCGGCCGGTGGTCGTTCGTGCACCACAAGCTCGTCGTCGGGGCGTGGGTCCTGCTGCTCGCGCTCCTGGGCGTCGGTGCCGCGACCCTGTCCGGCCAGACCGACGACAACTTCCAGCTCAAGGGCATCGAGTCGAC
Organism: Luteimicrobium subarcticum; assembly: GCF_002798015.1. Lineage (GTDB taxonomy): Bacteria > Actinomycetota > Actinomycetes > Actinomycetales > Cellulomonadaceae > Luteimicrobium > Luteimicrobium subarcticum. The sequence goes on along the minus strand of NZ_PGTZ01000010.1, from coordinate 147,167 downwards.
CGACGCGTTCGCGCTCATCAAGGAGCGCAGCCCGCAGGCGGCCCCGGACGGCGCCACCGCGCGCATCGTGTTCGAGGCGCCCGAGGGCCAGTCGCTGAGCGACCCGGCGAACAAGCAGGTCGTCACCGACACGCTCGCCACCGTCAAGACCACCGACGTGCAGTCGATCGCCGACCCGTTCACCGCCGGAACGATCTCGCAGAACGGTCGCGTCGGGTACGCGACCGTCAGCTACGACGTGCAGGCCGTCGAGCTGCAGGACGCCGACCGCACCGCCCTGACGGACGCGCAGGCGTCCGCGGAGGACGCCGGGCTCACCGTCGCCATCGGCGGCGACGCGCTCGCTGCCACCGCCGCACCGCCCACCGGCGAGGTCGTCGGCATCGTCGTCGCGCTGGTCGTGCTGACCATCACGTTCGGCTCGCTGCTGGCCGCCGGGATGCCGCTGCTCACCGCCGCGATCGGCGTCGGCGTCGGCGCGCTGGCCATCACGACGCTCACCGGGTTCGTCACGCTCAGCTCGACCACCTCGGCGCTCGGCACGATGCTCGGCCTCGCCGTCGGGATCGACTACGCCTTGTTCATCATGTCCCGGTACCGCAGCGAGGTCCGCAAGGGCAGGCCCCTGGACGAGGCGGCCGGGCGCGCGGTCGGCACCGCAGGCTCCGCCGTCGTGTTCGCCGGCCTGACCGTGATCATCGCGCTCGCCGGGCTGTCCGTCTGCCGTGTTCCGTTCCTCACCCAGATGGGCCTGGGCGGTTCCTTCACCGTCGCGATCGCGGTGCTCATCGCGCTCACCCTGCTGCCCGCCATCCTCGGGTTCGCCGGCGAGCGCGTCACCTCCGGTGGTCTGCGGTTCCTCGTCGGTCGTCCCGTCCACAGCGGCGGCCCCGAGGTCCGGACCAACGGCCGTCGCTGGGTCGAGGGCGTCGCGAAGCTCAAGTGGCCGGCACTCGTCGGCGGTGTGCTGATCGCCGCGGTCGCCTCCATCCCGGTCGCGTCCATGCAGCTCGCGCTGCCCGACGACGCCAGCGCGCCCGCGGGCAGCAACGCCCGCGTCGCGTACGACCTCATCGGCGACAGCTTCGGCGCGGGCGCCAACGGTCCGCTCGTCGTCGTCGTCGACACGAAGGGCGCCCAGGACCCCGAGGCGGCCGTCGGCGCGGTGACCAAGGACCTGCAGGCCATGGCGACCCAGCCGGGCTCCGACATCACCGCGGTGATCCCTCCGGTCACCAGCGACGACCCCGCGGCCCAGAAGTCGTTCCAGGACCAGCTCCAGGCGATGCAGCTCGCCACGATCACCGTGATCCCGTCGTCGGGCCCGTCGGACGAGGCCACCAAGAACCTCGTGGCCGACATCCGAGCCAGCGTCGAGGACCTGCCCGCCCAGACCGGCGCCCGCGCGCTCGTCACCGGGCAGACCGCCGTCGGCGTGGACATCTCCGACAAGCTCAGCTCCGTGTTCCCGCTGTACCTGCTGGTGGTCGTCGGGCTCGCGGTCTTCCTGCTCATCGCGGTGTTCCGGTCGATCTGGGTGCCCGTCAAGGCAGCCCTCGGGTTCCTGCTGTCGATCGGGGTCTCGCTCGGGGCGACCGTCGCGGTCTTCCAGTGGGGGTGGCTCAACAACCTCCTGGGGCTCGACACCACGTCACCCGTGATGTTCCTGCTCCCGATCCTGCTGACCGGGATCCTGTTCGGCCTCGCCATGGACTACGAGGTGTTCCTCGTGACCCGCATGCGGGAGGCCTACGTCCACGGCACCCCCGCACGGCAGGCCGTCGTCGACGGGTTCGTGCACAGCGCCCGCGTCGTCGTCGCTGCCGCCTGCATCATGATCGGCGTCTTCGCCGGCTTCGCCCTGACCGACAACGTGATCCTCAAGACGATCGGCTTCGCCCTGGCGGTCGGCCTCCTCGCCGACGCGTTCCTGGTCCGCATGACGATCGTGCCGGCCGTGATGCTCATCGTCGGGAAGCGCATGTGGTGGATGCCGAAGTGGCTGGGGCCGCTGGTGCCGAACCTCGACATCGAGGGTGAGGCGCTGACCTCGCGTCTCGACCCGCCGGCCGTGGCTGACGGGATCGAGCGGGAGCCGGTCACGGCGCGCTGACGGGACCAGGCGCCGACAGGACAGCGGGCCGGGTCCCCCTCGTGGGATCCGGCCTGTGTTGTCAGGTCAGGTCGAAGAACCGGTCGAAGAAGGCGGTCAGCTTCTCGACGACGGTCTGCTTCTTCGCGCTGTGGTTCGAGCCTCGTGCGAACCGTGAGACCGGGGGCAGGATCGTGGCGACCGCGGTGCCGGTGGCCCGGACCTGTCCGTCGCGGAACGCGGCGTCGACGAACGCGCGGGTCTCGTCGGACTTGAGGTTCTCGTCGGTGATGATCTGTGTGAGCTCGGCCTCGCGCTTCGCCGCGACGTAGGCACGCCACTCGTCGGCGACGTCTTCGTCCACGGAGAGCCGGTCGACGAACTCCTCGATGAGGTCCTTCTTGTTGCGCAGCGTGGGGCTGGAGTCGATGGCTCGCTCGATGGTCGCCGTGAGCTCCCGGTCGTCACCGTCGCCCTTCGCGGCCCGATGCTGCTCGACGAGCATGAGGATGTAGTCGACGTTGATCTCGACCTGCTTGATGAGCTCGATCTCGAACACGACGTCGTCGTTGATCGACTCCCGCTCGGCCTCGTCGGTGCGGCGGAAGGACTGGTAGAGGTCCAGGTAGATCGACTGGTAGTCCTGCAGGTCGCGGTCCGAGAGGATCTGGTTCCCGGCGAAGTCGTCGAACGAGACCAGGATGTTCCGCAGGCGCAGGAGCGCGCCGAACAGGGCGATGAAGTCCTTCTGCGCCTGCTCGCCGACGATCTGCTCGCCGAGGGGGAACAGCTCGCCCAGCTCGGTGACGTTGTCGGCGTACTCGTCGAAGTACTCCCGGTAGGGCTGGAGCAGGACGATCCCGGTGGCGTCCTTGTTGCCGAACAGCGCGATGGCGTCGTTCGTCTGCTCCTCGAGGTCACGGAAGGAGACGATGTTGCCGTACGTCTTGACGGAGTTCAGGATGCGGTTGGTCCGTGAGTAGGCCTGGATCAGCCCGTGCGCGCGCAGGTTCTTGTCGACCCACAGGGTGTTCAGGGTGGTCGCGTCGAAGCCCGTGAGGAACATGTTGACCACGATCACGAGGTCGATCTCACGGTTCTTGAGCCGCAGCGAGAGGTCCTTGTAGTAGTTCTGGAACTTCTCCGCGGACGTGTCGAACGACGTGCCGAACATGTCGTTGTAGTCCTGGATCGCGTCCTCCAGGAAGTCCCGGGAGCTTGCGTCGAGGGCGTCGGTCTCGAACTCCTCCTCGCCGAGGAGGCCGGCGCCCGTCTCGTCGTCGGCCTCGTTGGCCGCGTAGGAGTAGATCAGCCCGACCTTGAGCTTCTTCGCGTCCGGCAGGTCGCGCTGCAGGAGCCCGAACGCGTTGTAGTACCGCCTGGCCGCTTCGATGGACGCGGTCGCGAACAGGGCGTTGAACCCCGCCACCCGGCGGTCCTGGAGGGCGTACGTCTGGTTGCGCTTCGTCTTCTGGTCGAAGTGCTCGAGGACGTACCCGGCGATGTCGCGGATGCGCTGGGAGTCCAGCAGCGCGCGCTCCGCGTCGATCGACGAGACCTGCTTGTCCACGACCGCGCCGACCTTGACCGTGTTGACGTAGTCGATGCGGAACGGCAGCACGTTCTTGTCGCTGATCGCGTCCACGATCGTGTACGTGTGCAGCTTGTCACCGAAGGCCTGCGCAGTGGTCCGCAGCGTCGGGTTCCCGCCCGTACCGGCGTTCGCGGCGAAGATCGGCGTCCCGGTGAACCCGAACAGGTGGTACCGCGTGAACGCCTTCGTGATCGCGGTGTGCATGTCGCCGAACTGGGAGCGGTGGCACTCGTCGAACACGATCACCACGTGCCCGCCGAAGATCGCGTGGCCCTTGTTCTTCGCGATGAAGTTCGACAGCTTCTGGATCGTCGTGATGATGATCCGCGCCGACGGGTCCTCGAGCTGCCGCTTGAGCACCGCGGTCGAGGTGTTCGAGTTCGCGGCGCCCTTCTCGAAGCGGTCGTACTCGCGCATCGTCTGGTAGTCGAGGTCCTTGCGGTCCACGACGAACAGCACCTTGTCCACGTCACCGAGCCGCGAGGCGAGCTGCGCCGTCTTGAAGCTCGTGAGCGTCTTGCCGGAGCCGGTGGTGTGCCACACGTAGCCACCCGCCGACAAGGTGCCGTACCGCTTCTGGTTCGACGACGTCTCGATCCGGCTCAGGATCTGCTCGGTCGCCGCGATCTGGTACGGGCGCATGACGAGCAGCATCCGGTCCGCGGTCAGCACGCAGTACCGGGTCAGCACATTGAGCAGCGAGTGCTTGGCGAAGAACGTTCGGGTGAACCCGACGAGGTCGGTGATGGGCTTGTTCGCGGCGTCCGCCCACCATGACGTGAACTCGAACGAGTTCGACGTCTTCCGCGCGCGTCCGCCCGAACGTGTTGCCTTGTTCGCTTCGTCCAGGTGCCGCGCGCGCGTCGTGTTCGAGTAGTACTTGGTCAGCGTGCCGTTGGAGATCACGAAGAGCTGGACGTACTCGAACAGCCCCGAGCCGGACCAGAAGGAGTCGCGCTGGTAGCGGTTGATCTGGTTGAACGCCTCCCGGATGTCCACCCCGCGCCGCTTGAGCTCGACGTGCACCAGCGGGATCCCGTTCACGAGGATCGTGACGTCGTACCGGTTCGCGCGCTGCGCGCGGTGATCGGTGCCCGACGCTGTGTCCCGTGACAGCGCCCCCGGCACCTCGTACTGGTTGATGACCTGCAACCGGTTGTTGTGGATGTGGGTCTTGTCGAGCAGCGTGATGTTCTTGCTCGTCCCGTCGTCCCGCTTGAGCAGCTGGACGTGGTCCTCCTGGATCCGCACGGTCTTCTCGACGATGCCGTCCCGCTCACCCGCGACCTTCTCGGCGAAGAACCGCCGCCACTCGTCGTCGGTGAACGTCATGCGGTTCAGCGTCTCGAGCTGGGTGCGCAGGTTTGCGACGAGGTCGGCCTCGGACGTGATCGGCAGGTACTCGTACGCCTGCTCGCCCAGCAGCCGGACCAGCTCGGCCTCGAGCTCGGCCTCCGACTGGTACCGCGTCGCCTCCGCGGGGTCGGCCTCGAACTCCGCGACGACCGTCGACTCCGACGACACCGCGATCGGCTCGAACCGGGATGGCTGTGCCTCGCTCACGTGTTCTCCTCGATCACGATCCAGTGCCCGGACTTGGGCGGTCCTTCCCTGCGGATGCGGCCGGCGCCCTTGAGTGCGCTGAGGTGCCGCTCGACGGTGCGCGACGTCGTGCCGAGGCGCAGGGCGAGACCGACGGCGCTCTGTGCCGGGTCTTCGCGGAGCAGCCCCAGCAGCGCGTCGGCTACTCCGACATTTACTCCGACATTTACTCCGACACCGCCCGCGGCGTCCGCCTTGGCGCGTGACTCGTACGACGCCAGGGAGTCGGTGATGATGTCGAGCATGTAGTCGATGAAGGCAGCGGCATCGATCTCGGGCTCTCGCGACGCCTGCAGCGCCCGGTAGTAGTCGCCCTGCCGCTCGCGGACCAGGGTCTCCGTGGGCATCCATGCGAAGAGCGGCTTCCACCGGCTGAGGATGAGTGTCTGCCACAGGCGTCCGATCCGACCGTTGCCGTCTCGGAAGGGGTGGATGTGCTCGATCAGGAAGTGCACGGCGCTCGATGCCACGAGGGCGTGGTCGTCCGACGTGCTGCCCCAGGCGAGCAGCTCCGCGATGAGCCGTGGCACCTTCTCGACGCGCGAGCCGGTGTGGATCACGTCGCCGCCGGCGTTGACGATCTCGACGTCCACCGTGCGGAACGCACCGGACTCGGTCACGAGCCCCGCTGTCAGCAGGCCGTGGGCCCGGAGGAAGTCGTCGATGCTCCACGGGTCGAGGTCTTCGATCGCGTCGTAGGCGGCGAGCGCGTTCTCGACCTCCTTGACGTCGCGGGGCGGGGCAAAGACGGGCTCGCCGTGGGCCACGCCCTCGACCTGCGCCAGGGTGAGCCGGTTGCCCTCGATGGCTGTCGAGGAGTGGACCGACCCGATCCGGTTGCCTCGTCGCAGCTCGAGGCGGCGACCGGACAGCTCCTCGATCGCCGTCACCCGGCCGAGGAGCTCCACGACGTGCTCGATCCTGGCCGGCCAGTCCGGCTGTGGCGTGTAGAAGTCTGGGATCACGGGGCCTCCTGGCGCGCACGAGCGTGGCGGCGACGTGATCGGGCCGTCATCTCTGGGGGTCCCCAGACTGTCGCGAGAGCCACTGGCGCCGGATCGAGTCGAGCATCGGGCCGCCGAGCGTACCGACGTGCCAGGTCGTCCATCCGTTCGAGGACTGAAGCCCCAGAGCCTTCGCAGCGGCACCGCTCGGCGACCTGTACGCGACGCCGCGGACGACGATCTCCCCGTCGGCCGTGACGCTCCCGGTCTCTTCCATGCGTCCTTGCTTCAGGTGGAGGGTCTCCCCGGCCCGGACGAGCCCGCTCGACACGAGGTTGCTGAACTTGGCAGGGAACGAGGCCCGTCCGGCCGATGACGCCTCGGCGGGGTGTCTGGTCCTCGGGCTCGGTCTCGGGGTTGCTGCGGATCGTGTCGACGCCTGCAAGACGCAGGGCGCCCAGGATGCTCTTCACGAAGGAGCCGAGGGAGATCATCATGTGCTTCGGCAGGGTCTCGTCGCCGCTGGACCGGCCCTCGACCACGGTGAGGTTGTCCAGCGCCGCGACCTCTGCGGACACGCGACCCTCGAGGTAACCGATCTCGGCGGTGTTGAATCCGTCCGTGGTGTCGCGCTTGACGGCAACAGCGCGCCGCCAGGGGAGTGGCTCCTTCGTGTTGTGCTGGAAGAGCCGGCCTCGGAGCCTGCGGGCCCGTCCGACGTAGACGCGCCCGGACCCGTCACCGGTCAGGAGCACGTAGACACCGGGGGCGTCCCAGTCACCCGCCGGGAGCGACGACAGGTGCGCACGGTTCACGTAGGCGACGCGCAGCGCGTGCTCCACGAAGTCGGCGATCACCGGCGCCTCGGCGTCGGAGGGGATCGGCACGTTGACGGGCGTGGTGCTCATGCGGCCTCCTTGAACGACAGGAGCGTGTCGCGGTAGTGCGCGTACTGCTGACGACGGGCTGCGATCTCCGCGGGCAGGCCTGACGACAGGTCGTTCACGAGGGCGTCAAACTGGTCGAGGACCGCGGCGATGTGCTTCTGCTCCTCGACATCCGGTAGCGGCACCGCCATCTTGCCGAACGGAGCCTTGGAGATGTTGATCCGCGTCACGCCGTTCGCCGTCTTGACTATCTGGTCGCGCATCACAGGGGCTCGGAACAGGTGCTTGGCAAACTCCGGGTCGAGGTCAGCGGTCGAGTTCGGACGGAACCCGAAGCAGAAGCTGTTCAGGTACGTCGGCCTGCTCGGCTCGCGGACCACGGCAGAGGCCATGCCGACCTCCTCGCGTGACTCCGAGGAGGCCGTGAACAATACGTCGCCGTAGGCGACGGCCGTCTGGCGCTCATTTGGCCCCACCTCCACGAGCGCGTCGGCGTCGAGGTCTGTCGCGAGGTTGCTGAACACGTTCATGTAGGTGATGAACGGCGCGCTGCCACCGGTAAAGTCGGCTTTCGACTTGCCCGTGAGCCCGCCGTAGAGCGTCCCGAGATCACTCAACGTGGCCCACCTGACTCTCTCTCTCTCTCTCTCTCTCGGTGAACGAGAGGAGCGCGTCTCGGTAGTGGGCATACTGCGCTCGCCGAGCCTCCAGCTCCGCCTCCAGCTCCGCCTCCAGCTCCGCCTCCAGCTCCGTGAAGGCGTCCAGGATTCGCACGATCTCGCGCTGAACCTCGAGCGGCGGTACCGGGATTCTCCAGTCAAGGAGGCCCTGCGAATCGACGGCAGCCATTGAGCCGTCAGTCCGGACGATCCCTGCCCGGCGGATCCTCTCGCTTGCGGACTGAAGTGCCCAGAACGCATACCTCGTGTCAACGTCGCTGTGTGGCGTGAGCAAGCGGATGTCCTGGTTCACCGTCGTGTCGACGGCGATGTACCCGATCGGGAGGAACTTGCGGAGCACGTTCGAGCGCATGACGACGGCCACGGTGGGGCCAGAGATGACTCGAAGTGATGTCTCGTCGAGAGCGTCCTGGGTGATCCGCCCGCGGATCTGACTTCCTTGGGTCGCGCTGATGTCCATTGACGCGACCCAAGGAATCGTTCCGTTCTCCCAGTACCGGGCGACAGCCTTTGAGGGAGTCACCCCGCCGACCCAGGTCCCTACGTCGCGCAGCGCTCGGTACTCCACACCGTCGGGTGCGTACTGGGCGATGAGGTCGTCGATGCGGCTCATCGGTCACCACCGTCCTGAAGCTCGCGTTCGATCTGCTCGATGGTCGGCAGGTTCGTCGCCAAAGGCTCGGGGAGGTCCTTCAAGAGTTCGTACTCGCTGACGCCAAGCGGCGCCGCCACGTTCCGCAGGGCGTACTCGGCCACGACCTCGTTCTTCGTCCTGCACAGCAGCAGTCCGACGGTCGGGCCGTCGTCCGGATGCTTCACCTCGCCGTCGACGGCCGCCAGGTAGAACCCGAGCTGCCCGAGGTGCTCGGGCTTGAACGCCGTCGCCTTCAGCTCGATGACGACGAAGCAGCGCAGCTTCAGGTGGTAGAAGAGCAGGTCGAGGTAGAAGTCCTCGCCGCCGACCTCCAGGTGAACCTGCCGCCCGACGTACGCGAAGCCGGCGCCGAGCTCGACGAGGAACTCGGTGACGTGATCGACCAGCGCCTGCTCGATCGCCCGCTCCTGCGCGTCGTTGCCAAGCCCGAGAAAGTCGAAGAGATACGGGTCCTTGAGGGACTCCCGTGCCAGGTCCGAGTGCGGAGCAGGCAAGGTCCGCTCGAAATTCGTGACCGCGCGCCCCTTCCGCTCGAGGGTCCGGGCGTCGATGTGCATCTCGAGCACCGACCGCGACCAGCCGTGCTCGACTGCCGCGGCCGCGTAGGCGAGGCGCCCGTCGCGCTCCTTCAGCCTGGCGAGGAGCACGAGGTTGTGGCCCCAAGGCAATCTGCCAACAGCCGTTGGCAGATCTTCGTCCGGCCATGCCTGAGCGAACGAACGCATGTAGCGGAGATTGGTGAAGGAGAAGCCGCGCATGTCGGGGAAGGACGTCCTGAGGTCGTGAGCCAGCCGTTGGATCACCTTCGCGCCCCAGCGGTCCTGCGAGACGCGGGCGTCGATCGCGCGACCTACTTCCCAGTAGAGCGACATCTGTTCGGTGTTGACCGCGAGCGCCGCACGCTGCTGCGCGGCACGCACCCGCGTCTTGAGGTCGGCGAGCCACTCGCCGTACCCCTCCGGCACGGGAACCAGTGCGTCGGGTTGCTCCGTCACTTCACGCCCTCCAGGTCGGCGACGATCGCGTCGATCTGCTCGCGCAGCGCCGCCTGGCGCTCCACGATCCCGGCGATGCGGCTGTTGAGCTCGGCGATGTCGACGACCTCCCGGGTGTCCTCGGCCTCGACCCACGACGACACCGAGAGGTTGTACCCGTTCTCGCCGATGGCCTCGTTCTCGACGAGCTTTGCGAAGTGTGCGGCGTCCTCGCGGTCGGTGAACGCGTCGAGGATGCGCTGCTGGTGCGGCCCGTCGAGCGTGTTCTTGTTGCCGCTCCGCACGAACTCGGTCGACGCGTCGACGAACAGCACCGCGTTGTCCGTCTTGGACTTCTTCAGCACGATGATGCAGGTCGCGATCGTGGTGCCGAAGAACAGGTCCGGCGGGAGCTGGATCACCGCGTCGACGTAGTTGTTGTCGATGAGGTACTTGCGGATCTTCTGCTCCGCACCGCTGCGGTACAGCACACCCGGGAACTCGACGATCGCGGCCGTCCCGTTCACCGCGAGCCACGACAGCATGTGCATCGTGAACGCCAGGTCCGCCTTCGACTTCGGCGCGAGCACACCCGCCGGGGCGTAGCGCGGGTCGTTGATCAGCAGCGGGTTCGCGTCGCCGTCCCACCGGATCGAGTACGGCGGGTTGGACACGATCGCCTCGAACGGCTCGTCGTCCCAGTGGGCAGGGTCGATCAGGGTGTCGCCGTGCGCGATGTCGAACTTCTCGTAGCCGACGTCGTGCAGGAACATGTTGATCCGGCACAGGTTGTACGTCGTCAGGTTGATCTCCTGACCGAAGTACCCCTGTCGCACGCCGTCCTTGCCCAGCACCTTGCGGAACTTCAACAGCAGCGACCCTGACCCGCACGCCGGGTCGTACACCTTGTTCACGCTCGTCTTGCCCACCACGGTGATGCGGGCGAGCAGCTCGGAGACCTCCTGCGGCGTGTAGTACTCGCCACCCGACTTGCCCGCCGCCGACGCGTACATCTGCATGAGGAACTCGTACGCGTCGCCGAACGCGTCGATCTTGTTCTCGCTGAACGTCCCGTTGCCGAGGTTCAGGTCACCGATCGCGTCGAGCAGCTTGACCAGCTTCTCGTTGCGCTTCGCCACGGTCGAGCCGAGCTTGTTCGAGTTGACGTCGACGTCCTCGAACAAGCCCTTGAGGTCGTTCTCAGCGTCGGTACCGACGGCGGACGCCTCGATGTTCCCGAACACCCGCTCCAGCGTCTCGTTGAGATTAGCGTCGCGCGACGCCCGCGCGCGCACATTCACGAACAGCTCCGACGGACGGATGAAGAACCCCTTCTCCGCCACGATCCCCGCGACCAGGTCGTCGTCGTCGACGTCCACGTTCGACGCTTTCGCATACTCGAAGTCGGCGTTCCCGGCCTCGTGCTCGCCGGCGTCGAGATACGCCGCGAGGTTCTCCGAGATGTACCGGTAGAACAAGAACCCGAGCACGTACGACTTGAAGTCCCAGCCGTCCACCGACCCCCGCAGGTCGTTCGCGATCCGCCAGATCGTCTTGTGCAGCTCGGCACGCTGTGCCTCGCGGGTCGTGGGGGCCACGTCGTCTCCTTGCGCCTCGCACTCCTGCGCTCGCAGGGGCAGGGACGAGCGTATCCGTGCCCTCTGACCAGGGCCGTCACGCCCCGCCGTCCAGCCTGACGCCTGGCACGTCGCCCTCGTCCACCGGACCAGTGGGAGCCGGCGGGCGTCCGAGGAGCGTCAAGATCGCCGCGCCGGGCGTCAACGTTCCGTCAACGCGGACGTCAGGGCCCTCGAGCGGGACCTAGAACGGATCTGCCCCGACGTGCGGGGCCGCCCGGCAGCACTACGTCGGGCGCGATCCGAGAGGTGCACCAGCTGCCATGGCTGACCTGCTCTACGTCCTCGTCACGGTCGGGTTCTTCACCGCCGTGGCGCTCGTCGCGCACCGGCGCCCCCGCGCCGCCCGCCCCGAGATGCAGGACCACCGATGAGGGCCGAGGACTCGGTGGGGCTCGTCGTCGCCGCCGCGCTCGCTGTCTACCTGTTCGTCGCGCTCCTCCGCGCCGACCGGACGAGGTGACGGCGTGGGAACCTCCACCACCGCCGAGGTGTGGTCCGCCGCTGCGACCCTCGCGACGCTCCTCGTCGTGCTCGCGGCCGTCCACGTACCGCTCGGCAACTACATGGCGTGGGTCTACAGCGCACCCCGTCACCTGCGCGTCGAACGGGCCGCCTACCGGGCCGCGCGCGTCGACCCCGACGCCGAGCAGACGTGGCGCGGGTACCTCTTCTCGCTGCTCGGCTTCTCCGCGGCGTCGCTCCTCGCGCTCTACGCCCTCGGCCGGCTGCAGGCCCTCCTGCCGCTGAACCTGGGCTTCACGGGTCTCGACCCCGCCGGCGCCTGGAACTCCGCCGTCTCGTTCGTCACCAACACCAACTGGCAGTGGTACTCCGGCGAGGCCGCTGCGGGGCACCTCCTGCAGATGGCGGGCTTCGCCGTCCAGAACGTCGGCTCGGCGGCCGTCGGGCTCGGCGTCGCCATGGCGCTCGTCCGCGGGTTCGCGCGCTCCGGCACCGACGCCCGGGTCGGGAACTTCTGGTCGGACCTGGTGCGCGGCGTGCTGCGCATCCTGCTGCCGATCGCGTTCGTCGCCGCCGTGCTGCTCGTCGCCGGCGGCGTCATCCAGAACTTCCTCCCACACACCGAGGTGACCACCCTCGCGGGCGGCTCCCAGAACGTCCTCGGCGGCCCGGTGGCCTCGCAGGAGGCCATCAAGGAGCTCGGCACCAACGGCGGCGGCTTCTTCAACGCGAACTCGGCGCACCCCTACGAGAACCCGACCCCTTGGACCAACCTCCTCGAGATCTTCCTGCTGCTCGTCATCCCGTTCTCGCTGCCCCGGACCTTCGGGGTCATGGTCGGCGACCGGCGCCAGGGCTGGGCGATCCTCGGCGTGATGGGCGCGATCTTCCTGACGTCGGTGGCGCTGCTCACCTGGGCCGAGGTCGCCGGACCGGGCGCCGCACCCCACGCCGCGGGCGCTGCCATGGAAGGCAAGGAGACGCGGTTCGGCCTCGCCGCGAGCGCGCTGTTCGGGTCCGCCACCACCCTCACCTCGACCGGCGCCGTGAACTCCCTGCACGACTCGTTCACCGCCCCCGGCGGCGGGATCACCCTCGTCGACATGATGCTCGGGGAGATCGCTCCCGGCGGAGTCGGCTCCGGGCTCTACGGGATGCTGATCGTCGCGATCCTCACCGTGTTCCTCGCCGGGCTCATGGTCGGCCGGACCCCCCAGTACCTCGGCAAGAAGATCGGGCAGGGCGAGATCACCCTCGTCGCCCTCTACGTCCTGGTGACGCCGCTGCTGGTCCTCGTCGGCACGGGGGTGTCCGTCGTCGTCGGGCCGGGGCTCGCCGGGCCGCTCGCGACCGGGCCCCACGGCCTGTCCGAGGTCCTCTACGCCTTCACTTCCGCGGCCAACAACAACGGCAGCGCGTTCGGCGGCATCACCTCCGGCACGCCGTACTACGACACCGCGCTCGGCATCGCGATGCTCGCCGGCCGGTTCGTGCCCGTCGCGCTCGTCCTCGCGCTCGCCGGACGGTTCGCGTCCCAGGGGAAGACTCCCGAGACGCGCGGCACCCTGCCCACGCACACCCCCGTGTTCGTGGGGCTCGTCGGCGCCGTCGCGGTCGTCGTCGTGGCGCTCACCTTCGTCCCTGCCCTGTCCCTCGGTCCTGTTGTGGAGTCGCTGTCATGAGCGCGTCCGTCGTCACCCCTCCGTCCGCCGGCGCGGATCTCCCGCCGGACGCGGCGTCCGGCACGCCGCACGCCCCCGTCCCCACGGACCGCCGACCGCGGGCGCTCAGTGCGGCCCTCCTGCGCAGCGCGCTGCCCGCGGCGTTCCGCAAGCTCGACCCCCGGGACATGTGGCAGACGCCCGTCATGTTCGTCGTCGAGGTCGGGGCCGTCCTCACGACCGTGCTGGCGGTCGTGCACCCCGGCGTGTTCGCCGGGGTGGTCGCCGTGTGGCTCTGGGTCACCGTGCTGTTCGCGACCCTTGCCGAGGCCGTCGCCGAGAGCCGCGGGCGCGCCCAGGCCTCCAGCCTGCGCGCCACCCAGCAGCACACCGTCGCGCACCGCGTCCTCGGCACCCCGGACGAGCTCCGGTACGGCAGCCGGCTCGCCGACCGCCCCACGGCCGACGTGCCGTCGTCGACGCTCGACGTCGGCGACGTCGTCGTCGTGGCCGCCGGCGAGGTGGTCCCGGGTGACGGCGACGTCGTGGAGGGCGTGGCGTCCGTCGACGAGTCCGCCATCACCGGCGAGTCCGCCCCCGTCATCCGGGAGTCGGGCGGCGACCGGACCGCCGTCACCGGCGGGACGACCGTGCTGTCCGACCGGATCGTGGTCCGCATCACCGCACCCGCCGGCCGCACCTTCGTCGACCGGATGATCGCGCTCGTTGAGGGGTCGCAGCGGCAGAAGACGCCCAACGAGGTCGCGCTCAACGTGCTCCTCGCGTCGCTGACCATCGTGTTCCTCGGTGCGGTCGCCACGCTGCAGCCCCTGGCGATCTACTCCGGGTCGCGGCAGTCGCTCGTCGTCCTCGTCGCGCTGCTCGTGTGCCTCATCCCGACGACCATCGGCGCGCTCCTGTCGGCGATCGGCATCGCCGGCATGGACCGGCTCGTGCAGCGCAACGTCCTCGCCATGTCCGGGCGCGCCGTCGAGGCCGCGGGTGACGTCGACGTCCTCCTGCTCGACAAGACCGGCACCATCACCTACGGCAACCGGCGTGCGAGCGAGCTGATCGCCGCCCCCGGCGTCCCGGACGCCGAGCTGGCCGACGCCGCGCGGCTCGCGTCGCTCGCCGACGAGACGCCCGAGGGTCGCAGCATCGTCGAGTTCGTCGAGCGTGGCGCCGACCGCTCTCACGCCGGCCAGCCCGCCGGGGTGGACGACGGCGACGACCCGCTGCTCGGCGCGACCCTGGTCGCGTTCTCCGCGTCGACCCGCATGTCCGGGGTCGACCTGCCGCTGTCCGACGGCGGGGTACGGCGCCTGCGCAAGGGTGCCGCGGCTGCGGTGCACGCGTGGGTCCGGTCCACCGGCGGCGAGCTGCAGCCCACCTCCGCGCGGGGTGCGGCGGCAGCGCCGACGGGGGCGGCCGCCGCGGTCGACGCCGCGGTCGCCGACGTCTCCGAGCGTGGCGGGACACCGCTCGTCGTCGCCGAGCAGCAGGTCGACGCCACGGGGTACGAGCAGCCCGCGCGGCTCCTCGGCGTCGTGCACCTCAAGGACGTCGTCAAGGAAGGCCTCGTCGAGCGGTTCGCCGAGCTGCGCGCCATGGGCATCCGCACGGTCATGGTCACGGGCGACAACCCCGTCACCGCGCGCGTCATCGCGGCCGAGGCGGGCGTCGACGACGTCCTCGCCGAAGCCACGCCGGAGGACAAGCTCGCCCTCATCCGCCGGGAGCAGGCCGGTGGCCGGCTCGTCGCCATGTGCGGCGACGGCACCAACGACGCCCCCGCGCTCGCGCAAGCGGACGTCGGCGTCGCCATGGCGAGCGGCACCACCGCCGCGAAGGAGGCCGGCAACATGGTCGACCTCGACTCCGACCCGACCAAGCTCATCGAGATCGTCGCGATCGGCAAGCAGCTCCTCATCACCCGCGGCGCCCTCACGACGTTCTCCATCACCAACGACGTCGCCAAGTACTTCGCGATCCTGCCCGCCATGTTCGTCGCCGCGTTCCCGCAGCTCGGCGTGCTCAACGTCATGCACCTGCACAGCTCGCAGTCCGCGATCGTGTCCGCCGTCGTGTTCAACGCGCTCGTCATCGTCGCCCTCGTGCCGCTCGCGCTCCGTGGGGTGCGGTACCGGCCGTCGTCCGCCGCCGCGCTGCTGCGCCGCAACCTGTGGCTCTACGGCCTCGGCGGGCTGGTGGTGCCGTTCCTCGGAATCAAGGCGATCGACGTCATCGTCTCCCTCGTCCCCGGGTTGCGGTGAGCGCCACCCACCCGCCCCGGCGCACGCACCGCGTCCGCGCCCGCCCGTCGCACACGAAAGACCGGAGAACCCTGATGTCCTCGTCCGTCCAGACCGCAGCCGTGGCCCAGCCCCCGGCCGGCCGCGCGCTCGCGTCCTTGTGGCGCAGCTCTGTCGCCGGCCTGCGCATGCTCGTGCTGCTCACCGTCGTCCTCGGGATCGCGTACCCGCTCGCGGTCGCCGGCGTCGCGAGGATCGCGTTCCCGTGGCAGGCCGCAGGGTCGCTCGTGACCGCTGACGGCGACCACACCACCTCCCGGTCCGACGCTGTCGGGTCGGTGCTCATCGGCCAGGACTTCGGCGTGCCGGACGAGGGCGCGCAGTGGTTCCACGGGCGCCCGTCCGTCGCCGGGGACGGGTACGACACCCTCGCGTCCGCGGGGTCGAATCTCGGGCCGCTCAGCCCCGACCTCGTCGCCGCGATCGACGAGCGCCGCGCCGCCGTCGCCGCTGCCGACAGCGTCGACCCCGCGAGCGTCCCCGCCGACGCCGTCACCGCGTCCGGGTCGGGCCTCGACCCCCACGTCTCGCCTGCCTACGCCGACGAACAGGTCGCGCGCGTCGCCACCGCCCGCAGGCTCGACCCCGCCACCGTGCGCCGCCTCGTCGCCCAGCACCTCGACGGACGCACCCTCGGGTATCTGGGCGAGCCTCGCGTGAACGTCCTCGCCCTCAACCTCGCGCTCGCACGGCTGGGGGCATGAGCCACGCTCGCACGGCTCGACCTGTGACGACGGGCGAGGATGGGGGCATGTCACCAGGCCACGGGTCGGGTCGCCTCACCGTGTACCTCGGTGCGGCGCCCGGCGTCGGCAAGACGTTCAAGATGCTCGACGAGGCCCGCCGACGACGCGCCCGCGGCACCGACGTCGTCGTCGGGCTCGTCGAGACCCACGGCCGCGACGAGACGGCCGCAGCCGTCGGAGACCTCGAGGTCGTGCCACGGCGGACCGTCACCCACCGCGGCGCCACCCTCACCGAGCTCGACGTCGACGCCGTCCTCGCCCGCGCGCCCGAGGTCGTCCTCGTCGACGAGCTCGCGCACACCAACGCCCCCGGGTCCGACCGCACCAAGCGGTGGGAGGACGTCCACGTCCTGCTCGGTGCCGGCATCGACGTCATCACGACCGTCAACGTGCAGCACCTCGAGTCGCTCGGCGCGGACGTCGAGGCCATCACCGGGGTCGTGCAGCGGGAGACCGTGCCCGACCGCGTCGTCCGGGACGCCGACCAGATCCAGCTCATCGACCTGTCCCCGCACGCCCTGCGGCGCCGCCTCGCGCACGGCAGCGTCTACCGGCCCGAGCAGATCGACGCGTCCCTCGCGTCCTACTTCCGCGAGGGGAACCTCACCGCGCTGCGCGAGCTCGCCCTGCTGTGGCTCGCCGACCGTGTCGACGACGCCCTCACCCGGTACCGCGACGACCACGCCATCACCGGGACGTGGCCCGCGCGCGAACGCGTCGTCGTCGCCGTCACCGGCGGCCCCGAGGGCGCGACGCTGCTGCGCCGCGGGGCCCGCATCGTCGAACGGGCTGCCGGCTCGGAGCTGCACGCCGTCCACGTCCTCGCGACCGACGGGCTGCCTGGGCCGCCCGCCGGCGCCATCACCGCTGCCCGCCGGCTCGTCGAGTCCCTCGGCGGGACGTTCCACACCGTCGTCGGGGAGGACGTCGCGTCCGCCGTCGTCGACTTCGCGCGCGGTATCAACGCGACCATGGTCGTCGTCGGGACGTCCCGGCACTCGCGGTGGCGGGAGGCCGTCGTCGGGTCCACGGGCTCGCGCGTCGCCCAGCTCGCCGGCTCGATCGACGTGCACCTCGTGACGCACGAGCGCGCCCGGTCTGAACCGCTCGTCCGGGGGCGGTGGTCCGTCCTCACGCGACGGCGCCGCGTGGCCGGGTGGATGCTCGGGCTCCTGCTGCCCGTCCTGCTCGTCGCGCTGCTCGGCATCGGCGACGGCGTCGACCTGTCCGTCGACGTGCTGCTGTACCTGGTCGGCGTCGTCGCCGTGGCGCTCGTCGGCGGGATGTGGCCCGCGCTCGTGTCGGCCGTCCTCGCGTTCGCGTGCCTCAACTGGTTCTTCACGCCACCGACCGGACGGTTCACCGTCGCGTCGACCGAGAACCTCGTGACGCTGCTCGTGTTCGTCGTCGTCGCGGCGTCCGTCGCGGCCGTCGTGGACGTGTCCGCACGCCGCGCCGCCGAGGCGTCGCAGGCGCGCGCCGAGGCGAGCACGCTCGCCGGGCTGTCGCGGTCCGTGCTCGCGGGGGAGGACTCGGCGTCCGCGATCGTCGAGCGGCTCGTCGAGACGTTCGGGGTGCGCGCCGCGCGGCTCGAGGAGCGGTCGAGCGCGGACGGGCGGTGGGAGGTCGTCGCGTCGGCGGGGGCGCTCGCGGTGGCGTCGGCGGGCGCGGGGACGCCCGCTCCGCGTGCGGATCGGCGCTTCGCGTCCGCCGAAGCGCACGCGAACGGACCTTGCGTAGGCGACGCTGCGGGGGGTGGCGGGGAGGGGTCGGTCGTGGACGTCGACGGGGCGCGGCGGCTCGTCCTCGTCGGCGACCCGCTGCCCGCCGCCGACCGGCAGGTGCTCGAGGCGTTCGCCGCCCAGGCGGGCGTGGTGCTCGAACGTCGCCGCCTTGCCGCGCAGGCGTCGCGCGCCGCCGCCCTCGAGGAGGCCGCCGCCGTCCGGCAGGCGCTGCTCGCCGCGGTGTCGCACGACCTGCGCACCCCGCTCGCCTCGATCCGGGCCGCCGTGGACGGCCTCACGGCAGAGGACGTCGACCTCGACCCGGTCGATGAGGCAGGGCTCGTCGCGACCGTCGACGAGTCCACGGCACGCCTCGAACGGCTCATCGACAACCTGCTCGACCTGTCCCGCCTGCAGGCCGGCGGGCTCGCTCCGACGCTGCGCGCCGCGTCGCTCGACGAGGTGGTGCCGCTCGCGCTCGAACAGCTGCCCGCGGGTCGCGTCGAGCTTCTCGTCCCCGACGACCTGCCGCTCGTGCGTACCGACCCCGGCCTGCTCGAACGGGTGGTCGCGAACGTCGTCGGGAACGCGGTGCGGTTCCAGCCGACGGCCAGCCCGGTGCAGGTGACCGCGTCCGCCGACCGCACCCACGTCGAGGTGCGGGTCGTCGACCGGGGACGTGGCGTCCCCGACGACCAGAAGACGCACATGTTCGACGCCTTCCAGCGCCTCGACGACTCGTCGCCCGGGGGCCTGGGCCTGGGGCTCGCGGTCGCGCGCGGGCTGGCATCGGCGGCGGGCGCGACACTCGTCCCGGAGGACACCCCGGGCGGAGGCCTCACCATGGTCCTGCGGCTCCCCCGCGCGGACCGCGCCGCACCAGCCGCCGGAGAGAAGGGCGACGCATGACCGAGACCGGCAGCGGCACCGACGGGCGGCGAGTGCTCGTCGTCGACGACGACGCCGCCCTCGCGCGCGCGCTCGCGATCAACCTGCGCGCCCACGGGTGGGAGGTCGCCACCGCCGCGACGGGCCGCGATGCGCTCGACGCCGTGGCTGCGGTCCACCCGGACGTCGTGGTCCTCGACCTCGGCCTGCCAGACGTCCCGGGCCTCGACGTCATCGCGGGGATCCGCGGGTGGAACCGGGTGCCCATCGTCGTCCTGTCGGCGCGCCAGCTCGGTGACGACAAGGTCGACGCCCTGGACGCGGGCGCGGACGACTACGTGACCAAGCCGTTCGCGATGAACGAGCTCATGGCGCGGCTCCGGGCGGCGGTGCGCAGAGGGGCGCCCTCGGGCGACGACGACGAGCCGGTGGTCACAGCCGGTGCTCTGCGCGTCGACCTGGCCCGCCGCACCGTCGCGCGCGCCGGCGTCGAGGTGCGGCTCAGCCCGACCGAGTGGTCCCTGCTCGAGGTGCTCGTCCGCCACCGCGGACGCGTCGTGGGACGTGAACAGCTCCTGCACGAGGTGTGGGGGCCGTCGTACGGGACGGAGAGCCACTACCTGCGCGTGTACGTGGCGCAGCTGCGCCGCAAGCTCGAGGACGACCCCGCGGCACCGCAGCACCTCATCACCAGCCCGGGTGTGGGGTACCGGTTCGAGGCGTGAACGGTCGCATCGCCCCCGTATCCTGACGGCGATGTCCGAGCACTGGTTCCACGAGGCCACCCGCGGCAGCGCCGTCGGCGCAGAGGCCCGCGACGTGGCGTGGGAGAGCACACCGCTCGGCCCGCCCGAGGGCTGGCCCGCACCCCTGCGGCAGGCGGTCGAGCTCTGTTACTCGACCCGGTTCCCGGTGATGCTGGTGTGGGGCCCCGACCTCACCCTCATCTACAACGACGGCTACCGCGACATGCTCGGCACCGAGAAGCACCCCGCGTCTCTCGGTGCGTCGGCCCGCACGGTCTGGGCCGAGATCTGGGACGACGTCGGCCCGCTCTTCGACCAGGTGCTGACCACAGGCGTGCCGACGTGGACCGAGGACATGCCTCTGTTCATGAACCGGTCCGGGTTCGTCGAGGAGACGTCGTTCACGTTCTCCTACAGCCCGCTGCGCGACGACGACGGCATCGTGCGGGGCGTGCTCGACATCGCGACCGAGACCACGGACCGGGTCCGCGCGCTGCGACGGATGACGGCGCTCGAGGCGCTGCACGCGGCGTTCGCGGGACGGGTCGACGGGCTCGACCGGCTCGCGGAGGCGCTGGTCGGCGCGCTCGCGGGGAGCGGCGACCTCGCCCGTGCCACGGTCTACCGGGTCTCAGGGGACCGGCTCGAGCCCGTCGCGCACACCGCCGACACCGCGGTGGACGCGCGGGGGCGGGCGCTGCTCGACACGGCGCTCCGGACCGGACGGACCGCGGTCCAGGAGCCGCTGCTGGCGGCCGCCCTGGGCGCCGGCCACGGACGGCCCGCGATCGGCGCGCTCCTGCTGGAGGGCTCGCCCACGCAGCCGTTCGACGACGCCGCCCGGCACTTCCTCGAGCTCGTCGCCGCGGTCGTCGGCACGGCCGTCGCCGAGTCCTCCGCGCGACGCCGGCTCGTCGGTGAGCTGCGCGACGAGGTCGTCGCGTCGGGCGCCCGTGCGGACGGCGCGGAGCAGGAGGCCGCGCGGGCCCGTGCGGCGTCGCTCGCGCTGCAGCGCGCGATGCTCACCGTCCTCCCCACGGTCGACGGCGTGACGTTCGACGCGTTGTACGTCCCTGCCGTCCATACGGAGGACGTCGGCGGCGACTGGTACGACGTGCTCGAGCTGCGCGACGGCACGACCGCGCTGGCGGTCGGTGACGTGACCGGGCACGACCTGCACGCGGCGGCGGTCATGGGACAGCTCCGCTCCCTGCTGCGCGCCCTCCTCTGGACCTTCGACGACCCGCCCAGCGTGTCCGTCCGCCGCCTCGACGAGGTGAGTGCGGGCACCGGCCTGGGTGCGGTCGCGACGCTCGTCGTCGCGCGGCTCGGCGCCCCGGACGACGACGGCTGCCGCCGGCTCGTCTGGTCCAACGCCGGGCACCCGCCGCCCATGGTGCGTCGGGCGGACGGCACGGTCGAGGTGCTCGACGACCGCCACGGCGCGCTGCTCGGGCTGGCGTGGGCACGGGAACGCCGCCAGTCGGAGACCGTCCTGCGGCCGGGCGACACCCTCGTGCTCTACACGGACGGCCTGGTCGAGAGCCGTCGGGAGACGATCCTCGACGGGTTCCGGCGCCTGGCGTCGGCCCTGTCGGCGTCCGACGCGCCCTCGCCCGCGGGCCTGCACGCCACGCTGGCGCCGAGCACCGCCGAGGACGACGACGTCGTGGTCGTGACGGTCGCCCTCTCCGCCCGCTGACGGCTCCGCCCGCTGACGGCCCCGCCCGGCGCGCCGAGGCCGGACCGTCGTCGTACGTTCCACGTATGACGACGACATCGTCCGACGACGCGACGCCCCCCGCCGCACCCGCCCGGACCCGTGAGGAGAGCGCCGCGACAGGTCGCGCGGCCCGTTCGGCCGTCCCGCGTCGGACGCTCGGGTCGGTCGACCTTGCGCGCGACCGCGACCCCGTCGGGCTGGTCCTCGGCCAGGACGAGACCCGCGTCCCCGAGCTCGTCCCGGTCCGGCACGAGCGCATGGCGGTCTCGCCGTTCACCTTCTTCCGCGGCGCGGCCCTGCCCATGGCCGACGACCTGGCGACCGCGCCGTCGCCCGGACTCACGGTGCAGCTCTGCGGCGACGCCCACCTGTCGAACTTCGGGATGTACGCGTCGCCCGAGCGGCGGCTCGTGTTCGACCTCAACGACTTCGACGAGACCCTGCCGGGACCGTTCGAGTGGGACCTCGAGCGCCTCGTCGCGAGCGTCGCCGTCGCCGGGCGCGAGAACGACCTCAAGCGCAAGGAGCGCCGGGCGGCCGTGCTCGCGACCGTCGCCGCGTACCGCACGGGGATCCGCCAGCTCGCGGCGATGCCCGTCGTGGACGTCTGGTACGCGCACCTCGAGGTCGAGGAGGCCATCGCGCAGATCCGGACGTCGCTCGTGCGCCGGGACCAGAAGCGCGTCCGCGCGAGCGTCGCGAAGGCGCGCCGTCGGGACGGCGTGCAGGCCGTCACCAAGCTCACCGAGGTCGTCGACGGACGCCGGCGCATCGTCGCGGACCCCCCGCTGGTGGTCCCGCTGGAGGACCTCGCGTCGGTCCTCGACCCGGCGCTCGTGGACGCCGTGCTCCGCGACGTCGTGCGGGGCTACACGGCGACGCTCGACCCCGACCCGCGATGGCTCGTCGAGCAGTTCGACCTGGTGCAGGTCGCGCGCAAGGTCGTCGGTGTGGGCAGCGTCGGCACGCGCGCCTGGATCCTGCTCTTCGAGCCCCACGACGGGATGGCCCCGCTGCTGCTCCAGGCGAAGGAGGCGGGACGGTCGGTGCTCGCCGGGTACCTCGGGGAGAGCGAGTACGAGCACGCCGGGCGGCGCGTCGTCGAGGGCCAGCGCCGCATGCAGGCCGTGAGCGACGTCCTGCTGGGGTGGCACCGCACCGACGGCTCCGCAGGGCAGCGGCCGGCCGACTACTACGTCCGTCAGCTCCGCGACTGGAAGTTCGCGGCCGTGGTGTCCCAGCTCGACGCGAAGGCGCTCGCCGTCTACGCGGGGCTCTGCGGACGGACCCTCGCGCGGGCCCACGCCCGCACGGGCGACCGGATCGCGATCGCCACGTACCTCGGTAGCAGCGACACCGCGGACCAGGCGCTCGCGGACTTCGCGGAGGAGTACGCCGACGTCACCGAACGCGACCACGCCGCGTTCGTGGCACGTGCAGGGCTGGTCGACCGTCAGGGTGCGGGGGAGGGCGTCGCAGGCGGCGCGACGGCGGGGTGAGCGCGGACCGGCCCAGCTGGGCGCGGTGGGTCGACCTGCGGGTCGGCAGGCAGCGGCGGCAGACGGTCCGCACCGTCGGGCGCGCCCTCGGGCCACACCAGCAGGACGGCGCACGGCGCGTGGTCGACGACGAACCGGCTCGCCACCCCGAGGCTGTGCGGGCCTAGCCGGCGACGGTCGCCGTCTCGAGCGCAGACGAGCAGGTCGGCGTCGTCGCACGCGGCGACGACCTCGCGCTCGAGGGCACCACGCCCGGTGACGGTCCGCGCGTCGCGCCGGACGGACCCGCCCGCGTCGAGCCGGGCCGCCGCGGCGTCGAGGAGCTGTCGTGCGGCGTCGTGCAGCGGGGTCGGGTCGGCGTCGTGCACCCCTCGGCCGAACAGCCCGACGGGCGCCGCGGTCCACGCCTCGGCGGTGCCTGGGTCCTCGACGTGCAGCAGCACGACCTCGTCGGGGCGCCGGTCGCGCACGACGTCGCGGGTCGCGTCGACGCATGCCTCCCAGGTGCCCTCGGTGAGCCAGGCGACGACCTTCACTGCACGCACCCCCGTCGGTGGTCGGACGTCCTCACGCTAGCCCGTCGTGCCTCAGCCGGTCCCGCTGGCGCGCAGGCCGACCCACAGTGCGAGGACGCCCACGAGCAGGCACGCGGGCACGGTCGCGAGCCCGAGCCGCACGAAGCGTCCGGCGGACGGGGTGTGGTCGTGGGCGTGCAGCACCTGCCGCCACAGCAGTGTCGCGAGCGAGCCGACGTACGTGAGGTTGGGGCCGATGTTGACGCCGAGGAGCACCGCGAGGACGAGCCCGGGGGAGTGCGCGACGAGCGGGACGAGGACGAGCGTCGCCGGCAGGTTGTTGAGCAGGTTGGCGAGGACGGCAGCCAGCGCGGCGGTGGCGAGCAGCCCGACGAGGTCGGCGTGCTCCGGGACGAGGCGGCCGATCGCGTCGCCGACCGGGCCCTCCCGGACGGCGAGCACCACGACCCCGAGCCCGAGCACGAACGCGAGGAACAGCGGGTTCGCGGCGCGCGCTAGTCGCCGCGCCTCGGCCAGGGGCGTCCGCCGCAAGGAGCCGGCGGCGAGGACGAGGGCGCCCGCGCCGGCGACCCAGGCCGGTTCCACGTGGAACGGCTCGGCGACGGCGAACCCGACGAGCGTCGCGCCGAGCACGACGAGCGCGAACCGCGGGGCCGGGGTGTCGGTGGGCGGCACCGCATGGACGGGCGTGCCGAGGTCGTCGCGGAAGAACCACCGGATCACGACGTACTCGACGACGACCACCAGCACCCACGGTGCGGCCATGAGGCCCGCGAACCCGAGGAACGTCAGCCCGCTCGCCGTGAACGCCAGCAGGTTCGTGAGGTTGGAGACGGGGAGCAGCAGGGACGCCGAGTTCGCAAGGTGGGTGCTCGCGTAGACGCCGGGCGCCGGGCGTGCGCGCACGAGTGCGGCGGTCGTGAGCACGACCGGGGTCAGGAGCACGACGGTGGCGTCGAGGCTGAGCACGGCCGTCGTCACCGACGCCACGACGAACACCGCGACGAGCAGCCGCTGCGGCGACCCGCGCGACGAGCGGGCCATGAGCTCGCCGGCCCACGTGAACACGCCGTGGGATCGGGCGAGCTCGGCGAGCACGAGGATCGCGGCGAGGAACGCCACGGTCGGGCCGAGCGTCCGGAGCTCGTCGAGCGCGTCGGGCCACTGCACGAGGCCGGCGGCGACCACGATCACGGCGGCCGGCACGGCGGCTGTCGCCTCCGGCAGTCCGCGCGGGCGGACGATGGCGAACGCGAGCACCGCGAGCAGCAGCGCGACGGCGAGCACGGCGCCCCAGACGCCCGTCGTGGAGGTGTCGCCCGGGTTCACGGGGAAAGCATCGCAGGCCGGTGCCTCAGCCGTCCGGTGGGAACGGTCGTGGTGGACCGAACCTGGCTCAGGACGGTGCAGGATCGGGGGATGGCTCTCCTGAACACCCACTTCTTCTCGGACGCGCTCGGCATGAGCACGTCGATGACCGTGATCCTCCCGCAGCGCACCACCCGGCAGATCGGCATGACGGGAGTCGACGCGGGTGATGGCGGCCCCCCGGTGCTCTACCTCCTGCACGGCCTCTCGGACGACGACACCGTCTGGCTGCGGCGGACGTCGATCGAGCGGTACGTCGCGGACCTCGGGCTCGCCGTCGTCATGCCGCGCGTCGAGCGCAGCTTCTCCCTCGACGAGGCGCACGGACTGCCCTACGGGGAGTTCCTCACCGACGAGCTGCCGGAGGTGGTGTCGTCGTTCTTCCGGGTGTCGGACCGGCGTGAGGACACGTTCGTCGCCGGGTTGTCGATGGGCGGGTTCGGCGCGCTCCGGTGGGCGCTGACGCAGCCCGACCGGTTCGCGGCGGCCGCGAGCCTGTCGGGTGCGCTCGACCTGTCGACCCGCGGGACCGCCGACTTCGCCCCCGACGTGCTCGACCGCGTGTTCGGCGGCGAGATCGTGCCGGGCGGCGACGCAGATGTCGTGGCGCTGCTCGAACGGTCGGCGCGCGCCGCGCAGGAGGGCGGGTCGGAGCTTCCCGACCTCTACGTCGCGTGCGGGACGGACGACGACCTGCTGGCCGGGTCGAAGGCGTTCGCGGACCGCGCCGCCGCGCTCGAGGTGCCGGTCACGACGCAGTTCGGTCCCGGCGGCCACACCTGGGACGTGTGGGACGCCGGCATCCAGGACGTCCTCGCCTGGCTCCCGCTGCGGCCCCGCTGACCGCACCGCTCGCGGGCCCCGGCACGACGACGCCCGTGACCCGTCTGGGGTGGGTCACGGGCGCGTCGCCCGCCGTGCATCGGTCTCCCGGTCTCAGCGGACCGGTTCGGGGCCGGTCAGCTGCGGCGGCGGCTCCAGAGCGCGGCACCGATCACGACCAGCCCGAGGCCGAGCAGCCCTGCGACGAGCAGACCGAGCCGCAGGCTGTCGAAACCGGTCGGGGCGAGGCCCCCACCTGCCTCGGTGGACGTGGGCGACGGCGGCACCGGGACGAGCTCGAACTGGTTCGTCACGGTGACCTTCGCGGTGGTGCCGTCGCCGACGGTGATCGACGCCGGGCTGATCGTGGTCGCGTCGGCCCCGCCGTCGTCGGGCTCGGACACGGCGCAGGTCGCGCCCGTCGGCAGGTCGTCGACCGTCCAGACGAGGTCGCCCGGCTTCAGGTCGTGCGTCGCGTCGTAGACGGTGGTCGGGTCTGCCGTGGTGAGCGTGCAGACGAGCCGCACCTCGAACGGGCCGGCGCCGCGGGCCGTGGCCCCGCCACCGGTGATCTGCTTGGTGACCTGCACCGCGCCGACCGTGAAGTGGTTGGTCACGGCGACGGCGTTGACGTCGGCGCCGCCCGCGTCGAGCACGAACCCGCCGGACGACGTCCCGTCCTGCTGGACGGTCTGGTCGCCCTGGGTGACGGTGACGTCGGTGGCGGACGCGCCCGCGGTGGAGGTCTCCTCGACCTGGCAGACCGAGTTGACGGGCACCCCGGTCACCGCGTGCGTCCCGCCCTCGCCGAGCGAGAACGTCCGGTCGGCGTCCGCGAGCTGTTCCGTCCCGTCGAACACGCAGGACGCGCTGAACGTGAACGGCCCGGAGTACCGGACGGGGTCGCCGTCCGCGTCGACGGCGTCGGTGTCCACCCGCTTGGTGACCGTGAAGCCCGTGTCGTCGAACGTGTTGGTGATCGTCAGCGTGTTGGCGGTGTCGTCACCGGCAGGGACCACGAGGGTCGCCGTCCCGCTGTCGTCGCTCGTGCTGCTGACGTTCGTCCCCGTGACCGTCGTCGACGTGGCACCCCCGTCGTCGACCTCGGTCACGGTGCAGTCGGACCCGATGGGCAGGCCGATCGTGGTGAACGGCTGGTCGGGGCCGATCTCCTCCTGGACGGGCCCGGGGTTGTCGTTCACGTCCTCGACCGGGAGGGCCACACGGTTGTCACCCTCGCCGTAGAAGCAGGCGACCGTCACGGGGAACGTGTCGGGCGCGGCGTCGGCGGCGTCACCGTCGACGACCTTCTCGATGGTCAGCGGCGCGACCCGGAAGCCGTTGAGCGTCCGGACGAGAGTCGTGGAGTCGCCCACCCCGACCGTGACGGTCCGGGGGAGGGTCACGACGATCGGCGGGGTCTGCTGGTCCGGCGCGAACTCCTCGGTGACCTGGCACCTCGCGCCGGTGGGCAGCCCGGTCCACGTGCCCTCCCGGTCCTCCGACGGGACGACCTCGATCGGGTTGTCGCCCGGGATCGGGACGTCGACCGTCTCGCCGTTCACCTCGCGGGTGCAGGCGAGCGAGAAGGTGTAGGTCGCGTCCATCGCCTCCTGGTACTGGGTGCTGTCGGGGTCGAGCCCGCCGATGACCTTGCGGACCGTCACGTTCCCCTCGGTGAAGGTGTTCGTGACGTCCACGGCGACCGGGTTCTGCGGGTCGTCGCCCACCGTGACGGGTGACGGGCTGATGGTGGTGCTGTTCGCGCCGCCGTCGCCGTCGTCCGGCTCGGTGACCGCGCAGGACGCGCCCGTGGGCAGGTTGTCGACCGTCCAGACGAGGTCGTCGGGCGGGGTGAGGGTGTGGTCGGCCTCGTACACGGGGTTCGGGTCGGTGCCGGCGAGCGTGCAGACCATGTGGACGGTGAACGGTCCCTGGCCCCAGTCGTCCGCGCCGTCGCCGGTGACGTCCTTGGTGACCTGGACGCTGCCGACCGTGTAGTGGTTGGTGACGGCGACCGCGTTGATGTCGGCACCGCCCGCGTCGAGCGTGAACTCGCCCGACGACGAGCCTGTCGTCTCGTCGGCCGCGGTGCCGTCCTGCGTGACGACCATGGTGGTCGACGCGGCGCCGCCGGTGGCGGTCTCGGTGACCACGCAGACCGAGTTGACGGCGATCCCGTCGATCGTCTTCGTGTCACCGTCCTGCAGGGTGAAGGTCCGGTCGGCCGGGTCGACCTGCTCGTTGCCGTTGAGCGTGCACGACGCCGTGAACCCGTACGTCCGCGTGTAGGCGATGTCGTCGCCGTCCTGGTCGACCGCACCGCCGTCGTCGACGGCCTTGCTGACGGTGAACCCGGTGGCGTCATAGGTGTTGGTGATCGTCACCGTGTCGGCGTCAGGGTCGTCGGCGAGCGACGCGATGGTCACGACGCCGTCGTTGCTGATGGTCGTCGACGTGGCGCCCTCGTTGTCGTCCTCGGTGACGGTGCAGGTCGTGCCGATCGGCAGCGGCCCGGTCGTCGACGGGGTGCCCGGGACGACGTCGAACGAGTACGGGCCGGGGGTGCCGTCCGGGTCGTCCGGGTCGATCGCGAGCTCGGTGCCGTCGTACGTGCAGTCGGCGGTGACGGGGTAGCTGGCGGCGCCCGCGTCGGCGGCGTCGCCGTCCACGACCTTGACGACGCTCAGCGGCGCCGTCTCGAACGTGTTCGTGACGTCCACGTTCACCGTGGTGCCGTCACCGACGGTGACGGTGGCCGGGTCGTACGACGGCGTCGGCGGGTTCGTCGCGTCGTCGGGGAACTGCTCGGTGACGGTGCAGGTCGCGCCTGTGGGCAGGCCGCTCCACGTGGCGGTCGGGTCGTCCGACGGGACGACGTCGACCGGGTTGTCGCCCGGGATCGGGACGTCGACCGTCTCGCCGTTCACCTCGCGGGTGCAGGCGAGCTCGAACGTGTAGGTCCGGTCCATCGCCTGGTCGAGGGTGGTGCCCGTGAGCCCGGCGAAGTTCTTCGTGGCGGTGACCTCACCCTCGGTGAACGTGTTGGTCACGGAGATCGGGGTCGCGTCGTCCGTGGCGTCGTCACCGACGATCGCGGGGGACGGGTCGACCGCGACGCTGTTCGCGCCGCCGTCCTCGGGCTCGGTGACCTGGCAGGACGCACCCGTGGGCAGGTCCTCGACCGTCCAGACGAGGTCGTCCGGCGGGGTGAACGTGTGGTCGGCGTCGTACACCGGGTCGGGGTCCGTGCCGTCGAGCGTGCACGTCATGTGGACGACGAACGGTCCGTCGCCCCAGTCGTCCGCGCCGTCGCCGGCGAGCGACTTGGTGACGACGACCGAGCCGACCGTGTACGTGTTGGTGACGTCGACGGTGTTGGTGATCGTCGTCGGGTCGGTCTGGTCGGTGTCCGGCGTGATGACGAAGTCGGTCGACGTGCCGTCCACCGGGTCGGTGGCGCCGTCCGCGGTCGTGGTGTCGATCGTGGTCGACGCCGCGCCGCCGTCGTCGGTCTCGGTGACGGTGCAGTCCGAGCCGGCGGGCAGGCCCGTCACCGTCTCGGTGTCCCCGTCGCCGAGCGTGAACGACTGCTGGTCCGCGGGGACCACCTCGGTGTCGTTGAACGTGCACGACGCGGTGAAGTCGTACGTCCGGTCGTAGACGATCGGGTTGCCGTCCTGGTCGACGGCGCCCCCGGTGTCGACCGCCTTCGTGACGGAGAAGCCGCCCTCCTCGTAGGTGTTCGTCACGGTGATGCCCTCGATGGTGTCGGGGCTCGTGTCGATGGGGTGAGCGATGTCGGTCCGGTCGGAGTAGTCCTGGAGCGCGGTGATCGGACCGGACAGCGTGAGGTCCGGCAGGAGGGGAGACGGGTCGTAGGTGACGGTCGCTCCCTGGGGCGTCGGCGTCTCCTGGGCACGGCACGCAGCACCCCACGGGATGGTCACGTTCGACCAGGTGTTGTCGCCCGGGTTCGCGCGGTCGTTGACGGTGATCGTGCCGTTGCGTGGCACGTCGACGACACTCCGGTCCGTGCCGTCCTGGTCGACGACGGTCACCGGTACGGGGATGGGCTGGTCGAACGCTCCGACCGAGGTGCAGATGAGCTTGACGGGATAGGTGTCGGGGAGCGGGAAGTCGGTGCCGTCGGGTGTGAGCGTCGTCTTCGTCAGCCTGACGGATCCCGTGGCCATCGCGACGCCGACCTTGGGTGGCTCGGTGACGAGGCTGACCGGGTGCGACAGGTCGCCGGTGTCGGGGTCGCGGTAGACGCCCTGCGACCCCTCGGCCACCGAGTTCCATGCGATGGTGTCCTGCCCCGGTGTGGTCTGCGGGGCGTAGGCCGGGGTCCGGGTGTCGAACGTGAGCGCCAGGTCGTCGCCGGGCGCGAGGCCCTCGTCGAGCACACCGTACGTGAGGACCGCCTTGAGCGCGGTGGCCTGCGTGAGCTGGCTCTCCGGGGTGTCGCTCGTGACGGTGAGCCAGGTGCGGCCCTCGACGTCACCCTGGCAGTGAGCGAGGTCCGCGTACTCGGGATCGGTCCAGATCCCGCCTTCGGTCGTCTCGTTGAGGATGTCCGCCTCGTTGCACTCCTCGTCGAGCGTGTCGGTCGTGTAGTAGAGCTTCATCGGGGTGCTCGCGTCGACCGGGGCTCCGTCGTAGCGGAAGTTCCCGACAAGGCGCGGGCGCCACTCCGAATCACGCGGGGTGGGCACGACGACCCCGGTGTCACCGGGCGTCGGGAGCACGTCGATGCCCGCGACGATGTGCGCGGGGATGTTGCCGGCATTGACGAGCCGCACCTGCCACCGTGCGAGACCGCCCGGCCGCAGCATCGGGACGCAGCTCTCGTCGTAGTAGACGACGCTCTCGTCGTAGTCGGGGACGCTCGGCGACTGGCATCCCGAGGCGTTCTCGTCGTTGGCGTCGACGTCGATGACGCCGAGGTCGTCGTAGTTCGGGTCGTCGGGCGCGACGGCCGGGTCTCCGCCACCGAGCCCTCGCACCGCCTTGGTGATGCGCAGCGGTGTCAGTGCCCGGGGCTGTGTCGTCGTGTCGGACGTGCACGTGTACACGTCGGTCTCGGTCGGGTTGTCGACCGTCGCGTTGTGCGTGCTGTCGCACTCGTCGTAGATGCGGTCGTCCGAGACGGTCACCGAGTTGACGACGTCGACACCGGGGTCGACGGGGTCGCTTCCCCCGCGGTACTCGAGCGGGGTGGACACGACGATCGCGTTCCCGGGGGCGAGCACGAAGTCGTCGGGGAGCGTCACGCTGATCGACGGGTCGCCGTCCACGCTCATGCAGTACTGGGCGCTCGCCCCGGCGATCGGGTCCTCCGAGCCGTCGGCGCCGCGGAGCTGGATCACCGCGTCCGGGTAGTCCGCGCACTCGCCGTCGGCCGGCACGTCCTGCGACGCGGGCACGAGCTGTGGACCGCCGTCGTCGGTCGGCAGCGTGTCGACGATCGTCACGCCCGTCTGCGGCCACTGCCCGGTGTTCGTGACGACGAACTGGTAGGCGATGGGGCTGTTCGGGGACTCGTCGGTCGGGTTGTTGTTCCCGTTCCCGGGCGACTTGGTGATCGACACGGAGTTCGGCAGGTGGAGGTAGTCGGTGGAGTCGTTCGCGTCGGCGTCCGCCGTCCACGGTCCTTCGCCGTTGTTCCACGACCCCTCGCTGTGCACCTGGATGGTGTTGTTGGTCCGGCCGAGCACGGTCTCGCCGGGGGCGAGGTCGTTGGTCGACAGGTCGGACGGGACCGGCGTCACGTTCTCGCCCTCGGTGCTCCAGCGCAGGTTGTCGCGCTGGACGGCCGAGAACGTGGCGTGCGCGGTCGGGTTCGACGGGTGCTCCCAGTTGGGCTGGCCCTCGCCCGCGTCGTAGGTGAAGCGCAGGCCCTGGACGTCCGCGGCCGCGACGCCGGCAGGCAGAGCGGGGCTCGCCGCGTCGACCGGTTCGCCGTCGACCCAGCAGTCCGTCAGGTCGTCACTTCCGTTGCACTGCTGGACGAGCGTGCTCCCGTCGAGCGAGTAGGTGACGCCGACGAGCGCGTCGACCTGGACCCGGCTGATGGGCGCGTTGACCGTCTGGGCGGGGAAGCCGGTGAAGTCGAACGCGTTCCAGAACAGCGGGTCGTCGTCGGTGATCGTGAGGACCGTCGTGCGGACCGTGCCCGTGGGCTTGCCGGTGAGGTCGACCGTGTACGCGTTGGTGTCGCCCTCGTACCGGCTCGCGGGGTCGATGTTCTTGGCGGCGTCGACGTCGTAGGTCGGCTGCTCGATGTTGACCGTGTCGTTGTCGGTGCCGGTCGCCGTGTCCTCGGGATTGGTCGCGGACGCGAACGAGTAGTTGTCGACCGAGTCCGCCTCGGTGAGCGGGGTGCCGTCGCTGCGGTGGTCCGCGCGCAGCTGCATGTCGAGGACGACCCGTGCCGGCGTCGTCGAGTCCGTCGTCGTCACGATGAGCCCGTGGAACACCACGCGCACACCGGTGACGTCGGCGAGGTCGCCCGGACCGAGCGCGAGGGCCGCGTCGGCCGTGATCGCCGGGTCCTCGGTGCCGCCGCGCGTCAGGAACACCTCGGTCTGGCTCGCGTCCGCGCCGCTCGGGGCGTCGATGCTGAGGAAGCCGGTGAGGTTCATGAGGTCGAACGTGTTCGAGTCCGGCGACGGGTCGGGAGCCGGGTCCTGGATCGTCATGGTCCGGACCTTGGCGTTCGTGTCGTTGTTCGCCGTGAGGGTCAGAGCATCCTTGGGGTAGTCGCCGGCGGCGGTGCCGTCGGGCGGTAGGCCGAGGACGCTCTCCTCGAACTGCTTCGTGGTGCTGACATTGACGGGACGGTCGGTGATCGTGATCTCGGCCGAGTCCGTGTCCTGGTAGTCCGGCGGGTCGGTCACGGGTGTGCCGGGCGCCCACGAGTCCATGCCGACGGTGTTGGACACGAGCCCGTCGGTCCCCGTGTTGTACGGCTGGTCGCCGTTGTCGGGGTCGTTGCCGAGCACGGGGTCGCCGGACACGCGCATGTCCTGCCGGATGCGGAACGTGAGGTCGACCGGGCGGTCGTTCCCGACAGAGCCCGCGACGCCCGAGCCGACCGGCGGGTCGCTCGGTGACGTGATGCGCGACGCACGCGTCGGGCTCTCGACGAACGTGAGCCGCACGCTCAGGGTGGAGTCCTGCTCGGCAGCGGTCAGGGTGTAGCCGCCGAACGTCCCGTCGCAGCCGTTCGCGCAGGCCGCGGCCGTGATGTCGACCCAGCCCCCGGCGCCCCCGTTCGCCGACGCGCTGAACAGCTCCACCTTCGACACCTCGTCGAACGCGATGAGGGGGTCGGTGCTCGTGGTGATCGGGTCGATCCGGACGAGGTCGAACGCGTCGTAGACCGTGTCGGCGACGGCGTCGCCGGTCGCCGGGTCCGGGACGTCCGAGAGCTGCACCTGGCTCATCGGGTAGCCGCCCGTGCCCCACGAGACGCGCGCGGTGCGCTCGTCGTCCGTGAGCGCCGGCACGAGCACGCCGGTGTCGAAGACCTCGCCGGTGTCGGGGTCGACCCAGCCCTTGTCGACCGAGTCGCCCGGGCCGCTGCCGTCGGTCGGGTCGACGGTGATGTCGGCGGCGTCGTCGTCGGTCACGGGGCTCTCGTCGGCGTCCGGGTTGTCGACCTGCGACTCGACGTCGTTGGTGTACGTCACCGGGTCGGTGCCGGTGGGCAGCGCGGACGTGCCCGGGTCGCTGCGCAGCGTCGCCCGGTGGCTGAACGACAGGTACGGCTCGACCTTGAAGCCCGGCGGCAGCCCGACGTCCGGGTCGGTGGGCTCGAAGTCGAACTGGATGCCCTGGATGTCGTCCGGGCTCGGGTCGGACCCGATCTGGTAGGTCCAGGGCGACTGGTCCGCGGTGATGGGACCGGCGAGCGGCACCCACGCTGAACCGTTCCAGTAGTTGACCTGCAGGGTCGACCCCGCCGGGATGTCCATCGGGCCGATGGACGTGAGGTTCATGTGGTCCCAGAACTCGGTCGGCGTCTCGCCGGGGTTCGCGGGGTCGGACACGATGAGGTCGTCGGACGGGACCGTCGACGTCTGGTCGCACGTGCCGGCGTCGACCTCGGTCTGGCCGCAGACCTCCGCCGGCAGCTCGACGACGGTGCGTGCGCCGGGGACCCCGAGGATCTCGTCGGGGGTGAAGACCTTGTCGACGTTGGTGTCGATGCGGGCGGGCTGCCGGGTCACGTCGTCGGACGCGTCGTCCGTGCCGGTCGAGCCGTCGTCCGCGGTGACGTCGGTCGTCGTCTCGTTCGTGGTGGTGACGTCGTCCTCGCCGGTGACCGCCTGGGCGGTCACGTCGAAGGGCACGTTCGCGAAGTCGCCCGTCTCGATGCCGTCGGGGTCGTCGCTGGTGAACGTGATCGTGAAGCCGGTGACCTGGTCCTCGGCCTGGTCGGTCGGCGCGGGGAACTCGTCGCGCGTGTCCGACGTCACCGTCTGCGTGTCGCCGTTCGCGAAGGTGTACTCGATCGAGATGTGGTCGGCGCCCGCGGGCCAGGCGGCGTCGTCGGTGAAGCCACCGAACGTGAGGCCCTGGGCGGCGAGGTCGGGCTCCCCGTCCGTGGGCTCGGAGATCACCATCTCGGAGACCGGACGGTCGCCCACCACCGGGCGGATGGTCGCGGTGGTGGAGTCGCCCGCGAGCAGGTGGTCGTCGTCGAACTCCTTGGTGGTCTGGACGGTCGGGGGCTCGCTGATGATGTCGACGGCCGCGTCGTCGGTCGCGGTCGCGTCCCCGTCGTCCGACGTCACGTCCGACTGCGCGGTGTTGGTGACCGTCTCGGTCGTCCCGTCGGGGATGTCGGCCACGTCGTCGCGCGTCTCGGTGGCGAGGACGATGTTCGCCTCGCCGTCGATCGGGATGCCGTCCGGCCCCGTGAACGTGAACGTGAGTCCGTGGACCTCGTCGAGCGGGACTCCCGCGAGCAGCGCGTTCGGGTCGGACGGGATCGGGGACACCGGGTCCAGCGTGGTGACGGTGCCGTCGGCGTCCGTCCAGGCGACCTGGACGGTGTCGGCACCGTCGGGCGGGGTGAACGACGAGATGCCCGTGAGGGCGAGGAGCGCGAAGGGGTCCGCGCCGTCGTCGGACGGGTCGGAGACGACGAGGGAGTCGACGGCCTCGTTCGACGTGTTCGTCGCGTCGATCGTGAAGCTCACGGGCTGGCCGGGTACGGCGGGGACGGAATCGGTGCTCGCGGTCTTCGTGACCGTCGTGGCGATGTCCGGCTCGACGTCGATCTGGACGTCCGCCGTGTCGGAGTCGGAGTTGCCGCCGTCCTGTGTGACGTCCGCCGTGTTGGTGACGGTCCCGTTGTAGTCGGCGGTCGCGTCTGCGGGGACCCGCGCACGGATCGTGATCTGCGCCGTGGTGCCCGGTGCCATGCCGGGGTTGCCGTCTTCCTGGACCTGTGTCGCGTCGACGACGACGTGCGTGCCGCCGTCGCCGTCGCTCCCGGAGAGGTCATACGTGCCACCACCGGCAGCGCTGACCTGGACGGCGTCGTCGCCGTCCAGCACGAGCGGAGGCGGGAGCGTGTCGGTCAGCTCCGCACCGGCGCACGGTGAGGACTGGCACGTCACAGCGACGGTGAAGGTCATCGTCTGTCCCGGCGCGTACGGACCGGGGCTGTCCACGCTCTTCGTGACCTCGAGCGTCCCATTCACCGCCTCGGCCGGCGCGAAGAGCACCCCCGCAAGCGTCAGCGGCAGCGCCAGCGCGAACGCCAGGACGGACGAGATCAGCGCGCGCGAACCGCGCGACAGGCGGGTGTGGTGCGGTGAGCTGGCCCTTTTCGACACGTGTTCCCCAGACGACGGTCCTGCGACCGGTCCCCGAGATCCGGCCGTTTCCTGACCACTCTCACCACAAAAGGGCAGGTCCACAACCGGAAGCGGGGGCGAATGGTACGGCCGCGCCGACATGATCCCTTTCCGTGACCCTGCGGCACGCCGGAGGCCGTTCGTCGTGCGATCCGTGCCGGCTCGTCACGTTCCCGCCGGCGCGCGCGTCTGGAAGGATGCCGCCATGACGCTGCAGGACAAGCACCTGGCCCCCGACGAGCACGTCGTCCTCGAGCTGCGTACGCACGCGAAGGTGATGTTCTGGCCGATGATCGTGCTCGTCCTCCTGGCGGCGGCGGTCGTCGCCGGGTGGGTCCTGTGGCCCGGCGCGGGGGCGTGGGTGGTGACCGGCGTCGTGGTCGTCGCGGCCGTGATCTGGGTCGGCGCCCCGTGGCTCCGCTGGATGAGCACGTCCTACACGGTGACCAACAAGCGCGTGGCGACGCGCTCGGGCCTCGTTGCGCGCAAGGGCCGTGACATCCCGCTCTACCGGATCAACGACATCTCGTTCGACCAGGGCCTGCTGGACCGGGCGTTCGGCTGCGGGACGCTGATCATCGCGGACGCGAGCGAGAAGGCCGGCATGAGCCTGCACGACGTCCCGGACGTCGAGGCCGTCCAGGTGCGCATCCAGGAGCTCCTCTTCGCGCACGACGACGGCACGGACGACGGCGAGCACCCGCCGACAGAGCCCCCGCACGGCGCGCGACGCTGATGTTATCAGTTATGATAATTCTGTGACGGAAGTCAGTGGCCAAGATGTCGACGATCTCCTGGAGTCGGCAGCCCGGCTCCAGGAGCTGGTGCCTGATGCCGTTCTCGTCGGCGGCAGCGCAGCCGCGTTGTACGCGCACCACCGGTTCTCGCTCGACCACGACCACGTCGTCGCACACCTCCGCGACCGGTTCGACGCGGTGCTCGAAGCACTGGAGCGTGAGGGCGACTGGATCACCAACCGGGTGACGCCAGGCACGATCATCCTCGGCGAGCTGGGTGGCATCGAGTCGAGGGTGCGCCAGCTCATCCGGACGAGGCCGCTCGAGGTCGAGGAGGTGCGTGTCCGCTCCGGCCGAGCACTCCGGGTACCGACCATGGACGAGACGCTGCGCATCAAGGGCTACCTCGTGGTCAAGCGCAACCAGGCTCGCGACTACCTCGACGTGGCGGCGCTCGCCGACGCCGCGGGCCTCACGCACGCGGGTGCGGTGCTCGCCCAGATCGACGACTACTACGCGGACGGCGTGCACGACGAGTCTCCCGTCGCATCGCAGCTCGCTGCACAGCTCGCCGACCCCCGGCCGCGTGACGCGAGTGTCGTCCGGACCTTCGCGTCCTACAAGGGTGTCGCGCCGAAGTGGCAGCGCTGGGAGAACGTCGTGGAGACCTCCCAGGTGCTGGCGGACCTCATGACAGGAGGGCAGTGACCGTGCTCTGCTTCCGGAACATCGACGTCTCCCCGGACGACCCGGTCGAGGCATGGGGCTTCGAGGGCCTTCTCACTGCGGTCGAGCGGGGTTCGCTGCCGCACTGGCGACGCATCGTCGCGGCGGTCCGGCGCGACCCGCAGGGCAAGGTGGCGACCGAGCTCGAGGAGGTGCTCGCCGTCGCTCAGCGCGAGGGCGTGGTGGATTCCCTCCAGCGCAACCTGGCCCGAGCCCGCGCGGGGGACGAGGCCCTGGTCGCGGCTCGCGTGCGGCGCGCGGTGATCCGGTCCGACACCACGGCGAGCGCCCTCGCGCGAACAGTCGGCACCTCAGCGTCGCGCATGTCCACCTACGTGTCCGGCAAGGTGACGCCGTCCGCCGCGCTGCTCGCGCGCATCGAGCGCACAGCCGACGCCCTCGCGCTCGACTCGTACGCGCGAGCGAAGAACGCGGCCCGACCGCACCGCTGACGCCGGTCAGCGCTGCGTCAAACGCTCCCGTTCTCCGGGGTCAGACGCAACCGTTCTTCGGATCGTGGGTCCCGTCGGCGCCCTGGTCCGCGCACAGCCCGCCCCGACCTCCGCGACACGCCGATGCGCGACACGCCGGGTCCAGGTGAACATCAGGTGAACGACGACCGAAAGGTCGCCCCAGATGTCACCGAAGGGTTCCCGGGCGTTCTCCCGCACCTCATAGTTGTCGCCGTGACAACGACCCTCCCCCTCGTCCTCGTCATCATCACCGCACTGTCCTTCGACTTCACGAACGGCTTCCACGACACCGGCAACGCCATGGCGACGTCCGTCGCCACCGGTGCCCTGAAGCCTCGCGTCGCCGTCGCGATGTGCGCCGTCCTCAACCTCGTCGGAGCCTTCCTGTCGCTCGCGGTCGCCGCGACCGTCGCCAAGGGCCTCGTCGACGCGGACGTGGTGACGCTGCCCGTCGTCCTCGCCGGCCTCGTCGGCGCCATCACCTGGAACCTCGTGACCTGGCTCAAGGGCCTGCCGTCGAGCTCGTCGCACGCCCTCGTGGGCGGCGTCGTCGGCGCGGTCCTCGCCGCGGTCGGGACGCACGGCGTCCTGTGGTCCGGCCTCGTCTCCAAGGTCCTGCTGCCCGCCCTGCTCGCGCCGCTCGTCGCGATGCTGGTCTCCGCGACCGGCACCTGGATCACCCACCGCGTCACCCGGGGCGTGCCCGAGGGCACGACCCGCCGCGGCTACCGGTTCGGCCAGATCGGCGGCGCCGGCCTCATCTCCCTCGCGCACGGCACCAACGACGCCCAGAAGTCGATGGGCATCATCCTGCTGGCCCTCATCGCGGGCGGGAAGGTGTCGCAGGACGCCGGAGTGCCGCTGTGGGTCGTGGGCTCGTGCGGCCTCGCGATGGCCGCCGGCACCTACCTCGGCGGGTGGCGCATCATGCGCACGCTCGGCAAGGGACTCACCGACGTCGACCCGCGCCAGGGCATGGCCGCCGACACCGCGTCCGCCGCGATCATCATGATGTCCGGCCACTTCGGCTACTCGCTGTCGACGACGCACGTCGTCTCCGGCTCGGTGCTCGGCACCGGCCTCGGTGCCCGCCGCACCGTCCGCTGGTCCGTCGCCGGCCGCATGGTCGCGGGCTGGGTCGTCACCCTCCCGGCCGCCGCCGCGGTCGCAGCGGTCTGCTACGGCATCGAGCACCTGTTCGGTGCCGCCGGCTCCGTCGTCGTGTTCGGTCTCCTGCTCGTCGCCTCCGGCGTCATCTGGAAGCTGTCGCGGCGCGACGCCGTCGACGCGTCCAACGTCAACGACGAATGGGTCGGTGCGACCGCCAACGCGGCCGCCGACGCCCCCGTCGTCGTCATGGCCGACGCCGCCGGGATGACCGACGTGCTGACCGACATGCCGGCCGACGCCCCTGCGGTGTCGTCCGCGAGCCAGCACACCGCCGGCAGCCAGCCGTCCACGACGCCCGCCCCGCGCCCGTTCGCGACGGTCTGAGGAGGACCACCATGAGCCAGTACATCGACCTCGCCGCCCTCGGTCGCGTCGTCCTCGTGTCCCTGCTCGTCGGCGCAGGGCTCCCTGCCCTGTTCGCCGTCGGGATCAAGATGCTCGCCCCCGCTGCGCCACCGCAGCAGGGCGCACCGGGCACCGCCGTCGCCGCCACCCGTCCGTCGCCCGCGCGCCTGCTCGTCGCGAGCGTGTGCTTCGGCATCGTCCTCGCGGCGATCGCCTGGGGCGTCTGGTACATCGCGGCAGGGAGCTGAGCACTCACAGAACTCGCCGGCCCGCTGAGCCGGGCCGGCGGCACGAACCTCCCGGCGGTGCGGAAAAGGGGTCACGGACCCGCCGACCACTCACCGGTCACGTGGGTCACGTGGCACGAGGGGCCGCACCGCCGGGAGTACCTCGTTGCGCAGGGCGTTCCGGCCGCCCGACGCGCCGGGCGCCGCAGTCGTCGTCCGGGCGGCCGCGGCGGGCGACGGGCGGCGCCATGCCCCATGATCGGGCAGTGCCCACGACACCCCCGACGCCCGCGCCCCGCCAGAGCGTCCAGGACGACGACGCCGTCTCCCGCCGCCGAGACCTCCACGTCGACGCGCCCCCGGCGTCCGTCGCCGTCGTCCTCAACCCGAACCGGCTGAGCGACCCCGACGCGCTGCGCTCACGGATCGCGGAGCGTCTCTCCGACGCCGGCTGGCCCGAGCCCGTCTGGCTGGAGACGACGGCCGACGATCCCGGCACCGGGCAAGCCCGGCAGGCGGCGGAGGACGGCACGG
The DNA here is from genome assembly GCF_002798015.1 of Luteimicrobium subarcticum. GTDB lineage: Bacteria > Actinomycetota > Actinomycetes > Actinomycetales > Cellulomonadaceae > Luteimicrobium > Luteimicrobium subarcticum. Next base: position 107,522 of record NZ_PGTZ01000010.1, on the reverse strand, counting down.
AGGTCGTCCTCGTGTGCGGCGGCGACGGGACCGTGCGTGCCGCCGTCGAGGGACTCGTCGGGACCGGCACGGCTCTCGGGATCCTGCCCGGTGGCACGGGCAACCTGCTCGCCGGCAACCTCGACATCCCCACCGATCTCGACGACGCCCTCGACGTCGCGCTGAGCGGCGACCGCTGCCGGATCGACGTCGGCGAGGTCGACGGCATGTCCTTCGTCGTCATGGCCGGGATCGGCCTGGACGCCGCGATCATGGACGACGCCCCGACGCGCCTGAAGAACGCCGCCGGGCCGGTCGCCTATGTGGTGTCCGCGCTCAAGCACCTGTTCGACGACGGGCTGCACGTCGAGGTCGTCGTGGACGACGGCGAACCGCTGCGGCGGCACGCGCGCACGGTCGTGGTCGGCAACGTCGGGCGGCTGCAGGGCTCGTTGGACCTGCTGCCCGACGCCGAGCCGGACAGCGGTGTCCTGGAGGTCGCCGTCCTCGCACCCCGCACCCTGTGGCACTGGTTGCGCCTGCTCGTCGGCGTCGCGCTCCGGCGGCGTCACGTGCGGGAGCGGGAGGTGCTGCGCGGGTCGCACGTGGTGGTCCGGGCGCACCGGCCCGAGCGTCGCCAGGTGGACGGCGACGTCATCGAGTCGTCGGCGACGCTCGACGTCACGGTCCGTCCAGGGGCGCTGACCGTCTGCGTGCCGTGCGGGTGCGAGACGTCCTGACGCCTCAGGGTTCACCTCCCGGCGTAACCCCGTAGGGGTTTCGCCGGTGCCTGCGCGCGTAGTGTCGAAGGCACCACCCGGGCGGTGCACGAGGTGCCGCGTGCCGGCGTCGGTCGGTCCGGCGGGCCGGGTGGGTTCCGACCGATCGGAGGGCGTCATGGGCGACGCACAGGTTCTGGCACCCGCGGAGCAGCCGCCCGGCAACGCTCGGCGGCGGATGACGAACGACTACTCGGCCCTGGCCGCGATGGTGCGGCCGACGGGCCTGATGCGTCGTCGGTACGGCTACTACTGGACCCGGCTGGTGCTCACGGTGCTCGCGTTCGCGGGCGTGTGGACCGCTGTCGCGCTCGTGGGCGACTCCTGGTGGCAGCTACTGGTCGCCGCGGTGATGGCCGTCGTGCTGACCCAGCTCGCGTTCCTCGGCCACGACGGTGCGCACCGTCAGATCTTCCGCTCGCGTGCCTGGAACGACTGGACCGCGCGCGTCGTCGCGGGCGGCTTCGTCGGCCTCAGCTACGGCTGGTGGACCGACAAGCACGATGCCCACCACAGCGCCCCGAACCAGGTGGACGCGGACCCCGACATCGGCGTCGGCGCGATCGCGTTCACCCGAGAGGTGATCGAGGAGCGCCGCGGGCTGCGGCGGTGGTGCGCCGAGCGCCAGGGCTGGTTCTTCTTCCCGCTGCTCATGCTCGAAGGCCTGAACCTCCACGTCTCCAGCGTGCGCACCGTCTTCGGACGTCGGCCGCTGGCGCACCGCGGCGTCGAGGCGTCCCTCGTGCTGGCGCGCATCGTGCTCTACCTGGTCGTGGTCGTGTGGATCATGCCGGTCGGGCTGGCAGCCGCGTTCGTCGGCGTCCAGCTGGCGTTGTTCGGCGTGCTGCTCGGCGGTGCCTTCGCGCCCAACCACAAGGGCATGCCCATCGTCCCGCGTGACGCGAACCTCGACTTCCTCCGACGGCAGGTGCTGATGTCTCGCAACATCCGTGGTGGTGTCGTCGTGGACTTCCTCATGGGCGGGCTCAACCGTCAGGTCGAGCACCACCTGTTTCCCGGGATGCCGCGCCCGAACCTCGCACAGGTGCAACCGCTCGTGCGGACCTTCTGCGAGCGCCTCGGCGTCTCGTACACGGAGGTGGGGCTCGTCGCCTCGTACCGGATCGTGCTCGGGTACCTCAACGACGTCGAGCACCGCATGACCGAGCCGTTCACGTGCCCCGTCGCGAGCGCGTACGGGCGGTGACGCCCGGAGGAGCGGCGACGGGTCACCACCGCCGCGGCGGGGCGCCGACCGACGGGCGTGTCAGGCGGACGGCGACCTGACGGGCGCGGGCGCCGCGCTCGCGGTCACCTGGGGGTCCGTGGTGCGCCGGGCCCCGGCGGTCTCGGGCGTGCCGTCGGACGTGCTCTCGCGCACGTCGCGCCGCAGGTAGCGCCACGCGAGCACGGCGCACACGCTCCCGTTGAGGAGTCCGACGGTCACGTCGGTCGGGGCGTGCATGCCGCGGTAGAGGCGTGCGGTCGCGACGCACAGCGGCACCAGCAGCACGAGCACGGTCAGGGTCCGGCGCAGCACGGTGTGCTGGATGCGCTGGAACACGAGCGCGAGCGTGACGTACAGGGCGGTGCTCGCGGAGGTGTGGCCGCTCGGGAAGCTCGACGTCGGGGGCGAGACGTCGAGCTTCTCGACGTCCGGGCGCGTGCGTCCGACGAGCGTCGCGGACGTCACGAACACGAGCGCCTGCAGGGACAGCGCGAGCGCCGGCACGAGGGAGAACCACCACTGGCGGGTGCGCCAGAGCAGCACGAGGCACACGACGACGCACACCCCGATCGCGTACCCCGTCGAGCCCACCATGCTGAAGAACCCCGAGACGGCGGTCAGCGACGCCGTGCGCTGCTGGACGAACCACCGGTCGACGGCGTCCTCGCCGCGGAGCTGGTCGAAGACGTGGACGATGACGAGGCCGGTCGCGGCGACCAGCACCCACCAGACGACCGCCGGCGCGAGGGCGCGCACGGCGACGTCCCGCAGCGCGGCCTTGACGGGGGGACGGCTCTGGTCGATCTCGTAGCGGTGGACGAACCGGTTCACGGGGCTCCTCGGTGTGCGGCGGGGTCGGCAGGTTCGGCAGGTTCGGCAGAGTGGTCGGGGAGCGGGTTCCACCCGCTCCACCCGAGGTAGGACGCCCCGGCGAGCGCGCCGCCGACCAGGACGCCGGCGACCACGTCCGACGGGTAGTGGACGCCCAGCAGGACGCGGTCGGCGCCCGTGAGGACGATCAGCGTCCCGGCGGCGACGGGGACGATCACGCGCCCGCGCGGGCCGAGCAGCGGCCACACGAGCAGGGTGAGCGTCACGGCGGTCGCGGTCATCTGCGTCGTGTGGCCGGACGGGAAGCTCGACCCGGGGGCGTGCGCCACGGCGTCCTCGACGACGGGCCGGGCTCGACCCACGAGCGTCTTGAGCCCGATCTGGACGCCCCAGGCCACGAGGATCGTGCCGAGCGCCCACAGGGCGCGCGACCGCATCCCGTAGCGACGCCACACGGCGACGCACACGACGACGCCGCCCAGCACGACCCAGCGGACGTTGAAGACTTCCTGCCAGACGAGGAGCGCGTCGTGCGCTGCGGGGTGCTCGCGGGTCCAGTCGGTCGCCGCGCGGATCACCTTCTTGTCGCGCTCGACGACGACGTCGGACTGCGCTCGCACCAGGTAGGCGAGGACCGCGACGGGGGCGGCGAACAGCAGACCGAAGCCGGCGGCCCGCAGGAGGGCGTGTCGTCGGTGGCGGTGCATCCCGGGAGGCTATGCGAGCGCCGCCCCCGACGCCCGCCGGGACGGACGCGTCAGCCGGACCGGGTCAGGACCCGATCAGGAGCCGGGCGCCGTGCACGACGAGCCACGCCACCCCGACCACGGCCGCGCCGACGAGCCCCGCCAGGGCGACGAAGATCAGCCCGACGCCGACGCAGCCGGCGGTGTCGCGCAGGCTCGTGGCGGGCCAGGGCGGGTCGTGCGCCATCGGTCCCTCGAGGGTCACGCTCCTGTGCTCGGACGCCGTCGCCGCGTCGACGAGGGCGGTGAGTCGCGCCGCAGCGACCGGTCCGGCGACGTCGACCGGGCCGCGCCACTGCATCGACCGCATCCGGAGGAAGGGGTCGGGGTAGCACCGCTCGAACGCGGCGACCTCGCGCGGGTCGCGCTGCTCGGCGAGGTAGGACCAGCGTCCCGCCTGGGCGGCGTCGCCCCCGCGGCGGTAGGCCTCGGCGAGCGCGAGGCGCAGGTCGAGCCGGTCGGGGCACGACCGCACCAGGCCGCGCAGCCGTCTCCGAGCGAGCGCGGTCCGGCGCGCGGCGAGCTCCGCCTCGGCAGTTCGGAGGGTCTCTGGCCACGGCACGCGGCAGAGCATCTCAGGGTCCGGTGGTCGGGTGCACCTTTCCGGTGAGGCCCGCGCGACCGATCTCCTGGACGGACTCGCGCAGCGCTCGTGCTGCGGCGTCGGCGTCGGACGCGCGCAGGTTGCCGTAGCCGAGCACCCGCGAGGAGACCGTCAGGCGGCGTCGAGGCGGGCACGGACGTCGGCGTCGAGCTCGAGGTCGGCGGCGCCGAGCAGCTCGTCGAGCTGCTCGACCGAGCCGGGACCGATCACCGGGACGACCGGAGCCGGGCCGCCTGTCATCCACGCGAGGGCGACCTGGTTCGGGGTGGCGCCGAGCTCCTGGGCGACGTCGCGCAGCCGAGCGCGGCGCTCGTGCGTACCGGGGTGGTCGAAGCCGTCCCACAGCGGCTTGTCGTCGCGGGTCAGGGCGCCCTGCATGAGCGGGGAGTAGGCGACCACGGTCAGCGGATGCGTCCCCTCGGCAGTCGCCGCGCGGGCGTAGTGCAGGAGCTCGTCGGACGCGACGTTCGTGCGGCCGGGCTGCGGCACCGGGTAGAGGTAGCTGTGCTGCTGCTGGACGAGGCCGTACGGGGTGACGCCCTGGCGGACCGCCTCGGCACGCGCCTCGACGACCCGGTGGAGGGCGACGTTCGAGATGCCGGTGATCCCGACGAGCCCCTCCGCCTGGAGCTTCCCGAACGCTCCCACGGTCTCGCTGAGCGGGGTGTCGAGGTCGTCGACGTGCCCGTAGAGCACGTCCACGTGGTCCAGCCCGAGGGCGGTGAGGCTCGCGCGGGCGGCCCGGTCGACGGTCGATGCCGACAGCCCCTCGAAGTTGGTCGGCGGGGTGCTCGAGAGCGGGAGCGCGGGGTCCTTCTTGGCGGCCCCGACCTTGGTCGCGACGCGGACCCGGTCGCGCGCGCCGCGGTCGCGGAGCCAGCGCGCGAGCACGCCCTCGCTCCCGTGCGCGCGGCCGTCGGGCGTCCACTCGCCGTAGTTGTTGGCGGTGTCGAGGAACGTCCCGCCGGCGTCGACGTACCGGTCGAGGATCGCCCGGGCCGTCGCCTCGTCGGTGCGGTTGCCGTAGTGCATGGTGCCGAGGCAGAGGACCGAGACGTCGAAGCTCGTGGTGCCGTCGGACAGGGTGCGGTAGCGCATGGGGTTGCCCTCTCGTGGTCGGACCTCCACCGTACGGACGAGCGGCCCGGGGCGACAGGCCGATCCGGCGGGACTCGACCAGGCCAACGCGCTCGCGATCAGGCGCCGGGGGCCCATCCCAGCGCGGGGCCGAGGCGCTCGGCCATGTCCGTGAGGATCTGCACGTAGTCGTCGTGCGCGAACGTGAACGGGAGCGCGAACGCGACCTCGTCGACCGCCCGGAACGCCGCACGGGCGCGCAGCCTCTCCGCGATCTCGTCGGACGGCCCGACGAGGTCGGGGGCGAACATCATGCGGGCGGGGCCCTGCGGCTCGCGGGTGCGGGGCAGGCGCGACGCAGCGTACTCCTCGTAGCGGGCGCGCTGCTCGTTCGTCGCCGAGTCCGTCGGCACGACCACGAGCCCCTGGGACACCCGGGCGGCGGCCCCGGCAGGGTGCGCGGCGCGGAACGCGTCGATCTGCGCCCGCTGCGCGGTGTCGAAGTCGTCGGACGCCTCGGCCTTCACGACGCTGCTGGTCAGCAGGTTCAGGCCGTGCTCGCCCGCCCAGCGCGCCGACCGCAGGCTCGCGGCGCCGTACCAGACGCGGTCGACCAGCCCGGGCGCGTGCGGCTCCACCCGCTCCGAGAACGTCTCGATGCCCTGGGTGCCGGAGAACGACGACGCCCGCCGGCCACGGAGCAGCCCGAGCAGGCGCTCCACACGGCCGTACGTGAAGTCCTCCGACGCGGCGCTGTCGGGGTAGAGCGCGTCCTTGACGTCGTCCCAGTGGGCGGGCGGCCCGATGCTGACGCCCGGGTTGAGGCGTCCGTCCGCGAGCACGTCCACCGTCGCGAGGTCCTCGGCGTACCGGAGCGGGTTCTCCCAGCCGAGCGGGGTGACCGCGGTGCCCAGCTCGATCCGCGTCGTGCGCTGCGAGGCGGCGGCGAGCACCGTGAGCGGCGACGAGATGCCGTGCTGGAGGTGGCGGTGCCGCAGCCACGCCGAGTCCAGCCCGAGACGTTCGCCCAGCTCGATCAGGGCGAGCGTCGACTCGTGCCCGGCCCGCGGGCTCGCCGGGTCGAACAGCCCGATCGTCAGGAAGCCGAGCCGGCGCAGCGGGAGTCCCGAGGTCATGCGGTCACCCTACTGACGCGGTGCCACGCCCGGGGTGTCGTGGCGGCCCGCGTCGCGCTGCGTGGGACAGTGCGCAGATGGCGCGCAACGTGCTCGGTGCTGTCCTCCCGGCGTCGCAACGCAGGACGCTCGACAACCTGTCCGACGAGCTCGACCTGGGTGCCGGGGACGTCGCGTCGAAGCGGTCCGCCTTCTGGACCATGCTCGTGCTGTCGGCCGTCATCGCGTCGGCCGGCATCGTCTCGGACTCCACCGCCACGGTCATCGGCGCCATGATCATCGCGCCGCTCTCGACGCCGATCATGGGCGTCGCGATCGGGCTCGCGCGAGGGTCGTCCGCGACCGTGTGGCGGTCGCTCGGCTTCGTCGCGGGCGGCATGGTGGTCGTCGTCTCGATCGGCGTGCTCGTCGCGTGGCTCCTGCCCAACGACGCGAACATGCTGACGAACTCGCAGGTCACCGGCCGCACCTCGCCCGGCCTGTTCGATCTCGTGTCGGCGCTGGCGACCGGGTTCGCGGGGTCGGTCGCCCTGGCCCGCCGCGACGTCGCGGCGGTGCTGCCGGGGGTCGCGATCGCGATCTCGCTCGTGCCGCCGCTTGCCGTGGTCGGCGTCTGCCTGGGGTCGGGCGCCCCCGTCTCGGCGGCAGGTGCCCTCGTCCTGTTCCTGTCGAACCTGCTGTCGATGGTCCTCGCCGGCACCCTCGTCTTCACCGCCGCGGGCTACACCGTGGAGGCGCTGCGGCGACGCGAGCACCGCCGCGCCTACACGGCGATCACGCTGCTGCTCGTCCTCGTGACCGTGCCGCTCGTGGCGAACGCGGTGCTCACCGGGCTCGTCTCGAACGCGGCGCACCACACCGAGCAGGTCGCGACGCAGTGGGTCTCCGCCGTGCCGGGCGCGGAGGTCACCGACGTCTCGGTGGTCGGGCGGGACGTGCAGATCGCGGTCAGGACCCCCGACGGAACCGTGCCGCCCACGGACGACCTGCTCACCGCCCTCGACGGCGAGCTCGTCGACGGCTTCCACGTCAGCGTCGTCACGACGCAGGGAGCCACCGTCGACGTCGGCACGACCGACTGACCGGGGCCGACGCGGGGACGGCAGCCCGGCGTCAGTCGGCGAGCCGGAACGCGAGCTCGGTCTCCCAGCGGTCCATGTCGGGCTCGTCGCGCGGGTCGGTGAGGTACCACTCGATGCGAGAACCCCACACCTCCCCGTCGTCGCCAGGTGCCGCGTCGAAGGTGAGGCCCTGGCTGGCCGCGTACCCGAGGAACGCCCCGGTGGCCGCCTCGAGCGAGTCGGGGTGGCCCACGTGGACGACGGTGAGGTACCGGCCGGCCGGGATCTCCCCGAGCTCCAGACCGTCGGGGGCGGAGAGGGAACCGGTCCCCGGGTCGGGGCCGAGGACGGGCACCCCGGCTTCGACGACGAGCGCCCGTTCCATGTCGATGACGCGGTACCGCAGGAGCGGCGGGCCGGCGAGTGCAAGACCGGCGTCGAGCGCGTCGCCGACCACGCGTCCCATCTCGTGCGCCAGCTCGTTCAGGCCGGCCATCGGAACGGTGCGGCTGAGGTAGACGTAGGGGAGAGCGGCACGCTCGTCCACCCGGTAGGTGCCGGGCGGCGCGCCCGCGGTCGAGTAGGTGCTCATGCCCTGGTTGACCGCGGGGGCGCCCCGAACTCGTCGGCTGCTGCTCGCGGGTTCAGTCGTCCAGGCTCCCCATCGTGAGGTTCACGATGGTCCCGGTCATCCCGCTCGCCCGGTCGGACGCGAGGAACGCCGCGACCTCGGCGACCTCCTCGACGGTGGACGACCGTCTCGGGTGCGTCGACCCGGCGAGCCGCGCGACGAACTCGTCCCAGGTGAGCCCCGACGCCGGCTTGGCGGCGAACACGGCCGCCATGGTGGGGGAGTCGGGGATCGCGTGCGGGCGCACCCCGACCACGCGCACGCCGCGCGGGGCGAGCTCGAGCGACAGGTCGCGGACCATGGCCTCCTTCGCGGCCTGCGCCGGCCCGTACCCACCGTTGAGCGGGGAGCCGGCGCGGGCGGGCAGGGCGCTGACCGTCATGATCACGCCGGAGCCCTGGGGCACCATGCGCCGTGCCGCGAGCCGGGCCGTCACGAACCAGGTGCGCGCGTAGGTCACGACGGGCAGCAGGAACCGGTCGACGTCGAGGTCGGTGAGCGGGCTGCCGAGCACCGACCGGTCGGACAGGCCGACCGCGTTGAACGAGACGTCGACGCGCCCGGCGGCGGCGACCACGTGGTCGAGGTGGGCGTCGACGGCGTCCTCGTCGAGGGCGTCGACCTCGGCGGCCTCAGCGCGCCCGCCCGCCTCCTCGATCGCGGCGACCACCTTCTCGGCCGGGCCGAGGCGGTGGCCCGTGACGAACACCCGGGCGCCCTCGCGCGCGAAGGCGCGGGCGACCGCGCCGCCGATCGTCCCGCCGCCTCCGTAGACCACCGCGACCTTGTCGTCGAGCAGCATGATGCGTCCTTCCGTCGGTCCGCCGGACGGTCCCGACGGTGTGCGCTGGTGCAGACACCGCCGTCGCGCCAGAGTGGGCGCGGGCCAGCAGCGCGAATCGGCAGGGCGCTCGCGCCCCGTTCGACGGCCGGGCGGTGTCCGTACCCGTGCGCGCGTGGGGCGCGCCGGACCAGAGGGAGCGGGATGAGCATCGAGGACGCGGCGACGGATGTGCTGGAGCGGGCGCGCGGAGGGGACGAGACGGCGTTCGAGCGGCTGGTGCGACCGCACCGCCGTGAGCTCCAGGCGCACTGCTACCGGATGCTCGGCTCGTTGCAGGACGCCGAGGACGCGCTCCAGGAGACCCTGCTCGCCGCGTGGCGCGGTGTCGGCGCGTTCGAGGCGCGGTCGTCGGTGCGCACGTGGCTCTACCGGATCGCGACGAACCGCTGCCTCAACGCGCGGCGGGCGGCGGGGCGTCGTCCGCCGGCGGCCTGGGCCGTCCCGGGGCTCGAGCCACCTCCGCCGACACGGTTCGGGGAGGTCGCGTGGCTGGAGCCGGCGCCCGCGTCCTGGACGGACGGGCTGACCGACGTCTCTGCCGGTCCGGCCGGCCCGGAGGGTCGGTACGTCCAGCGCGAGACCGTGTCGCTCGCGTTCGTCACCGCGCTCCAGCAGCTCACCCCGCGCCAGGCCGCCGTGCTCGTGCTGCGCGACGTGCTGGGGTTCCCGGCGCGCGAGGTCGCAGACCTGCTCGGCACGTCGACCGAGTCGGTGACGAGCGCGCTCAAGCGGGCGCGGGCGGGGATGGGTCGGTACCGCGAGACGGTCGCGGGACGGGAGCCGTCGCCGGCCGCGGGGTCGCATCGTGAGGACGCCGTCGCGGCCCGGTTCGCGGCGGCCTACGTCGCGGGGGACGTCGAGGGCGTCGTCGCGCTGCTCACCGACGACGCCTTCATGGCGATGCCGCCGGTGCCGTTCGAGTACGTCGGGCGCGCGGCCGTCGGGGCCTTCTGCGCGGCGCTGTTCGCGATGCCGCGCGAGCTCGGGCTGGTGCCGACGCGGGCGAGCGAGCAGCCGGCGTTCGGGCAGTACGCCCGGATGGACGACGGGTCGTGGCGCGCGGCGGGTCTGGTCACCGTCGCGCTCGCGGGCGACCGCGTCTGCGAGCTGTCGCGGTTCGACCCCGCGCTGCTGGAGCGCTTCGGCCTGCCGTCGACCCTCCCGGCGGACGACGCGCGGGTCGTCCGCCGGGGTCGTTGAGCCGTCGCGTCAGGCGCGGGCGCTCAGGTGGGCGACGACCGCGTCGGCGGCGCGGTCGATGCCGTCCGCGAAGCGCGTGGTCTCGTCGCCGTGCAGGAGCGGTGCGCCCCAGACCTCGGTCGCGACGTTCGACGCGATGAGGCTGGCGATCTCGTCGCGGAGGGTGTCCTGCGAGGAGGTGATGGTGTCGGTCATGACGGCGTCCCTTCGGATGGTGTTTCTCGGTGGGGGCACGCCGTTGTGTCGCAGTGCTCTTCCAGGGTAGGACGGCGCCGCGGTGCGTGGGCGGGAGGGTGACGCAGGTCTCGCGTGACCTCCGACACGCCCCAGAAGATTGCCTGTAGCAATCAGATGCGATTATGGTTACCCAACGCAATCAATCTGCGGAGACCGGTCCAGCGACGCATCGGCACGTGACCGGGCAACCCCCGGCGCACCGCGCACCCCTGACCCCACCGTCCCGCAGCCCCGCACCCGGGGTGATCGGGCACGGCCCTGCCCTGCGAGGAGCACCCATGTCCGACACGCCCGTGTCGACGCCCGCCGGAAACACCGTCGCGCCCACCGTCCACCCTGCCGCCGACGCGCCGATGAGCCACCGCCAGATCATGGAGGCGCTCAGCGGCCTCCTGCTCGGCCTCTTCGTCGCCATCCTGTCGTCGACCGTCGTCTCGAACGCGCTGCCGACGATCATCTCCAGCCTGCACGCCAGCGAGACCGCCTACACCTGGGTCATCACGGCGACGCTGCTCGCGATGACGGTGTCCACCCCGATCTGGGGCAAGCTGTCGGACGTCATGAGCAAGAAGCTGCTCGTGCAGCTCGGCCTCATCGTCTACGTCCTGGGCTCCTGCCTCGCCGGGATCTCCCAGAACGCCGGGACGCTCATCACCGCCCGCGCCATCCAGGGCATCGGCGCCGGAGGCCTCACCGCCCTGGTGCAGACGATCATCGCGACGATGATCCCGCCGCGCGAGCGCGGCCGGTACGCCGGCTACATGGGCGGCGTGTTCGCCCTCGGGACCATCGCCGGACCGCTCATCGGCGGCGCGATCGTCGACACGTCGTGGCTCGGCTGGCGCTGGTGCTTCTACGTCGGCATCCCGTTCGCGCTCATCGCGCTCGTGGTGCTGCAGAAGACCCTGCACCTGCCCACCGTGAAGCGCGCCGTGAAGATCGACTGGGCGGGTGCGACGCTCGTCGCCGCCTCCGTCTCGCTGCTGCTCGTCTGGGTCTCCTTCGCGGGCAACAAGTACGACTGGATCTCCTGGCAGACGGCCGCCATGGTCGGCGGCTCGATCGTCCTCGGCGTCGCGTTCGTGCTAGTGGAGCGCCGGGCCGCCGAGCCGATCGTCCCGCTGCACCTCTTCGCGAACCGCAACATCACCCTGGCCGTCGTGGCCTCCCTGCTCGTCGGCATCGGCATGTACTCGGGCACGACGTTCCTCAGCCAGTTCTTCCAGCTGGCCCGCGGCGACTCGCCGACGGCTGCCGGCCTGCTGACGCTCCCGATGATCATCGGGCTCGCCGCGATCTCGCTCGTCTCCGGCCGGTACATCACCCGCACGGGGACCTGGAAGCCGGTGCTGGTGCTCGGCGGCGTGGTCACCGTCGTCGGCCTGGTCCTCATGGGCACCGCCCGCGCCGGCACGAGCTACGGCCTGCTCGCGCTCTACATGTTCCTCATCGGCGCCGGCCTCGGCATGACGATGCAGAACCTCGTGCTCTCCGTGCAGAACCAGGTGGAGCGCAGCGAGCTGGGCTCCGCGAGCGCGTTCGTCGCGTTCACCCGCACCCTCGGCGGGGCCGTGGGCGTCTCGGCGCTCGGCGCCCTCCTCGCCACCAAGGTCGTCGACTACGTGACCGACGGGCTGGCGCAGGCCGGCATCCCCGCGGGCGCCATGTCGGGCGACAGCGTCCCGAAGGTGTCCACGCTCCCCGAGCCGGTGCGCGGCATCGTCGAGAGCGCCTACGGCCACGGCGTCGCCGACACGTTCCTGTGGGCCGCCCCCTTCATGTTCCTCGCGCTCGTCGCGATCGTGTTCATCAAGGCGGTGCCGCTGCGCACCAGCAACGACGAGGCCGTGGTCTCGCCCGTCGAGGAGCTGGCCGCGGACGCGGGCGTCGCCCTCATCGAGGAGGACCTCGCGGGCGTCGCTGCCGACGAGCCCGTCGCCGCCGGCGCCCCCGGCCGGCACGTCAAGGGCTGAGGCCGACGCCCACCATGGACGGCATGGACGCCGTCGAGCGGGAGCTCGCCCTGCTCGCCCGTCGCTCGCGCAACGCGTCACGCCGGATGGCGCGGGACGTCCACCCTGACGTCGACGCCGCCGCGTACGGCCTGCTCGCCCGGCTCTGGGAGGCCGGCGCGGGCAGGCCGAGCGAGCTCGCCGCACACTTCGGCGTCGGGAAGCCGACCGTCGCCCGCCAGCTCGCGTGCCTTCAGCAGCTCGGGCTGGTCGAGCGCCGGCCCGACCCCGAGGACGGCCGCGCGCACCTCGTCGACCTGACCGAGCAGGGTCGCGGTCGGGTCAGCGTGCAGCGCGAGGAACGGCAGGCCGTGCTGCGGGACCGGTTCGGTCAGTGGTCGGACGACGAGCTCGCCGAGCTCGTGCGCGTGCTGGCCCGGCTCAACGACGTCCTCGTCTGACGGGTCCGACGACTGCCGCGGTCGGCGCCCGGTCACGAGGTCGCGGGTCCGGTCGCGCGGCCGGGCGCGGGCTGCGAGAGCATCGACGCATGTCCGACGTCCCGCCCGAGCACGGAGCGCCAGAGCCTGCACCGCCGCCGACGGTGCACGGGCCCGTGGTCCGTCGCCCCGACTGGCGCGACCGGTTCGTCCGGGCGCTCACCGAGGGGCGCCGGCGGCCCGGGCCCGCACCCGTCGACCCGCCGACGAGCGAGGTCGACCCGGACCTCGTCCCTCTCCTGACCCGCCTCGGCGCGGGCCTGCTCGACGCGGGCCAGGCGACCAACGAGGTCGAGGACGCGCTGCGGCAGGTCTCCCACGACCGGGGGGACACCGAGATCAGGTCGTTCGTGGTGCCGACCGGTGTCCTGATCCAGGTCGACGAGCCTGCGGGCGTGCGCACCTACTACGAGGGGTCGACGGGCAGCGGGTTCCGGCTCGACCAGGTCGCCGCCCTGGACCATCTCGTCGACGACCTCTCGGCCGACCGTGTGGGCCTCCACGACGCCCGCATGCGGATGGCAGCCATCGAGGTCTCACCGCCACGGTTCGGTCCGGTCGTCGCGGTGCTCGGGCACGCGCTCCTGTCGATGGGATTCGCGCTCTGCCAGCAGCCGACGCTCTCGGCCGTGCTCGGGGTGGCGCTGCTCGGCGCGCTCGTCGGCGCGGCGCGGGTCGCGGTGCCGGGGGGAAGCTCGATCGCCACCGCGCTGCCCGTCCTGGCGTCGTTCGTGGTGACGCTCCTCGCGATCGGCGTCCTCGGACCCTGGCTCCACGCGGGGGCGATCGACCTGATCGTCCCGCCGCTGATCAGCCTGCTGCCCGGCGGCGCGCTCACGACGGCGACCCTCGAGCTCACGCACAACCAGATCGTCTCGGGGGCGAGCCGGCTCGTCTTCGGCCTCGCCCAGCTCCTGCTGCTCGCGTTCGGCGTCGTCGCCGGGATCACCGTGCTCGGAGCGCCCGACCACACCGTGGGCGAGTTCCTCCCGGCCTGGGTGCCGTACGTCGGCGTCGCGCTCGTCGCCTGCGGGGACGTGCTGTACCAGTCGGCGCCGCGCCACTCGCTCGGCTGGATCGCCCTGACCCTCTACGCGGCCTTCGTCGCGCAGGCCGTGGGAGCCGTCGTGCTCTCGCCGCAGCTCTCGGGGTTCCTCGGCGGCTTCGCGCTCGTCGTCGTGGCACGGCTGATCGCCCGTTCGCCGGAGCGTCCGTCGCGCCTGGTCACCGCCCTGCCCGGCTTCTGGCTGCTCGTGCCGGGCAGCCTGGGGTTCCTGGGAGTGTCCGAGGTGATCACCTCGGGGGCCGAGGCGATCACCCAGCTCGTCGACATGGTCCTGGCGCTGTTCTCCATCGCGCTGGGCATCCTGACCGGGACAGCGGCGTCCCGGCAGGCGTCGACCATCACGCGCAGCCTCACCGGTCGCCGGCGCTGAGCACGGCTCGTCGCGACGTCTCGCCGCTCGTCCGGCAGGCTGGGGACGACACCCGCGCAGGTGTCGTCCGGACTGCCCGTGGGGAGTGCTGCCGTGACCGCTGAGACATCCGCCGTCGGGCGGGACGCCGCGAAGCAGCCGTCTGCCAAGAGCGTCATGCTCGTGATCGCGCTCGCCGTCCTCGTGACGTCGTCGGCCGCGAGCAGCCTGAACCTCGCGCTGCCGTCTGTGGCGGAGAGCACCGGCGCGACGCAGACGCAGATGCTGTGGATCGTCGACGCGTACACCGTCCCCATGGCGGGGCTCCTGCTCGCAGCCGGCGCGTTGGGCGACCGGTACGGCCGCAAGCGGGTGCTGCTCACCGGGCTCTCCCTGTTCGGCGTGGCGGCCCTCGTCGCGTGCTTCGTCGACGACCCGGGCGTCCTCATCGCGTGCCGCGCGCTCATGGGGATCGCCGGCGCTCTCGTCCTGCCGACCACGCTGTCGATCATCACCACGACGCTGCCGCCCGAGCGGCGCGGCACCGCCGTCGGCACGTGGAGCGGTCTCGCGGGTGCCGGCGCGGTGCTCGGCATGTTCGCATCGGCGTTCCTGCTGCAGTTCTTCGCCTGGAACTCGGTGTTCGTGCTGACGGTGGCGCTGGTCGTCGTCGCGGTGGTCGGGGCGGTCCGGGTGCTCCCCGACAGCCGGTCCGAGGACGAGTCCCGGCTGGACCTCCTGGGCGCGCTGCTGTCGCTGCTCACGATCGCGGCGCTCGTCGTGGCGCTGCTGGAGGGGCCCGACCGCGGGTGGACCGACGGGCTCGTCCTGCTGCTCTTCGCCGTCGGCGTCCTCGCGGGCGCGCTGATGGTGTGGCACGAGCTGCGCACGCCCCATCCGATGCTCGACCCGCGCTGGTTCACGATCCGCGGCGTCGAGACCGGTGCGGTGACGAACCTCGTGCTGTCGATGGCGGTCTACGGGTTCATGTTCCTCACGACCCAGTACCTGCAGTTCGTCGGCGAGTTCACGCCGCTCGAGGTCGTGTGCACCATGGTGCCGTTCGCTCTCGTCATGATCCCGCTGTCCCGGGTCACGCCCCGCCTGAGCGTCCGGTACGGCGCCAAGGCGACGATGACGACGGGCTTCCTGGTCGCGGCGGCCGCGTTCGCCGCCTGCCAGCTGCTCACGGTGGACGTGCAGGTCGTGCTGGTCCTCGCCGGGCTGATCGGTCTGGGCGTCGGGATGGCGGCCGTGTCGCCCCCTGCGACGGCCGCGATCGTGCAGTCCCTCCCGGCGGAGCACCAGGGGGTCGCGTCCGCCATCGGTCAGACCGCGCGCTCGGTGGCAGGTGCGCTGGGCGTCGCGCTCATCGGCGCGCTGCTCAACTCCGGGTACGCGTCGTCGCTCGGCGACCAGCTGCCGCCGCAGGCGCCACCGGACGCCGCGCACGCCGTCGAGGCGTCGATCGCCGCGGCGAACGCGATCGCCGACCAGGTCGGTCCGAAGGGGCAGGCGCTCAGCGACGCCGCTGCCCACGCGTTCGTCGACGGGTACGGCGACGCGCTCCTCGGCGCGCTCGTCATCGCGCTGGTCGGTGCGGCCTACGCCCTGTGGCGCGCCCCGGGGCGTGCGGCCACCGTCGACTGACCCGCCTGCTCGTACCTCCCGCTCGCCGGTCGGCGTCCCTCCGCGTGTGTCACGGCTCACGCGGAGAGCCCTGACGTCGAATAGTGCAGACATGCAATAATGCAGGTGTGCAAGTACATTCCCTCCGCGAGCGCAAGCGCCTCGAGACGCGTCGTCGCATCGCTGACGCAGCCCTCGACCTCGCGCTCGAGCACGGCCTCGACGGCGCGACCGTCGAGGCGATCGCCGCGGCCGCCGACGTCTCGCCGCGCACCTTCTTCAACTACTTCGAGACCAAGGACGACGCGCTGCTCGGCATGCCCGACGCGCGCGACACCGTCGACGTCGTCGCGCGCGTCGTCGCGGCAGCCGACGGGCTGACGCTGCGCGAGGTGGCCGTGCGCCTCCTCGTCGAGCGGATCGGTCCCGGCTTCGACGCCGAGGCGCGCCACGAGCAGCGGCACGAGCTCGTCCACCGTCATCCGCAGCTCTTCGCGACCGCGTTCCGTCGCATGGCCGACGCCCAGGACGCGTTCGCGTCCGCGGTGCGCGCCGTCGCGACGCAGCGGGCCGTCCCGCAGGACGCCGGCCCGGCCTGGGCCGACGTCCTCGTCGCTGCAGCGGTCGGTGCCGTCCGCGCCGCAGCCAAGGAGCAGGCAGCCTCCGACGCCGGGCTGCCCGTCAAGAACCTCGAGGAGCGCGCGAACGCGCTCCTCGCCAGTGCATGGGAGAACCTCCAGTGACCAGCAAGAAGCCTCTGCTGCCGCAGGCGTCGTCGGCGTCGTCCGCATCCCGGGTGTCATCGCCCGCGACGACCGCGACGACACCCCCGGACGAGACGTCGCACCGCGGCGTGCTGCTCGTCTTCTCGGGCCTGCTCATCGCGATGCTGCTCGCGTCGCTCGACCAGACCATCTTCTCGACCGCGCTCCCGACGATCGTCGGCGAGCTGCACGGCGTCGAGCACATGGTGTGGGTGACCACCGCCTACATCCTGGCGTCCACCATCGTGATGCCGGTGTACGGGAAGCTCGGCGACCTCGTGGGGCGCAAGTGGCTGTTCGTGGGCGCGATCTCGATCTTCCTCGTGGGGTCCGTGATCGGCGGCCTCGCGCACAGCATGCCGACGCTCATCGCCGGGCGTGCCGTCCAGGGCCTCGGCGGCGGCGGTCTCATGATCCTCGCGCTCGCGATCATCGCGGACGTCGTCCCGGCGCGGGAGCGCGGCAAGTACAACGGGATCATGGGCGCAGTGTTCGCGGTGTCGTCCGTCGCCGGCCCGCTGCTGGGCGGCTACTTCACCGAGGGGCCGGGCTGGCGCTGGGCGTTCTGGATGAACGTCCCCCTCGGCGTCCTCGCGATCCTCTCGGCCGTGAAGTTCCTCCACCTGCCGCACCGCGCGACGGCGAAGCCGCGCCTGGACTACGCGGGCATGGTGCTCATCGCCGTCGCCACGACGTGCGTCGTCCTCACGACCACCTGGGCGGGCTCGACGTACGACTGGGCCTCGCCGCAGATCGTCGGCCTGCTCGTCGGTGCCGTGGTCGCGGGTGTCGCGTTCGTGCTCGTCGAGCGTCGTGCGGCCGAGCCGGTCATGCCGATGGACCTGTTCCGGAACCGCAACTTCAACCTGGCAACGGTGGGCGGCCTGCTCGTCGGCATCGCGATGTTCGGCGCGATCGCGTACATGCCCACCTACCTGCAGATGGTGACGGGCGCGTCGGCGACGAAGGCCGGCCTGCTCATGATCCCGATGATGTTCGGGCTGCTGCTGACCTCGACGATCACCGGCGCGCTGATCTCCCGCACGGGGAGGTACAAGTGGTACCCGGTGGCCGGGATGGTCGTCACCGCGGGGGCGCTGCTGCTCATGTCGACGATGACGCCCGACATGGCCGTGTGGGTCATCTGCTCGTTCATGGCGCTCATGGGCGTCGGGCTCGGCATGACGATGCAGAACCTCATCCTGGTCGTGCAGAACTCGTTCTCGATCAAGGTCGTCGGGACGGCGACGTCGTCCAACAACTACTTCCGCCAGATCGGGGCGTCCATGGGCTCCGCGATCGTCGGCTCGGTCTTCGCGAGCAACCTCGCGAACCTGCTCGCCGAGCGGATGCCGGCATCCGCGGCGGCCGGCGCGGGGAGTGCGAACGACTTCACGCCCGAGGCCGTCCACCAGCTGCCCGCTCAGGTACAGGACGTCATCGTCGGTTCGTACAACGACGCGCTGACGCCGATCTTCCTGGTCATGGCTCCGCTGGCCCTTCTCGCGGCGGTGGTGCTCGCGTTCATCAAGCACAAGCCGCTCGCGCAGCGCATCGAGCGGGAGGCGGTGAGCGAGGCGCTCGAGATCGACGGCGCGACCCACCAGGCGCTCGAGCCGGTGCTCGAGGTCACGGCCGGAGGGGCCGAGGCCGCCGAGCCCGCAGACGAGGGTGCAGGACCCAGCAAGGTCGGCGCCGGCGCGGTCTGACGCCTCGCTGGGGTCAATGCCCGTCAGGCGCGGCGGCCGGGCGGGCGCGGCGGCCCAGCTCGGCCGCTGCCAGCAGCAGGAAGGCCGTCAGCAGCAGGCTCGCCACCATCACCGTGACGAGCACCTCGGGGGTGTCGATGAACGAGGTGCCGGCGATGAGCAGCGCCGCCGACAGCGCGACGCTATCCCGAGTGTGCGCGCCGGTCGTCCGCGGCGGGAGCCGCCCCGCTCGCCCGGTCGGCGTCACCCTCGCGCGCCAGAACGAGCATCCGCTCCTCGATCGTCGCCGGGACGCTCTCGACGTCGGCACGAAGCCCGGCGGCTGCGAGCAGCGCACGGACCTCGCCGGGCGCGGCGTCGGCGACCCGGACGGCGCGACCGTCGAGGATGACCGCCACCCCGGCGGCGTCGAGCGCCGTGAAGGCGGCCGCCCAGTCGTCCGTGCGCACCGCGAGCGCGCGCGTGTCGCCGATGACGTCCTTCTCGCTGCCCTGCGCGACGAGCCGGCCGTGCGACATCAGGAGCAGGCGGTCGCACTGCTGCGCCTCCTGCATGTAGTGCGTCGTGACGAGCACCCCGACCCCGGCGTCGGACTGCTCGCGGATCGTGTCCCACAGGCGCGCGCGGGCCAGCGCGTCCACCCCCGACGTGGGCTCGTCGAGCAGGACGGCGCGCGGACGGTGCGACAGGGCGGCGACGAAGGCAGCCTGCCGCTGCGCGCCCAGCGGCATCGACCCGACGAGGACGTCGGTGTAGCGGGCCAGGTCGTCGTCCAGGCGCGGGACCGGCGTGCCGTAGGTGCCCGCGACGAACTGGAGGTTCTCGAGCAGCGTCATGTCGCGGTACAGCCCGAGGTTCTGGGGGACGTAGCCGATGTTGCGGCGCCGTTCGCGGTTCGGAGGACCGCCCAGCAGGCGCACCGTTCCCTCGCTCGTGGGCAGGAGGCCCAGCAGCATGCGCATGAGCGTGGTCTTCCCGGCACCGTTCGCGCCGAGCAGCCCGACGACCTCGCCCGGCTCGACGGTCATCGTCACGGCGTCGACGGCGGTGAAAGACCCGAAGCGACGGGTGACGGCGACCGCCTCGACGGCCGCGCGGTCCTCCGGGGCGCTCATGAGGCGGTCCCCGCGTCGGTCCTGCCCACTTCCTCAGCGCGGTGGACGAGCGAGAGTGCGATCACGATGTCCTCCAGGTCGGGTTCGACGCGTTCGAGGCCACCGGGCGGGTCGTCGCCGGGCCAGTACTCGTGCCGGGCCCGGCCGCGCCGCCACGACCACTGCGGGCGGACCGCGAGCTCCGCGCGGGTGACGGCGCCCGTGAACCCGGCACGTACCTCGTCCCACGAGCCCTGCACGAGCACCCGCCCGCCGTCGAGCACGACGAGGTGCCCGGCCCGCTCCGCTTCGTCGAGGTAGGTGGTCGACATCACGACGGCGGCACCTGCGGCGGCGGTCTCGGAGATCATGCGCCACAGGTCGATGCGGCTGACGGGGTCCACGCCGGTGCTGGGCTCGTCGAGGACGACGAGGTCGGGCGTGTGCACGATCGCCATGCAGAACCCGAGCTTGCGACGCATGCCGCCGGAGAGCTGTGACGCCAGCCGGTCCGATGCGGACGTGAGGTCGGCGCCGGCGAGGAGGTCTGCGCGCCGGGCGGCGAGCGTCTCGCCCGACAGGCCGTACACACCGCCGGCGAAGTCCAGGTTCTGCGTGACCGTGAGGCCCGCCCAGCTCCCCGCCGACGCAGGCAGAAAGCCGAGCCCTGCCTTCGCCGGGGCCCGCACCACGCCGGAGTCGGGGAGCACCTCGCGTACGAGCGTGCGCAGCAGGGTGGTCTTGCCGGCGCCGTCCCCGCCCACGACCGCGACGACGGTTCCTGGCCGCGCCTCGACGGTGACGTCGTCGAGCGCTGAGATGTCACCGAAGCGAACCGTGACCGATTCGACGCCCGAGGTCATGCCGCACCACCGGTCGTCGGCGTCGCCCCGGCGGCCGACGACGTCGGGTCGTCGGTCGTGCGGTTCTTCTTCGCACGGCGTTCGGGGGCGAGGTCGCGGCGGAACCGCAGGGTGGCCGCCGTGAACACGACGACGGCCATGAGGGCGAGGACGACGAGCGGCAACCACAGCGAGCTGATCGGCGCGCCGCGGAGCATGATGCCTTGCGAGAGCATCGTGAAGTAGGTGAGGGGCAGCAGGTAGCCGATCCATCGGACTCCGGCCGCCATCGCTTCGAGCGGGAAGATCATGCCGGACAGCAGGATCTGCGGCATGAGGACGAAGAAGGCGGTCTGGATCGCCTGGCCCGCTGTCTGCGAGATGGTCGAGATGAAGACGCCGATCCCGAGCACGACGAACAGGAAGATCGCGGCACCGAGCGCGAACGTCAGGACGTTGCCGTTGAACGGGACGTCGAACAGCCACATGCCGAGCAGGGTGACGACCGTCATGTCGAGCGCCGCCAGCAGGAAGTACGGGGTGATCTTGCCCAGGATCACGGTGCTGGGCTTGATCGGCATGACGGCAAGCTGGTCGAGCGTCCCGGCCTCGCGCTCCCGGACGAGCCCGATGCTCGTGATGATCGTGCCGATGAACGTCAGGATGAGGCCGATGATGGCGGGCACCATGACCCACGCGGTCGTGAGGTCGGGGTTGAACAGGATGTCGACGTCGACGTCCTTGCCGGACGTCTTGAGGGCGGCGACGCTCGACTGGGCGGCAAACAGGTTGGAGCCGTCGACGAGCGCCTGGACCGACGACCCGCCGGTGACGAGCGCGACGTCGACCCTGTCGTCGCGCAGCAGCTCCGTGGCGTCGGCCTTGTCGTCGCCGGGTTCGACCGTCGTGACGTCGAAGTAGTCGGGCAGGGCCTTCGCGACCTGCTCGGCCTGCGGGCCGACTACCGCTGTCGACACGCTGTCGACGTAGAAGTTGGCTGCGTATCCGAAGATCACGAGGAGCAGCAGGGGGAGCGCTACCAGGAGCGCGACGGTCCGGCGGTCGCGGACGAGCTCACGGAACTCCTTGACGATCATCGCCTTCATGGACAGCACGCTAGGGCCGCGCGGCCCGTTCTTCAACCGTTGTTGAACGACGGCGTGTCCGTCAGCTGTCCGCGGTGTCGAGGTGCGCCTGCACAGCGGGTGCGACGCGGGCGACGAGCTCGTCGAACGGCAGCGCGACCATGACGGGAAGTCGCGCGACGTAGCGCGTGACCGCGACACCGGCGAGGTGGCTCATCGCGAGCGCGAAGCCAACGGTCCGCCCGGCGACCAGCGCCGCGACCGTCGGGCCGCCGAGGAGCGTCGAGATCAGGGTCCGCACCCGGTCGGACGCGGCCTCGCTGCCCAGCGCGGACCGGGTCAGGACGAGCATCTGGCCGCTCGTCGCCGGGTCCTCCCAGAGCGACAGGTAGGCACGCGCGAGCTGCTCGCCCTGCTGCTCCGCCGGTGCCGACAGCGCAGATGCCACAGCGTCCGGGCCCTCGTGCGGGAGCTCGAGCGTGGCGGCGAACAGACCGTCCTTGCTGCCGAAGTAGTACGCGACCAGCGCGACGTCGACGCCCGCGTCCGCGGCGATCGAGCGAAGCGTCGTCGCCCGCAGCCCGCCCGACCCGAACCGGCGTCGCGCCGCAGCGAGGATGCGGTCACGGTTCGCGCCGTCGCGCGCGCTCGGCTGCCGCGCAGCCCGGTCGGTCGGCATGGTCGCGATCCTAGGCACAGGGCACGTCACGCACGTCGATGCCCAGCTCGCGCGCCTCGTGCGCGACCGTGACGGGCACGCCGGTGCTCACGACGACGTCCAGGTCCGCGAGCGTGCCGAACCGGTAGGCCGCGGTCCGGGCGAACTTGTCGGCGGTGGCGACCAGCACGACCCGCTGCGCTGCGGCGATCGCTGCCCGCTTGACCTGGGCGTCGTCCCACTCGGCGACGGTGAGGCCGCTGTCGGGGTCGGCGGCGCACGCCCCCAGGATCGCGACGTCGAACCGCATGCCGCGCACGGCCTCGAGGGCGGCCGCGCCCGCGAACGTGAGGTCGTCGGTCCGTAAGGTCCCGCCCGGGACGACCACCTGGTTGCCCGGCTTCGACGCGAGGGCGGCCGCGGCGTGCAGCGAGAGCGCGAGGGCGGTCACGCCGACGCCGGCGAGCTCGCGGGCGACGGCGAGCGCGGTCGTCCCGTTGTCGACGAGCACGGAGTCGCCGGGGCGCACCAGCGTCGCGGCCTCGCGGGCGAGCGCGTGCTTGGCGTCGGCGTCCTCGGTCTCCCGGAGACCGAAGGGGTACGGGGTGCCCCGCGTGGGTGCGGGGGCGGCCCCGCCGCGGACACGCCGGACGGCGCCCTGCGCGGCAAGCTCGGTGAGGTCGCGCCGGATCGTGACGGGGGAGAGCCCGGTGAGCTCGGCCAGCTCGGCGATCGTCCGTGTCGTGCCGACGCCCGAGCCGCCGCCGACAGCCCGGATGATCACTCGGTGCCGTTCTGATCGTTGCACGTGATCATTGTGGCTCCTAGCGTGCGCGGCGTGACGACCGAGACGCAGACGACGACCGGGGGCCTGCGCCCCGCCCTGGGCGTCGGGACGATGTTCGCGAGCAACGGCGCGGTGTTCGCGGCGCTCCTGCCGTGGTACCCGATCATGGTGGACCGCCTGCACCTGAGCCCCGCGGAGTTCGGGTTCGTGGTGGCGTCGTTCGCGGTCGGGGCGCTGGTGTCGTCGGCTCTGCCCGCGCCGCTCATCGCCCGCTTCGGGCCGGTCCGCGTCGCGGTGGTGGGCACGGTGCTGCTGGCGGCTGCGATCGCGAGCGCGGCGTGGGCGCCGAGCGCCGCCTGGTTCGCGGTCGCGATCTTCCTCGCGGGCTTCTTCGACGCCGTCGTCGACGTCGCGCAGAACGTCGCGGGCATCCGGGTGCAGGACGCGGTGGGCCGCTCGATCCTCTCGTCGATGCACGCTCTGTGGAGCCTCGGCGGTGTGGCGAGCGGTGCGCTGTCCACCGCCGCCGCGGCGAGCGGGCTGAGCATGCGCGGCTACCTCGTCGGGGTCGCGGTGGTGTGCGTCGGTCTGGTCGCGCTCGGCGGCGTCCTCATCGGGCCGTGGGCGAGCGCCCCGGAGCAGGCGCCCGAGCCCGCGGACGACGCGCCTGCCCGCGGACGCGTGTGGCGCACGGCGCTGCTCGCGGCGCTGCCCCTCGTCGTCATCGCGATCTGCGGGACCATGGTCGAGGACGTCGCGAACAACTGGGCGGCGCTCGCGGGCGTCCGGATCGGCGGGCTCTCGGTGGGCGTCGCGGGCCTCGCGTTCACGGTGACGATCGGCAGCCAGTGCGTCGGACGCTTCACGGGCGACCTGCTGATCCACCGGTTCGGCCGGTCCCGGGTCGCGTTCGTGGGTGGCGTCCTCATCGCGGTGGGCGGGCTCGTCGTCGTGACCGCGCACTCGCCGGCGGTGCTGTTCGTCGGGCTCGCGCTCGCCGGGTACGGGTCGGCGACCCTGGTGCCGAGCGCGCTGACGGCAGCGGCGCGGCTCCCGGGGGTCAGCCAGGGTGCGGGGGTGACGATCGTCAGCTGGCTCATGCGCGTCGGCTTCCTCGTGACGAGCCCGATCATCGGCTCGATCGCGGGTGCCGTCGGGCTGCGGTGGGGGCTGTGCACGCTGGTCGTCGTCGGCGTCGCGGCGGTCGCACTGTCGGGGGCGCTGCGGGAGCGACGCACCGTCAACTAGAGTGTCGAATCGATTCGATCCTGTCGTCCGACGAAGGACGACCGACCCAGGAGCACGGCGTGGAGAGCATCACCAAGAACCGCCAGACGTACGACACCCTCGCCGCCATGGTCGAGCGTGCGTACGGCCCCGACGCGGTGCCGACCGAGCCCGACGGCTGGGCCGACGAGCTCGGCCACGGCTGGTTCAACGTCGCCTACCGGATCCGGCTGCGCGACGGCCGCGACGTCGTCCTGAAGATCGCGCCGCCGCCCGGGGTCGAGGTCATGACCTACGAGCACGGCGCGATGGGCATCGAGCTCGCGTCGCTCGCGATGATCACCGCGCAGACCGACGTGCCGGTGCCCCCGGTGCACGTCGCCGACACGTCGTGCGAGCTCGTCGACGCGCCCTACTTCTTCATGCCGTTCGTCGACGGCGACAACCTCGGCATCGTCAAGGACACCCTCGACCCCGCCGTGCGCGAGGACTGCATGGAGCAGCTCGGCACCGCGAACCGCGAGCTCAACAGCATCCGGGGCGACTGGTTCGGCCCGGTCGCCGGCCCCGGCCACACCACCTGGCGTGCCGCGTTCGGGCAGATCATGGACGACGTCCTCGCCGACGGCGAGCGCCGCCGCGTCGACATCGGCCACTCCTACGACGACGTGCGCGCCGTCGTCGCCGCCCACGCGGACGCGCTCGACGCCGTCACCGAGCCGCGGTTCGTCGAGTGGGACCTGTGGGACTCGAACGTCATGGTCCGCGACGGGAAGATCGCGTGCATCATCGACCACGAGCGCGCCCTGTACGGCGACCCGCTCATGGAGGCGGGGTTCGTCGGGACGCAGCTGCCCGCGTTCGGCGACCCGGCCCCCTTCGTCCGCGGCTACGGCTGGGGCGAGCTCACCGAGAACGAGACGGTCCGCCGCCGGCTCTACTGCCTGCACCTCGTCCTCATCATGGTGATCGAGACCGTCTATCGCGGGCACACCGACACCCAGCAGTACGACTGGGCGCGGGGACAGCTCGACGAGACGCTCGCGCTGCTCGGGCATGGCGCCGCCTGACGACGCCCCCGGGCGGCCGGCCCGCGACGCGCCGGCCGTCCGACCCGGCACCGCCGCTGCCGCGCTCGGGACGCAGCCCGTCGGACGCCTGCTGTGGCACGCGTGCTCCCAGACGACGCTGTCGGTCGGCGTCTACGGGATCTACGCGCTCACCAACGCGTGGTTCGTCGCACGAGGCGTCGGGGCGACCGCGGTGGCCGCGGTCAACCTCGTCGCCCCCGTGCTCCTCGGGCTCGGTGCGGTCTCGACCGCCGTCGGGGTGGGCGGAGCGTCCCTGGTGTCCCGCGCGCTCGGCGCCGGGCGAACCGAGCGGGCAGCCGTCGCCGCCGGCAATGCGTTCGCGGTGTTCTGGGCGGCTGCTCTCGCGACCACCGTCGGCGGGCTGCTGCTGCTCGACCCGCTGCTCGCGCTCCTCGGCGTCGACGCCGCCACCCATGACCTCGCCCGGGACTACGCGGTCGTCCTGCTCGCCGGTGCGGCCGTGTCGACGGGCTTCTCGTCGCTCGTGCGCGCGGAGGGCCGCATGCGGTTCTCGACGATGCTGTGGGTCGTGCCCGTCGTCGTGCAGATCGTGCTCGACCCGCTGTTCATCTACGGGATGCACCTCGGCGTCCGCGGGGCCGCGCTGGGGACCGTGGGCGGGCAGGCCGTGTCCGCCGGGATGAGCGTGTGGTTCTTCTTCGTCCAGCGCGGGCGGCCCTATCGCGTCGGGCTGCGCGAGCTGCGCCCCCGCGCGGCCGTCGTGCGCGCGCTGTTCGGCGTCGGCGCGCCGTCGTTCCTCGCGGGCTTCGGGGCGACGCTGCTCACGGTGCTCGTCAACACGAGCCTGTCGCACGCCGGCGGGGCCGCGGGGGGAGCGGTCGCGCTCGCCGCGTACGCGGTGTGCGCGCGGCTCCAGACGTTCGCGACCATGCCGCAGGTGGGCATCAGCCAAGGGCTCCAGCCCGTCGTCGGCTACAACGCGGGCGCCGGGCTGCGTGCGCGCGTCGGACGCGCGCGCACCCTCGCCCTGCGCTCGACCGTCGTCTACAGCGTCGCCGTCGCGGTCGTCCTCGTCGCGCTCGCCCGGCCGCTCGTCGGTGTGTTCGTGGACGCCCCCGCGGTCGTCGACACCGGGGCGGACGCGCTGCGCGTCCTCGCGGTGGGCATCGCCGCGGCGGGAGTCGCGCCGCTCGTCTCCGCGTACTTCCAGGCGATCGGGCGCCCCCGACCGTCGTACGTCATCTCGCTCGGCACGCTGCTCGTGCTCAAGGTGCCGCTCGTGGTCGTCCTCGGGCGGCTCGGGGTGATCCAGACGTGGGTGGCGCTCGCGGCCGGCGAGGCGGCGGCGGCCGCCGTCGCGCTCGTCGTCCTGCGGCGGCTCGTCGGCCGAGACGCTGCGGCGGCGCGTCAGACCTCGGTCGTCCCCTCGTAGAGCCCGATCGCGTTGCCGTCGGCGTCGGCGATCACGGCCCACCAGCTGGTGTCCGTGATCTCGGACTTCGCCATGAGGACGGTCCCGCCGAGCTCGGTCGCCTTCGCGAGCGTGTCGTCGATCGAGTCCACCTCGACGTAGCTGCGGGGCTGCGTGAACCCCTCGCTGCGCGGGGCGAGCCCACCGCCGCTGATCTGGTTCGGTGCCCGCCACATGGGGTAGCCCTCGAAGCCGGGCGGTGCCGCGATCTGCCAGCCGAACAGGCCGCTGTAGAACTCCGTCGCCGACGCGAGGTCGGTGACGGGGATGTCGATGTGCGTGATGTCGCCGTGTGCCATGACGCCTCCACCGGTCGGGACGGACGTCGGTGCCCGCCGTCCTCAGCGTAGGACGACGGGCACGGCGGCGTGAGGGCAGGGTCCGGGCAGGTTCAGGCTCGGCGTGGGCGGGGCACGATCCGGCCGCGCCGGTGCGCGACGACGAGGAGCAGGACCGTGACGAGCGAGCACACGACCACCGCGACGACGCCGGCCTCGGGGCCGAACGTGCCGCCCGTGAGCCACGTGGCCCCAGGCGTCTCGGACCGCACGAGCCCGTCGGTCGGACCGTCCCCGGAGCCGATGGTGCCGAAGACACCGACGGTCGTGGCGTTCCAGCCGAGATGCAGCCCGATCGGCAGCCACAGGTTTCCGGACGCGACGTACGCCGCGCCGAGCATGAGCCCCGCCTCGATGGCGACCGCCACGGCGCCGGCGAGCGTCGCACCGGGGTTGAGCAGGTGGATCCCGCCGAACAGCACCGCCGACGTGGCGAGCGCGACGACTGTGCCCCACCGCTCCTGGAGCAGCCGGAGCACCACCCCGCGGAACAGGACCTCCTCCGTCACGGCGACCGCGCACATCGTCCCGACGACGGCGACCGCGCCGCCCACCGAGCCCCACCCGGTGATCCGGTAACCGCCGGCGAGCGCGAGCCCGCCGATCATGACTGTCGCGAGCGTGCACCCGCCCGAGACGCCGCGCAGCAGCGTGGACCGGCGATGCGTCCGGGGCAGGTCGGTGGCCTCGTGCCCCTCCACGCGGCGCACGGCCACCCGGTAGAGCGCGAGGACGAGGACGCCGAGGAGCGGTCCGACGACGAGGCCGGCCACGGGGTCGTCCAGCGCCGCGGCGACCGCGTTCACGGCCAGCATCACGACGAGGAAGCCGGTGACCATCGCGGTGACGCGCAGCCCTCGTCGTCGCGTGCCGGGACGTCCTGGGGTGGTCGGGTGGATGGGGTGGGTGCTCGCCGTGCTGGTCATGATCGCGCTCCTGTCGGGTCGTCGTGCCGTCGACGACGACGCTACGGAGCGGTGGGGTGCGCGGGCATCGCCCTGGTGGGGACACCTGCGGTAGCTCTCGCGGGGGATGCGGCGTCCCGGACGATGCCGGGTCAGGCCGGGTTCGCGAGGCCGGACCGGTGCGCGAGCACGACGGCCTGCACACGGTCCCGCAGGTCCAGCTTGGTGAGGATCCGCGAGACGTACGTCTTGACGGTCTCAGTGCTGATGACGAGCGCGGCGGCGATCTCGGCGTTCGACAGC
This sequence comes from Luteimicrobium subarcticum, assembly GCF_002798015.1. Taxonomy (GTDB): domain Bacteria; phylum Actinomycetota; class Actinomycetes; order Actinomycetales; family Cellulomonadaceae; genus Luteimicrobium; species Luteimicrobium subarcticum. The sequence goes on along the minus strand of NZ_PGTZ01000010.1, from coordinate 79,438 downwards.
CCGTCGGCGATCAGCACGAGGACCTCGCGCTCGCGGGCGGTGAGCGCGCCGACGACGTCGTCGTCGGAGTGCGAGGGACGGACGCGTTCCGCGAACCGTCCGATGAGCTTCCGCGTGATCGCGGGGGACAGGAGCGACTCCCCGGCGGCGACGGTCCGCACGGCGTCCAGGAGCTGTGCGGGTCGCGCGTCCTTGAGCAGGAAGCCGCTGGCGCCGGCGCGCAGCGCGTCGAAGACGTGCTCGTCGAGGTCGAAGGTCGTGACGACGAGGACCTTGACCGGGTCGGTCGCGCCCGGCCCGGCGATGCGGCGGGTCGCCTCGATGCCGTCGAGCACCGGCATCCGGACGTCCATGACGACGACGTCGGGCCGGAGCCGCTGCGCGAGCCGGACCGCCTCCTGGCCGTCGGAGGCCTCGCCGACCACGGTCATGTCGGGCTGGGCGCCGAGGATCGTGACGAAGCCGGTGCGGACGAGCTCCTGGTCGTCGCACACCAGGATGCGGATCAGCGCGCCCCCGTCGACGGGGGCGTCGGTGGGGCCGGTCATCCCGGCACCCGTGCGCGGACGAGGAACCCGGTGCCGTGCGGCGCGGCGGTCAGCTCTCCGCCGACGAGGTCGACCCGTTCACGCAGCCCGATCAGCCCGCGTCCCGAGCCGCGTCCCAGCCCGGGTCCGTCGGTGCCCTCGGTCGTGACCTCCACGGTGACCTCCTGCGCTCCGTAGGTGATGGCGACGCGCGTCGGAGCGCGCGGTGCGTGCTTGATCGCGTTGGTCAGGCTCTCCTGGACGACGCGCGTGACGACGAGGCCGGGTGCACCCGTCAGCGGCCGCGGGTCGCCGTGCTCCACGAGGTCTACCGGCTGGCCGGCGGCGGCTGCCCGCTCGACCAGGGACCGCAGGTCCGTGGCGGCGGGGTCGTCCATGGGCTCGGGGCCGTCGAGCGCCCCCAGCAGGACCCGCAGGTCGGCGAGCGCGGCGCGGCCCTCGTCGGCGATCGTCTCCAGGCCGGTCCGGGTGCGCGCGGGGTCGTCGACACCGTACTGGGCGGCTTCGGACTGCACGACCATGGCGGTGACGTGGTGGGTGACGACGTCGTGCAGCTCGCGGGCGATCCGACGCCGTTCGGCGTCGACGGCCGCGCGTTCGGCGTCGTGCCGACGCTCGACCCCCGCGTCGGCGCGCACCCGGGTGAGGGCGCCCGTGGCGAACAGGGCGGCGAGGAGCAGGCCGAAGACGACGAAGTCGCCGGCCGTCACCGGCGAACCCGCCGCCGACAGTCCGGCGGCGAGCAGCACGTAGGCGGCGAGGGCGGTCAGCGCGGTGACCCGACGTCGGCGCTGTCCCGGCATCGCGCCCGCTCCCACCAGCGCGACGAGCAGCCCCAGGGCGGCGAAGGTCGTCGGGTAGCCGAGGAGCTGGTCCACCGAGAACGCCACGCCGACCACCGCAAGACAGGTCGCAGGCCGTCGCCGCACGGCGGCGATCGGGGCGCCCTGCGCGACGATCAACAGGGCCCCGAAGGCGTCGAGCGGTCGGTCGTGCAGCTCGCCCAGGTCGACGCCCTGGTGCGCGATCCCGGGGACGAACGAGAGGCCGACGAGCAGCGCGGCTGCCACGGCGTCCCACCGGTAGCGGCGCACCCCCTCCATGTCCCGGCACGCTACCGGACGCCCGTTCGGGCGGGCCGCACCGCCCGAGCGGTGGGAGTTGGTGACCGTCCCTAGGCTCGTCCCATGACTGCTGAGGACGGCGCGGACACCAGGACCATGCGTGAGCGGATGCTCGCGGGCGACGACTACATCGCGGACGACCCGGAGATCGCGGCCGACATCGTCCGCCGGGCCGAGCTGCAGCACCGCATCAACGCGCTGCACCCGCTGGCCGACGACGAGCGCCGCGCCCTGTTCACCGAGCTGCTCGGGGGGTTCGGGGAGGGCGCGGACATCCGGCCGCCGTTCGTGTGCGACCTCGGCTTCCAGACGCGCATCGGCGCCCGGTCGTTCGTCAACTACGGGATGGTGTGCCTGGACGTCGCGGCGGTGACGATCGGTGACGACGTGCTCATCGGGCCGAACGTGCAGCTCCTCACCCCGACGCACCCGATCGCTCCCGAGCCGCGCCGCGCGAAGTGGGAGGGCGCCAAGCCCATCACGATCGGTGACAACGTGTGGCTCGGCGGCGGGGTGATCGTCTGCCCGGGTGTGACGATCGGCGAGAACACGGTCGTGGGGGCGGGGTCCGTCGTGGTGCGGGACCTGCCGGCGAACGTCGTCGCGGTCGGCAACCCCGCGCGCGTCGTCCGGACGCTGGGCGAGCCTGAGGGCACGGCCGGCGCCTAGGGTCGACAGCTATGGCGACGCGGCTGGTACAGGTCAACGTCAAGGCGCGCGACGAGGTCGCGCTCGGGCAGTTCTGGGCGGACGCGCTCGGGTGGGGCACGTCGAGCGAGGGCCCGGGCGTGATCAACGTCGAGCCGCCCGGTCTCGACTGGCCGGACCCGCGTGCGCTGTTCGTGGACGTCGTCCGCGTGCCCGACCCCGAGACCGTGCGCTACCGGGTGCACCTCGACCTCGCGACGTCGTCCGCCGAGCACCATGCCGCGCTCGTCGCGCGGCTCGTCGGGCTCGGGGCGGCCCCCGTCGACATCGGTCAGGGCGACGTCCCCTGGACGGTCCTCGCCGACCCGGAGGGCAACGTCTTCTGCGTGCTCGAGCCGCGGGACCTGTACGCCGACACCGGACCGGTCGCGGCCGTCGTCGTCGACTGCGACGACCCTCGTGCGCTCGCCCGGTTCTGGGCCGGCGCAAGCGGCTGGACGGTGCACGAGGTCGACGACGAGCACGCCTCGCTGCGGTCGCCGGCGGGTGTCGGCCCGTACCTCGAGCTGCTCCGCGCGCCCACGGGCGACTCGCGCCGCTGGCACAACCGCGTCCATCTCGACGTCAAGCCCGAGGCCGACGACGACCAGGACGCCGAGGTCGCGCGGCTGCTCGCCCTCGGGGCGGTGCGCGCCGACGTGGGGCAGGGGGACGACGTGTCCTGGGCCGTCCTGGCCGACCCGGAGGGCAACGAGCTCTGCGTGCTCAGCCCAGGCTGACGGCGCCGCGCCCGTCGTCGCTGTCGTCGGCGGAGAGCTGCGCGGCCAGGCGCTCGCGGTAGTGGGGGACCAGCTCGCCCCATCGTGCGGCGATGTCGCAGCGCGCACGGCCGGCCAGGTGCGCCGCCAGGTCTTCGACGTGGGTCTGCCAGCCTGCGCCATATTCGGCGAGCTGACGCAGGGGGACACCTCGCTCCTCGACGACGAGGAGGGTTCCGTGATCGAGCGCCCGCACGTGGCACCGGACGTCCTCGCGGTCCGCACGGTCGCCTTCACCCCCGTGAAGGGCATGCGCCACCTGCCGCGGCCGGACGCGACGTTCGACGCGCACGGGCCCGTCGACGACCATCGCTGGTGCGTCGTCGACGTGGACCGTCGCCGCGTCCTCAAGACGGTGCAGAGCCCGGCCCTCCTGGCGGTCGAGGCGCGCCTCGACGGCGACCTGCTGGAGCTCGTCCTGCCGGACGGCCGCGTGGCCTGCGCCGCCCCGGAGCGGGCAGGGGAGACGGTGACGTGCAGCTACTGGGGTCGGCCGGTCGAGGTCGCGCTCACGCAGGGGCCGCACGCGGCGCTGCTGTCGTCCTGGCTGGGGCGTCCGGTGCGGCTCGCCGAGGCACCGCGGGGCGGCGTCGTCTACGGCGCGCCGCTGCGCCGTCGTCGACCTCGACCCGTTGACCGGGCGACGTGGCGCGCGGATTCTGCACGCCCTCGCCGGTTACCGGCGGACGAACGGTGCCGGCGAGCCGTGCTTCGGCGTGTCCGCGGAGGTCGTCGGCCCCAGTGCTCCGACGGCGGAACCGGCACCGTCACGCCGATGATGCGCGGAAACTAGCCTGGACCGTAGGAGAACCACGGTGTCGATCGACGACGAGCTGCTCCGGCTCGCGAAGACGGCTGCTGCAGCGGGGTGAGGCCCTGGGGTCGTACGTGGAGGAGGCCTTGCGTCGCCAGCTGGCCGACGTGTCGGCGCGGCGTGCACGCGTGACCCCGCCGGTGTTCGACGGGGGTGGCGGGCCACACCCGGGGATCGACCTGACATCGAACGCGGCGCCCGCGGACGTGATGGACGACAAGCTCCCCCTCGTGAAGCAGCGGTGAGCGCCTACCTCGCGGCGTACTCGATCGCGCTCGGGGCGCGCCTCGCGACCTTCGACCGGGACTTCCGTCGGTTCCCGCACCTGGCGACGGTCGAGCTCACGGGTTGACGCTGCACGGCTCAGGCGAGCGCGCGCGCCTTCCGGGTCGTGGCGTCGACCCCGCGCAGCACGCGCGACGTCGTCGTGGCTCCGTCGTGCCTGGCCTCCGACCGTTCGGCCAGGCGGCGAGCCAGCCACCCGACGAGCGGGACGAGGACCGCGAGCACCACGAGCGTTCGCAGGCGCAGCTTGAGCAGCTTCCACATGGTCGGACCTTCCGTCGGGTGCCGGTCCTCGACCGTAGGCACGGCCGGGCCGCCGACGCCCGCCGGGGTCACGACGCCGGGCAGCCTCACCACTGGCTGGGCGCGTAGTCCTTGAGGAAGCAGCCGTACAGGTCCTCGCCGGCCTCGCCCCGGACGATCGGGTCGTACACCCGTGCCGCCCCGTCGACGAGGTCGAGGGGCGCGTGGAACCCCTCCTCGGCGAGCCGCACCTTGGTGGTGTGGGGGCGCTCGTCGGTGATCCACCCGGTGTCCACGGCCGTCATGAGGATGCCGTCCGCGAGCATCTCGGACGCGCTGGTGCGCGTCAGCATGTTGAGCGCGGCCTTGCTCATGTTGGTGTGCGGGTGCCCGGCGCCCTTGTAGCCGCGCGAGAACACGCCCTCCATCGCGGACACGTTGACGATGTACGTCCGGCGGGCAGGCGACGCGGCCATCGCCCCGCGCAGGCGGCTGATGAGGATGAACGGCGCCGTCTGGTTGCAGAGCTGGACCTCGAGCAGCTCCATCGCGTCGACCTGCTCGACCGTCGCGACCCAGCTGTTCGTCGTCGTGACGTCGGGGATCAGCCCGCCCGCGTCGATCGAGGTGCCCGCGACGAGGCGCTCCAGGCTCGCTGCCTCCGCCGTGAGGGACTGCGCGACGAGCTCGTCCGCGGACGCGCGCGCCGCGTGCTCGATCGCGAGCGTGGGGCTCGTCAGCTCCGTCACCGACCCCGCGAGGGCGCGGGGGTGCGCGTCGCTCGTGTGGCCGAACGTCGTGATGAGGCGCTCCGCGTCGGGCGCGAGGGGCGCCTGCTCGGCGTCCGCGATGCGCGTGTACGCGCCGGGGGACCGGCGCACCGTCTGCGCGGCGTTGTTGATCAGGACGTCCAGCGGGCCCTGCGCGGCGACGTGGTCGGCGAGTGACACGACCTGCGCAGGGTCGCGCAGGTCGATCCCGACGACGTGCAGCCGGTGCATCCAGTCGGCGGCGTCGTCCATGGCGCTGAAGCGTCGGACGGCGTCGCGCGGGAACCGCGTCGTGATCGTCAGGTCGGCGCCGTCGCGCAGCAGCCGCAGCGCGATGTACATGCCGATCTTCGCGCGCCCGCCCGTCAGCAGCGCGCGCCGGCCGGTGAGGTCGGTGCGGGCGCCGCGCTTGGCGTGGTGGGTGGCCGCGCAGGACGGGCACAGCTGGTGGTAGAACGCGTCGACGACCGTGTAGTCCTGCTTGCAGACGTAGCACGGCCGCGCGCGGCGCAGCGTGCCGGCGACGGCCCCGGTCGTCGCCGAGGAGATCGGAATCCCGTTCGTCTCGTCGTCGATGCGCCCCGGGCTGCCCGTCGCGGTCGCGGCGACGACCGCCGCGTCCGCCTCGTTGATGACACGCCGCCGCTCGGTCCGCCGGTGCTTCTTCGCCGCCTTGAACAGGCTGGACGCGCCGCGCCGCGCCGCCGCGTGCTGCGGGTGCGTCTGCGGCAGGACGGCCACCTGGTCGATGACGCGGAGGAACGTCGCGAAGTCTGCGGGGTCGATGCCGGCACCGGTCTCGGTCTCGTCCGGGGTCACGTCGGTGGAGTGGTCCGCCGACGCGGTCGTGTGCGCGCTCATGCGGCGTCCGTCCTGCGGGGTGGGGGGAAGCTCTCGCGATACCGCGGGCCCCTTCCATGGTACGTGGGCCCCGAGGGGGAGGGAGCGGGCGAGCCCCGTCGCCGGCCAGGCCCTCGTCCGGTACGAGCGGGGTGGGCGTCGACGCGGTCGGAACCACGCGGTCGGCCGCCGGTCGGAACGCACCAGGTGCTTGACGCGAGCAACAGTGGGTCGATTCTCCGGCGGGAGCTCGCGTGGTCTGCCTACCACGCCGGGGCACCACGAGGGAGGCCCTGACGCACCCCGGACCACGGGGACCTGCCGCGTCCGGACGCGGCCGCGTACGTTCGGCGGTATCGCTCGACGACATCGCTGGACGACCGGACGACCACGGAGGACGAACCATGCACACCCGAACCCTCGGACAGGGCCTCGAGGTCTCAGCGGTCGGCCTCGGAGCCATGGGCATGTCGCAGAGCTACGGCCCGAACCCCGGTGGACGCGACGACATGGTCCGGGTGCTCCGCTCCGCGGTCGACCTCGGCGTGACGTTCTTCGACACCGCCGAGGTGTACGGGCCGTACGTCAACGAGGAGCTCGTCGGCGAGGCCCTCGAGCCGGTGCGGGACGAGGTCGTCGTCGCGACGAAGTTCGGCTGGCGGATCGAGGACGGCCGCAGCGTGGGTCTCGACAGCCGCCCCGAGCAGGTCCGGGCCGTCGCGGAGGCGTCGCTCCGCCGCCTGCGGACGGACGTCATCGACCTCTTCTACCAGCACCGCGTCGACCCGGACGTCCCGATCGAGGACGTCGCGGGGACGGTCGGCGAGCTCGTCGCGGAGGGCAAGGTACGGTGCTTCGGGCTGTCGGAGGCGTCGGCCCGCACGATCCGTGCGGCGCACGCGGTGTTCCCGGTGACCGCGGTGCAGAGCGAGTACTCGCTGTGGACGCGCGACCCCGAGGCCGAGGTGCTGCCCACGCTCGCGGAGCTCGGCATCGGGTTCGTCCCGTTCAGCCCGCTCGGCAAGGGATTCCTCACGGGGACGGTCGACGCCGCGACGGCGTTCACGGACGGCGACATCCGGTCCACGATCCCGCGGTTCACAGCGGAGAACCGCGACGCGAACCGCGCGCTCGTCGAGCACGTCACCGCGCTCGCCGCACACCGGGGCGCGACGCCCGGGCAGGTCGCGCTCGCGTGGCTGCTCGCGCAGCACCCGTGGGTCGTGCCGATCCCGGGGACGCGGCGGACGTCCCGCATCGCGGAGAACGCGGCCGCGACGGCAGTCGCCCTGTCCGCGGACGAGCTCGCCGACCTGGACGGGCTGGCCCGCCGCGTGGGGGTGCAGGGCGACCGCTACAACCCCGTCCACATGGGGTACGTGAACCGGTAGGAGCGCCCGGGCCGGCTCGGGGGACAATGGGTCTCAGCACTTTCTGCCGAGACGAGGAGTCTTCCGTGCCCCAGGGAACTGTCCGATGGTTCGACACCGACCGAGGGTTCGGGTTCATCGACCTCGGAAACGGTGAAGAGGACCTGTTCGTCCACGCGTCCGAGATCGTCGGCGACGACGGCCCGAAGCAGCTCCGCGAGGGGCAGGCCGTCGAGTTCGAGGTCGGCGAGGGCGATCGTGGACCGCAGGCCCGCCGTGTCCGCGTGACGGGCGAGCGGGCGTCCGACGCGACGCTGGGCGTGCTCGGCACCGTCAGCTGGTACGAGCCGGCCAAGGGCTACGGGTTCGTCAACCCCGACGGCGGCGGCGCGGAGATCTTCCTGCACAGCTCCGCGATCGTCGGCGGCGGCGTGGTCTCCGAGGGGCAGCGGGTCGCGTTCCTCGTCGTCCCCGGCGAGAAGGGTCCGCAGGCGGACCACCTGCTCCCGCTCGGCGCGGACGCGGGCCGGAGCGCCGCCCAGTCCGACGGCGCCGACGGCACGGTCTCGTGGTGGGACGACACCAAGGGCTTCGGGTTCGTCGTCCCCGACACGGGTGGCGGCGACGTGTTCGTCCACGCGAGCGCGCTCGGGCGCGGACTGACCGAGCTCTTCGAGGGTGCGCGCGTGACGTTCGACGTCGTCGCCGGCGACAAGGGTCCGAACGCCCGCAACGTCGAGCTCGTGCGTGGCTCCGGCCCGCGCGGTGGCGCTGACCGCGGCCCGCGCGGTGGCGCTGACCGCGGCCCGCGCGGTGGCGCCGACCGCGGCCGGCCGGGTCGCCCCGGGGCGTCGGGCGGCGGTCCGGTGCGCGGTGGCCAGGGCGTCGTCGCGCGGTACGACGAGGAGCGCGGCTTCGGCTTCATCACCCCGGACGCCGGGGGCGAGGACCTGTTCGTGCACGTGTCCGTCGTGCGCGGCAACGAGGTGCTCGAGGCGGGCGACCGCGTCCGGTACAAGGTGCGTCAGAGCGACCGTGGGCCGCAGGCGGACGGCGTCGAGATCATCTGAGCCCTACCCCGTCGCCGCCGTGCGCCCGGACCGGCACGTCAAGAGCGTGCCGGTCCGGGCGCTCGCGGGCGGTGCTTGCCGCCGTGGACACCTACCTGCAGACCGAACGCGTCACCCTGCGTCGCTTCGGCATCGACGAGGCCGACCTGCTGATCGAGCTCGACAGCGATCCCGCGGTCATGCGCTACCTCTCCGGCGGGGCGCCGACGCCGCCGGAGCTCTACCGCGACGGGGGTGTCGCCGGCATCGTCGCCAGCTACGACCGGTGGGCGGGCGCCTTCGGTCTCTTCGCCGCGTACGAGACGGCGGACGACGCCTTCGTCGGGTGGTTCTGCCTGCGCCCCGAGCGCGACGGGCCCCTCGACGAGGTCGAGCTCGGGTACCGGCTGCGCCAGGCCGCGTGGGGCAGGGGCCTGGCCACCGAGGTGTCCGCGGCCCTGCTCGCGAAGGCGTTCACCGAGCTCGACGTCCGCCTGGTGTGGGGCGAGACGATGGCGCTGAACCACGCGTCGCAGCACGTCATGGAGAAGGTCGGGATGGTCGTGACGCAGACGGTCGAGACGCCCGAGGACATGCTGGCGGTCGAGGGCGCCGAGCTCGGCGGCTTCCGGTACGAGATCACCAGGGAGCAGTGGGACCCGGAGCAGGGCGCGCGGCGCCCCTGAGCTGGCAGCCACGGTGCTCCGCGCTCAGGTGATCCGGTGGCGCACCCACCACACGCACAGGCCCACGGCGACCGCGGCGAGCGCGACCAGGATCCCCGTCTCGACGAGCTGGAGGTCCCAGAACCGGCTCGCGGGCTGGTAGGTCACGTCCTGGCGCAGGCCGAGCGAGTCGACCCAGTCCATGCACTGCTGGCCAGGGAGGCGGCGGTCGCACTGGGTCGGGTCCGCCGGCCCGACGAAGAGCGCACCCTGGGGGGTGAGGGTGCGGTTCGTGAGGACGAGCGCACCCTTCTGGGCGAAGTTCGCGACGACCTCCATATGACCGCCGTTGGTCTCGGAGAAGGTCTGGAGGTCGGCGAGGTCGAGCGGCACGTTGGCGTGCACGGGTGGCACCAGGTGCGGGCGGAGCCAGAGAGAGAACGTGAGCATGAGCCCGCCCACGACCGCGAACGTCGTCGCCATCGCCGGCACGGTGCGCCGCACGACCGCTCCGAGGAGCGCGCCGACCGCGACGGCCAGTAGCGCGTAGCCGACGGGGACGATGCCGCGTGCCAGGTAGACCCCGGGCTGGAGCCGGCCGCCCTGGGCGGCGTCGAGGGGGTTGGCCCACCAGGTGAGCGCCAACGACGCGAGACCGGCCGCCACGGCTGCGGCCCCGAGGGCCAGGCCGAGCCGGGGCAGGAGCCACCGGGTCCGCGGGACGCTCTGGGTCCAGGCGACGCGGTAGGTGCCGGTCTCGAGCTCGCGAGCGACGAGTGGCGCGCCCCAGAACACGCCCGCGAGGATCGGGAAGCCGACCATCGCGAGCGCTCCGATCGTGTACGTCGCGCCCGTGAGTCCCGTCTTCGCGTCGGCGAGGAACGACCGGGACAGGTCGGAGCACCGGCCGCCGGTGCAGCCCGCGATCCCGCTGTCGGCGTAGGTCTGCGCGAGGTGCGGGCCGGTGGCGACGGCGAGGAGCGCGAGGCAGGCGAGCACGACGAGGGTCACGTAACCCTGGGCGCGGAACAGGCGCCAGCTGAGCCAGGTCATCGGACGGCCTCCGCAGGCGAGTCGGGACGCGGTGCCGGTGATGCGGCTCGGGCCATGTACGCGAGCACGACGTCCTCCATCCCGAGGGGTTCGACCTGGGTGCGGTCCCCGACGACGGGCAGCGCGCTGCGCACGACGACGGTCCGGTGCCGGTCCGTGCCGGTCGAGTGCACCAGCTCGGCGCCGGGCGGCAGCTCGTCGAGGTCCCGGGCGTCGCCGGTGAGCCGGTAGTGGGTGCCGGTGACCTCGTCGAGGTCGGCGGCGAGCTGCACGTGCGAGCCGGTGAGCACCACGACGTGGTCGCAGACGCGCTCGAGGTCGCTCACGAGGTGCGACGACAGCACGACGGACGCCCCGTGGTCGACGACGTGCGTCATGAGCCCCTGGAGGAGCTCGCGTCGGGCGAGGGGGTCGAGGCTGGCGGCGGGCTCGTCGAGGAGGAGGAGCTCGGGGCGCTTGGCGAGTGCGAGGGTCAGTGCGAGCTGCGCCCGCTGGCCGCCTGAGAGCCGACCTGCCTTCTGGCGCGGGTCGAGGGCCAGGTCGTCGATCCGGCGCTCGGCGAGCCGGTGGTCCCACCGCGGGTTGAGGCGGCGGCCGAGCTCGAGGTGGTCGGCGACGGTGAGGCCGGCATAGGTCGGGGCGTCCTGTGCGACGAACCCGACGCGGGCGAGCTGGTCGGGGCTGCAGGCGGGCGTGTCGCCGAGCACCTCGATCTCGCCCGACGTCGGCCGGATCAGGCCCGCGGCAAGGTTGAGCAAGGTGGACTTGCCGGCGCCGTTGGGCCCGACCAGTGCGACGACGCGCCCGGCGGGGATCTCCAGGGTGCACTCGGCGAGCGCCGTCCGCCGTCCGTACCGCTTCGTGAGGCCGCGGGCCGTGAGCGCCGACGTCACGAGGTCACCCGGAGGTGCTCGCGCAGGGTGCCGTGGACGAGCGCCTCGACGCTCTCGTCGTCGAGCCCGGCCTGCTGCGCGTCCTCGATCCAGCGCACGAGCCCGGCGCGGAGCCGCACGTACGAGGCCGCGGGGACGTCGCCCGCGAGCGAGCCGGTCACGAAGGTGCCGAGGCCCGGACGCGGGGTGACGAGCCCGGCGTACTCGAGCTCGCGGTACGCCTTGTGCACGGTGTTGGGGTTGATCGTGACCGTCGAGACGACCTCGCGGACGGTCGGCAGCTGGTCGCCCTCGCGCAGGAGGCCGAGCCGGAGGGCGTGGCGCACCTGTTGCACGATCTGGAGGTAGGGCGCGACGCCGGAGGCGGCGTCGAGGTGGAACCGGATCATCTTCATCCCATTCTGCTAGAACACTAGGACAATAGAACGACACGCCTGGCCCGGGCAAGACCGCCCCCGACGTCCTGGAATACCCGTGCTTCGAGCAGGGTTGAGTGAAGCAGACTCAACTTTGTGCGACCCTGGCTTGCATCCCGTCCGGCGCCGCGCTTACGTTGAGTGCAGCAGACTCAACCCGCCCGCGGCCCCTCGCGCCGCAGGCTTGCACAGGAGGCAGAACACATGGCACGAGCAGTCGGTATCGACCTGGGCACCACCAACTCGGTCGTCGCGGTCCTCGAGGGTGGCGAGCCCACCGTCATCGCGAACGCCGAGGGTTCCCGCACCACGCCGTCGGTCGTCGCGTTCTCCAAGGCCGGCGAGGTCCTCGTCGGCGAGGTCGCGAAGCGCCAGGCCGTCACGAACGTCGACCGCACCCTCTCGTCCGTCAAGCGCCACATGGGCACGGACTGGACGACCGAGATCGACGACAAGAAGTACACGGCGCAGGAGATCAGCGCCCGCATCCTCGGCAAGCTGAAGCGCGACGCGGAGGAGTACCTGGGCGAGCCCGTCACCGACGCGGTCGTCACGGTCCCCGCATACTTCAACGACGCCGAGCGTCAGGCCACGAAGGACGCCGGCCAGATCGCGGGCCTCAACGTCCTGCGCATCGTCAACGAGCCCACCGCGGCCGCGCTCGCCTACGGCCTGGAGAAGGGCAAGGAGGACGAGCTCATCCTCGTCTTCGACCTGGGCGGCGGCACGTTCGACGTGTCCCTCCTCGAGGTCGGCAAGGACGAGGACGACTTCTCCACCATCCAGGTGCGTGCGACGTCGGGCGACAACCGCCTCGGCGGCGACGACTGGGACCAGCGCATCGTCGACCACCTCATCAAGCAGGTGAAGAACGGCACGGGCGTCGACCTGTCGAAGGACAAGATCGCGCTGCAGCGTCTGCGTGAGGCGGCGGAGCAGGCCAAGAAGGAGCTCTCCTCGGCCACCAGCACCAACATCTCGATGCAGTACCTGTCGATGGGCGAGAACGGCCCCGTCCACCTGGACGAGAAGCTCACCCGTGCTCAGTTCCAGCAGATGACGCAGGACCTGCTCGACCGCACCAAGGCGCCGTTCCACAAGGTCATCGCGGACGCCGGCGTGTCCGTCTCCGAGATCGACCACGTGGTCCTCGTCGGCGGTTCGACCCGCATGCCGGCCGTGTCCGAGGTCGTCAAGGAGCTCACCGGCGGCAAGGAGCCCAACAAGGGCGTCAACCCGGACGAGGTCGTCGCCGTGGGCGCCGCCCTGCAGGCCGGCGTCATCAAGGGCGACCGCAAGGACGTCCTGCTCATCGACGTGACCCCGCTCTCCCTCGGCATCGAGACCAAGGGCGGCGTGATGACCAAGCTCATCGAGCGCAACACGGCCATCCCGACGAAGCGCTCCGAGGTCTTCTCGACCGCCGAGGACAACCAGCCGTCGGTGCTCATCCAGGTGTTCCAGGGCGAGCGTGAGTTCGCGCGGGACAACAAGCCGCTGGGCACGTTCGAGCTGACCGGCATCGCGCCGGCGCCGCGCGGCGTGCCGCAGATCGAGGTCACCTTCGACATCGACGCGAACGGCATCGTCCACGTCGGCGCCAAGGACCGCGGCACCGGCAAGGAGCAGAAGATGACGATCACCGGCGGCTCCGCGCTGCCGAAGGACGACATCGACCGCATGGTCAAGGAGGCCGAGGAGCACGCGGCCGAGGACAAGAAGCGTCGTGAGGACGCGGAGACCCGCAACCAGGCCGAGGCGTTCGTGTACTCGACCGAGAAGCTGGTCAACGAGAACAAGGACAAGATCCCGGCGGAGGTCGCGACCGAGGTCGAGGCCGACATCGCCGGTGTGAAGTCCGCGCTCGAGGGCGAGGACGCCGAGGCCGTGAAGTCGGCGCACGAGAAGCTCGTGGCGTCGAGCCAGAAGATCGGCGAGGCGCTCTACCGCTCGGCCGAGCAGGAGCAGGCCGCCGGCGCGACCGGCGCTGCGACCGACGACGCGGCTGCCGCGGCCGGGGCGTCCAGCGCTCCGGACGAGGACGTCGTCGACGCCGAGATCGTGGACGAGGACGAGTCCAAGTGACCGACGAGAACGCGTCGTTCCACTTCAGCGACAAGCGTCGCATCGACCCGGAGACGGGCGAGCCGCGCACCCCCGCGTCCGACGCTGCGGCGTCGGACGCGGGGGCCGCCCCCGACCCGGCGGCTCCCGAGCGCGGCGCCGCTCCCGAGGGCGCGGCCACGGGCGGCGACCCGCTCGAGGCGCTCGACTTCGAGCCCTCGGACGACGCGCTGGCCGGTGTGGACTCCGCGCTGGCCGCCGCGCAGGCGGAGGCGACGGCCCACCTCGACGCCCTGCAGCGTGAGCGTGCGGAGTTCGTGAACTACCGCAACCGCGCCAAGCGGGAGGCCGAGGCGGCGCGCTCGCGCGGCGTCGAGGACGTCCTCGCGTCCCTGCTCCCGGTGCTCGACGACGTCGAGCGTGCCCGGGCGGCGGGCGACCTCACGGGTCCGTTCGCGGCGATCAGCGAGAAGCTCGACGCGGCGCTCGCCAAGCACGGCGTCGAGCGGTTCGGCGCCGTGGGGGAGGAGTTCGACCCGAACCTCCACCACGCGCTCATGCACCAGGCGGACGCGGACGCCACGACGACCAGGATCAGCCAGGTCGTCGAGCCGGGCTACAAGGTCGGCGACCGGGTGTTCCGGCCGGCGAACGTGCTCGTCGTCGGCCCGCAGGACTGACCATCACGTACACCTTCAGGAGGGAGACGCCATGACCGGGCAGGACTGGTTCGACAAGGACTTCTACGCGGCTCTCGGCGTCCCCAAGGACGCGGACGACGCCGCGATCAAGAAGGCGTACCGCAAGCTCGCGCGGCAGTGGCACCCGGACCAGAACCCGGGTGACGCTGCCGCCGAGGCGAAGTTCAAGGAGATCGGCGAGGCCTACGCGGTCCTGTCCGACTCCGAGCAGCGCCAGCAGTACGACGCCGTGCGCGCCATGGCCGGCGGCGGGGCCCGCTTCAGCGCGGGTGCCGGCGGCCGTGGCGGCTCGGGCGGCTTCGAGGACGTCTTCGGCGGCATGTTCGGCGGGAGCGGCGGGGGCCGCACGCGCTACTCGACAGGTGGCGCGGGCAGCCCCGACCTCGACGACCTCCTCGCCAACATGTTCGGTGGCGGGGGCATGGGTGGCGGCGGTCGCCGGCAGGCCGGCTTCGGCGGCCCGCAGGTGCAGCGCGGCCAGGACATCGCCGCGTCCACCACGCTCGCGTTCCGCACCGCCGTGGAGGGCACCGAGACGACGTTCGACGTAGGCGGCCGGTCGGTGCGCACCCGCATCCCCGCGGGGGTGCGTGACGGGCAGAAGATCAAGCTCGCGGGCAAGGGCCAGGCCGGCATGAACGGCGGCGCGGCGGGCGACCTCGTCATCACGGTGCGGGTCACCCCGCACCCGGTGTTCTCCCTCGACGCCGCCGACCCGAGGAACCTGCGCATGACGGTCCCCGTGACCTTCGCGGAGGCGGCGCTCGGCACGACGCTGGAGGTCCCGACGTTCGACGGCGAGACCGTCAAGGTCAAGGTGCCGGCGGGAACCCCGTCGGGGCGCACCCTGCGGGTGAAGGGACGCGGCGCGACGACGTCGAAGGGCGCGGGCGACCTGCTGGTGACCGTGCAGGTCGTCGTCCCGCAGAAGCTGTCCAAGGCGGCCAAGGCGGCCGTCGAGACGTTCGCCACCGAGACCGCGGGCGACGACGTCCGGGCGGACCTCGCCGCACGCGCGGCCCAGTAGACCGCGGTCGGGAGGAGGCGTCGTGCGTGACGACGAGCCACAGTTCGTGATCTCGGAGGCTGCGGCGCTCGCGGGGATGCACCCGCAGACTCTGCGCCAGTACGACCGCCTCGGCCTAGTGTCGCCACGGCGCGCGGTCGGGCGGGGGCGCCGCTACTCGTTGCGCGACGTCGCGAAGCTGCGAGAGGTGCAGCGCCTGTCCCACGAGGAGGGCGTGAACCTCGCGGGCATCAAGAAGATCATCGCGCTCGAGGAGCGCGTGGAGCGCCTCGAGGCGCTGCTCGAGCTGCTCGCGACGCGGGCCGAGCCGGGCCGGAGGGTGTTCACGGCAGGCTCGACGGGCGACGTCGTCATCGTGCCCCGCGGACGACGTGCGGCCCGCGCCACGGACGAGCGCGCGGCGCTGGTCCGGTGGACGCCCTTCCCGCCCGGACGCTGAGCGGGCGACGCGGCCCAGATTAACGAACCGGTTGCATTGCTAATTAAATACAGAAATACATTCTGGTAAGGCAGTACTACCTTGCTAGCGAAATGCATTTCACGGGTTTAGTGTCGAGGGAAGACGTCCGGTCCGACCCCAGGAGGAACCCATGGCCACCCTCGAGATGCCCCAGGTCTCCGAGTGCTCCGTGCTCGGCTGCTCGTACAACGACCACAGCTCCTGTCACGCCGCTGCGGTCACCATCGGCGGCAGCGCCGCCGGCGAGGCGCAGTGCGCCACGTTCATCCCCCTCGACGTCAAGGGCGGTCTGTCGAAGGTCATGACCTTCGTGGGCGCCTGCCAGCGTGCCGACTGCCAGCACAACGACAAGCTCGAGTGCAACGCCGCGTCGGTCAAGGTCGGCCCCGGAGCCGTCGACGAGAAGCACGCGGACTGCCTCACCTACCTCGCCCGCTGACCGTCCGGGCTGGCCCGGACCTCCGGCCCGCCCCCCGGCGTCACCCTCCCGGCCCCCCCCGGAACCCCCCGCAGCACGGGCCCCCGACCCGATGGTCGGGGGCCCGTGCTGTGCGTCCAGAGGCCTCGGGCGGGTGGCCTCAGGGCGCGAGACTGCCGAAGAACGCGTCGAGCTCGTCGGCGGACTCCGGCAGCGGCTGCACCCACGCGCGCGGCGGACGGCGCAGCAGCGCGCTGAGCCCGTGGTCGACGGCCGCGCGGTCCACCGCGTCCCGCACGTCCCGCACGCGGTCCCCGAGGCGGTCGTCCCGTGGGACGAGCGCCAGGTACACGCCGTGCGACGCCACCGCGGTCGGGACGTCGGCGCCGAAGGCCCCGCGCATCACCTCGCCCATCGCCGCCGCGCGTGCGAGACGCTCCATCCGGTCCAGGCCGTCGACGAGCACGTCGACCACCACGAGGGCGTGCGTCCTGGCGGCGGACGTCCCGGCGACCGCGGCCGCCCCGTACGTCTCGCGCAGCCGGACCGTGAGGTAGGCGGACGTCGGCAGCCCCGACCAGGGGTCCACCGTCTCGCCTGCCTCCTGTGGAGCGGCGCTGCCCTCGGCCCAGCCGACGCTCACGGCACGCACCACGTCGAGGTTCGGTTCAGACCCGTGCGCGGTGAACAGGCAGGTGACGTCGTCGATGGCCTCGCCGACCCCGACGCCCGCCGCACCGCGGGCCTCGCCGAGCCGGTGGGCCGCGCCGTACAGCGGTCTTCCGTCGACCAGGCACTCGGACAGGGCGTCGACCGCAGGGTGGTACCAGTCGCCCTCGCGCAGCCACACGGACCCCAGCGTGGCGTCGCGCCACTGGGCGCGCAGCTGGTGCGCCGCGGTGTCCAGCGGCGGCAGGTCGAGGTGGCTCACAGGGAAGAGACGCTACAGGGCGGCATCTATGACGCGGTTCGAGCGGGTGAAGACTCACGCGGCCGAAAGCCCTAGGATGCAGACACAACCGCCCGGGCGCGAGCGCGCCACGACGAGGTACACGCATGACGGCGATCGAGCAGGACTGGGGGACCGCGAGCGACGCGGAACTCATCACTGCTGTGCGCGCGGGCGACGGCGAGGCCTACGGCGAGCTGTACGAGCGGCACGCCGGCGCCGCGAAGATCGTCGCCCGCCAGTACACCGCGAGCGCCGCCGACGCTGACGACGTCGTCTCCGAGGCCTTCTCCAACGTCCTCGCGGCGCTGCGCTCCGGCCGCGGCCCCGACGTCGCGTTCCGCGCCTACCTCTTCACCACCGTGCGCAACACCGCGCGCAGCGCCGGCGTCGCCGGCAGCCGCACGCGTCCCACCGACGAGACCGAGATGCTCGAGGCCGCTCTCGGGCACGAGGGCTCGACGGAAGAGCCGGCGCTCGCCGGGTTCGAGCGCTCGGTCGTCGCGCGCGCCTACCGCGGGCTCCCGGAGCGCTGGCAGGACGTCCTCTGGTACACCGAGGTCGAGGGCATGACGCCCGCACAGGTCGCGCCGCTCCTCGGGCTCACCGCGAACGGTGTCGCCGCGCTCGCCTACCGCGCGCGTGAGGGCCTGCGGCAGGGCTACCTCCAGGAGCACCTGACGTCGAGCCCCGCCGCGGAGTGCCGCAGGGTCAACGGTCTCCTCGGCTCGTACGTCCGTGGCGGCCTGGCCAAGCGCGAGACGGCGCACGTCCAGGGGCACCTCGACGACTGCGACGACTGCCGGATGCTCGTCGCGGAGCTCGGTGACGTGTCGCGCGGCATGCGCGGGATCGTCGCACCCCTCGTCCTCGGCCTCGGTGCGCTCGGCATCGTCGGCCAGGCGCTGCCCGTCGGCGGCGGCGCCGCGTCCGGCGCCGCGGGTGCGGGCGCCGCGTCCGGTGGCGCCGGAGCATCCGGCGGTGTGGGAGCCTCCGGTGCCTCGGGGGCGTCCGGTGCGGGCGCGGCAGGCAGCGCGGGGGCCGCGGGCTCGGCCGGTGCGGCGACCGCGGGGGCCGCGACCGCGGGCGTCGGCGTCGTCGGGGCAGGTGCCGCGGGCGCGACCGGGCTCGCGGCGTTCCTGGCCGCCACACCGGTGCTCGCCGTCGTGGCGACGGTCGGCGTCGCGGCCGCGGTCGGGCTGGGCGTCGCCGGCGCGCTGGGCGTCTTCTCGAACGACCACGACGACGCGCCGCGGGTGGCCGAGGTCGCGCCCACGGTCGCCACGGCCGCGCCCACCGAGACGTCGACGGCGGCCCCGTCGCCCACGAGCAGCCCGGACCTCACCTCGCCCGCGACCGTGGCGCCCACCTTCCCCGCCCTGGACGGCCCCGTCCTCCTGCCCCCGCCGGCCGTGACGCCCCCGGCGACGGCGGCTCCGGCGACCGAGCCCACCACCGAGCCGACCTCGACGCCGGCCGCACCGGCGCCCGCGCCGACCACCGACGCCCCGCCGGCGCCGCCGCAGACCACCCCGGGACCCACGGACGAGCCGACCGCGTCGCCCAGCCCGAGCTCGTCGCCCAGCCCGAGCTCCAGCCCCACGACCCCGCCCGCCCCGGACCCCGCGGCGGTCTCGATCAGCGCCGACGACGTGCCGACGCTCGACCTCGACACCGACGGCACGCTGAGCCTGACCGCGTCCAACTCGGGGGGCGAGGCGGCGGACGACGTGAGCGTGAGCGTCGGCCTCCCGGCCGGCGTCGTCGTGGCGTCCGCGGACACGACGTTCGTCCCGACGTCCGGTGGTGCCGCGCGCGGGGCCGTCTCGTTCTCCGTCCCGGAAGTGACGGCCGACTACGAGTTCCAGTGCGTCACGGTCGGCTCGGCCGAGGCGGCCGCGGTCTGCACGCTGCCGACGCTGCCGGGACACACCACCGCGTCCCTGCGGCTCACCGTGCACCTCACGGACGACTTCCAGTACGTCGACGGCAGCGGGAGCTCGTTCTCCTGGAAGCTCTCCGTCGGCCAGAAGGAGGTCAGCAGCTCCGGTGCGGACGACGCGCCGCGCTTCACGGTGAGGCGTCCGGTGCTGAGCGTCGACGTGACGAGCGCTGCGTCGGCGTACCTCCCGCTGAGCGGGACCTCGGGCAGCACCACGGTCACGCTGCGGAACAGCGGCAACCAGGACGCCACCAAGGCTGCGGTCGTCCTCGGCGTGCCCGACGGCGTGAGGATCACGGGAGTCACGGACGGCTCGGGTGCCGCCTGGAGCGGGTCGGGGACCTCGTGGTCGCGCAGCGGAGGGACGGTCGCGCCCGCACCGAACCCGAGCGCCGGGTCGGACGGGACCACGGCGCTCACGATCACGTTCGCCCGGGTCGGGACGGTCGATCCGCAGGCCGTCCTCCAGGTCGGCAGCACCGGGTACGCGGCACGCCAGCCCACCGCAGGTGGCCAGCAGGTCGCTCTCCAGGTCGAGCCCGAGTGGCACGACGACCTCCAGGCGCGGGCGCAGTGCTCCCCGAACGACGGCAGCCCCGCCGTCGGCGTGTTCTACCTGAACGAGAACTCCTTCGCGGTGACCGCGCAGCCGGACGTCGACGGCACGGCCGCGCAGTCCGTCGAGGCGGACAAGCAGGCCTACTGGTGGATCCCGCTCGACTCCGCCGAGGCAGGCGTGGTCCGTGTCCGGCTGTCCGGCCCGACGCTCGTCCACGGAGTCCGGACGACCACGCTGACCGTTCCCTACGAGGCCACGGACTGCGTCGCGTCGACCCCGACACCGACGCAGACCCCGACCCCGACGCAGACCGCGACCCCCGACTGGAGGTCGTCCGTCACGACCGAGACGCAGTGCTCGGCCACGGACGGCACGCCTGCGGTCGGCGTGTACTTCACGAACGAGAACGACTTCTCTGTCAGCGCGCGCGTCCGGACGGCCACGGCCGAGGCCGTGACCCTCGCGCCGGGGGTGAGCGGGTACTGGTGGGTGCCGCTCGACTCGGGAGCGGCCGGGACCCTCGACATCGACGTGTTCGCGGTCCCCGACGGGACGTCCTCGTTCCAGGGGTCGACGACCGTCACCGCGGCGTACGCCGCTGCCGACTGCGCCCCGACCACGCCCACGCCCAGCTCCACGCCGACCGAGCCGTCGCCCACCCCGACGACCCCGTCGACCACCCCCACGCCCACCCCGACGGACCCGTCGGGCGCGGACTGGGGTTACCGGCTCAGCGTCAAGGCGCAGTGCTCGACGACCGACGGCTCGCCCGCCCTCGCGGTCTACGTGGCGAACGACGGACCGACCACGATCCAGGTCCGGCCGTTGCTCGACGACCCTGCGGCGGACTCCCGCACCGTGGCGCCTGCCGCCGCGGCGTACTGGTGGATCCCGCTGGGCTCGGGTGAAGCGGCGACGGTCCAGGTCCGCGTGTACGAGTGGCTGGGCGGCCGGGGGTACTCCACGACCGAGAGCGTCGCGTACGACGCGGCGGGGTGCGAGACCCCGACCCCGAGCCCCACCGCGTCGGAGTCGCCCACCCCGACACCGACGCAGACGACGCCCACTCCCACCCCGACGACGCCCGCGCCCACCCCGACCCAAACGACGCCCACTCCGACCCCCACGCCCACGGTCGTCGCCCCGACGTGCCGGTCCGACCAGTGGTCGGCGACGGCGAGCTACGGGCCCGGGACCGTCGTCCGCTACGGGGGCACGTACTACCGTGCGAAGTGGGTGACGGGTGCCGGCGACGTGCCCGGCACGCAGTTCGGGGCGTGGCAGAAGCTCGCCGTCGCCCCGAGCAGCACGCCGCGGGCCTACGACTCGTCCGCCTGGTACGTCGCAGGTGACGTCGTGGCCGCGGACGGCTCGTGGTGGATCGCGCGCTTCGACACGCCGTTCGGTGCCCCGGGAGCCCGGTCGTCGACGTGGCAGCGCTACCCGACGACGGTCGGGGCCTGGGACGCCCGCACCGCCTACGGGTGGACCGACGTCGTCGAGCACGACGGGCGCCTGTGGTTCGGGGCGTACTGGTCGAAGGGCGTGACGCCGGACGCGACCCCGTTCGGTCCGTGGCGGCCCGTCACGACCTGCTGAGCGGTCCTTGAGCGGGCGGTTCCGCTGGCCCTCGTGCGCGCCGGCGGTGCCGGTCGCTGAGGGACGGCGCCGGTGTCAGTCGCGCAGGACGACGTCGGCGGTCGTCGCGAACCGGTAGCCGACGCCGCGGACGGTCGTGATGACGTGCCCGACGTCGACCTTCTCGCGCAGCCGGCGCACGTGCACGTCGACGGTGCGGGTGCCCTCCTGGACCGGCGCGCCCTGCCACACGGACGCCAGCAGCTCCTCGCGCGTGACCGTCCGTCCGCCCTGCCGGGCGAGGTGCACGAGCAGGTCGAGCTCCTTGACGGTGAGGTGCACGCGACGGTCGTCCACGACGACCTCACGGGCGGCGGCGTCGATGACGAGCCGCGGCACGCCCGAGACGCGCGCGAGCCGCTCGTGGAAGGTGCGGACGTCGTCCCGGTGGAGGCCCGGGGTGGTGTCCCCCGTGGACGTCCGGGCCGCGTCGCGCGGGATCGTGGTCGTGCGGGGCTCGGCGAGCCGGACCGACGTGTAGGTCTCTGCGTCGGGCAGGAGCTCGCGGGCGAGCTCTGAGAGCGTCTCGGCGAGCTCGACGATCTCTTCACCGTCAGGGGTGCCGTCGATGCCGACGTAGAGCACGAAGCCGGGGCGGCCGCCGGCGCTGGTGCCGCGGGCGCGGGGGCCGGCCTCGCGGCGCTCGTCGCGGACGGGGGCCGGGCGGGGTGTCGCGGTGCGGGGGTGCGCGGGACGGGAGGGGGAGACGATCGTCATCGGAGGACCTCGTGCTGTGCAGGGCCGCGGTGCGGCCGGTGCCGGCGTCGCCGGCGGGGCGTCTGGGTGGCGTCGAGGACGCGAGGGGAGGTGCGGCTGAGCAGGTCAGGCGCAACAACAGACGCGGGGGCACAGGCACATGACGACGACGGCTGCGGGGCGCAGCGCGGTGGTCGACGAGGTGCTCACGAGTGCGAGAGTGGCACGTCCCAGAGGGCGGGCCAAGACGAGACCGTGGATGTCTCGGATGGTGGGACGTCGTGACGGACCGGTGCCCGTCCGTCGCGACGGGTCAGACGACGCCGTACAGGCGGTCCCCGGCGTCGCCGAGTCCCGGGACGATGTAGCCGTGCTCGTCGAGATGGTCGTCGACCGCCGCGACGACGACGGTCACCTCCGCGCGGTGCCCGACGGCCTCCTCGACGGCCGCGAGGCCCTCTGGCGCCGCGAGCAGGCAGACCGCGGTGACGTCGTCGGCGCCCTTGGCGAGCAGGTACTCGATCGCCATGATGAGCGTGCCGCCCGTCGCGAGCATCGGGTCGATCAGGAAGCACTGCCGGCCCGTGAGGTCGTCGGGCAGGCGGTTCGCGTACGTCGTCGCCTCGAGCGTGATCTCGTTGCGGACCATGCCGAGGAACCCGACCTCCGCCTTCGGCAGCAGCCGGGACATGCCGTCCAGCATCCCGAGGCCTGCCCGCAGGATCGGCACGACGATCGGCGGCGGGGACGCCAGGTGGGCGCCCCGGGTCTCGGCGACCGGGGTGCGGATCTCACGGTCCACGACGCGGACGTCGCGCGTCGCCTCGTACGCCAGGAGCGTCACGAGCTCGTCGACGAGCAGGCGGAAGGTGGGCGACGGGGTCGCCTCGTCCCGCAGGACCGTCAGCTTGTGGGCGACGAGGGGATGGTCCACGACGATCGTGCGCATAGGCCCAACCTACCCGCCGGTACGGTGGGCTACCTGCTGGTGCGGCGTGCAGGTGCGGGCTCGGGTGCGGCGTCTGGTGGGGTGGGCGGCGCGTCGGTGCGGCAGGCTGGTGCCATGCCTGGTCCCCTGCCCGGTCCGATGCGCCGTCCCGCCGACCACCGCAGCACCGACGAGGTCGCGTACCACGACGCGCTCATGGGGCTCGCGCTGCACGAGGCGACGCACGCCCTCGCGTCCGACGACGTGCCCGTCGGGGCCGTCGTCGTGGACGGTGACGGCGCGCTCGTCGGTGTGGGGCGCAACCGGCGCGAGGAGACGCACGACCCGACCGCCCACGCGGAGGTGCTAGCCCTGCGGCAGGCCGCGCTGACGCTCGGGTCGTGGCGGCTCGACGGGTGCACCCTCGTCGTCACGCTCGAACCGTGCGCCATGTGCGCGGGCGCGATCATGCTCGCGCGCGTGCCCCGGCTCGTCCTCGGGGCGTGGGACCCGAAGGCCGGCGCCTGCGGGTCGGTGTGGGACCTGGTGCGGGACCGGCGCAGCACGCACCGCGTCGAGGTCGTCGGCGGGGTGCGCGAGGACGAGTGCGCCACCGTGCTGCGCGAGTACTTTGACTCCCACCGCTGACGCCCCGGCCGGAGCCACGTCAGGGCGTGATCTGCACGGTGTACGCGCACGTCTCGCTGGTGGTCGGTGTTCCCGCGGTGTGCGTGGACGACACGGTGACGTGGACGACTGACGTGGTCGTGTAGCCGTCGGGCGCGACCGCGACGAGGAGGTCCGCGAACACGTTCGGGGCGCTCGTCTGGGAAGGCACGGACGTTCCCCGGGCGGAGAAGCGGGTGAGTGCGGAGCCCGTGGAGTTCGTCTCCATGCCGTCGACGAACATGTAGGAGCCCCGCACGACGTAGGTCGCCACTCCGTTGCCGCAGGTGGCCCACACGGAGGTGTCTCCCAGCGACGCGACGACCTGCGTCCCGGGGTACATGAGGAGCCGCGCACCGGCGCTGCCCGGCCCTCGTGGCCCGGTCGGTCCCTGCGGCCCGGCGGGGCCGACGGGTCCCGCCGACCCCGTCTTCCCGGTGGCGCCGGTCGCACCGGTCTTGCCGGTCGCACCGGTCTTGCCGGAGGCGCCGACGGTGCGGCGAGTCGTACCTGACGGGCACACGCCTGAGGACGACGCCGAGCGGATGACTCCGTGGGACGTCACGCAGGCGACCGTGGAAGGTGGCGTCGTGGTCGCGACGGCGAGCGTGGTCCCACCCGCGACAAGGACCGTGGCGGTGGTGGCAGCGGCGACAACAGCGGTTCTGGTTCTCATGTGACCAGCGTCCGCGCTGCGGTGTTCCTGCGGGCAGGGCCCGACGTCCTCACGCCGCCCGACGTCTCCCGGGACGGTCGGGGCACTGTTCCCGGGTCGACGGGACGGTGTCGCCATCGGGCGTGCGACCGTCAGGCGAGAGCGTCCACCAGCGCCGTGAGCGTCTCGGACGTGCCGGCGTCGAGCTTGAGGGTCGCGAGGTCGTCGCCGCGGGTCGCGCCGCGGTTGACGATGACGACGGGCTGCCCGTCCTTCGCGGCGCGTCGGACGAACCGCAGCCCGCTCATCACGGTCAGGGACGACCCGACGACGAGCAGGACGTCCGCGTCGGCGACGAGGGCGAACGCCCGGTCGACGCGCTCCCGCGGCACGTTCTCGCCGAAGTAGACGATCTCCGGCTTGAGGACGCCGCCGCAGGCCTCGCAGGACGCGGGCACGAAGTGGGACGTCTGCTCGATGACGGCGTCGGCGTCGGGCGCGATCTCGATGTCGGCGACCGAGCCCGCGACGGACTCCACGAAGCCCGGGTTGAGGGCATCGAGACGGTCGGCGAGGTGGGCGCGCGAGATGACGCGTCCGCACTGGAGGCAGATGACGCGGTCGTAGCGGCCGTGCAGGTCGATGACGTTCCGGGAGCCCGCGTCCTCGTGGAGCAGGTCGACGTTCTGCGTGATGACGCCGGTGACGACGCCCGCGTCCTCGAGCTGCACCAGCGCGCGGTGGCCGGCGTTCGGGAGCGTCCGGTGCACGTGCCGCCACCCGACGTGGTTGCGCGCCCAGTAGTGGCGCCGGAAGGCTTCGTCGCCGACGAACTGCTGGTACGTCATGGGGTTGCGCGGCGGGGAGTCCGGGCCGCGGTAGTCCGGGATCCCGGAGTCCGTCGAGATGCCGGCGCCCGTCAGCACGGCGACGCGGCGACCGCGCAGCAGGTCGACGACGTCGTCGAGCGTCCCCGTGGACGTCGACGGGCCGGCCGGCGCGGGCGTGGTCGCGGGGGTGCGGGACGGCTTGGCTGAGGCGGTGCTCGGCGGAGCGGAGGACGGGACGGACACGCCTTCCACGGTACGTCGCGCACGGCGCCCCGACCGGTGACCGGCGTCACCCGGCGCGGTCACCGACGGTCCTCCGGTCGGGCCCTCCCACCGGGCTCCACCGGCGGATTCGGTTCCCGGGCCGGAAACGGGTATCCTTCCTGGGCCGGTACTACCGGCGAAGGTAGCGTGTCCGAGCGGCCTAAGGAGCACGCCTCGAAAGCGTGTGTGGGTGAAAGTCCACCGTGGGTTCAAATCCCACCGCTACCGCCACCCGAAGGGCCCCACCCGCGGAATCACGCGGCTGTGGGGTCCTTCGTCGTTTCCCGTACTCCCTTTTCACTCCGTTTTGAAGAAGACCACTCGCGATCCTTCCGCGAGGCGCTGATGATCGAGCGATGAGCCTCGACGACGAGATCGCCCCGATCACCAGGGAAGACGCCGGAGCACTCATCGGCGTCCTCGCCAACCTTGAAGGCCACTCACGATTGGGCGATGTGACGCCGCACGCGGTCGAGCACCTCCAGCGTCGCCTCGCCCGAGATCTGGGCGCTGACGCGTCGACTCCGCTCGAGGACATGCTTGCGACGCTCATCACGCGGTTGCGTCGCGCTTTGGGTGAGCCGACGTAGTTCCGCTCACGAGCGCCTTCGAGGATGCCGACTGCGCGACGAGCTGGTCGATGACCGTCCGCAGGTCCGGGGCGACGTGCGTTCGCTTCACGTAGTGCCGGACGGTCGTGCCCTCGTCGGCGTGGCCGAGCAGCGCCGTCGCGTTGCCGATCGTCGTCGCGTTGGCGACCTGCGTGGCGACGGTCCGGCGGAAGTCGTGCGGCGTGACGGACGTGCCGGCCTCCTCCTGCGCAGCCCGGAGCTGTTCGCGCACGCGACCGGGAGAGCGCGGAGTCCCCGCGGTGGACGGGAAGACGAGCCCGTCCGGTCCGCCGTCGAGCCCGAGGTCGAGCGCCTGGGTGATCGCGGCGACGACGAACTCAGGGAGTGTGATCGTCCGGCGCGAGGTGTCGGACTTCGGCTTGGCCTGCCGGACGAGCTTGCCGTCCGCCCGGACGACGGTTCCCGTGACGGTGAGGGTCGGGACGTCCGCGGCGAGGTCGAGATCCCGCTCGCGGAGCGCCAGACACTCACCGATGCGCAGCCCGGTGCCGAGCATCGTGTCGACGATCTGCGGCAGGAGCGTGACGTTCCGCCGTCCACGAGCCAGGGCAGGCCGGTCCTCCCATGCGCGGACAGCCTTGCGCAGCAGGGCGATGTCCTCGAGCCCGAGCGTGCGGACCTCGGCACGCTTCGGCTTGCGGACCGTGACCGCATCGCGGACGGGGTTGAAGGGCGCCGCGCCGTAGCGGACGCACATCATCATGACCTGCGACAGGACGTTGCGGGCCTGCCGCGCGGTGTCGTACTTCTGCGAGCTCGACAGCGCCATGAGCACGCGGTTCACCGCGACCGGCGTCACCTCCCGCACCCGCAGCGCACCAAAGGCCGGGCGGAGATCCCGCTCGAGCGTGCCGGTGTACGTCGTGAGGGACTGCGGCGTGACCTGACCCTCGGCGCGCTTCTCAGCGAGCCACTGGTCGAAGACCGGTGACATGCGGGTCTCGGGGCTGATCGCCGTACCGCCGTGGGTCGTCCCGTCGGCCGTGAGGCGGTGCAGCTTGTCCTCGAGTCGACGCTGGGCCACCGCGCCCGACGATCCCCGCGCCTCGTACTTGTGCAGGGTGCCGGTCACGTCCCGGTATTGCGCCTGAGCACGCCAGACGCCAGGGCTCAGCTCACGGCGACGGATCGTGCCCCACCGGCCCGGTGCGATCGGGATGCGTGCCACCGCTCAGCCCGCCAGCGGGTCGGTCGTGCTGTCGAGCCACGCCTCGACGTCCTCGGGCCGGTAACGCAGCCGGGCGCCGACCCGGACCACGCGGGGTCCGCCACCGCGCGACGACCACGCGTAGACGCAGTGCAGCGAGATGCCGAGGTAGTCGGCGAGGTCGTCGGGGGTCATCAGACGCGTGCGACCGGTGCCCGTGTGCCTGGCGACGTCGTTGGTGCTCATGGCGGTGCTCCTTCGTGCTGGCGGGTGGATCGTGCTGGTGGGTGGATGGGGTCATGCTCGCTGGGTGGCTCGCCACTGTGCGTACTCGCGGGCGCGTGCTGCTG
Organism: Luteimicrobium subarcticum; assembly: GCF_002798015.1. Classification (GTDB taxonomy): domain Bacteria; phylum Actinomycetota; class Actinomycetes; order Actinomycetales; family Cellulomonadaceae; genus Luteimicrobium; species Luteimicrobium subarcticum. The sequence continues at coordinate 51,976 of NZ_PGTZ01000010.1, read as the reverse complement.
CGGCGTCGGCGAGGGTCTTGTCGCCGGGGTTGAGCCAGCCGGAGCCCTGGTAGGTCCAGGAGCCGATGACGAGGGTGGTTTCGTCGTCGTCGGCGAGCAGGCGTGTTTCGAGGTCGGCGGTGTCGAGGGTGCGTCCGTCGCGGTCGGCGTCCTCGCGCAGGCGCTGGAACCGGGCGCGGGCGCGGCGCAGCTTGCCGAGGGTGACGGAGTAGCGGCGGGACTTGGTGGCGAAGTGGCCGCGGAAGCCGAGCATGTGAGCCCACTTAGCCAGGAGCCGGTATGGGCCGTCGATGCAGTGCCCGCAGGCGCACCCGTCGGTGTATTCGTCGGGTTCGACGCCGTCGGGGCGGCAGGCGGTGGCGGCGCGGGCGGCGAGGTAGCGGCATTCGCGGTCGAGACGGGCCAGGTGCGGCGACGGGGACGACGGGTCGGTGCTGGTGGACTTCGTGGCGTACTTGGCGAGGTAAGCGGCGACCTGGTCGGGGTGCAGGGCCTGGGAGTCGTCGACGGATGCGAGGCCGGTGCGCACGGTCCGGACGTCGAGCTGGGCGCCGAAGCGGAGTACGCGGGTGACGTCGTCGCGGTCGACCGGGGGTGCGGTGCATTCGACGGCGGGCGCGGCCTGGCGGACGAGGTCGGCGAGGTCGATCCCATCGACGGGTGCCGTCGAGCCCGGGCCGTCGGGTCCGTCGACGCGGATGAGGGCGTGGAAGTGGACCAGGCCGCGTGCCTGGAACTCGGCGACCTTCGCGAACTGCACCGAGGCGTGGTGCTTGAGCCGGCTCTCGGGCACGTCGAGCCGGTCGGCGAGGCGGCGCCGCAGGGCGATGGTGAAGCGCCGCCACAGCTCGGGCGCGTGGAACTGCCAGACGACCGCGGTGGTCCAGTCGTAGCAGTCCCAGCACAGCGGGGCACTGAGCTGCGGGTCGCCGGCTGGGTGGATGGTGTGGCAGGAGCGGGGGCGCCCGTGCTCGCAGACGCCGCGCTGCCCAGGGCGGCACCTGCCGGCACCCTTGTCGCGCAGCCCGTGGACGTGCCCGAACGAAGGCGCGGTGAGGGTCGCGAACACCAGGGGAGACCTCGACACGGTGTCGGGGACGGTCTTGCCGCCCAGGACGCCGGTGCGGATGACCTCGAACGTGTCGCGGGCGTAGACACGTGAGCACGCGGGGCACACGTCCGCGCGCCGGTTGCCGCACGGGCGCAGCAACACACCGAGGGGTGCGTCGGTCGAGCTGAACGACGAGCGGATCTCACCGGTCGCGGCGTCGACGGTCGTCGAGGATCCGACCAGGCGGATCGGGTGGGCGCAGTTGCCGACGCGGGCTGCGGCGTCGGAGAACGCGTCGAACGTCCCGTCGAGCAGGCGGGAGACCACGGCTCTGGACGCCGCGGCCGGCAGGTCCGTGAGGTCGAGGGGCGCGTGCTCCCCGTACCCCGGGAACCTGCCGGTCGCGGTCGTCGTCATGGGTCCGGGTCCAGGCTCAGGCGGCCAGGTCGTCGGACGTGGTGGTGCCGGCGTCGGCCTTGTCGCCGGTGGGGTGCAGCTCGACGACGGGAGCGTCCTCCGCGGTGGGCGCCGGCGGCTTGGCGTAGGTGGTGGCGTACTCGCGGATGGTGTCGTCGGAGATCCAGGGGAAGCGGATGCGGGTGGCGCCGGGGTCCCCGTCGCGGATGACCCAGGCGACGCCGGGGGTCTGGTGGCGGATCCGGTCGCACAGGGCCCCGCGGGAGCGGGCGGCGTCGCCGAGGAGCATGTCGACGTCGCCGGGTTCGTTCAGGCGCATCCCGATGCGGGTGGTGAACAGGTTGCGGTGCGTCAGGGTCTCCTTGCGGGGGTCCTGCGCGGCCGCGATCACGGAGATCGCCATGGCGCGGCCCTGGGTGAGCAGGAGCGCGAGGGCGGACTCGGTGCGCTTGCGCACCTGGGCGACGGGGACGTAGGCGGTCAGGGCGGCGAGCTCGTCGACCACGACCACGATGAACGGCTCCGCGACGGTCGGGGTGTGCAGGCGGGAGCGTCCCCGCATGGCCGCCTTGCGGCGGTTCATCACCGAGACGAGGCCTTCGAGGGCGTCGGCCATGGTCTCGGGGTCCCCGTCGACGACGTCGGTGAACAGCCCGGCGCCGTAGGGGAACTCGAGGGACTTCGGGTCGATGCCGAACAGCTGCACGAGCCCCGTCCGGGTCGCGGGGGCGAGCTGGCAGATCGTCGACCACAACGCCGAGCCCTTCCCGGCACCGGTCGCCCCACCGATCAGGACGTGGTGGCCGAGCAGGTCGAGAGTGAACCGTTCCCCGTCCTCGGTCCACGCCACGGGCAGGGCGTGAAAGTCCGGGACCTCGGCGGGTACGTCGAGGCCGATCGGCTGAGCCAGGACGTCGCGGCGCAGCATGGTCACGTCGATGAGGTTGCGGTGCGCGGCACGTCCGAACCGGCCCGGTCCGGCGGGGCGGACGCGGCACTCCATCGCGTTGAACATCGTGGCCAGCTGCTCGGTGCGTGAGGCCCAGTCCTCGAGGGTCTGGCCGGGCAGCATCCGGACTCGCAGGTACTCGGCATGCTTCGAGGCGACGATGGGGGAGCGGCCCGGGACCACGCGGTCACCGGTGGTCAGGTCCCGGACGTCGAGACCGGTCGAGGTGGTCGCGGTCGCCCACAGGCGCCGGTACGTCACCCCGCGCCACAGTCCGCGCAGCCGCCAGATGACCCGGCGGCGGAACGAGGCCGGCCACCGCCACGCCCACACCACCACGGCAACCAGCAGCGCGCCGGCGCCCGCGAGGTCCGTGGCGGGGTGCTGGTCGTACTCGACGACGAGGACGACCGGCACCACCGCGACGGCGAGACGCGACGGACGGCGAACCAGCCACCACACCAACCGAAACTGGACGCGGACGAGCCACCAAGCGAGGCGGAAGCAGCCCGTGAGCACGGCAGCCATGACCGCGACGAGCAGCGCGTCGAGCACCTCGTCCGTGGTGCGGGCACGGGGCAGGTTCGCCGACACGGTCACGCCGCCTTGGCTTCGGGCGCCTTCGCGCCCGTGTTGCCGGCCTCGCCCGGAGCAGCGACCCCGTCCGCACGGAACGACCACGCGAGACGGGGGCGGTTGCCGTTGTCGTCCACGTAAGGAAGCGCGGTCAGGCGGACGAACTCGATCGGCGTCCACGGGAACGGCGTCTTGTTCGCCGGCGGGACCGGCTGCACCGGAGCCGCGATCTTCACCGTCACGACTGTGTCCTTCTTGCCGGCCATGTCGTCCGCGTCCAGGACGACCACCTGCCACAGCAGTTCACCTGTCTCCTTGTCGCGCTGCTGCGGGCGCGAACCGTCCGGCCGCTTGTCGGCCTGGAAGTCAAGCACCGGCTCGACCTCACCACGCAGGAACGCGCCCTGCGGGAACACGTCCCGGTGCTGGACCGGGAACCGCTTCTGCATTGCCATGATGCCTCCTTGGTTGGCGTGGCTAGCATGCCTAGTCATGTGACTGACACCACGAGAGTGGACCAGCCTGGCTAGCCATGTCAAGCGACGCGGCCAAATTGGTTAGGTTGGCTGGCCGTGTCGCTACTCTGGAGGCATGGAACTCGACCCGGACGACCCGCGACCGCCGTATCTGCAGGTGGCGAGCTCGCTACGCGCCGCGATCCTGTCGCGCACGTTCCAGCCGGGGGAGCAGCTGCCATCGCAGACGGAGCTCGCCAAGACCTTCGGTGTCGCGCGCATGACCGTGCAGCAGGCGCTACGGATCCTCCGCGATGAGGGACTGACGGTCTCGCGCCAGGGATCCGGCGTGTTCGTGCGAGAGAAGACGGCCCGCGCCGTCGGGCTACGGCCACACGTTGAGCGTGCGTTCGAGGCCGAGGACGTGCGGATCGACTTCGTCGGGTTCACGTCCGAGACGCTGCACGGCGCACTCGCCGAACCGCTCGACAAGATCCGCAGCGGCCGGCTCACGCCGAGCTCCGTGCGACTCCGCATCCTGCTCCCCGACCTCTCGAGGCCCGTCGCGGTCCCCGCCGCGGCGTCAGGCGACGAGGACGAGAGCGCGCGAGCACGCGCCCGCATGGTCGCCATCAGCGACCGGAGCCTCGAAGGCATCCGCGCCACCGTGGAGGAGCTGCACGAGCTCGGTTTCATCAAAGACGCCGCGGTCGATGTGCGCCGCTACGGTGTGACGCCGCTGTTCAAGGCGTACGTGCTGAACCAGGAAGACGTGTTCTTCGGGTTCTACCCCGTCCAGGAGCACAAGGTCTCGGACAGCCAAGGGTCGTTCACCATCTACGACTCCGCCGGCAAGGACTCCGAGCTGTTCCACTACGCAGACGACGGTGATGCGGAGTCCATCGGATCGATGTTCGTCGCACAAGTGCGCGGGTGGTTCGAGAGTGCCTGGACAACGATCGCGGTCGCGTCATGAACGCCGCCGAGTTGCTCGCGGATGCGAAGGTAGTCCTCCTCGACTTTGACGGCCCAGTGACCCTGCTGATGCCACCACCCATGAATGGCGAGGTCGCGGACGCACTGCGCGACGTTCTGCGGCAGCACGGTGCCGCGACAGGGTTCCCGGAGACCACCGATCATCTCGCCGTCCTGCGCTGGACCGCCCAGCACGCGAGGAGCGCGCTCGAGGACGTGGAGCGTGCAGCAGACGAGCTCGAGGTCGAAGCCGCGCTCCGAGCAGTCCCGACCCGAGGATCGGCGGAGCTGCTGGCGCACTGTCGCGAGCAGAGGAAGCCCGTCGTCGTGGTATCCAACAACGCGGCCGTTGCCGTGCGCGCCTACCTCGAGCGCTGGGAGCTTGCCGATGCGGTGGCCGGGATCGTCGGAAGACCGCAGGGCCACCCAGAACGGATGAAGCCCAGGCCCGACATGATTCATGACGCGCTGGCGTTGCGAGGGGCCGTGCCGGGCGAAGCAGTTCTGATCGGCGACTCCGTCACCGACATCGAGGTCGCCCAAGCGACGGGTGTTCAATCGATCGGCTACGCCAAGACGCCACGCCGCGGTGAGGAACTCGCTGTAGCGGGCGCTGATGCGCTGGCAGCGACGATAACCAACTTGCTCCTCGCGAGCGGAGAGTAGAAGTCCTTCCGGGACTAATCAACCCATTTGCCTAGGCGTCTCTGCAGGAATTCTCGGTTAGGTGCGTCCCGAGTTGGAAGCCTGAGCCGCACACCATCGTATTGCCGCAACGAACCGAGCAAGGAGAGGTCATTCGCCAGTCGTTCTGTCGAAATATGGATAATCAGGTCCGTGTCGATGGTCAAGAAACCGGTGTCAAACGCGCGATCGACGAGCGTTGATAGGCAAATTCCATTCTCGGGGTCAAGGCGAATCGACTCGTCATCGGCCCAGGGCACAATATGAGATGCGACCAAAAACTCGCGCGTCATAATACCTGTAACCGCGCACCGGTATCCGTAATTGGACTTGACCAGCTTTGCAAAGGCTCGTTGAGCGCTCCCGCGGGTCTTGACCGTGGCTGTCGCATCGGGAACGGAGAAGTAGGTGTCTGAAATTTGCCTCTCAAGTGCGCTGACTTCAGATTCGTCATAATCCGCGGCCTCGGCGATGACGTCGTCATTCCGAGACCTCTCGTCCGCGAGGCTTCCCGTCGATGCGACCAGGCCAGAAGCGTCCCCGGGTGAAGGCGTCGAGACACCCGGCAAATCCTCTCCATCAAGCGTAGGGGTGGCGATGCGCCGATGTGCAGATGTGCTGGCGTGGTCGGCAGGGCCGGTCGCCGAGGAGGCGGCGTCAGATCCTAATGTGTCGGACGACAGAGAGTTCGAGGGCGTCAGTGACCATGCCGCGTGATTCTCCGTGGTGTTGAAATACAGTGCGGGCGCACCCGGCAATGTGAAGTCGCGAGATTGACAGGCCTTCCTGCGATTGAAGCCAAACGTCAAAATGCGGATCGCTTGGGGGAGGTTCTCGGTGCTCGCGTATGCGCGTGGAGATGCTGGTTGCCGCAGGTAAGCCCTAAGGTGCAGTTGATCACTCTCCCCCGCGAGTTTGACTGCAACGATCACCCCCCGCTCTCCGGAACGTCTAAAGTCTTCGAGAGCAACGTTCGCGTCAGAAGTGTTGGTGGCTGTTGGATCGCCAGTAAATGTCTCTGGGCCATGAGGGTCTGGGTTAGGCGACATCCGCCACGGTTCTGGCCCTCTGCGGGTAGTCGTGGGCCAAGCGAGGTGGTGTCGATCGGCAGAGTAGCTCAGGAAGCCCTCCATCGACCCGCCCGGCCAGCCATAGGTGACGTCAAACCTACCTGCGCCGAGTGCGGGGAATACCTTCTTAAATAGCTGACCGTGGCCCTGTGAGGCTTGAAGATAGTCCTTCGTGTAACTTCGATCGTGCGGGTCGTCTGTAAAGCGGCCATAAATGGCCTTCTGCGCCGTGACTCCGTATTCCCAGACCCAGACTGCGTCAACCTTCTTTTCAACCACTCTGCAACCCTCCGTGGTCTTTCTCTTGGAGCCTACCAGCCAACGACGATGGCTTCAGGCGACCGACGTGATTCGACTTCGCGCTTGCTCTGTGCCGCCAGCGATCGGCGTGTCGTAAAACGAACGACTTTCGCTCTCGGGAACAGGTCCCGGACACCGTCCGTGTCTCGATTCGACATGATCCAGCGCACGCCGCGGTCTGACATCTGCGCGCACAAGGCAGCCAGTTCTTCCAGATCACGTTGCCCAAAAACTCTGGCGGTGTACTTGTTAAACTTGCTAGTCGGTTCCTTCTCACCTGGGTTGGTAAATACGGGAAGATAGGGTGGATCGAGGTACACAAAGTCGCCCTCTTGGGGCCGCGTGAGTGCGATGCGGAAGTCTTCCTGGCGAACTTCGACCCCTGCGAGTAGCACCTTCAGTAGGTTGCGCGTCTCTTGGTCGAATCCTTTAAATGCGCGGTCACCCCAAGGGACATTCATTGCGCCAGTCTTACTGTTTTCGCGCCACAAATGGTTCCATGATGTGCCGTTGAGGTAGAGAAAACGGGCGGCTTGCTCTAGGGCGCCTGCGGGGTACGACGCGCGTACCTCGTAGTAGAACTCCTTCGAGTCTCGCGCCTTGTACCATTCCAGAAGTTCCTGGAGTTTGTCGGGCTCGTCGCGCATTGCAAGCCAGGCGTTCACAAGGTGGCCGTTGAGGTCGGCAAGGTTCGCAGTACCACCCAACCTTTGTCGAACAGCGAAGAACATGGCGCCGCCGCCAAGGAACGGCTCGTGGTAGTTGCGGATCGTCTCGGGAACATACGGCAGCAACTTGGGCAGAAGCCTGGTCTTGCCGCCGGCCCAGCGAATAAAGGGCCTCGGGGTACGGGATGCTGCGGCTGGTGCACCTGCGGCGGCGGTTGCTGGCGTCTCGAGGATGACGACCTCCGGGTGTCGGATGTGACCGTGTGGGCTGCAGGTGAGATCGTAGCCTCAGTTGGCATGTCGTCCCCGTGCGGCGCTCGGCACACTGCAACAACACCTGGAGGACTCTTGACTGACGCCATCGAGCTCGTGTGGCCGAACAAGGAACGGCTGCTGGTCGCCTCGGGCGCGACGGGCTACGAGTGGGTGGATCGGTCGCGTGACAGTGACGCGCCCTTTGCCCGTACGGAGCAGGTCTCGCCCGGACCCGAGGCAGCGCCAGGGACGTCCGCGTTGGTTGTGGGTGACGGACTTGATGCGGTTGATGCCCTCGGCGGCGCTGGCCTCTTCGGGCCGGACGGGGTCCGGCTCGTCTACATCGATCCACCATTCAATACGGGGAAGTCGTTCAATCAATACGGCGACAAGCTGGCGAGCCCTATGTGGCTCTCGATGCTGAAGGATCGGCTGACTGCGGTCAAGCCGCATCTTCGCCCCGATGCCTCTGTCTGGCTACACCTGGATGATTCCGAACTCCATCGGGCGCGCGCCGTTATGGACGAGGTCTTTGGCGTGTCCTCTTTCGTTGCATCCGTGGTCTGGCAGAAGCGAACCACGAGAGAGTCGCGTTCAGCGTTTAGTTCAAACCACGACACGATCCTGGTATACGCGCCAGCGGGTGCCAAGACCTGGAAGGCCTCTCGAAACCTTCTCGTCAAAGATGACGCGACGCTTCGCAATCGCGATGGTGACCCGCGTGGACCGTGGGCGGATGCCCCCTTTACTGCGCCTGGATACCGCAGTGCCCAGCAGTATCCGATCGTCACCCCATCGGGAGACGTGATTCATCCGCCACGAGGTCGCTCATGGTATGCGACGGAGGGAACATACCTGCGACTTCTTGCCGAGGACAGGATCTGGTTTCCCAAGTCTGGAAGCGGCTCACCGAGGCTCAAGCTTTTTGCGCATCAACTGCGTGGACTTGTTCCTTTTACGGTGTGGGGATCAGCGGACGTCGGTGCAAATGACGACGCTAAGAGGCATCTTCAGCAGCTCTTTCCAGAGTCCCCGTTGTTCGACACGCCTAAGCCTGAAGAACTACTTGAGAGAATCATTCACATCGGCTCGAACGTTGGCGAGCTTGTGGTCGATCTATTTGCAGGGTCGGGAACTACCCCTGCCGTTGCACATAAAATGCGACGAAGATGGATTGCGGTCGAGCGAAATGCTAAGACTGTAGTTGATTTTACGCTGCCCCGACTTAAGTTTGTCGTGGACGGCGCGGACCCCGGCGGGATCACTGGCCAAGTTTCGTGGGCCGGTGGGGGGGCCTTCAGCGTGCTGCATGTTGCCCCGCGACTAGGGCGACTCGAGGGTCTCAGTTCGGCCGCCGGACTCCGGTTGCCAATCGGGAGCATCCTCGGTGGCCCCGAAGCGTCGCTAGGGCGCCCGCTGGCGTCCTAAGCGCTCGTTCGCTCCTGCTTCCTTCGGGTTCGGCAACTTCTCCGCGGCGGGCGACGCGGAGAAGGTCCGCCTGGCTACGTTTCGTGAGAACTTTCCCTACTGACTCAAGGCGCGGCGCAAGCGCCGCGCACCACGCGCCTGGCGGGCGCGGGGCGCGCATGCGGGCTCCGCCCGTTCACGCCGCCGCGCCCGCCCGCGCGCGGCGACCGGACACAGCGACGGCCCCGGAGTCATCTCCAGGGCCGTCCTCACGAGTCCGACTGGTCAGCTTGCCGACTGCCGTGCCCCGCCAGCCACGCCAGAGCTCGCCCGCTGTTCCAGGTGCCGGCCTTCAGCCTCGACGCCGCGGCCGCCTCCGCCGACGTGAGCACCGTTCGGCTCTCGGGATGCTTCAGACGCCTCCGTGTTGCGGGCGATTGGGTTGCTCAACAGCCGTGCTTGGCAACTTCGAGGCGCACCATCTGTTCGTTCACGTACGCTTCCTTGCACACGACGAAGTTTTCCTTGACGATGATTCCAAATGCGGCGTCCGAGGCGTGCTCCGAATATCCGATCTTCGCAGAGTCGAGCGCCTTTTCGGCGTCAGGGAGACTCATGCCGCGGACGTCCGGGCCGACTGGGTCCTTTCCGCCGCAGCCAGCCAGAACGACCGTCGCGAGTGCCCCGAGAAGCACCATAGCTCCGAAGCGTCTGCGGGTGTTCGGTCGGGACGAATGGACGCCCTTAATCGTCATCAATCAATGTCCTCTCAGAAGTGGCTAGCGGAGACTATCAGTGCGGCACGGGAATGCTGCGTCCGTGGACGAATTTCACCCGCCGACGGCTGTGCGGCCCGTGAACACAGAGACGAGGGGTGCGCAAACCGTCGACGGGCCCGCGGCGTGCGTCTGCTTGGCGTGACCGTTGTCGTGTCGCCCGGCTCGACGAGTGTCTTACCGACGGCCACCCGCATCAAGGGCGCCTGCGGCGTCGCTGCGCGATGGGCGCAAGCGCCCACCCTTGACCCGGGCGTCCGCCGGCAAGGCGGGGCAGGGAGCCGGACGACGCCCAGGTGCGGGCGCGGGGCTAGGGTCACCGAATTCCCTCCGTTTTGGAGACCGAACCCACGCCACCACGTCCAACACCACCGAACCGCCGCAATCATGAACATGCAGGTCAGGAAGACTCTTGCCGAACTGCTCAGACTTGTGACAGGGCCACGTCCGAAGCCCACCGCTACCGCCACCCGAAGGGCCCCAACCGCGGAATCACGCGGATCTGGGGCCCTTCGTCGTTCCCGAGGGTTCAGGGATGAGGTCGTCGACCCGGGTGCGAGGTTGCCGTGCCGAGCGGTTGCGCTTGACGACGACCGTCACGACGACGGCGACCCGGGCTACCGCCGCTCGCGGAGCGCGCGAGGGACCCGCCACGACGTGGCGGGTCCCTCGGGTCCTGCATCGAACGGGTGTCAGCTCTCGCGGCGGCGGATCCGCGAGCCGGCGACGAGCACGCCACCCAGCGCCAGCATCGCTCCGGTGAGCCAGAGCACGGTCGTGGCGTCCGAGCCGGTCTGGGCGAGCCCTGCGGCCCGCGCCGCCTCGGACGTCGTGGCTTCCCGGGCGGGAGCCGGTGCGACGAGCTGGGTGCGGCCCTGTCCCTCAGTGCGGACTGTCGTGTTCTCGGCGATTGTCCGGGTGGCCCGGTCGACCGGGGTGGTTCCGCCGCTGGACGTCGGGTCGGTCGGGTCGGTGGTGCCGGGGTCCGTCGGGTCCGTGGTGCCCGGGTCGGTCGGGTCGGTGGTGCCCGGGTCGGTCGGGTCGGTGGTGCCCGGGTCGGTCGGGTCGGTGGTGCCGGGGTCCGTCGGGTCCGTGGTGCCCGGGTCCGTCGGGTCAGCCGGGTCGGCGTTGAGAGCGATCGTCGCCCAGTCCCACGCGGTCGACGGGCGGTCGAGCTCGCCCAGGCCGATCAGCCAGTGCTGGAACTGTGCCTGCGTCCAGTTGCCCTCGTCGTCGATCGTGTACGAGTGGTTGTTGTGGTCCCAGCCCGTGTAGAAGTGCGGGGACCCGAGCTCGGTGCCGTCTGCGGAGCCCCAGATCTGCAGGCCCTCCAGGTCGGCGGCCTTGATGCCCTGCGCGACCTTGACGAACACCTGCTGGCCGGCCTTGACGGTGGTCACGACCTTGCCCTGGGAGTCGACGAGGGTCACGCCGTCGGGGACGGTCCCGCCGCCGGCGAGCCGCAGCTCGACCGGGACAGACGTGCCGGTGGCTGCACCCGTGATGCCCACGGTGAAGCCGTAGGACGTCGAGCCGTCCTTGTTGGACACGGGCGCGGTCGGCACGAACGTCGGCTTGGGGATGACGTTGGTGGTCGACAGGGCCTTCTCGATGAGCCACGCGGCGGTCTGCATCGTGGCGAGACGGTCGCTGTTGTAGCCGTTGGCCCAGCCGCCGCCGTTGCCCGAGTCGAACTGGCGCATCGCGTAGTCCGACAGCGTGACGTGCTGGGTGACCGGGTCGACGTCGAAGAACAGGCTCATCACGTCGTTCCCGCCGGGGCTGCCGTCGTTCGACCCCGCGAAGTACCAGACCGCGAACTGCGTGGCCTCGTACGCGGTGTAGTCGGCGTACCGCTGCTGGCTCGCCGCGTTGTTCTCGGCGACGAGCTGGGCGGCCTCGTCCGCGGTCATGTACCCGTGGTCGATCTGCCACTGGTAGCTCTCGATCGTCTCGAGCCACGGGAAGTCGGTCATGGTGACGCCGGCGCGCTCGAGGAGCGCGCGGGCGTCCGCCGCGCGGGCCGCGAGGTCGTTGCCGCCCTTGTACCCGTTGACCAGCACGGTCTGCTGCGCGTCCGTGTTGCCCCAGTGGATGCCGTCGGGGTCGGTCTTCGCGGTCTCGTCGCCGGACCACACGTGGTACCAGTAGTTCGCGATGTCCCGGTCGTAGACCATACGGATGGTGCCGTCGGCCTCCGTCAGCGTGTGGTGCAGGATGTGCAGCTGCGGCGAGCCGTACCAGCCGTCCCAGGTGCGACCCGAGGTGTGCGCGGCGTCCTCGGCGAAGTACCAGTAGTCGCAGGAGAAGCCGTTGTAGTAGTTGTCGCTCCAGTGCTCGTCCTCGTCGGCGTGCTCGTCCGACGCGGAGGCGCGCAGGGCTCCTGCGAGGGCGCGCGGTGCGGCAGGCTGCGGCGTGCTCGACGTGTCGTTCGCAGCGGCACCAGCGGCCTCGGCTGCGTCGGCGCCGTCAGCGGCGTCCGACGGCACCTCGTCCGTCTTCTCGTGGTCGGCCTGGCGGTCCGGTGCGGCCGGCTCAGCCGTCTTCTCCGACGCGGTGGCGTCGTCTGCGTGCTCCGGCTCGGACGCTGGGGCCGCAGGCTCGGGGGAGGGCGCCTCGGCTGCGGGTGCCTCCTTCGCCGGCGCCTCGGCGGCCGGTGCCTCAGCTGCCGGGGTCTTGACGGCCGGTGCCTCGACGGGCGCCGGACCTGGAACGGGCGCCACGACCGGGTCGACCGGTCCGCGCGTCTCGTTGGTCTCGATCGACGTCGGGTCGGACGCCGGGGCGTCCGTGCGCGAGGTGTCCGCGGCGCGCTCCGAGACGTCGTCGTCGGTGGTCGCCGTCGCGGTCGAGCTGCTGTCGGTCTCGGGCGGGGCCTCGGCGGCGGTCGCCGAGATCGCGGGGCCGCCCACCAGGGCAGCGGCAACCGCGGTGGTGATGATCGTCGTGCGGGACTTCATGGCTTCGTTCCTTTGCTCTGGAGGGCTTTCTTTGACCTCTTCCAGGTTCTGCCCATGCGTCCGGCTGAACATCGGCCGGTCGTATCGTGCCGACGCATCCGTTCGAATAGGTGTCCGCGGTCGAGGCTCGGGCGCGGGCACTGTCGCGGGCACGTGAGAGCGGGCCCGAGGCGTTCAGCCTCGGACCCGCTCCGAGAGGACTCAGGATCCGGCAGTGACCTCGACCTGCGACCGCGTCCCCCACCCGGCCGTCACCTTGACGAACGTCGCCATCGCGTACCAGCGCAGCACCCGCAGCACCGTCATCTGCCACAGCCCGACGAGCGGCGCGACGGCGAACACGCCGAGCCGCTGCACGACCGTCTGGTCGGACCGGCGCAGCGCGAGGTACGGCGTCGCTACGAGGAGGTTGAACGCCACGACCACGACGGCGGTCCACGCCAGGACGGGAAGCTGGGTCAGCACACCGGTGCCGAGGAGCGTCAGGGCGACGCCCGTGTTGGCGGCATAGAGGGCCCACTTCGCGAGGTGCTGCCAGAACGCGTAGCGCCGGGTCGGCAGGTAGCGGAAGCGCCACGCGGAACGCACCGTCGAACCGCGCATCCACCGGAGCTGCTGACGGCGGTGGTGGGACAACGACGTGGGCATCAGCGTGAAGGCGAACGCGTCCGACTGCTGGACGACGCGACCGCACTGGAGCGCGAAGAGCGCGAGGAGGCTGTCGTCCGAGGCGTGCATCGGGCGGCCCAGGCAGGTCTCGGAGAGGTACGTGTCGATGTTGTCCTGGAGCACTCCGGCCCGGTAGAGCGCCAGGCCCCCGGAGGTCACCTGGACGGAGCCCATCCGCGAGAGGGCGGAGCGCGTGACGAGCTGCGCGTCGGTGAAGGCGAGCTCCTGGATGCGCGTGAGCAGGTTCTCACCGTAGTTCGCCGTGAGGACCACGCCGGCGACGGCCTGCACCCGGTCGTCCGCGAACGGCTGGACGCCCTGGGCGACCGCCTCGGGGTCGAGGATCGTGTCGGAGTCGACGGTGAGGTAGACGTCGGCGTGCGGCGCGGCACGAAGCCCGACCACCTGTGCCTGACGCTTGCCCCCGTTCGGGACGCGCTCCCAGTGCCCCGTCACGCCGTGGCGCACGCATTCGGCGAGGAACCAGTCGCGGGTCGCCGCGTAGTCGCCCGTGGTGGAGCCGTCGTCGGTCACGCAGATGTCGTCCAGCGGGCGGGACTGGCGCAGCATCGAGGCGAGGCATGCGCGCAGGGCGTCGTCGTCCTCGTTGTAGGCGGGGACGAGCGCGACCACGCGGAGCCGGTCGACGGTGTCGCGCTCCGCCTGCGTCCGGGGCGTGAACGTCGGGTTGGCCGAGCCGGCCACCAGGTCCCACGCGACCGCGACGAGCCCGGCGATGCAGATCGAGGTGACCGCGCGCGGGGTGTCGAACATGGCGACGAGGCGCATCGCGGCGTAACCGAGCAGGGCGAGGGACAGGACGACGAGCGTCGTCTGCATGCCGCCGCGGCGCAGCGTCGCGCGCGGTGCCGCGGGGGTCGCGGGCCAGGGGCCGCGTGCCGTCACGGTCCTCACGCCTCCTTCTCGTCGTGGTGGCGGCGCTGGAGGGTCACGCGGACGAGCAGCGCGCCGAGCACGACGAGGCTCACGGCGATGCCGGCCACCCATCCGACGGCCGCACCCGTGGTCGCCAGGCTGAGCAGGGCCACCGGGCCGGCTGCTCCGAGAGGAAGGTCGTCGCCGCTCATCGTCGTCTCCAAGAGGTCGGTGCTCGAGGGGTTGTTCCCTCGCTGTCCTGACCATCGTGCGGCGGCGGGAACCCTCCGGGGATCGGCCGGACGGATACGTCGCGCGCATCCGATCGGCGCTCCTGCGACCGTCCTCGCGCGCTCCGTCCCGAGGCGTGGTTACGTTCGGGGCGTGCAGGGTCTCGGCGTGGTCGGGAGCACGCGCCCGGGTGCGCGTGCCCTGGTCGTGCTGGCCACCGTGGTGCTCGGTGTCCTCGTGGTCGGCGTCCGGGACCAGCAGGGGTCGCTGGACCACGGCCTCTGGGTCGAGGTCGGTGCGCAGGTGCTGGCCGCAGTCCTGCTGTGGTGGGGCCCGCGCCGCCCGGGCCCGGTGCTGGTGGGCTGCTGCGCCCTGGCGGTCGTCTCCCCGACCGTCGCGGCCGGGGTGGCGAGCCTGCTCGTGGGGCTGCTCGTCCCCGGCGCGAGCGGTGTCTGGTGGCTCGTCGGCGGAATCCTCGCCGGCCCCGGCCTGGTCGCCGCCACCGCCGAGAGCTGGTCGGACGCGTTGCCGGGGCGGCTGGGCCTGGCCGTGCTGCTCGCCGCATGGTTCGTCGGGCGAGCGGCGGCGACCCGGCGCGCCGCCGCCGGCGCGCGGTCGGTCGGTCGCCGCGCGGCCGCCGAGCACCTCGTCGTCTCGGTGCGCGAGCTCGAGCGGGCCCGGCTCGCACGGGAGATGCACGACCTCGCCGCGCACCGCATGAGCGAGGTCGTGCTCCGCGCCAACCTGCTCGAGACCCGGGTGCCCGACACCCTCGCGGGCGACGTGGTCGCCATCCGGGACGCTGCCCGCGCGGCACTCGATGAGCTGCGCCAGCTTCTCGACGTCCTGCGGCGCGACGAGTCCGACGAGCATCCGGAGGCGCTCGGCCTCGGGGCGCTCGAGGCGCTCGTCGCTGAGTCGCGTTCGGTCGGTCAGCCGGTGACTCTCGAGGTCGTGGCTGCGCGCGACGCGGTTCCGGGGCCGGCTGAGCGCACCGCGGTCCGCGTCGTGCGGGAGGCCCTCACCAACGCTGCGCGGCACGCGCCGGGTGCGGCCACGTCTGTGACCGTGCGGGACCGGGCGCCCGCGACGCTCGAGGTGGTCGTGCACAACGGCGCCCCGGTGCGCGAACCGGTCGACCTGCCCACCGCGCACGTCGGTCTCACGGGCCTGCGGGAGCGCGTCGCGCTGATCGGTGGGACGGTCGACGCGGGACCGTCCGACGACGGTGGCTTCGAGGTGCGGGCTGAGCTGCCGCGGACGAGGGGGCGGGAATGATCCGGGTCGTGGTCGTGGACGACGAGCCGCTGTTCCGTGACGGGATCGCGGCCCTGCTCGACGACGCCGACGACATCGACGTGGTAGGGCGGGCCGATGACGGCGACGTCGGCCTCGACGTCGTCCTGCGCGAGCGACCGGACGTGGTGCTCACCGACATGCAGATGCCGGGCCGTGACGGCCTCGAGCTCACCCGGGACGTGGTCCGGCTCGCGCCGGGCGCCGTGGTCGTCGTGCTGACGCACTTCCAGGACGACCGGTACGTGGTGCCCGCGCTGCGCGCCGGGGCTGCCGGATACCTGCTCAAGGACAGCACGGCCGAGGAGCTGCGCCAGGGGGTGCGGGCGGCTGCGGCCGGGGAGGCGATCCTGTCGCCCGTGATCACCCGCAAGATCCTCGACGCGCTCGTCGCCTCCGACGCCTCGGCCGCCGTCGAGCACGCGAGCGAGGCTCGCACGCGGGTCGCGGTGCTGAGCGACCGGGAGCGCGAGGTGCTGGGCGAGGTGGCCCGAGGTGCGTCCAACGCGGAGATCGCACGTGCGCTGTACATGGCGGAGCCGACCGTCAAGGCGCACCTGTCGCACGCACTGGCGAAGCTGGGTCTGGTGAACCGCACGCAGGCGGCGATCCTCGCGCACGAGGCCGGCCTCGACGGCGGGGGCGAGCCCGTCGACCGGTGACCGACGTCAGACCACGGTCGCCTCGCCCGGGCGCAGGCCGAACGCCTCCCACGTCATCGTCATCTCGAGCAGCGCGTTCACAGGCTGCGAGATCGCACGCAGCTTCGTGGGGCGTTGGGACGCGGCGAGCAGGATGAGGCGCAGGCCGGCGGAGTCCATGAAGGTCACGGCGCCGAGGTCCAGGGTGAGGCGCGCGACGGTCTCGACGCCCTCGAGGAGCTCGTCGGCGACGGGGGCCGTGAGTGCGTGGTCGACGTCGCCCCACAGGACCCAGGTGGAACCGTCGTCCTCGATCCGGATGCCCCCGTGGGCGTTCTCGTGCTCCATCGTTGCTGTCCTCGGTCCCGTCTGGCCGTGCGTCCCGGTGGGACGACGCCACGCGGCGTCGGCGAAATCGTACAAGCACAGGGCCCCGCAGTCTGCAGACTGCGGGGCCCCGTCCGGGTCAGATCACGGCCACCACGAGGTGAACGGGGCGAAAGCCTTCGAGAAGGCCCAGTCGCCCTGCTCGACGCCCGAGCAGTTCCACGCGCCCTTGACGCCGACGCAGTCGGTGCCCTGGTGGTCACGCTGGACGGCCCAGAAGCCGATGTAGCCGAGATGCTTCTGCGTCGCCCACCTCTGGAACGTCTTCGCCTGGTCGACGGAGAGCGTCTCGGTCGGGCCGAAGTCGTCGATGCCGTTCATCTGGACCACGCCGATCGCGTTCCACAGCAGGGCCTTCGGCACACGGGGTGCGTAGAGCTCGTGCACCTGGTCGAGCAGGCCCGTGGCCGCGGTCTGCGCGTCGGCCACCATGTCGTGCTGGGCACCGTCCCAGTAGTCGAACGTCATGACGTTGAACGTGCGGATGACGGCACCGTGCGCCTTGGCGGACGACACGAGGTCCTTGCCCGTCTGGACGAGACCGTTCGGTGTCGACGGCAGGGTGTAGGTGACGTCGACGACGCGGTGGTTCTTCACGGCCCAGCGCTGCAGCTCGGCGATGGCCGCGTTGCGGCGCTCCACGCCGGGCGTGTTCTTGATCGAGTCGCCCTCGATGTCCATGTCGAGACGGGTCACGCCGTACGTCGTGACGACCTTCTCGTACGCCTGGGCGATCTTGTGGACGTCGGTGCAGGAGTCCGCGATCTCGTGGAGCTGCGCCGGGTCGCCCGCCCAGGTGGTGGTGTCGTTCGTGGCGTTGTAGCCACCGAACGAGATGATGACGTCGCCGCCGGCCTTGCGGATGGCCGCGATCTCGTCCTTGTAGGCGCCGTCAGCGACCGACGTCTCCTTGTTGCCGGCCCAGTACAGGTCGCACGAGCCGGGCTCGTCCGTCTGCAGGAACGCGAGCGTCATGTACTTGTTGCCCGAGTCCTTCGCGGTCTGGGCGATCGAGTCGACGGCCGTGACGTCCAGGTAGGGCGCGGAGACGTGGAGCGGCAGCGGCAGGCCGGGACGCAGGTCCCCGGAGCCGCCCTGCGCGGTGGCCGACGAGGCGAGTGGGCCGATGGCCACGAGTGCGGAGGCGGCGAGCGCCGCCCCGGAGAGGAACACGGAACGCTTCAAAGCAACTCCCTTGCTGCGCCCTCCGTAGAGGGGCATTCCGGGCGGCGCGCCACGTTGCACGCCGCGTCGTGTCTGCGCCGTCAGGGCGCAGGCACGACGCTAGCCGCGTGCCATCGGGGTTTACAAGGGCCGCGAACAATCTCGCGGGTCGAGTTGCCTCAGAGACGGCCCGCCTCGCGGGCACGCAGGTCGCGGCGCAGGATCTTGCCGGACGACGACTTCGGGATGGCCTCGACGATCTCGACGCGTCGGACCTTCTTGTGCGGGGCGACCCGCTCGGCGACCCACGCGATGATCTCGTCCCCCGAGACCGCGCGGCCGGGCTGCAGGACGACGTACGCCTTGGGGACCTCCTCGCCCTCCTCGTCCCGGATGCCGATGACGGCCGAGTCGGCCACGTCGTCGTGCGTGAGGAGCAGGGCCTCGAGCTCGGCGGGGGCGACCTGGTAGCCGTGGTACTTGATGAGCTCCTTGAGCCGGTCGACGATCGTGACGACACCGTCGGCCCGGACGGTCGCCATGTCACCGGTGTGCAGGAAGCCGTCGTCGTCGAGCGTGTCGGCGGTCGCCTGCGCGTTGTCGAGGTATCCGACCATGACCTGCGGGCCGCGGACCCAGAGCTCGCCCGCCTCGCTCTCGCCCTCGGCGGGGACGTCGATGTCCTGCCCGGTCGCGGGGTCCACGAGGCGGCACTCGGTGTTCGGGATCGTCCAACCGACGGAGTCGAGCGGCAGGTCCGCAGACGCCGGGATGACGTGGCTCACCGGGCTCATCTCGGTCATGCCGTAGCCCTGCTTGACCCGGCACCCGAGGCGCTCCGCGACGGCCTGCCCGAGCGCGGCGTCGAGCGGTGCCGCGCCCGACAGGACGGTGTGCACGGTCCTCAGGTCGTACTCCGCGACCATGGGGTGCTTCGCGAGCGCGACCGCGATGGGCGGCGCGATGAACAGGTAGGTGCAGCCCTGGTCCTGGACGAGCTGGAGGAACTGCTGCAGGTCGAACCGCGGCATCGTGACGAGCCGCGCGCGCTTCACGAGCGCGAGGTTCAGCAGCACGGTCAGCCCGTAGATGTGGAAGAACGGGAGGACGGCGAGCACGCGGTCCTCGGGCGTCATCTCGAGCAGCGGTGACGTCTGGGCGACGTTCGCGACGAGGTTGCGGTGCGTCAGCAGGACGCCCTTCGCGACCCCCGTGGTGCCCGACGAGTACGGCAGGACGGCGACGTGCGTGGACGGGTCGACGTGGACGTCGGGGGCGGGAGTGCCCACGGTGAGCAGGTCGCGCAGCGACGGGTGGCCCTCGGCGCCGTCGAGCACGACGACGTCGTCCGCTCCGAGCCCGATCTCGTCCGCGGCTGCGCCGCCCGCGGCGAGCAGCGGCGTGACCGTGAAGAGCATGCGGGCGCCCGACGAGCGGAGCTGGGACGCGACCTCGCGCGCGGTGTACAGGGAGTTGACCGTCGTGACGGTCGCGCCGGCGCGCAGGATGCCGTGGAACACGGCCACGAACGCGGGGACGTTGGGGCACAGGAGCCCGACGACGTCGCCGACACCGATCCCGCGGGCGGCGAGCGCCCCCGCGACGGCGTCCACCTGGGCGCGGAGCTCGCGGAACGTCGTCTCTCTCCCGCTGGGGCCGTCGACGAGCGCGACGCGGTCGGCGTCCTCGTCGGTGAGGGACGCGAAGAGGTAGTCGTAGACCGTCACGTCGGGGATGTCGACGTCGGGGAACGGGCTTCGGAACACGGGCGATCTCCTTCGATCCTCCCGGCCGCACCGCTGCCGCCCTCACCGTCGAGGGCCACGACCGGGAGAGCCATTGGAACAGATCAGGCTGAGCGCCGGACCGCCGAAGTGGTCCGTCCGGGTCTCGGGTTGGTCACGATCCGTCGACGGGTGCGGACGACGCCTCCGACGACGCCGTGACACCGCGGCGCGGCCGCGCGTGGCGTCCCAGCAGCACGGTGAGCCCGGCGGCGAGCGCCAGGATCGCGACGTTCCGCACCGCCTCGTTGACGACGTCGAACGGCACCGCGTAGAGCCAGTACTTCGCGTACCGCCACGGGTAGAGGATCTGGGTGAGGACCGCGACGACCACGAGGACGACGGCCACCACGCGCCACGCGCGCGCTCCCGCGACGCGCGACTCGGCCGGCCGGAACGCCGTGAGCGCGACCGCGACGGGCGGCGCGAACCACGCCACGTACTGCGGTGACCCGACCTTGTTGAACGCGAACAGCGAGAGCGTGAGCGCGGTCGTCGAGAGCAGCACGAGCTCGAGCTGGGGGAGCCGGCGCTCGTCCTCGTCGGGCAGGTCGCGGCGCTGGTTGACGGCGGCGCGCCACGTGAGGACGGCGATGGCCGCCACCGCGAGGACGAGCAGGACGTTGAGGGCGCTCGCCATCGCGTGCGTCCCCGGGCCACCGAGCTCGATGACGACGAGCGCGTCGTTGAAGTACGCCTTGTAGTCGCCGCTCCACAGCCGCGCGACCGAGAACGGGGTCGCGGCCCCCGACTCCACCTGGAGCCCCCGGGTGCCCTGCTCGGTGAGGAAGCCGAGCACGCGTCCGCCACCGCCGAGCACCGCGGCGGTCCCGACCACCACGACCGACACGACGGCCGCGGGGAGCACGACCCGGCGCCAGGGACGCTTCTCGGTCAGGGCGAGCGGCACCAGGACCGCGCCGGGCGCCACCTTGACCCAGGCGGCGTACGTCGCGATCACCGACGCGAGGGCGGGCCGTCCGCTGGTGCGAGAGCGGGACGGGAGGAGCTGCGCGAGCGCGATGACGGTGAGCGGCGCGGCGATCCCGTCGAGCCGGCACATGCCGATCGGCCCGAGCGCGAGCAGGAAGACGAGCCACCACCACGCGCCGACCGTCCGCCGCGGGCCCCGGTGGACCAGGCAGGCCACCGCGATCGCGTCGAGCGCCGTGACGAGCAGCAGGAACGTGTTCTGGTAGGCGCCCTCGTCGAGCGAGAGGAAGCCCGGGACGGTCACCGGGACCAGCGCACCGAACGGGTACACCCACGTGAAGTCGACGACGGGCCAGGTGCCGTCCTTGAGGCCCTGCTGGGCCCACGTGCGGTACAGGTCGACGTCGCCGAACATCATCCCGGCGTGCGCGTGCGCCTGCCAGATCAGCAGGGCGTGCACGACGACGAACCCCACCCACACGCCGGTGACCCCGGTCAGGGGGCGCAGGCGGGCGCGGAGTGCAGGCGAGAGCGGCATGGGCGCACGATATCGGGTGCGCCTAGGCGCCCGCCGTGCGGTCCGGGGTGCGGCCGGGGTGCGGCAGAGTGGGGTGATGACCACCACCGACCTTCCCGGCCCCGTCCGCCTCCGCGTCTTCACCGAGCCCCAGCAGGGAGCGACGTACGACGACCTGCTCGCGGTCGCGCAGACCGCGGAGCGCCTCGGGTTCGACGCGTTCTTCCGGTCCGACCACTACCTCGCGATGGGCGGCGACGGGCTGCCCGGCCCGACGGACGCCTGGACGACGCTCGCGGGCCTCGCGCGGGAGACGTCCCGCATCCGCCTCGGGACCCTCGTGACGTCGGCGACGTTCCGGCGGCCGGGCGTCCTCGCCGTGCAGGTCGCGCAGGTCGACCAGATGTCGGGCGGGCGCGTCGAGCTGGGGCTCGGCGCGGGCTGGTTCGCGCGCGAGCACGAGGCGTACGGCATCCCGTTCCCGAAGAACCGGTTC
This sequence comes from Luteimicrobium subarcticum, assembly GCF_002798015.1. Lineage (GTDB taxonomy): Bacteria > Actinomycetota > Actinomycetes > Actinomycetales > Cellulomonadaceae > Luteimicrobium > Luteimicrobium subarcticum. The sequence continues at coordinate 30,439 of NZ_PGTZ01000010.1, read as the reverse complement.
GACCACCTCACCGAGCAGCTCGAGATCATCACGGGCCTGTGGTCCACGCCCGTGGGCGAGACGTTCACCTACGAGGGCGACCTGTACCGCCTGGTCGACTCGCCCGGGCTGCCCAAGCCCGTGCAGCAGCCGCTGCCGATCGTCGTCGGCGGGAGCGGGCCGCGGCGGACGCCGGCGCTCGCGGCCCGGTTCGCGGCGGAGTACAACGCGTCGTTCCCGGAGATCGACGAGGTGCCGACGTTGTTCGGCCGGGTCCGTGACGCGGCGGCGGAGGCGGGGCGCGCCCCGGACGACCTCGCGTGCTCGGCGGCGCTGGTGCTGTGCGTCGGGAAGGACGAGGCCGAGTTCCGTCGTCGTGCAGAGGCGATCGGGCGGGAGCCTGACGAGCTGCGCGAGCACGGCATCGCGGGCACGGTCGACGACGCGGTGGACGTGATCGGCCGGCTCGTCGAGGCGGGGGCGTCGCGTCTCTACCTGCAGACGCTCGACCTGCACGATCTGGACCACCTCGCGCTGGTCGCCGAGGAGGTCGCGCCGCGGCTGTGAGCGCGGTGAGCGCGGGTGGGCCGCCTGGGCGTTCCGCTCCGCGGCGGCCAGCGTCGTAGTAGCGATCTGCCGTAGCCACGCTCTCAAACAAAACTTCTCTTGTCGACTTCTTGCGTGGTGACTGTCGACATACGTACTGTGGCCGAGTCAGGATTCGGGCACTTGCTGCGTATGCCCGAAAACACCGGGCTGTCGGCGGCGTTGCCGGCGGCCTCGCCCCTCGGGGCGCCGCACCGGACAGAGAGGTCCGACCGTGAGCAACGAAGCACACCCCTGCACACCCGCCCGAGAACCCCGAGGACGGTTCCGGGCCGTCGCCGCCGGCACGACCGCGGCGGCCCTCGCCGCGCTCGGGCTCGGCGTCGGGATCGCCGCCACCACCGCGACGACGGCCACGGCCGCGACCACCGCGTCGTCGCCGTCCCCCGTGGGCATCCCCGGCCGCGGGGCGAGCGTCCCGTTCGTCGAGCAGGAGGCCGAGAACGCCGCGACCAACGGCACCGTCATCGGCCCCGACCGCACCTACGGCAAGCTGCCGTCCGAGGCGTCGGGACGCCAGGCGGTCACGCTCGACGCCACGGGCGAGTACGTCGAGTTCACGCTCAGCAAGGCGGCGAGCGCGATGGACCTCGCCTACTCGATCCCCGACAGCGCGAACGGGACCGGCCGGGACGCGACGATCGCGCTCCTCGTCAACGGCACGAAGCTCAAGGACGTCCCCGTGACGTCGCGGTACAGCTGGTTCTACGGCGGCTACCCGTTCAGCAACTCGGTCGGCGACAACCAGCACCACTTCTACGACGACGTCCGCACGACGTTCGGCTCGACCCTCGCGGCGGGCACGAAGGTCCGGCTGCAGGTGACGTCGACGGCCCAGTCGCCGACGTTCACGATCGACGTCGCGGACTTCGAGCAGGTCGCGGCGCCGATCGCGCAGCCGTCGGGCTCGCTCAACGTGGTGACGGACTTCGGCGCCGACCCGACGGGCGCGGCGGACGCGACCCAGGCGTTCCAGAACGCGGTGAACGCCGGCGCGGCGCAGGGCAAGAAGGTCTACGTGCCGCAGGGCAGGTTCCTCGTCACCAACCACGTGATCCTCGACAACGTCACCCTCACGGGCGCCGGCCAGTGGTACAGCGAGCTCACGGGCAACCGTGTCGGCCTGTACGGCAAGGACGCGTCCGCGGGCGGCAGCCACAACGTCAACGTCTCCGACCTCGCGATCCTCGGCGAGGTCAAGGAGCGCAACGACTCCGACCAGGTCAACGGGTTCGGCGGCGCGATGAGCTCGTCGACCATCGACAGCGTGTGGATCCAGCACACCAAGGTCGGGGCGTGGATGGACGGTCCGATGGACCACCTCACCATCAAGAACAGCCGGATCCTGGACCAGACGGCCGACGGCATCAACTTCCACCTGGGCGTCACGAGCTCGACCGCGACGAACAACTTCATCCGGAACACGGGTGACGACGGCATCGCCGAGTGGGCCGAGACGGCCGAGCACGACAACGTGTTCACGTACAACACGGTGATCACCCCGGTGCTCGCGAACAACATCGCGATCTACGGCGGCACCGACATCACGGTGTCGAACAACGTGGTCGCGGACACCGTGACCAACGGGGGCGGCATCCACATCGCCAACCGGTACCCGGGCGTCCAGGGCGCGGCGGGCATCGGCGGGACCATCACGGTCGACCAGAACACCCTGATCCGCGCGGGCAACTCCGACTTCAACTGGCAGTTCGGCGTCGGCGCGATCTGGTTCGACGGCCTCAACCAGCCGATCGACGCGACGATCGACGTCACCAACATGAACATCCTCGACAGCTCGTACGAGGCGATCCAGTTCATCGAAGGCGGCACCAAGACGGTCCACTTCAAGAACGTCACCATCGACGGCACCGGGACGTTCGTCGTCCAGGCGCAGTCGACGTTCGCGGCGACCTTCGAGAACGTCACGGCGACCCACGTCGGGTACTCGAACCCGATCTACAGCTGCCAGGGCGCCGTGAACACGGGCATCACGCTGGTGGGCAGCGGCAACACGGGCTGGTACACGAGCTCGCCGTACTGCGGTCCGTGGCCCGCGCCCGTCTACACCTCCGCGGGCGGCGGCGGCTCCACGCCGACCTCCACGCCGACGCAGAGCCCGACGCAGACGCCGACGCAGACCCCGACCCAGACGCCCACCCAGACCCCCGGCTGCACCCTCGGGACGGGCGACCTGGCCCGCGGCAAGGCGACGTCCGAGTCGTCGCACGTCCAGACGTACGCGTCCGGCAACGCGGTCGACGGCAACGTGTCGACGTACTGGGAGAGCGCCAACAGCGCGTTCCCGCAGTCGCTCACGGTCGACCTGTGCGCCCCGGCGAACGTGGCGAGCGTCGTCCTCGCGCTGCCCGCCGGCTGGGAGGCGCGCACGCAGACGCTGTCGCTCGACGGCTCGACGGACGGCTCCACCTGGTCGTCGCTCGTCGCGTCGAAGGCCTACGCGTTCGCCCCGGCGAGCGGGAACGCCGTGACGATCCCCGTCACGTCGAAGACGGCGCGCTACGTCCGCGTCACCGTCACGGGCAACACCGGCTGGCCCGCGGGCCAGCTGTCGTCCGTCGAGGTCTACGGGACGGCCGCGGGCGGCGGCTCCACGCCGACCCAGACGCCCACGCAGACCCCGACCCAGACGCCCACCCAGACCCAGACGCCGACCCAGACCCCGACGCAGACGACCGCGCCGGTGACCGACCTCGCTGCGGGCCGGCCCGTCTCGGCGCCGTACGCGGACGTGTACGTCCCGTCGAATGCCGTCGACGGCAACGCGTCGACGTACTGGGAGAGCCCGAACAACGCGTTCCCGCAGTCGATCACGGTCGACCTGGGCGCGTCGAAGACCGTCGGCCGGCTGGTGCTCGCGCTCCCGCCGCAGGCCGCCTGGGCGAAGCGGACCGAGACGCTCAGCGTCCTCGGCAGCACCGACGGCTCGACGTACACGACGCTGCGCGCTTCCGCCGGGTACACCTTCGACCCCGCCACGGGGAACAAGGTCACGGTGACCGTGCCGTCGTCGTCGGTCCGCTACCTGCGGCTGACGTTCACGGCGAACACCGGCTGGAACGCCGGGCAGCTCTCGTCGCTCGAGGCGTACTCGAGCTGATCGGGTCGCCCTCGGGCGATCCCTCCAGCGAGCACGGACGCGGGGTCCGGGCCGGGTGACACCGGTCCGGGCCCCGCGTCCGTCCGTCAGCCGTCGAGGCGCATCCCGAACACGACGCCCGGTCGGTTGAGCCGCACGAAACCGACGTGCTCGTAGAAGCCCTGCGCGGCCACGTTGTCGGGCGCGACGCCGAGGTGCACTCCGCGCACGCCCTGCTGGCGCAGCGCGTCGAGCAGCGTCGCGAGGATGCGGCGACCGTTGCCGCCGCCCTGCGCCGCGGGCAGAAGGTCGACGTGCAGGTGAGCCGGGTAGTCGGCGAGCAGTGCGTCGTCCGTGACGTCGGGGTGGTGGATCGTGCGGACGCGGGCGGCGGACGGGCTGTCCTCGGGGTAGACGCCCTCGGGGTAGCGGGCGCGCAGCGCCGGCCACCACTCGGCCTCCAGCACGTCCTCGAACGACCGCGTGTCGGCAGCGCCCAGCACGTAGCCGACGACCCCGTCCTCCGGGTGCTCGAGCACGAACGCCAGGTCGGGCGCGAACCGCAGGTACTGGCCCGCGTAGACCTCGCCGATCAGCCGCGGGTCGTCGTAGTCGTCGGTCGCGTCGGCGCCCGACGCGCCCGTGCGCAGACAGATCTCGTAGACCCGGTCGACCTCCGCGCGGTCGTCGACGTCCGCACGACGGATGGGCAGCGTCGGGATCGTGGTGGTCGGTCCGCCGGCAGGTCCGGGCATGCGCTTCACGGCCTCGTTCGATCGTCGGGAGGGGACGCGCGATCGTATCGCGGGACCCTCAGCCCTTGACCTTCACGGTCGGGGTGGCCTTCGGCAACGGTGCGAGCGGGGTGACGTCCTTCAGCGGGACGCAGCCGGCGACGCTCGTCATCGACTTCCTCGGCGACAGCTCCACGTCGTCCAGCGGGACGAGGGCCGAGTACGACGCGCTGAGGACGACGTCCACGGTCCGGTTCTTGCGCGCGTCGAGGACCAGCTTCGCGTCGGGCACCTGAGCCGCCAGGGTGTACGCCGCCGCCACGCCCTTCGGCCCGAAGACGATCCGCTGGGACTTGATGTCCTGGGTGCTGTTGCCGATCGTGCCGGTCTTGAAGCCCCGGGCGTCCAGCTCCCGCGACACGGTCGTGGCGAGCCCGGCGCGCGACGACGCGTTGTAGATGTTGACCTTGATCCTCCCGTAGGAGACCGGCTTGGTCTTGGCCGGGACGCACGGCTGGGCCGTCGTCATCGCGTCGTCATCGGGGGACGCGGTCTGGATGGAGCGGTCGACGGGGGACTTGACGGCACCGGTGGCGATGCCGACGGCGAAGAGCCCGACGAGGATCAGCGCGCCGATCAGCAGGCCGAAGACCACGGCCTGCCGTTCGTGCATCCGCCGCCGGCGCAGCTCGCGCGGGGAGGGTGCCGTGCGCTGGTTCACGGCACGACCGTACACAGTCTCGGGCGGGTGTTCCTGCGGGCGCGCGACACCTCGGGGTCACGTTCCGGGAACGGTGAGGACGCGGGCGTGCAGGATCGACCGCTGCTGGAGCGCGGCCCGCACGGCACGGTGCAGGCCGTCCTCGAGGTAGAGGACCCCGCGGTACTCGACGACGTGCGCGAACAGGTCGCCGTAGAACGTGGAGTCCTCGGAGAGCAGGTTGTCGAGGTTGAGGGTGCGCTTGGTCGTGACGAGCTCGTCGAGACGCACCTGGCGCGGCGGGACGGTCGACCAGTCCTTGGGCGTGACCTTGCCGTGGTCCGGGTACGGGCGTCCGTCGCCGACGGCTTTGAAGATCATGCGGACGAGTGTACGAAACGGGCTGGACGGACCCTGTGAAAGGAGTGTGCGGACCCGTCGACCGTCACGCCGAGCCCACCTCGCGCCGGCAGAAGCCGACGAACGCGAGCGCGCCCAGGATGAGGGCCACGCCGAGCAGCACGGCGAGCGGGACCACGTCGACGTCGTCGACCGGGACCGCCGGGACGTGGGTGAACGGCGACAGGTCGAGGACCCACTGCGGCAGGTGCAGCGCGCTGCCCAGCAGCACGACGAGCACGATCGCCACGACGAGGGCCCACCCGAGCCCCACGAGGCGCGGCCGCCACCCGTACAGGACGAGCGCGACCCCGCCGACGACGAGCGCGGCGGGTGCCTGCACGGCCGCCGCGGCCACCTCCGTGACGAGCGACTCGCCCCACGTCCCGCCCGTGACGGCGTGGCCCACGCCCATGAGCAGCCCGCACGCCGCGAGCAGCACGACCACGCCGGCGACGACCAGGGACGTCCAGGCCGCCAGGTACCGGGCGCGGGACGTGCCCGTCGCGAGGACGAGCTCCGTGCGCCCCCTCGTCTCCTCGCCGTGCGCCTGCGTCGCGGCGCTCACGCCGAACGCGGCCGCCGCCGTCCCCACGAACGACATCACCACCGCGACGAGCGTGTCCTGGAGCTTGCCCGCGCCGCCGAGCGTCTCGACGTACTGCTGCGCGGCCGCGTTGCCCTGCAGCAGCGAGTCGGCGGACTCCAGCACGCAGCCCACGACGAAGCAGTACAGCCCGGCCGTCAGCGCCCACGCCGCGACCGACGCCCACTGGAGCCGCGTGACGAGCGCGCCGACCGTCCCCAGGGACGCGGACGCCGCCGGCCCCGGCCGTGGCGCGACGAGCCCGGCGCCCAGGTCGCGGTGGCCCGAGAGCACGGCGGCGAGCGCGACCCCGGCCGCGCCCAGCAGCACGCACAGCACGAACGGCCCGTACGCGTTCGCGCCGTACGCGTCCATGCGCTCCGCCCAGCCGACCGGCGACAACCAGACCAGCCACGACAGGTCGTCCTGGACGTCGCCGACGCCCCGCAGCGCGTAGCCGCCCACGAGGACGGCCAGCGCGAGCGTCCGGGCCGTGCGCGCCGTCGCGGCGACCTGCGCGCACACCGCGCCGACACCCACGGACGCGAGCCCGATCCCGAGGAACTGCGCGCCGAACGCGACCGCGCCGGCGACGTCGTCGGCCGTGTCGCCGGAGGGCAGGAGGACGAGCGTCATGACGACGGCGACCGCCCCGCTGAGCACCGACCCCACCAGCACGCCCGAGCCCAGCGGTGACAGCCGGCCCACGGGCGTCGAACGGACGAGCTCGAGCCGTCCGGCCTCCTCCTCGCCGCGCGTGTGCCGCACGACGGCGAGCGCCGCGAGGACGCCTGCGACGGCGACCATGAACAGGCCGACGCGCCACGCCGTCGTGCTCGCGACGGACGCCGGGTTCCGGAACGGGCCGAGCAGCACGAGGAACGCCGCGTTCGTGCCCGCGCCCTGGGCGAGCTGCGCGCGGTCCGCGGCCGTCGGGTAGGCGGTCTGCATCGCGCTCGCGCTGACGAGGACCGTCACGGCCAGAGCGAGCGCCGAGACCGGCACCGTGACGCGGTCGCGGCGCAGCGCGAGACGCGTGAGCCGCCCGGTCGCCGTGAGCGTGCCGCTCGCGCTCGCGCTCACGCGGCGCCGTCCTCGCCGCTGCCCTCGAGCGCCGCGAGCTCGTCCCCGTACTCCCGCAGGAACAGCTCCTCGAGCGACGGGGGAGCGATGGTCAGGCCGTGCGCGTCCAGGTCGGCGAGCACGCGGACGACGCCCGGCACGGCCGCGTCGTCGAGGTGGAAGGTCACGCGGTCGTCGTCGGCGGCGAGGTCGTGCACCCCGTCGACCCGGCCCAGGGCGTCGACCGCCCGGGGTGCGTCGGGGACGTGGGCCACCACCGCCGACCGGGTCAGGTGCCGCAGCTCCGCGAGCGTCCCCGCCTGCACGGTCCGCCCGGCCCGGATGATCGTCACGGTGTCGCAGAGCGTCTCGACCTCCGCCAGGATGTGGCTCGACAGCAGGACCGAGGCACCCCGGGAGGTGGCGTCGCGGACGCAGTCCTGGAAGACGGCCTCCATGATCGGGTCGAGTCCCGAGGTGGGCTCGTCCAGGACGAGCAGCTCGACGTCCGCCGCGAACGCGGCCACGAGCGCCACCTTCTGCCGGTTGCCCTTCGAGTACGTCCCCGTGCGGCGCGTCGGGTCGAGCTCGAACCGGTCGAGCGCCGCCTGGCGGCGCTGCGGGTCGACGGGTGCGCCACGCAGGCGGAGCAGAAGGTCGATCGTCTCGCCGCCCGTCAGGTGGGGCCACAGCGTCACGTCGCCCGGGACGTACGCCAGCCGGCGGTGCAGGGCGACGGCGTCCGACCACGGGTCGCCGCCGAGCAGCCGGGCGGTCCCCGCGTCGGGACGGAGCATCCCGAGGAGCACACGGATCGTCGTGGACTTGCCCGCACCGTTCGGGCCGAGGAAGCCCGCCACCTGGCCGGGCGCGACGACGAGGTCGAGGCCGTCGAGCGCCTGGACGCTGCCGAAGCGCTTGCGCAGGCCGTGGACCTCGACCGCGGGTGCCGACGAGCGGGGTGGGGCGGCAGCGGTGTGCCGGGGTGCGACGGTCATCGAGGGTCCTCCGGTCCAGGTCGTGGTCCGAGCGGTCAGCCGGGAGGCTGCAGGGCGATGTGCTCCGGTGCGTCGTGGGCGGCGTCGTCGGCCGCATCGTCCCGGGCGTCCGGCGTGGGCAGCGCGGCGCGCACGACGAACCTCCCGCGCGTCGACCCGTCGCCCGGTCCCGCGTCGAACGTGCCGCCGAGGGCGTCGACGCGTGCGCGCAGGCCCGCGAGGCCGCCCTCGTCCGTGTGGTCGCGTCGGGCCGCCGCGTCGGCAGCGGTCGTGTCGTCCGCCAGCGGGTTCGTGACCTCCACCACGAGCGAGCCGGGCGTGTACGCCAGGCGGACGTGCGCGGAGCCGCCGCCGTGCCTGTGGGCGTTCGCCAGCGCCTCCTGCACGACGTGGGTCGCCGCCAGGTCCGCCTCGGGCGAGAGCGGGTACGGCTCGCCCGTCGACGTCGTCGTGACGGTCAGGCCGGCGGCGCGCGCCTCGTCGAGCAGCGCCCGCAGGTGCACCGGCCCGGGCGTGCCCTCGGCGGACTCCGGGTCCTGCGGCAGGAGGAGCGAGAGCGCGGCGAGCTCCTGCACGACGGCGCGCCCGGCCGTCTGCACCTGGTCGAGCGCAGCGCGCGCGTGCTCGGGGTGGGCGGTGACGAGCTGTTCGGCGACGTCCGCCTGCACGGTCACGACGGCCGCGTGCTCGCGCGCCGCGTCGTGCAGCGCGCGCGCCGCGCGCAGGCGCTCCTCGGCGTCCGCGCGAGCGGCGGTGGCGTCCCGCGCGACGTCCGACCACGCGACCGCGTCGCGCGTCACCCGGACCGCGTCGTCCCGGACACGGACCGCCAGCGCCGCGGCCACGGCGAGCGCGAACAGGGCCGCGACCAGCAGCGCGAGGGTCCCGGCGCCGGGTGCGTCGTGCAGCACGGTCGCGGCGCACACCCACGCGGCCTCGACCCCCGCTGCCGCCAGGCCGAGCCACGGGGAGGACCGGCGCACCACGGTGAGCACCGCGACCAGCGCGGGCAGCGTCAGGACGACACCGACCGTGCCGACGACGGCGATCCCCAGGAGGCCCCCGGTGACCGCCAGGACGACCTCCGGGCGCGTCCGCCGCGCGACGAGCGAGAGCGCCCCCAGGACGGTCAGCCAGGCCGGCCAGCCGTCGTGGGGCACGGCCGCCAGGGCGACCGCCGCGAGGACCACCGCCAGGCAGGCGTCACGGAAGAGCACGGACCGGGAGCGCCACCAGGGGAGAAGACCATCCATCGTCAGCCAGCCTAACCGGGCCCCCGTGCGGACTACCCGGTGGCGCCGTCGTCGCCGGTGGCAGCGGCGAGTCGCCGCCGCTCGGCGATGGCGTAGGCCTCGTCGAGCGACTCCAGCAGGTGCGACGTCTCGGGGACGACGGAGTCGTGGCCCAAGGTGTCGAGCGCCCCGGTGCGCTCCAGGAGGGCGTGCAGGCGGGGCGGCACTCCGCACAGGACGACCTCGACGCCATGGCGGCGCAGCCGCTGGACGGCGCGCACGTAGGCCTTGACGAAGGTCGCGGACGGGATGCCCGTCGAGCCGCGCAGCGAGACCACCAGCGCGGCGTCATGGGTCGGGCGCGGGTCGGGCCACTCGCTCTCGAGCTGGTTGACCTCGGCGAAGAAGCCCGAGCCTACGTAGTGCAGGACGGTCGTGCGTCCCGACGGGAGGACGGCGGGCGGCTCCCCGAGCTCCCACCCGCCGTGGCCGTCGGGGGTGAGCTCGAGGAGCTGGCCGCGCTTCGACGACCCGACGGCGAACAGCAGGATCGACAGGCCCGCGCCGATAAAGATCGCGTCCTGGAGGGGGAGCTGCGTCGTCGCGAGGAACGTCACGATCATCGCGAGCGCGGAGAGCCACGACGTCCGCAGGACGAGCGTGATGTCGCCGACGCGCCCCGCGATGAGCTCGCCGCCGATGACGATCAGCAGGCCGCCGATGACGGCCATCGGGATCTCGCCCGCCACCGGGCCGACCGCGAGCACGATGAGCGCGAGCCACACGCCGGCGAAGATGCCCGACCAGCGCGTCTTCGCCCCGGCGCTCGTGCCGACACCCGTGCGCGACAGCGAGCCGCCCGTCGGCAGGGCGGAGAAGAACCCGCCGGCGATGTTCGCGACGCCCTGCGCGGTGAAGTCCTTCGACGCGTTCGGGCGCGACCCGTCGGGGTTGGCGACGGCCGCGCCGATGCCGGCGGCCTGCGCGAGGGCGACGAGCGCGATCGCGATCGCCCCGGTCGCCAGCTCCGGCACCGCGCCCAGGTCGGGCAGCGAGAACGGCGGAAGCGACCGTGGGATCGCCGCGATGTCCTTGACCAGCTCGATGTCCGGCTTCACGATCGCGCACACCACGCTGACGACGAGCAGCGCGAGGAGCGTCGCGTACTGCTCGAGCTTCTTCACCGCGTGGAACGCCGCCCACGCGGCCACCGTCGCCACGGCGACCACCACCGTCGGCCCGTTCCAGTCGCCCACGTGGGCGATCGAGTTCTCGACCTTCGCGAGCGTGTTGTGCGGGGTGGGTGTGTACCCGGTCGCGTCCTTGAGGACGCCCGTGACGATCTGCAGCGCGATCCCCGTCGTGAAGCCCGTCATCACCGCGGTCGACACGAACGACATGACCGACCCGAGCTTGAGCAGGCCCATGATCAGCATGACGAGCCCGACCAGCACGGTGAGCGTCGCCAGCGCCCCCAGGTCGTTCGGCTTGAGGCCCGCCGCAGCCAGCACGCTCTGCGACGACAGGGCGATCGCGCTGGTGAGCGTCGTGACCATGAGGACGGTCCGGGCGAGCGCCGACCCCACGATCGTCGGCACCACGCCCGACCACAGGCCCAGCGGCGCGGCGAACCCGCCGATGCTCGCGTAGGCCATGCCCTCCGGGATCGAGAACAGGCCGGTGACGAAGCCGGACGTGACGTCCTGCGTGGTGGGCTTGCCGAACGTCGGCTTGTCGGGGGGCGGCGCCTGCTCGGCGTCGTCTGCGGGCGTGGCGGCTGACGGTTCGCTCACGCGACCGAGCATGCCAGCGCGCGCGACCTCGAGCGCGTCGAGCGCGCCCCGGGCCCCGAGCCCCGCGGCTCCCTGCCCGGAGCCGAGCCTGGGCACGGCGCCGTCAGCGCCAGAACGTCCAGTGCCCCGAGCGGGTCGCGCTGACGGTGACGCGGTGCACCGTGGACGTCGACAGGACCTGTCCGTTGCCGCTGCGGACCAGCAAGACGCTGTGTCGCCCGGTCGGCACGTGCTGCATCCGGACGGTCGCCACCCACACGCCACCCTCGAGGTGCGCGGTCGCGCGTGCGGTGCGCGTGTAGTCGACGTCGAGGATCAGCGGGCCGGCGGGCCGCAGCGCCGTCGTCGCCCGGACGGTGACGGTGGCACCCGCGGACGTCGCACGTCCGACGGACACCGTGCCGTGAGTGGCCACCGGGGCGATGCGGACGGTGAAGGACGTGTTGACTGGGGCGTACGACGTCGTGCCGCCCCAGGTCGCCGAGATCGTGCGCGTACCGGGGAGCAACGGGGCGCTCAACCGCACGACGGCGCGGCCGTGCGTCACGCGAGCGGAGCCGATGGTCCGGCCACCGGTGCGCAGCGTGATGGACCCTCCGTCGGGCGAGGTCGCCCTGCCGTAGGGAGTGACGTGCACGATGAGGCTCCGCTGTCCGTACGGCAGGCGGGCCGAGGTCCCGGAGACACGCGCCCAGAGTCGCGGGTGGGCCTTCACGTGCGCCGTGCCGGCCCGCACGTGGAGGAGGTCGCCGACGGCCTCGCTGCCCTTGAAGTAGTAGCCCGGCGCCGCTGTCGTGAGCGCGTAGCAGTGCCCACGCTGCGTCGGGACGCTGAACGTCCCGTCCCGGTGCACCGCGCCCCAGACGCCGTATGTCAGTACGGGGGTCGCGCCGGTGCAGGGCACGTCGAACGCCGTGACCTCGCCCTCGTCGAGCACGGTCAGCGAGCCGTCGTACGCGGTCCCCGAGATCGGGGCTCCCACGGAGATCATGGGGGCGCCCAGGTCGAGGTCTCGGTTCGTCACGGTCACGGTCTTCTGCAGCGCCGCCCGCGACGTGCCCTGGTACGTCTCGACCACGCGCACGACGTACCGTCCCGCCACGATCCCGTCCAGCGAGTACGACGCCCACTGGTCACCGGCGCCGAGCCTCATCGGCACCCACCTCAGGGTCGGACCGGTCGGACTCCCGGACGACGTCGCGGCATGCAGGTCGGCGCGCCAGCTGGACAGGGAGTCGTGCGGGCCGATGGGCTCAGGAAGCTGGACCTGGCCCGAGATGTCGTACGCGCGACGCAGGGTCACCGTCCCGGTCGAGGCCGTCGCGGCACCTGCGGCGACGTCGAGCGTGCGGGTGACGGTCTCGCTCCCGCCTGCCGTCAGCGTCACGGTCGTGCGTCCGGCGGGGATGCCCGTCGTGGTCCAGGTGCCGTCGGCGGCCGCGGAGGCCGACCGCTCGACCTGTGAGCCGGGCACCGTCAACGATGCGTAGGCGACGGCGCCGTCCGGCAGGCCGCCCGCGACCACGATGCGGCCCGAGACCGTCGCTCCGGGGCGAGCAACGAGGGGCTGGGCGGCCGTCGTCGTCCCCGCGGTCAGCGTGAGGGTCCGGGGATCCGGCACGTAGTCGGCGCTGAAGTCGGCGACCCATGAGCCGCTCGCGAGACCCGCCAGCCCGTAGGTGCCGTCGGCGTCCGTCGAGGTGGCATAGCGGCTGTCACCGTGCTGGAGGACGAGCTGCGCCCCGGCGACCGGCGAGCCGGTCTCGTCGACGACGGTCCCTTGGACGGAGGCATACGTGGGGCTTGTCGCGGTCTCCGCGGTCGCGGTGGTCGCCACGGAGGAGACGAGCAGTGCGCTGGATGCGAGAGCCAAGCAGAGGCGGAGGCGAGTCGGCATCGGGTGTTGCTCCCAGGGCGGTGCTACGAATCGGGCAGACGGATCATTCGCGGCGGAACGTAGCACAGCATCGTCGGGGAACCGCACACCTGCCCGCTCGCCGAAGGCTCGCACGCCGCGAAGGCGTGTGTCCTAGGGGCTCCGTGCCCGGCGCCGCACACGTCCACAGGTCCGGGTACGACGACGGCCCGTGACCTGCGTTGTCGCAGGTCACGGGCCGTCTGAGTCCGGCGGAGGATGGGGGATTCGAACCCCCGAGGGCTTTTAACCCAACACGCTTTCCAAGCGTGCGCCATAGGCCACTAGGCGAATCCTCCTCGCTGTCGTCCGCGTCGGGGGATCCGCAGAGGGACCCGTCCGGCGCACAGCAGCCCCCCGAGGATACCGGACCGGAGGCCGTGCCCCGAAACCGGCGCCGAACCGCCTCCGGGAAACGGGCCCGCAACACCGCACGGCTACGGTCGCAGCATGACAGCACCCCGGACCACGCCTGGCCCGCTCCCCGTGGCGGAGCTCCACCTGCACCTCGACGGCACGCTCGAACCCGAGCACGTCCTGGAGCTCGCCGCCCGCAACGGGGTCGACCTGCCGTTCGCCGACATCGACGACCTGCGCAGCCGGTACGAGTTCACGGACCTGCAGTCGTTCCTCGACCTGCTCTACACGAACCTCACCGTCCTGCGGGAGCGCGCGGACTTCACCGAGATGGTGGACCGGTACCTCGAGCGCGCCGCGGCCGCCGGGGTGCGGCACGCCGAGGTGTCGTGCGACGTGCAGGCGCACACGCGCCGCGGGATCCCGCTGGAGACGGTGATGGGCGGGCTGCGTGACGCGCTCGACCGCAGCGTCGCGACCCACGGGGTGACCACCCGGCTGCTGGTCTCGTTCTGGCGTGACGGTCCCGTCGACGAGGCGTTCGACCTGCTGCGCGCGCTCGTGGCGTCCGGAATCCCGTTCGACGGGATCGGGCTGGACTCCGCGGAGGTCGGCTTCCCGCCCGAGCTGTTCACCGACGTGTTCGCGTTCGCGCGCGAGCACGGTCTGCACGTCGTCGCGCACGGTGGCGAGGAGGGCGGGCCGGAGTACGTCACGGGCGCGCTCGACGCCTTGCGCGCGGAGCGCATCGACCACGGCATCCGCTCCCTCGAGGACGACGCCCTGGTCGAGCGGCTCGTGGCCGAGCGGGTGCCGCTGACCGTCTGCCCGCTGTCGAACGTGCGCCTCCGGGCCGTCGACACGATGGCCGACCACCCGTTGCTGCGCATGCTCGAGCGGGGCCTTGTCGTGAGCGTCCACTCGGACGACCCGCCCTATTTCGGGGGACAGGTCGACGCCAACGTGGACGCGGTCGTCGAGGCGCTCGGCGCGAGCGACGAGCAGCTCGCCCACCTCGCCCGGAACTCGTTCGAGTCGGCGTTCCTCGCGGACGACGAGCGTGCCGGCTACCTCGCCGAGGTCGACGCGTGGCTGGCCGCGCGCGGTGGTCGGGCGCCCCTCTGACGTCCGGTAGTCTGGTCGCAGACCCCTCGTGCGGCGTCATCTCGCTGAACTCCCCCAGGACCGGAAGGTAGCAAGGGCAGGCGAGCTCTGGCGGGTGTGCGGGGGGTCCTTGCGTTCCCGCTGGCCCCCGTCCCTCAGCCCTGCGGCAGGCCGGAGCGCAGCCGCAGCAGCGGCAGGTAGATGTCGTCGAGCATCTCCTCGCGCACGGACACGGGCACCGGCGCCAGCGTCATGAGCCCCTCGTGGCGGAACAGGTCGACCAGCAGGCTCCGGACGCGCGGGGACAGCGGCTCCGGCCCGAGCTCGCCGCGCGCGACGGCCCGGTCGACGACGACGTCGACGGTCGTCGACCCGTCCCCGAGCAGCGAGGCGCGCAGGTCGGCGGGCGACGTCCCGGTCTCCTGGAAGTAGCCGCCGAGGTAGTAGGCGACGAGGGCGGACGTGCCCGTCATCCGGACGTTCGACTGCTCGAGCAGCGCGAGGAAGTCACCGCGCAGGGTCCCGGTGTCGGGGATGGTGGCCCGGCCCCGCCGCAGCGCGCGCTCTGCGGCGGCGCGGACGAGCTCGGGCTTGGTGGCCCAGCGTCGGTAGAGGACGGGCCGGCTGGTGCCGGCGCGGCGCGCGACGCCGTCGATCGTGAACCCGCCGTAGCCGCGGTCGACGAGCTCGTCCCAGGCGGCGTCGAGGAGTGCGTCCTCGAGCTCCGCGCCGCGGCGGCGGCGGGGGACGTCCGGGGTCGGCGACTCGTCTTCAAGATCCACTTGCGTATCTTAACCGGCCCGTCGTAGGCTCGCACAAGAAACACTGCTGCATCTAATCTCGCTTCTCCGTCTCGACCACCGGAGCACCCATGTCCGTCCCCACCGCCACATCGGCACCCCGGCCCCCGCAGCCTGCCGGCATCGACCCCGACCTGCGCCGCCTCACCGTCGCCGTCATCGTCGGCGCGGTCGCCGTCATCCTGGACACCACGATCGTCAGCGTCGGCCTGCACGAGCTCGGCACCGCGCTCGACGCGTCCGTCGCCACCATCCAGTGGGTCAGCACCGCCTACCTGCTCGCGATGTTCGTCACCATCCCGCTGACCGGGTGGCTCCAGAGCCGGCTCGGCAGCAAGCGGCTCTGGCTCATCGCCCTCAGCGTCTTCGTCCTCGGGTCGGCCCTGTGCGCGCTCGCGTGGGACGCCCCCAGCCTCATCGCCTTCCGCGTCGTGCAAGGCCTCGGCGGCGGCGTCCTCATGCCGCTCATGTCGACCGTCCTCATGCAGGCCGCGCACGGGCGCGACCTCGGACGCCTCATGGCGGCCGTCAGCCTGCCCGTCGCCGTCGGGCCGATCCTCGGTCCCGTCCTCGGCGGGCTCGTCCTCGGGTTCCTGTCCTGGCACTGGCTGTTCCTCATCAACGTGCCCATCGGGGCCGTCGGGATCTGGCTCGCCGTCCGGTACTTCCCCGCCGGGGAACCCGGACGACCCACCCGCCTCGACGCCGTCGGGCTCGCGCTGCTCGTCCCCGGCGTCGTCGCCACGATCTACGGGCTCACCCAGGTCGCCGAGCTCGGCGGCTTCGGCCACGCCCGCGTCCTCGTCCCGCTGCTCGGCGGCCTCGCGCTCGTCGGAGGGTTCGTCGCCTGGGCGCTGCGCGAGGGCGAGCGCGCCCTCATCGACGTCCGGCTCCTGCGGAACCGGCCCCTCGCAGCGTCGTCCCTGCTCATGTTCCTGTCCGGCATGGTGCTCTACGGCGCGATGCTCCTGCTCCCGCTCTACTGGCAGGAGGTCCGCGGGTACGACGCCCTCGGCGCCGGGCTCCTCCTCGTCCCGCAGGGCGTCGGGGCGCTCGCGTCCCGGACGCTCGCCGGACGCCTCACCGACGCGATCGGCGGGCGGGCGGTCGCCGTCGGCGGGTTCGCGATCCTCACCCTCGGGACCCTGCCGTTCGCGTTCGTCGGCGCGACGTCCACGACGTGGTTGCTGCTCGCCGTTCTCGTCGTCCGCGGGTTCGGCCTCGGGGCCGTCATGATCCCGCTCATGACGGGCGCCTACCGCGGGCTCGACCGCCGCGACATGCCCGACGCGAGCATCATCACGCGCGTGTCCCAGCAGGTCGGCGGATCGTTCGGCACCGCGGTGCTCGCCGTCGTCCTCGCGACCGCCGCCGGCACCGCCGCGAGCCTCGGAGACCTCGCCGACGCGTTCGACGCAGCGTTCTGGTGGGCGACCGGACTGGCGGCGCTCGCGACCGTCCTGTGCGTCCTGCTCCCCGGCCGCACGTCGGACGCGGTGGAACGCGCCGCGTGAGCGGACGGGCGCTCGACCGGGACGCCCCGGTCGAGCGCCCCGCCGGTCAGTATGAGCGCTCCGGGTCGCCCAGCAGCTGCGCGGCGACGTCGGGCACGTACGTCGACAGCTCGCGCGGCGGCCGCTCGTACCCGCGGCTCGCCGGGGGACGGTCGGGGAGCTCGATCTTCTCCGCCGGCTGGACGTCCGTGTACGGGATGCTCGAGAGCAGGTGCGAGATCATGTTGACCCGCGCGTGCTTCTTGATCTCGGACTCGACCGTGAACCACGGGCTCGCCGGCAGGTCCGTGTGGACGAACATCTCGTCCTTGGCGCGCGAGTAGTCCTCCCAGCGGTGCAGCGATTCCAGGTCGGTCGTGCTGAGCTTCCAGCGCCGCACCGGGTCGGTGAGCCGCCCCCGGAACCGGCGGAGCTGCTCGTCGTCCGACACGGAGAACCAGTACTTGCGCAGCAGGATCCCGTCGTCGATGAGCATCTGCTCGAAGATCGGACACTGCCGCAGGAACCGCGCGTGCTCCTGCGGGGTGCAGTACCCCATGACCTTCTCGACGCCCGCCCGGTTGTACCAGGACCGGTCGAACACGACGATCTGCCCGGCGGACGGCAGGTGCTCGACGTACCGCTGGAAGTACCACTGCGTCTTCTCACGCTCGGTGGGCACGGGCAGCGCCGCGATGCGGGCGACGCGCGGGCTGAGGTACTCGGTGAGCCGCTTGATCGTGCCGCCCTTGCCGGCCGCGTCCCGGCCCTCGAACACCACGACGACGCGCGCGCCGGTCGCCTTCACCCACTCCTGGAGCTTGACCAGCTCCGACTGGAGCCGGAACAGCTCGTGCTCGTACACCTTGTTCGGCAGCTTCTTCTGCTTCGCGGGGTGCGTGTGGTCCGGCTTCTTCGACATGACGGCACGCTAGCGCCGCGGCCCGGCGGCGGCGACCGGGTCAGCCACGACCGTGGTCCCGGCGTGGTGCGTCAGCCACGACCACCGCCTGGGTCTGTTGCGTCAGCCACGACCGCTCGTGCAGTGCGCTGCGTCAGCCACGACCGTCATCGCGAGCCGGCGTGACGACGCGCGGTGCGGGGCGGTGCTGCTGAGGCACCAGGCCGACGTGGACCGGTCGTGGTTGATCACCTCCTGCCCCGGGGCCGGTCGTGGTTGATCAGTGCCGGCGCCGGCCCGGTCGTGGTTGACCCGGCGCGAGAGCCGTGACGGTCACGGTGGACGGGGGCCAGGTCCAGGTGGGCGGCGGCGTCTACAGTTGCCGGGGTGAGCACCGCCCTCTATCGCCGCTACCGCCCGGACACGTTCGCGGACGTCATCGGGCAGGAGCACGTCACCGGCCCTCTCATGCAGGCGCTGCGCACGGGGCGCGTCAACCACGCCTACCTGTTCTCGGGGCCACGCGGCTGCGGCAAGACGACGTCGGCGCGCATCCTCGCCCGGACGCTCAACTGCCACCGCAACACCCCGGAGCACCCGGTCGACACCCCGTGCGGCGAGTGCCCGTCGTGCGTGGACCTGGCGCGCGGCGGCCCGGGCAGCCTCGACGTCGTCGAGATCGACGCCGCGAGCCACGGTGGCGTCGACGACGCCCGCGAGCTGCGCGAGCGCGCGACCTTCGCGCCCACCCGCGACCGGTTCAAGGTGTTCATCCTCGACGAGGCGCACATGGTGACGCCGCAGGGGTTCAACGCGCTCCTCAAGATCGTGGAGGAGCCGCCGGAGCACATCCGGTTCATCTTCGCGACGACGGAGCCCGACAAGGTGATCGGGACCATCCGGTCGCGCACCCACCACTACCCGTTCCGGCTCGTCCCGCAGGACGTCCTGCAGCCGTACCTCGAACAGCTCTGCGCGACCGAGGACGTCGAGGTCGGCGGGGGAGTGCTGCCCCTGGTGATCCGTGCGGGAGGCGGCTCGGTCCGCGACACCCTGTCGGTGCTCGACCAGCTCATCGCGGGCGCGGACGAGACGCCGTCCCCCGAGGGTGCCGACGACTCCGCCGGTGCGGCGGGCCCGCGCGGCAGGGTGCTGGGCTACGAGCAGGCGGTCGACCTGCTCGGCTACACGCACGCCAACCTGCTCGACGACGTGGTCGACGCCCTCGCCGCGCATGACGGCGCGAGCCTGTTCCGGGTCGTCGAGCGCGTCGTCGCGAGCGGTCACGAGCCGCGCCGCTTCGTCGAGGACGTCCTGGAGCGGTTGCGCGACCTCGTCGTCCTCGCGGTGTCGGACGGTGACGCGGGCGCGGTGCTCGCCGGGCTCCCCGCGGAGCAGGTCGAGCGCATGCGCGCGCAGGCGACGGCACTCGGGCTGGGCGAGCTGTCCCGCGCCGCCGACCTCGCCAACGCCGCGCTCACCGAGATGACGGGCGCGACGTCTCCCCGGCTGCACCTCGAGCTGCTGTGCGCGCGGCTGCTCCTGCCCGGTGCGGACGACGGCGCCGCAGGGTTCGGTGCGCGGCTCGACCGCCTCGAGCGGGGCTGGCAGGCGTCCGGCGGTCCGGCGTCCGCGGCACCCGCTGCTCCCGCCGCGCCGTCGCCCACAGCCTCGCCCGCCGCCGCGTCGACGGTCGCGTCGGACGACGTGCTCGGCGCCCGGCCGCCTCGCCGGGAGCCCTCCGTCCGGCTCGCGCCCGTCCCGACGCCCGCACCGGAACCCGCGGTCGCTACCCCCGAGGCGTCCCCGGGCGACGAGGTCTCGTCCGCCGCCGATCCGTCGGACGCCGCCGACCCTGCTCCCGCGGCGCCTGCCGAGGCCGCCCCGGCGCCCGAGAGCCCGGCCGCGCCCGCCCCTCCGGCCGCCGGCCGCGGTGCAGCGAGCGTCGCGCACGTCGAGAGCGAGGTCGTCCGGCGCCGCTGGGACGAGGTGCTGTCGACCCTGAGCCGGCTCAGCCGTGCCGCCTGGAGCCTGGTCCACCAGAACGCGACCGTCGCGGGCCTGGACGGCAACGTCCTGACGCTGTCGTTCCAGTCGGCGGGTCTCCAGCGTGCGCTCCAGGGCCCGAAGGTCGAGGCGGTCGAGCAGGCCGTCTACGAGACGCTCGGGTTCCCGGTCAAGGTCACCGCCGTGGTCGGGGGTGCGGCACCGGCCGCGACCGGCGCGCCGCGCGCTCGGGAGAACCGTGCGCCCGCGACGACGGTGGAGGCGCCCACCGACGACGCCCCCGGCGACCGAGGCCCGGCCTCCGCGGGCTCGCGCACGAGCCCGCCTGCTGGTGCGACGGTGAGTCCGTCCGTGCCGTCGCTGCCCTCTCCGCCGGCTGTGGCGAGCGCCGGCAGCGATCCGGCAGCAGGCGTGGCCGCCGCCGCGTCGTCGTGGGGTGACGTGGTGGTCGCCTTGCCCGGCGGCGCGTCGTCCGTGCGTCCGGCGCCGTCCGTGCGTCCGGCGCCGTCCGTCGACGGGCCGGCCGCAGACGCGCCGCGCGATGCCGACCGGACGACGGACCGACCGACGCCCGCTGCGTCGATCTCGGGGTCGGACGCACCCGCCGCAGCCACTCAGCCCGCGGGGAGCCCGGTAGACCCCGCGCCCTCCGACGGTGCCTCGGCGGTCGGCGTCGCGTCCGGACCGGACGACGACCTGCCGCCCCTCGCCGAGCCGCCGCACGACGTCGACGACCTCCCGCCGTGGGAGGACGGCGCAGCACCGTCCGTGCCCACGCCCTCCGTGCCGGCGACGCCCGCGCCTGCGACGTCGGCGCACGCGGTGTCGACCCGGGAGCCGACAGGTCAGGCGCCGACGGTCCCCGGTCCCGCACGTCCCGCCCCGGCCGGAGCCGGGAGCACAGCTTCCGTCAGCACCTCGCCTGCCGGGTCGGGACGGCCGGCTCCCGCGGTGCGCGGTGGCGGGCAGGGCTCGTCGCGTCCCGCGCCGTACGGGCGCCCGGGGCAGCAGCGGGCCCCGATCCCGCCCGACCTGGTCGGGCCGCCCCTCGTCGCGCACATGCTCGGCGGGGTGATCCTCGAGGAGATCGTCGACAACCCGGACTGACCGTGACCCGTGTGACACCCCCAGCCCGTAGGCTGACGGGGTGTACGAAGGCGCTGTCCAGGACCTCATCGACGAGCTCGGCCGACTTCCCGGTGTCGGGCCCAAGAGCGCGCAGCGGATCGCGTTCCACCTGCTGGCGTCGGACGCCGCGGACGTGCGCCGCCTGACGGACGCGCTCACGCAGGTCAAGGAGCGGGTGCGGTTCTGCGAGGTGTGCGGGAACGTCTCCGAGGACGACCTGTGCCGCGTCTGCCGTGACCCGCGCCGGGACGTGTCGGTCATCTGCGTCGTCGAGGAGCCCAAGGACGTCGTCGCGATCGAGCGCACCCGCGAGTTCCGGGGCAGGTACCACGTGCTCGGCGGGGCCATCAACCCGATCGAGAGCGTCGGCCCGGACGACCTGCGCATCAAGGAGCTGCTGAGCCGGCTCGCGGACGGCTCCGTCACCGAGGTCATCCTCGCGACCGACCCCAACGTGGAGGGCGAGGCGACCGCCACGTACCTGTCGCGGCTCATGGGCCCGATGGGGCTCCGCGTCACCCGCCTCGCGTCCGGGCTGCCCGTGGGCGGAGACTTGGAGTACGCGGACGAGGTGACGCTCGGTCGAGCGTTCGAGGGCAGGAGGGTCGTGGGTGCCTGACGAGCAGGAGTTCGTGACGGGGCTCGAGGGGGTCCCGGCGTCCGAGGACGACGTGGCGGCGGTGCTCGCCGCCGAGGCGGGTGCGCCCGAGGCCGACCTCGACACGATCGCCCGCTCGGTCGCCGCGCACGCCGGGGCGTTCGTCGCGACGGTCGGGCAGATCGCGTCCCGCACCGCTCCGGAGGCGACGTTCCCGGTGCTGCTGCTCGCGACGTCCGACCTGCTGGCCTCGGGTGCCCGCCTGGGGGCGATGGTCGACGTCGTCCCGCCCTTGCGCTACGAGCCCGACACGGGCCCGGACGCCGACCTCGACACGCTGCGGATCGGCCTGGCAGAAGCCCTCGAGGGCTTCGACGAGTACGCGGAGGTCGTCGACCCGGTGCTCGGTGAGGAGGTCGGGCGGGCGAGCCTGTCCGGTGACCTCGCGACCGTCACCGCGGCGCTCCAGCAGGGCCTCGCGCACTACGACGCCGGCGACGTCCTCGAGGCGCTCTGGTGGTGGCAGTTCTCCTACCTGTCGAGCTGGGGCGAGCGGGCGTCGTCGGCGCTGCGCATGCTCCAGCTCGTGCTGTGCCACATCCGGCTGGACGTCGAGGACGACGTCGCCGCCGAGGCCGAGTACGACGCGCTGCAGGCGTGAGACCCCCTGCGGCTCACGTCGGCTGACGCGTCGTACCCGGCCGTCCGTCCCGCGTCGTCAGGCGACGCGGGTGCCCCGGGGCAGGTTCTGCTGCGGTACGCGCAGCCGCCGCACGGCGAGCGCGACCGCCCCGGCCCCGAGGAGCACGTCGAACGCGAGCCCCCACGGCCACACGGCCGCGCCGGACGACGGTGTGCTGCGGTCCGCGCGCACGATGGCCCCGGGGCCGCACTCCTCGTGGCCGTCGTCCGGCCCGGACCGCGCCTCGCGCACGCCGTCCCGGATGGCGCGCAGCGGGTCGACCGTGCCGAACCAGACGTTCGACGGTGAGGTCGGAGCGGCGTCCGCGACGATCACGAACGGGTTCGGCGCGAGGAGCCACCAGGTCCGCTCGGTGTGCGCGCGCGACTCCGTCTCCGTGGACCAGGCGCACTTCTGCGAGGTGGACGGCTCGTCGACCTCGTCGCCGGTCTCGGGGTCGATCCACACCGTCGTGCCGTCGGCGTCCGTCTGCGGGTAGGCGTCCGACGAGACGCTCGACCAGTCGCGGACACGGACCTGGTCGTCCTGCGTCACGAGCGGGAACGTCAGTCCGAACACGATGACGGTGCCGACCACGAGCCCGAGGACCGTCAGGTAGGTCAGCAGGGCCGACGCGGTCGTGCGCGACACGAGCGCGGAGAACCCGATCCCGAGCGCGCACACCACCCCGAGCAGCACGACGAGCAGCGCCAGAGTCGTGACGAGCGAACCGATCCCGACGCCGCCTGCCGCCACCGACACCAGGACGAACGGCAGCGCCGCGACGAGGAACGCGAGGGCGGCCACCCAGCCGGCGAGCAGCTTGCCGACGACGATCTCGGCCGGGCTCAGGAGCGTCACCTGGAGGATCGCGAGCGTCCCGGACGTCCGGTCGCCGTTCACCGCGCCCGCGCTGAGCGTCGGAGCGACGAGCAGCCCGGCCAGCAGCACGAAGAACACGACGAGCCCGAAGATCAGGGGCCCGCGCTCGAAGCCCGGGCTGAGCGTGCCGCCGTCGGCCACGGCGTGGAGCCCGGTCTCACGGTCGTCCCCGAGGACGGCGGCGCTCGCGGTGAACGCGAGGACGGTGACGAGCCCGACGACGAGGAACCACGCGAGGAGGGCGATCCGCCACCGTGTCGAGCGGACGCGCTGACGCAGCTCGAGCGCGCACACGGTGGCGAGACCGCGTCGCCGCAGCGTCCACGTGCCGGGGGTGCGGGGACGGGGAGCGTGGGCGGACGGGGCGGTCGCGCCGTCGGCGCCCCCGTCGGTCTGGACGGTGACGGCGGCGTTCACCGGCGCTCCTCCTCGAGCGAGAGGTAGACCTGTTCGAGCGCGCCCCCGGCGGGGGCCGCGGACACGAGCCGCACGCCCGCGAGGACGAGGTCGCGCAGCAGCGCGGCCGCAGAGGGGTCGCCGTCGAGGGCGACGAGCACCGAGCCGTCGTCGGCCGCCGCCTCGAACGGCACGCCCGCCTGCGTCAGGAACGCGGCGAGGGGCACGGCGTCGAGCGCCTGCAGGCGCCAGCGCCGCAGACCGGTCGCGGCCCCCGCGACCGACTCGGCGCGCACCGTGCGTCCGCGCGAGACGAACACGGCGTCGTCGGCCAGCTCGTCGAGCTCGGTCAGCACGT
Source organism: Luteimicrobium subarcticum (assembly GCF_002798015.1). Lineage (GTDB taxonomy): Bacteria > Actinomycetota > Actinomycetes > Actinomycetales > Cellulomonadaceae > Luteimicrobium > Luteimicrobium subarcticum. Next base: position 6,632 of record NZ_PGTZ01000010.1, on the reverse strand, counting down.
GGCTCGAGACCAGCACCGTGCGTCCCTGCTCGGCGAGGGAGCGCAGCAGCACTCGCAGGTCGACGCGCGAGCGCGGGTCCAGGCCGCTCGCCGGCTCGTCGAGAAGGAGCACCTGCGGGTCGTGGACGAGCGCCCGGGCGAGCCCGAGACGCTGCTTCTGGCCGCGGGACAGGACGTGCGCGGGGGCGTCGGCGAGCTCGGTGAGGTGGACGGTCGCGAGGAGCTCGTCGGCCCGCGCGGCCGCGGCGTCGCGGTCGACGAAGTAGGCGGCGCCGAACGTCGTGAGCACCTCCCGGGCGGTGAGCGAGTCCCAGGTGCCGAACACGTCCGGCATCCAACCGGTGCGACGGCGCGCCTCGACACCGTCGGTGACGGGGTCGTGCCCGCCGACTCTCAGGCTCCCTGCGTCCGGGACGAGCAGGCCTGCGAGCATGAGCAGCAGGGTGGTCTTGCCGGCCCCGTTCGGGCCTACGAGCGCCGTCACGGCGCCCGGCCGGGCCGTGAACGTCATGTCGTCGACGGCGACCACGGAGCCGAAGGTCCGGCGCAGCCCCCGCGCGACGATCCCGTCGGCGGACGAGCCACGGTCTGGCGCCGGAGGGGGAGCGGACGGCATCTGCGGCGGCGCCGGAGCTTCGGTCATGTCCGGAATGTAGAGGCTTCATCGCGGTCCGCGGGCGCACGTTCGCGGCACGTCCTGTGGCGAACCTGTGTGCGCGGATTCTCGCGGACGACGGTGGCTGTGGTGGCATGGGTCCGTGCCCCTACCGTCCGCCGTGCTCCCCGCCGTGCTCCCCGCCGTGCTCCCGGGGATCCACCTCGCCGGCGGCGTCGGGGTCGGCGGCGGTCTGTCCATGGACAGGTGGACGCTCGCGCTGCTCGTCCTCGCGGGCCTCACCGCGGGCTGGGTCGACGCCGTCGTCGGCGGCGGCGGGCTGGTCCAACTGCCGGCGCTGCTGCTCGTGCCCGGCATCACGCCCGTCCAGGCGCTCGCGACGAACAAGCTCGCCGCGATCATGGGGACGTCGGTATCGGCGGCGACCTACTACCGCCGGGTGGGCCCCGACCTGCGCACCGCGGCCCCCATGGCGGCGACGGCGTTCGTCGGAGCGGTCGGCGGTGCGGCCGTCGCCTCGCACATCCCCGCGGACGCGTTCGAGCCGATCATCCTCGTCGTCCTCGTGGGCGTGCTCGTGTACACGGTCGCGAGGCCGCGGCTCGGGGCGCGGACCGACCTGCGCTGGACCGGGAACGGCCATCGGTGGGCCGCGGCGGGCATCGGGCTCGTCGTCGGCACCTACGACGGGATGCTCGGGCCGGGCACCGGCACGTTCCTCGTGCTCGCGTGCGTCAGCGTGCTCGGGTACGCGTTCCTGCCCGCGTCCGCGATCGCGAAGATCGTCAACCTCGCGACCAACGCGGGCGCGCTGTGCTTCTTCGTGCCGTACGGCGCGGTCGTGTGGGGGCTCGGCCTCGCCGTCGGCGTCGCGAACCTCCTCGGCGGCTACCTCGGCGCCCGGACGGCCGTCGCGAAGGGCAGCGGGTTCGTCCGGATGGTGTTCGTCGTCGTCGTGAGCGCGCTCGTCTGCAAGCTCGGGTGGGACCTGCTGGCCGGCCGAGGCTAGCCGAGCCGCTCGACCGGGCGCTGCCGGAGCCGTCGCCGGGCCTCGCAGAGCGAGATCTCGAGGGCGTCGTCCGGGAGGAACCCGACCAGGTCGGGGTGCACCGCGAACGTCGCGCTCAGCGTCCGGGACGACCCGCCCACGAACACCACCTCGGCCGTCACCGGCACGATCGCAGGCTCCGAGCCGGCGCTGCGCACGCCGAACCGCACCCCTGCCGACCCGACCGTGTAGTCCACGATCACCTGTGCTCCCGTGTTGCCCTCCGGGGTGGTCGTGCTGACACCGACCGCGCTCGTCGGACCGTGCAACGGGTGGTTCCCGGCGCTCCACCGGACCTCCGTCGGCGCCAGCACCGTGGGGCCGAGGCCCGCCAGTGCGACCTCGGCGGTCGTGTACATCACCCAGGTGCCGTAGGGGTACGTCCCGCACCCGCCCGTGTCGCGGTCGACGGGCTGCGTCCGCGGGCCGTAGACGCGGCTCGTGGTGGTCACCGTCAGGCGGGGTGCCGGCAGCGGGAACCGGGGGAGCGGGGTGACGACCAGGTCGGGCGCCGTGCGGCCGACCGGCTCGGGGAGTGGGTTCACGGCAGCCTCCGAGGTCCGGGCGTCCCAGGTGGACGCCGTCGCCCCGAAGGAGGTCGGCCGTGGACGACGTGATACGTCCACCACGCGGGCGGCCCCCCGGTTCGCCGGACGGGGCGTCTACCATGGGCGGGCAACCACAAGCACCCGGCGGGCCGTTGAGACAGACGGAGGCCGGCGACACATGGAGCATCCAGTGGCACTCATCGTGCAGAAGTTCGGCGGGTCCTCGGTGGCCGACGCCGAGTCCGTCAAGCGGGTGGCGAAGCGCATCGCCGCCACCCGGCGAGCAGGGAACGACGTCGTCGTCGTGGTGTCCGCCATGGGCGACACGACCGACGAGCTCCTCGACCTCGCCCAGCAGGTCACCCCCCTCCCGCCGCAGCGCGAGCTCGACATCCTCCTCACCGCCGGTGAGCGCATCTCGATGTCGCTGCTCGCGATGGCGATCAACAACCTCGGCGTGAAGGCCAAGTCGTTCACCGGGCAGCAGGCCGGCGTCATCACCGACGCCGTCCACGGCAAGGCGCGCATCGTCGACGTCGTGCCGCACCGCATCCGCGAGACCGTGGAGCGCGGTCAGGTCGCGATCGTCGCCGGGTTCCAGGGCGTCACCGAGTCGACCAACGACGTGACGACGCTCGGGCGCGGCGGCTCCGACACGACCGCCGTGGCGCTCGCGGCCGGCCTCGGTGCCGACGTCTGCGAGATCTACACGGACGTCGACGGCGTGTTCACCGCCGACCCGCGCATCGTCCCGGCGGCGCGCAAGATCGACCGCATCACCTACGAGGAGATGCTCGAGCTCGCCGCGTCCGGGGCGAAGGTCCTCGCCCTGCGGTGCGTCGAGTACGGCCGCCGCTACGGCGTGCCCATCCACGTGCGGTCGTCGTTCTCCGGCAAGGAGGGCACGTTCGTGTCCGGCACGACGCACCCCCTGGGCGCCCCCGTCGCCGCCCTCGCCCAGCCCACCGACCCCAGCAGCAGCGCAGTCCCCGAGGAGCTCGTCATGGAAGCACCGATCATCTCCGGCGTCGCCCACGACCGCTCCGAGGCCAAGATCACGGTCGTCGGGGTGCCCGACGTGCCCGGCACGGCCGCGCGCATCTTCGAGGTCGTCGCGGGCTCCGGCGCGAACATCGACATGATCGTGCAGAACGTGTCGGTCGCCCGGACCGGCCTCACCGACATCTCGTTCACCCTCCCGGACGGGGACGGCGCGGCCGCCCTGTCGGCCTTGTCGCGCATCCAGGAGGAGATCCGCTTCGACTCCCTGCAGTACGACGACCAGATCGGCAAGCTGTCGCTCGTCGGCGCCGGTATGAAGTCCCACCCGGGCGTCTCGGCGCGGCTGTTCGGCGCCCTGCGCGACGCCGGCATCAACATCGAGATGATCTCCACGTCGGAGATCCGCATCTCCGTCGTGACCCGCGCCGACGACCTCGACGACGCCGTGCGGGCCGTGCACAGTGCGTTCGAGCTGGACTCGGACACCGACGAGGCCGTCGTCTACGGGGGGACCGGGCGCTGAGGCGCCGGGTCGAACGGAAGGAACTGAGAACTGATGAGCGAGAACACCGTGAGCACCGTGAACTCTGTGGACGCTACGCACGATGGGGGCGGCGCAGCCGGGCTGACCGTCGCCGTCGTCGGCGCGACCGGGCAGGTGGGCGGCGTCGTCCGCCGTCTGCTCGACGAGCGCGACTTCCCCGTCGCGCGCGTGCGCTACTTCGCGTCGCCGCGGTCTGCGGGCACCACGCTGCCGTGGCGCGGCCAGGACGTCGTCGTCGAGTCGACGCCCGACACCGCGACCGAGGACCTGCGCGGCATCGACGTCGCGATCTTCTCCGCGGGCGGCGGGACGTCGAAGGAGCACGCGCCGCGCTTCGCCGAGGCGGGTGCGGTCGTCATCGACAACTCGTCCGCGTGGCGCATGGACCCCGACGTGCCGCTGGTCGTCGCCGAGGTGAACCCGGCTGCGCTGGCCGAGGCCCGCAAGGGGATCGTCGCGAACCCGAACTGCACCACGATGGCGGCGATGCCGGTGCTGGCGCCCCTCGCCCGGGAGGCCGGGCTCGAGCGGCTCATCGTCGCGACGTACCAGGCGGTGTCGGGGGGCGGGCTCGCCGCCGCCGAGGAGCTGCGCACCCAGGTGCTCGCGGGTGCCGACCAGGACCTCGCGGCGCTCGTCTACGACGGGGCTGCCGTGGATCTGCCCGAGCCCTCGAAGTTCGTGGAGCCGATCGCGTTCAACGTCATCCCCCTGGCTGGGTCCATCGTGGACGACGGCGAGGAGGAGACCGACGAGGAGAAGAAGCTCCGCAACGAGTCCCGCAAGATCCTCGGGCTGCCCGACCTGCTCGTCGCGGGCACGTGCGTGCGCGTGCCCGTCTTCACGGGGCACTCGCTCGCGATCCACGCCGAGTTCTCGCGCGCCATCACGCCCGACGAGGCGCGGACGCTGCTCACGGACGCACCGGGCGTGGCGCTCGCGGACGTCCCCAACCCGCTCGCCGCGGCCGGGGCCGACCCGTCGTTCGTCGGACGGATCCGGCAGGACCAGTCCGTGCCCGGTGGGCGGGGGCTCGTGCTGTTCGTGTCGAACGACAACCTGCGCAAGGGCGCGGCGCTCAACGCCGTGCAGCTCGCGGAGCTGGTGGCGGAGAAGTTCCTGGCGTCGGTCTGACCAGCTGCCGACCGGGTGTCTATCCGCCGTATGACGCTTCATGCGGTGGACAGGCACCCGGTCGGCGAGGGACAGGGGCCCGGTCGGCCTGCTCGAGGCGCAGGCGAGCTCCGAGATCGAGAACATCGTCACCACCACTGACGAGCTGTTCTCCGCGGCCGCGTCGGAGCCGACCGCGAGTCCCGCCGCGCGTGAGGCGTTGCGATACCGGTCCGCGCTGCGGTGGGGCCACGACCAGCTGGGACGTCGCCCGCTCACGGCATCGACGGCGTCCGGCGTGTGCGCGATCATCCGTGGCCACGACGAGGGGGTGCGCCGCGGCGAGGTCTTCATCGGGGACCCCGCGAGCCGTCGCCGCGTCCACACGCCGCCGGCCGGCCGCGAGGCGCTGGGTGGGCTGCTCGACAACTGGTCGACCTTTCTCAACGAGCCCTCAGACCTCGACCCGCTCGTCCGGATGGCCGTCGCCCACTACCAGTTCGAGGCGATTCACCCGTTCACGGACGGCAACGGCCGGACCGGTCGGATCATGAACGTCCTGATGCTGTGCGATGCCGGGCTGCTCCACCTCCCGCTGCTGTACCTGTCGCGGTACTTCATCGAGCACAAGGACGAGTACTACCGGCTGCTGCGCCTCGTCACGTCGGACGGCGCGTGGGAGGAGTGGGTGCTCTACGTCGTCGAGGGCGTGAGGTCGGTGGCTGCGCGCACGTGCGAGCTGATCGACCGGATCGAGGACGTCCAGGCGGGCGTGCTCGACGCGGTGCGTGAGGTGGCGGGGTCCGCGAACCACGACCTCGTGGCGCTGCTCATGGAGCACCCGTACGCACGGTCGATCGAGGTGATCGAGCGGTGTGGCGTCTCCCGGCCCACGGCGGTCAAGTGGCTCCGAGGGCTCGTCGCCGCCGGGGTGCTCGAGGAGGTCCGCGCGGGACGTCAGGTCCTGTTCATCAACCGGCCCATGATGGGCGTGCTCACGGCGTCGTAGGCAGCTGGTCCTCGAACTCTAGGCGCTGAGGTACATGACACTGTCCGCCTCGGGCCGGTCGCGGCACAGCGCGACCAGGTCGCACGTCCCGCACGTGTCGCACCAGGCCGGCAGTCGGGGCAGGTGGTTGGTGCGGAGCTGGTCTGCGGCGCCCATGATCTTCGGCTGGATGTCGTCGAGCAGTGCCGGACGAACTTCTTCGCGCACGCTTCTGCCGTCTTCGACGCCATGACCTGCAAGGAGTCGCCGAGGATCGAACGTGAGCTCGCGCTCGCGTTCGCTCGTCGTCTGCGCGATCTGCGCGACGCCGCGGGACTCGCGCAGGAACGGGCCGCAGAGCGCGCCGGGATGAGCCGGAACCACTACCAGCTGCTCGAGTCCGGGCTCTCAGACCGGGCGCGTTGTCGACGCTGTTCGAGATCGCTCGGGCGCTCGAGCGCGACCCGACCGAGCTCGTCGCGGGCCTCGCCGGCTGACCGTCGTCGCTTCGAGGCGCTCATCCACAGGGGAGTGCTCCCCATCGACGTCGGCGCCCGGCTCCGGCTACGGTGCGGGTCGACGGAGGGGGCGGTTCGTGGTCGTGAGGATGCAGGTCGGCAGGGGGCGTCGTCCGACGACGGGGTGGACGGGGCGTTCGCGGTGAGTCGTCCGTCCGATTGGTCGCCGGTGGGTCTGGATATCGATCCGACGCCGGGTGATCCGGTGCTGGTGCTGGCGGGTGGTCGGGACTACCTGGACGTCGCGACGGCGAT
>NZ_PGTZ01000009.1 GCF_002798015.1 Luteimicrobium subarcticum | reverse complement strand
TATCAAGCACACTGTTGAGTTCTCAAGCAACCGACACACCCAACCTCACCCTCACGGGCTCGCATCGGGGCAACTTCTCCATCTTACCCGCCCCCCGCACCCCAGTCAAAACCACCGACCAGACCACCAGAAACGCGCCACCCCACACCCGACAACCCGCCACACCACAGCGCAGCAGACCACCAGGTCACAGAAGAAAAAGGGGCTCACCCCGCGGGGACCAGCCTCACCAGAACCACCCGAAGGCCGTCCAGCTCGTCCGTTCCTCCCTGCCGGGGCAACAACGAGTACGTTACACACCCCCCGACCCCACCGTCAAAACGCCCCGTCAGCGGGCCGGGGCGCCCCTCCGATCGCTCGGACGGACGGCCGGACCCCTCGGACCGGACGGCGCGGACGGGCCGTTTCACTGCACGGACCAGCCGCCGTCCGACGGCAGCACCACGCCGTTGAGGTTCACGCCGTCGTCGCTCAGCAGGAACGTGATCGACGCGGCCAGCTGGTCAGCCGTCGCGAGCGACGGGATCGCCGCCTGGAACGGCCGGAGCCGTGCCGAGCCGGCCTCCGAGACGTGCGGCGGGAACGGGATGCCCGTCGCGACGCCACCGGGCGCGACCGCGTTGACCCGCACCCCCTGCGGCCCATACATGAACGCCGCGGAGCGCGTCAGACCCACGACCGCGTGCTTCGACACCGTGTAGGCGTTCCCCGATGCGTTCCCGCGCAGACCGGCCTCCGACGCGACGTTGACGACCGATCCGCGCCCTGCGGTGAGCATCACCGGCAGGACGGCCCGGGTGAGGCGGAACGTGCCCGTGAGGTTGACCCCCAGCACGCGGTCCCACGTCGCGTCAGACGTCTCGTGGAGGGGCGAGAAGTCGTCGTTGATGCCGGCGACGTTGGCGAGACCGTCGATGCGGTCGCCCGCCGCGGCGACGATGGCGTCGACGTCTTCCTGCAGGGTGATGTCGCCGACGACGGTCACCACGTCGGCGCCCGCAAGCTCGGCGACGAGGTCGGCGAGGCGGTCCGCCGCCACGTCGACCGCGACCACCCGGCCGCCCTCGCGCGCGACCCGCGAGGCCGTGGCACGCCCGATGCCTGAGCCGGCACCCGTCACGACCACGGTGCGCCCCGCGAACCGGCCCGGCGTGACGACCTCGCGCCACCCCGTCGTCGTGCCGGCGTCGGCCGGGATCTCGCCGCCGTTGACCTGCCGGACGAGGTCGTCGACGACCGACTGGGGCATGTCGCCCTGGCTCATCGCGACGAGCTGCTGCAGCGGCAGCGACCGGACGGGGGCGAGCTGCTCCTCGGAGGCGCCCGACTGCGCAAGAAGCCCGCGGACGAGCGGGCCGCCGGTCGGGTCGTCCAGCCAGGCACCGATGGTGCTGCTCGCGGTGAGCGGGGTGTTCGCCGTCATGGTCGTGCTCCTTCGCGTTGTCGGGATGTTCTGGTCGTGACGTCAGCGGGTCGCGGCCGGCTCGAGCTCGGCCTCCGGAGCCGTGTCCGGAGTAACCGCGAGCGCCGCGGCGTCGTCGCGCGCCCGTCGCGGGGCCAGCAGGATCACCAGGGCGCCGAGGCCGGCGGCGATCGCACCGACCACGAAGCAGAGCTGGAACGCGCCCTGCGTCGGGACCGCGTAGCCGCCGAGGTCCATGGTCTTGCTCGTGAGGACCACGGCCATGACCGCGCCGGCGACCGTCGTGCCGATGGAGCGCATGAGCGTGTTGACGCTGACGCTCGACGACGCCTCGGTCGGTGGCACGTTCGACAGGATCATCGTGGGCATCGCGGCGTAGCCGACGCCGACGCCCGCGAGCGAGATGCAGGACGCGATCATCAGCTGCCACGGCGCGTCCATGAGGAAGAGCGCGGCGACGTACCCGAGCGCGAGGACGGCCGCGCCGATCGCGAGCGTGACCCGCGCCCCGTACGAGGTGAGCAGCTTCGAGGACACCGGCGCGAAGAGCATCATCATGAGACCGCCCGGGGCCATCCAGAGGCCCGCTGCGAGGATCGACTGACCGAGGCCGTAGCCGGTGGCTTCCGGCATCTGCAGGAGCTGCGGCACGACGATGGACTGCGCCATCATGCCGAAACCGATGAGGACGGCGGCGATGTTCGTCAGGAGGATCGACTTCTTCGCCATGGTGCGCAGGTCGACGAGCGGGTCGTGGTGACGCAGCTCGAACCAGCCCCAGGCCAGCAGCACGACGACGCCACCGGCGATCATCCCGATCGTGAGGGGCTCCCCCCAGCCCCAGTCGTTTCCCTTGGAGACGCCGACGAGGACGCCCACGAGACCGGCGGCGAGGCCGGCGGCCCCGACCCAGTCGATCGAGGCGGGGTGCGCGTCGTGCGTGTTCGGCAGGACGACGACCGAGAGGACCAGCATGACGACCGCGAGCGCGGTCGCGACCCAGAACAGCGCGTGCCAGTCGTGGTCCTGGGCGATCCATGCGGCGAGCGGCAGACCGAGGGCGCCGCCGACGCCGAGCGTCGCGCTGACGGCCGCGGTGGCCGAGTTGACCATGTGCGGCGGCGCGACCTCGCGCACCATCGAGATCGCGACGGGGATGTACCCCATGGCCATGCCCTGGAGCACGCGTCCGACCAGGACGAACGTCAGCGAGTCGGAGACGGCGCAGACGAGCGAGCCGACGATGAGGACCGACGCCGCGGCGACGAGCACGGGCTTCTTGCCGAGCACGTCGGCGAGGCGTCCGACGAGCGGCATCGTGACGCCCGCGCCGAGCAGCGTCGCGGTGAGCACCCAGGACGCGTTGCTGGCGCTCGTGTCGAGGAACGAGGGCAGCTCCGACTGGATGGGGATGACGAGGGACTGCATCAAGGCGGACGCGAGGCTGCCGAACAGCAGCGCGCCGATGATCCAGACGGCGCGCCGGTCGCGCGGCGGCGACGCCGCGGACGGCCCGTCAGCGGGCAGCATGGTGTTCATGGATCTCCTCGGGAGAGCAGCGCGGAGGGTGGGGGTGGTCATCGGGCGTGGTCACCGTCGACCGTCATGTGTAGGTTACACATCTAGATATGTAGACTACACACGCAGGCGGCGGTGTCAATGCTCCCGCAGCCGCCCTGGATGCCCCGGCGACCGCCCCTGGAGTCCCTCATGACGCCCGACGACCTGCTCCCCACCAGCGAGGTGGTCCGCGACCGACGCGTCGCCTGGCTGCTCACGCTCGTCAACCGGCACCAGCACGTCATCGAGCAGCGCATCGAGCTCAACAGCGCCGACATGCGGCTCCTCTGGCTCTTCAACGACCACCGCGCCCGCACCCTGCGGGAGATCGCCGACGACCTCAGCCTCGAGCAGTCGACCGTCAACCGGCAGGTCAACGCCGCCCTCACGGCAGGGCTGCTGCGACGCTTCTCCGAACCCGGCCGCAGCGCCCGGCTCGTCGAGCCCACCGAGCGCGGACGCACCCTCTTCGAACGCGACATCGCCGACGCGCTCGGCACCTACGAGCAGGCGCTCGACCGGCTCGGCGACGACGCCGCACCGTTCCTCGACCTGCTCACGCGGTTCACGTCAGCGTTCGGGGACGCCGTCCACACGCTGCCCGAACGCTGACCGCGTGCGGAGACGGGGAACGACGAGAGGGAGAGCCGTCCGGCCCTCCCTCTTCCCTTCCCTTTCCAACGTATATCCCGACGGGGGGCTTGCGGCAAGGCCCCCCTGGAGGGCGACGATCATGGGCCCACTCCCCCGGAGCTGCCATGCCTGACGTCTTCGCCCTGCCCGCGCGCCTCGCCGCCAAGGCCGACCCCACCCTGATCGCCACCGACTCCGCACACCTCGCAGCGGTCGCCGCAAGCCTCGACGCACAGGTCGCCGACGTCTCGCGGCGGCTCGCCGAGGCGCGCCGCGCCCCCGGACGCAGCGGCACCGCGGCGCTCGAGCGAGACCAGGAGATCCACCGCCTCGCGGCGCGGCTCGCCGTCCTCCAGCGGTACGGGATCGACCTCTGCCTGGGGCGGATGACGCCCGCCGACGGCTCCGCCCCCGTCTACGTCGGGCGCGTCGGCCTCACGGACCGCGACGGCACCCCGCTCCTCGTCGACTGGCGCTCCCCCGCCGCCGCGCCGTTCTTCGCCGCCACGCTGGCGCAGCCCGCCGGCCTGCTGAGCCGCCGGCGCTACCGCTGGACCCGCGGACGCGTCACCGACTACTGGGACGAGGTGTTCGACCCGGCGGCCGCGGCGTCGTCGTCGGCCACTCTCGACGACCAGTCGGCGTTCGTCGCGAGCCTCGCCGCCGACCGCTCCCCCCGGATGCGGGACGTCCTGGGCACGATCCAGGCCGACCAGGACGTCATCATCCGCGCCGGGTCTCGGGGCGTGCTCGTCGTCGACGGCGGACCCGGGACCGGCAAGACGGTCGTCGCGCTGCACCGCGCCGCCTACCTCCTGTACGCCGACCCGCGGCTCGGGCGCGGGCGCGGCGACGTGCTCGTCGTGGGACCGAGCCGCCCGTACCTCGACTACGTGTCGGACGTGCTGCCCAGCCTCGGCGAGGAGGGCGTGCGCACCTGCACCCTGCGCGACCTGGTGCCCGAAGGTGCGGACGCCCGTCCCGAGGTCGACGGCACGGTCGCCGCGCTCAAGGGGACCGCCGCGATGGTCGGTGCGATCGAGACCGCGGTCCGGTTCTACGAGCAGCCGCCGACGGAGGCTCTCACCGTCGAGACCCCGTGGGACGACGTCGTGGTGACCGTCGACGACTGGGCCGCCGCGTTCGAGGCGCCGGAGCCGGGGACCCCGCACCACGAGGCGCGCGAGGCGGTCCACGAGGCTCTCGTGACCCTTCTCGTCGAGCGGCACGGGCCGGACGGACCGGCGGACGGCACGGACGGCACGGTGGACGAGCTGCGGAGGACCCTGCTCCGGCACCGCGGGCTCACCCGGGCGCTCCACCGCGCCTGGCCGACGCTCGACCCGGGCGAGCTGGTCGGCGACCTGTGGACCGTGCCCGCGTTCATGCGCCTGTGCGCACCCTGGCTCACGCCCGACGAGGCGCGCGCGCTCCGCCGCGCCGACCCCGCGGCATGGACCGTGGCCGACCTACCGCTCCTCGATGCCGCCCGCCGACGACTCGGCGACCCCGACGCGGAGCGCCGGAAGCACGAGCGAGAGACGGCCGAGGCCGACGCCCGGGCGCGCATGACCGACGTCGTCACCGACCTCGTCGCGGCCGACGACTCCGACCTGATGATCATGAGCATGCTGCGCGGCGAGGACCTCCGGTCGGCGCTGGTGGACGTCGACACCGTGCCCGAACCCACCCCGGACGCGCTCGCCGGACCGTTCGCGCACGTCGTCGTCGACGAGGCTCAGGAGCTCACGGACGCCGAGTGGCAGATGGTGCTCACCCGGTGCCCGTCGCGGAGCCTGACCGTCGTGGGCGACCGGGCGCAGGCGCGCCGGGGCTTCGCGGAGGGCTGGGAGGAGCGGATGGAACGGGTCGGTCTCGGCACGGCCACCCTCGCCGGTCTCACGGTGAACTACCGCACCCCGCAGGAGGTGATGGCGGTCGCGGCGCCCGTCGTGCGGGCCGTCCTGCCGGACGCCAACGTCCCCACGTCCGTCCGGTCGAGCGGCCTGCCGGTGCGGTACGGCTCCACCGCGACGCTGGACGACGTCGTGGCCGGCTGGCTGGCGACGCACGACGAGGGGGTCGCGTGCGTCGTCGGGGCGCCGGCGTTCCCGGACGGGGAGCGGGTCCGCTCGCTCGCCCCGGAGACCACGAAGGGGCTCGAGTTCGACCTCGTCGTGCTCGTGGAGCCGGACTCGTGGGGCGACGGCACGCAGGGCGCCGTGGACCGGTACGTCGCGATGACGCGGACGACGCGCGAGCTGGTGGTGCTCACCGGCTGAACGGCTGTCACACCTTCGCCGCGCCACGCGTCACCCTGTCGACAGCGACAGCGACAGCGACCGGGCCCAGGCCCAGGACCGACACAGCAGGAGGAACGATGAGCGAGCGGGGAGAGGGCGTCCTGACCGACGCGGAGAAGGCGGCCATGCAGGACCGTGCGGCTGAGCAGAAGGCCTCGCGGCGCGGCGGCGGCAAGGCGGCGAAGAAGGAGGCGGACAAGCAGGCGCTGCTCGACAAGATCGCCGAGATGGGCGACGCGGACCGGGCGATCGCGGAGCGGATCCACGCGATCGTCACCGAGGTCGCGCCGGACCTCGACCCGAAGACCTGGTACGGCATGCCTGCGTACGCGCAGGACGGCAAGGTGCTGTGCTTCGTCCAGCCCGCCGAGAAGTTCGGCGCGCGGTACGCGACCTTCGGATTCAACGACGTCGCCGCCCTGGACGACGGCGACGTGTGGGCGACATCGTTCGCGATCACCGCGATGACCGACGACGTGGCACGGACGGTCACGGAGCTGGTCCGGCGCGCCGTGGGCTGACGTCACGGCATGATCGACGCATGGCCGACGACACCGCACTCCTGCGCACGCGCCTCGCTGAGCTCCACGAGGAGGACCGCAGGCTCGTGCTGCCACGGTTCACCCTCGACGACGCCTGGGAGGTCGGCAGCCGGCTGCGCGCGCTCGCAGTCGAGCGGTCGCTCCCCGTCGTGGTCGACGTGCGCCGCGGTGCGCAGCAGGTCTTCCGCACGGCGCTCGACGGGACCAGCGCCGACAACGACTCCTGGGTGGAGCGCAAGGTCGCGGTGGTCCGGCGCTTCGACGCTGCGTCCCTGCTCGTCGGCCTGCGGCACCGGGCGAAGGGCCGCGACTTCACCACCGCGACCGGACTGCCGTTCCAGGAGTACGCCGCCCACGGCGGTTCCGTCCCGGTCCGGGTCGAAGGCGTGGGTCAGGTCGGCGTCGTGACGGTCTCCGGGCTCGCGCAGGAGGACGACCACGCCCTCGTCGTCGAGGTGCTCGAGCAGCTCGTCGCGGGGGGTGCGCGATGAGCGCGCCGGAGGCGTCCACCCGCGTCGCCCTCGTCGGGTACGGGTTCGCGGGCCGGACGTTCCACGCTCCCCTGATCCTCGGCACCTCGGGTCTCGAGCTCACGACCGTCGTGTCGGGACGCCCGGACGCCGTGCACGCCGACCTGCCGGACGTGGACGTCGTACCGGACCTGGCGGCCGCGCTCGAGGACGACTCCCGACCCGTCGACCTCGTGGTGGTCGCGACACCGAACACGGAACACCTGCCCCTCGCGGCCGCCGCGCTCGAGGCAGGGCGGCACGTGGTCGTCGACAAGCCGTTCACTCTGACGCTCGACGACGCCCGGACGCTGCGGGACCTCGCGCACCGACAGCACCGGTTCGTCACGGCGTTCCACAACCGGCGCTGGGACTCCGAGCACCTGGGCCTGCGCGCGCTGCTCGACAGCGGCGTGCTCGGCGCGGTCACCCATCTCGACGCGCACTTCGACCGGTTCCGCCCCGAGGTCCGCGACCGGTGGCGGGAACGCGCCGAGCCCGGCAGCGGCGTCTGGTTCGACCTGGGACCGCACCTGGTCGACCAGGTCGTCCAGCTCTTCGGGGTGCCGGAGACCGTGACCCTCGACGCCGCCGCCCTGCGACCGGGCGCCCGGACCGACGACTGGGCGCACGCCGTCCTGCGTTACGACGGGCTGCGCGTGACCCTCCATGCGACGCTCCTCGCCGCCGCGCCGGCGCCGCGGCTGACCGTGCACGGCACCCAGGCGTCCGCGGTGAAGCAGGGCATCGACCAGCAGGAGGCGCAGCTCCTCGTCGGCACGCGGCCCGGCGACCCGGGCTGGGGCGAGGACCCGGACCCGATCGTCGTGCACCTGCCCGACGGCTCGACGAGCGAGGTCGCCGTGCCTGCCGGTGACCACCGCGCGTTCTACGCGGGCGTCCGCGAGGCCGTGCGGGGCGCCGGTCCCCTGCCGGTGACGGTCGACGAGTCGCTCGCCGTGATGGCGGTGCTCGAGGCGGGGGTCGTGTCGGCGGCCGAGGGCCGGTCGGTCGTGCCCGCGCTCACCGACGAGGAGCGGCTCGCCGTCGGTGGGTGACGGCCCCCAGGGTGGCGTCGGCCCGGGCCACGACGAGCATGGGATGCGGCGGCCGGCCCCAGCCCGTCCGGAGCTGGTGGGATCCGTCTGGTCGATCGTGGCGCACGAAGGAGTCGCAATGAGTGATAACCGCGAGGCAGAGCTGCTCGACGCAGTCCCCGGCGGCCTGTACATCGCCGGCGAGTGGCGGGACGCCGAGGACGGCGCGACCTTCGCCGTGCACGACCCGTCGACCGGGCAGGCCGTCAAGGACGTCGCGAGCGCGACCGTCGCCGACGCCGTCGCCGCCCTCGACGCCGCGTGCGAGGCCGGGCCCGCGTGGGCGGCCACACCGCCCCGCGAGCGCGCCGAGATCCTGCGCCGCACGTTCGACCTGCTCCAGGAGCGCAAGGAGGACGTCGCGCTCCTCATGACCGTCGAGATGGGCAAGCCCCTCGCGGAGGCGCGCGGCGAGGTCGCCTACGGCGGCGAGTTCCTCCGCTGGTTCAGCGAGGAGACGCCGCGCATCCAGGGCCGCTACGGGACCAACCCCGAGGGCACGGGACGCATGATCGTCACGCAGCACCCCGTCGGGCCGTGCTTCCTCATCACCCCGTGGAACTTCCCGCTCGCGATGGCCACCCGCAAGATCGCCCCGGCGCTCGCCGCCGGGTGCACGGTCGTCGTGAAGCCCGCCGGGCTGACCCCGCTCACCACGCTGTTCCTCGTGCAGCTCTTCGAGGAGGCCGGCCTGCCCGCGGGCGTCGTCAACGTCGTCACCACGACGAACACCGGTCCGGTGTCCGAGGCGATCATCGGCGACCCGCGCCTGCGCAAGGTCTCGTTCACCGGGTCCACGTCCGTCGGGCAGAAGCTCCTCCAGCAGGCCGCGGGCGGCGTGCTGCGCACCTCGATGGAGCTCGGCGGCAACGCGCCCTTCGTCGTGTTCGAGGACGCCGACCTCGACCGGGCCGTCGACGGCGCGATCGCCGCGAAGTTCCGCAACATCGGCCAGGCGTGCACCGCGGCCAACCGGTTCATCGTGCACCGGTCCGTCGCGGACGAGTTCGCGCGCCGCGTGACCGAGCGCGTCGACGCGTTCCGCGTCGGCCGCGGCACAGAGGACGGCGTCACCATCGGCCCGCTCATCGACGACCGCGCCGTGCAGAAGACCGGCGAGCTCGTCCAGGACGCCGTCGACCGCGGTGCGACGCTGCGGACCGGCGGGTCCGCGATCGACCGTCCGGGCTCGTTCTACGCCGCCACCGTCCTGTCGGACGTCGCCGCCGGCAGCGACCTCCTCCGCGAGGAGATCTTCGGGCCGGTCCTCGCGATCGTCCCGTTCGACGACGAGGACGACGCCGTCCGCCTCGCCAACGACACCGAGTACGGCCTCGTGTCGTACGTGTTCACCCAGGACCTCGCGCGCGGGCAGCGCATGATGGAGCGCATCGAGACCGGGATGATGGGCCTCAACGTCGGGGTCGTGTCGAACGCCGCCGCGCCGTTCGGGGGCTGGAAGATGTCGGGCCTCGGGCGCGAGGGCGGCGCCGAGGGCATCCACGAGTACCTGCAGACGAAGTACACGCTCACGCCCGACCCGTTCGCCTGAGCGAGCGCGCGGTGCCCCTCTCGCGCCGATCATCGCGCAACCAATGGTTGCGCTGCACCCGAGGCCGGTCTATCGTGTCATGCAACCGATGGTTGCACTCATGTCACGGTGGGCGGCGGCCCGCCACGGAGAGGGGACCCCATGGACGACGCGCGCCAGCACCACGAGATCGGCAGCATCGAGCGCGAGCTGCACATCGACGCACCACCCGAGGTCGTGTTCGCCGTCCTCACCACCCCCGAGCACATCCGCGACTGGTGGAGCGCCGCGACCGACGTCGACCCCGTCCCGGGCGCCAGCGGCCGGTTCAGCTGGACCGACAACACGACCGGGAGCACCGAGTCGACCCCCTTCACCGTCGTCGAGTCCGACCCGCCGCGCACCTTCTCGTTCCGCTGGACGTACGACGAGGGCGCCGCTGCCGGCCCGGGCAACTCGCTGCTCGTGACGTTCGAGCTCGTCCCCGCGGACGGCGCCACCATGCTGCGGTTCCGCGAGACCGGGTACCGGGAGCACGGCTGGGAGGCCGCGGTGCTCGAGGAGCAGTACGCGTCGCACCGCCAGGGCTGGGACTTCTACCTGCCGCGCCTCGCGGCCGCGTCCGCGTCCGCCCGCGAGGGTGCCTGCGAGCCCGGTGCGCCCGGAGCGTCCGGGGCGTCCGGCCGATGAGCACCGTCAGCACCGTCGACGACGACCTCTGGTCCGCGATCGGCGACCCGACCCGCCGTCGGATGCTCGACCTCCTGCTCGCCGACGGCGGCGGCACCGCCACGACGCTCGCCGCGCACCTGCCCGTCACCCGGCAGGCCGTCGCCAAGCACCTCGTCGTCCTCGACCGCGCCGGGCTCGTCCGCTCGACCCCGGTCGGCCGGGAGAAGCGCTACCACGTCGACGAGGCACAGCTCGCGCGCGCGGTCGCGCAGCTCGCCGCCGTCGGCGCCACGTGGGACGCACGGCTGCACCGCATCAAGAGCCTGGCCGAGGCGATCCAGCGCACCGCCTCCGCGCACGACGAACGGGAGTGATCGAGATGGTGGACATCCTGCACCGGGTCGGCGTCACCGCCGCGCCCGAGAAGGTCTACGCAGCGCTCACCACGGTCGAGGGACTGGCCGGCTGGTGGACGACCGACACGAGCGGCGACGAGGACGGCGTCCTCGCGTTCCGCTTCGGCGAGGTGGGCGGCTTCGACATGAGGGTGCTCGAGAAGGTGCCGGACGAACGCGTCCGGTGGGAGGTCACGGACGGGCCGGACGAGTGGATCGGCACGACCGTGACGTTCGAGCTCACCCAGCACGACGGGTGGACGATCGTGCTCTTCGAGCACGCGGGCTGGCAGGAGCCGGTCGAGTTCATGCACCACTGCTCGACCAAGTGGGCGACGTTCCTGCTGAGCCTGAAGCAGTACGTCGAGACGGGCACGGGCGCGCCGGCCCCCGACGACGTGCGGATCAGCGACTGGCACTGACGGGCGGGCCGTCCCCGGGCGCCAGGTCGAGCTGCAGCACGGTCGTCCCGAGCCACCGGTCGAACTTGAAGCCCACCGCGTCGAGGCGCCCGATCTCGCGGAAGCCGAGGCGGCGGTGCAGGGCGAGGGACGCGCCGGACTCGTCGTCCGCGGCGACGCACACGACCTGGCGCAGGCCGGCGGCCCGGGCGCCGTCGAGGACGGCGGCGAGCAGGGCGGTGCCGAGGCCCCGGCCGCGCGCCTCGGGCGCGAGATAGATGGTGTCCTCGACGGTGAACCGGTACGCGGCGCGGGGGCGCCACGTGTTGACGTACGCGAACCCGAGGATCTCGTCGGGTTCGGCGTCGCCCGGCTCGGTGTCGTCGACCGCCACGAGGAACGGCCACCCGTGCGCCTGCACGTCGCGCACCTTGTCCGCCCAGTACGACGACGGCGGCGCGTCCAGGGCGAACGTGACCGTCGACGTCCGGACCCAGTGGTCGTAGACCCTGCTGATCGCGGGGGCGTCGTCGGGCGTCGCGGGTCGCAGGCGAGAGGTGGGCGAGTTCGGCATGCGCGCTCCTGGTCTGTCCGGGTCCTCGGGACCGGTCAGAACGCTACCGGTCGCGCTGCTCGCCGGTGACGTCGAGCGGTCGCGCGGACGTCCCTGACCCGCTCCCACGAGCCGGCACACGGCACGTCGTCGCGACGGCCTCGCGGCGTCCCGCACGGACGACGCGCCGGAGTCCGCGCGACCGGGGTCCGAGGGTCGTCGTCACCTCGGCGACGAGCGAGCCCTCGGCCGGACCGTCGAGCACGAGCGGCTCGTCGACGGGCACGTCAGCGGCGAGCCGGACGTCGTCCGCGAGGCTGCGGCGACCGAGCGCGCGGTGGCACACGGCGTAGGCGGGCACGAGCAGCAGGACCGACCCGATCCAGGCGAGCGGGTTGCTCCACACGACACCGCGGTAGCCGAACGCGGCGCCGAGCGTGAGGGCCGCTGCGATGCGCATGACGAGCTCGAGCACGCCCGAGAGCGTCGGGACGAGCGTCCGGCCGAGGCCCTGGAGTGCGCCGCGCAGCACGAACAGCACGCCGAGGACGGCGTACATCGCGCCGTTCACGGTGAGGTACCAGGCCGCCATGTCGACGACCTGCTCCTCACCGCCGCCGAGGAACAGCCGCACGATGTCGCTGCCCCACGCGATCAGCACGGCACCGAGGACGACCGCGCCGGCGACGGACATCGCGGTGGCCTGGAGCACGCCGGCGCGGATGCGGTCGGGGCGCAGCGCGCCGTGGTTCTGCGCGACGAACGTCGAGACCGCGAGGCCGAGGGACGCGAGGAGCGCGACGGCGAGCTGGTCGACACGGCTCGCGGCGGTGTACGCGGCGACGGCGTCGGAGCCGAGCTCGTTGAGCGTGACCTGCACGACGAGCGCGCCGATCGCGATGATCGAGGCCTGGAACCCCATGGGCAGGCCGATCCGCAGGTGGTGGCGCAGGTCGCCGGGGAACGCGGTGACGGCGGCGCGCAGATCGGCGCGGCCGATGTGCAGGGCCGGCACCCGCCGGCGCACGTACGCCAGGCACAGCACGACGGACAGGGCCTGCGACACGACGGTCGCGAGCGCCGCTCCCCCGACGCCCGTACCGACGACCCCGACGAGGACGGCGACGAGCGCGCCGTTGATCACGCAGCTCACCGCGAGGAAGACGAGCGGGGTGCGCGAGTCGCCGATGGCGCGGATGATCCCGGCGAGGTAGTTGAAGGCCATGGTCGCGGCGGCGCCGGCGAAGGTCACGGTCGCGAAGGTGGTCGCGTCGTCGAGGAGCTCGGGCGGCGTCTGGAGCAGCTCGAGCGCGGGGCGGGCCAGGAGGAGCGACCCGACGGTGATGACGACGCTGCCGCCCGCGGTGAGCAGCGTCCCGGCGGCGACCGAACGGCGCACCGCGGCCGCGTCCCCGGACCCGAACGCCTGGGCGGTCGGGATCGCGAACCCGGACGTCATGCCCCAGGAGAACCCCATGAGCAGGAACAGCAGGCTGCCGGTCGAGCCGACGGCGGCGAGGGCGTCGACGCCGAGCCCGCGCCCGACGATGAACGCGTCGGTGACCTGGTAGAGCTGCTGGACGACGTTCCCGACGAACAGGGGGACCGCGAACAGCAGGACGACGCGCCACGGTCGTCCGGTGGTGAGGGATGCCTGGGGCATGGGGGTGCGACGTCTCCTGGTCGAGTGCTGGTGGGGGCTGCGCCGCGTGCCGTCGGCAGGAGAGATCGTATCGTTTCGACCCGGCGTCGCGCAGCCCCTTTTCCGACGATCGACGACAGGGTTTGCGAAGAGGTCGCGAAGGCCCGGGAGCCTCAGCCCGCGGCGTGCTCCGCGTCGCTGACGTGCTCGAACCACACCGTGCTCTCCGCCGGGTCGTCCGCGTTCTCCGAGATCGCGAGGTGCTCCATGAAGGCGTCCGGCGTCGCACCGTGCCAGTGGTCCTCGCCCGGCGGGCAGTACAGCGTCTCACCCGGCACGGCGCGGAGCACCGAACCGTCGCGGGACCCCATCAGCGCGACGCCCGCCAGCACGTGCAGGAACTGGCCGCGCGCGTGCCGGTGCCAGGCCGTGCGCGCGCCCGGCGCGAACCGCACGCGGCCGACGATCGCCCGCTGGTCACCCTCCTGGGGCGTGACCACCATGTCGAGCCACACGTCGCCCGTGAAGCGCTCGGGCGGGTTCTTGACGGTCGCGGTCCTGTCGAGCTTCTTCATGCTGGGGTCAGTCCTTCGTGATCGTGGAGGTGGCGGCCGGCTGGGCAGCGGGCACCCTCGCGGGCGCGAGCGTCGTCGCCGCCCAGGACGCCAAGAGCTTCAGGCCGTCCTCTGCGGGCGACCCCGGCTGCGGGGTGTAGACGTTGAGCTGGAGCCCCGGGTCGGCCGGCAGCAGCAACGCCTCGTAGTCGAGCTCGAGCCGCCCGACGACCGGGTGGTGGAACACCTTCGTGCCGCTGCGGTGGTAGCGCACGTCGTGCGACGCCCAGAGGCGGCGGAAGTCCTCGCTGCGCGTCGACAGCTCTCCGACGAGCGCGGTGAGGCCCTTGTCGTACGGGTTCTGGCCCGCGGACGCCCGCAGGATCGCGACGGCGTCGTGGGCCATCCGGTCGGCCCGGTCGCCCCAGAACGCGTGCGCGGCGTCCGGCTCGAGGAAGTGGAACCGGGCGGTGTTCACGGGCTGGTCGAGCAGCCGCTCGGGCGAGTCGTACATCGGCGCGTACAGCGCCCGCCCCAGCAGGTTCGACGCCAGGACGTCGAGCCGGCCGTTGCGCACGAACGCGGGGACGCCGTCCATCGCGTCGAGGACCCGCTGCACCACGGGACGCGGCGTCGGCGCAGGGGCGCGTCGCGCCCGGGAGCGGGCGGCGCCGGACGCGTTCGCCGCGCGGGCCAGGTCGAACAGGTGCCCGCGCTCCGCCTCGTCGAGCTGGAGCGCGCCCGCGAGCGCCTCCAGGACCTCCTCGGACACGCCGCCGAGGCTCCCGCGCTCGAGGCGCGTGTAGTAGTCGACGCTCACGCCGGCGAGCATCGCGACCTCCTCGCGACGCAGCCCCGGCACGCGGCGGTTGCCGCCGTAGGCGGGGAGGCCCGCCTTGTCCGGGGTGATGCGCGCCCGACGCGTCGCGAGGAACTCCCGCGTCTCCGTCTTGAGGTCCATCCCGTCCCCTGTGGCTCCGCTCATGCTTCCGACGGTACGGCGGTGACCAGGGCGGTGGGAGGTCCTGCTGGTACCCGGCACGTCAATGCCGGGTTCCGCCGGTCGCCGCTGCCACCTCGTCCGCCAGCGCCGGGCCGAGCATCCCCGGCGCGTCGCCGGCGAGAGCGGCGCGCGCCTGGGCCACGAAGCGCCTCATCCCCCCGAGCCACACCTGCCGTCGGCGGAGCCCGCAGGCATGGAGGGCCCGACCGTGATCGACCACGAGGACCGTCGCCGCACCGGCCGCGACCACCGTCCAGACCGCACCGAACCCCCCTCGGACGACCCGGGGCGTGTCGGCGAAGCCGACGTGGAGGCGGTCCACCTGGAAGCGCAGGTGGTGGACCTCGTCGGACGCGACACGTCGGCCGATCCCACGGAGCACCGGGTCGGGTGCTCGGGTCGCGAGAGCCGTGAAGTAGTCCGTCGCGACAGACTCGGCGACGAGGAACAACGCGAGCTCGGTGCGCAGACCCAGGGCGCGCCGCAGCTGGGTGAAGGCCGCGTCGGACCAGTGCGCCGACAGGGTCGGAGCGCCCAGGTGGTCGAGACCGCGACGGAAGAGGGCGGAGTGCCTCTGCTCCTCCGCGACGAGCATCTGCAGCGCCTCGACGTACTCGGGATCGCCTGCTCGCCGGGCCTTCGCCAGCAGGCGCGCACCGTCGCCGTCCTCGCCGAGCTCGAACCGCTGGAAGGACCTCACGAACGCCGCGCGGTCCGGTCCGGCGAGCGTGCACGGTGCTCCCCAGGGAATCTCGCGCTCCATCGCCGCCTGAGTCTCGAGGTTGTCGCGGAAGTGCCCGACCCAGATCGCGAAGGTCGGTGTCCGAGGATTGTCACGGCTCGCTCCGTCGGGGCTCATACCCAGGAACCTAGCCCCGAGGCGCCGGAGAGGGGACCCGGCGAGCGGGGTACCGACAGGGCCTCCCCCCGCGCACGACGCGCTCCTAGCGTGGAGGACATGGCCACCACCGACATCCCCACCCTCACCCTGAACAACGGCGTGACGATGCCCGCGATCGGCTACGGCGTCTTCCAGACACCGCCCGAGCAGACGATCGCCTCCGTCGAGACCGCGCTCGCGGCCGGCTACCGGCACGTCGACACCGCCGCCGCCTACGGCAACGAGCGCGAGGTCGGGCGAGCGCTGCGCGCGTCGGGCGTCGACCGGGCCGACGTGTTCGTCGAGACCAAGGTCTGGGTCTCCGACTACGGGTACGACGCGACCCTGCACGCGTTCGACAAGGCGACCGGCAAGCTCGGGCTGGACACGCTCGACCTGCTGATCCTGCACCAGCCCGCGCCTGACCGCTTCGACGCGACCGTCGACGCGTACCGGGCGCTCGAGCGGCTGCTCGCGGACGGCGGGGTCCGCGCCATCGGCGTCAGCAACTTCATGCCGCACCACCTCGACGACCTGCTCGCCCGCACCGACGTGGTGCCCGCGGTCAACCAGGTCGAGCTGCACCCGTACTTCCAGCAGCGCGCGGTCCAGGAGGCCGACGCGCGGCACGGCGTGCTGACGCAGGCGTGGTCCCCCATCGGCGGCATCACGTTCTACCCGGGCTGGGGTGGCGACGACCGTCGCTCGACGCTCGACGACCCGGCCATCGCGGCGATCGCTGTCGCGCACGACCGCTCCGCCGCCCAGGTCATGCTCCGCTGGCACCTGCAGCAGGGGCGGTCCGCGATCCCCAAGTCCGTGACGCCCTCGCGCATCGCCGAGAACCTCGCCGTCGGGGACTTCGTCCTCAGCGACGACGAGCTGGCCGCGATCGACGCGCTCGAGACGGGCGTGCGCGGCGGACCCGACCCGGACGTCCCGCGTCCGGACTTCTTCGCCCGCGAGATCCCCGAGGCCTGAGCACGCGCGACACGTTCCTGTACGGCGGCGGGCCCGCGCCCGTGCGCGCCGACTCGAGGACGCGAGAACGAGAGACCGGAGGACGACCATGGCGCCCAGCGTCGAGGCACAGCAGCACCACGACGAGCTGTTCGGCGACCAGACGTCGACGCTCGCCCGGACCGACCCCGAGCTCGTCGAGCACTTCGACGAGTGGGCGTTCGGGGACGTGCAGCGCGACGCGCCGCTCGAGCCCCGGACGCGGACGTTGGTCCAGCTCGCGGCTCTCGTCGCGTGCGGGGCGCTCGGCGAGTTCCGGGTCCTCGCGCGGGCGGCGCTGCGGGTCGGCGTGACGCCCGTCGAGCTCAAGGAGGTCGTCTACCAGGCCGTGCCCTACGTCGGTATGGGCCGGGTGTTCGACTACCTCCACGCGACGAACGAGGTCCTGTTCGAGCACGGCGTGGAGCTCCCGCTGCCCGGGCAGTCGACCACGACGCGCGCGGACCGGGCCGCCCGCGGGCTCGCCGTCCAGCAGCAGATCGTGGGCGCCGACACCGTCGACACGATGTACGCGAACGCCCCCACGGACGAGCAGCACGTCCAGCGGTACCTGTCCGCGAACTGCTTCGGCGACCACTACACGCGTGGCGGCATCGACGTGCCGACCCGCGAGCTGCTGACCCTCGCGATGCGCGTCGCGCTCGGCGGTGCCGACCCGCAGGTGGCCGGGCACGTCGCCGCCAACCTGCGGGTCGGCAACGATCGCGCGACGCTGGTCACGGTGCTCACCCAGCTCCTCCCGTACGTCGGGTACCCCCGCACCCTCAACGCGCTGCGCGCGCTCGACTCCGTCGCGCCGGCCGCGCCGACCACCCCCACCACCTCCAGGGAGGACTGAGAACCATGACCAGGACCCGCACCTGGTTGATCACCGGCGTCACGTCAGGCTTCGGCCGCGAGATCACCGCCCAGCTGCTCGCCGTGGGCGACCGCGTCGTCGGGACCGTCCGCGGCACCGAGAAGGTCGCCGACCTCCTCGAGCGGTACCCCGACACGTTCCGTGCGCCGCTCCTCGACGTGACGGACGCGGCCGCGGTCCGCGACACGGTCGACCGCGCGTTCGCCGGCGAGCCGTTCGGCGACGACGGTCGCGTCGACGTCGTCGTGTCGAACGCCGGCTACGGGCTGTTCGGCGCGGCCGAGGAGCTCAGCGACGCCCAGGTCGACCGCATGATCGCGACCAACCTGCGCGGGTCGATCCAGCTGATCCGGGCGTCGCTCCCCCACCTGCGGGCCCAGGGCGGCGGGCGCGTCGTGCAGATCTCGTCGTACGGAGGGCAGGTCGCGTTCCCCGGCAACTCGCTGTACCACGCGACCAAGTGGGGCATCGAAGGGTTCGCGGAGTCCGTCGCCGCCGAGGTGGCGGGCTTCGGGATCGGCCTGACGATCGTCGAGCCCGGCGGGGCGCGCACCGAGTTCCGGTACGGGTCCGCGCAGGTCGCGGGCGCGATCCCCGCGTACGCCGGGACGCCCGCCCGGTCGTTCGAGGCCATGCTCGACCCGGCGAACGGCCTCGCCGCCGGCGACCCGGTCCGCATGGCCGCGCGGATCATCGAGTCCGTCGACGTGGAGCCCGCACCCCTGCGGCTCGTGCTCGGGTCGCAGGCCCTGGACTCGACCGTCGCAACCCTGCAGCAGCGCGTCGCCGGGTTCGAGGCGCAGCGCGACGTCGCCGCGTCCACCGACTACCCGCCCGGCCTCTGACGTCGCCCGCCTCATGCTCCGACCCCGCACCCACCCGAAGGAGAACCCGCACATGAGCACCTGGGACGCCGCGGACCTCACCGCGATCGACAGCGACGGCGAGCTCGAGGTCGCCGCCCACCGGCCCGACGGCACGCTGCGCACCCCGCGCACCGTGTGGCACGTCGTCGTCGACGACCGGCTCTACGTCCGGTCCGTGCGCGGACAGGACGGCGCCTGGTACCGGGGCGTGCAGCGCACCGGCACCGGCGCGATCGACGCCGGCGGCGTGCACGCCGAGGTCACGTTCACGCCCGACGACAGCCGGGACGACGCCGTCGACGCCGCGTACCGGGCCAAGTACGGCACCGGGTCCGCGGTGCAGAGCATCACCAGCCCCGTAGCCCGCGCCACCACTCTGCGCGTCGACCCGCGCTGACCCGTCCGCCGACCTGAGGAGAACCATGCACGGCGCCGTCATCCACGGAACCCGCGACGTCCGCTTCGAGGAGCGGCCCGACCCCACCATCGAGAAGCCCACGGACGCCGTCGTGCGGACCGTCGCCGCGTGCGTCTGCGGGTCGGACCTGTGGCGATACCGCGGCATCCAGCAGGTCACCACGCCGACGCCCATCGGGCACGAGTACGTCGGTGTGGTCGAGGCGGTCGGCGCGGACGTCGAGACCGTCGATGTCGGCGACTTCGTCGTCGGCGGGTTCCTCACGTCCGACAACACCTGCGCGGTGTGCCGTGCGGGCATGCAGTCCCACTGCCTGCACGGCACCGGGTACGACGGCTGCCAGGCCGAGCTGATCCGCGTGCAGAACGCCGACGGGACGCTCGTCGCGACCCCGGGACACCCCGACGACGACCAGGTCCCGTCGCTGCTCGCCCTGTCCGACGTGATGTGCACCGGGTGGCACGCAGCCGTGAGCGCCGGCGTGCGTCCCGGGTCGACCGTGGTCGTCGTCGGCGACGGAGCGGTCGGGCTCAGCGGCGTCCTCGCCGCCGCCGAGCTCGGTGCCGAACGGATCGTCGCGATGAGCCGCCACGCCGACCGGCAGGCCGTGGCCCGCGCCTTCGGCGCCACCGACATCGTGGCGGAGCGCGGCGACGACGGCGTCGGGCAGGTCCTTGAGCTGACCGGAGGGATCGGCGCCGACGCGGTGCTCGAGTGCGTCGGCACGGAGGACTCCGTCGACCAGGCGCTGCGTTCCGCCCGCCCCGGCGGCACGGTCGGCTGGGTCGGCGTGCCGCACGTCGGCGAGATCGCACAGCAGCACATGTTCTGGCGCAACGTCGGGCTGCGCGGCGGACCCGCGCCCGTGCGGGCCTACCTCGACGACCTCGTCCGCAAGGTCCTCGATCGCAGCATCGACCCGGGCCGGGTGTTCGACCTGACGCTGCCGCTGTCCGAGGTGGCGGAGGGCTACGCCGCGATGGACGAGCGCCGGGCGATCAAGACCCTGCTCGTCCCCTGACGTCCAGCACGGGACTGCACGAGCTACGGCTGGCGGCGGACGACCTCCCACGCACCCGGGTCGTCGAGCGCCGGGGCAGCCGGGTCAGCGGTCCGCACGTACACCAGCCGGTCGTGCAGCCGGTCACGGCGGCCCGCCCACAGCTCGACCTCGTCGCACGCCACCCGCCAGCCGCCCCAGCTCGACGGCACGGGGACGTCGTCGGGCGATCCCGTGTCCGGGTACAGGGCCGCGTAGCGCGCAGACGCAGCGACGAGCGCCGCACGGTCGGCCACGGGGCGCGACTGGTCGGACGCCCACGCGCTGATCCTCGACCCCCAGGGCCGGGACACGAAGTACGCGGCGATCTCGTCGCGGCCGATCTCCACGGCGCGGCCGCGGAACCGCACCGCCCGGAACATCGCAGGCCACGTCAGGGACGCCGCGATGCCGCCCGTCGCGCGGATCTGCGTGCTCTTCGCCGACCCGAGGTCCGTCACGAAGCCCGGGCCGCGGGCGTCCAGGAACCGCATCAGGACGGTCCGGACGTCCGGCATGCCGGCCGCGTCGACCGTCGCGACGGACAGCGCCGTCGGCTCCGGCACGTCGCCGCGCTCGGCCTGGCGGTGGTGTGCCGCGGCGAGCCACTTCTCGACCTGGGCGAGCGGCGCGGGCGCGAGGTCGCGCTCGTCCAGGCCCTCGCCGGTGTACTCGGTGCGTCCGGTGGTCACACCCTCCTCCTCCGCGCCTCGGCCGGCCCTGGCAGCCAGCAGCGTCACCCAGCATGCCAGGGCGACGAGCGGTATTCGCCTTGATCAGGAGGATGCGCGATCCAGGAGGTCCTGGCTCAATCCCTGAGACGGGTCACCGAAGAGCCGTCGGATCGGCAGGTCGCCGATCATCAGCACGATGACGGGGTTCGACAGGAACCCGTACGTCGCACCGTCGTCGTCCGCTCCACGGGCGGCCTCCAGCAATCGAGGGCCCAGCACCGGGTGCGTCAGCCACTCCCGCAACGTGGACGACGGACCCAGCACGGGGTGGGGCACCCGGCGCTCCCGGGTGACGTCGGCATGCTCCGCCAGGTCTCTGGACGACGCGCCGACCGAGACGCGGTACGCCCCCCCGTCCGTGACCCAGCACGAGAGCGTGTCGTCCCAGCGCTCGAACACGCGTGGACGCAGCGCCGTCCGGACCGTGGACGTCTCCCCGGGAGCGAGCGCCACACGTCCGAAGGCGGCCAGGCTCCGTAGAGGACGGGACGCCGACGGCTCGGGCTCCGCGACGTAGACCTGCCAGACCGTCGAGCCGTCCCGCGCACCGGTGTTCGTGACGTCGAAGGCCAGTGCGACTTCCTCGCCGTCGACTGTCGCTGACAACGACCCGAAAGCGAACGTCGTGTAGCCGATGCCGTGACCGAAGGGGAACGCCACCTCTCGACCCAGCCGGTCGTAAGAGCGGTAGCCGACCAGCACGCCCTCAGCGTGCAGGGCACGACCTGGCTGCGGGAAGGAGCCCGCTGTGGGCGTGTCGGCGAGCCGCACGGGGATCGTCTCGGTCAGCCTGCCCCCCGGCTCGTCGTGCCCGACGAGCACCCGCGCGAGCGCCTCGCCCCCACCTGCACCCGGTAGCCACCAGGCCAGCACCGCCGCCGCGTCGTCCGACCACCCGGCCGTGAGCAGGGTGCCCCCGCTGTTCAGCACCACCACGGTCGGCGTCCCTGTGGCGCACAGCCGACCGACCAGCTCGCGTTGACCGGTTGGCACCTCGAGCGTCGACCGGTCACGTCCTTCGGAGTCGGCGCCCGGCGGGGGCCCGACGACGACGACCGCCACGTCGGACCGTGCGACGATCTCGACGGCCTCGTCCGCGAGCGCGGCGTCCGAGCCACCGTCCGCTGCACAGCCTGCGACACACCTGACCTCGGCGCGGGTCCGGGCTCGCAGCTCCGTCGCAAGGTCGTCGGTCCGCAGCGGGTTCACCCCGGCGCTCCCGCCGCCCTGGCGGTGCGGCTCAGCCGCGAGGGAGCCGACCAGCGCGACCGATGACACGGTGCCCGCGAGCGGCAGCACACCGTCGTTGCGCAGCAGCGTGATCGACGCCACCGAGGCGTCCACCGCCAGGTCGTGATGTGCCCGGACGTCGACCGCGCGCCCCGGTCGATCCGACCAGTTCCGCGCCGCGCGAGCGACTCGCGCGCCGGCACGAAGCACCGCCGCGCGGACCGTCTCCTCCGTGCACGCCTCCCGCAGCGCCGCCTGGGATCCGAGCGCGGGGCCCGGCATCTCGAGGTCGAGGCCGGCGACCACGGCCGCCACAGGATCGTCGACAGCTCCCCAGTCAGACATGACCGCTCCGTCGAAACCCCACTCGTCGCGCAGGATCCCCGTGAGCAGCTCGTGGTGCTGGCTCACGTACGTGCCGTCGACCTTGTTGTACGAGGCCATGACGAACGCCGGGGACGCCTCCCTGACGATCCGTTCGAACGCCGGGAGATAGATCTCACGCAGCGCCGAAGCCGAGAGCTCGGCGCTGACGCGCATCCGGTCGGTCTCCTGGCTGTTCACCGCGAAGTGCTTGACGCACGCCGCGACGCCGGCCGCCTGGACGCCGCGCACGAACGCGGCCCCCAGCACACCGGACACCGTCGGGTCCTCCGAGTAGTACTCGAAGCTGCGTCCGCCGAGCGGCGAGCGCCGGATGTTCACCGACGGGGCGAGCAGGACGTCGGCCCCCGCGGCCCGGGCCTCCGACGCGACGGCCTCCCCGACCCGCTCCAGCAGACCGGCGTCCCACGTGGAAGCCAGGGCGCTCGGCGACGGGAAGCAGGTGCCAGGAACCTTGCCTGAGAAGTCGGGGAGGTTCATCGCGAGCCCGTTGGGACCGTCCGCCGTGGTGAGCGCGGGCACGTCTCCGACAGCACGCGTGTGCATGAGGTCCGCACCCGTCACGAGAGCCAGCGACTGGTCGAGGTCGGGGGTCATGCCACCACTCCCGCCCGCTCCATCTCGATCCGGTCCTCGGGGCTGTGGACGTTCCACAGGCGGGGCCGGGACGGGTCCTCGCTCGCCGGACGGAAGCTACCGGTGAGCGTCGTGGTGCCCGCGACGATGCGATGGCGCGCCGCATCCCCGGGCAGCACGATCTCCCCCTCGACGCCCTCCGGGAGGGTCGCGGTCACGCTCACCGTCGCGCCCGTTCGCTCCCAGTGGACGTCGATCTCGCCGTACGGCGACAGATGACGCGCGCCACCGCTCGTGAGGCCACCGCCCGGCTGCGGGGCGACCAGCACGCGACGGTAGCCAGGCTCCGACGGCGCGAGGCCGCCGACGACGCGGTGAAGGAAGTCCGCGACCGCGCCGAGCGCGTAGTGGTTGAACGAGGTCATCTCGCCGGGGTTCACGCTGCCGTCGGGCAACATGCTGTCCCAGCGTTCCCAGACCGTGGTCGCCCCCATCGTGACGGGGTACAGCCAGGACGGGCACTCCGTCTGGAGGAGGAGGTGGTACGCCGTGTCGACGGCCCCGACGCGGACCAGCGCGTCACACACCAGCGGCGTACCGACGAACCCGGTGGCGATGCGATGGTCGTTCGCCCGGACCAGCTCGACGAGCCGGCGACCGGCGATGGCACGCTGCTCGTCGTCGGCGAGCAGGCCGAACTCGAGCGCGACCGACAGTGCCGTCACGGTGTCGCTGACGATACGACCCGAGGGCGCCACATATTCCCGACGGAAGGCCGCCAGGGCACGGTCCGCGACCTGCGCGTACCGGGCAGCCCGCTCGGGGTCTCCGAGCACGTCGAAGGCCTGGGCCGTCAGCCGGGCGCTCCGGGCGTGATACGCGGTCGCGACGAGGTGACGGTCGGTCCCCGAGTCCCCCGGGCGGTCCGGCGGGGCGGCCGGGTCCAACCAGTCCCCGAGCTGGAAGCTCGCGTCCCAGAGACCCGTGCCACCAGTGAGGGCGTCGACCTGATCCACCCACGCCGCCATGCTGCCCGCCTGGTCCCTCAGGACCTGGACGTCGCCCGTCCGCTCGTAGAGGGTCCACGGCACGATCACCGCGGCGTCGCCCCAGGCGGCGGCGGGCGCAGACGGGAAGCCGCACTCCAGCCACGGGTGGAAGTTGCGCATCGTACCGTCAGCCGCCTGCTCGGCCGCGACGTCGCGCAGCCAGCTGCGCAGCACGCCCGTGCAGTCGAACAGGAACGCGGCCGCCGGAGCGAAGACCTGGATGTCTCCGGTCCAGCCCAGCCGCTCGTCGCGCTGAGGGCAGTCCGTCGGGAGGTCGACGAAGTTGTCCCGCATGCTCCACACGACGTTCTCGTGCAGGCGGTTGAGCAGGGCGTGCGACGAGGTGAACCAGCCGGCGCGCTGCATGTCGGAGTGGATCACCCGTGCAACCACCGACACGGGGGCGTCCGCGGGCCAGCCCTCGACCTCGGCATACCGGAAGCCGTGGATCGTGAACCGTGGTTCCCAGCTCTCCGTGCCACTGCCCGCGAACACGTACTCGTCGACCGAGCTCGCGGTCCGCAGCGGCCGCACGGCGAGCGCGTCGTCCTCCAGGACCTCGGCGTGGTGGAGCCGAACCACGTGCCCACGATTCGCGGTCGCGGTGAACCGCAGCCGTCCGGACACGTTCTGCCCGAAGTCGAGACGGACCCGGCCGTCGGGCCGCCAGTCGACCGCGACCGGTCGGATCTCCTCGACGCAGCGCACCGGGGGGCCGACGGGGCCTTCCAGCGCCGCGCCGAACGCGGCGTCGTCGAGTACCGCGGCGTGATTCCAGGCGCCGCCGTCGAACCCGGGCGCAGACCATCCGTCCTGCTCGAGCCGGGCGTCGTGCCGCTCGCCCTCATACAGACCGGTCGCGGTGATCGGCGCGGGAGACCAGGTCCAGGACAACGGGACCTGGACGACCGATCCGTCCTCATGCATGACCTCGAGCTGGGCCCGCAGCGCGATGTCGCGGCCGTAGACGTCCCAGAGCCCGCCGTTGAACCCGAGCCGTCCTCGGTACCAGCCGTCCGCGAGCCACACTCCGAGTGCGTGGACCCCCGCCGATGCCTGGTCGAGGTCGAAGGTCTGGTAGCGGAGGCGGTGCCCGAAGCTGCTCCACCCGGGTGCGAGCTCGGTGTCGTCGACGCGGATCCCGTCGTGCTCCAGCTGGTAGACGCCGTGAGCGGCGAGGTAGAGCCGCACGCGTCGCGCGCCTTCGGGACGGTCGTACTCCGCACGCAGCAGGAACGCGGGCCTCGGGCCCTCCGACGACGCGGCGACTGATGGGCTGACCCAGGGGGCCGACCAGGCGTCGCGGGTGAGCCCGCGCTCGACGACCAGCTCGTCTGACCAGTCTCCGACCAGGTGGTCGTTGGTCGTCCGCACGCGGACGACGGCACGCTCTCTCGGGGCGAGCCCCCGCGCGGGCCACGGCACGAGCGCCTGTGCGCCTACCGCGGCGACCGCACAGATCTCGGGGGCCGTCTCGAGGTCGCGGCAGACCTCGATCTCGTAACCGGTCGCACTGCCGGCGCCCTCGAGACGCCAGCTGAGTCGAGGAGCGGGCTCGTCGATCCCCAAGGCGCTGGCGACGTGCTCGGCCCGGAGCGCGACGACACGCGGCGGCGTCATCCCTTCACCGAGCCGGCCGTCAGGCCCTTCATGACCCGCTGGTTGAGGAACAGGTAGATGGCGCCCGTCGCGAACACGTTGAGGCACACTGCCGCAAGCGTCGGCCCGTACTCGACCTGGCCGAACTGGCCCTGGAAGTTGAGCAGACCGACCTGGATGGTGCGGAGGTCGTCGCTGCTGGTGAACGTCATCGCGATCAGCAGGTCGTTCCAGATGAAGAAGAACTGGACGAGAGCGACCGTGAAGATGGCGTTCCGCACGAGAGGAAGGCCCACGGAGAAGAACTGGCGGATCGTGCTCGCGCCGTCGAGCGTGGCGGCCTCGAAGATCTCGCGTGGCACGCCGCGGAAGAACGTCGCCATCATGAACACGGTCAGCGGCAGCCCGATGGCCGTGTAGGTGATGACCAGCGGCAGCAGCGTGCCGGTGAGGTGCAGGTTGAAATAGATCGTGAACAGCGGGAGCAGGATCATCTGCCCCGGCACCATGATCCCCGCCAGGAAGCTGACGAGGACCGCGCCCCTGCCCTTCCACACGAGGATCTCGAGGGCGAACCCGGCCGCCACCCCGAACAGGATGGTCATGAAGAGGGACGGGAAGACCGCGACGATGCTGTTGCGCGCGTAGGTGCCCAGATTTCCGTCGACCACCGCGTCGACGTAGTTCTGGAAGTTGAACCAGTCGTCGGGCAGCGAGAACGCCGGCTTGTTGAGGATCTCGTTCTGCGTCTTCAGGGACCCGAGGACGAGCCAGACGAGAGGGATCAGGATGACGAGCAGGAGCAGCGTGGTCGCGGCCCAGGTCGCCACGGTCCCGAGCGGGTTGCGGCGGAGGCGCCGCAGTCGGGACCGACGTGCGGGCTGTGCGGGACGCGTGGTGGGCCGGGCGTGCGCCGGCGTGGAGGTCACAGTCATCGGTCAGGCCTTGGTGGTGTCGCGACGGGAGGTACGGAAGATGAAGAGCGTGACCACGAGGCAGAGCATGGTCAGCAGCAGAGCGATGGTGCTGCCGTAGCCGTACTCGCCGTACGAGAACGACGTCTGGAACATGTAGACGGTCAGGGGTGTGGTCGAGCTGCCCGGGCCCCCGTTCGTCAGTGCGACCACGGAGTCGAAGATCTTCAGAGTCCCGTTGATCGAGAAGATGACGGACGACAGGAGCACCGGCAGCGACAACGGCACGACGACGTGCCGCACGAGCCGGACGCCCGACGCACCGTCGAGACGGGCGGACTCGAGGATCTCCTCGGGGATGTCCACGAGGCCGGCGTAGAGCAGGACGGCGTAGAAGCCCATCGAGCGCCAGGTCTCCATGATGATCAGGACCCAGAAGGCCGACCCGCTCGAACCGAACCAGTCCACCGAGTGGATCCCGAACACGTTGAGCAGCGAGTTCACCGGCCCGTTGCGCGGCGCGTACTCGAAGAGCTGCTGGAAGAGCAGCGAGACTGCGACGGTCGGCAGGATCACCGGGAAGAAGACGAGGGTACGCACGAGGCTCGAGGCGCGCCGCAGCACGAACACGTACAGCAGGGAGAGCAGGTAGCCCATAGCAACCTGCACCACGGTGAGCACCAGCGCGAAGCGGACCGTGAACCAGAGCGCTGCGTGCGCGTCGGGGTCCGAGAGGAGCTCACGGAAGTTGTCGAGGCCGGCGAACGAGAAGCCGTTGATCGCGTTGCCCTCGAAGAACGTGTATCCGAGCGACCAGACGACGGGGACGAGCATCACCAGCGAGTAGACGAGCAGGGCTGGTGTCAGGAGCAGGATGACGGCGCGACGGTCGCCGAAGACAGACTTCATGGGGATCACCTTGTGTGGGGGCGCCGTGCGCGCCGGGTTCGCGGGTGTCGCCGGGAGCCGGGCGGCTCCCGGCGACACTTCAGCGGGGAGCTGGTCAGCCGAGGTCGGCCTGGATCTTCGACATGAAGTCCGCGGCCGAGAGCTTGCCGTTCACGAGGAGTGCGGCGTTGGTCTGGGAGGTCGTCGTCGCCTTCGGGTCGAACAGCGCCTCGAACCAGAGGACGGTGTCCGTGCTCGAGTCGATCTGCTCCTGGACGGACTTGGTCAGCGCGGGCACCTTGCCCGCGTCACCGTTGACCTTGAAGCCCGTGATGGTGCCGCTGCCCTTGAGGGCCGCCGCGCCATAGTTCTTCGCGATGCAGTCGAGCCACGCCTTCGACCCGGAGTCGTAGCTCTTCTTGGAGAGCGCGAGCGGGACGCCGACGTTCGCCGCGAGCTCGGAGCCGCCCTTGCCACCGCTGACGGTCGGGAACGGCACGAACCCGATGTTGTCGGCACCGATCTGGTTCTGCTTCGGGTCGTTGAAGTTCGCGAGAGCCCACGAGCCCATGTAGTACATCCCGGCCTTGCCCGTGAGGAACTGGTTCATCGCGGTCGTGTAGTCGATCGAGCCGACCGACTTGCCGAAGTAGCCCTTGGCTCCGAGGTCGGCGACGGCCTGTGCGGCGTCGACGTAGGCCTGGTCCGTCAGCTTGGCCTTGCCGTCGGCCACGGCCTGGAGGGCGTCCGCGCCGACGGACCGGTAGATGTAGTTGCCGATGAGCCGGGTGAGTGGCCAGCCGTCCTTGCCGTCCGCGGCGAACGGCTGGACGCCTGCGGCCTCGAGCTTCGCCGCGTCGGCGGTCAGGTCGCCCCAGGTCGCCGGGGCCTCGATGCCGTTGTCGGCGAAGAGCTTCTTGTTGTACCAGATGCCCTCGACGTTGAGCTCGGTCGGGAGGACGTAGTCCTTCCCGTCGTAGAGCTTCTCGATCGTGGACTTGGCGGCGGGCAGGATGTCGTCGGAGTCGCCGAGAGCTTCGAGCTCGGCACCGGTGTCGACGAGGCTGCTGGAGCGGTCGAGCTCCTTCGCGACCGACGGCGAGTTTCCGGCGGGGAAGATCGACGGCAGCGCTCCCTGGCCGGCGAGCAGCTGGATCTGCTGATCGAAGCTCGCCTGGGGCTGCGTGGTGACCTGGAGCTCCGCCTTCGAGTTCGCATCCGCGCACTGGCCGGACGCGAGCGTCTTGAGCGTGTCCTGGATCGTCGTGTTCTCGGAGAACGAGAGGTACTTGAAGGGTCCGGACTTCGCGTCGCTGCCGGAGCTCGAGTCCGAGCCGGAGCAGGCCGACAGGGCCAGCGCGCCAGCCGCCACGATGCTCAGGCCGGCGGTGAGCCGTGCCGTCCTGCGTCCTCGCTGAAACATCACACTTCCTCCTTGAAGGGCGGGGTCGAACGCCTTAAAGCGTTTCAAGGATCGAAGGTAGGCGGCACGCTCGTGCGAGATCAAGCCGCACGGGATGGCTTCCGAACCGGCGATGCGGGACATCGACAGGACTGATGCCTGCGTGGTTGGAGCGCTTCATTCGACTGATATCGTTCCGTGACCTTGGACGCCGCACGAAGGAGCGCACGGTACCGATGAGCAGCAAGAGGCCCGGACCCTCCCGGACCGGCATCTCCGACGTCGCGCGGCTGGCCGGTGTCTCGATCGGGACCGTCTCCAACGTCCTCAACCACCCCGCCCGCGTCGCGCCCGCGACCACCGAGAAGGTCGTCCGCGCGATGACCCTGCTCGACTACGTGCCGGACGGCATCGCCCGGTCCCTGGCCGCCGGGTCCAGCCGGACCGTCGGGATCGTCCTGCCCGACCTGAGCAACTCCCTGTTCGTCGACGTGGCCCGAGGCGCCGAGACCGCGGCCGAGGCAGCCGATCACACCCTGATGATCGCCAACAGCGACACCCGGCTCGAGCGCGAGACACGTCACCTGCGGACGTTCGGGCAGGCGCGGGTCGCCGGGCTCCTGCTCACCCTCAACGACGAGCAGCACTTCGCCGCCATCGCCGACGAGGCGCCCCGCTCGGCGCCCACCGTGATGCTCAACCTCGCGGTCCCCACGACGCGCTTCTGCAGCGTCTCGGTGGACAACGAGCGGGGGGGCTGGCTCGCGACGAGCCACCTCGTCGACACCGGTCGCCGCCGGCTCGTGTTCGTCGGGGGCCCCGAGGCGCTCGAGCCCGTGCAGCACCGAGCGCGCGGCTTCGCTCGCGCGGTCCGCGAGCGCGGCGCCGAGCACGTCCGCACGGTCGTGCCCACCGGCGTCAACCGCGCCGACGGCTGGGAGGTGGGTGGCGCGCTCGTCGACGACGTGCGCGCGGGCCGCGTGGACGGCGTCGTGGCCGCGACCGACCTGCTGGCCGCCGGGATCCTGCAGGCGTTCGCCATGTCCGACGTCGACGTCCCCGGCGCCGTGGGGGTCGTCGGCTACGACAACAACCAAGCCGCCTGGGACAGCCCGACGCCGATCACGACGGTCGCGCAGCCCGGCGAGGAGATGGGGCGCGTCGGGACCGAGCTGGTCCTCGACGAAGCACGCGGTGGGCCCGAGCACCACCACCGTGCCGTGGTGCTCGAACCCTCCCTCGTGGTCCGTGCCAGCACGGTCAGCGTGCCGGCACGGGCTCACGCCGTGTGACTGCGTCCGGCACGTCCCGGACGGTCGCCCCCGCGGCCAGGTCCACCGCGCCGAGCCACACCTCCCGAGCGCGTCGCCAGGGGGTGTCGGCGACCCTCGTGTCGCGGCCGTCGAGGGAGCCGGTCGCCACCCAGCGCTCCGGCGGGAGGTCGCGCCACTCCACACTCAGGTGCACGGCGGCGTGCGCGTGGAGGTGCCGCAGCGCGGCCGGCGGGAGCGTCGCCCCGTAGGCGACGCGCTCCGCCGGTGCCGCCACGGCCTCCTCCTCGGCGACGGGCCGACCTGTCCTGACCTCCTCGAGGAGCTGCGCCAGCGCCCGCGCGTGGTACCCGACGTGCGCGACGACGTGCGCGCGGCTCCATCCCGGCACCGCCGAGGGTTCGAGCAGGTCGGCTGCCGAGAGCGCGCCGAGCTGTCGGGAGAAGAACGCCGTCCCCCGACGCGCCAGCAGCAGGTCCGCGCGGATCACAGGATCCGTCACGAGGTCGTGGCGGGCCGGCACGACTCAGCCCCGGCTTCCGGGGAACAGCCTGTCCGTGTCGGGCAGGTACGTCCGCTGGAACTGGAGACGCTCGACGATCGGTGCGTCCGAGAACCGGAAGAGGTCCAGCTCGTCCGAGGCCTCGAGCGACCACGCCGTCCAGGACGGCAGGACGAACAGGTCGCCCGTGACGACCTCGCGGCGCTCCCCGTCCATGACGACCGCGCCGCTTCCCGCGAACACCTGCCACACGGACGAACCGACCTCGCGTCGCGTCGCGGTCCGCGTCCCCGCGCGCAACCGGTGGAACTCGCACCGCATGGTCGGCAGCACGTCACCGCCGGTCGTGGGGTTCGTGTACTTGATGGCCGCATGGCCCTGCTCGACCGTGGCCGGGTGCCCTTCGTCCTCGAGCGCGAGCTGCTCCCGCAGCGCCGCGTCGGTGTGCTCCCAGCGGTAGGCGCCGAGGGGCGTCGCCACCTGAGCCTCCTGCGACGACAACGGGGTCAGGCCCGGGTGGGCCCAGAGGCGCTCGGACCGCGAGACGTGCGGCGACGCCTCGTCCGTCACACGCTCCGAGCCGAACTCGAAGAACCCGAGGTCCATGTCGTGGGCGAACGGCACGTCCAGTCCGTCGATCCACGCCATGGGCTGGTCCGTGTCGTTGTGGTGGCCGTGGAAGTTCCATCCGGGGGTCAGCAGCAGGTCCCCGCGGCTCATCCGGACCGGGTCGCCGTTCACGACCGTCCACACGCCCTCACCCTCGACGACGAACCGGAACGCGTTCTGCGCGTGCCGGTGCTCGGGTGCCGTCTCGAACGCCCCCAGCCACTGGATGGCGCACCAGAGGGTCGGGGTCGCATAGGCCGTGGGGGCGAGACCCGGGTTCGCGAGCCCGATCGCGCGTCGCTCGCCGCCCCGGCCGACCGGCACGAGGTCGCCGGCGCGGCGGGCGATGTCGAGGAGCTCGGACCACCGCCAGACGAAGGGGACGGCAGAAGGCCGCGGAGCGAGCGGCATGAGGTCGTTCGTCTGCGTCCACAGCGGTGCCATGCTGTTGCGCTCGAAGTCGGCGTACAGCCGGTCGAGCTCGGGGCTCGGGTCGGGCTGGCCGGGGTCGCCCGGCTGCGCGCTCAACGGGCACCGCCTGCCAGCGCGGCCCGGCCTCGGGGGCGCGAGGCGTACGGGACGGCAGGTGCCCCCGAGACGGTCACCTCGAGCGTCCCGACCGACCCGATCTCGAGGCGGACGACATCACGGTCGCGCAGCGGACCCACGCCTGCCGGCGTCCCGGTGAGGATGACGTCGCCCGGCTCGAGGGTCATCACCGACGACGCGTACGCTATCAGCTCACGCACCGAGAACAACAGCTCGGAGGTACTGGTCTCCTGCCGCAGCTCCCCCGCGACCCAGCACCTCAGGTCGAGCGCGTCGGGGTCCGGGACCTCGTCCGCCGTCACGATCCACGGCCCGAGCGGCGTGAAGGTGTCGAACGACTTGCGGGTCGAACGGTCCTCGGTGGACCGCAGGCTGATGTCGAGCCCGCAGGTGTACCCGAGCACGTGGTCGAGGGCGGCGTCCGCCGTCACATGGCGCGCGGTGCGCCCCACCACCACGGCGAGCTCGCCCTCCTGGTCGGTGCGCAGGTCCTCGTAGGGCAGCTCGACGACCTCGCGGGGACCGATGACCGACGTGCCGGCCTTGAGGAAGACGCCGTAGTCCGCGACGGACTTCTGCTCGGACATCTCGATCTTGTGGTCCAGGTAGTTGACCGGCGCGGCGACGATCTTCCGGGGCCGGGCCAGCGGCGCGGTGAGCCGCCCCTCGTCGAGCGAGACCGTCGGCAGCCCGGCGAGGTCGAGGTCGCGCAGCTCCCCCGGGTCGTGGCCTCGCTCGAGCCAGTCCCCCCAGGGCCCGGCGAACCCGGCGGTCACGCCGATCACGGCGCTCACGTCGACGGCCCGGTCCTCGGTCACGACGACCGGTGTGCGGCCGTCCAGCACTGCAAGCTTCATGGTGGTCTCCGTCGTTCAGGCGCTCAGGCGCGCGAGAGGGCAGGGGCGGGAGCGGGGGTGGCGAGGCGCTCGGCCACCGTCCCCGCGTAGAGCCAGTCGGTGTACTCGGTCAGGTCCTCGGCGTGCGCCAGGAGGGCGTTGCGCAGCAGGCGCGCGGCACCCCCGGCGTGGCACACGTCCCCGAACACGCGAGCGCGCTGCTGGACCTGGGCGGTCCGGTCCGCGCGCGCCGCGACGAGCTCCCGAACGACAGCCAACCAGTCGGTAGGCCCGTCCTGCTGCGCCACGAGCAGCTCGAGCGCCTGGGCGTCCTCGAGTGCCTGGCAGCAGCCCTGCGCGAGGTACTGCAGCATCGGGTGCGCGGCGTCGCCGACGAGCACGACCCGACCGTCGCTCCAGCGGGCCGCCGGCTCCCGGTCGAAAAGTGGCCAGCGCCGCTGCCGGCCGACGTGCGACACCGCCTCGCGGACCCGGGGGTGGCAGGCGGCGAACACCGCCTCCAGCTCGTCCGGCGTCCCGTAGTCGGCCTCGCCGCGGGCGAACCCCGGCGAGCGGAAGGTCGCCACCACGTTCAGGACGCTGCCGCCGCGCAGCCGGTACTGCACCACGTGGGCGTCAGGGGCGACCCAGCACACCACGTCGTCGAGCCCGCTCTCCTCCGGGACCTCGTGGGTCGGGACGGTCCCCCGGTACGCGACGAACCCGGACGGGACGACCTCGTCGCCCACGATCGTGTCCCGCAGGGCGGAACGTAGCCCGTCAGCACCGAGCGTCACCGCCGCCTCGAACACGCGGCCGTCGTCGGCACGGGCGACCGTCCCGGCGTCGTCCTGGGACACCTGGGCGATGCGCGTCGCCGTCGCCAGCTCGACGCCGGCGGCACGGCACGCCTCGAGCAGGATGCTGTGGAGGTCCGTGCGGTGGATGACCACGTACGGGGCGCCGTAGCGCTCGCGGAACGAGCCGCGCAGGTCGAGGGCCGCCAGCTCGTCGCCCGTGACCGCGTCCTTAAGGACCAGCCGGCCAGGCTCGACACCCACGTCTCGCACCTGGTCGAGGAGACCCCAGCCGTCGAGGATCCTGGTCGCGTTCGGGCCGAGCTGGAGGCCGGCACCGATCTCGCCGAACTCCGGTGCCTGCTCGACGACCGTCACGTCCTTGCCCTGGCGCCTCAGAGCGAGCGCTGCTGCGAGGCCGGAGATGCCGCCGCCGACGATCAAGGTCTTGTCTGCTGTCGTCCCTGTGGGGAACACCACGTCGTGATCCATGCCGGGACCCTAGGCAGCGTGCCGCGAAGCGCGCGAGGATGTCCCGCTATGAGGAACACGCGGCGCCACCCACCTCTGCCCGACCGTCCCCCGGCCGCGGTCGAGTCCCTCGACCGCGGGCTGCGCCTGGTCCAGATGCTCCGCGACTACGGGAGCGTCCGGGTGGCCGACGCGTCGGCGCACCTCGACATCTCACGGTCCAGCGCGCACCGCCTGTTGCAGACTCTCCTGTACCGCGGGTTCGCCGTGCAGGACGAGTCGCACGTCTACCTGCCCGGACCGTCGATGGACGCCGGACCCGCCCGTCTCGAGCGGAGCCGGGACTTCCGGCGGCTGAGCCTGCCTCACCTGGAAGTTCTCTCGCGCCGCAGCAAGGAGTCGGCGAACCTCATGATCCGCGTCGGCCAGAACGTCCGGTTCCTCGTGACGGTGCGCGCCCGGACCGTCGACGCGACCCACGACCGGGACGGCGTCGTCATGGCGGCGCACGAGGCCTCGGGGGGCAAGGCGCTGCTCGCCGAGCTCACCGACGACGAGGTCCGGGCCGTCTTCAGCGCCGGTGCTCCCGGCGACCTCACGGCCGACGAGCTCCACCGCCTCCTCACGGACGTCCACGGAGCGCGGGCGCACGGCTATGCCGTCAACATCGAGGAGACCGAGCGCGGCGTCGCGGCCGTCGGCGCGGTCGTCCACGACCGTTGGGGCACCGCGGTCGGTGCGGTGACGCTCTCGACCCGGTCGGACCGGTTCGCCGACCGCCTTCCCGGCACCTTGCTGCCCCTGCTCCTCGACGCGCGTCTCCAGATCGAGCGTGACCTCGCCGAGGCGGACCTCGGCTAGCCGGACGACTCCTGGGCAGCACGCCGGAAGACGTCCCGGACGTACTCGTGCTCGGGGTCCCGGTCGTTGGCCGGGTGCCACCACATGGCCTCGACCAGCGTGCCGAGGTCCACGGGGGCGCGCACCGCGCGCACCCCGGCGGCCGCCGGGAGCGCCCGCGCCAGCCGCTCCTGGAACAGCCCGACGCGGCTGCTCCCCGCGACGAGGGCCGGGATCGTCAGGAAGTGCTCGGTGACGACCTCGATGCGTGGCTCGAACCCCGCCATGCGGAGGCGGCGAGCCGCCGGCGTCGAGGCGGTCGGGCTGTGGAAGGTCATGACCCAGGGCATCGTCCGCAGCTGCTCGTGCGTGAGCTCGTCGCCGACCTCGGTGCTCGTCTCGGCGACGAGGCACGTCCACCGGTCCTCGTGCAGGTCGGCGTGCGGCATGTCGGTGATGAAGCCGTGCGGCAGCAGGATCAGGTCGGTGCCGAGGAGGGCGTGCGCCGCGTCGTCGACGATGCTCGGCGTGTTGGCGGCGAAGCGCAGCCGCATGCCGGGCGCCTCCCGGTGCAGGATCTCGGCCACGCGGGCGCCCAGCATCGCCACGCTGTAGTCGCTGGCGACCACCGAGACCTCTCGGCTGGACGTCGCCGGGTCGAAGACGGGCTCTGCGGCGAACACCCGCTCGACCCCGGCCAGGACCGTCCGGGTGCGCTCCCGGAGCTGCAGCGCCAACGGCGTCAGGAAGTACTCGTTGCCCCGGCGGCTGAGCAGCGGGTCGTCGAAGTGACGTCGGAGGCGCGCGAGCGACGCCGACAGGGCCGGCTGGCTCAACCCCATCTGGACCGCGGCCTTCGTCACGCCCTGGTTCTGCAGCAGCGCGTCGAGGGCGACGAGCAGGTTGAGGTCGAGGTTCGCGAGCTGGGTGACGCGGCGCACGCGCTGTGCACGGTCCGGCAGGTCCGCATCGGCGCGGCTGATGGGCGGCATCCACACATCATGCCTTGCCAGGGGCGCGCACCCCCTCGAAGGTCGACGGATGACCCTGCGCAACGAGGCGCCAGGCCCGCCGACCGGCCTGCCCCGCAAGATCGTCGTCGTCACCGGGGCCGCTCGCGGCCAGGGCGCGGCCGAGGCCCGCTCCCTGGCCGCCGCGGGAGCGCACGTGGTGGCGCTCGACGTCGCCGACACGCCAGCCGAGGCCCTCGGCGACACGACCGAGTACCGGCGGCACGACGTGACGGACCGCGCCGCCTGGGCGAGCCTGGCAACCGACATGAGGAACCGGTTCGGCCGCATCGACGGCCTCGTCAACAACGCCGGGATCACGTGGCGCGCACGCCTCCTCGACGTCGACGTCGCGGACCTCGAGCGGGTCCACGCTGTGAACCTCGTGGGCCCGGTGCTCGCCATCCAGGCTTGTGCTCCGCTGATGCCGCGCGGGTCGTCGATCGTCAACGTCGGCTCCGTCGCCGCCCTCACCGGGCACGTGCCGGTCGCCTACACGACCAGCAAGTGGGCGCTCCGGGGGCTCACCAGGGTCGCGTGCCTCGAGCTCGGTCCCCGCGGGATCCGGGTCAACGCCGTCCACCCCGGGTACATCGAGACCCCGATGACCGCGTCGGCGTCCCCGGCGTTCCGCGACGGGAACGTCACCGAGACGCCCCTCGGGCGCACGGGCACGGTCGACGAGGTCGCGGCGCTCGTCACGTTCCTGATCGGCGACGGCTCGTCGTACGTGAGCGGAGCGGAGATCCCCGTGGACGGCGGCATGACCGCGCACGGCGGGGTCAAGTCGATCGCGGACGGGCTGGCAGCCGCGTCCGACGACCCGTCCCCGATCCCCTCGGCTGTCATCGATGAAACGGATGTGCCGCATCAGCGACACTGCCTTCCCTGATGCGCCGACTGACGCGCAAGGTGGTCGCAGGCCGCGCGGCGCAGCGCACTCCACTCCGGCGTACCAGCGCCCGCGGACCGGTGAAGACCGACCCGAGAGGATGTTCGATGACGAACACGCTGGCCCACCTGGCCCACCTGGAGATCGCCTCCCCCGACGTGGAGGGCTCCGTCGCCTTCTTCGAGAAGAACTTCGGCCTGCGTGCCGTGAGCCGCGACGACGACGGCACCACCTACCTGCGCTGCTGGGGCGACTACTACCCGTACAGCCTGATCGTGACGCCCGGCGACGAGCCCGCCCTGGTCAACATGGCATGGCGCACGGGCAGCGCGGACGCCCTCGAGGAGGCCGCCGCCCGCGTGCAGGCCAAGGGGATCGAGGGCACCTGGTACGACAAGCGCCAGGGCCACGGACGCTCGTTCCAGTTCACCGGTCCCTACGGCCACACCATGGAGCTCTACTGGGACGTCCCGAAGCACTCCGCGCCGGCCGAGCTCGCCTCGATCTTCCCGGACCGCCCCGAGAAGCGGAGCTCGCACTCCGCCGCTCCCCGCTTCCTGGACCACGTCACCATCGCCTCGCCCGACGTCAAGGGCTTCGCCGCGTGGTACAGCGAGGTCCTCGGGTTCCGGATCATGGCGTACACGGACATCGAGCACGCCGACATCACGGTGTTCTCCGTCCTGACCACGAACGAGAAGTCCCACGACCTCGGGGTGGTGCTCGACTCCTCGACGCGCGGTGGCCGCGTCAACCACATCGCGTTCTGGACCGACTCGATCCAGGAGCTGCTCGTCGCCGCCGACGTCCTCATGGAGAACGGCACGCACATCGAGTACGGCCCGAGCATCCACGGCATCGGCGAGCAGTCGTTCCTCTACTTCCGTGAGCCCGGGGGCATGCGGATCGAGCTCAACACCCACGGCTACCGCAACTACGTGCCGGACTGGCAGGCGAACACCTGGACGCCCGCCCTCGGCTCCAACAGCATCTACCGCAACTCGGCCATGCCGATGTCGATGACCGAGTGCTTCCCCCCGGACGCCGGCAAGCCGTCCGCCACCGAGGAGGGGGTCGTCCCGGGCACCGAGGACGAGCTGGTCAACCCGTACGCGCGCGAGGGCCGGGGCTGACATGTTCGCGTACTTTCCCGGGAACTATGTCTGGAACCTCTCGGTGAACCTCGCCCTGGAGATGGGCGGGCGGATCGGCGAGGTCGACGCGGTCTGCCGACCCCTCCTCGACGCCGCCACGCGCGGTGAGGACGCCGGCACCGTCGACCTCATGGCCGGCTGGGAGCGCCAGGGCGACACCCTCGTCGAGCTCGCGCACGAGGACCAGGCCGCCGGTCACGACCTGTCGGCCC
Source organism: Luteimicrobium subarcticum (assembly GCF_002798015.1). Taxonomy (GTDB): domain Bacteria; phylum Actinomycetota; class Actinomycetes; order Actinomycetales; family Cellulomonadaceae; genus Luteimicrobium; species Luteimicrobium subarcticum. The sequence continues at coordinate 285,838 of NZ_PGTZ01000009.1, read as the reverse complement.
GGGGAGAAGCTCGGTCGCGCGGCGACCTACTTCCTCACCGGAGAGCGCATGCAGGCAGCGGGCCACGCCCCGCGGGCTGCGCTCTACCAGAAGTTCCTCGCGACCTTCCAGCAGGGCGTGACCCTCGCCCAGGAGAACGTCGAGCGTGTCGAGATCCCCTACGAGGGCACCGTCCTGTCCGGCCTGCTCACGCGCGCGCTCGACCCCGACGGGACCGTGCACGAGGGGCCGTCGCCGGTCCTCGTACAGGTCAACGGCCTCGACAGCACCAAGGAGATGCTCTACCGCACCGGGCCGGGCGCGAAGCTCGCCGCGCGCGGTGTCTCCAGCCTGTGCATCGACCAGCCGGGCACCGGCGAGGCGCTGCGCCTCCACGGCCTGCCCGCCGTCCCCGAGGCGGAGAAGTGGGCCTCGGTCGTCTACGAGTTCCTCGCGGCGAGAGACGACGTCGACGCCGACCGGGTCGGTCTGCTCGGCGTCTCCCTCGGCGGGTACTACGCCCCCCGGGCCGTCGCGTTCGAGCCGCGGTTCGCCCTCGGCGTCGCGTGGGGCGCGAACCACGACTGGCGCGCCGTGCAGAAGGCTCGCCGCGACCGGGAGGGCGAACGTCCCGTCCCCCACTACTGGGAGCACGTCCAGTGGGTGTGGGGCGCCAAGGACCTCGACGACTTCTTCGAGATCGCGGAGCACGTCCACCTCGACGGGATCCTCGACCGCATCAGGGTGCCGTTCCTCGTCACCCACGGTGAGCACGACAAGCAGATCCCGCTCGAGTACGCGCACCGCACGTACGACCAGCTCACGTCGTCGCCCGACCCGGCGCTCGTCGTGTTCACGGACCGCACCGGCGGCACGGCGCACTCGAGCGTGGACAACGGCTCCGTCGCGACCGACGTGATCTCCGACTGGGTCGCCGAACGGCTCGGAGGGCGGACCGCATGAGCACCCCCACGACGACCCGGACCTCGCTCGACCGCACCGACCCCGCGGGAGCCGTGGCCGCAGCGGCCGCCCGCTGCTCCAACTGGGGACGGTGGGGCGACGACGACGTCAAGGGCACGCTCAACCTCGTGACGGACGAGCACCGGCGCCACGCCGCGACGCTCGTCCGCCGCGGGCAGCCCTTCTCGCTCGCGCAACCGTTCGACATGGACGGCCCCCAGAAGGGCTGGCGGCGCAGGACCAACCCGGTGCACACCATGCTGGACACCGGGGTCGAGGCCGAGCTCGGCGACCAGGGCCTCCCCCACGGCATCGGCGGCGCGGACGACGTCGTCTCCATGCCGCTGCAGTGCTCGACCCAGTGGGACGGCCTCGGCCACATCTTCGACCACGGGCGGGCGTGGAACGGTCGTCGTGCCGCCGAGGTCGTCACCTCGGCCGGCGACCTCGTCACGGGCATGGAGACCGTCGCCTCCGACTTCACGGGCCGCGGCGTGCTCCTCGACGTCGGGCGCCACCTCGGTGACACCGCCCACGGGGAGCTGCCGGACGGGTTCGCGATCCTGCCCGAGCACCTCGACGCCACGATCGCCGCCCAGGGCCCGACGTCCCACGTCGGCCCCGGGGACTTCCTCGTCGTGCGGACCGGCCAGTACGGACGCACCCGGCGCGAGGGCTGGGGCGAGTACGCCGGCGGCCCCGCACCGGGCCTGTCGTTCACGACGGTCGACTGGATCCACGAGCACGACGTCGCCGCCGTCGCGACCGACACCTGGGGCTTCGAGGTGCGGCCGAACGAGTTCGACGCCGCGTTCCAGCCGCTCCACCAGGTCGTCATCCCGCACCTCGGCCTGTTCCTCGGGGAGATGTGGGCGCTCGAGGAGCTCGGCGCCGACTGCGCGCGCGACGGCGTCTACGAGTTCCTCCTCACGGCGCCGCCGCTGCCGATCACGGGAGCCGTCGGGTCGCCGATCAACCCCGTCGCCCTCAAGTAGTCGCACGCCAGGAGTCACCCTCCCCGTCCGGCACGGTCGCCGGACGGGGAGACCCCCGCTCGTCACATCCGGAAGTGAGGCAACGATGCCCGCAGTTCGTTCCGTCCTGATCGTCGGCGGCGGCGCCGCCGGTACCGCCGCAGCCATCCTGCTCGCCCCCCAGGGCGTCGCCGTCGACCTCGTCGAGGAGCGCCCCGAGGTGCCATCCGTGGGGTCCGGCATCACGCTGCAGGGCAATGCCCTGAGGATCCTGCGCGAGCTCGGCGTCTGGGAGGACGTCCTCGCTGCGGGCTACCCCTTCGACTCCGTCGGCATCCGGCTGCCCGACCCGTCCGGGACGCTCGTCGCCGAGATCCCCGACGTGCGCACGGGTGGGCCCGACCTGCCCGCGACGCTCGGGATGCCACGCCCGGACCTGGCACGGCTGCTCCTGGAGCGCTCGGCCGAGGTCGGGGTCAAGGTGCGCTACGGCACCGTCCCGACACGCCTCGACCAGGACGCCGACGGCGTCGACGTGGCCTTCGGCGACGGCTCGAGCGGTCGCTACGACCTGGTCGTCGGCGCCGACGGCATCCACTCGTGGACCCGCCACGCGCTGGGCATCGACGCGGAGCCGGTCAGCGCCGGCATGGGCATCTGGCGCGTCCACGTGCCGCGGCCTGCACAGGTCGAGCGCACCGACCTCACCTACGGCGGGCGGTGCTACATCGCGGGCTACTGCCCCACCGGCACCGACAGCATGTACGCGTACCTCGTCGAGGACGTGCAGGACCGCTCGGGGCTGACAGCGGCCGAGCAGGTCGAGGTGTTCCGCGACCTGGCCGCGTCGTACCACGGCCCGTGGGACGACGTGCGCGCGAGCCTGCACCCCGACACGTACGTCAACTACGCCCGGTTCGAGTCGCACGTCGTCCCGGGTGACTGGCACCGGGGCAGGGTGGTCCTCGTCGGTGACGCCGCGCACTCGTGCCCGCCCACGATCGCCCAGGGCGCGGCTCAGGGATTCGAGGACGCCGCCGTGCTCGCCGAGCTCCTGATCGGTGCGGACTCGTTCGACGAGGCGCTCCTGACCGCGTACGCGGCGCGACGCCGCCCGCGCGCCGGCGCGGTCGTCGAGGCGTCGGTCCAGGTCGCGCGGTGGATGCTCGAGCGCACGCCGCCCTCCGAGGCGGACGTGCCCGGGCTCATGCGCCGCATCTCCGTGCTCGTGACGGACCCGGCATGAGGCTCGCGCGCTACGAGCTGCACGGCGTCGCCCAGGACGCCGCCGTCGTGGGCCTGCCCGGCGAGGAACGGCTCCACGCCCTGCGTGCCGGCACCACCGTGCTCGACCTCGCCACGGCAGGGCTCGCCGCCGCGGCCGAGGCCGCGGCCTGGGCGACGCGCACCTCGCCGGCGGTACCGCTCGACGCGGTGCGTCTCCTGCCTCCCCTGGAACCGCCGTCGGTCCGTGACTTCGTCACCTTCGAGGAGCACGTCGAGGGCGTCGTCCGCAGCGTCTCGGGCGGAGGCGGCGTCCCGGACGCCTGGTACGACGCCCCGACGTTCTACTTCACCAACCCCCACTCGATGATCGGCGCGCACGACGACGTCCCCGTGCCGCCCGGCTGCCGGGTGCTCGACTTCGAGCTCGAGGTCGCGGTCGTCGTGGCGGGCTCCGGGAGCAACCTCTCGGCCGCCTCGGCGCGCGACCACGTGTTCGGGTACACGATCTTCAACGACTGGTCCGCCCGTGACCTCCAGGGCCGCGAGATGCAGGTCAACCTCGGACCGGCCAAGGGCAAGGACTCGGCGTCGACCCTCGGCCCGTGGATCGTCACCGCCGACGAGCTCGAGCAGCACCGCGACGACGAGGGCTACCTCGCGCTCGGGCTCGACGCGTCGATCGACGGACGCCCCGTCGGGCGCGACCTGCTGTCCAACGCCGGGTGGACGTTCGAGGAGATGATCGCGTACGCCTCGCGCGGGACCTGGGTCCGCCCGGGTGACGTCCTCGCGTCCGGGACGTGCGGCAACGGCGGCTGCCTGGGCGAGCTCTGGGGGCGGTCCGGAGCGCAGGTGCCGCCGCCCCTGGCACCCGGCGACGTCGTCCGGCTGGACGTCGAGGGCATCGGCACGGTCGAGAACCGGGTGGTTCCGGGGCCCGACCTGGCCGACCTGCCCGTCGTCCCCCGGGCGCGGTCCCGCGAACGGCGCCGACACCGCCTGGTCGGCACGTCCGTCGCAACCCCGGTGGAGGGCCGATGACCGCCGTGAACCACGACGCGCACGACGCGCTCGCCGGCAGGCTGCACGACGGGATGACGCTCGCGGTGGGCGGCTTCGGCCTGTGCGGCGTGCCGTACGACCTCATCGACGCCGTCCGCGACTCCGGTGTCCGCGACCTCACCGTCGTCTCGAACAACATGGGCGTCGACGGCCTCGGCCTCGGTGTGCTGCTCGAGAACGACCAGGTCTCGCGGGTCCTCGCGTCCTACGTGGGCGAGAACAAGCTCTTCGCCCAGCGCTACCTCGACGGCGAGCTGGACGTCGAGCTCGTCCCCCAGGGCACGCTCGCCGAACGGCTCCGGGCCGGTGGCGCAGGGATCCCTGCCTTCTACACGGCGACCGGCGTCGGGACGACAGTCGCCGAGGGCAAGCCCACCACCGAGATCGACGGCCGCACCTATGTGCTCGAGCGTGCGATCCGCGCCGACCTCGCGCTGGTCCACGCCCACGTCGGGGACGCCGCGGGCAACCTCCGCTACCGGCGCACGGCACGCAACTTCAACCCGGTCGTCGCGATGGCGGCACCGGTCACCGTGGCCTCCGTCGCGACCTACCTTGACCCGGCGGTGGACGGCTACCTCGACCCGGACGACGTGATGACGCCCGGTGTGTTCGTGTCGGCGCTCGTCCCCACCACGCACGACCGTCCGATCGAGAAGCGCACCGTGCGCGAGCGCCCCCCGGTGCGCTCGGCCCTGCCGGTGCTCCACGGAGGTGCCTGATGCCCTGGACCCGAGACGAGATGGCTGCTCGTGCCGCGAGCGAGCTGCGCGACGGCGACTACGTGAACCTCGGGATCGGCATCCCGACTCTGGTCGCCGAGCACGTCCCCCCGGACGTGCACGTCACCCTGCAGAGCGAGAACGGGCTGCTCGGCATCGGGCCGTTCCCCGTGGACGGCGACGAGGACCCCGACCTCATCAACGCCGGCAAGCAGACGATCACCGCCAACCTGGGTGCCAGCTGCTTCGATGCCGCGACGTCGTTCGCGATGATCCGCGGTGGACACATCGCCGTCGCGATCCTCGGGGCCCTCCAGGTGTCGGCACACGGGGACCTCGCCAACTGGCAGGTCCCCGGCTCGATGGTCAAGGGCATGGGCGGCGCGATGGACCTCGTGGCCGGGGCCCGCCGGGTCGTGGTCCTGATGGACCACGTGGCCCGCGACGGCTCGCCCAAGCTCGTGGACCGCTGCACCCTCCCGCTGACGGGGCAGAGGGTCGTCGACCGTGTCATCACCGACCTCGGTGTGCTCGACGTCACCGGGACCGGCCTGGTCCTGCGCCAGCTCGCCCCGGCGGTCACGGTGGCCGACGTCGTCGCCGCGACGGGAGCCCACGTCGTCCTGGACCCCGCGGTGACCGCCGCATGACCCGCCGCGACCCGGTCGACGTCGTGGTCGTCGGAGCAGCACGCACCCCTCAGGGGCGTCTGCGCGGGCAGCTCGGCGCGGTCCCCGCGACCCAGCTCGGCGGGATCGCCGTCGAGGGTGCGCTCGGACGCTCCGGGATCGACCCGGCGTCGGTCGACGCGGTGGTGATGGGGCACGTCCTGCAAGCGGGGGCCGGCCAGAACCCTGCACGACAGGCGGCACGGCGCGCCGGGATCGGCTGGCGTGCGCACGCGGTCACCGTGAACACGGTGTGCCTGTCCGGCCTGAGCGCCGTGATCGAGGCGACACGGCGCCTGCGGCTCGGTGAGGCGTCCGTCGTCGTCGCCGGGGGGATGGAGTCGATGACCCTCGCCCCGCACCTGCTCGCCGGATCGCGCTCCGGGTTCGCGTACGGCGACGCGGTGCTGCTCGACCACGCGGGACGTGACGGCCTGACCGACGCCTTCGACGCCGTCGCGATGGGTGAGCTCACTGACCGCAGCACATCGCGCGGCACGTTCCCCCGGGCGCTGCAGGACGCCGTGGCCGCGCGCTCGCACCAGCGAGCAGCTCGGGCCCAGCACGACGGCGTGCTCGCCCGCGAGATCGTCCCGGTCCCGGTGCCGCGACGCGGCGGTCCGCTCGAGGTGGCGCAGGACGAGGGCGTCCGGCCGGACGCGACGGTCGAGACCCTCGCCGCGCTCCGGCCGGCGTTCGACCCCGACGGGGCCATCACCGCCGGCAACGCCTCGCCGCTGTCCGACGGCGCCGCCGCGACGGTGCTGACGACACGCGAGCGTGCCGAGCACGAGGGTTGGTCGGTGCTCGCGACCGTGAAGGCGCACGCGGAGGTCGCCGGGCCGGACAACACCCTCCTGCTCCAGCCTGCGCGGGCCGCGCAGGCCGCGCTCGCCGCCGAGGGCTGGCACGTCGACGACCTCTCGACGATCGAGCTGAACGAGGCGTTCGCCGTGGTGGTCGCCGCGTCCGCCGACGCGCTCGGGCTCGACCCGCTCGACCCGCGGCTCAACGCCGACGGCGGCGGGATCGCGCTCGGCCACCCGCTCGCGGCGTCCGGAGCACGCCTTGTGGTCCACGCGGCGCACACCCTCGCGCGCTCCGGAGGGCGCGCGGTAGTCGCCCTCTGCGGCGGCGGGGGTCAGGGGAGCGCCCTCCTCCTCGAGGCCTGAGCCGTCCCACGCAGCACCTGACAGAGCCCGCCTCACCGGTCGAGGTCCTACCCATCACCAGCTCGACCTGTCACCGATCAAAGGAGATCACATGACGAACGTTGCCCTGCGCAGAGCCTCGACCGAACGCCAGGCAGGAGTGTGGCAGGCCGTGCCCCTGCTCGCCGCCAGCACCATGCCGGTCCTCGGCTCGGTGCTCATCACCCCCGTCCTTCCACAGATCAGCGACCACTTCGAGCACACCGCCGGGTCGGCGGTGCTCGTCCCGCTGATCGTCGCGCTGCCAGCGCTGATGATCGCGCTCTTCGCGCCCTTCGCGGGCCAGGTGGCCGATCGGTTCGCCCGCAAGAGCCTCCTGCTGGTCGCCCTCGTGGTCTACGCGGTCGTCGGCATCGCACCAGCGCTGATGGACGACCTCCGCCTCATCCTGGTCAGCCGTGCGCTGGTCGGCCTGTGCGAGGCGGCGATCATGACGGTCGCGACGGCGCTCATCGTCGACTACTTCCCCGACGAGCGCCGCCGCAACGAGTATCTGGGCCTGCAGGCAGTCACGACGACGCTGGCCGCGACGGTGTTCGTCGCGGTGGGCGGCGCCCTCGGCGCCAACAGCTGGCACACCCCGTTCTGGGTCTACGCCGCCGGCCTCGTGATCGCGCTCCCGGTCGCTGTCTCGCTGTGGGAGCCCGAGCCCGACGAGGTCCTCAGGTCCGAGCAGACCCGCGTGCCCGCCGTGCCCTGGTCGGCACTCCGCCTCCCGTTGCTCGTCACGCTGTTCGGCGGGACGACGTTCTCGGTGCTCGTCGTCGAGCTGAGCTACGTGGTCGTGGACACCGGGATCGACGAGAAGAACACCGCCGTGATCGGTGCTGTCGCCGCAGCGGCCTCTCTGGCGACTGCCGCGGGCGGGCTCGCGTTCCGGCGTGTCGCCCGATTCACTCCGACGCGGCTGCTGCCTGCGGCGTTCGCCCTCCAGGCCGTGGGCATGGTGGTCGTGTGGCTCGCCCCCGGCCTCCCCGTGGTCGTCGCAGGGGCGATCGTCGCCTCGGTGGGCTCGGGTCTCCTGCTCCCGACCATGGTGGTCTGGGTGGTGGCGAGCCAACCGTTCGAGCAGCGCGGTCGGGTCTCCGGCCTATGGAACTCTGCGTTCTTCGGCGGGCAGTTCCTCGCACCGCTCGTCGCGACCGGCGTCGCAGCGGCTGTCGGCGGGCTGGCCGGGGCAGTCGGCGTGATCGGGGCGCTCGCCCTCGCCGTCGCCCTGCTGCTCCGGTGGCAGGGGACTCCCTCCTCGACGCAGGTGCCCACGGCCGACGCGTGACGGCAGGCCCGCAGGACGACGGACGCGGCCCGCGGTTTCCCCGAGGAACCTGTGGGCCGCGTCCTCTTGTCCGCGAAGACGATGTCAGGGCTGGGACGGTGCCGGACGTCGTGCCGGGGCAGCCAACGGGACGAGCCGGCGGAGCTGCGTGACGTGGCCGGGCTCGAGCTCCGCGATCGTGGACACCCCGAGGAGCTTCATGGTGCGCTCGATCTCGTCGCGCAGGATCGCGATGGTGCGGTCGACCCCCTGCCGTCCACCAGCCATGAGCCCGTACAGGTACGCGCGCCCGATCAGCGTGAACTTCGCGCCGAGGGCCATGGCGGCGACGATGTCGGCGCCGTTCATGATGCCCGTGTCGACCATGACGGTGGCGTCGGCCCCGACCTCGCGGACCACCTGGGGCAGCAGGTGGAACGGGACGGGCGCGCGGTCGAGCTGCCGGCCGCCGTGGTTGGACAGGATGATCCCGTCGACGCCGTGGTCGACGAGCCGCACCGAGTCGGCGACGTTCTGGACGCCCTTGACGACGATCTTGCCGGGCCACAGGTCGCGGATCACCGCGAGGTCGTCGTAGCTGATCGTCGGGTCCATGGCCGCGTCGAGCAGCTCGCCGACCGTGCCTCCCGTGCTCGACAGCGAGGCGAACTCGAGCGTCGGCGTCGTGAGAAAGTCCCACCACCACCACGGTCGCGGGATCGCGTTCGCGACCGTCTTGAGCGAGAGCTGCGGCGGGATCGAGAACCCGTTGCGCTTGTCGCGCAGGCGGGCGCCCGCCACCGGGGTGTCGACGGTGAACATCAGCGTGTCGAACCCCGCCGCGGCGGCGCGGCGCGCGAGCGCGTAGGAGATCTCGCGGTCGCGCATCACGTAGAGCTGGAACCAGTTGCGCCCGTGCGGGTTCGCCGCGCGGACGTCCTCGATGGACGTGGTGCCCAGCGTCGAGAGGGTGAACGGGATGCCGGCGGCGCCCGCCGCCGACGCGCCCGCGATCTCGCCCTCGGTCTGCATCAGGCGCGTGAACCCGGTCGGCGCGATGCCGAACGGCAGCGCGGACGACCCGCCGAGGATCTCGACGGACGTGTCGACGTCCGGCGCGGGCCGCAGGATCCCGGGGTGGAACTCGATGTCCCGGAAGGCCTGCCGGGCGCGCGCGAGGGAGATCTCGCCCTCGGCCGCCCCGTCCGTGTAGTCGAAGGCCGCGGCCGGGGTGCGACGCTTCGCAACCGTGCGCAGGTCGTCGATCGTCAGGGCCGCGTCGAGCCGACGACGCCGCCCGTCGAGCTGCGGCTTCTTGAACTTCATGAGCTCGAACAGCTCGGCCGGCTTCGGCAGCTGACGCTGGACCATCGGGGTCACGCATCCTCTCGGGGGCTGGGCGTGTAGGTACGCGGTGTGGTGCTCGCGGCGACGAGGGCGCGCAGGTCCTCGAGCCTCCCGTCGACGAGACCCGCCGCGCGGGCCTGGACGAGGACGTTCCCGGTGGCGGTCGCCTCGACGGGCCCGGCGACCACGGTGCTTCCGGAGACGGCGGCGAGCCGCCGGCACAGGAGCTCGTTGAGGCTTGCCCCGCCGACGACGTGGACGGTCGCGACCCTCGTGCCGGTCAGGCGTTCGAGGTCGTCGAGGGTGCGTGCGTACTGGACGGCGAGGCTCTCGACGATCGAGCGCAGCACGGTGGCGTCCGACGCACCGGCCAGGCCGGGCGCGAGGGCCACGATGCGGGACGGCATGTCACCGGCCGGGACGAGCGAGGGGTCCTCGACGTCGAACAGCACGGCGTCGTGCACGGTCGCGGCGTCGCCGAGCAGGGTCGGGAGGTTCGCGGCACGGCCGGCGGCCCGCCACGCGGCGACGCACTCGTTGACGAGCCACATCCCCATCGTGTTGCGCAGGAACCGGGTGCGCCCGTCGACGCCGCCCTCGTTGGTGAAGTTCGCGGCCCGCGCCTCGGGCGTCAGGACGGGCTCGTCGGTCTCGACCCCGATCAGCGACCACGTGCCCGAGCAGATGTACGCGGTGTCGCGCGTCGTCATCGGCACGGCGACCACCGCGGACGCGGTGTCGTGCGAGCCCACGGCGACGACGGGGACGGGCCTGCAACCGATCCGCGCGGCCACGTCGGGCGTGAGCACACCGATCCGCTCCCCCGGCTCGACGAGGGGCGCGAACAGCGCGCGCGGGTAGCCGAGCGCACCGATCAGCGCGTCGTGCCAGGTGCCCGTCGTCACGTCGAGGAGCCCTGTCGTCGACGCGTTGGTCCGCTCGGCCCGCCGCTCGCCCGTGAGCCAGAACGCGATCAGGTCCGGGATCAGCAGCATGCCCGTCGCGACGTCGAGAACTCCGTCGTCCCGGTCGGCTGCGAGCTGGTAGAGCGTGTTGAACGGCAGGAACTGCAGTCCGCTCGCCGCGTGGAGGGTCTCGGCGTCCACCGCGCCGTCCACCGCGGCGACTCCTCGGGCGGTGCGCTCGTCGCGGTAGTGGAACGGCACCCCGAGCATCCGGTCGCCCCGGAGCAGGGCGTAGTCCACGGCCCAGGAGTCGATCCCGATGCTGACGATGCCCGGCTCGGCGGCGAACGCCGTGCGCAGCCCTTCGATCACGTTGCGGTAGAGGTCGAGGACGTCCCAGTGGAGACCGTCGCGGGTCCGCACCGGCCGGTTCGGGAACCGGTGGACGTCCTCGATCTCGACGCCGTCCGGGCTGACGCGGCCGACGACGACGCGTCCGCTGGTCGCGCCGAGGTCGACGGCGGCCACGGCGCCGGCGGCCGCCGCAGGGCGGCCGGTCGCGCGAACGCTCACCGCAGGAACGCCGCGGCGACGCCCGAGTCGACGGGGACGTGCAGACCGGTCGTGCGGGACAGCTCGGGGCCCGTGAGCACGTACACGGCGTCGGCGACGTTCTCGGGGACGACCTCGCGCTTGAGGATGGTGCGGTTCGCGTAGAACTGCCCGAGGTCCTGCTCGTCGACGCCGTACGTCGCGGCGCGGTTGGCGCCCCAGCCCGACGCGAAGATGCCGGAGCCGCGCACGACGCCGTCCGGGTTGATGCCGTTGACGCGCACGCCGTGCTCGCCGAGCTCGACCGCAAGGAGCCGGACCTGGTGGGCCTGGTCCGCCTTGGTCGCGGAGTACGCGATGTTGTTCGGCCCTGCGAACACGCTGTTCTTCGACGAGATGTAGACGACGTCGCCCCCCATCCCCTGGGCGATCAGCGCGGACGCCGCGGCCCTCGAGACGAGGAACGACCCCTTCGCCATGACGTCGTGCTGGAGGTCCCAGTCAGCCTCGGTCGTCTCGAGCAGCGGCTTGGACAGCGACAGCCCTGCGTTGTTCACGACGAGGTCGATGCCGCCGAACGCGAGCACGGTCGCGTCGATCGCGGCCTGGACGCCCGCGGCGTCGGCGACGTTCGCGGCCACACCGATCGCGACGTCCGTGGACCCGAGCTCGGCCGCGACGGCCTGCGCCTTCGCGAGGTCGAGGTCGGCGACCACGACGCACGCGCCCTCGGCCGCGAGCCGCGTCGCGATCGCCTTGCCGATGCCGGAGGCCGCGCCCGTCACGAAGGCGATCCGGCCCTGGTGCGTGCGGGGCTTCGGCATCCGCTGGAGCTTGGCCTCCTCCAGGGACCAGTACTCGATGCGGAACTTCTCCGCGTCCGAGACGGGGCTGTACGTCGAGACGGACTCCGCTCCCCGCATCACGTTGATCGCGTTGACGTAGAACTCGCCGGCGACGCGGGCGGTCTGCTTGTTCGCGCCGAAGCTGAACATGCCGACTCCCGGCACCAGCACGATCAGCGGGTCGGCCCCGCGGATGGCCGGGCTGTCCGCGGTCGCGTGGGCGTCGTAGTACGCCTGGTAGTCCGACCGGTACTCGGCGTGCAGCTCGCGCAGGCGCACGAGCTGCTCCTCCGCGGTCGCCGTGGCCGGCAGGTCGAGCAGCATCGGCTTGACCTTGGTGCGCAGGAAGTGGTCCGGGCAGCTCGTGCCGAGCGCGGCGAGCGCGGGCGCCTTCTCGGACGCGAGGAAGTCGAGCACGACGTCCGTGTCGGTGAAGTGCCCGACCATCGGCTTGTCGTGCGACGCGAGACCGCGGATCGTCGGGGCGAGCGCGGCCGCGCGGGCACGCCGCTCGCTCTCCTCGAGCGCCCCGAACCCGGCCCGGACGCCTCCGAACGGGTCGGGTGCTCCGTGCTCGGCGAGGTACGCCTCCGCGGTGCGGATGATCCACCGCGACGCACGCTCGGCCTCCTCGGACGTGTCGCCCCAGGCCGTGATGCCGTGGCCGCCGAGGATCGTGCCGATCGCCCGCGGGTTCTTCGCCTTGATCTCGGCGATGTCGAGGCCGAGCTGGAAGCCCGGGCGGCGCCACGGCACCCACACGACCTTGTCGCCGAAGATCGTCGCGGTGAGCTGCTCGCCGTCGGCGGCCGTCGCGATCGCGATACCCGAGTCCGGGTGGAGGTGGTCGACGTGCGCGGCGTCCACGAGGCCGTGCATGGCCGTGTCGATGCTCGGTGCCGCGCCACCCTTGCCGTGCAGGCAGTAGTCGAACGCGGCGACCATCTCGTCCTCGCGCTCGACGCCCGGGTAGGCGTCCACCAGCGCGCGCACACGGTCCACGCGCAGGACGGCGAGGCCCTCGGGCTGCAGGGTGCCGAGGTCGCCACCCGAGCCCTTGACCCAGAGCAGCTCGACCGGCTCGCCGGTGACGGGGTCGGTGTCGAAGCCCTTCGCGGACGTGTTGCCGCCGGCGTAGTTGGTGTTCTTCGGGTCGGCGCCCAGGCGGTTGCTGCGTGCGACGAGCTCGGTGACGGTGGGGTGGGTCATCTCAAGGTCCTGTTCGGTGAGGATTCCGGGCGGCGCTCAGGCGCCCCAGCCGGCCTGCGTGCCGCCGACGCGGTCGGCAGCGATCTGCTGCAGGTAGCCCGAGGCCGCGAAAGCGGCCATCGGGTCCGCGGGCAGCCCGCGGGACTCCCGCCAGGACGCGAGGCTCGGTCGGACGTCGGTGTAGAAGGCGTCCATGAGGACGGCGTTCGCGCCGAGCACGTCGTTCGCGGCCTGGGCCGCGGCGAGCGCGTCGCGGTCGACGAGCAGGGCGCGCGTCGCCATCTCCTGGACGTTGAGGACGGACCGGATCTGACCCGGGATCTTGTCCTCGACGTTGTGGCACTGGTCGAGCATGAACGCGACGCCCGCCTCCGGGTCGAGGCCGCCGCCACGCACGACCTCGAACAGGATGCGGAAGAGCTGGAACGGGTCCGCCGCACCCACGATGAGGTCGTCGTCGGCGTAGAACCGGCTGTTGAAGTCGAACGCGCCGAGCTTCCCGAGCCGCAGCAGCTGCATGACGATGAACTCGATGTTCGTGCCCGGAGCGTGGTGGCCCGTGTCGAGGCAGACCGTCGCCCGGTCCCCCAGCGCCGCGACGTGCGCGTACGAGGTGCCCCAGTCGGGGACGTCGGTCGCGTAGAAGGCCGGCTCGAAGAACTTGTACTCGAGCACGAGGCGCTGCTCGTCGCCGAGCTGGGCGTAGATCTCGGCGAGCGACTCGGCGAGGGTGTCCTGGCGCTGGCGCAGGTCGTTCTGGCCGGGGTAGTTGGAGCCGTCCGCGAGCCAGATCTTGAGGTCGCGCGAGCCCGTCGCGTCCATGATCTCGATGCACCGGAGGTGGTGGTCGATCGCCTGCCGGCGGGCGGCGGGGTCGGCTGCGGTGAGCGAGCCGAACTTGTAGGCGTCGTCCTGGAACGTGTTGGAGTTGACGGTGCCCAGCCCCACGCCCAGGCCCTCGGCATACCGGCGCAGCGCGGCGTAGTCGTCGCTGACGTCCCACGGGATGTGGAGTGCGACCGTCGGGGCGGCTCCCGTGTACCGGTGCACCTGCGCGGCGTCCGCGATCTTCTCCGCGACGGTCCGCGGGGTGCCCGGCGTCCCGAAGACCTTGAAGCGCGTGCCGCTGTTCCCGTACGCCCACGACGGCACCTCGATCGCGAGCGACTCGAGCTGGGGGGCGATCGACTCGAACGTCGTCATCGGTGGTTCCTCTCGGGGTGACGGGCGCGTCCGTGCGACCGCTCGTGCCGCGCGTCGGCGTGGACCCACTCGCGTTGAATGGATTCAATATAGGTGACGGTACGGCTCCACCCTGGTGATGTCAAAGAGTGCTCGGTCCGGCGCGCTCGGGCTGCTGTGCTCAGACCGTGCGGGACGTGCTCGACGCGCGGACCACGAGCTCCGGCGCGAAGACGACGTGCTGCGCCGCCGAACCGGCGTCCAGCAGCAGCTCCGCCGCCCGGGCGCCCATCTCGTACGCGGGCTGGCGCACCGACGTCAGCGGCACCGCGAGCTCGCGCGCCACCTCGATGTCGTCGTACCCGACGATGTCGACCTGCCCCAGCAGGCCGCTGCCGCCGATCCTGCGCAGCGCACGCTGCACCCCGATGGCGACCAGGTCGTTGACGCAGAAGACGGCGGGCGGCACACCCCGGTCGGCGACCAGGCGCGTCATCGCGTCGTCGCCACCGGCGGCGTCGAGCGACACGAGCGTGATCTCGTCGACCACCGCTGCCGGCTCCAGCCCCGACTCGACCAGCGCCCGATCCACGCCGGTGCGCCGACGCGCGGCCTGCCGAACCGTGTGCGGTCCGTTGATCATCGTGATCGACCGGTGCCCGCGCTCCACGAGGTGCGCCGCCGCGAGCGCGCCGCCGCGCTCGTCGTCGACCGAGACCGACGAGACGGCCGGGTCGTCGGAGTCGGCGTCCACCAGGACGACCCGCACACCGCGAGCCTGGAGGGCCCGGTACGGCTCGAGGTCCGGCGCCGACGGGACCACCAGCAGACCCACCACGCCGTGCTCGACGAAGAGTCCCCGGTACTTCGCCTCGCGGTCCGGGTCGTCGTCCGAGTCGGCGAGCATCAGCGTGTAGTCGACCGGCGTCAACGTGGACTCGATCCCCCGGGCCAGCTCCGTGAAGAACGGGTTGCGGATGTCGAGCAGGATCGCGCCGACCGTCGTGATCTCTCCCGCCCGCAGGCCGCGCGCGAACACGTTGCGGACGAACGAGAGCTCCTCGATCGCCGCGAGCACCCTCTCGCGCGTCGCCGTCGCGACCTTGTCGGGGTTGTTGAGGACGTTCGAGACCGTCCCGACGGAGACGCCCGCACGGCGGGCGACGTCGTTCACCGATGCTCGGCGTCTCGTGGTCACCCCGCGATCCTGGCACACCGGCCCGACGACGCGGACCCTCCCGTCAGAGACCCGCGATGCCGTCCCCGAGGAGCTTCACGCCGATGACGAGCAGGAGCACGGCCAGCACGATGTTGTTGTGCTGCACGAGCCAGTTCTTCATGGCGTCGAGCACGGACGGCGCCCGGTCGCCCATCGCGAGGTAGATGACGATCGGCAGCAGCACGCCGAGGCTCGCGACGACGGCGAACACGATCGAGGCGACCACCTGCGCGGTCGTGTCGTCGGGTGCGGCGGCGGCGATCGTCGCGCCGCCCGAGATCACGAGCAGCAGGTTCTTGGGGTTGATCCCGCCGAGCAGGACGGCGAGCCCGGTCGCCTTCACGGGCGTGAACGAGTCGATCGCGGACATCCACTTCGGCGGGCTCGCCTGCTGACCCTCCCGCGGCCTGCCCTGCCACTGCGTGAAGCACAGGAACAGCACGAGCACGCCGAGCACGATCTTGGTCCAGCTGACCCAGGCGGCGGGCCCGCCGTCGTCGTCGGTCGACGACCCCGCGAGCATCGCGACGACCAGGGCGATGACGAACACCGCGAGCACCCAGCCGACGAGGAACGCGAACGCGTTGACCTTCGCCTTCGCGCTGCTGAGCATCAGCACGACCGCCGCGATCGGCAACGGGCTGATCATCACGCCGACCGCCACGGGCAGCGAAGCCCCGATCGCGCCGTTCACCGTCGCACCCGCGCGTCGTCGACGCCCTGGAGCCCGCGCCCTGCGGCGCCCTGCGCTGCGTGCCTCATGATCTCGCTCCTCGGTCGGTCCGGTCGTGCCACGTCATCCTCGGTGTCCGGGCGCCTCAGGCCGGACCCGCCGGGTCGCACGGGAGCCCGGCCGTCGCGTCCTCCAGGGCGTGCTGGACCCGGGCCCGGGCAGCGTCACCTGGAACACCTTGCCGGATCTCGAGCGACACCGCGAGCACCGCGACGGCCTCGGCGTTGCGTCCGAGCATCCGCAGCGCCGTCCCACGGCTCAGGTAGGCGTTGGACCGGATCCGGGCGGCGCCGAGCCGCTCGCTGACCTCGACCGCCGTCGTCGCCACCTCGAGCATCTCCTCCCACCGTTCCGCCTGGCCCAGGTAGCCCGCGAGGTTCGCGTACCCGGACGCCTCGGTGAACAGGGCGACCTGCGCGCGCGGGCGCGTGCGCTCGTCCGTCGCGACCTCGATGACCTGGCGCATCAGCGCGATGGCGTCGTCGATGCGGCCGAGCTTGGCGCGCACGTTCCCCAGCGCGACGAGCGCCTGCGGGTACCCCTCCCGGTCGCCCGCGGCACGCAGCCACCGCACCGCGGCCTCGGCGTGCACCTCGGCGACCGCGAGGTCGTCGCGGCGGGTCGCGATCCACGCGAGGTAGGCCGACGCCCACCCGGCCTTCGCCTCGTCGGCGGCCCGCTCGGCCGCCTCCACGGCCCGCAGCGCCGACGCGAAGGCGGCGTCGGAGTCGTCCAGACACTCCATCTGCGCCCAGGCCAGGTACCCCTCGTGGACGGCCACGAGCGCGTCGTCGCCGAGCTGCCGTGCCGACTGCGCGGACAGCTCGAACACCTCGGCCCAGGACACCCACACGGCCCAGAGGTCCGAGAACCAGTGCAGCGAGTCGGCGACCTCGACGACGCGCCGGTGGTCCCCGCTCCGGGCCGCGCGCCGCAGGGCAGCGAGCCAGCTCACGGACTCGGCCTTGAGCCAGGCCATCGCGTCCGGGGTCCCGTCGAGGTCGAGGAGCCCGTCACCGGGGTCGACGGTGTCCTGGTGCTCCGGCTCGAAGTACCGGCCGGCGCGCACCGCCGACGCGAGCAGCCAGCGGTCGGCCGCGACGCCGACGGCCCGGGCGCTCTCGGCGTCCTCCTGGGCCCGCAGCTCGTGGTCGGCGAACAGGCGCAGCAGGTCGTGCAGCTGGAACCGGTCGCCGGCGACGTGCTGGAGCAGGCTGAGGTCCACCAGCTCGTCGAGGAGGTCCTCCGCGCGCCACCGCGACCCTCCGACGAGCACGGCAGCGAGCGCGGCTCCGACCGTGGGCGCCTCGATCACGGCGAGCCGCCGGAAGAGCTGCTGCGCACCCGGGCCCAGCTGCTCGAACGACGAACGGAACGCGGCGGCGACGCCGAGGTCTCCCGCGACGAGCGTGTCCAGGCGGCGCTCCTCGACGGCGAGCCGGGCCACCAGCCCCGACACGGGCCAGCCGGCGCGGGTCGCGAGCCGGTTCCCCGCGATGCGCAGCGCGAGCGGCACGGCGTCGCACAGCTCCGCGAGCCGGACGAGGTCGTCGCGCTCGTCGTCGCGGTCGGGCAGCATCGCCCCGAGCAGCCCGACGGCGTCGTCCACGCCGAGACGCTCGAGGGCGAACCGCCGGACGTCTTCGAGACCACCGAGGCTGCGCCGGCTCGTCACGAGCACCGCAGCAGGACCCGCGGACGGGACCACGGCCCGCACCTGGTCCTCGGAGGCGGCGTTGTCGAGCACGAGGAGGACGCGTCGGCCCGCGAGCGCCGCCCGCAGCGCGGCCGGCGCCTCCCGCGGGCCGACGGTGGGCCCACCGTCCGGGCCGACGGCCTCGAGGACCCTCCGCACGACGGTCGCGGGTGCCAGCGGTTCACGGTCCAGGCCGCGCAGGTCGAGGAACAGCACGTCGTCGAAGTCGCCCCCGAGGTCGACGGCGACCTGCACGGCGAGCGTGCTCTTGCCGAACCCGGGCGGCCCGGACACGAGGACGACGGGGGACGCGGCGCCCGGCGCCGCGGCACGGAGCAGGGCCCCGACCTGCTCCCGCTCCGCGGCCCGGCCCACGAAGTCGCCGACGGGCCGCGGCAGCGGCAGCGTGTGCAGGGGAGGACGGGCGTCACGACGCCGCCCGGTGCGCGCCGCGAGGACGAGGGCGTCGCGATCGGTGCCGGCGAGCCCGAGGGCGTCGGCCAGTGCGCACACCGTGCGGTGCTGAGGACCACGGCTGGTGCCGCGCTCGATGTCCCCGATCGCGCGGTCGCTCACCCCGGACGCGGCCGCGAGGGCCTCGAGCGTCATGTCCGCGGCGAGCCGGTAGCCGCGCAGGAGGCTGCCGAGCGAGGTCGTCACCGTGCGTCTCCCGGGTTGTCGGGGCGCGGTCCCGCGCCAGTTCTTCCTGTGTTCTTCCTGGTCGCGAGCCCGCCGACCGCGGTCGAATGAGGTGAACGGTACGTGCTGCCGAACCCCTTCGACGAGAGGACCCACCGTGTCCGGCCTGTCCCCCACCGTCGTCCTCGTGCACGGCGCCTTCGTGGACGCCGCCAGCTGGGTCCCCGTCGCGCACCGGCTCCTCGCCGCCGGGCACCCGGTGGTCGTCCCGGGTCTGTCGAACCGCGGCCTGGTGACGGACGCCGAGTACCTCCGCTCGTTCGTCGAGCAGGTGGGCGGTCCGGTGCTGCTGGCGGGTCACGGCTACGGGGGCGTTGTCGCGACCGTCGCCGGGGTGGCGGAGAGCGTCGTAGGGCTCGTCTACGTCGCGTCGCCCGTCCTCGACGAGGACGAGAGCCTCAGCACGGTCGGTGACTGCTTCGACGACTCGGACGTCCCGTTCCTCGTGCACCGCCGCTACCCGGTGGAGGCGGCGGAGGACGGCACGGACCTGTTCGTGTCGCCCGCCGCCTACGGGGCCGTCGTCGCGGCGGGCCTGCCGGACCAGGTGACCCAGGGGCTCGCCCTGTCGCAGCGCCCGCTGGCGGCGAACGTCCTCGGCGAGCTCGCCCCGGCGGCGGCGTGGCGGAGCCTGCCGTCATGGGGTGTGGTGCCGACCGCCGACCGCCTCGTCCCGCCGGACCTCGTCCGGTCTGGCCTCGCCCGCGCCGGGGCCCGCAAGGTCGTCGAGCTCGACGCACCGCACCTCGTCGTCCTCACCCACCCCGACGACGTCGCCGACGTCGTCGTCCACGCCCTGGCCGAGCTCGTGTGACGCGAGCCGGTCCCCGCCCCGGCCGTCCGGCCCGGGCGACCCACCACAGGAGGAACCATGCCCTTCATCACCACCTCGGACGGCGTCGAGATCTTCTACCAGGACTTCGGCTCCGGACGTCCGGTGCTGTTCAGCCACGGCTGGCCGCTGAGCTCGGAGGCCTGGGAGCGCGAGCTGAAGCTCTTCGCCGACCACGGGTACCGGGTCATCGCCCACGACCGCCGCGGTCACGGCCGGTCGTCGCGCAGCCGCACCGGGAACGACATGGACACCTACGCAGCGGACCTGGCTGCCCTCGTCGACGCCCTCGACCTGCGGGACCTGAGCCTCGTCGGGCACTCGACGGGCGGCGGGGAGGTCGTCCGGTACGCGGCGCGCCACGGCGCCGGGCGGGTCTCCAAGGTCGTCACGGTGGGTGCCGTGCCCCCGTACATGATCGTCACGGAGGAGAACCCGGACGGCACGCCGCTCGAGGCCCTGGACGGGATCCGGGCGGGCGTCCTGGCGGACCGGTCGCAGTTCTACCAGGACCTCACGACCCCGTTCTTCGGCGCGGACCGCGAGGGCTCGACGATCTCCCAGGGCCAGCGCGACGACTTCTGGCGGCAGGGGATGCTCGTGGGCCTCCAGTCGGCGTACGACTGCGTGAAGGCGTTCTCGGAGACGGACTTCACCGAGGACCTGCGAGCGCTCGACGTCCCGGTGCTCATCGCGCACGGGGACGACGACCAGATCGTGCCCATCAAGGCGGCGGCGTACCGGTCGATCGACATCGTGCGGCTCGGCACCCTCAAGGTCTACCCGGGTGCCCCGCACGGCATCGTCGGGGCGTACCAGGAGCAGCTCGACAAGGACATCCTGGAGTTCCTCGCCGAGTGACCCCCGAATGACCTGTGCCGGCGCGCGCCCGACCCGCGGGACGGGCGCGCGCCGGGCGGCTCAGCCCAGCCACTCCCGCGCGGCGTCGACGAGCAGCGCGACGCCCAGGTCGAGCGTCGGCTGCGCGACGGGTGCGAAGAACGGCGAGTGGTTCGGGGCGACGCCGTCGGGCAGGCGGAACCCGCCGCCCTGCGCGGCGGCCGGGTCGAACCCGGCGAACAGCGCGGGCGAGAAGCCCCCGAGGTTCCAGTACACGAGCGGCACGCCGGCCGCGGTGGCGAGGTCGCACACGTCCTCCGAGCCGGCCGCCGGCCCGATGTCGATGATCGTGGGGGCACCGCCCGCCGCCGTGATCGCGGCACGCTGCGCGTCGAGCGTCCGCTGCAGCGCCGCGGTGGTGCGAGCCGACGCGTCCGGGTCGTTGACGGTGAGGTTGAACGTGGCGATGTCCTCCAACTCCGGGGGCTCCGGGGCGCCCGACGCCGTGGCCTCCGCCTCGACGATCCGGCGGATCGACCCGAGGACCTTCGTCCGGACGGCCTGGTCGAACGTGCGGACGTTCACGAGCAGCTCGGCGCGGTCCGGGATGATGTTGGCCTGCGTCCCGGCGCGCAGCGCACCGACCGTCACGACGGCCGCCTGCGTGGCGCCCACCTCGCGGGACACGATGCCCTGGAGCCGCTGCACCGTGGCCGCCGCCATGAGCACCGGGTCGACCGTGGACTCCGGCATCGACCCGTGCCCGCCCTTGCCGTGCAGGGTGATCCGCAGCGAGTCGGCCGCCGCCATCGCGGTGCCGACGGTCAGGTTCACCACGCCCACGGGGAACGGCATGACGTGCTGGCCCAGCACCACGTCGGGCGTCGGGACCGTGTCGTACAGGCCGTCGTCGACCATCGCGCGCGCGCCCGCGCCGACCTCCTCGGCCGGCTGGAACACGAGGACGAGCGTGCCCGACCAGGCGTCGTCGTCCGCGAGCGCCGCCGCCGCGCCGAGCAGGCACGTCGTGTGGACGTCGTGCCCGCACGCGTGCATGGTGCCCGACTCGGTCCCCTCAGGGGTGACGGCCGTGTCCGTCGACGCGTACGGCAGCCCGGTGCGCTCGGTCACGGGCAGGCCGTCCATGTCGGCGCGCAGCAGCACGGTCGGGCCGTCGCCCCGCGCGAGGACCGCGGCGACCCCCGTCCCGCCGATGCCCTCGTGGACGTCGTACCCCAGGCCTCGCAGGCGGCCGGCGACGATGCCGGCGGTGCGGTGCTCCTGGAACGCGATCTCGGGGTGCGCGTGGAGGTCGGTGTAGAGGGCGGTGAGCTCGTCGGACGTCAGCGCGGTCATGCGCTCATCGTGCCGCGGTGCGCTCAGTTCTTCAGCGCGGGCACGAGGTCGATCGGCGTGCTGTCGTCCGACGGGGTGAGCGTGACGACCAGCGGCTCGCTCGCTCCGGTGTCGGCCGTCACCTGGCGCAGGTACCCCTTCGCGTCGACCGCGTACCGGACGAGGGGGTTGTCGCGCGCGTCGGCGGTGCCGCCGGTGGGGCCGTCGGTCGCGGCACCCCCCGCCGGCGCGGTGAACAGGTCGACCTCCGTGCCGTCGACCGTCCCGGTGCCCACCCAGCGGGCGCCGTTCTGCTGGAGCAGCACGGGGTTCTCGGGGCGGTCGGACGCGAGGTTCAGGGTGAGCACGAGGGCGGCGTCGAGCGGGTCGTCGGCCACCATCGCGGCGGCCTGCCAGCCGGACGTCGGTGCGGGCGTGGGGAGGAGCGAGTCCCCTGTGGCCGGGACGACGGCCTTGCCGGTGAGCGTCCACTGCAGGAGGGCGTCGCCCTCGCGCGAGGTGACGTGCGCGAACGCCTCGTGGTCGCGCATGTCCGCGCGCCCGGTCAGGTGGAGCACGTCGCCCTGGACCGGCACGCGCAGGTCGACGTCCGTCCACTGCTGGTCCCACACGTCGAACCGTGCGACGGCGAGCCGGTCGGCCTCGTCCGACGTGACCGGGCGCGCGGACGCCGCGGGCGCGCTCGTCGTCGCACCACCGCCGCCCGCACCCCCGCCGTTCGGACCCGAACCCGTGCAGCCCGCGAGCGCCACGGCGATCGCGACGACCAGACCCGTGCCGGCGACGCGCATCCCCGCCGGTCGCGCCGCGCTCACCCGTGCGTCCTGTCGGCGAGCAGGTCCGCGGCGGGGACGCGCACGGCGTCCACGTCGACGTCCGGGGCGCGGGCGCCGGTGGGCGCGTCGTCCGGCATCGAGGGCTGCGTCGGCGGCGCCTGCACGTCGCGGAACGAGATCCCGGGGGGCGCGTCGGGCCGTTCGAGCGTCCCGCCGGCGGCGCGCGCGCTCCCGCCCCCGGTACAGGACCAGTCGTCGAGCAGGCCTGCGGGCAGGGTCGTCCGCAGGACGTTCCCCTGCGCGCACAGCCCGGCGCCGGGCGCGCGCGCCGACGCGAGGTACGCGACGTCGGTGCCGTTGCCCGTCGCCCGGTTCCCGACCACGCGGACGCCGTCGGGCGGGATGTCCTCGGCGGAGGCGATCTGGATGCCGACGGACGGGTTGCCGGTGACACGGTTGCGCCGGATCTCGTCGTCCTGGCCGCCCGAGACGGCGACGCCGACGCCCCAGGCGCCGTCGGCCTGCGCGGGCGTCTGCGCCGCGTGGTTGTCGGACACGACGTTCCCGACGAGGGCGGTGCCGTGCTGCGGCTCGAACGCCTCCTGGTAGTCGGACATCAGGGAGGCTCCCACCCGGTTCGACGTGAAGCGGTTCCCGACGACGGTCACGGAGTCGCTCGCGTTCGTCTGCTCGTACCCGACGGCGTTGAGCTCGGCGACGTTGTCGCGCACCACGATGTCGCAGTGCCGGCACTGGCCGACGTAGAACCCCGAGTCGGCCGACCCGGACGCGTAGCTCTGCTCGATCACGCCGTGCTGCGCGTCGAACGCGTACACGCCGTACAGGCCGTTGTTCGACGCGGTGACGTACCGGACCGCGAAGCCCTGCAACGGCGGGTACCTGTCCGGGTCGAGGCGCGTGTACCCGTCGCTGCCCCGGGCGAGGCCGCCGTCCTGGGTGAGCCCGGTGACGAGGACGCCGTTGAGCGTGTAGTCCCGCACGGTGAGGTTCTCGACCTGCACGCCCGGTGCGGTGACGACGACGCCGTTGGGCCGCAGGCCGCCGCCGTCGAGGACGACCCCGCCACGGTCGGTACCCCGCAGCACGACGTCCTGGGTGCGGACCGCGACGGACTCCTCGTACGTCCCCGGGGAGACGAGGACGGTGTCCCCTGGCGCGGCCCGGTCGAGGGCGCCCTGGATGGTGGTGGCGTCCTGCGGCACGCGGATCGTGCCGGGCGTGCTGCCCGTCCCCCCGGTCGACGCAGTCCCCGACGCGCCGGGGGTCGGAGCGGGCGACGATCCCGACGTGCACCCGGCGAGCGCCCCGAGCAGCAGCGCGGCGCCGAGCACGGCACCGGACAGCGTGCGGACGACCGTCGGGACGGTCCGGCGGGCGGTGCTCGCGCGCAGCATCCGCGCAGTCTATGACCGGGCGGTAACGGGTCGGCGCGGGTCGGCGCAGGCCGGTCAGTAGTGTTCGGCCCATGACCGGCCACGACGCGGACGAGACGGCGGCGCCCGACGCGCCGAGCCGCCGGCGGTTCCTGCTCGGCGCCGTCACGGGCGCGGCGGGCGGCGTGCTCGTGGGCGCGGGCGGCGTCGCGGCGCTCGACGGCGGATCGACGGGCCGGGCGACCCCGACCACGTCGGCCGGGACCCCGGGCGTCGACCCCCACGGCGACCACCAGGCCGGCGTCGACCGTCCGGCGGCGCTGCAGCGACACGTCGAGCTCGCGGTGCTGGACCTGCCCGCGCGCCTGCCGTCCCGCGACGACGTCGCGGACCTGCTCGACCGCGTCGGCGAGCGCGTCACGACGCTCGTCGTGGGCACGGACCCCGGGCTGGGCGGCCTGACACCCACGCGACTCACCGTCACCGTCGGCGTCGGGCCGCGGGTCGCGGCGGCGTTCCTCGGCGACGACGCCCCCGCCGCGCAGCCGCTGCCCGCGTTCGCCCGCGACGACCTCTCCCCCGCCACGGAGGGCGGGGACGTGCTGCTCCTCGTGCGCTGCGACGTGGGGCCGGCCGCCGCCCGTGCCGTGCTGGCGCTGCGCGACGAGACCGGGCTGGACGTCCGCTGGACCGCGACGGGGTTCGCCGGGCCGCCGGAGGGGCTCGCCGCGCGCAACCTGCTCGGCTTCCACGACGGGCTGAGCATCCCGCGCACCGACGCCGAGCTCGCCGCGACCGTGTGGAGCCGCACGCCGCGGGGAGCGACCACCCTCGTCGTGCGGCGCATGCCGATCGACGTCGCCCGGTTCGGCGCGCAGCCGGTCGACGCGCAGCAGCGCACCATCGGGCGCGAGCGCGCGACCGGCGCACCCCTCAGCGGAGGAACCCAGGCGGACGGCCCCGACCTGAACGCCAAGACGGACGACGGCCAGTACCTCGTGCCCGCGGACGCGCACGTCCGCCGGGCGCACCCGCTGCCCGCCGGCCTCGACGGGCTCATGCTGCGCCGCAGCTACTCCTACGCCGACGGCCCGGGCGCGGAAGGCCTGCTGTTCATGGCGTTCGGCGCCGACACCGACCTGTTCGTCCGCACCCAGCAGCGGCTCGACGAGCAGGACGCCCTCATGGCGTTCACGCGTGCCACGGCGTCCGCGTCGTTCCTGGTCCTGCCGGGTTTCACCCCCGGACGCGGGCTCGGCTCGGTCCTCCGGGACTGACCCCCAGAACCCGTCGGGACGACCGCTGCGCGTCCCCGCGCGCACGAACCACACCGGGGGAATACTGTCCGGACCGGGGGACCCAGCAGGCGAGTCACAGGAGCGACATGGGAGTGCGGGGAGCACGCGGCGGGATCGCGCTCGTCGGCGCCTTCGTCACCGCCCTGGTCGTCGCGACGTCGGGCACGCCGGCTCTCGCCGTCGACGGCTCGGTGTCGGGCACCGTGTTCCAGGACTTCGACTCGAATGGCGTGCTGGACACCGCGGGCGGCGCGGGCGTCCCGGTGGACCGCGGTGTCGCGGGCGTCCTCGTGACCGCCGTCGACCGCGAGGGCGCGACGGTCGGGACAGCCCGCTCGGCGGCCGACGGCACCTACTCCGTGGCGGTGACCGGAGCCGACAGCGCCGACGTCCGCCTCCAGTTCTCCGACCTGCCGGACGGGTACGAGCCGTCCTACTCGGTGCTCGGCGCGGGCGCTGGTGAGAGCGGCAGCGACGTCCAGCTCGCGCAGGTGGGCGACACCGGCCTGGACTTCGGGATCAACGCGCCGGACGACTACTCGTCCGCGGGCGTCGACACGCCCGTCGTGACCGCGATCCACTACTCGGGCGACCGCACCGAGCAGCAGGTCGCGAACCAGCCCGCGATCGTCGCGTACCCGTGGCAGACGGGTGCGACGTCGCCGGGCAGCGCACCGGCGTTCAACGGTTCGGACCTCGCCGAGAGCCGCACGACGCTCGCGACCGTGAGCCAGGTCGGCGGCGTCTGGGGGCTCGCGACGCAACGGTCGACGGGCGACGTGTTCGCGTCCGCCGTGCTCAAGCGCCAGGTCGACCTCGGCCCCCTGGGGCTGGGCGGGATCTACGTCGTCCCGCGCGTCATGGACCCGAGCACCGGCGAGATCGGGACGCCCGGCGCCGCGCGCCCCTACTTCGACCTCGACGGGCAGGGTGACGTCGACCTCAACCCCGACGGCGTCGACCTGAGCACGGCGGGCCGCGAGCTCGGGGCGTTCAACGTCACCGCCGCCGACGGCGACGTGTACGACACCGCGGGCACGATCGGCCTGGGCGGCATGGCCCTGTCCTCGGACGGCAACACCCTCTACGTCATGAACCTCACGCAGAAGCGGCTCGAGCTGGTCGACGTGTCGGGGGTCGTTCCGCAGTACATCGGGTCGCAGGACCTGAACCTCGGCCCCGACGACCGGCCGTGGGCGGTGTCCGTCCTGCACGGCACCGTCTACGTCGGGTACGTGCAGGACGCGTCGGCAGGCGACCAGCCGCCGCCCGCGGACGGCGCGGTGGACGACGACGAGTGGTTCGTCTCGGATTCGCACGCGGTCGTCCGGTCGGCCCCGGAGTCGGACCTCGGCGCGCTCGGGAGCGCGTCGAGCCAGGTCCTGGACACCCCCCTCGACTTCCAGCGCGGCCTGGTGTGGGGCGTCGCGTGCGGCACGGCCGGCGAGGCCGACCAGCGCACGCTGCGGTTCTGCCACTGGCACCCGTGGACGCAGGCCCAGGGCGACGGGACGTACCAGTTCGGTGCGAACCTCATGGGCATCAGCGACCCGGGCACGGCCGGCATCGGTTGGGCGCAACCGCTGGTGAGCTCGATCGAGCTCACCGCGGACGGCGACGTCGCGATCGGCATGCAGGACCGGTTCTCGCTGCAGGCCGGCAACTACGACGTCGGGCCGGACGGCACGAACTCGAGCACCGAGCACGGGTTCGAGGGCTACAGCCAGGGCGACACGCTCCTCGCGGCGAAGGCGGCGGACGGCACGCTGACGCTCGAGTCGGACGGTGCGGCGGGCGGGGTGACGGGTGCGTCGCCGGGCAACGTGGAGGGGCCGGGCGGCGGAGAGTTCCTCGACGACTCGAACGTGTTCGCCGACCCGGCGGAGCAGGTCCACCACGAGAACACGACAGGCGCACTGACCCGGCTGCCGGGCGTCGACGAGCTGCTCAGCACGGCGTTCGACCCGGCGGTCGACTTCCGGACGAACGGGTTCTCGTGGTTCGACACGTCGGCCGGATCGGGGACGACGGGCGAGTCGCAGCGAGCGCGAGTGGTGCAGGACCAGGACCTCGCGGGCGCGCTGCAGAAGGCCGGCGGCCTCGGGGACGTGTCGACGCTGCTGCCTCTCGCTCCGCTGCAGATCGGCAACGTGGTGTGGTTCGACGCCGACCAGGACGGCGTCCAGGACGCGGACGAGCCGCCGCTGCCCGGCGTGACCGTGAACCTGCTCGACGCGGACGGCAACCAGATCGCCACGACGACGACCGACGCGAACGGCCAGTACTACTTCGCGACGGACGACCCGGACATCGACGGCTTCGACCCGGACGGCGGCGACTACACGGTCCAGTTCGTGAAGCCGACCAGCGGGGACGCGTTCGACGACGACTCCACCTTCGGGACGGTGCCGTGGACCGACGTGTCGTTCACGGCGCAGGACGCCGGGACGAACGACTCGGTCGACTCGGACGCCGACCCGACCACGGGCGAGGTCCCCTACACCGCGGGCGACCCGGGCGAGAACGACCCGACGATCGACGCCGGGTTCGTCGCGGACGTCGACACGACCGTCACGAAGGTGGTGGACGACGCCGGCCTGTGGGTCGACCCCGACGCGACGTACACGATCACGGTCGACGCCCGGGACTTCCGCGGCGACCCGCTGCCGAGCACGACGCTCACGCTCGGCGACGGCGACACCGCCGACGCGCCGGTCGCGCCCGAC
Organism: Luteimicrobium subarcticum; assembly: GCF_002798015.1. Lineage (GTDB taxonomy): Bacteria > Actinomycetota > Actinomycetes > Actinomycetales > Cellulomonadaceae > Luteimicrobium > Luteimicrobium subarcticum. Next base: position 258,168 of record NZ_PGTZ01000009.1, on the reverse strand, counting down.
ACCTGGCCGGCCGGCACCCAGGTGCGGGTCACCGAGGACGCCGACCCGAGCTTCGACACCACGGTCGACCCGGACGGCTGGACGCTCGTGAGCGACGGGACGCCCGAGGGCGGCTTCACGGTGACGAACACGCGCGTCGCGTCGACGGGGTTCGAGATCCTCAAGGACGTCGAGGACTCCGGCGGTCTCGTGCCTGACGGCACCACGTACACCGGCACGTGGCAGTGCACCTACCCGGACGCGTCGACCGTCGTCGGCTCGGGCGCGTGGGAGCTCACCGGCGGGGGCACGACGACCGTCGCGTCCGACCTGCCCGTCGGTGCGACCTGCACGGTCACCGAGGACCCCCCGGCCGTCGTCGACGACGGCGCCTGGCAGGACCCTGACATCTCCGGCACGGTCACGCTCGGCCCGGGCGACGACACCGTCCCGGTGGTCACCGTGACGAACACCTTCACGCCGGACACGCCGACCCCCACCCCGACGCCGTCGACCGCGACGCCGACCGTCAGCCCCACGACGAGCCCGACCACGACCGGCCCGACCACGGCCGCACCGGTGCCGTCGCCGACCGGCACGACGCCTTCGGACCTCGCCGTCACGGGTGCCGACGTGCGGCGCCCCCTGCTGGCCGTGCTGGCGCTGCTCGTGCTCGGCGGAGCGTTCGTGCTGGTGGCGCGGCGCCGGACCTGACCGACCCCGGTCAGGACGCGGGGTCGAACCCGAACGCCTGCAGCTCCTGCTGGCACCGGCACGCTGCGGCGATGCGCGCAGCCCACTGCTCGGCCTCCGCGCGTGTCGGGACCTCGAGGACGCAGAAGCCCCCCTGCAGCTGCCGCGTCCTCGGGTAGAGGTCCGTGCTGACGGTGCCGTCGCCCGCGACGAGCACGGGGGCGACCGACTCGTCGACACCGCCGCCGAACACGTACACGCCAGCAGCCTTCGCCTCCTCGATGACGGCGTGCGAGTCGTCCGACACCGCCGGCATCTCCTCCTCCGTGGCATCCATGACTCCGCTGGGGAACGAGATCAGGTACTTCGTCATCGCCGGCTCCTTGTTCGGTGGTTGGCTGGTTGACGGCCCTCACCACATGGACCGGCGGCACGACAGGAACTGAGCGGGTGCGTGGAAGCCCTCCCGGGCGTCGACTGGGAGTGACCGACACACCGACGCACCCCGGGAGGTCCCGATGACCACGCTCGACGACGCCGTCGCACGGCTCGAGGACAGCGAGCAGCTGGACGCGCTGACGCGGCTCTTCGACCGCGTCGCCGCGACGATCCCGCACGGCGCCGTCGACGACCTGCTGCGCGGCAAGCCCCTGGGGCACGCCCTGCACCCGTCGCTGACGGACCTGCCCATCGGCTTCTGGACGTCGGCCACCGTGCTCGACCTGGTCGGCGGGGAGCGCTCGCGGCACGCGGCCCGGTTGCTCGTCGGCCTCGGGCTGCTGAGCGCCGCCCCCACCGCGCTCGCCGGGTTCGCGGACTGGCGGCGGACCGGCACGGCCGCACGCCGGGTCGGCGCGGTGCACGCCGTCGCGAACGAGGTCGCGGTCTCCTGCTACGCCCTGTCCTGGCTCGCGCGGGGTCGCGGCCGGCACGGGCTCGGGGTGCTCACCGGGCTCGTCGGCGCGACGGCGGCGTCGGTCGGCGGCCTCCTCGGCGGGCACCTCACGCTCGCGATGGGCGAGCCCGCGGGAGACTGAGGTGTGACCACTCGTCCACCGACCTCCGGCCACCCACCCGCCGCGTGCCGCTCGCTCGTCGAGGTCGCGCCGGGCGTGCTCGTCGCCACGAGCCGCACCATGACGACGACGTCGACCCTGCTCGCCGGCGGGTCGGACGTGCTGCTCGTGGACCCGGCGTGGCACCCGGACGAGCTGGACGGGCTCGTCGCGGCCGTCCGGGGGCGCGGGCTGTGCGTCGTCGGCGGGCTCGCGACGCACGCGCACCACGACCACCTGCTGTGGCACCCCGGGTTCGGCGACGCACCGCGCTGGGCGTCCGTCGCGACGGCCCGGCTCGCGCAGGACGGGCGCGAGGCGATGGTCGCGGAGCTGCGCGCGCTCGACGACCTCCCGGCGCACCTGGCCGACCTCGTGGGCCGGGTCCGGGCAGTGCCCGACGACCCGCCCGCGCTGCCGGCCGAGAGCGTCCCGCCCGGCTTCGCGCCGGAGCTCGTCGTGCACGACGGGCACGCACCCGGGCACACCGCGGTCTGGCTGCCCGACCAGCGCGTCCTGCTCGCGGGCGACATGCTCAGCGACGTCGAGCTGCCCCTACCGTTCGACCCCGACGACCTCTCCGCGTACCGCGCGGCCCTGGACCGCCTCGCTCCGTACGCGGCAGCGGCCGACGTCGTGGTGCCGGGGCACGGGACACCCGGCACCGATGCGCTCGCGCGGCTCGACGCCGACCGTCGGTACCTCGACGACGTCCTGCACCGTGGCCGTTCCGACGACCCGCGGCAGGCGAACCTGGGGATGGCGTACGAGCACGCGCGCCTGCTCCGGGTCGTCGGGAGGGGCTGACGTGTCCGCCCAGCACCTGTGGTGGCGCATCCCGGACTACGCGTTCGGGCTGCGCCGCCAGATGTCGTGGCCGGGCGGCTCGCACGCCTACGAGCACCCGGCGCGTCCGACGGGACGGACCGTCGTCCTGGTGCCGGGCGTGTGGGAGCCGTGGCAGTTCCTGCGGCCGCTCGCCGAGCTGCTGCACGCGCACGGCGTGTCGGTGCACACCCTGCCGGAGCTCGGCTACAACCACCGGCCGATCGAGCGGGCCGCGCGCACCCTCGGCGACTCGCTCGTGGAGCGCGACCTGCGCGACGTCGTCCTCGTCGCGCACAGCAAGGGCGGGCTCATCGGCAAGCTCGCCATGCTGCAGCACGACCCCGACGGACGGATCGCGTCGATGGTCGCCGTGAGCTCGCCGTTCTCCGGCTCGGCGATCGCGCGGTGGGTTCCGTTGCGGTCGGTGCGCGCGTTCCACCCGGCCGACGCGACGATCCTCGCGCTCGCCGCCGAGGTCGACGTCAACGGACGCATCACGTCCGCGCACCCGTCCTGGGACCCGCTGATCCCGTCGGGCAGCTTCCTGGAGGGCGCCGAGGACGTCGTGCTCGCGACGCCCGGGCACTTCCGGCCCCTGACCGACCCGCGCCTGCGCACGCTCCTGCTGGCCCGGCTCGCCGGCTGACCGGGCACGGGCGGACGGCGACGGACGGCCCGGGCGGCGTGGAGGGGACGCTCAGGCCAGGCGTCAGCTCGGCAGCTGCAGCACGCGGGTGAGGCCGGGCTGGTCGGGGTCGTCGGTGATCGGGACGCCGTCGAGCCACGACCCGACGACGTGAGCGAGCTCGCCCGGGTGGCTGAAGTTCACGGCGTGCGCCGCCCCCTCGATGAGGACGACCGTGGCGTGCGACGGCGCGAGCCGGCTGATCTCGCGGACGCGCGGCGGGCGCGGCATGAGCGGGTCCCGCGACCCGACGACCGCGAGCGCCGGCACGGGAACCGTCACGAGGCGTTCGAGCGACGGGAACCGTGTCAGCTCGCTGAGCAGGTTGAGGCTGTTGAACAGCCCGAAGCGCACGTAGTCCGGCACGGCCACGCGCGCCAGCGCCGGTCTCTCGCGCACGGCGTCGACGACCATCTGCTGCAGCGCCTTCGCCAGCGGCTGGTTGTTCGCCCCACCCGCCGGCGACACGAGGACGACGCCCTCGACCCGGTCCGACGCCCGGTGCGCCACCTCGAGGCTGATCGGGCAGCCCATCGAGTTGCCGAGCAGGACGACCCGCTCGAGACCCAGCCCGTCGAGGAAGCGCAGCAGGGCGTCCGCGAGCGCCGGGATGCCGAGCGTGTGCTCGGGGTCGTCGCTGCGGCCGTAGCCCGGCAGGTCGGGGACGACGTTGCTGGTGCGCTCCGCGAGCAGGCGCGCCGTCGGCATGAGGTACCGGCCCGAGATGCCGAACCCGTGCACGTGGACGACCGGGGTGGCGCCGGCGACGTCCGGGCTGCGGCGGTAGAAGACGCGGCGCCCGCCGAGGACGAGGTGGTCCTCGGTCCAGCCCGACGGTTGCGGCGGCGTCGGGGGCGGCGGCGGGGACGTGCGCATCCGCCGATCGTGGCAGGTACGAGGGTGCGGCGCTCTCCGGCGCCGGACGAGAGATGCGCGGGAGCACGTGCACCGGCACGATGTGAACGAGCGTCCCGTCCGGACGTCACGACGTCAGGAGGTCCGCGTGCGCACCGTGATCAGCACCGCGTTCGTCTCGCTCGACGGCGTCATGGAGGCGCCCGGGGGCGAGCCCGGATACCGCAACGCCGGCTGGACCGTCACGGGGGTCGACTTCCTCCCGGACGCGTACGAGCTCAAGGGTCGCGAGCAGGCGGAGTCCGCCGCGCTGCTCCTGGGCCGCCGGAGCTACGAGGCGTTCAGCCCGGTGTGGCCCGCCATGCCAGAGTTCGCGGGGTACAAGGCCATGCCGAAGTACGTCGTCTCGACCACCCTGACGGACGACGACCTCGTCGCCGAGTGGGGCGAGACGACGATCCTGCGGTCCCTCGACGACGTCGCCACGCTCAAGGAGTCGGACGGCGGCCCGGTGATCGTGCACGGCAGCGCCACCCTGAACCACGGGCTCTCGGACGCCGGGCTGATCGACCGGTACCACCTGCTGGTCTTCCCGCTGCTGCTCGGCGCGGGCACGCGGCTGTTCAGCGACACCGACCGCGACGCCCAGCGGCTGACTCTCGTCGAGCACGAGGTGTACGCGAACGGGATCCAGAAGCAGGTGTTCGACGTCCGCCGGTGACGTCGACCGGCCCGGTCCGGGCGGTCAGCGAGGGCTGGCGCCCAGCGTGTACCGGACCTGCTGCCCCAGGGCGAGGCGTCCCGACGCGGTCGTGATCGACGCCGCAAGGTCGACGATCCGTGCGCGCAGGTCGTCGCGCTCGCCCGGTGGGACCGCCTCCCACATGGCGCGCTGCCCGTGCGACCACGAGAACTCGACGAGGTGGTCGGCGTCCCGGAACACCGCCTCGACGGTCCGCCCGACCGTGCGGACGTCGTCGAGGCCGGCACCGGCGAAGAGGTGCTCGACCCCCTCGTCCGACGCGAACGGACCGCCTCGCCCGCTCGTCCGGGCATCGAGCATCGCCGGGGGCAGGTAGGGCAGGAACAGGTCGTCGACGCGCCGCCAGCGTTCGTCCTGCGGGCCGAAGGTCGAGACGCCCAGCCGCCCACCGGGGGCGAGCAGCGCGGCCCACCGGGCGAGCGCGTCCGCCGGGTCGGGCATGAAGAAGAGGACGAGCGACGCGCAGACGACGTCGAACGACGCGTACGGGACGTCGGGCGCGCGGGCGTCGCCGACGCGGACGTCGACCTGCGGGAGGTCCGCGAGGTCGCGGGCGGCGAGCTCGACCATGCGCGGCGCGAGGTCGATGCCCACCGCTCGTCCGGCGGCGCCCGTGGCGAGGGCGAGCGGTCGCAGCGCGGCTCCGCGACCGCACCCGATGTCGAGCACGCGCTCCCCCGGGCGGACGGCCAGCTCGTCCACCAGGCCGGCCGCGATCGGCCCGAACCAGGGCACGCCCACGGCGTCGTACGTGTCTGCGACCCGGTCGAAGACACCCGCCGGACCGTCGGGGTGCGCCATCCCTCCACGGTGGCACCGCCGGGCTCCGGCCGCGCGGCGGCCCATGCTGGCGCCTCGACGGCGTTTCACGTGAAACCCTGATCCCTCGCCGTCGTCGAAAGGGAATCACCGTGGGACACCTCGAGGTCGCGCACGTGGACTACGTGCTGCCGGACGGACGCGTCCTGCTCGACGACGTCTCCTTCCGTGTGGGCGAGGGCACCGCCACCGCGCTCGTCGGCCCGAACGGGGCCGGCAAGACGACGCTGCTGCGCATGCTGTCGGGAGAGCTCACGCCCGACGCGGGCACCATCTCCCGGAGCGGCGGCCTGGGGGTCATGCCGCAGTTCGTCGGGTCGGTCCGTGACGAGACGACGGTCCGCGACCTGCTGGTCTCCGTCTCCCCCGACCGGATCCGCGACGCGGCCCGCGCGGTCGACGCCGCCGAGCACGCGATGCTCACCGTCGACGACGAGCCCGCCCAGATGGCGTACGCGCAGGCGCTGTCCGACTGGGCGGACGCCCGGGGCTACGAGGCCGAGACCATGTGGGACGAGTGCACGATGGCCGCGCTCGGCGTCCCGTACGACCAGGCGCAGTGGCGCGAGGTGCGCACGCTGTCGGGCGGCGAGCAGAAGCGGCTCGTGCTGGAGGCGCTGCTCCGCGGCCCCGAAGAGGTGCTCCTGCTCGACGAGCCCGACAACTACCTCGACGTGCCGGGCAAGCGCTGGCTCGAGGACGCGATCCGCACCACCCGCAAGACCGTCCTGTTCATCAGCCACGACCGGGAGCTCCTCGTCCAGGCCGCCGACCGGATCGTCGCTCTCGAACCGAGCCCCTCGGGCACCGAGGCGTGGGTCCACGGTGGCTCGTTCGCGACCTTCCACGAGGCGCGCAAGGAGCGCTTCGCACGGTTCGACGAGCTGCGTCGACGCTGGGACGAGAAGCACGCGCAGCTCGTCAAGCTCGTGCGCACCCTCCGCGACGCGGCGGCGAGCAGCCACGAGATGGCGTCCCGCTACCGTGCCGCCCAGACCCGCCTCGCCAAGTTCGAGGAGGCCGGTCCCCCGCCCGAGCCGCCGCGCGACCAGGACATCACCATGCGCCTCCGGGGCGGGCGCACGGGCGTCCGGGCCGTCACCTGCGAGTCGCTCGAGCTGACCGGCCTCATGAAGCCGTTCGACCTCGAGGTGTTCTACGGCGAGCGGGTCGCCGTGCTCGGCTCGAACGGGTCGGGCAAGTCGCACTTCCTGCGGCTGCTGGGCGGCGCCGACGTCGCCCACACCGGGACGTGGAAGCTCGGCGCACGCGTCGTCGCGGGGTCGTTCGCGCAGACGCACGCGCACCCGGAGCTCGTCGGACGCACCCTGCTCGAGATCCTCTGGGAGGACCACGCGCACGAGAAGCGGCGCGCGATGCCGGTCCTCTCGAGCTACGAGCTGATCTCTGCCGCGGACCGGCCGTTCGACAAGTTGTCCGGGGGCCAGCAGGCGCGGTTCCAGATCCTGCTCCTCCAGCTCAGCGGGTGCACCGCGCTGCTGCTCGACGAGCCGACCGACAACCTCGACCTGGAGTCCGCCGAGGCGCTGCAGCAGGGGCTCGAGGCGTTCGACGGGACCGTCCTCGCCGTGACGCACGACCGCTGGTTCGCGAAGAGCTTCGACCGGTTCCTCGTGTTCGGGTCGGACGGCGTCGTGCGGGAGACCAGCGAGCCGGTCTGGGACGAGCGACGGGTCGAGCGCGCGCGCTGACGCCCGGGCCGGGGATCAGTCGGCGGACGACCCCGCGGCGGCGAGGATCGCGTCGAGCGTGACGTCCGGGTGCGACACCATCGAGACGTGCGAGCCGGCGACCTCCGTGATCGTCGCGCCTGCACGCTCAGCCATGTGCCGCTGCGTCGCCGGCGGGATGACCCGGTCCTCCGTCCCGACGACCGCCCAGCTCGGGACGTCCTTCCACGCCGGGGCACCCGACGGCGCGGTGTTCGCCGAGAGGGTGATCGGTCGCTGGCTCGCGGCGATCAGCCAGCGGTCCGCCTCGGGGAGGTCCTGGGCGAAGGACTCGTGCACCGTGGACGGCTTGAGGAACGCCTCCACGTCGCCTTCGGGCGACCCGGGGTAGCCGACCAGGTCGAGGACCGTGGTGGGGTCGGGCACGTCGAGGGCGGACCCGGACCCACCGAGGAGCTGGAAGACGAACTCGCCCTCGTCGGGGACGAACGCGTCGACGTACACGAGCGCCCGGATGTCGCCGCTGCTCGTGGGCACGTTCGAGATCACGAACCCGCCGTAGGAGTGCCCGACGAGGACGACCGGGCCGCTGGTGCGCTGCTGGACGAAGGACGAGACGTAGGCGGCGTCCGTGGCGACGCCGCGCAGCAGGTTCGGCGGGGTGAGCACGGTGAAGCCCTGGTTCTGCAGCTCCGTGGAGACGGGGTTCCAGCTCGATCCGTCTGCCCAGGCGCCGTGCACGAGGACGATCGTCGGTCGGGTCACGTGAGGCCTCTCGTCGTTCCTGCCGGACGGACGTCGCCGGTGGTCGGGACGCTACGCCGGAGCGCCGGGTTCGGCGCGCCGGGCGGTTGTCGGCTCCGCGGACTAACGTCCTGCTCGACACCCGCCGAAGGAGCCCCGTCATGACCCGCGTGCGCATGGACCTGTTCGTCTCGCTGGACGGCCTCACCCCCGCGAACCCCACCGAGAAGGACCCGATGGGCGACGGGTGGGGGCGCCTCACCGCCGCGTACACGGCCACGCGCACGTTCCACGAGCGAGTCTTCGGCGACACCTCCGGCACCGGCACCACCGGCGTCGACGACCGGTACGCCGCAGCCTTCTTCGAGGGCGTGGGGGCCGAGATCATGGGCGCGTCGATGTTCGGCCTGCACACCTTTCCCGACGACCCCGACTGGAAGGGCTGGTGGGGCGATCGTCCGCCGTTCGGCACCCCCGTCTACGTGCTCACGCACACGGCGCCGCGCGCGCCGATCCCGATGGAGGGCGGGACGACGTTCCACTTCCGCAGCGGCGCGATCGACGACGTGCTGGCCGAGGCCACCGCAGCGGCCGCCGGGCGCGACGTCCGTGTCGGCGGCGGCGGCCGCACCGCCCGCGCCTTCCTGCGCGCCGGACTGGTCGACGAGCTGCACCTGCTGGTCGCGCCCGTCGTGCTCGGCTCCGGCGACCCGCTGTGGGACGACGTCCGCGGTCTCCTGACCAGCCACACCGTGACCACCGAGGTCGCCGAGAGCGGCGTGACCCACGTCGTCATCGCGCGGCCGGACGCGAGCTCATGACCCTCTGTCAGTCGACGACGGCCGCGACGGCCTCGATCTCGACGAGCTGGTCCGGGTACCCGAGCACGGTGACGCCGAACAGGGTGCTCGGGACGTCGTGCTCGCCGAAGGCGTCGCGCACGACGTCCCAGACGGTGGCGAGGTCCGACCGCTCGGACGAGGCGACGAGCACCCGCGTGCTGATCACGTCGCCGATCGTGACCCCGGCCGCCGCGAGCGCGCCTCGCATCGTCTCGACGCATCGCAGCGCCTGTCCCACGTAGTCGCCCACGGCGGCCGTCGACCCGTCGTCCAGGAGCGGGCAGGCACCCGCCAGGAAGATGAGCCGAGCCTCCTTCGGGGCGGTGGCCGCGTACGCGTACTGGGCGACGTCGGAGAGCGTGGAGGCACGGATCAGCTGGATCGAGCTCGGCATGGCGACATCCTCACCGGGCGCGCCCTGGTGCGCGAGGCGATTACCGTGTCGGGTCGCCGCCGATGAGACGCGCGTCGCCGCCGATGAGACGCGCGTCGCCGCCCGGTCTGCCGTGCAGCACCACCGACCACGAGGAGCGCGCATGTCCACCGTCCAGCCCGTCGTCCTGAGCCCCGACCCCGCCGTCCTGCTCGACTTCTACACGCAGCTCGTCGGCGCCGTGCCGACGTTCCGGCGACCGGCGCGCGGCCGCGCCTTCTACCTCGGCCTGCGACTCGGCGACACCGACCTCGGGCTGGTCCACCGACCCGACCTGGACGTCGGCACGGCACCGCGGGTCGTCCTCAGCATCGAGGTCGACGACGTCGACGGGACCGTCGCCCGCGTCGAGGCGCTGGGCGGCACCGTGAGCCGCGGCGGCCAGGACATGCCGTGGGGTCAGCGGGTCGCCCACGTCCTCGACCCGGACGGCAACCCCGTGAACCTCACGCAGCCGACTCCCGCCTGACCCGCCACACGACCCTCCGCGCGACCGGCCGCGCCGACCCGCGGCCGGACCGGCACGATGGGAGGGGCGACCGACCGGCGCCGTCGGCCGACGAGGGGCAGCGATCGTGCAGGACGACGCCGACCCGGCGGGGCGCTCGGCCGGGCGCGCGACGGCGAGGCGCTGGCCGCTCCTGCGCACCCTGCAGGGCTACCGGCGTGACTGGCTGCGACCGGACCTGTTCGCGGCGCTGACCCTCACGGCGATCGCCGTCCCGGAGCAGATGGCGACGGCGACCCTCGCCGGCTTCCCCGTCCAGTTCGGGCTGTACGTCATCCTCATGGGCGGCCTGGCGATCGCGCTGTTCGGGTCGAGCCGTCAGCTCTCCGTGGGCGCGGACTCCGTCATCACGGGGACGTTCGCCGCGCAGATCGGCGCGATCGCGACGTTCGGCTCGGACGAGTACCGCGGGCTCGTCGTGGTCCTGTCGTTCGTCGTGGGCGTGCTGCTCGTGCTCGTCGGCCTGGCCCGCGTGAGCTGGGTCGCGGACTTCCTGTCCACGCCCGTGATGACGGGGTTCCTCGCCGGCATCGGAATCACCATCGTCGTCGGACAGGTCCCGGGGATGCTGGACCTGCCGAAGGCGTCCGGCGGACCCGTCGAGCAGCTCGTCGACGTCGGCCGCCACCTCGGTGACGCGAGCTGGACCGCCGCGGCCGTCGCGGCCGCGTCGATCGTCGTGATCGTCGCGTGCTCGCGCTTCGGCCCCCGCTTCCCCGGGGTGTTCGTCGCCCTCGTCCTGTCCATCGCTGCGGTCGCGGTCCTCGGGCTCGACGTGGACGTCCTCGGCAAGGTCCCGGCGGGCCTCCCGGCGCTCGACCTGCCGCCCCTGTCGTTCTCCGCGGCGCGCGACGTGCTGACGTCCGCGGTCACGGTCGCCTTCGTCTGCGTCATCCAGACGGCGGCCGCGTCGCGGTCGTTCGCCGCGCTCGGCGGGTACGAGGTCGACCTGAACCGTGACTTCATGGCAGTCGGTGCGGGATCGCTCGCGTCGTCGGCAGTCGGCGCGTTCCCGGTGAACACGAGCCCGCCGCGCACCGCGCTCGTCGCCGAGTCCGGCGGACGCACCCAGCTCGTGTCCCTCGTCAGCGTCGGCGTGGTCGTCCTCATCCTGCTGTTCGCCACCGGGCTTCTCACCGACCTGCCGTCCGCGACGCTCGCGGCCGTCCTCGCGTACGTCGGGACGCGCATCGTCCGCATCCAGGACCTGCGCGCCATCGGACGGTTCAGCCGCCGAGAGCTCGGGCTGGCGCTGTTCACGCTCGTCGTCGTCGCGTTCGTCGGGGTGGCGGTCGGCGTCCTCGTCGCCGTGGTGCTCGCGGTGTTCGAGCAGAGCTGGAACAGCGTGCGCGCCCGCACGCTCGTCATGGGTCGCCTCGGCGACACCCCGATCTGGGTGCCCGCCTCCCCCGACCGGGACGACGTCCACCAGGTCGACGGTGTCGTCGTCCTCGCGCTGTCCGCGCCCGTCTACTTCGCCAACGCCGCAGCGTTCCGGCACACCCTCCTCGCCGCCGGCGACCGGCCGGGCGTGCACGGCGTCGTCATCGACGCGGAAGCCATCACCAGCATCGACTTCACCGGCGCGGCCGCCGCCCGGACCGCGATCGCCGAGCTCGCACGACGGGGGGTGCGGGTCGTCGTCGCGCGCGCGGTGTTCTCGCACGGCGGCGCCGCCGACCTGGGGCTGAGCGACGAGCTCGTGTTCGAGAGCATGGACGAGGCGGTCGCCCACCTCACCGGCACCCCCGGAACTTCTGGCTCGCCTGAACCGCCCGGGTCGCCCGGGTCCCCTGGGGCTCCCGGGTGACGTCGCCACGGGGAGCCGCGAGCCGCGCCGGTAGGGTTCGTCGGATGCTGCCATGGCTCGATACGCGCCGGGACCGGGTCCGATGAGCAGGCCGACCAGCACCGCGACCGTCGTGGGCGGCGGGCCCGCGGGCCTGATCGCCGCCGAGGTGCTCGCCCGCGCGGGCATCACCGTCACGGTCTACGACCGCATGCCGTCTGTCCCCCGCCGGTTCCTCCTGGCGGGGCACGGCGGCCTGAACATCACGCACTCCGAGGACCGGACTCCCTTCCTGCGCCGCTACGGCGCCTCGGCCGAGGTCCTCGCACCGATGCTCGACGTGTTCGGGCCCGACGACCTGCGCGCGTGGTGCGACGGGCTGGGCGAGCCGACGTTCGTCGGGACCAGCGGACGCGTGTTCCCGCAGTCGTTCCGGGCGAACCCGCTGGTCCGGGCGTGGCTGGCCCGGCTGAGCGACCTCGGGGTGCGGATCGAGCGGCGGCACCGGTGGACCGGTTGGTCGGACGACGGCGCGCTGCTCGTCGTCGACGACGCCGGGGTGACGAGCACGGTCGCCTCGGACGCCGTGGTGTTCGCCCTCGGCGGCGCCTCGTGGCCGCAGCTCGGTGCCGACGGCGGGTGGGTCTCGCCATTCACCGCCCGCGGCGTGGCCGTCACGTCGCTGCGTCCGACGAACGTCGGCCTCCGTGTGCCATGGAGCGAGGTCTTCGCCGACCGGTTCGCCGGGACGCCCCTGAAGAACGTGTCGCTCCGGGTCCGACCGACCCCGGGCAGCGAAGGTGGAGCAGGGCGCGGCGACGCTGTCCGCGGCGCTCCCGTCCGGGGCGACGCGATGATCACGACGGCCGGGATCGAGGGCGGACCGGTGTACGCGCTCGGGTCGGCGGTCCACGACGCCCTCACCGCCGGGGGCTGCATCCTTGACGTCGACCTGCGGCCCGACCTGACCGTCGACCAGCTCACCGACCGGTTGCGACGTCGACGCCCGAAGGACTCCGCGTCCAGCTGGCTGCGCCGCTCGGTCGGCATCGACCCGGTGTCGATCGCACTGCTGCGCGAGGCGGGCCCTCTCCCGACCGAGCCCGGGGCCATGGCCGAGCTCGTCAGCGCGGTGCCCGTCCCGGTCAGCGGCACCATGCCCATCGCACGCGCCATCTCCACCGCCGGCGGCGTCGCCTGGTCGGAGGTCGACGCCACCCTCATGCTGCGCCGGATCCCGGGCACGTTCGTCGCCGGCGAGATGCTCGACTGGGAGGCGCCGACCGGCGGCTACCTGCTGCAGGCGTCGTTCAGCACGGGCGTGGTCGCGGCGCACGGGGTGCTGGCCTGGCTCGACGCCCGGTAGCCCCCGCCACGGAATGCGTCCGGCGCCCACGCCGTTGCCACCCGACGTGACCCTTCTGCTCGAGCCGCTGACGCTGCGCGGCCTCACGATCCCCAACCGTGTCTGGCTCGCCCCCATGTGCCAGTACTCCGCCGTCGACGGAGTCCCGGACGACTGGCACCTCGTGCACCTCGGCGCACGCGCGAGCGGCGGGTTCGGACTCGTCCTCACGGAGGCCACCGCCGTCGTGCCCGAGGGCCGGATCTCCCCGCAGGACACCGGCCTGTGGAACGACGAGCAGCAGGACGCCTGGGCGCGGATCGTCGCGTTCGTGCAGGCACGCGGGGCGCGCATCGGCGTCCAGCTCGCGCACGCCGGTCGCAAGGCGTCCACCTACCGCCCGTGGGCCGAGCAGCGCGGCACCGTCGCGCCCGCGGACGGCGGGTGGGCCACCCAGGGACCGTCCGCCGACGCGTTCCCGGGGTACGCGGCACCGTCCGCGATGACCCTCGACGAGATCGCGAAGGTGCCCGGGCAGTTCGCGGACGCCGCACGACGCGCGCACGACGCCGGGTTCGACGTCGTCGAGGTCCACGCCGCCCACGGGTACCTGCTGCACCAGTTCCTGTCGCCGCTGTCGAACCGCCGGGACGACGAGTACGGCGGCGCCCTCGAGAACCGGTCGCGCCTGCTCGTCGAGGTGGTCGACGCGGTCCGCCGCGCCTGGCCCGAGGACAAGCCGGTGCTCGTCCGAGTGTCGGCGACCGACTGGCGCGAGGACGGCCTGACCGTCGACGAGGTCACCCAGGTCGCGAAGGAGCTCGCCGCGCACGGCGTCGACCTCGTGGACGTCTCGAGCGGCGGCAACGGGCCCGCGGACATCCCCGTCGGGCCCGGCTACCAGGTGCCGGCGGCGCGCGCGGTGCGCGACGGCTCCGGGCTCCCGGTGAGCGCCGTCGGGCTCATCACGTCGCCCGTCCAGGCCGAGCAGACGCTCCGCGACGGTGCCGCCGACGCTGTCATGCTCGGCCGCGAGGCGCTGCGCGACCCGATGTGGCCGCTGCGTGCGGCGCACGAGCTCGGTGCCGTCGACGACCTGAGGTGGCAGCCGCAGTACGAGCGCGCGCCGTTCTGACGGAGGTCAGCCCAGGGCGTCAGCCCAGGGCATCGACGAGCTCCGACGTCATCGTCATGACGCGGTCGTCGTCCCGGGTCGGCGTGAAGCCGAGCCGGGCCACCACCAGCTTCTGCGACGGGACCACGATCACGTACTGCCCGTCGTGGCCGTCCGCGTAGTAGGTGTCGGCGGGCAGGCGGTCGTCGATGACGGACCCGTCCGCGCGGGTGTTGGACCACCACCCGGACGCGTACCCGTCGGACCCCTCCTCGACCGTGGTGTCGACGGCCTGCGTGGACTGCGCCATCCACCCCGTCGGGAGCAGCTTCGTGCCGTCCCAGACGCCGTCCTGGAGGGCGAGCTCGCCGACCGTCGCCCAGTCCCGCGGCGTCGCCCACATGTACGAGCCGCAGACGGGCGTGCCGACCCCGTCGACCTCGAGGGTCGCGCTCGACAGGCCGAGCGGGGCGAACACCTCGCGCCGCGGGGCGTCCGCTCCCCCGTCGTCCTGCGTGACGACCGAGCAGAGCAGCGTCGTGCTGCCGCTCGAGTACTGCAGGTAGCTGCCCGGGGTGTGCGCGAGCTTCTGCGACGCGACGTAGCCGGCCATGTCCGGCTCGCCGTAGAGCATCTGGGTGATCGGCGTGCCGAGATCGTACGTCTCGTCCCACGACAGGCCGCTCGTCATCTGCATCAGCTCGCGGATCGTGATGTCCGCGCGGTCGTCCGTCCACTCCGGGCGCAGGTGGTCGTCGTCCAGGCCGACCTTGCCCTGCTCGACGAGGCGGCCCACCAGCAGGTTCGTCACGCTCTTCGTCATCGACCATCCGAGCTGCGGGGTCGTCGCCGAGAACCCGTCGGCGTACCGCTCGGCGACGAGCTTGCCGTCCTGGAGGACGACGACACCGCGGGTCCCGAGATCCGCCCGGTCGTCCGCGGCCAGGTCGTCGCCGAAGCCGTCCGCGAGCGCCGCGGTGACCGCGTCGTCCGTGCTCGTCGTGAGCGGGAGGGACGTGTAGGGGTTGTTCGCGGCCGACACCGTGGTCGGCGACGGCAGGCCCGTCGGGGGCTTGTCCGCGACGGTGCACCCGTAGCCCGGGTTGGCCCACGCCTTCTGCGGCGCGAGGACACCGAGGATGCTGGCCTTCGCGGCCGTCCCGTCGTCGGTGATCTCGCTGCGCAGCACGGGGACGAGCGGGTTCGGCGGCAGGTCGTCCGACGCATCGTCCCGCCCGGCGATCTCGTGCAGCGCGCACGCGTTGTGCGCGGCATACCCGGTGCCCGTCAGGAGCATGGGCCGCTCGTACCAGTAGGCCGCGACCGCTCCCCCGATCACGACGACGAGGACGATCGCCGCCGCCAGGAGGAGCTTGCGGGCGCGGGTGAGCTTGCGGGGGGCGGTGGGTGTCGTCGAGCTGGTCACGGGCCTTGCCTTCGTCGCGGTCACGACCGGGCGTCGGCGCACCGGTCGAGCAAGGCCGTGCAGCGGAGCCGGTCGAGCCGCCCGCAGACTAACCCGCCGTCGCGCCCGGTCCCGCACACTTCCAGGTCACGCCACCATCGGGGTCACGGGAAGAGGACGGGCCCAGGCCCTCCCCGCGGCGCAGGTCGACCGGGTCCGGGCACCGGAACGACGCTTCGACGACCGTGTGCCACCCGTCCGCGACCGGCCAGCGACCGCTTGCGCGACTCGGACGTCGTCATGTGACGATCCGCCAGCAGGGCAGGGGTCCGTGGAAGGTGTCGGTCAATGTCGCGTCAAAGGTGCCGGTCACGGCGGCGAGCGCTTTGACTGACGAACGAGCCGGCACTCCGACGAGACAACGACCCGTTGCCCGTCAGAGTCCACGGCGGACCAGCTCCACACGCCGTCGGAACCGACGCGCCTGAGATCACGCTCGACCCAAGAAATGGACACTCGCCATGGCCACGCATCGCACCCTCGTCGTCGTCGCGCACCCGAACCTCGGGAGCTCGCGCGCCAATGCCTCCCGACTCGCCGAGATCGAGGGCGTCGGCAACGTCACCGTCCACGACCTCTACCAGGTCTATCCCGACTTCAGGATCGACGTGGAGCGCGAGCAGCAGCTGCTGCGCGATCACGACACCGTGATCCTCCAGTTCCCTCTGTACTGGTACAACGTGACCCCGCTGCTCAAGGCGTGGTTCGACGCGGTGCTGACCTACGGCTTCGCGTTCACCTTCGACGGTTCGCCGTCGGCGCTGCGCGGCAAGACGGCCTGGCTGGCCGTGTCCGCCGGGAGCACGCTGGACACGTACTCCGCCGAGGGTCTCGCCCGGCGGGCCCTCGAGGAGTACCTCGCCCCGGTCAGCCAGACGCTCCAGTTCTGCCAGTTCGACTACCAGGGTGTCCACCCGGTCTACGGCATGATGTTCGACCCGACGGACGAGGACCTCGTGCTCGACGCCCAGGAGTTCTCGAAGCTGGTCGCGGGCAGCGCAGTACCTGTCGCCTGACGACTTCCTACCGCGGAGGGCCGCTGCGCAGGTAGGGGCTGGACATCTTCAGCGTCCGCTGGACGGGGCTCGTCTCGAGCGTCCGGATGGAGTCGAGCGCGCCGAGCCCGTGGGCAAGATAGTCGTGAAGCTCCGCCGGCGTCCTGCACAGCACGAGCGCCACGAGGTTCGTCGAGCCGGTGGTGGATGCCAGGAAGGCGAGCTCCTTGCCCTCGATCAGGGAGCGCGCCGTCTCGTCCAGGTGGGCCGGGGCGACCGACATCCACAGCAGCGCCTGCGTCGTGATGCCGTACACCCCCGCCTCCACCTCGACGTCGAAGCTGAGCATGCCCCCCGCCTGGAGCGCGGCGAGCCTCCGGGTCACGGTCGACGTCGACAAGCCCGTCTCCGCAGCGAGGTCCGTGAAGCTTGTCCGGCCGTTGCGCTGCAACGCGGTCAACAGCTCCCAGTCCGCTGGCGTCGCGCACGCGCCGACCTCGACGTCGGGCTCGTCGTTCGGGGTGGTGACGCCCTCTCGAAACTGATCCTGCTGCGCCACCGTCAGCGCTGTGGTGTGCCCCTGCCAGGCCGTCGGGCCGCCGAGGTAGGTGTGGAGCAGACGGTGCGCCGACACCGCGCTGATGCTGGGTGCCCGGGGAATCTCCTGGAGGAGCAGGGAGTGGTGCGATGCCGCGCTCGTGGCCATGATGCAGCAGATCTCGCTGCCGCCCGACATGCGACGGACCCATGACGTGTCGGTGCGCCGCGCCAGGCTCTGGGCCACGCGTTCGGCGGTGTTCGGGCTCGCCGTGAGCCGGAGGACCCACTTCTCGCCCGAAGGCCGCCGCGGGTTCACGACCCCGACGACGCGAAGCACGAACGCGCTGCTCATCCGCCGGTAGCGCCGAGCGACGGTCTGCGTCGAGACGCCCAACACGTCGGCGATCCGACTGAAGGGCGCGCGGCCGTCGATCCGGAGGGCGTGGATGATCGCGTGGTCCAGGTCGTCGACAGCCGATGCCGCGTCATAGGGCGCGTCCACGCCTCGCGCGCCTGGCCCAGGGCCACCCTGCCGGGGTTGGGTCACCCGTTCTCCTCCTGGGACACGCTCGGACCCTAGCAAAAAGGACACATGAACGGGCGTCTGGCCGTTCCGATCGCCCTCATGGGGGTCGGCACGGCCAGATGTCGGTGGCGGTCAGTGGTTGTACTTCTTCGCCTGCTCGGCTCCCTTGTCGACGAGGGCGCCGACGCCGCCCTTGGTCTCGTCCTCGGTGCCCATGCTGACCCTCCTGCGATGAGTGATCGCCGCGTCCGCGCCGTTCTCGACGCTACCCAGCGCGTCGGGTCGTCCAACCCCGGCGGACGGCGCCAGGGAATCACGAACGGTCCACGGACGTTGAGCGTCTCGGCCCCCGCCACCCACCCCACGAACGACCGAGGAGCTGAGTACCGCGTCCGCCGACCCCCGCACCGCGAGCGATCCGACCCCGTCCGACGCCCCCGAGGGGACGCTCCACCGGAGCCTGTCCCTGCGGCACCTCGTCATCTACGGGCTCCTGTTCATCGGCGTCACCGCACCCATGGGCACGTTCGGCGTCCTGGACGCGCGCAGCCACGGCGCGGTCGCGCTCGTGTTCCTCGTCGCGACGCTGGCGATGGCGTTCACCGCGTGGTCCTACGCGCGGATGTCCGCCGCGGTCCCGAAGGCGGGGTCGGTCTCGGCGTACGCGACCGCTGGGCTGGGACGTCGTCCCGGGTTTCTGGCCGGCTGGATGATCGGGCTGGACTACCTCTTCATCCCGAGCCTCGCCGCGCTGTTCAGCGGGATCGCCACCCATGCCCTCGTGCCGGCCGTGCCCGTCTGGGTGTTCACGGCCGCGGCGGTCGTCGTCATCACGGGGCTGAACCTCGGGGGCGTGAGGCTCGCCGCCACCGTGGGGCTCGTGTCCCTGGTGGTGGAGCTCGTGGTGCTGGCCGCGTTCTGCGTGGGCGCGGTCGTCGTGCTCGTGCACGACGGGCCGGCCCGGCCGTGGCTGTCCCCCCTCACCGGACTCGACGGGTTCACGCTCGCCGGCGTCCTCGGTGCGGTGTCCGTGGCCGCCCTCGCCTTCCTGGGCTTCGACGCGATCGCGACGTTCGCGGAGGAGAGCACCGGGTCGTCGCGGCAGGTCGGCCGGGCGCTCGTCTTCTGCCTCGTCCTCGCCGGTTTCCTGTTCGTCCTCCAGACCTACCTCGCCGCACTCCTGACGACGACCACCCCCGCGGAGCTCGCCGCCCACCCGGACCAGCAGGGCACCGTCTTCTACACGATGCTGGACGACCGGTTCGGCTCGTGGTTCGGCACGACCGTCACCACGGTCCGCGCGATCGGTCCCGTGCTCTCGGCGCTCGTCGCGCAGGCCGCGGTCAGCCGCCTCATGTACGGGATGGCGCGCGACGGACAGCTCCCCGCCCGGCTCGGGACGGTGAGCCCGCGGACGGGCGTCCCCCGCCTCGCGATCCTCGTCTCCGCCGTCGCGACATCCGTCATCGCGATCGCCGCGGCGCTCAAGTCGGACGGGCTCGACCTGCTGTCGTCGATGGTCACGGTCGGTGCGCTGACCGCGTTCGTGTTCCTGCACGTCGCGGTCGTCGGGTACTACGTGGTGGGCCGGCGGACCGAGCGGCGCGTGCTGCACACCGTCGTCCCCGTCGTGGGTGCCGCGATCGTCGTCGCGGTGCTGGTGTCGGCCAGCCACCTCGCCCTCGAGATCGCTGCCGGGTGGCTCGTGCTGGGGCTGATCATCATGGTCGTGCGTGGGCGGCGAGCCACGCCCGAGCAGGGACGCATCGGCTGACCATCCGTCACCGTCGACCGCTCAGCCTGGACGCCCTGGCCCCCGCCGCAGTGCGCACCCTGGCCAAGCGTTGGCGGTACCTGGACACCGAAGCCGCAGAGCTGACCAAGATGATCGCGGACCTCGTCACAGCAGCCGCGCCACAGCTGCTCGAGCCGTTCGGGATCGGAGTCGACACCGCTGCGGAGATCCTCATCGTCGCGGGCGACAACCCCGAACGCATCAGATCCGCGGCCGCGCTCGCGAAGCTTGCCGGGATCGCGCCCGTGCCCACCGGCTCCGGGATGACATCCGGACGGCACCGCATCAACCACGGCGGGCATCGTCAGCTCAACGCCGCGATCTACCGCACCGTCATCGTCCGCATGCGCTTCCATCAGCCAACCACCGACTACGTCGCCCGCCGCACCGCCGAGGGCAAGACGAAACGCGAGATCATCCGGTGCCTCACGCGATACGTGATCCGCGATCTCTACCACCTGCTCCAGCCAGCCCGCACGGAAGGCGCCAGCGCGAGCTGACATCTATAGGAGCGTCAACGCACTCGCCGAGACCGTGAACGGCTACTACAAGGCCGAACTCATCCGGGGACCCGCGCGGCCCGGGCCCTGGCGGACCGTCGAGGACGTCGAGCTCGCGACGCTGGGATGGGTCCACTGGCACAACCACCAACGACTGCACGGCTACCTCGGCGACCTGCCACCCGTCGAGTTCGAAGAGACGTTCTACGCTACGCAGCAGGGCCACGAAGCCCTGGTCGGAATCAAATGACCAGAGCCTCCAACAGACCCAGGGCGATTCAGTGTGGACGGCCCGGGAGTCGCTTGCGGCGCGACGATCGAGTTCTTCGCGACGAGCGACGACGCCGCTGCCAGGGCGCGACATGTTGACTCACTCATGCAGGCAGGCCTCGCGGCCTCGGAGTACGACACCGTCAACGCAACAGCACTCCTACGCGTCTCGGGCGTTCTGACCCCCGACCAGGCCGGGCAGTACAAGTCCGCCTTCATGGGTAGGTGAAGCGAGACCGCGAGCTCGGGCGAGTCCGTCGGGCCACACTCAGCGTTTGCAACCGCCACAGTGTGATGTCGAGAGCCCAGTAGGCCCGGCAACGAGGGATGCCTAGACGCGTTCGTCGACAGGGTTGCCGCGCACCAGGCTGTCGCATCGCCGCGACGCTCTGTTGGCGAGCATGACACACGTCGCCGCGAGGTCGCAGTGAACGAGACCGGCCTCTTGCCGCGGGGGGCTGGTCACTGTCCGGCGACCTCAAGGAACGCCTTCTTGTAGGTGGCCGCCTCGGAGGGCTTCATGGCGCCGGCCGCGCGGAGCAGAGCCGTGCCGCTGACCGTGTCGTATTCCGTGAACAGTCCGCCAAGGCCAGAGGTGACCGAGTCGATGTACTTCGCGCGCTGCTCTGCGTCGGCTGCGGAAGCGAACACCTCGATGGTCGCGCCGCAGTCGACTCCGGGGTCGGTGGTGTCGCACGCATCCGTGTCGTCGGCGCTCAGCACGGTCTCGTCGAACAGGATGGTCGCCGATGTGTACCCGTGGGGCCTGCCCAGCAGATCATTCGGGTCGGTGTCCTCTGTCAGATTGACCGTCTTCGTGATCGTGGGGATCTTCGCCTGCATGGCCTGCGCGATACCACTGGCCCCTGCCAGGTCAGCAGCCTCAGACGGCGTCGCAGTCGATGCGACGGCGGCGCTCGAGGAAACCGCGGCTTGTTGATCTTCGCCGCCAGAACCAGAACTGCAACCGGCAAGAGCGAAGGCGACAGCGGTCACGAACACCGCCGCGAAACTGATGAAACGTCGAGGCTCCCGCATCTCTCCCCCTGGCATGAGACGTCTCATTCGACGGTAACGCCGACCCGGCCTGAGTGCCCACGCTTCACCAAAGGGCCGACGTCCCCCGGTCAACTCGCCGGTTCCGTACGCGACCGGCCCCGGGGGCGCCCCCGCGAGTCAGGATGCCTTGGGCGAGCGGGGCGGCGGCGTCCCTCCTCCTTTGCTCGCGCGACGCGCCGCGTTTCGGGCCCGGTAGTTGGCCAGGTCCTGGTGCATCTGCTGCAGGTCCTCCGACGTTCCGACAGGACGAGGCGGCGGACCGGCGGGGGCCGACAAGGCGTTGGATGTCGGGCCGTCCCACCGGCCTCGCGTGGTGCTTGACCTGGGCGACCGCGCCGCGCGCGCGGATATCGAGCCCGCCGTCGGAACCGCGGGCCGTGGTCGTTGCGTCCGTGCAGCCCAGATACTGACGCATGAAGTGCGCGGCCGCCGCCTCCGCCTCCTGCCAGGTACCGATCACCATCCGAGTCTAGGAACTGCGACCCAGGCAAGCCCCGCACCGACTTCTGGTGCTGGAGTGAGCGCAGTGCCCGCGCCTGAGTCGAGCCGTCACCCCTTGGCGCAGCAGTCCCCAGGTCGCACTCGCCGCCTGAGACCACCAGTCACCTGTACGTGCAGCAGTCCCGAGCTCTCACGCCTGCATGTCGACAAACCGGGAATAGTGGCCCTGGAACGCGACAGTGATCGTGTCGGTGGGACCATTACGGTGCTTGGCGACGATCAGGTCGGCTTCACCGGCTCGAGGCGATTCTCTTTCGTAGGCATCTTCGCGGTGCAGCAGGATCACCATGTCGGCGTCCTGCTCGATAGAGCCCGATTCGCGCAAATCGGACATCGCCGGACGCTTGTCCGTCCGCTGCTCCGGACCACGGTTCAGCTGCGAGATCGCGATGACCGGTACCTCGAGCTCCTTCGCGAGCAGCTTGAGCGCACGCGAGAACTCGGACACCTCCTGCTGCCGCGACTCGACGCGCTTGCCGGACGACATGAGCTGCAGGTAGTCGATGACCACGAGCTTGAGGTCGTGGCGCTGCTTGAGCCGGCGGCACTTGGCGCGGATCTCGGTGAGCGTCATGTTGGGCGAGTCGTCGATGAACAGGGGCGCGTCGGCGATGCGACCCTGCGTCGCGGCGACCTTCTGCCAGTCGTCGTCACCCAGGTTGCCGTTGCGCAGCTTCTGCAGGTGGATGCGCGCCTCGGCCGCCAGCAGACGCATCGTGATCTCGTTGCGGCTCATCTCGAGCGAGAACACCACGGCCGTCTGGTTGTTCTTGATCGCCGCGGACCGCACGATGTCGATGCCCAGCGTCGAGTTGTGCGTCGGGATCATCGACTCGCTCGCCAGGTACAGGTGCTCCGGGTGGTCGATCTCGACGCACCGCACCGGCACGGACGCGACCGGCTCGACCGCGACCACGAACCGCGCCGCGAACCGCCTCGACGGGCGGAGCTCCTTGTGCAGCAGCCGCAGGTCGTCGCGCGCGAAGACGTCGGCGTCCGCCTCGAGGACCACCCGCGAACCGCCGGTCTCGGCGACCGGCTCCGTGCGGTACCCGAGCCCCACGGCCAGCTCGCGCACGCTTCGCGCGGCCGTCGTGGTCGGCAGGTCGAGGCTCACCAGACCCGACCGCAGGACGTGCCCTGCCGCGTCCGCGACCCCGGTGAGCAGCTCGCGGCGCTGGATCCTCCCGGCGCGCAGGTACACCGCCGGCACCCGCTCGAGCTCGCCGCGCCCCACCTGGGCACCGACCTCCTGCGGCGGGACGGGCAACGACACCTCCGGCAGCGCGAGCGCCCGCGCGGTTCGCACGGCGTGGTTCGGACGCGCGTCGCCCTCGCCCACCCGCACGGTCGCGGCAAGCTGCTCGGTCGTGCGGACCGACGTCGCGGCCCGACCGGCACGCCGCTCGTCCCGCGTCGACGTCTCCCACTCGTGCAGGGCGTCCGCGACGATCGTCGTCCCGTCGTCGAAGGTCACCCGATAGCAGGGACGGTCGACCAGGACGTCCGTCGCCCGGACGACCGCCGTGGGCGTGCCGTCCGCCGCGAGGAGCTGGTCGCCGACGGCGACCTCGCCCATCGTCGTCCAGCCCGTAGGCGTGGGAAGCGGTGTGTCGAGCGCGAGGGCCTTGCCGATGGCGGGACGCGCCGCCACCACGATCATCTGCCCGGGGTGCAGTCCGTTGGTGAGCCGGTCGAGGTCCATGAACCCCGTCGGCACGCCGATCATGCCCTCGCCGCGGTGCCCGGCCGCCTCGATCTCGTCGAGGGTCGGGCCGATGATCTCCGACAGCGGCAGGTAGTCCTCGGACGCGCGCCGCTCCGTGACGGCGTACACCTCGGCCTGCGCGTTGTTGACGATGTCCTCGACGTCGCCGCCGTCCGTCGCGTAACCGAGCTGGACGATCCGGGTGCCCGCCGTGACCAGCCGGCGCAACATCGCCCGCTCGCGCACGATCCGCGCGTAGTACCCGGCGTTCGCGGCCGTCGGCACGCGCGAGATGAGCTCGTGGACGTAGGGCGCCCCGCCGATGCGCTGCAGCTCGCCCCGGCGGGTCAGCTCGCCGACGACCGTGATGGCGTCCGCGGGCTCGCCCCGCCCGTACAGGTCGAGGATGACCTCGTAGATGGTCTCGTGGGCCGGACGGTAGAAGTCCACCCCGCGGATCTGCTCGACGACGTCCGCGATGGCGTCCTTCGAGATGAGCATCGACCCGATGACGGACTGCTCCGCGGGGACGTCCTGCGGGGGCGTCCGGTCGAACCCGCGCCCTCCCCCGTTGCCGGTGTCAGGGGTGCCGTAGCCCGCCTCGAGCTCCTCGATCGACATGCCTCGCGGTCCCCCTCTCACTGCCCTTGAAGTACTACCCCTGATGCCCCACCGGGCCCGATGCGAGCCCGCCCGAGCCTGCCCCGAGCCGTCGTACGTCTGTTCTATCGCCTCCCACCGACACGCCCCGCAGGTGAACCGCGGGCGACCGTCCGTCGAAGGACCATCGCGACAGTAGGACGGCACCTGGACGCGGGCAAACGATGGTGTGGACAGGGGTGTGGAAAGCCTGTGGGATACCTCCCCCAGGCTGTGCACAGAGGGTGGACAACCCTGTGGACAACACACTCGATCTCGTCACACCGTGGCCCGGGAGGCCCGCCCTCGCACCGTTTCGTTAGCCTGTGAGCTGTGGAGGAAAAGAAGTCGGGCGACACGCCGCAGCGCCCGGCCCGGTCGTCCGACCGATCCCTCGACCGCGACATCCTCGCGCTCGCCGTCCCCGCCCTCGGTGCCCTCGTCGCCGAACCCCTGTTCGTCCTCGTGGACAGCGCCGTCGTCGGGCACCTCGGCACCGCCGAGCTCGCTGGCCTGTCCGTCGGCTCGACCCTCCTGACCACCGTCGTCGGCCTGTGCGTCTTCCTCGCCTACGCCACCACGGCTGCCGTCGCCCGACGCCTCGGCGCTGGGAAGCAGCGCGAGGCCCTCCAGTCCGGCATCGACGGTATGTGGCTCGCCCTCGGGCTCGGCGTCGTGCTCGCGGTCGGCCTCGCCGCCACGGCTCCCTGGGCGGCCTCGCTGCTCGGGGCGGACGGCGAGGTCGCCCAGCACGCCACCACCTACCTGCGGACGTCCGCCCCGGGCCTCCCCGGGATGCTGCTCGTGCTCGCGTCCACCGGCGTCCTCCGCGGGCTCCAGGACACCCGCACGCCCCTGTGGGTGGCCTCCGGGGGCGCGGTCACGAACGCCGGCCTCAACGTCCTCCTCGTGTACGGCGCGGGCCTCGGCATCGCCGGGTCCGGTCTCGGCACCGCCGTCACGCAGCTCACCATGGGCGCCGTGCTCACCGTCGTCGTCGTCCGGGGCGCACGACGCACCGGCGCCGCCCTCCGTCCGCACCGCGGCGGCATCTGGGCGAACGCCCGGCACGGCGGACCCCTCATCGTCAGGACCCTCTCGCTGCGCGCGGCGATCCTCCTCACCGTCGCGGTCGCGGGCGGGCTCGGCGAGGTCACCCTCGCCGCCTACCAGGTCGTCAACAGCGTGTGGGGCTTCACCGCGTTCGCGCTCGACGCCCTCGCCGTGGCCGCCCAGGCGCTCGTCGGGCACGGCCTCGGCGCGCACGACGTCCCCCGCACGCGCGCCGTGCTGCGGCGCACGCTCACCTGGGGGGTCGGAGCCGGGGCCGTCCTCGGCGTGCTCGTCGCAGCGAGCGGGTGGTGGTTCGCGCTGCTCTTCACGCACGACCCCGACGTGCGCGCGTCGATCGCCGTCGGCATGGCGGTGTGCGGTCTGCTGCTGCCTCTGGCGGGCTGGGTGTTCGTGCTCGACGGCGTCCTCATCGGCGCCGGCGACGGCCCCTTCCTCGCGTGGGCAGGCGTCGCGACGTTCGTCGTCTACGTGCCCGTCGCCCTGGCCGTCGGTGCCTGGGCGCCGCACGGGGTCCTCGGCAGCCTGTGGCTGTGGTTCGGGTTCGCGGGCGTCTTCATGGCCGCGCGCGCCGTGACGACGGGGTGGCGCGCCCGCGGCACCCGCTGGATGGTCACCGGCGCCTGACCGGCCGAACAGGCGTTCGTCCGGGGCAGACGACGACGGCCCGGTCGGGGAGCGATCCCCGACCGGGCCGTCGTCACACCGTCCGACGCGAGCGCGTCACACGGAGCGGGTCAGCGAGTTCAGCCGGCCACCACGTTGACGGTCACGTTCGCCGACACCTCAGGGTGCAGGCGGACGGACACCGTGTACGTGCCGGTGGACTTGATCGGCTGACCGATCTCGATCTTGCGCTTGTCGATCGACGGCTGGCCGCCGGCGACGACGGCGTCGGCGATGTCACCGGTGGTGACGGCGCCGAACAGGCGACCCGACTCGCCGGACTTCGCAGTCACGACGACGGGCTTCGACTGCAGCGAGTCGCGGATGGCCTTGGCGTCGTCGAGCGACGCGATCTCGCGGGCCTTGCGGGCCTTGCGGATCGCGGTCACCTGCGACTCGGCACCCTTCGACCACGCGGTCGCGAGACCACGCGGGACGAGGAAGTTCCGGGCGTACCCGTCCTTGACCTCGACGATGTCGCCGGGCTCACCCAGGCCGGTCACCTCGTGCGTGAGGATCAGCTTTGCCATGTCTCTCGGTCCCTTCCGGTCAGCGGGCCGACGACGAGTACGGCAGCAGGGCCATCTCGCGGGCGTTCTTGACGGCACGGGCGATCTGGCGCTGCTCCTGGACGGAGACGCCGGTCACGCGACGGGCACGGATCTTGCCGCGGTCGGAGATGAACTTGCGCAGCAGCGCGACGTCCTTGTAGTCGACGGACTCGACCTTCGCGGACTTCAGCGGGTTGGACTTCTTCTTGGGCTTGCGCACCACAGGCTTTGCCATGGTGTTGCTCCTTCGTGTGCGTTCCGACGGTCACGGCCCCGCAGGACCGTGCGCCGAAAAGGATTCTCTGGGGTGCGGTGAGGACTAGAAGGGGGGCTCGTCCGAGAACGAGCCACCGCCCGACGCAGGACCGGCGGTCGCCCACGGGTCGCTGTTCTGTGCCCCACCGGACGAGCTGCTGAAGCCACCACCGGCGTTGTTCCCACCGCCGTTGTAGCCACCGCCACCACCGCCGCCGAAACCGCCGCCGCCGCCCGAGCGCTGGGCCCGGGTGACCTTCGCGGTCGCGTTGCGGAGCGACGGGCCGACCTCGTCGACCTGCAGCTCGAAGACCGAACGCTTCTCACCCTCGCGCGTCTCGTAGGAGCGCTGGACGAGACGGCCCTGCACGATGACGCGCATGCCCTTCGTCAGCGTCTCCGCGACGTTCTCCGCGGCCTCGCGCCAGATCGAGCACTGGAGGAACAGCGACTCGCCGTCCTTCCACTCGTTGGTCTGACGGTCGAACTGCCGCGGGGTCGACGCGACCCGGAAGTTCGCGACCGCAGCCCCCGAGGGCGTGAAGCGCAGCTCGGGGTCGGCAACCAGGTTGCCGACCACGGTGATGACGGTGTCGCCTGCCATGCGTGCTCCTTCGAGGGTTGCGGGTCGCGTGCTCCGGGAGATCGTCGCAGGTGGGTCGGACAGAGCACCAGTGGTGCGCCGTCCGCCCGCGACGATCGCGAGGGACGTGAGATCAGTTGGCGTCGGTGCGCAGGACCTTCGTCCGCAGGACGGCCTCGTTGAGGCCGAGCTGGCGGTCGAGCTCCTTGGCGGTCGCCGGCGTCGCGGTGAAGTCCACGACGGCGTAGATGCCCTCGGACTTCTTGTTGATGTCGTAGGACAGGCGGCGACGGCCCCAGATGTCGACCTTGTCGACAGAGCCACCCTCGGTCGTCACGACCGAGAGGTACTTGTCGAGCGAAGGAGCAACGGTGCGCTCCTCGATCTCGGGGTCGAGGATGACCATCATTTCGTACTGACGCATGTGTGAACCCACCTCCTGTGGTCTTCGCGGTCACGGGACTTCCGTGACAGGAGGGTCGTGCGTCGTGACTCCCGACACGGCTCGGCGAGCCGGAGGTCAGGGAGGCAACACTCCAGGGTACCGGTCGCAGTGCCGGGACCGGTAATCGTCACCCCGCGGCGGGACGGTCAGCCGTTGCCGGCCTGCCCGCCGCCGTTCCCGCCGCCGCCGTTCCCGCCGCCACCGTTACCGCCGCCGCCACCGCCGTCGTCACCACCGCCCTGCGTCGGGGTGGACGTCGGCTCGCTCGTCGTCGTCGGCTTGCTCGTCGGCTTGCTCGTCGGCGTGGGCGCCTGCGTCGGGACGACGACCGGCGGCCCCGACGACACCAGCAGGATCACCGCCGAGCCCCGCTTGGCGGTCACCCCGCCTCCCGGCAGCGTGCTGAGGACGACGCCTTGCGCGACCTTGTCGGACGGGACCTGACGCGTCGTGACCTGGAAGCCGGCGTTCTGGAGCAGCTGACGGGCGGCGGCCTCGCTCTGGCCGGAGACGTCCGGGATCTGGGCGGTGCCGTCGTCCTGCTGCGTGGGCTCGTCGGTCGGCGTGGACGCCTGGGTAGGCTCCTGCGTGGGCTGCTGCGTCTGCGTCCACGTCGGGGTCGGGGTCCAGGTGGCCATCGTCGGCTGGTACTCGGGGAAGTCCTCCACGTCCATGCCGTCCATCGCACGCTTCATGTAGTTGGTCCAGAGCGTGGTGGGCCAGGTGCTGCCCGTGATGTAGTTCCAGCCCCCGAAGCCGGCGATGGTCTGCTCCGAGCCGTCCTTGCCGGACTGCCACAGCCCCACGGCAGTGACGAGCTGCGGGGTGTAGCCGACGAACCACGCGGAGTGGTTCAGGTTCGAGGAGCCCGTCTTGCCGGCGACCGGACGACCCAGCCCCTGAGCGGTCATGCCCGAGCCCTCGTGCACGACGTCCTGGGCGGCCTCGGTGACCCCGCTGGCGATCTCCGCGTCGATCACCCGGGTGCCCTTCGTCGAGCCCTTGTAGACGAGGTCGCCGTCGAGCTCCTTCGCGGTCTTGATGATGTGCGGGGTGGTCTTGATCCCCTCGTTCGCGAACGTGGCGTAGGCGTTGGCGAGGTCCAGCGGGTGGACCGACGCGGTACCGAGCACGTTGGCGGCGTTGGTCTGGACCTCGGTCGTGATGCCGAGGCGCTTGGCCATCGCGGCCGTCGCCGACGGCCCCACCTGGTCGTTGACCTGGGCGAAGACGGTGTTGATGGACAGCGCGAAGGCACGCTTGAGCGTCACGCGCGCCTCGGACTCGCCCTCGAAGTTGCTCACCGGCTTGTCCCAGCCGGGGACGACCCGCTGGTCGGAGCCGTCGTAGATCTGGTCCAGCGAGTCGCCTGCCCTGAGGCCGGCCGCCAGGGTGAACGCCTTGAACGTCGACCCTGCCTGGGCGCTCGCCTTGGTCACGGCGTTGCGCTGGTTCTTGAGGTAGTCCGGGCCGCCGTAGAGGGCCTTGATCTCACCGGTCTTGGGGTCGAGCGTCACCAGGCCGGTGCCCATGCGCGGGTTGGCGTCCTTGGGGGTCTCCGCGACGGACTTCACGGCGTCCGCCTCCATCGACTTGTCGATGGTGGTGACGATGTTCATGCCGCGCTGGTTGACCTGCTCGTCGGTCATCCCGGTCTGCTTCTCGATCTCGTCCCGGACCATCTGGAGGATGTAGCCGTTCTGGCCCGCGTTCTGCTGCGAGGTCTTGACCTTCTTGGTGACCGGCATGCCCTTCTTCATCGCGTCGTCGTACTGCTTCTGCGTGATGTAGCCGTCGTCCTTCATGAAGCCCAGGCAGCGCGACCAGCGACCCTCGGAGAGGTCGGGGTTCACGCGGGGGTCGTAGATCCCCGGGCCCGGGATGAGGCCCGCGAGCAGGGCGGACTGCGACGGGCTCAGCTTGGCCGCGGAGATCCCGAAGTAGGCGTTCGCCGCCGCCTCGATACCGTTGGCGCCACGCCCGAAGTAGATCGTGTTGAGGTAGTTCTCGAGGATCTTGTCCTTGTCCTGCGACTTGGACATCTTGACCGCGAGCATCGCCTCCTTGAGCTTGCCCACGTAGTCGGACGTGGTGCCGCTCGTGTAGTACCGCTCGGCCGTCTGCTGCGTGATGGTCGAGCCGCCCTGGTGCGTCCCGTACTTGAGGTTCGTCAGTGCGGCACGGGCCATGCCCTTGAGGTCCACGCCGGAGTTCTCGTAGAACGACCGGTCCTCGGACGCCACGACGGCGTCCCGCACGTACGACGGCAGCTTCGACGTGTCGATGATCTTCCGGTTCTGCGCGTTGTCGTCCCGCAGCGTCCCGATGACGGTCTTCCCGTCGGAGTAGAAGACGGTGGTGGTCTGCCACTGCGTCAGCGCAGCCGGCTCCGTGGGCACGGTCGTCGTCGCGTAGGCCGCGACGAGCACGCCCGCGCCGAGCGCGAAGCAGCCCAGGATCGACCCGATGACGACGCGCCACGACGGCAGCCAGCGCCGGAAGCTCGTCACGTGGGAGCGCGGGTAGTTGAAGAACCGTCGCCAGCCGGTCCGGACGTAGGGCGTCCGCGCACCGTCCTCGCCGGCGAGCTCACCGTCTGCCTCGTCGGCCGAGGCGTCGCCCGTGGCGAGCGCGTCGTCGTCCGCCACGGCGACGGAGGACGCACCCCCGCGCCAGGGCTGCGCGCCGCCGCTCCTGCTGGTCGACCTGGTCGACGACGTCCCCGCTGACCCGCCGGTCACGCTGCGGCGTGCGGGCGCACCAGAGGGGGCAGCGTCGGTGTCGCTGCCCCAGATGCTGTCGAAGTCGGGGCGACCGGAAGATCCGGTGTGGTCGTCGCCTGGCGTCGTCAACGGTGTGCCTCTCGTCGGGGTCCGTTCCGGGCCGACCGCGTCACGACGACGCACGACGGCCCTTCGGAAGGATAGGGGGTCGAGCCAGGAGCGGACCGGATCGGTCCCCCGAGCCCCGAAGATGCACGCGACAGTTGTCCCCCGTGTTCGCCGGTCCTTCACAACGGGGCGGTGCGCACGCTACTTTCCGACACGTTGTTGCATCGATGCGTCGACTCGACGTAACCTGGCGATGTATCCATTCGATACATCGACCATGACGCGTCCGCCGGCGCCCACCTGGAGCACGGCGGACGCCGCCGTGCACGACGGGCGCCAGCAGGCAGCCCCGGCTGCCGGAGACCGGAGAAGGAGGTGCCCGCGTGCGAAGCCGTTCCGACGTCCTCGAGACCGCGATCCTGGGCCTCCTCAAGGACTCCCCGCTGCACGGGTACGAGCTCCGCAAGCGCCTCAACCTCGTGCTCGGCTCGTTCCGTGCCCTGTCGTACGGCTCCCTCTACCCGGCGCTGAAGACGCTCGTCACCCGCGGGCTCATCATCGGCACGGAGAGCTCCGAGGCCCCGTCGGCCGCGCTCGCCCCCGCACTGTCGGGCAGGCGGTCACGCATCGTCTACGAGCTCACCGCCGAGGGCAAGGAGCACCTTCAGCAGATCCTCGCGCAGGCCGGCCCCGCCGCCTGGGAGGACGAGAACTTCGACGTCCGCTTCGCCCTCTTCGGGCAGACGGACGTCGAGACCCGCCTGCGGATCCTCGAGGGCCGGCGCACCCGGCTCACCGAGCGGCTCGAGGCGGTCCGAGAGTCCACGACGCGATCCCGCGCCCGCATGGACGAGTACACGTGGGAGCTTCAGCGCCACGGACTCGAACAGGTCGAGCGTGAGGTCCGCTGGTTGGACGGGCTCATCACCGCCGAGCGCGATCGTGGCGCTCGGCCCACCGGATCCGCCAATGACCACCCGGTCAGCAGGCACCACACGACAGCCGACGGCGACCGTCGCCCCGGCACTGAAAGGTAAGGAGCGAGGATGTCCTCCATCCGCGTCGCCATCGCAGGCGTCGGGAACTGCGCGTCGTCCCTGGTTCAGGGCGTCGAGTTCTACAAGGACGCCGCCCCGGACTCGACGGTCCCGGGCCTCATGCACGTCACCTTCGGTGACTACCACATCTCCGACGTCGAGTTCGTTCTCGCGTTCGACGTGGACGCCAAGAAGGTCGGCTTCGACCTCGCCGACGCGATCACCGCGTCGGAGAACAACACCATCAAGATCGCTGACGTCCCGCCGACCGGCGTGACCGTCCAGCGCGGCCCGACCTTCGACGGTCTCGGCAAGTACTACCTCCAGACGATCGAGGAGTCGGACGCCCAGCCCGTCGACGTCGTCCAGGCGCTCAAGGACGCGAAGGTCGACGTCCTCGTGTCCTACCTCCCGGTGGGTTCCGAGGAGGCCGACAAGTTCTACGCGCAGGCCGCGATCGACGCCGGCGTCGGCTTCGTCAACGCCCTCCCCGTCTTCATCGCCTCCGACCCCGAGTGGGCGCAGAAGTTCGCTGACGCGGGCGTCCCGATCGTCGGCGACGACATCAAGTCGCAGGTCGGCGCGACCATCACGCACCGCGTGATGGCGAAGCTCTTCGAGGACCGCGGCGTCGTGCTGGACCGCACGTACCAGCTGAACGTCGGCGGCAACATGGACTTCAAGAACATGCTCGAGCGCGAGCGTCTCGAGTCCAAGAAGATCTCGAAGACCCAGGCCGTGACCTCCAACCTGACCGGCCCGCTCGCCGGCAAGAAGGAGGACAAGAACGTCCACATCGGCCCGTCGGACTACGTCGCGTGGCTCGACGACCGCAAGTGGGCGTACGTCCGCCTCGAGGGTCGCGCGTTCGGCGAGGTGCCCCTGAACCTGGAGTACAAGCTCGAGGTGTGGGACTCCCCGAACTCGGCCGGCATCATCATCGACGCCGTCCGCGCCGCGAAGATCGCCAAGGACCGTGGCGTCGGTGGCCCGATCCTGTCGGCGTCGACGTACCTCATGAAGTCCCCGCCCGTGCAGATGGAGGACACCCTGGGCCGTGCCCAGCTGGAGGCCTTCATCCGCGGTGAGGTGGAGCGCTGATCTGAAGCGCAGCGCAGGTTGAGGGCCCGGCATGCTTTTCGCCGGGCCCTCGGCCGTAGCGGAGCGAAAGATCAGAGCGACCACAAGGGTGGAGCGCTGATCTGAAGCGCAGCGCAGGTTGAGGGCCCGGCATGCTTTTCGCCGGGCCCTCGGCCGTAGCGGAGCGAAAGATCACTCGCAACTAGGCTGGCGGCGTGCCTGAGCCTGCTGCCGCTTCTCCTGCTGCGCCGGAGCCGCCTGCGCCGGACGGCTCGCGGGCGACGGTCCTGACGGATCTGCGCGACCTGGGTCGTCGTCGGCCGTTCCGTCGTCTGATGCTGGCGCGGCTGACGAGCCAGCTGGGCGACGGCATGTTCCAGGTGGGTCTGGCGAGCTTGTTCTTCTTCTCGGCGACGACGTCGCCGGCGGGGGTGACGGCGGGTCAGGTGGCGGCGGCGTTCGCGGTGATGTTGTTGCCGTTCACGCTGGTCGGCCCGTGGGCGGGGGTGTTCCTGGACCGGTGGCGTCGCCGTCAGGTGCTGCTGGTGGGGAACGTGGTCCGTCTGGGGTTGGCGGTGGCGTTGACGGCGGTGATGGCGTCGGCGGGTGTGAACCTGGCGGTGTACGTGCTGGCGTTGACGGCGTTGAGCGTGAACCGTCTTCTGCTGTCGGCCTTCTCGGCGTCGTTGCCGCACGTGGTGCCGCGGTCGCACCTGTTGACGGCGAACGCCCTGGTGCCGACGTTGGGGTCGATCGCGGCGGGTCTGGGCGGTGCGGTGGGCCTGGTGACCCGGTTCGCGCTCCCGGAGGGTGCGGCGCAGGACGCGGGCGCGCTGGCGTGCGCGGCGGTGGCGTTCGGGCTGGCAGCGCTGGCGGCGACGTGGTTCGTCCCCGACGCGTTGGGGCCGGACGTGTTCCGCAGCCGTGACGAGCTGCGGTCGGAGCTGGCACGCACGGGGCGGGACCTGGTGGCGGGCGCCCGGTACCTGGTGGCACGTCGCACGCCGGCTGAGGGTCTCACGGTCGTGCTGGTGACGCGGTTCGCGTACGGGACGGTGTTCATCGCGTGGTTGTTGGCGTGCCGGAACCTGCTGACGGACTCGTCGGACGTCGACGGCGGGGCGGCCCGGTTCGGCGCGGTCCTGGCGGCCACGGGCGTCGGGTTCGCGCTGGCGGTGGTGCTCACCCCCACGTTGAGCCGCCGCACCGGCCCGCAGCGGTGGATCGTGGGGTGCCTAGGGCTGGGCACTGTCGCGCAGGTGCTGGTGGCGGTGCACCTGAGCCTGGTGACGATCGTGGTGGCGGCGCTCCTGCTGGGGCTGGCGGCGCAGGGCGCGAAGATCGCGGTGGACACGATCGTGCAGCGCGACACGGACGACGCGTTCCGGGGCCGTGCGTTCGCCCTGTACGACGTCCTGTACAACGCGGGGTTCGTGGGTGCGGCCGCGCTGGCGGCGGCGGCCCTCCCGGACGACGGCGACGCCCCCGTCGTGATGTGGGCGCTCGCGGCGCTGTACGCCGCCGGGGCGCTGGTGCTGGGCCGCTGGGGCACGCGGGAGCCCGTCGAGGTCCCGACGCCCGCGTAGGTTCCCGAAGGTGCCGTCGGTGGCTCAGTCCGGCGGTGCGGCGAGCGGCCAGCCCGCCGCGGCGAGCAGCGCGCGCACGCGCGCGACGTCGCGGTCGAGCGGCGGCTGCGCGGTGGTCCGTTCGATGAGCCCGGTGATGTCCTCGTGCGCGACGACCCCGCCGTCCGCGCGCTGCAGCGCGGTCACGGCCACGTCCTCGACCTCGTCGTCGGTGAGGGTGCGGCGCAGGAGCGCGAACAGCGGCGCGTAGTCGTGCTCGGGGACGCCGGCGGGGTAGCCCTCGCGGAGCCAGGCGACGACCTGTGCGACGCGGCTCATCAGCTCTTCACGATCAGCCACAGGCCGCCGACCACGGCGGCGAGGACCAGGCCGAAGCACACCGTCGCGGTCACGACGCCCAGCGCGCGGCGGGGCGGCGCGACGCTCACGCCGCCGGGCAGCGGGTCGTCCTCCTCGAGCCGTCCCTCGGCCTGGAAGACGCCACGCAGCCCGAGGGCGAACAGCGCGGGCAGACCGGCCCCGACCACGAGCCCGGCGAGCAGGACCTGGCCCAGAGCGGACCAGTCGACGATCGTTCCCATCGTGTTCTCCTGGGGTTTCAGACGGCCCGGACGACGGTGGCGGGCGACTCGGCCGGCTCCCAGTCGTCGTTGACGTTGTGGTGTCCGACGGGCGCCTTGCGGGCGGCCCACCAGAAGCCGGCGGCGGCGACGACGAGGAGCGCGAGCACGACCCCTTCGCCCAGCCCGCCACCGATCCAGTGCAGCAGCGCGAACGCGAGACCGCCGACGAGCGCCGCGGCCGGGAGCGTCACGACCCACGCCGAGACGAGGCGACCGGCGACCTTCCAGCGCACCTGGTCGCCACGGCCCACCCCGGACCCGAGGATCGACCCGGACGCCACGTGCGTCGTCGACAGCGGGTAGCCGAAGTGGCTGGACAGCAGGATGACGGCCGCGGACGACGTCTCGGCGGCCATGCCCTGGGGCGGCTCGATGTCCACGAGGCCCTTGCCGAGCGTCCGGATGACACGCCACCCGCCGAGGTACGTCCCGAGCGCGATCGCGAGACCGCACGCGAACACGACCCAGATCGGCACGCTCGCCCCCTTGTCGAGCTCACCGCCCGCGACGAGCGCCAGCAGGATGATGCCCATCGTCTTCTGCGCGTCGTTGGTGCCGTGGGCCAGCGACACGAGCGACGCCGAGCCGATCTGACCCCAGCGGAAGTCGCGGGTGCGGTTGCCTTCCGGGACGTCGCGGGTGAGCCGGTAGACGAGCCACGTGCCGAGGCTCGCGACGAGCCCGGCGATGACCGGGGCGAAGAGCGCGGGGACGATCACCTTCGAGAGCAGGCCGTCCCACTCGACGCCCGACATCCCGGCTGCCGCGATCACGGAGCCCACGAGGCCGCCGATGAGGGCGTGCGACGAGCTCGACGGGATGCCGAGGTACCAGGTGAGGAGGTTCCAGACGATCCCGCCGACGAGTCCCGCGAACACGACCGGGAGGGTCACGACGTCCTGGTCGACGATGCCGGTCGCGATCGTCGCGGCGACGCTCAGCGACAGGAACGCGCCGACCAGGTTGAGCACGCCGGACAGCGCGACCGCCGTGCGGGGTCTGAGGGCGCCGGTCGCGATGGACGTCGCCATCGCGTTGCCGGTGTCATGGAAGCCGTTGGTGAAGTCGAAGGCGAGGGCCGTGATGACCACGACGACCAGGAGTCCTGTGTCCACCCGTCCAGCGTGGACCCCTCGTCGGGGCCGACGCACGCCCCCGGTGCAGAGTTCACGGACCGTTCATGTCGGTCACGGGCCGGCGCTCCCGGCGCGGCCCGCAGCGCGAACTGGTCAGCTCGCGGCGCGGGCGGGAGCGTCGCGGGACGCCTTCTCGGACGCGTCTGCCGGCTCCTCGTGCGCGCGGTCGGCCCACACCCGTGCGGGCGCCTCGTAGTCCTCGGGGCGACGGGTGCGGTTGTCGTCGCACCAGCGGCACAGGACGTCCTCCTCGGCGCGCAGCGGCTCGGCGCAGTCCGCGCACGCGACCGGTGCCATGACGGTCATCCGGGTCTCCTCCCGACGGGGTTCGTCCCGTCGAGCATCTCTCCCCGACGGCCGTCCGGACGCCGGCGACACGCGGGCCGGGGACGGCCGGCTCACGACGTCGGCCGCTCCGACCACCACCGCAGCAGCTCGTCCCGCGCCGTGTCGGCGCCGACGGGGCCGCGGTCGAGCCGCAGCTCCATGAGGAACCGGTACGCCTGCCCGACCTCCGGGCCCGGCCGCAGGCCGAGGATCTCCATGATCTGGCCGCCGTCGAGGTCGGGTCGGATGCTCGCGAGCTCCTCCTCGC
The DNA here is from genome assembly GCF_002798015.1 of Luteimicrobium subarcticum. Classification (GTDB taxonomy): domain Bacteria; phylum Actinomycetota; class Actinomycetes; order Actinomycetales; family Cellulomonadaceae; genus Luteimicrobium; species Luteimicrobium subarcticum. Next base: position 221,568 of record NZ_PGTZ01000009.1, on the reverse strand, counting down.
CGCGGAGGCGCTCGATGCGCTGCTCGAGGTCGTCGTAGGCGTCCGACAACCGCTTCGCCTTGCGCCGGTTGCGCGTCGTGCAGTCCGCCCGGGTGAGGCGGTGGAGCCGTTCGAGCAGCGGGCCCGCGTCGGTGACGTAGCGCCGCACGGCGGAGTCGGTCCACGTGCCGTCGCCGTACCCGTGGAAGCGCAGGTGCAGCTCGACCAGCCGGGAGACGGCCCTGACCGTCTCCTTGTCGTACCGCAGGGCGCGCAGGCGCTTCGCGGTGAGCTTGGCCCCCACCATCTCGTGGTGGTGGAAGCTCACTCCCCCGCCCTGCTCGAACCGGCGCGTCGCCGGCTTGCCGATGTCGTGCAGCAGCGCCGCGAGACGCAGCACCCGGTCGGGGCGCGGCACGGCGCCGTCCGGACCCGTCTCGAGGTCGATCGCCTGCTCGAGGACGGTCAGGGTGTGCTCGTAGACGTCCTTGTGCCGGTGGTGCTCGTCGATCTCGAGGCGCAGCGCGGGCAGCTCGGGCAGGACATGGTCGGCGAGTCCCGTCGCGACCAGCACCCCGAGCCCGTCGCGCGGCGTCGCGGACAGCAGCAGCTTGTCGAGCTCGTCGCGCACCCGCTCAGCGGACACGATCTCGATGCGCTGCGCCATCTGCGTGGCGGCCTCCAGCGTGGAATGTTCCACGTGAAACCCCAGCTGGGCGGCGAACCGGGCGGCACGCATCATGCGGAGCGGGTCGTCGTCGAACGACCGCTCGGGCGCGATCGGGGTCCGCAGCACGCCGGCCGCGAGGTCCGCCAGGCCGTCGTGCGGGTCGACGAACACCAGGTCCGGCAGGCGCACGGCCATCGCGTTCACCGTGAAGTCCCGCCGCGACAGGTCGCCCTCGAGCGTGCGCCCGAACGCGACGACCGGCTTGCGGGACTCCGGGTCGTACTCGTCCGAGCGGTACGTCGTCACCTCGACCACCACGTCGTCGGCGTCCCCGCGGCGGCCGGCGAACCGCTTCGCGCCGATCGTGCCGAACTCCTTGCCGATGTCCCAGTGCGCGTCGCCCCACGCCGCGAGCAGCGCGAGCGTCTCGTCGGGCGTCGCGGACGTCGCGAAGTCGAGGTCCGCGCTCGCCCGCCCGAGGAACGCGTCGCGCACCGGGCCGCCCACCAGCGCGAGCTCGTGCCCCGCGCCCCGGAACACCTCTCCCAGCTCGACGGCGGCAGGGGCGAGCTCCGTGAGGACGCTCAGCGCACGGCGCTGCAGGTCCAGCTCGGCGGACGTGGGGTTCGACATGAGAACCAAGCCTAACGAGGTCGGTAAAGTTGACCCATGCCCACTCCTGCGCAGCCGACGGGACGTCCGGGCATCCCAGCACCCCCCGGGGGCCACGCGCTGTGGGTCGACCCGGACGAGCAACGGCACGTCCAGACGCCGCCGTCGGCGTCGCTGCCGGTCTCGGAGGAGATCTCCGCGGGCGGCCTCGTGATCGACGCGAGCCAGGACGTGCCGCGCGCCGCGCTCATCGCGCGACGCAACCGCGGCGGCCGGCTCGAGTGGTGCCTGCCCAAGGGCCACCTCGAAGGCGTCGAGACCGCCGAAGAGGCCGCCGTCCGCGAGATCGCCGAGGAGACGGGCATCACCGGGGTCGTCGAGCGGCACGTCGGCACCATCGACTACTGGTTCACCGGCGACGACCGCCGCGTGCACAAGGTCGTCCACCACTTCCTGCTCCGTGCCGTCGGCGGTCGTATCACCGTCGAGGGCGACCCCGACCACGAGGCCGAGGACGCCGCCTGGGTCCCCCTCGACGACCTGGGGTCGCTCCTGGCGTACCCGAACGAACGACGGGTCGCGCACGCTGCCCGGGAGGCCCTCCTCGGCCGGCCCACCACCGTCCACCTGAGGTCCAGCGTGACGACGCACCGCAGCACCGACGCCTCATGACGCACCCGACCCGACACGCGGCCCGCGGCGCCGCGCTCCTCGTCGCGGCCGCCGTCACCCTCGGCGGCGCGCTGCCCGGGTTCGCCGCCGCGCGCCCCGCGGACGCACCCGTCGCCGCCTCCGGGACGGCGGACGCGGTCGCCGCGCACCGCGCCACCGTGACGCTCGTCACGATGACTCCCGGGGTCGTGCGCCCCGGGGCCGACGTCACCGTGACCGTTGACGTCGTCAACGGCACGCGCGCCGTCCTCGACGCACCGGTCGTCACCGTCACCCTCGACCGGTACCGCGACACGGCGCGCAGCGACCTCAGCGCGTGGACCGGTGCCGGACGCGGCGACGAGATCGGCAGCGTCGTCGGCCGCACCACGACCACAGCGCTCGCACCCGGCAGGTCCCGCCAGGTCACGGTCACCGTGGACGCCGACTCCCTCGGTCTCGGCACGGGCGCCGACGTCTGGGGCCCGCGCGGCCTGGCCGTCACCCTCACGGACGGCGCCGACCCGACGACCGCCCCGGACGCGCGGCTCGCCGTCCTGCGCACCTTCCTGCTCTGGTACCCGCCCACGGACGAGTCCGACGTCCGTGCGGTGCAGCTGGCCGTCGCGGTCCCCGTCACGGGTCCGCCGGTCACCGCCAGCGAGCCCGAGGCCGCCGCCGCCGAGATCTCCGCGGCGACCCAGCCGGGGACACGGCTCGACCACGTCGTCGCGGCCACACGGGACCTGCCGGACGTGTCCTGGGCCGTCGACCCTGCCCTCGTCGCCTCCGCCTCGACGTCGTCCGACGCCGCCGCGAGGACCTGGGCCCAGCAGGTGTGCGCCGGCGCGAGCACGGGACGCACCGTCTACGCGCTGCCGGCGTACGACGCCGACGTGGCGGCCTACGCGCACTCCGGGCACCGTGTCCCGTCGGGCGGTCCGACCCTCACCACCGCCCGGTGCGCAGGCTCGGAGACCGGCAGCACGTCCGGGACGACACCGACCAGCTCCCCGACGAGCGCGCCGACCGCCACCCCGACGGGCTCCGCGACGGCGTCCCCGTCCAGGAGCTCCGCGAACCTCGCCGCCGAGCCCTCGACGAACCTCGCACGCGTCTGGACGCACGGGCTCGCGTGGCCCGCGGAGGACGTCCCCGACCTGGCGACGATCACGACCGCCGTCGACTCCGGCCGCGGCACGGTCGTCACCGTCCCCGGCTCGACGGGGGCGCTGAGCGTGACCGAGGACGACGCCGTCAGCAGCGTCGTCTCGACGGTCAGCACCTCGGCGGGCGACGCCCGGCTGCTCGTCGCGGACGGCACCGTCAGCCGCGTCCTCGCGCACGACGAGGTCAGCGCGCAGGACACGCAGCTCCTGCTCGCCACCACCGCGGTCCTGTCACGCGCCGACGAGCAGGGGTCGACCGAGCGCGCGACCCTGCTCGCCGCGATGCCCCGCGACTGGGACCCCGACCCGACGTCCTGGGGCGCCGCGCTCGACGACGTCGACGACGCGCCGTGGGTCCGCCTCACCCACCTCTCCACCGTCGTCGACGACGCGCCCTCCGCCGTCCCCCGCCAGGGGCCCACCGCCCGGAGCAAGAACGCGCACGAGCTGCCCGCGTCGTCCGTCGACGCCCTCACCAAGGCCCGCTCCCAGGTCGCCGCGTTCTCCGGCGTCGTGACGGACCGTGCCGCGGTGACCACGCCGACGGCGGCCGCGCTGCTCAGCCCGGCGTCCGTCGCGTTCCGGACGGCACGCGCCGCACGAGCGGACGAGGTGACCGCCGCCCTGCGGGACGTCGACGCCCTGACGAGCAGCGTCTCCGTCGTCCCGGGCAGCGCCGTGAACCTCATCAGCTCGCGTGCCGGCCTGCCGGTGACCGTCCGCAACACGCTCGACCAGCCCGTCACCGTCACCATCAGCATGAAGTCGTCGGACCCCAAGCTGGTCGTCGAGGGGTCGCCGACCGTCGTCGTCCCCGCGGGGCGCGACCGGACCGTGCGGGTCGGCGTCCGGGCCGTCGGGAACGGCGACGTGGGCGTGACCGTCCAGCTCCGGTCCGCCGCCGGACGTCCCGTGGGCGACAGCTCGTCGTTCGACGTCCGCGTCCGCGCGGGCTGGGAGGCCGTCGGGACCTGGGTCGTGCTGGTGCTCCTGGGCGCAGCGTTCGTCGCAGGGATCTGGCGTACTGTCCGACGAGGACGGTCCAGCGCACGGACCACCCGGCGCGACTCCCCCGAGGCGGAGACCGCAGGAACGGACACCTCGGAGCTGCAGGCGCGGCACCGCGACGAACCGTCCGACACGACCACGACACCGGAGAGCGAGGACCGGACATCGCACCGCGACACGCGCGTCGATCGAACGCGGTGAGCACGAACCCGTCCCTCGGGGAGCGCGGCGGCCCGGAGCCCCGTCCCCCGCACGACGACGCGTACCCGGATGCGTACCCCGCGCGCCACCCCGAGACGGACGCCGAGACCGTCGGGCTGGTGGGCGACACCGTCGACCACGCCGCCCGGCAGACGCTCGGTGACCTCGACCTCGTCGCCGCGGAGGTCGAACGCCTCGAGCACCCCGGCACCGGAGTCGACGGTCTGCCCGCCACCGACCAGCCCTCCGAGGACGCCGACCAGCCCTCCGAGGACGAGGCGAAGGCCAACGCGTCCCTCGGCCGGCACACGACGCTCATGGCGTCGGGGACGGCGGTGTCCCGCGTCCTCGGGTTCGTCCGCAACATCGCGCTCATCGCGGCGATCGGCGCGACCTCCAGCGTCGCGAACGCGTTCGACATCGCCAACAAGCTGCCCAACATGCTGTTCGCGATCCTCGCCGGCGGGATGCTCAACGCCGTCCTGGTGCCCCAGATCGTGCGCGCCTACCAGAGCCGGCACGGTGAGGAGCACGTCAACAAGCTGCTCACGCTCGCCGGGATCATCCTGCTCGCGCTCACGACCGTCCTCACGCTCGCGTCGAGCGTGGTCGTCGCCATCAGCACCACGGGGTGGACGGACGACGAGACACGGCTGGCCGTCGCGTTCGCCTTCTGGTGCATCCCGCAGCTCTTCTTCTACGGCGTCTACACGCTGCTCGGCCAGGTGCTCAACGCCCGCGGGCAGTTCGGCCCCTTCATGTGGTCGCCCGCCCTCAACAACATCGTGGCCATCGCCGGGACCGTCGTCTTCATCGCGCAGTACGGCCGGTTCACGCCCGACGGGCCGACCGCCGACCCCGCGGCCTGGGACGGCGGCCAGATCGCGCTGCTCGCCGGCACGGCGACGCTCGGCATCGCCGCCCAGGCGCTGATCCTGCTCGTCCCGCTGTACCGCGGCGGGTTCCGCTACCGGGTCCGCCTCGGGTTCCGCGGCATCGGGCTGCGGTCCGCCGGCAACGTCGCCGGCTGGACCTTCCTCTCGGTGCTGCTCGAGCAGGCGGGCATCCTGCTCATCACGCGCATCGCCTCCTCGGCGCAGTCGGCCGCTGACGTCGCTCCCGGGACGGCCGTCGCCGGGAACGCCGCCTACTCCAACGCCCTGCTCATCTACCTGCTCCCCCACTCGCTGGTCACCGTCTCGATCGCCACCGCCCTCTTCACCGGCATCGCGGGCTCGGCCTCGCGCGGCGACCTCGCCGGGGTGCGGACCCTGCTCTCGCGCGGCCTGCGGACCGTCGGCGTGTTCACGATCTTCGCGGCCGCCGTCATGGTCGTCCTCGCCGAGCCCCTCGTGCGCGTGTTCATCCCCACCGCGCACGGTGGGGACTCCGTCGCGATCGCGCACGTGCTCGCGGCCATGGCGTTCGGGCTCGTGGGGCTCGGCGGGATGGTCCTCATGAAGTGGGTCTACTTCGCCTTCGAGGACGGGCGCACCGTCTTCTGGATCCAGGTCCCCGCGACGGTCCTGCTCGTCGGCCTGTCGTGGCTGGGCAGCCAGGTGCTCCCCCCGACCCAGTGGGTCGTCGGGATCGGCGCCTCGATGGCGATCGCCAACACCCTGACGTTCCTGCTGCGGAGCGTCGGCGTGAGCCGCACCCTCCACGGCATGGACGCGCGTCGCGTCGCCGCGCAGCACACGCGCGTGCTCCTGGCGACCGCCGTCGCGTCGGCCGCTGGGGTCGCCGCCCTCGCCGTCGTGCCCGACGACGCCACCGGCTGGGTCGCGTCGATGGTCGTCCTCGCGGTCGTGGGCTCGCTCATGGCGCTGGTCTACGCGGTCCTGCTCCGGCTGCTGCGCGTTCCCGAGCTCACCGAGCTCCTCGCGCCGTTCACCCGACGGCTCGGACGGTTCGCACACCGATGACCCGCAAGACCTCCCCGACCCGGCCGTGCCAGGGTGCGTACCATGTGGTGAACCCCGTCCGGGTCGCGGCCCGCCGCCCGGACGCAGCCACCGACCCCAGCGAGGACACGTGACCGACGTCGGTACCCGGATCGTCGCACGGTACGAGCTCGACGCACCGTTGCCCGAGGACCTCGCCGCCGTGACCTCGTGGCGTGCCACCGACCAGGTCCTCGGCCGCACCGTGCGAGTCGTCCTGCTCACAGGGAACCACGTCGCCCAGACGCTCGACGCCGCGCGCCGCACCGCCCTGCTCGCCGACCCGCGGCTCGCCCGCGTCCTCGACGTCGGCGTCGAGACCGTGCCGGCGCTCGACACCCAGCCCGCCCAGGAGATCGACTACGTCGTCTGCGAGCCGCCCTCGGGCACCAGCGTCGACGAGCTCGTCGCGACGCACGGCCCGTTCGACGCGCAGCAGGCGCGCGCCGTCGTCGGCGAGGCCGCGACCGCGCTCGAGGCGGCCCGCCGCCGCGGGCTGCACCACTGGGCCCTGCGACCCTCCGCCGTCCGGCTCGACGGCAGCCGCGTCGTCGTGTCCGGCATGGGTGTCGACGGCCCGGTGAGCGGGCTCGAGGCCCCCGACGGCAACGTCGGCTCGCAGCGCGACGCGCGCGACCTCGTCGCGCTGCTCTACTTCCTCATGACAGGCCTCTGGCCGACGACGGCGCTCGAGGACCCCTGGTTGTCGTCCGCGGTCGCCCGGCCGGCGCGCGCCCCGCAGACCGCGCAGGGTGCGTCCCCCCTGTCGAGCTTCGCGTCCGACGCGCCAGCCGACCTCGTCAGCCTCTGCGCGGACGCCCTCGGCCCGGGCTCGTCCGGACCGCAGACGCCGGGCGAGGTCGTCGACTCCCTCGCGCCGTGGCACGCCGTGCGTCCGGTGGGCTCGCGGACCTCGACCGCGTCGCGGTCCGTCCCGGCACCCGTCGTCGCGCCCGCTGCCGCGACGACTCGCGAACCCGGTCCGCTCCGCGTCCCCGTGTTCGGTGCGACCGCGACCGCTCCCGAGCCCCCCGTCCGCGTCTCGACGCATCCCGCGCCGGCCGTCGCGGTCGCGTCGGCACCCGCTCTCGCGCCCGGTGCTGCGGCGGGTGGTGCGTCCGACGCCGCCGCCGTGCCCGTCGCCTACGGCCCGGCGGACGCCGAGCCTCCCGCGAGCTTCTCGGCCGCGGCCCGTGGCGTCGAGACCGCGGCGCCGCCGACGCCGGACGTCCGTGGCGCCGACCGGCACCTCTTCGACCCGACGCGCCTCGTGCTCGGGCTGTTCGCCGCAGTGGTGGTCGTCGCGACGGTCCTCGGGTTCGTCGGGATCACCAAGGCCTGGGAGCCGGCCTTCGTGTACGCCGACAAGAAGCCCGCGGTCGCGGCTCCCGCAGCGACCCAGGGCGCGAACGACACCGGGACAGCCCCGCAGAAGACGGTGAAGCCCGAGGTCCGACCCGTGATCGCCAAGGGCGCCCAGGTCGACCCGCCCCCGCAGGGTGACAACAACGAGCACCCCGAGGCGGTCGAGAACGCCTTCGACGGCGACATCGACACCTACTGGTACACCCGGACCTACGGGACGCCCCAGTTCGGCGGCCTCAAGGACGGCGTCGGCTACGAGATCACGCTCGAGCAGGCGGCTCCCGTCTCCACCATCGTGCTCGACACCAACGACACCGGTGGGCACGTCGAGGTCCGGGCGACCACGGCCGACAAGCCCACCAGCGGTCCGGTGCTCGCCGAGGCCACGTTCGCCCCGGAGACCAACCTCACGTTCTCCAAGCCCGTGACGGCCAAGTCGTTCGTGCTCTGGTTCGACGAGCTGCCGACCACGAAGGACGGCAAGCTCCGGGTCGAGCTCAACGAGATCCAGCTCTCCTGACCGCTGCCGCCCCGACGGAACAAACCCGGGACACCCCGGCGTTGAACGCCGCGAGACGATCCAAGGAGTACCAGTGACCACCAGCACCACCCCTGCCGAGCCGCGCGACGTCGTCATCGTCGGGTCCGGTCCCGCCGGGTACACGGCCGCCGTCTACGCCGCTCGCGCAGGCTTCCGCCCCCTCGTGCTCGCCGGGTCGGTCACCGCCGGCGGCGCGCTCATGAACACCACCGACGTCGAGAACTTCCCCGGCTTCCCCGAGGGCGTCATGGGCCCCGCGCTCATGGAGTCCATGCAGCAGCAGGCGGAGCGGTTCGGCGCCCAGATCGAGTGGGACGACGTCACCGAGGCCGAGCTCACGGGCGACGTCAAGACGCTGCGCACCGCCAACGGCGAGACGTACACCGCGCGCACCGTGATCCTCGCGACCGGGTCGGCCTACCGCGAGCTGGGCCTCGAAGGAGAGAAGAAGCTCTCCGGTCGCGGCGTCTCCTGGTGCGCCACCTGCGACGGGTTCTTCTTCCGGGACCAGGTCATCGCGGTCGTCGGTGGCGGCGACTCGGCCGTCGAGGAGGCCACCTTCCTCACCCGGTTCGCGTCGAAGGTCGTGATGATCCACCGTCGCGACGCCCTCCGTGCGTCCAAGATCATGGCGGACCGCGCGGCAGCCGACCCGAAGATCGAGTTCGTGTGGAACTCCGAGGTCGTGGACGTGCGCGGCGACGCGAAGCTCGAGCGACTCACGCTGCGCGACACCGTCACCGGCGAGCAGCGCGAGCTCGACGTCACCGGGCTCTTCGTCGCCATCGGGCACGAGCCCCGCACCGAGCTCGTGAAGGGGCAGGTCGACCTCGACGAGGCCGGCTACATCGAGGTCCAGGGCCGCACCACGCTCACCAACCTCCCTGGTGTGTTCGCGTGCGGCGACGCCGTGGACCACCGGTACCGCCAGGCCATCACCGCGGCCGGCTCGGGCTGCTCCGCCGCACTCGACGCGCAGGCGTACCTCGCCGAGCTCGACGACGTGGTCAGCCTGCCCGAGCAGCCCGTCGAGATCGTCGTCTCCTGACCCTCTCCCCTCTCGCCGAACCCATCTTGCCCGGAGGTCCTTCATGAGCAGCCGCACCCCGGCCGTCACCGACGAGTCGTTCGCGTCCGACGTCATCCGGTCGGACGTCCCCGTCCTCGTGGACTTCTGGGCCGAGTGGTGCGGCCCGTGCCGCCAGGTGGCCCCGATCCTCGAGGAGCTCGCCGAGCAGTACGAGGGCCGCGTCAAGATCCTCAAGCTCGACACCGACGCCAACCCGGCCACCACGGCCGCCTACGGAGTCGTCTCGATCCCGACCCTGAACTTCTACCGTGGCGGCGAGCTCGTGAAGTCGCTCGTGGGGGGTCGCCCGAAGCGTGCCCTCGCAGAGGAGATCGACAGCGTCCTCGCCTGACCGCAGGCCCGAAGGGCCCGGCGCCGCTTCCTCAGGGAGCGGGCGCCGGGCCCTTCTGGCGTCCACCGGACGCTGCGCAACCCGCTCTGCGCTCCGTGTCACACTGGACGCGTGAGCGACCACGTGACCCCGCCGACCGTCGTCCCTGCGACCGAGACTGCCACCCCGGCAGCGGCAACGGCAACGGCGGCGACGGCAGGCGCGCCCACGGGCACGCGCCTGGACCCGTGGTTCGGTTCGTACGCCGACCGCGCGCACGGCATGCGCGCGTCCGAGATCCGGGCCCTCTTCGCCGTCGCGAACCGGCCCGAGGTCGTGTCGCTCGCCGGCGGCATGCCCTACCTCGAGGGACTTCCCCTCGACGCCATCGCCGAGATGTCCGCCGACCTCGTCCGTACCCGCGGCACCACCGCGCTCCAGTACGGCAGCGGTCAGGGCGACGAGACGCTTCGCGAGCAGATCATCGACGTCATGCGGCTCGAGGGCATCGAGGCGCACCCCGACGACGTGGTCGTCACGACCGGATCGCAGCAGGCCCTCGACCTCGTGACCCGCATCTTCGTGAACCCCGGGGACGTCGTCGTCGCCGAGGCGCCCTCGTACGTCGGCGCCCTGGGGGTGTTCCGGTCGTACCAGGCCGAGGTCGTGCACTCCCCGATCGACGCCGACGGACTCGTCCCCGAGCTGCTCGAACAGACCCTGGCTGGCCTGGCGGCGGCCGGGAAGCGGGTCAAGCTCCTCTATGTCATCCCGAACTATCACAACCCCGGCGGAGTGAGCATCTCGCTCGAGCGTCGCCCACGGATCGTCGAGATCGCGCGCCGGTACGGCGTGCTCGTCCTCGAGGACAACCCGTACGGGCTCCTCGGGTTCGACGAGGAGCCGCGGCCGGCACTCCACTCGTACGACCCCGAGGGCGTCGTCTACCTCGGCACCTTCTCCAAGACGTTCGCGCCCGGCTACCGGGTCGGCTGGGCCGTCGCACCCCACGCCGTCCGCGAGAAGCTCGTCCTCGCCGCCGAGTCGTCCATCCTGTGCCCGTCCAACGCGTCGCAGCTCGCGGTGTCGACCTACCTCGCCACCGCAGACTGGATGAGCCAGATCAAGCAGTTCCGCGAGCTCTACCGAGAGCGTCGCGACGCCATGGTCGGCGCCCTCGCGGAGCACCTCCCGAGCGCCAGCTGGAACGTCCCCGCAGGCGGCTTCTACACCTGGGTCAAGCTGCCCGACGGCCTCGACGCCCGGGCGATGCTGCCCCGCGCCGTGACCGCGCGCGTCGCGTTCGTCCCCGGCACCGCGTTCTACTACGACGGCTCCGGGTCCGACCACGTCCGGCTCTCGTTCTGCTTCCCGTCGCCCGAGCGGATCCGCGAGGGGGTCCGCCGGCTCGCCGGCGTCGTGGCGAGCGAGCTCGACCTCGTCCAGATCTTCGGCACCGCCGGCCGTTCGTCGGGTCGCGACCACGACGCACCGTCGCCCGACCTGTCCTGACGGGTTCATCCTGGCCGGTCCGACCGTGCCACGATTCCCACCCCACACGGTCGGCCCGGGCCGCCGTCGTCCTCCGCCCGCACGTCCAGAGAGGTGTCGCACATGACGTCGACCGGCCCCCACATCGTGATCCTCGCCGGCGGGCTCTCGCACGAACGAGACGTCTCGATCCGGTCGGGACGCCGCGTCGCGGACGCGCTGCGTGGCGCCGGGTGCGAGGTGGTGGTCCGCGACGTCGACGCGTCGCTGCTGGGTCGACTCGCGGACGACCGGCCCGACGTGGTGTGGCCGCTGCTGCACGGCGCGACCGGAGAGGACGGCTCCATCCACGACATCCTGGAGCTCCTCGGTCTCCCTGTCGTCGGCTCCGACCCACGAGCCAGCCGTGTCGCGTGGAACAAGGCCATCGCCAAGAGCATCGTGCTGGGCGCCGGGCTCCCCTCGCCCGACTACGTCACCCTGCAGCAGAGCGTCTTCCGCGAGCTCGGTGCCGGAAGCGTCCTCCAGGGGCTGTCCCGGTCGCTCGGGATGCCCGTGGTGGTCAAGCCCAACCGTGGCGGCTCGGCACTCGGCGTCACGCTCACCACCGATGCCGACGAGCTCCCCCACGCGCTCGTCCACGCCTTCTCGTACGGTGACGTCGCGCTCGTCGAACGTGCCGTCACCGGCACGGAGATCGGGGTCAGCGTCATCGAGACGGACGAGGGGCCCGTCGCGTTGCCCGGCGTCGAGGTCGTGACCGACGGCCCCTACGACTACGACGCCCGGTACAACCCCGGCCGCGCCGAGTACTTCACGCCCGCACGTATCTCGGACGAGCTCCGTGGTGAGGTCGACCGGGTCGCCGTCGCAGCGTTCCGAGCCCTCGGGCTGCGCGACCTCGCGCGCGTCGACCTCATCGTGGACGGGGACGACGTGCCGCAGTTTCTCGAGGTGAACGTCTCGCCTGGTATGACCGAGACGTCGCTCTTCCCGCAGGCGGTCACCGCGTCCGGTTCGTCGCTCGGCGAGGCGTACCGCGGGATCGCGGAGCGTGCGTTCCGGCGCGGGCCGCGACGGCACGTGTCGGCCTGACCGGCTGTCCATCACCATCGTCCGTGCGGGGCACAGCGGTATCGACCACACCACAGCGGCATCACCTGCAAACGACAGGAAGCCCTGGCACCTCGATGAGGTGCCAGGGCTTCCTGCTCTGGATCACGGCCTCAGCAGACCCGGGTCGTTCGGCGCCATCACGTCGAGGATCCTGTTGAGGTCCTCGACCGACGCGAACTCGATGGTCACCCGCCCCTTCGCCTTGCCCAGGTCGACTCGCACCCGCGTCTCGAACCGGTCCGACAGCCGGCCCGCGAGCTGGTCCACGGCCTCGCTGCGCTGACCCGCACGCGGTGCCGCCCGACGGGGGCGATCCTCCGCGTCGCCGAGCGCCACGATCTCCTCCGTCGCGCGGACCGACAAGCCCTCCGACACGATCCGCTGCGCAAGACGCTCCACCGCGGCGCCGTCCGTGAGACCCAGCAGCGCGCGCGCGTGCCCCGCCGAGAGCACACCCGCCGCGACCCGCCGCTGCACCAGCGGCGGCAGTCGGAGCAACCGGAGCGTGTTCGAGATCTGCGGGCGTGACCGAGAGATCCGCGTCGCGAGCTCGTCGTGCGTGCACCCGAAGTCGTCCAGCAGCTGGCGATACGCAGCAGCCTCCTCCAACGGGTTCAGGGCACTACGGTGCAGGTTCTCCAAGAGGGCGTCTCGCAGCATGTCCTCGTCGTCCGTGCTGCGGACGATGGCCGGCACCTCGTCCAGGCCGGCCGCCTGCGCAGCACGCCACCGACGCTCGCCCATGATGAGCTCGAAGGCCCCCGGCTCCGCAGGATCCGGACGGACCACCACCGGCTGCAGGACACCGATCTCCCTGATCGAGCCGATCAGCTCGTCAAGGTCGCCGTCGTCGAAGACCGTGCGCGGCTGGCGCGCGTTCGGGCGAATCAGGTCGACGGGAATCTCAGCGAAGGTCGCTCCGGGGACGGGGACCAGGCCCTCTGGATTGCTCCGGCCCGCAGTGTTCGCCATCGAGGCAGGGGCGTCGGATCCGGGGACCGGCGAGGCACCTGACTCCGAGGTGCCCTCCTCGGCGAGGACCTCGGACGTCACGGTGCTGTCGTCGACCGCCGACCCGACGATGGCTTTGTCGCCCGCCGTCTCGTCCGTGACAGATGCGTCGCCGTCGACGCGGCCGGCCCCCGAGTCGTGGTCACCCGTCACGCTGCTCGTCGTCGCGCCGATCGTCTGCACGTCGTTGTCATCGACGTCACCGCGCGCGGCTCCGCCCTCGTCCGTGCTGGTTGTCCGGCCCGAGGAGTCATTGCCGGCACCGGCGTCCGAGAGTGCCGATCCCTCGGCGACGTCCGAATCCGCGAGCGACGCTGTGGTCCCGTCACCCGTTGAGTCCTCTCCCGTCGAGGAACTCATCACTCCTGAGGGACGGCTCGACTCCGGCGTCAATGTGGCACGGTCCGCCATCCCCCGCTCCCGTGACTCACGTTCGAGTGAATCGCTCTCTGACGGATCGATGGTCGCCACCGCGGTGGCGCTCTCCTTCTCCGCGGCAGGGAAGAAGACGTCGACAGGACGGGCCCCTTCACTGCTGGTCGGGATCAGGGCGCCAAGCCCACGACCCAGCCCACGACGCTTCTCCTTCATTGTTCAGTTCTCCTGACGTGCGTCGGAACCCATGGACTGTGCAACTGCCTCACGCAGACGCCCCGGCTGTCGATCACTGATCTCGCGTGCAGCCTCGAGATAGGCCAAGGCCCCCGTCGAGGACGGGTCGTAGGTCATGATCGTCTGCCCGTAGCTCGGCGCTTCCGAGATCCGCACGGAGCGCGGAACGGTCGTACGGAGCGTCTGCTCTGGGAAATGGTCACGGACCTCGTCCGCGACCTGCTGCGCGAGGTTGGTCCGCCCGTCGTACATGGTCAGAAGGATCGTCGAGACGTGAAGTTCGGGGTTGAGGTGCGACTGGATCATGCCGATCGTCTTGAGCAGCTGCGTCAACCCCTCAAGGGCGTAGTACTCACACTGGATGGGGATCAGCACCTCCCGGCCCACGACGAAGGCGTTCACGGTGAGAAGCCCAAGACTCGGCGGGCAGTCGACGAACACGTAGTCGAGCGGCGGCAAGCCTGTCTCGACACGATGCGAGAGGTACTCGTCGAGGGCGCGGCGCAGTCGTGTTTCACGTGAAACAACGGACACGAGCTCGATCTCGGCACCGGACAGGTCGATGGTGGCTGGCACGCACCAGAGCGACGGAATGTCAGGGCAGGCCTGGACCACCTCAGCGATCGGGGTGTCGTCGATCAGCACCTCATAGATCGACGGCGTGCCGGAGTGGTGCGGAACCCCGACCGCCGTCGACGCGTTCCCCTGCGGGTCGTTGTCGATCACCAAGACATTCATGCCTGCCTTAGCAAGTGCTGCCGCCAGGTTGACGGTCGACGTGGTCTTTCCCACGCCGCCCTTCTGGTTTGCCACGGTGAAGATTCGCGTGCGATCAGGACGAGGGAACCGCCGGCCTTCAAGCTCGATCCGCCGCCGGACGTCCTGCGCCAGCTCTGCAGCCAGAGGTGTGGAGTCATCCACCGCGGGCATCGCGGCGAGCAGTTCTGCCCGGCGATCAGCGTCGCTCTGGTCTTGTGCAGCGAGCAGGTTGTCGTCAGAGGTCACGATGTTGTCCCCAGGTACATGAGGTGGAAGATCCGCAGAATTTAGCGGATCGGAGGCGATGCTGGTCTCTGTGTCCACAGAGGGCTGTGTATGACCGGAATGAGTTTCCACAGCCTCGACAGCGGTCGAGGACGCGGGGTCGTCGACATCCTCCCGGGCTGGCTCGGCGGTCTCCCCGGTAGCGCTGGCAGCCCGGAGCCAGACCGACGGGAGCGACCCATCACGGTGCTGCTCTGCGTCGCCGTCCGGCGCCGACGCGGCAGACCCGGCTGCCGTTTCACGTGAAACATCGGCATCATCAACGGGCGCAGACGCCGCAGCGAGAGCTGCTGTTTCACGTGAAACATCGGCGTCGTCGCGCACGCCCATGGTGTCGGCAGCGTCGCTGAGGGCCGCGACCGAGGCGGTTGGAGGGACACCCTCGTCAGTCGTCGACGCGTCGTTCGCCACCGCGTTGTCATTCTGAGACGGCTCGAGAGCCGGCTCGGCAACCGACGCACCACTCACGTCATCGCCGGGCCGATCCGCCGGACGGGACCCGGCAGGCTCGTCCCTCTCCGGTGCCGTGGCGATCTCCACGGCGAGTCCGCTTCGGTGATCCGAGGCGCCGTCGCTCCCGCGATGAACCGCCTGGGTCTCGCGGGGCACGTCCACCGTCTCGGCGTCCCCCGGAACATCCGAACGACGGGGTTCGCCAACCCCTTCCGCAGCTCGATCGGCTGACCCAGACGCTGCGGCCGCCGTGCGATCATCCCCCTGCTGCTCGAACGGGCGCAACGATCCATCATGGGGCGTCGTCGGCGACGAGGTGTGGGACGCGGGCGTATCGTCGCCCTTCGACGCCGAGAACGCGTCGTCCTTGTTCGGTGGCAACGAGTCGCGTTGTGGATCTCGGGACTCGGGCGTGGGCTCGTGCGGGGTGGACTCCGGGCTGTCGTGCCGACCGAACTTGCTCGAGAACCATCCCGCACCGCGTGCCACAGAGCCCTCCTCGAAACGCCGTTGATCGACCTGGTTGTCCAGTTGAGACGCTACCGCTCAGGAGCCCTTGATGGTCTCACGCGCCACACGAACAACCACCGTGTCGTCCACACCCTCGATCGTCGAGGCTTGCAGCACCTCGGCTGGTCCGCCGCCGAACCGTCGCAGAGTCTTCGTTGCCGCGGCGACCTCCTGCTCGGCACTGCGCCCCTTGAGCGCAACAAGAACGCCTCCACGTCCGAGGAGAGGAAGCGTGAGGCGCGCCAGCTTGTCCAAGGCTGCGACAGCGCGCGCCGTCACGGCGTCGGCCTCGAAGGCGCCGTGGTACTCCTCCGCGCGGCCACGACGAACGTCGACATTCTCCAGGCCCAGCTCGTCGGCGACCCAGCGAAGCCACACGCAGCGTCGATCCATCGGCTCGATCAGGACGACCTCAGCCTCAGGGCGCATCGCCGCAACAACTATCCCGGGAAGACCTGCACCGGATCCGACGTCAGCGATGACCCCTGATGTCGGCAAGAACGGGACCACAGCGGCGGAATTGAACAGGTGCCTCGTCCACAGTCGGTCGATCTCGCGCGGTCCGATCAGCCCGCGGACCTCGCCTTCCGAGGCTAGGGCGTCCGCGAACGCCTCCACCGCAGGAAAGGCCAAACCGAAGTAGTCACGCGACGCTTGACTGAGCCCGATCTCACGGTCTGCGAGCTGGTGAGCTGCCTCGGTCATGACTGCTCTCCTGTCGACCCGAAGAGACGCGGACCGACACGTGGCGCACGGTATCGAAGCATGTGCCCATCATCCCCTACCGGGGTCTTTGCTGTGCACCGTCGCTGACTGTGAAGCCGGCGGAATAGCCGTGTGCCCCACCACGCACGGCCAGTTCACGACCTACCAGGCGAGATGCGGCACGAGTTGATCCAGGTGGACGCGGGTGGACGCGGGTGGACGCGGGTGATGATGCGCTGCCCCGAGCGTCACGTCCGCTCGAGCCGACGCCCGCGGCCGGCGTGCCTTCGACCCTCGACGGGGGGTGATCGGAGTGACGCACAACCTGTTGCGACGCATCTCTCACTGTCGCCCGGACACGAACGTTTCACGTGAAACACGACGGCGTGTCAACGTGTGCTAGTCCGGCGCCCTCGCTGCCCCCACGAGGGATCCCCGGCCGCGCCAGCGCCTGCCAGTCGTGTCGAGTGATGCGCCGTCGTGTACCTGACAGCAACGCGGCCGTGGCGTCCCCTGCCCACCCATGGTGCCCGCGCACAATGTGAGTCGACAGCATTGGACGCATCCAGGCATCACCCGCTCACGACCATGCGGTTTCGGAGCTGCCGCCATCTAGGTGAGCTGCCCGGTCCGCACACAAACCGATGCAGACCTTGCAAGGCAGGAGTTCGAGTTCGGACTGCAACTGGAGCCAGGAGCTGATTTTGGAATCAGCGTTGGAGCAGGAGCCGCGAACCCGCACTCTCGTTCGCGCTCACGGTCGCGGTCGCGGCATGGCATGGTCGCTGCGAGATCACGAGCCACAACCACGTTTCACGTGAAACACGCACTCCACGGGACGAGAACGCTCCTGCACGGCCGCTGCTTCACCTGAAGCGTGCCGGCGTTGCGCGGCTCCATCCTCTTGACGCAACCACCGAGGCATGTTTCACGTGAAACCACACAGCACCCGCTGAACCGCTACCCGTCAGGCAGGCAGGACCACCACGTAGCGCGACGGCTCGACACCACGCGAGTCGCTCCGAAGGCCGGCCTCGGCCACGGCGTCATGAATGACCTTGCGCTCAAAGGCGTTGAGGGGCTCCAGCGCGACCTCAGACGCGCCCCCCTGTACCTGCTCGATGGCATCGGCTGCGATGACGGTGAGCTGCTCACGCCGATCCGCGCGGAATCCGGCGACGTCGAGCATCAGTCGGCTCCGCTCGCCGGTCTTCACCTGCACGGCAAGCCGCGTGAGCTCCTGCAGCGAATCGAGAACCTCACCCGATGCGCCGACCAGGACGCGGATCGAGTCGTTCCCTTCGGCCACGATCTCGACGGCTGGTCGATCGTTCTCGACGTCGATCTCGATGTCGCCGTCCAGATCCGCGATGTCGAGGAGCTCCTCGAGGTAGTCGGCGGCAATGTCGCCCTCTTCCTCGAGCCGACTCGTCGGGGTGGCTTCTTCACTCGTGGCCATGTGTGAACTCCTCGTCAGGACGGCGGTAGCCGGACTACTTCTTGCGACGCTTCGCGCTCTTCGGCTGCTGCCGCTGCGCCGTTGGGTTGCTCGTCGGCTTCGCGGCAGTGCCGTCACCCGCAGGTGCGTCGACCGGGGCCGTCGTCTCCGCGGAGGCATCGGCAGGATTCACCGGGGACGCAGGGGTCGTTGCTCCAGCGGGACGAGCACTGCCCTTGGCGCGGTCCTTGCGCTTCGGCTGCTGGCGCTGCCCACGCGGCTGCTGCTCGATGACGAGCGGACCCTCCGGGATGATGCCCTTCTTCTTGTCCTGGGCCGCCTTCTTCTCCTTGAAGATGCGCTCGGCCTCGGAGCCCGGCGCCGGCATCCGCTTGATCGTGTAGAACTGCTGCCCCATCGACCAGAGGTTCGTCGTCGTCCAGTAGACGAGCACACCGATCGGGAAGTTGATGCCGGAGATCGCGAAGACGAACGGGTAGCCCCACATCATCAGCTTCTGCGTCTGTGCCATCGGGCCTTCGAGCGCGGCCTTGGGCATGTTCTTCATGGTCAGCTGACGCTGTGTGAAGAAGGTGGTCGCACACATGGCGACGATCAGGGTCGCTGCGGCGATCTTGGCCGTCGCATCAGGAGCCGTACGGAAGACGTCGGAGAGCTGCGCCCCGAAGATCTGCGAGTGCTCGATGTCGGACGCGACGTTCTCGTTGATCGGCCCGAGGGCGGGCTTCTTGCCGGTGGAGATGTCCCCCAGCCCGTGCAGCACCCGGAACAGCGCGAAGAAGATCGGCGACTGCAGCAGGATCGGCAGGCAGGAAGCGAACGGGTTCGTGCCGTGCTTCCGGTACAACGCCATGGTCTCGCGTGACAACGCCTCGCGGGACGCGGGGTCGCTCTTGCCCTTGTACTTCTTCTGGATCGCCTGCAGCTCGGGCTGCATCATCTGCATCCCGCGGGACGCCTTGATCTGACGGAAGAAGAGGGGCATCAGCGCGATGCGGATGACAACCACGAGCCCGACGATCGACAACACCCACGCAAAGCTGGGCCCGTCGTGGAAACCGAAGAACGTCAGCACGTCGTGGCAGAGATACATGATCCATGCCACGACCCACTCGATCGGTCTGAGGATCGTGTCCATGCGTTCCAGAGCTCCAGAGGGTGCAGAAGGGCCGGTCAGGCGGCCGGAAGGCGGTCGTGCTCGGAGGGGTCGTGCTGGTGGAGCGTCGGAGAACGCCACGTTCCGCGGGGTGGTACGTCGTCGACTCCCCCACGGCTCCAGGGGTTGCAGCGCAGCAGACGCCACGCCGCGAGGACGAATCCCTTGATCGGACCGTGCTCCTCGACCGACGCCACCGCGTAGGCCGAGCACGTGGGGTAGTACTTGCAGGTCGCCGGGCGCAGTGGCGAGACCCACCGCTGGTACAGACGGATGGGAAACGTGAAGCCCCGCGAGATGGCACTGCGGCTCATGTGGTCACACCCGCCCGGTCGGAAGGCGCCGGTATGCGGCAGCGACAGCCGACCGGAGATCGCCGGCGAGCTGGTCGTACCGAGCGTCGGACGACGCCGGGAGTGCACGCACGACCACCGCCACCTCCGTCAGATCTGGGACAAGGTCCGCAGATGCTGCGCGGAGGCGTCGCTTCACGAGGTTGCGTGTCACGGCGTTCCCGACGGCCTTGGATACGACAAAGCCGACCTTGGCAGTCTCGCTCCCCGGATCCGGGGCGACGTGGACCACCAAGGTCGACCGTCCTGCTCGCACGCCATGCCGCACGGTCCTTCCGAACTCGTCGGACCGTCGGAGACGATGCGGCGCAGGCAGCACCTGGCTGCCGGTCAGGCAGAGAGCTCGGCGCGACCCTTGCGACGACGGGACGCCAGGATGGCGCGGCCGGCACGGGTGCGCATACGAAGACGGAAGCCGTGAGTCTTCGCGCGGCGGCGGTTGTTCGGCTGGAAGGTCCGCTTGGTCACGGTGTGCTCCATGGGTCGGGAGTGCACGGGCATCGCACGCGCACGGTGAATCACGTCGGTGGTCCGGGCTCGCATGCCACGTTCGCTGAGTCGCGATGCGAAGAGACGACCTGCAGCGCAGGCACGCCAAGAGAGCCCTGGACGGCTTGACCACGCTACGCGGTCGGACCGCCCGAGGTCAAACTGCGACAGTACTGCTCGACCGCCCTGGCTGCACACCGGGAAGCCGTCAGACCGCCCGATGATCCCGGTTCCCCACACCTGCCCGGATCCGGCCCGGGCCTACGACGACGAGCGTCGGCCTGCCCCTTCGACATTGCCCACAATCTGTGGATAACTATGTGGACAGGTCCTCGGATGGAAGACTCGAAGCGCGCCAGGCACACCCCCGCAGCCCGACCCCGCACCCCCCAGGACCGCACCCCGCAGCCCGAACCCCGCCTCCCGACCCGGACCAGCCGCACCCGCCCGGTGCTCGACCACGTACTCGCGAAAGGCCCACGCCACCGTGTCAGACGTCTCCCGCACAGCCGCCGAGATCTGGGGGGCCGCTCGCGCGCACCTCGACGCGTCCCCGGACGTGACTCCGCGGCAGCGCGGCCACCTGTCCTTGGTCGTGCCTCTGGCGATGCTCGAGGACACGTTCTTCGTCAAGGTCCAGACGGAGGCGCTGCGCACCTACGTCGAGACCTACCTGCGCGAGGTGCTGGCCGAGGGGCTGGCCTCCACCCTCGGGTGGCCGCCGAAGATCGCCGTCTCGGTCGATCCTGACCTGGTGCTGCCGGACGCGGTGGACTCCGTCACGACGCTTCCCTCTCCTCCTGCCGGCAGCGGGGGCGTCGGTCCGGCCCCGACGAGCGGAACGTCGGCCGCACCGCGCCCGCTCCCCCTCGGCTCGTCCTACTCGGACCGCGCCGCCTCCGACCGCGCCGCGCAGGGATCCCGTGACGCGAGCCCGTACGACGTGCCGCGCCCGCTGGACCGCGAGCAGGAGCAAGGAGCTCGCGGTCTCGCTCCGGAGATCTCCCCGCTCCACGTCCCGTCGCACAGGGCGGATGCCGCCACGGCGCTGCTCGTGGACGACGCGCCCGCGCGCGACCGTCCGGCGACGGCCGCCCCTGCAGACGGGGACGACGACCCTTACACCGCGACGGAGGCGCGCCGCCCGGGCTCGCACTCGGCGCGTCATGCCGATCCTGCGACGACGACGGAGAACGCCCGCCTCAACCCGAAGTACATCTTCGAGACGTTCGTCATCGGCGCGTCGAACAGGTTCGCCCACGCGGCGGCGGTCGCGGTGGCCGAGGCACCGGCGAAGGCGTACAACCCGTTGTTCATCTACGGCGACTCGGGTCTGGGCAAGACGCACCTTCTCCACGCGATCGGGCACTACGCCCAGAACCTCTACTCGCACGTGCGGGTGCGCTATGTGAACTCGGAGGAGTTCACGAACGACTTCATCAACTCGATCGGCGAGGGCAAGGCGGGCGCCTTCCAGCGGCGCTACCGGGACGTCGACGTCCTGCTCATCGACGACATCCAGTTCCTGCAGGGTAAGGAACAGACGATGGAGGAGTTCTTCCACACCTTCAACGCTCTCCACAACGCGAACAAGCAGGTGGTGATCACGTCCGACCTGCCGCCGAAGCAGCTCAACGGCTTCGAGGACCGGCTCCGGTCCCGCTTCGAGTGGGGTCTCATCACGGACGTCCAGCCGCCGGACCTGGAGACCCGCATCGCGATCCTCCGGAAGAAGGCCATCCAGGAGCGGCTCAACGCCCCGGACGACGTGCTCGAGTACATCGCGAGCCGGATCTCGACCAACATCCGCGAGCTCGAGGGTGCACTCATCCGTGTCACCGCGTTCGCGAACCTCAACCGTCAGCAGGTCGACCTGCCGCTGGCTGAGATCGTCCTCAAGGACCTCATCACGGACGACGACGCGAGCGAGATCACGGCGGCGAGCGTCATCGCCCAGACGGCCGCCTACTTCGGCCTGACGATCGACGACCTGTGCGGTTCGTCGCGGTCGCGCGTCCTGGTGACGGCCCGGCAGATCGCGATGTACCTCTGCCGGGAGCTGACAGACCTGTCCCTCCCGAAGATCGGGCAGCAGTTCGGCGGACGGGACCACACGACGGTCATGCACGCGAACCGAAAGATCAGCGAGCAGATGGCGGAGCGCCGGTCGACCTACAACCAGGTCACGGAGCTGACGAGCCGGATCAAGCAGCAGCACCGCGGCTGACCGCCCGTGCGAACGTCGGACGAGACCCGATCGCGGCCCTCTGCGGGTCCGCGATCGGGTCTCTCTGTCCACAGAGTTACTCACAACCGTGTTGTTCACACGTGTGGACGCCCCTGTGGATAACTGTGGATATCCCACCCTCTCGGTGTGGACCAACCCCACGTCCCCGTGGACGGCGTGTGAACAAGAATTGGCCCTCCACAGGGCCTCGTAGCCTCTCCACACCCTGTCCCGAGGTCGACCCACAAGCAGAAAACGGTCCTGACCTGCGATGACGGGAGTAATCCACAGGATCCACAGGGGCTATGACGATGACTACAGTTATCTAGGGAAGAGGGATCCAGCACGCCTTCATCAGGCGATCCGGCCGACGAGCCGCCCTCGAGCAAACCCCGACCGTCCCCAGCTCGCCGACACCTCGACCCACCGGCGCGCACCTGCCCCGTTGCCCCTCGACTCGCGTAGGGTTCACTCCAGGATCCGGCGGTTCGAAGGAGTGACATGAAGTTCAGGGTGGAGCGTGACGTCCTCGCGGAGGCCGTCACCTGGACCGCACGCACGCTCCCGACGCGTCCGCCCGCACCGGTGCTCGCCGGCGTCCTGCTCGAGGCCGACGCGACGGGCACGCTGGGTCTCGCGAGCTTCGACTACGAGGTGTCCGCCCGGGCGCAGATCCCCGCGGACGTCACCGAGCCCGGCCGTGTGCTGGTGTCGGGTCGTCTGCTGGCCGAGATCTCCCGGGCGCTGCCCAACAAGCCGGTCGACGTCGTCCTCGAGGGCTCCAAGATCAGCGTCACCTGCGGGGCGAGCCGCTTCACGCTGCTGACGATGCCTGTCGAGGACTACCCCGCGCTGCCGTCCATGCCCGAGGTGTCGGGCGTCGTCGACGGGGATCTGCTCACGCAGGCCGTCGCTCAGGTCGGGGTGGCCGCGAGCCGCGACGACACGCTCCCGCTGCTCACCGGCGTCCGGATCGAGATCGAGGGCGAGAAGATCACGTTCCTCGCCACGGACCGGTACCGCCTGGCGCTCAAGGAGTTCACCTGGAAGCCCAGCTGGCCGGAGATCTCGACGGTCGCCCTGGTGCGCGCCAGGACGCTCTCGGACGTCGCCAGGTCGCTCGGCAGCGCGGGAGCCGTCTCGGTCGCCCTGTCGTCCGGCCAGGGCGTCGACATGATCGGTTTCGAGGCCGGGGGCCGGCAGACGACGTCGCTGCTCGTGGACGGCGACTACCCGCCCGTGCGGCGCCTGTTCCCCGACGAGACGCCGATCCACGCGGTCGTGGCGTCCGCCGCGCTCATCGACGCAGCCAAGCGCGTGTCGCTGGTCGCTGAGCGCAACACGGCGATCCGCCTGTCGTTCACCGAGGGGCAGGTCGTGCTCGACGCCGGCCAGGGCGACGACGCACAGGCGTCGGAGGTCCTGGAGGCCCGGCTCGAGGGCGAGGACATCTCGGTCGCGTTCAACCCGCAGTTCCTTCTCGACGGTCTGGGTGCGCTCGGCACCGAGTACGTCCGCTTCGGTTTCACGCACCCGAACAAGCCCGTGGAGTTCACCGGTCAGCACGAGATCGACGGCGGCGACCTCGGGGACTACCGCTACCTCCTCGTCCCCATCCGCTTCGCGAGCTGACGCGCGCCGACGCGTCCGCACGGCCCGATGTACGTCTCGCACCTGTCGTTGACCGACTTCCGTTCGTACGAGTCGGCGGACATCGAGCTCGAGCCCGGGGTCAACGTCCTCGTCGGACCGAACGGTCAGGGCAAGACGAACCTCGTGGAGGCCGTCGGCTACCTGGCGACGCTGGGCAGCCACCGGGCGCCGACGGACGCCGCACTGATCCGGGCGGGTGCGTCACGAGCCGTCATCAGGGCCCGCGTCGTGCGGGGTGACCGTGCGAGCACGATCGACCTGGAGCTCGTCGCGGGTCGTGCGAACCGGGCCCGCGTCAACCGGTCGCCGGTGCCGCGCCCGCGGGACGTCCTCGGGCTCGTCCGCACGGTGCTGTTCGCCCCGGAGGACCTCGCGCTCGTCAAGGGAGACCCAGAGGGTCGCCGGCGCTTCCTCGACGAGCTGACGGTCCTGCTGGTCCCCCGCATGGCCGGGGTGCTGCAGGACTACGACAAGGTGGTGCGGCAACGCTCGGCGCTGCTGAAGTCGGCTGGCGGCCGCGGACGCTTCCGGCGCTCCGCGGACGAGGCCGCGACCGACCTGTCCACGCTCGACGTGTGGGACGCGAAGCTGGCGGCCCTCGGCGCCCAGATCACGGTGCTCCGCGCGCGCCTCGTCGACGCGCTCGCCCCGGACGTCCAGGCGGCGTACGAGCAGGTCAGCGCGGGACAGTCGGAGGCGGCGGTCCGCTACCGGCCGTCGGTGGTGGCAGCCGGCCCGTCCCTGGACGACTCCGTGGTCGTCGCAGCGGACGGTGCAGCCGCGGTCGAGCAGCGTCTGCTCGCTGCCCTGGTGGCCGCACGCCCCAAGGAGCTCGAGCGCGGGGTGTGCCTGGTCGGTCCGCACCGCGACGACGTGGAGCTGCGCCTCGGCGGCTTGCCGGCGAAGGGCTACGCGAGCCACGGCGAGTCGTGGTCGTTCGCGCTCGCGCTCCGGCTCGCGTCGTACCGCGTGCTGACGCACGGTGTGCCCGCGCTGACGGCTGCGGACGGCACCCCCCTGCCGGACGACCCGCTCGCGGGCGGCTGGGCGGAGGACAGCGAGCCGGTCCTCGTGCTCGACGACGTCTTCGCGGAGCTCGACGTCCGCCGTCGGGAGCGGCTGGCGGAGCTCGTCGCGGACGCCCGCCAGGTGCTCGTCACGGCCGCCGTGGGCCAGGACGTCCCCGAGCTGCTCGACGGCGCGCGGTTCGACGTCCTGCGCAGCGTGGTGACCCGTGCTGCCTGACGCGCCGGACGACGGTCGTGGCGACGGGCCGGACGACGGTCCGGGGACAGACCGGCCCCGGGACACCCGCCCGGTGCACGAGCGTGCGGACCTCGCCGGCCCGGAGCAGCTCGCCCGGGACGCGCTCGCTCGGGCGCGCGCCGCGGCCCGGGCGAAAGGGCTCCGGCCGGGGGCACCGCGCCGCGCGTCGATGGCGGACCCGCGAACGGGCACCGGGCGCGACGGCCGTGATCCTCAGCTCCTCGGGTCGGTGATGGCCCATCTGCTGCAGACCCGCGGCTGGGTCGAGGAGGTGTCGGTCGGCGGGGTGATCGGCCGGTGGCGCGAGATCGTGGGCGACCAGGTCGCCGACCACTGCGTGCCCGAGACGTTCGAGGACAAGGTGCTGACGGTCCGGACGGACTCGTCCGCGTGGGCTACCCAGGTGCGCCTGCTGGTGCCGCGTCTGCTCGAGCTGCTGGGGTCCGAGGTGGGCCAGGGCGTGGTGACGGAGGTCCGGGTGCTCGGGCCGGCCGGGAGGTCGTTCCGCAGGGGCCCGAAGTCGGTGAAGGGACGCGGGCCGCGCGACACGTGGGGCTGATCCTCCGACCGTCGCGAAGTCCTTGTGGAGATCCTTGTGGATAAGCCCGTTCCGGGCCGCGTTCCTGCGGTTCACCGGTAGACTGTCATGAGCACATTCGCGCGTGGTTCCCCTGGATTCGACCGAGGGTTGACGACCACGCGCGAGCCATGACGGGAGCGGTTGCGCACGTGACGGAGACGACCGGGAACACCGCCGGCAAGGCCAAGGACAGCACGTACGACGCGGGGAACATCACCGTCCTCGAGGGCCTGGAGGCGGTTCGCAAGCGTCCGGGCATGTACATCGGCTCGACCGGCGAGCGGGGTCTGCACCACCTGGTCTACGAGATCGTGGACAACTCGGTCGACGAGGCGCTGGCGGGGTACTGCACGGCGATCGACATCACGCTGCTCGCCGACGGCGGGGTGCGGGTGGTCGACGACGGCCGCGGCATCCCCGTCGCGATCCACCCGACCGAGGGCCGACCGACGGTCGAGGTCGTCATGACGATCCTCCACGCGGGCGGCAAGTTCGGCGGCGGCGGCTACGCGGTCTCGGGTGGTCTGCACGGCGTCGGCATGTCCGTCGTGAACGCCCTGTCGACGCGCATGGTCACCGAGGTGCGCCGCGACGGCTACCACTGGCGTCAGGCGTTCGCCGAGGGTGGCAAGCCCGTGGGTGAGCTCGAGCGCCTCGCTCCGATGACCGACCCCGACGCGACCGGGACGACGCAGACGTTCTGGGCGGACGACTCGATCTTCGAGACCACCGAGTACGACTTCGAGACGCTCCGCTCCCGGTTCCAGCAGATGGCTTTCCTCAACAAGGGTCTGCAGATCACGCTCACGGACGAGCGCAGCGGGCACCAGGAGACCGTGGCCGACGAGGTCGCGGCGGCCGACGACGAGGTGGAGGCACCGACGTCGCGCACCGTCACGTACAAGTACGAGGGCGGGCTCGTCGACTACGTCAAGCACCTGAACTCGGCGAAGCGCATCGAGGTGGTCCACCCGGACGTCATCGACTTCGAGTCCGAGGACACCGAGCGCAAGATCTCCGTCGAGATCGCGATGCAGTGGACGAGCGCCTACTCGGAGTCCGTCTACACATACGCGAACACGATCGCGACGACCGAGGGAGGCACGCACGAGGAGGGCTTCCGGGCGGCACTGACCTCGCTGGTCAACCGGTACGCCCGCGACAAGGGCATCATCAAGGAGAAGGACGACAACCTCACGGGCGACGACATCCGTGAGGGTCTGACGGCCGTCATCTCGATCAAGCTCGGCGAGCCGCAGTTCGAGGGCCAGACGAAGACCAAGCTCGGCAACACCGAGGCGAAGACGTTCGTCCAGCGGATCGTCAACGACCAGCTGGGCGACTGGCTCGACTCGCACCCGAACGAGGCGCGCGAGGTGATCCGCAAGGCGATCCAGGCGTCGGCGGCGCGCGTGGCGGCCCGCAAGGCGCGTGAGGCGACCCGTCGCAAGGGCCTGCTCGAGTCGGGCGGCATGCCCGGCAAGCTCAAGGACTGCCAGTCGAACCGTCCGGAGGACTGCGAGGTCTTCATCGTCGAGGGTGACTCGGCCGGCGGCTCCGCGGTCCGCGGCCGCAACCCGCACAACCAGGCGATCCTCCCGATCCGCGGCAAGATCCTCAACGTCGAGCGCGCACGCCTCGACAAGGCGTTGTCGAACCAGGAGGTCCAGGCGCTCATCACGGCGTTCGGGACCGGGATCGGCGAGGACTTCGACATCGCGAAGCTGCGGTATCACAAGATCGTCCTGATGGCGGATGCCGACGTCGACGGCAAGCACATCTGCACGCTGCTGCTCACGCTGCTGTTCCGGTACATGCGTCCGCTGATCGAGCACGGTCACGTGTTCCTCGCGCAGCCGCCCCTGTACCGCATCAAGTGGTCGAACGCGGACCACGACTACGTGTACTCGGACCGGGAGCGCGACGCGATCGTGGCGGAGGGCCAGGCGCACGGCAAGCGTCTCCCGAAGGACAACGGCATCCAGCGGTACAAGGGTCTCGGTGAGATGGACTACTCCGAGCTCTGGGACACGACCATGGACCCGGAGCACCGCACGCTCCTGCAGGTCACGATGGACGACGCCGCGACCGCGGACGAGACCTTCTCGATCCTCATGGGCGAGGACGTCGAGTCCCGCCGCAGCTTCATCCAGCGCAACGCGAAGGACGTCAGGTTCCTGGACATCTAGCCCGGTTCGGTCTGTACAACACCCGTCGGTCCCCCTGATCTGAGGGGATCGGGCGTACAGATCGCTCCCGACCAGGACGGACCACAGGTGGTGACACCACCGGACAGCAGAGGAACCCCGTGAGCGACACCCCCGAGAACGAGACCCCGCAGACGGTCGACACGTCCGGAGACGGACAGGTCGTCCTGCACGGTCGGGTCGACCCGGTCGACCTGCAGACCGAGATGCAGCGGTCGTTCCTCGACTACGCGATGAGCGTCATCGTCTCGCGCGCCCTCCCGGACGTGAAGGACGGCCTCAAGCCGGTCCACCGCCGCGTCCTCTACGCGATGTACGACGGCGGCTACCGCCCCGACCGCGGCTACAACAAGTGCTCCCGCGTCGTCGGTGACGTCATGGGCAAGTACCACCCGCACGGCGACTCGGCGATCTACGACGCCCTCGTCCGCCTCGTGCAGGACTGGTCGCTGCGCTACCCGCTCGTCGCCGGTCAGGGGAACTTCGGGTCGCCGGGCAACGACCCCGCCGCCGCGCCGCGGTACACCGAGTGCCGCATGGCGCCGCTGGCCATGGAGATGGTCCGCGACATCGACAAGGACACCGTCGACTTCCAGGACAACTACGACGGCAAGACGCAGGAGCCCGTCGTCCTGCCGGCGCGGTTCCCGAACCTGCTGGTGAACGGCTCGGCCGGCATCGCCGTCGGCATGGCGACCAACATCCCGCCGCACAACCTGCGCGAGGTCGCCGAGGGCGTGCACTGGCACCTCGACCACCCGGAGGCGTCGCGCGAGGAGCTCCTGGAGGCGCTGCTCGTCCGGATCAAGGGCCCGGACTTCCCCACCGCGGCGACGATCCTCGGGCACCGCGGCATCGAGGACGCGTACCGCACCGGTCGTGGCTCGATCACCATGCGCGCGGTGGTCGAGGTCGAGGAGATCCACGGCCGCACGTGCCTCGTGGTCACCGAGCTGCCGTACCAGGTCAACCCCGACAACCTGGCCGAGAAGATCGCCCAGATGGTCCGCGAGAACCGCGTCCAGGGCATCGCCGACATCAAGGACGAGACCTCCGGCCGCACCGGCCAGCGTCTCGTCATCGTGCTGAAGCGCGACGCGGTCGCCAAGGTCGTGCTCAACAACCTGTACAAGCACACGCAGCTCCAGGACACGTTCGGCGCCAACATGCTGGCGCTCGTCGACGGGGTGCCCCGCACGCTGTCGATCGACGCGTTCGTCCGGCACTGGACGACGCACCAGCTCGACGTCGTGGTGCGTCGCACCGCGTACCTGCTGCGCAAGGCCGAGGCCGAGATCCACATCTACACGGGTCTGCTCAAGGCGCTCGACCAGCTCGACGAGGTCATCGCGCTCATCCGCCGCTCCCCCGACGCGGACGCGGCCCGTGAGGGCCTCATGGCACTGCTCGACGTCGACGACCTGCAGGCGCGCGCGATCCTCGACATGCAGCTCCGTCGTCTGGCGGCCCTGCAGCGCCAGGAGATCATCGACAAGCACGCCGAGCTCGAGCACCAGATCGTCGGCTACCGGGCGATCCTCGCGTCGGAGCGGCGCCAGCGCGAGATCGTGGGCGAGGAGCTCGACGAGATCGTGGCCCGGTACGGCGACGAGCGACGCACCACGATCCTCCCGTACGACGGGGAGGTCTCCATCGAGGACCTCATCGCCGAGGAGGAGATGGTCGTCACCATCACGCGCGGCGGCTACGCCAAGCGCACCCGGTCCGACAACTACCGCTCGCAGCGACGTGGCGGCAAGGGCGTCCGGGGTGCCCAGCTGCGCGAGGACGACATCGTCGACCACTTCTTCGTGACGACGACGCACCACTGGCTGTTGTTCTTCACCAACCTGGGTCGTGTGTACCGCGCCAAGGCGTACGAGCTGCCCGAGGGCGGCCGCGACGCCAAGGGACAGCACGTCGCGAACCTGCTGGCCTTCCAGCCGGGCGAGCGGATCGCCCAGGTCCTCGACATGCGCGACTACGACGCCGCCGAGTACCTGGTCCTCGCGACGCGCGCGGGCCTGGTCAAGAAGTCGCGGCTCCAGGACTACAACTCCCCGCGGTCCGGCGGCCTCATCGCGATCAACCTCCGCGAGGACGAGGACGGCGCCCCCGACGAGCTCGTGGCGGCACTGCTCGTCGACGCGTCGGACGATCTGGTGCTGGTGTCGCGCAAGGGACAGTCGGTGCGGTTCTCGGCGACCGACGAGGCGCTCCGTCCGATGGGCCGCGCGACGTCCGGTGTCACGGGCATGAAGTTCCGTGAGGGTGACGAGCTGCTGTCCGCCGACGTCGTCCGGGAGGACGCCTTCCTGTTCACCGTCACCGAGGGCGGCCTGGCCAAGCGCACCGCGCTCACCGTCGAGAACTACCGCGTCCAGAACCGCGGTGGCCTCGGCATCAAGGTGGCCAACCTGCCAGCGTCCCGTGGAGACCTCGTGGGGGGACTCGTCGTGGACGGTGACGACGAGGTCCTGGTCATCATGGAGCGGGGGAAGATCGTCCGGTCTGCCGTGGCCGAGGTCAACCCGACCGGTCGCAGCACCCAGGGCG
The DNA here is from genome assembly GCF_002798015.1 of Luteimicrobium subarcticum. GTDB lineage: Bacteria > Actinomycetota > Actinomycetes > Actinomycetales > Cellulomonadaceae > Luteimicrobium > Luteimicrobium subarcticum. Next base: position 191,141 of record NZ_PGTZ01000009.1, on the reverse strand, counting down.
TCAACTTTGCCAAGCCGGACAACGGCGACCGGATCATCGGGGTGGCCCGGAACGTCGAGCGCAATCTCGGCGACGATGGGGCTACCGTGGAGGACACCGGAAACCCCGCTGACGACGACGGCGCCCCGACCGACACGCACACTGCTGGATCCGCCGACGAGACCACCCGAGGATGACCTGGATGACGGACGACAAGCACGCGGCACCGCCCGCGATCGCACCCCAGACGGTGACGCCCCGCCCGGACGGCGTCCGCGGCGACGTGCCGCCACCGCCCACGGGCGGCGTCGCGACGGGTGTCCGTCCGGTCGACCAGGGTGCCCCTGACGAGATGACGCGTCCGCGGGCGGACGAGGCGCGGTCCCCGATGGACGCGATGCGTCGCGCGGCACGCTCGGTGACCGCTGTGGTGACGGGCGAGTCCGCGGCTCCCCCGCCGCCGCCGCCCGGCGGAGCCGAGCCCGCCGCTGCCGGCGCGCCCCGCGTCAGCGCGTACGGGCAGCCGGCCGCGGACCAGCCGGCCGAGGCACGCCAGGCGTCCTCGCCGCGTGCGACGACGTCGGGCGCCGCCGCCGTGCAGCACGCCGTCGACCCCGGGACGCCGCGTCGCGTGCGGCTCGTGGTGTCGCGCGTCAGCCCGTGGTCGGTCGCCAAGATGGCGTTCCTGCTGTCGATCGCCGTCGGGATCATCACGGTCGTGGCAACGGCCGTGGTGTGGTCCGTGCTCAACGGGATGCACCTGTTCGCCGACATCGACGCGCAGGTCAAGAGCATCGTGGGAGACGACACCACGGTGAACGTCCTCCAGTACGTCGCGTTCAGCCGGACGATGTCGTTCTCCGTCGTCATCGCGGTCATCAACATCGTGCTGATCACCGCTCTCGCGACTCTCGGGGCGTTTCTCTACAACATCACGTCCGCGCTGGTCGGCGGCGTGCACGTCACGCTGACGGACGACTGACGATCGGCCGACCCCGGCAGACCACGCGGCGGGTCCCTCCACCCGGGCCCGCCGCACCCCGCCGGTTTGGGAGGGGACCCTCGGATGGGGTAGTCTCAAGCGCCGCCACACCGCGACTCACTGGTTCTTCCACGGGGTCCGGATCGTGCGAACGGGCCTATAGCTCAGACGGTTAGAGCGCTTCCCTGATAAGGAAGAGGTCAGAGGTTCAAGTCCTCTTAGGCCCACCACCGAACCCATCGAGGGGGGACGTATGAAGAAGCTCCTGCTGCTCCTGATCGCCGTGGGTGCGGGGATCATCGTCTGGCGCAAGCTGTCCGACCAGGATGACGCGCGCGATCTCTGGGCTGAGGTCACCGACACCTTCGAGTGATCGGACGCCCCTGGTGCACGACCCGGGGCACAGCGCGGGGCCATGGCGCAATTGGTAGCGCACCTGCTTTGCAAGCAGGGGGTTAGGGGTTCGAGTCCCCTTGGCTCCACCGGCAGAAGGCCGGGACCGACAGTCGTCGGTCCCGGCCTTCGCCGTTGTGCGGGTGGTGTCAGCCAGCCGGCTTGTCACCGTCGTTCTCGACACCCGACAGGGTCTCGGTCGCCGCGTCAGCGGCGTCCTCGACCTTCGCGTGGGCGGCGTCGCCGGCGTCCTCTGCGGCGTCCTCGGCCTTGTCCGCCGACCGGCTCGCGGTGGAGCGGGCCTTGGTGGTCGCCTTCTTGGTCGCCGCGACCGCCTTGTCGACCGCGTCGGACGCCTTGGCCGTGAGGTCCTCGGTCGTCTCCTGAACCTGGTCGGCGACCTTTCCGGCGACGTCGCGCCCCTTGGCGACCGCCGAGCCCGCGGCCTCGCCGATGCTGTCCGCCGCGTCGGACGCCGCGTCCTTGGTGTTCTCGACGAGCGCGTCGAAGCTGTGGCTCGGCACGTCCACGGGCTCCGCCCACGGGTCGACCTGGGGCCGCGAGCGGCGCCAGGCCACGACACCGGCCCCGATGGCCGCACCGAAGAGCAGGAACCACCACTTCTTGTGGGACTTCTTCTCCTCGACGACGAAGATCGACCCGTCCGACACCGAGGCGGCGGCCGACCGGGCGGCCGAGGCCACGAGGTCGGGCGTCTTCTGGATGGCGTCGGCGCCCGCGGCGAGGCCGGCCGCCGTGGCGCGCCCGGTGCTGTCCCCCGCTGCCGCGGCCGCAGCGTTGATCCTCTCGACCAGCCTCGGGATGAGGTCGTCGACGATCCTGTCGTGGGCGGAGTCGATCGCCGGGCCTGCCTTCTCGGCGGCCTTCTCGACCTGGGGCGCCGCGGCCTGGACGCTGCTGCGGTACGCGTCCTCGAGACGTGGGCGCAGCCACTCCAGGAGGGCCTCGACCCGTGGTGCTGTCCAGTCCTTCGCCGCGGAGGCCGCGTCCTTGGCCTGGCCGGCGAAGTTCTGCGCGGCGTGACCGGCCTGCGCGCTCGCGTCGGCGAGCGCGGCCGCGGCGTCCGCGGCCTGCTCCTTGATCCGTTCGGCGTCGATGTGGTCGACAGCGTCGCTGACGCCCTTCTGGACGTTCTTCGAGGCGTTCTTCAGCATGGGGCTCCCTCGCTCGGGTGCGGTTCCTACAGTGGCATCAGGGTTCACTCTGCCACCGCCCCCGACCACTCGCGCGTGCGAGAATGCCACCATGTTCGCAACCCTTCACACCACGTCCGGTGACATCCGCATCGAGCTGCTCGAGAACCACGCGCCGAAGACGGTCGCGAACTTCACGGGCCTCGCGACCGGGTCGAAGACCTGGACCGACCCGCGCACCGGCGCCGAGCGGAACGACGCGCTCTACGACGGCACGATCTTCCACCGCGTCATCGACAGCTTCATGATCCAGGGTGGCGACCCGCTGGGCACCGGCACCGGCGGCCCCGGCTACACGTTCGACGACGAGATCCACCCGGAGCTCGTGTTCGACCAGCCCTACCTGCTCGCGATGGCGAACGCCGGCAAGCGCCGCAACCCCGTGACGGGCGAGACCCAGGGCACCAACGGTTCGCAGTTCTTCGTCACGACCGTCGCCACCCCGTGGCTCAACGGCAAGCACAGCATCTTCGGCCGCGTCGCGGACGACGAGAGCAAGGCCGTCGTCGACGCCATCGGGACGACGCCCGTGCGTCCTGGCGACCGTCCGGTCCAGGACGTCGTGATCCAGTCGGTCACGATCGAGGACTGACCCCATCAGCACGACGCCGCCGCCCGGGCAGCCGCCGCTCGGCGCGCCGCTGCCCGGCGGCGACACCCCCGCGCCCGTCTGCCCCCGCCACCCGGACCGGGTGTCGTACGTGCGCTGCCAGCGCTGCGGCCGGCCAGCGTGCCCGGAGTGCCAGCGTCCCGCCGCGGTGGGTGTCCAGTGCGTCGACTGCGTGCGCGAGGGCAGCCGGAACGTCCGGGCCGCCAAGAACCCGCTCGGCACCACGGTCCGTGGCGGCCGTCCCGTCGTCACGCTGACCCTCATCGGGATCTGCGTGGTGAGCTGGGTCCTGCAGCTCGCCACGGGCGGGAGCTGGACCGAGCGGTGGGCGTTCTGGCCCGCGATCGGTCACGCCGAGCCGTGGCGGATGCTCACGACGACGTTCCTGCACTCGGACAACGTCCTGCACATCCTGCTCAACATGTACGCGCTGTGGCTCATGGGGCAGTTCCTCGAGCCGCTGCTCGGCCGTGCCCGGTTCCTCGCGCTGTACCTGATCTGTGCCCTGGCAGGGTCGGTCGGCGTGCTGCTGCTGGCCTCCCCCACGGACGCGTCGTGGCGGACGGCGGCCATCGGGGCGTCCGGCGCCGTGTTCGGCCTGTTCGGCGCGGCCGTCCCCGTGCTGCGCCGGGCCGGGATGCAGGGCACGCAGATGATCGGTCTCATCGTGCTGAACTTCGTGCTCGGCTTCGTCATCGCGAACGTCGCGTGGCAGGCGCATCTGGGCGGCCTCGTGATGGGGCTCGCCCTCGGGTTCGTCTTCGCCTACGCGCCCCGCGACCGGGCGATGCTGGTGTCGTGGATCGGCTGCGGCGTGGCCGTCGTGCTGCTGGTGGTGCTCATCCAGGCGCGGTACGCGTCCGTGTCGCACGTGTTCTACGCAGGGGGCGCGGCCCCCGCCGCAGCCGGGTGGGTGAGTTACACCGCTGTCGTTATCCACACCTTCATCCACCGCTGGGGACGAAGGGTCGAGCGCGACAGGTGGGTCACTTCCAGCGGGTCAGCATCCCGAAACCGGTGAGCATCAGCGCGAAACCGACCGCAAGGTTCCAGCGACCGATCGCCGGGATCGGGAGGTCCGCCTTGCCGGACGTCAGGTAGAACAGCACGACCCACACCAGGCCCATGATCATCAGGCCGAACACGACCGGTGCGAACCACTGAGGGTTCGCTGCGTCGGCCTTGTGCGAGATCGCGGGGGCGTCGTGGTGGGCCTTCTTGCGGCGCTTCGACTCGGGCACGTCGTGATCCTCGTTCTCCCAGATAATGCTCCGTGCGATGGCGACCGCACCGAGACGGCACCGTCGTCAGCGCCGCGCCCCCTTAGGGTAGCGGCCTGCGACAATGACCGAGGACAGCCGCCGGGACCGACGACAGACGGACTGACGCCGTCCGCGACCGACGACCCTCCGGAGGAGACCCGCCGTGATCCGCCGCCGACCCCGGGTGCGCGCTGCCGTCAGCGTGGCTCTCGTCCTCGCGCTCGCCGGTCTGCTCTTCACCGCCAGCGCGGAGCTGGCCCGCGGCACCCAGGCGCGGCACCCGCAGGACCTGTCACAGCTCGTGCAGGCCGAGTCGGACGAGGTGGGGCGCCTGCAGGGCCAGGTGGACGACCTGCAGGGTCAGGTCGACACGTTGTCCCAGGCGGGCTCGGCGAGCATCCCCACCGGCGATCCGAAGGTCATGGCACCGGCTGACGTGGAAGCCGGCCTGGTGCCTGTGACCGGCGGGGGTCTGACGGTTGCGCTGTCCGACGCCCCGCAGACCGGCAACTACCCACCCGGCATCACCGTCGACGACCTCGTGGTGCACCAGCAGGACATGCAGGCGGTCATCAACGCTCTGTGGGCGGGCGGGGCCGAGGCGATGATGCTCGAGGACCAGCGGGTCACGGCGACGACTGCGTTCCGCTGCGTCGGCAACGTCCTGTCCCTGGGTGGACGCCTCTACTCGCCACCGTTCACCGTCACCGCGATCGGCGACCCCGCCGCGATGCGTGGGGCGCTCGACGCGTCACCCCAGATCGCGATCTACAAGCAGTACGTCGACGCGGTCGACCTCGGCTGGAAGGTCACCGACAAGAAGTCCCTCGACATGCCGGCCGCTTCCGCCGCCACTCTCGAGCACGCGACCGTCCCGTCCGGCACCGACGTCTTCGGCTCGGACTGAGCGTCGGCGATACTGGAGTCATGTACGGGGCGCTGTGGCGAGCTCTCCCGGGGCCGGTGTGGCTCCGGGTCATCATCCTGCTCGCGCTGGCGTTCGCGGTCGTCGCAGCCCTGTTCCTCTGGGTCTTCCCCGTGATCGAGCCCTACATGCCGTTCAACGACCAGACCGTCACGCAGGACGGGTGACGGCCCGGTGCCGCACCACTCCCCCGACACCCGCCCAGGAGCACCGATGACCCGCATCCTCGTCGTCGACAACTACGACTCGTTCGTCTACACGATCGTCGGCTACCTCGACCAGCTCGGTGCCGAGACCGTCGTGGTGCGCAACGACGCGGTGCCGCCGCTCGCGGAGCGCGGAGGGTTCGACGGGGTGCTGATCTCCCCCGGCCCGGGTGACCCGAAGGGCGCCGGCGACTCCCTGGACGTCATCCGTGACTGCGCCGCGACCGGGACGCCGATGCTCGGTGTCTGCCTGGGGCACCAGGCGCTCGGTGAGGCCTTCGGTGCGACGGTGACGCACGCGCCCGAGCTCATGCACGGCAAGACCAGCCTCGTGGAGCACGACGACACCGGGGTGCTCGGCGGGCTGCCGTCGCCCTTCACGGCGACGCGGTACCACTCGCTCGCCGTCGTGCGGGACACCGTGCCCGACGAGCTCCAGATCACCGCGCAGACCGCGTCAGGCATCGTCATGGGGCTCCAGCACCGGGAGCTCCCGCTCCACGGTGTGCAGTTCCACCCCGAGTCCGTGCTCACCGAGGGCGGGCACCGCCTCCTGGCCAACTGGCTCGAGGTGTGCGGGGCCGCGGACGCCGTCGAGCGCGCGGCCGGGCTCGCGCCGCTCGTGCGGCGCTGAGCCCCGGGGCGGTCAGCCCCGGCCGCCGCCGTCGTCTCCCCGACCTCCGCCCCCGAGCCCGTCCGTGGACGTCGGGTCGGGCGTTCCTGGACCGAGCGAGATGAACAGGACGATCGGGTCGCTCGCCTTGACCTGGGTTCCCGGGCCGGGCTGGACGTTGACGACCGTGCCCTCAGGCTGATCGCTCTGGACGTTCTGGTCCTCGCCGTGCGTGAAGCCGTTCTGCTGGAGCTCCGCGCTGGCGTCCTCCTGCGACTTGCCGATGAGGTCGCCGGGCACGGTGAGCATCTGCTCGGCGAACTTGCCGACCGTCAGCGTGACCGTGCTGTGCTGGGCGACGGAGCCGGGGTTCGGGGACTGGGCGAGGACCTTGCCGTCCTGGTTCTTGTCCGTGACGTCCTGCGAGGTCTGGCTGACCTGGAGCTTGAGCTCGTTCGTGAGCTTGTTGACCGCGTCGTCGGCCTTCTCCCCCGTGACGTCGGGCAGCTCGACGAGACCGTTGGACGTGAAGATCTCGACCGTGGCCCCGGCATCGACCGTCGAGCCGGCCTTGGGCTCGGTCCGCGTGACGGTGTCCTTCTTGACGTCGGCGCTGTTCTCCGACGACGGCCCCGAGACCTTGAGCTTCAGGGCCGTGAGCTCGGCCTGCGCCTCCGAGAACGACTTCCCTGCGAGGTCGTCGGGGATCTCGACGGACTGCGGCCCGGCCGAGAAGTACACCTTGACGGTGCTTCCCTCGTCGACCTGCGTGCCTGCCTTCGGGTCGGAGCTCGCGGCGTCGCCCTCGGGCCTCTCGGAAGAGGGGGCCTGCAGGGCGGAGATCTTCAGGTTGACCTTGTCGAGCTCCTGGGTCGCGGCGTCCTTCGTCATGCCCACCACGTTGGGGACGGCGACCTGCTGGGGCGCCTCGTCCTTGCCGCCGTCGAGCAGGAGCAGCGTGACGATGAGGGCGAGTGCGACGACGCCGACGGCCACGAGCGTCCAGATGAGACCCTTGTGCGACTTCTTCGCGGGCTCCTCGTCCTCCGGCGCCACGGGCGGCTCGGCCACCGGGGTCGTCGCAGCGGCCTGACCCCACGCCTGGGTCGGGGTGGGCGACAGCAGCTGCGTGGCGCCGGCGTCCGCACCGAGGGCGGCCGCGCCCGCGCCGAGCGCGGCGGCGCCGAGCACCGCGGTCGCGGCCGGGGGTGCGCTCAGCGTGCCGCCGTGCATCGCGGCATCGAGGTCGGAGCGAAACTCCGCTGCGGTGGAGTAGCGCTGGTCGCGGTCCTTGGTGAGGGCGCGCAGCGTGATCCGGTCGAGAACCTCGGGGACGTCGGGTGCCACGCTCGACGGGGCGGGCGCCGCCTCGCTGACGTGCTGGTACGCGACCGCGACGGGGGAGTCACCGGTGAACGGCGGACGCCCGGTGAGCAGCTCGAAGAAGAGGCAGCCCGTCGAGTAGAGGTCGCTGCGGGCGTCGACGGTCTCGCCGCGCGCCTGCTCGGGGGAGAGGTACTGCGCGGTGCCGATGACGGCCTGCGTCTGGGTCATGGTCGCCGCGGAGTCGGCGACCGCGCGCGCGATGCCGAAGTCCATGACCTTGACCGCGCCGGTCGGCGTGATCATCACGTTCGCGGGCTTGATGTCGCGGTGGACGATCCCGGCGTGGTGCGAGTACTCGAGCGCGGACAGCACGCCGGACGTGATCTCGACGGCCTCGTCGATCGGCACGGCGTGCCCGTCGCGCAGGATGTCGCGGACGGTGTGCCCCTCGACGTACTCCATGACGATGAACGGCGTGTGTGTACGGTTCCCCGCCGCATCTGTACCGATGTCCTCGCCCGTGTCGTACACGGCGACGATGGCAGGGTGGTTCAGTGCGGCGGCCGCCTGCGCCTCGCGCCGGAAGCGGGCGAGGAACGAGGGGTCGCGCGCGAGGTCCGCGCGCAGCACCTTGATCGCGACGGTCCGGCCGAGTCGGGTGTCGTGCCCGATGTGCACCTCGGCCATGCCGCCACGACCGATCAGCTCACCGACCTCGTACCGGCCGGCGAGGATCCGTTGCGGGTTCTCCACCACTACGCGTCCTTATCGATCGTCGGGCCGCCGTGCGCAGACCCCCAGTCCGTCGTGGACAGGACGATCATCCCATCCCCGACCCCGTTCTCCGTCACTCCCGCGCTCTTGCCGTCGCCGGAGCCACCCCCTCCGGCCAGGCCGAACACCGCCGCGAGGATCAGCACCACCACGGCGACGACCAGGGCGACCGCCGGCCAGGACAACGGGCCGATCCCGCCGCCGCCCAGGCGGTTCGACGCGGTCGGGCGTGCCGCCCGCGCCTCCTGGTCCCGTCGGACCTCGGCGCGGGTCCGGACCGTGGCGCGCGAGCTCGGCGGAGGAGGCGGCGGCGCGGCCGTCGCGGCCCCCGCTCCGGCGGCGGCCGCCGGTGCCTGTGCGGGCGCCGTGGAACGTGCTGGCGCGTCGCGGTGGCGTGCCGCGACAGGTCGTGCCGCGGCACGGGTCGTCCCCGTCCGTGCGGCCGCCCGCGTCGGCGCCGGCCGCGACCGCGGTGCCGCGGTCTTCTCCTCGGCCGCGCGCGACTGCTGGACGACACGACGCGGCGGGTAGGCGCGTGCGGTCTCGCCGGGCTTGTCTTCGGCCCGTTCCGGGACGGCGGACGCCGCGGGTCGTTGTCCGCTACCGCGCGACGGCGACGCGGGGCGCGTCGTCGTGCTCGGCGGCAGGGCGATGACCTCGGTCGCGTGGGCCCCGCGCCGGGCCGACCGGTCCCGCGCGATCCGTGCGGTGATCTGCTCGAGGGCACGGGCCATCACCGCGGCGCTGCGCGGACGACCGGCGGGGTCCTTGGACAGGCACGCCTCGACGAGCGTGACGAGCTCGCGGTCGATGGTCCCCGACATCGGCGGGACCGGCTGGTTCACGTGCGCCACCGCGATGTCCACCGGCGTCGGTCCGGTGAACGGTCGCTTGCCCATGAGCGCCTCGAACGCCACGATCCCGAGCGCGTACACGTCCGACGCGGGCGTCGCGGGGCGGCCGATCGCCTGCTCGGGGGAGAGGTACTGCGCCGTCCCCATGACCATGCCGGTCGCGGTCATCGGCACCTGGTTGGCGGCGAGGGAGACGCCGAAGTCGGTGAGCTTCACGCCGCCGCCGCGCTCGAGCAGGATGTTCCCCGGCTTGACGTCGCGGTGCACGACGCCTGCTACGTGTGCCGCGTGGAGGCCGTCGGCGGCCTGCGACAGGATCGGGAGCAGGCGCGCCACGGGGACGACGGGCTCCCGCTCGAGCAGGTCGGACATCGGCTCGCCCTGCACGAGCTCCATGACGAGATACCCCGTGCCGTCCTGCTCCCCGTAGTCGTACATCTGCGCGATGCAGGGGTGGGACAGCTTGGCGTTGTTGCGCGCCTCGGTGCGCAGGCGGCGCAGGAAGTCCTCGTCGCCCGCGAACTCGGCACGGAGGACCTTGACCGCGACGTCGCGACCGAGGGAGTCGTCCTGTGCGACCCACACCTCGCCCATGCCGCCGACGGCGATCCGCCGCACCAGGTGGTAGCGGCCGCCGAGCGCGAGACCCTTGACCGGCTTCATCCGCCCAGCACCGCCTGGATGACAGCCTTCGCGATCGGTGCCGCGACCGTCCCGCCGGTCGCCTCGGACGTGGCGCTCCCGCCGTGCTCGACGATCACCGCGACCGCGACCTTCGGGTCGTCGGCCGGGGCGAAGCCGGTGAACCAGGCGTGCGGCGCCTGCCCGGCGGCGTTCTCGGCCGTCCCCGTCTTGCCGGCGACCTCGACGCCCGGGATCTGCGCGGGCGTGCCCGTCCCGGACTGCACGACGCCGATCATCATGTCGGTGAGCTGGCGCGCGGTGGACGTCGACACCGACTCCCGCAGCTCCTGGGGCTCCGCCTCGGAGACGACCTTGAGGTCGGGGTCGCGGACCGTCTGGACGAGGTACGGCTGCATCTCGCGGCCACCGTTCGCGATGGTCGCGCTGATCATCGCGATCTGCATCGGGGTGGCCGTGACGTCGCCCTGACCGATGGCCGTCCGCATCGTCTGCGCCTTGTCGTCCGTGGGCGGCACGTGGCTCTGCGTCACCGTCATCGGCACGCTGAGGTCGGTGTCGAAGCCGAACTTCTTCGCCTGGGACACCAGCGCGTCGTCACCGAGGTCGAGCCCGAGCTGCGCGAAGGCCGTATTGCACGACATCTCGAGCGCCGCCTCGAGCGACATCTTGCCGGTCGGGGAGCACACCTCGCCTCCGTAGTTCTGCAGGGCCTTGCTCGAGTTCGGGTACGGGAGCTCGTTCGGTGCGTCGATCTGCGTGTCGGGGGAGTAGTCGCCGTTCTCGAGCGCCGCCGCGGACGTCACCAGCTTGAACGTCGAGCCCGGCGGGTAGGTGTCGCCCGCGATGGCGCGGTTGGTGAGCGGGCTGCCGCTCGCGTTGAGCAGCTTCTGGTAGTTCTCGTTGACCTTCTTGGTGTCGTGCGCTGCGAGGAGGTTCGGGTCGAACGACGGCGACGAGTACAGGGCGAGGATCTTCCCCGTGCTCGGCTCGATCGCGACGACGGCACCGCGCTGGTCGCCGAGGCCCTTCGCCGCCGCGGCCTGCGCCTTCGGGTCGATGGTGAGCTCGACGGACGACCCCTGCTGCTGCTGACCCGTGAGGGACTGCTTGACGCGCTGCATCCAGAGCTCGTCCGCCGATCCGTTGAGGACGTCGTCCTCGGAGTCCTCGATCTGGGTCCGGCCGAACGTCACCGAGTAGAAGCCCGTGACGGGGGCGTAGAGCGAGCCCTTGGAGTAGCTGCGCAGGTACTTGAACGGGTCGTCGACGGGGTCGGAGACCGCGACGGACGTGCCGCCGACGACGATCGGCCCGCGGAACACGCCGTACTCGCGGTAGATCGTGCGGACGTTGCGTCCGTCGGTGTTCAGCTCGCCCGCCCGGAAGTACTGGTAGTACGTCGTCGCGGCCATGAGCGCGAGCATCATGACGAGGACGACGGTCGCGAGGCGTCGGATGGGGACGTTCATGCGCGCGGGTCCTCCTCACCGGGTGCCGGGGGGCGTTTGACGGTCGACCTGGCCGACTCGTCCGGCGGGTCGTCCGTGGTGTGCCGGGCGTCCGAGGGCCCCGGGGGGGCGGGTGGCGGCGTCGGGCGGGTCACGACGACGGTGGGCTCGTCCGTCGCCCGTGCCGCGCCCGGGTCGGCGGCGTCCTGCTCCGGCGCGACGTGGATGCCGCCCGGGGCCACGGACCCGCGTTCGGGTGCCGCAGACGGGCGCCGGGCGCTGTCGGAGATGCGCAGCAGCAGGCCGACGACCAGCCAGTTCGCCAGGAGGGACGAGCCACCCTGGGCGACGAACGGCATCGTGAGCCCGGTCAGCGGGATGAGCCGGGTGACCCCGCCGACGACGACGAAGAGCTGCCAGGCCATCGTGAACGCGAGCCCGGCGGCGAGCAGCTTGCCGAACCCGTCGCGCACGCCGATCGCGGTGCGCAGGCCGCGCTGCACGAGGATCAGGTAGAGCAGCAGGATCGCGAGCATCCCGGTGAGGCCGAGCTCCTCGCCGAGCGACGTGTAGATGAAGTCCGAGAAGGCGTAGGACACGAGGCTGGGGTACCCGTTGCCCCACCCGGTGCCGAACAGGCCGCCGTTGGCGAGGCCGTAGAGCCCGCGCACGAGCTGCCCGGAGCCCGGGCTGCCGTTGAACACGTCGGTGTCGAAGGCGTGCAGCCAGATCTGGAAGCGGACCTGGACGTGCGGGAACGCTGTCGCGGCGAACCCTGCGCCCACGCCCATGAGGACGAGACCGATGAAGACCCACGACACGCGCTGCGTCGCGATGTAGAGCATCGCGACGAACAGCCCGAAGAACAGGAGCGACGTCCCCAGGTCGGTCTCGGCGACGAGCACGACGATGGACACGGCCCAGACCACGAGGATCGGTCCCAGGTCGCGCAGGCGCGGCAGCTGGAGGCCCAGGACCTTGGGGCCGGCGACGGCGAGGGTCTCCTGGTGGGTGACGAGGTAGCCGGCGAAGAAGATCGCGAAGGCGATCTTGGCGAGCTCGGCCGGCTGGAGCGACAGCGGGCCGATGGCGACCCAGATGTGGGCGCCGTTGATGGTTCGCCCCACGTGAGGGATCAGCGGCAGCATCACGAGGCCCAGGCCGACGAGCATCGCGATGTACGTGTACCGGCGCAGCGCACGGTGGTCGCGCAGGAACCACACGACGGCCAGCGCGGCGAGCACGGCGATGGCCGTCCACTCGAGCTGGCGTCCGGCGAGGTCGTGCGGCTTGAGGCCCTTCTGGGACGCCAGGTCGAGGCGGTAGATCATCGCCAGACCGATGCCGTTGAGGCCGAGCGTGACCGGCAGGATCACCTGGTCGGCGTACGGAGCGCGAAAGCGGAGCACGAGGTGGGCGACGACCGCGACCGCGACGAACCCGGTCACCTGGGCCCAGAAGTCGGCGGGCAGGCTGTCGACCACTCGGATGCTGACCAGGGCGTACGCACCGATGCCGACGGCCAGCGCGACGACGAGCAGCATGAGCTCGGCACCGCGCCGGGGGCGGGCGGGGGCGCTCGTGGTGGCGCGCGGAGGCGCGGCGACGGCGGACGCGCTCATCCGGCGGACCCTGTGGTGCGGGTCGCGTGCGGGGTCGCCCTCGCGTGGGGAACCGTCGCGTGCGGCGGGGTCGCGCGCGGCGCCGTGGTCGCGGTGGCCCGCGGTCGCGCGGTGGTGGTGGATCCCGGGGTGGCGGTCGGCCCGGGCGTGGCGGCCGTGGGATCGGACGTCGGCGACCCGGTGGCCGTCGGTCCGGGGGTCGGGACGGTGCCGGTCACGACGTCGCGAGCGATCGTCTCGGCGTCCGCCAAGGACGACGCCGGGATGGTCTGGTCGAGCCGGTCCGCGACGTACGACGGCAGGGTCGACACCTGTACACCCGTGAGCTCGACCGGCGTGGACAGCGTGATGGGACCCACGCTCTGAGGTACACCGCGGAAGACCGCGACCTGACCGTCGCTCGTCCCGACGAAGTACTGCTTCTGCGTCCACCCGTACGCCGCGTAGCCGCCCGCCATGACGAGCACCAGCGCGAGGAGGGTCGCGCCGACCGCGAGAAGCCGTCGGCGACCCGTCGGGGCGGGGGGAGCGTCGCCGTCGGCGGGCCGCTCCGCCGCGTCGTCGGGGCTGTCGGCCGCGTCGTCCGAGGAGTCGTCGCCGGCCTCGTCGTTGTCGACGGCGAGGACGTCGTCGGCGGCCGCGTCGTCACCGGCCAGCGGCACGACGTGCTCGCGCGCCGCGCTGCCGACGACCTCGACGACCACGGGCAGCGTCGGGGAGTACGCCGCGTCCGGTGACTCCGTGGTCGGGGCGCCGTCCACCGGGACGGCCTCCGTGGTCGCGTCGGCCGCGTCGGGCATACCGACGACGTCCGCGATCACACAGGTCACGTTGTCGGTCGAGCCGGCGCGCAGCGCGAGCTGGACCAGCGTGTCGGCGCACGCGCCCGGGTCCTCGACGGAGATGAGGATCTGCGTCATCGTGTCGGCCCCGACGAAGCCGGACAGCCCGTCGGAGCAGAGCATCCAGCGGTCGCCCACGACCGCCTCGCGCACCGAGATGTCGGGCGTGAGGTCGACCTCGAAGTCGCCCAGCACCCGCATGACGACGTTGCGCTGCGGGTGGTGCTCGGCCTCCTCGGGGGCGATGCGACCCGTGTCGACGAGGTGCTGCACGAACGTGTGGTCCGTCGTGACCTGCACGAGCTCGTCGTCGTGGAGCAGGTAGGCCCGCGAGTCGCCGAGGTGCGCCATGACGAGCGTGTCGCCCGCACGCAGCAGCGCGGTCACGGTCGTCCCCATGCCGGCGAGCCGAGGCTCTGCGGTCGAGCGCGCGACGATGCTCTCGCGCGCCGTCTCGATCGCCACCTCGAGCTCTCCCGGTCCGTCGACGGGGGAGTGGTCGTGCCCGTCGAGGTGCGCGAGGGCGCCCACGGCGAGCGCGGACGCGATGTCACCGCCGGCGTGCCCGCCCATGCCGTCGGCGACGACGACGAGGTCGGGACCGGCGTATCCGGAGTCCTGGTTGTCCGCCCGCACGAGTCCCACGTCGGACCGTGCGGCGTACCGCAGCGCGAAGGTCATCGGCCCGGGCTACCTCTGGAGCTCCATCACGGTCTGCCCGATGCGGATCTGCGATCCTGGGCGGACCTCTACGGGCGCGACGAGCCGGTTGCCGTCGAGATAGGTGCCGTTCGTGGACCCGAGGTCCTCGACGAACCAGCTGCCGTGCTGCGGGAAGACACGCGCGTGGCGCGCGGACGAGTAGTCGTCGTCCAGTACGAGGGTGCAGCTCGGTGCGCGTCCGAGGAGCACGCCCGAGCCGCTGAGCGGCAGCGACGTCCCCCGGAGCGAGCCCTCGACCACGACCAGGCGCGTCGTGCTGACGCGGGGCTGGTGGCGTGCGGCGGTGCGCGAGTCCGTCGTGCCCGGCAGGACGGGCGTGCGGGGCAGGTTGCCCACGGTCTGTGCCGCGGCGGGCGTCGGCGCCGAGACCGGCGCGGACTGCACACCCTGGGCGGGCGTCCCGGTCGGGGTGGCGTGGTGGTACTGCGGCACCTGCACGGGACCGGACGAGGGTCGCAGCTCCGCGCGGGGCTGCTGCGGTGCCGGCTCAGGGGTCGGTGCGGGCTCGGCCAGGTCGCGCCGCAGCACACGGATCGCCGACAGGACCAGGAGCCACAGGACGACGAGGTACCCGAGGCGGAGCAGCGTGAAGGTCAGCTCGCTCATCGCGCGCGGATCACCCGTCCTCAGGACCGGTGCCGGTCCAGAACATGATGCGCGTGCGGCCGATGGTGAGGCTGTTGCCGTCGAGGAGCGTCGCGGCGGGCACCTGGTGGCCCTCGACGAACAGCCCGTTCGTCGAGCCGAGGTCGGAGGCGACGACGCCGTCCCGCGTCACCCTGATCTCGAGGTGGCGGCGCGAGACGCCCGGGTCGTCGACCACGATGTCGGCCTCCGAGCCGCGACCGATGACCGTGACCGGGCCCGTCAGCAGGTAGCGCTGGCCGTCGATGTCGATGAGGGGGTGCCGCTGGTTCGACGCCTGGACGGCCGGTGTGCCGCCCGACACCGGGGGAGGGGGCGGCTGGTTGCCGCGCACGCTCGCCGAGTGGACCACGTAGTGGCTCGACGGCTGCGACTCGTCCCGCTCGAACGTGACGCTCACGGGACCCACGAACGCGTAGTGCTGGTCGGCGGCGTGGCTCGTGACGGTCATCGCGAGCTCCTCCGCCAGGGTCTCCGCGCCCCAGTCCTCGATGCGCGCGAAGTCGTCGGGCGCGAGGCGGATCGTGAACTCGTTCGGGGCGACCGTGCGGTCGCGGCCCACGACGGCCGCCCGCTCGTCCACCTCGCGGCGCAGCGCGCTCGCCAGGTCGACCGGCTTGATCTCGCCGCCGCCGAACTTCGAGAACGCGCTGTTGAAAGCGCGCTCGACGGACTTCTCGAAGCGGTCCAGTACGCCCACGGCGCCTCCTCCTCGTCCAGTCCTGTGCTCTTCGACCCCTGCACGCAGCCCGTGGCGCCCGAGGTCCGGGCGGGCGGGACGGTGTCGCCGACCGCACTGCCCGGGGGTCACCCTTGCAGACCGGCGCGGCACGCGCCCCCCGATCGTATCGATCCGCCGGGCGTCATCCTTTCCTGTTCGGGCGTTTCGTGGGTCCGAGATGCGGGGACGCTGTGGAGATCGGGCCCCCGGCGGGGCTGTGGACGGGTCTTGGTCGGCGCCGACCGGGCCGGTTCGGAGGTCAGGCCCGCACCGTGCTAGAGTCCAACGGCGCGCGCGAGTGGCGAAATGGCAGACGCGCTGGCTTCAGGTGCCAGTGCCCGCAAGGGCGTGGGGGTTCAAGTCCCCCCTCGCGCACACAGGGGATGTTTCCTACTGGGAGGCAGTCCCGTTTACGAAACCCTCGGCCGGTTGATCCGGCCGAGGGTTTCGTCGTGTCCGGGCGCCTCCTAGGGCGTGTCTCCCAACTCTGAGGTGAGGCCGGCGGCAAACTCGCGGCCGTGAGTCGTTTCCGGGTTTTGACCGACGAGCAGTGGGAGCGGATTGAGCCTCTGCTGCCGTCGAATGCGGGCAAGGTGGGTCGCCCGTTCGGTGACCACCGCACCATCGTCGAGGGCATCGCCTACCGGTATCGGACTGGGATCCCGTGGCGGGACCTTCCCCGCGAGGCGTTCGGTCCGTGGCAGACGGTGTGGAAGCGGCACAAGAAGTTCGCCGACGACGGCACCTGGGACCGCGTTCTGGCCCAGTTGATGGCCGAGGCCGATGCCGCAGGTGAGATCGACTGGACCGTGTCGGTGGACTCGACCATCAACCGCGCCCACCAACACGCGACGAACACGACGCGCCCGGAGAAGGACACAGGGGGCGACGTCGAATCACAAGAATCACGGTGATGAAGCCGTCCACAGAGAGCCTGCGGGCCATGGGGTCGGCCGTTCTCGTGGCGGGCTGACCAGCAAGATCCATCACGCTGTCGATGGCCGTGGCCGACCTCTGGCCGTCGTCGTCACGCCAGGGCAGAGCCATGACGGGCGGGCGCTGCAGCTACTGCTCGGCGAGATTCGAGTCCCGAGGATGGGTCCTGGCCGCCCGCGGACACACCGGACAGGATCATCGGAGACAAGGCGTACTCGTCCAGGGCCACTCGCGCGCTACTGCGGCGCCGCGGGATCAGGACGGTAATCGCCGAACCTTCCGACCAACAGGCCAACCGCACACGTCGCGGCTCTGCGGGCGGGCGACCGCCGAAGTTCGACGCCGAGACCTACAAGCGGCGCAACATCGTCGAGCGGTCCTTCAGTCTGCTCAAGCAGTGGCGCGGCCTGGCGACCCGCTACGACAAGCACGCCATCGTCTACCGCGCAGGTGCGGTGCTGGCCGCCATCATCGCCTGGCTGCGGACAGGCACTCACCCACCTGCGATCCGTCGCCAGACCTGACGGGCTTCGTCTCTTGAGACCCCCATACGCAGGCCGAACTCCCATTCCTCGATCGCATCGGGACCGTCCAGGACTTCGTTCAGCGCGTTGAGGACCGCCCTCCGATCATCTGCACTCAGGACGTACTGGTCGCTCGCGAGCCACTCGTCCGTCGGACCGTCCCAGCCGTCAGGAGGGACCCGGTAGCGCCCCTTCTCGATGCACGTCGCGCACGCCCAAGCATCCTCAAGAGTCAGGCCTAGCCAACGAGAGCGGGCCGTCGACTCCGCAGAGAGCGGCCCATAGCACCAGTCGCAGTAGTCCTGTGCGTCAGAGGTCGCCATTTCGGCAACCTACAGGCACCAACGCCTCGGCTGGGAGACACGGCCTAGTGCGTCGGAGCGCAGGCGGGCTCGTCCGGGTGGCTGTGCGCTGGGCGCTGTGAAAGCCCTGTCGGCTCGGTTGCGACCGAGCTGGATGCGTGCGGGGGAGCGGCGACGTCGTTGTGGTCGGGTGGTGCTGCTACTGGGTTGTCGCCGGGGTGCTGGAGCTGGGGGGTGGGGCGTGGCTGCGTCGTCCGCGGGTTCTGGTGTAGCGGCGTAGGGGTCCGTCGTAGGCGGGTTCGTCGAGTTCGCCCGCCCAGGGTTCGGGCAGTCCGCGGCCGAGGTACCAGTGGTGCAGGTGGTGGGCGTTGTTGCCGGCGAGGGTCAGGGCGAGGAGCAGGGCGGTGGCGGTGCGGCCGAGCATGCGGAAGAAGCCGCGGTTGACGTTGAGGTCTTGGTAGCGGATCTGGGCGTTGGCGCCTTCGATGCGGGTGCGCCGGTTGTAGGAGGCGGCCCACGCGTTGGACTGCCACGCCTGGGGCTGGCGGTCGCGTTCGTTCAGGGTGTCGGGGACGGAGACGGTCTTGCCGCAACCACAGTCGCTGCCCGGGACGCAGGTGGTCGTCGGGACCTCGGGTCCGAGGCGCATCGACGCCGGCCAGTTGGGGCAGCGGACGTGTCCGGCGAGGCAGGGGCCTTTGAACCGGCGGGCGTGGCGTCCCGGAACCGGCTTGGAGTGGGCGACGAAGGCGTACGGTGCCCGGGCGTCGAAGACGTCGCGGATGCGGGCCTTCTGTTCGCCGGTCATCGCGATCGCTGGTGGCTCGAGGTTGCGCAGGGCGTCGGGGAGCGCGGTGGAGTAGAGGGTGCCGTCACACCAGATGGTGCCAGGCCTGGGGCCGGCTTGGGACTGCCGCACGGGGTAAGGCGCCTGGGGTGCTGCGGCATCGTCGCAGGTCAGAGAGGTAGCGTGCTTTGTCGCATCGTGCGGTAAGGCACGAGGCCACCCCTGGGAAGACGCCAAGGTGTGTCTGGTATGCGTAGTGCGCGTGTTTCGGCGAAGCCCTCTCTGACGTCTCAGGGGCGGCCTTGGGCGCCTTCGCCTCTCGCCTGCACCTCGACGACGTCGAGAGTGAGCGCGTGATGCGCCGTGCGATGGCCACCTGCCAACTGGCGCGCGGAGCTTCGCGATTCCGAGGGCGCGCATGTGCGCACCGTGGGGTCTCTCACCACGTGCGCCAGAGCATGCGGCTAGATTCGGGCCCATGCCGGAGACCGGAGACGTCGAGGAACTGCTCGCGCTGGGGCACGAGTCACGCTCCTTCGAGGTGAAGGGCCCGGGATCGTTGGCGGACAGAGCCTACTGTGCGCGCATCGCGCGGGCTGTCATGGCCCTCGGCAACCTGCGTGGCGGCAGGGGGCGAGGTCGACGCGGGGGCGGACGGTCGTGAGGGTGATCGCGATCCAGGCGAGTGCGACCAGGAGGGTCGTTGCGCGGTGGGATGCCAGTGCGTCGCGGATGTCGCGGTAGGTCAGTCGCGGGGGTCGCGTCGTCGTCGAGCTCATGGGCGTCTCCCGGCGGGCAGCGGTGCCGGTGTGCGGGGGCGCTGAGTCGAGTATGCCAGGGTGTGTGGTTCACGTCGATCACCCGGCCTCGGGGGGCGTGAGGGCGGCGGCGGGGATGGTGTAGACGGGGCCGACCTTCTCGGCGGGCAGCGCGCCGGTCTTGATGCGCTGCAGGACGGCCTGGCGGGTGATGCCCAGGATCTCGGCGGCCTCGCTGACGGTGACGCTCTTGGTGCTCGGGCCGAAGTTGCGGGCGTCGAATTCGGTGGTGGGCAGGACCTCGAGTGCGAGCACGGGCAGGGAGGTGCGGGCGGCGAGGCCGAACGCGATGACGAAGGCCTGCTCGAGGTTGTTGGCGGGGAAGGTGATGAAGACCTGGACGTGCTGGCGCTCGTCGCGGCCGGTGGCGGGGCTGTAGCCGGTCAGGGTCTCGAGGATGTCGTCGTCGATGTTGCCGGCAGGGTCGCGGGTGTCGAAGGTGATCGTCGCGTTGTGGTCGGTGGTCATGAGTGCCTTCTTCTTGGTCGGTGGGTGGTGTTCGGGAGCGGGAGGCTGGTGGCCTCCCGCTCCCCCGCGGTCAGGCCCTAGGGGGCCAGCGGAAGCCGCGGCGCTTGAGAGGTGCGAGCGAGTTGAGCCACGATCGCCGGTCGCTCGGGGTTCCGGAGAAGGTCGTGACCTTCTCGCGGTCGGTGGTCCTGGTGTAGACCTCGGGGTGACCCTTCTTGTTGATCTCGACGTCGCAGCCGGCGTCCTGGATCGCGTCGAGGATCTTCCGACAGGTCCTTGTGCATCATCATCTCCGTGGTTGCTGACTGACAAGTGAAAATCTACACCAAACTTGTCACTTGACAACCAGAAGCGATGGGTGACCGTCTTCGCGCGTTCGTCCAGGAGAACGACGAGCGCCGCACGAGCCAGCGCCCCGAAATCAGCCACCGGCTCTAGACCTCGACCCGACCCGCTCCTGGACCGTCGCCTACGTCACCCGCACCCGCGAGGTCTATGCCTTCCGCAACGGCACCCCTGACGAGGGCCCGACGACCGCGGCGATGCGCGAGGGTGCCACCACCGGACCCTGCTTCCTGCTCGGCCACATCCCGACCTACCGGCTCGTCGAGGTCGCCATCGACAACCGCGTGCTGCACCTCGCCGAACGCCCCGGCGGCATCGCCTGGGTCCTCGGCCGCGTCCGCCTCGTCGAGGCGCTCCTGCGCGCCGCCGGCAACCTGAGTCCTGACGGCCTGTCCCTGATCAACAACGACCCCCGCATGGAGGCCTGACCGTGCCGCACCCCGTCGACATCCTCGACTCAGCGCTCGCCGCGCAGCCGGCCACGATCCACGACCTGCTCGACGCCCTGGCACCCTCCGCGCTCGGCCCGACGCACTTCACCGGCAACGACACCGCGGCCGCCGACAGCGCCGCCTCGATCAAGACACAGATCCTCGCCTCCCACAGCGACGCAGCGACGGAGCTGCCCGGCACCAGCCGCGGCTGGCACATCCGCTGGTCCCAGCACGCGTGGATGATCCACGGCCACCTCTACCTCGGTGGCGCAGTTGGAGGCCTCGTCGACGAGACCTCGCCCGTCGTCGCCGTGAACCGGCTCCGGGGCGACATCCTCTACGGACCCGACATCGCGCACCTCGCGAGCTGGATCGTCGCCAACACCCTCCTCTACCGGACCCTGACCGACGACCCCCGATGAGTCGGATCTACTGCACCGCGATGCCTCCGTGGGCAGTGATACCTCCCGCGATGGGCAGCTTGAACCACCACTCGAGCCCGGACGGCTCGGTCCACGTGGCCTGGCTCTGGGAGATGCCCGCGAGCGTCGTCGACGCGCACTGACCCAGGCTCGGCGCGCTGCTCTCGGTAGTAGGGGTGATCGTCGCGTAGGAGGACGGCGCCATGTCGATGTGCGTGAGGCCGTACGTCACCGGCTCTCCCGCAGCGAGAGAGCACACTCGGATCTGAGCGGACGCCGACCATACGGTGGCATCGGCGACGTCCGCCGTGGTGGTCGTCGATCCGAGAATGAGGCCCCACGAGTTGTCGATGCTCGCGACGGTGACCGCCTTGCCGGACCGATCGACCGCGGAGCCGGCCACGACTTGTCCGGCGCGGTGCCCGCCGAAGTGATCGACCTCAATGGTGCTGCTGACGGCGTGGCCCACCGCGTTGGTGACGAGCACCCGGAAGTACTCGATGCCGTTGCTCTTGGTGTCGGTGGCCGTCAGCGTGGCATCCGCGCGGTCGTCGGTGCCCGGCCACAGGTCGGTCCACACCTTCAGGTCGAGGCTGCGCTGCCACCGGTACGAGAGAGCTCCGCCGGTCGCGACGACCCGCTGGTGGGTCGCGGAGTAGACGGCGACCTGGCTGGCGGGCTGGGTGGTGATCTTCGGGACCGACAACACGGTCAGGCTCAGCGTCGGCAACGTCCGGCTCCCGGCCTTGTTCGTGACAACGGCGCGGTACTGGTACCCAGAGCGCGTACTCGTAGCGACGAACGAATACGTTGAGCGGGTCGCTGCCGCAATCGCCTTGAAGGTCGACCCGGGTGCCTTCGCGTACCACCGGTAGGTCAGGTACCGGCCGGTCGCGACGGCCTGCGCCTTCATCGCGGTGCCTGCCTTCACCGCAGGATCCGTGTGGGCCTGCCCGACGAACTGGTCGTAGCCCTTGGGCGCGAGGGCGACGCCGAGCACCGCAGAACGAGACGTCGCATGCCCGTGGGCGTTCCGCACCACGACCCGGAAGACCCTGCGGTCCATGCCCGAGGTGGCCGTCATGGTCCGAGAGCTGCGCGTGGCGCCACGGATCGAGTGCCAGGTCGAAGACCCGGGAGAGCGCCACTGCCACTGGTAGTGCAGCGACGACCCGGTCGCCGCGACGCGGAACGTGGCTTGGGCACCGGACTTGACCACGACGCTGGTCGGCTGACCGGTGATGTGCGGGGTGGGCGTGCTCGCCTGAGCCGCGCCGCCGGCCAACAGCGTCGACGCGAGGCCGATCACTGCGGTGGTCGCAAGCCTGCGTAGGCCGATCTTGGTCACGAAACTCCAGTCCCTGGTGCCGAAAAGGTGGAGCGAAGATAACAGCAGGAACGACCCGATCACGCCTCTGAACAGGAACGACACCACCCGCTGCTACGCGCGTGCCCCCGCAGCCTTGGCGGCTCGCCGCTCGGTTCGGCACCGCTGACACCGCCGCCGTCCCGACACCACCGCCGTGTTCTCCGGCGTGTACGCGTGACCGGCAGGGCAGTGCGTCTTCGCCCGGTTCAGCTCCGCGCCGCCCGGCACGTTCGCGCACGGATCCCCATGCCGCTGCAGGCGGCGATAGTGCGGCCGGCAGTACCCGCGCACGTGAGTAGCCCGCTCGCACCCGTCGACCCGGCACGTCGTCGACGCCTCCCGGGACCGACCAGCAAAGTGCGCTCGCACCGTCGCCTGCTGGTCCACAGACAGATCCCACGCCCGGCCCCCGCGCACCCAGCCCAGGCGGCGGCACAACCCACCCACAGCACTGCGGGACACGTCGAGCTCGGCAGCGAGAGCGGCAAGGTTAGTCACACGACGAGGCTACCCACCGCAACCACGGTGGGAGCCGGGCGAGCTCGATCCTGGTGCTGCCCTCAGCTGGCGTGGCGCGCGAGGTACTCGCTCGCAGCCTCACGCAGCACCTCGGAAACCGAGCGACCCTGCGCAGCCGCGAGCGCCCGCACCTGGGTGTCGAGGTCCTTCGGAGCGCGCAGCTTCCACATCGGCGACGGGCCGGGGCTCGTGTCGAGCGACGGGCGGCCCGCCGTGCGCTCGACCGCGGTGATCTCGTCGGGTGTCTCCGCGACGTCCGCGAGCAGGTCGCGAGCGTACGCGCGTGCCGCGTCGCCGCGAAGGGCCTTGCTGCTGGGCCGGGCGGGCCGCTGGTCGGTTTCGATCTGCGCGGCCCATGCCTCGTAGTCCGGGCCGTGCCCGGTGGTCTCGTTGGTCATCACTCCTCCTCTTGGATCATCCACATGAACTTGCGCCGGAGCGGCATCGCGTGGAACACGACGAGGTCGCGGGGTGCCCGACGGTGTGCCATCACCTCCAGCAACTCGCCGCCGAGTCGTCGCGGACCGATGAACAGGTCGGCGCGCTCGCCGGTGCCTTCTCGGGACTCGTCGAACTCGGGCTCGACGTGGACCGGGTTCTGCATGGCGTACAGCGTCTCGTCACGGGTGATGCCGTGCTTGCTTGCGCTGTTGGTCCACCTGATTGCCATAACAGTATCGTACTACAGAAAGCGCTGTTTGTGTAGTACAAAATTGGCGGAGACTGGAGACGACGCCGTATCGGATCCCCCGCCGTCAATCCTCACCGGGGTGTCTCGACGAGGGTGACAAGCACCCACGCGAGTGTCGGCAGAGCAGGCAGCATGACCTGAACCCACGCACGGGCGATCGAGATCGCCCCTCCCGCACCCCTACGTCGGCACCCGCACGAGCAGCCTGATCGCGTCATGACATTCCTTCCGTCGAGAACCTGATGTCTCAGGAAGGTGTCACTCGAGCCACCGCAGTGACCTCGCCGCGAAGCGAGAATCCTCAGCCAGGCGATCCCGGAATCGGGAACGTGAGCTGCGCGTGCCGGGCCTCCCCCTCCTCCGTCCAGGACAGCCGGACTTCGACGTCGCCGCGACGAACCGGGATCAGGCTCCAGGTGCGTTCAGACCGCGGCCCAAGGTCGAATGCAGAGTCCGGACCGTCGAAGAGGCACTGTGCGCCATTGAGGCCCATGAGGTCGATGTGGACGTTCTCGGCCGTCACGTCGCCGTCGTTGAGTGGATCTGATTCGCCCTGATCCGATACTTGTCCCTGCCGCGCCGGTCGGTGCCGGTCCGCTCGCGGCGATGCTCGTGCCACGCACGCAGCACCGCCCCGGCGGCCGCCGGGACGACCCTCTCGCTCGACGTCGCCCCCCACCCTTGCTCAGCGACGTCGTGCTCGATCGCGGCGCGCACCTGCGAGGCGAGATCCTCCGGGCCGCTGTACCGCCCGAGCAGCCCGCGCGGCTCCAGTGAGCTCCTGAACGCCTGCAGTGCCTTGAACTGGTCGACATGAACCCGTCGCGCTCGATCGGCTCGTCCGAGAAGTACACGTGGACAGGCGTGCCTGCGGCGACGGCACGCTCGATCTCCTCGGCGGTACCGGACACCGCGGCAGCGGTGGGCGTGCCAAGACGGGTGTCGAAGAAAGCCACCACCACGTCCGCGCGGTCGACCGCCTGCCGGTTTGTCAACGACGCGTGAAAACTGACCCCTGAGCGACGGCTGAAAATGGACCCCTTCGGCCACGCTGGGGAGGGTGATGACCGTGGAGGACTGGGCGGAGATCCGTCGGCTGAGCCGGGTCGAGGGGATGGCGATCAAGGCGATCGCGCGTCGGCTGGGTGTCTCAAGGAACGCGGTGCGGCGCGCGTTGGCCAGGGAGGGACTGCTGCACGTATAGGTGACACCCAGCGTCTGGTGCCGTGGGGCGCTGATCGATCAGCTTCGTCACCGTCACCGTCCCCGTCTACGTCTCGTGGCGAACGGGGTGGGTGCCTGGAGGGGCCGTCAGGGTGTGCCTGGAGTCCGGCGAAAGGTCGTGCAGCTGCAGGTCACACGGATTCGGAAACCACCCACACAGAAGAGAAGGCCTCCCCCCGGGGAGGCCTTCTCGCTTTGTCGGGACCCCGACCGGTCCATCCGGCCGGGGTCCCGTCGTCTGTGGCTGAGGCGCCGACGCGGGTCCGACCCGGTTCGTGACGCGGCTTCGTGACGCGGCGCACCACAGCCCCGTCGTCCCGCGGATCTTCGCGCGGCGAACCACGACGAGAGTGCGGCTCGGGCCGATCGGTCCCCAGGGGTGCGCTCGGCGTCCCGAGGCGTGGGTGCTCCGCGTCACGAAGGACGCGTCGCCGGGCGGTCCCTCGTCGCGGCTAGGTCACTCGTTGCGGCGGCGACGGCTGATGCCGAGCAGCAGCGCGCCCACGACCAGGAGGAGGATCCCGGCCACGACGGGCCACCGGAGGTCGGCGCCCGTCACTGCGAGGTTCCCGCCCTCCGACGTGGGCACTGTCGTGGGCGCAGCGGTCGGCGTGGGCGCAGCCGTGGTGGCGGTGGGTGTGGGCGCCGCGGTCGATGACGTGGGCGTGGGCGTGGGCGTGGGCGTCGGCGTGGGACGTGGGGTCGGTGTGGGAGTCGGGGTGGGCGTCGGCACCACGACCGGCGTCACGGTTCCGCACGCGTCGTCGGACGCGCAGCTCCCTGCCGACCCCGGCGTCACGGCGTTGGCGAGCGAGCCGTCGCCGTCGTCGGGGTCGCTGACGACGACGGAGTACGTGACCGTCGCGGAGTCGCCGACGTCGAGCGGTCCTTCCCAGTGGAGCGTGGGCTCGGTGTAGGTCGTGGTGCCGGTCGACGCGTCGGCGGTGCCGTCGAACGTCGCGTCGTCGACGACGCCGCTGAGGTCGTCGTCGAACGACGCGGGGTCGTCGTCCGTGAAGGGGGCCGTGCCGGTGCTGGTCACGGTCACGGTGTAGGTGACGGTGTCTCCCGGTGCCACCTGCCCGGCGGGGTCGGCGACCTTCGAGACCGTGAACTCACGGATCGGGGTGCGTGTGACGCACGACGCCGTGTCCGCGGGCACGCAGCGCGCCTCGGGCGGCCCGGAGGCGCCGTTCACGAGGACGTCGTCGCCGGCGGGCGGGTCGTCCACGACCACCGAGTAGGTGATGGTCACGGAGTCGCCCACGGCCAGCGGTCCGGTCCACGTGAGCGTCGGTGCGGTGTAGGCGACGGCACCTGCGGAGGCGGTGGCGTCGTCGGAGTACGTCGCGTCGTCGACCACGCCGGACAGGTCGTCGGTCACCACGGCCGGGTGGTCGTCGGTGTAGTCGACCTCGCCGGTGTTCTCGACCGTGAGCGTGTAGGTCACGGTGTCGCCCGGAGCGGCGTCCTCGACGTCCGCGGACTTCGAGATCTCGAGGGCACGCGCCGGGATCGTGACCCGGCAGCCGTCCTCGAGGCCGGTGACGCAGCTCGACTCCGGCGGACCGGTGACGGTGTTCACGGCCGTGCCGTCGCCGTCGTCGGGGTCGTCGACGACGACGGCGTACGTGACGGTCGCGCTGTCGCCGACGCCGAGCGCGCCCTCCCAGTGGAGCGTGGGCTCGCTGTAGGTCACGGTGCCGGTCGACGCGTCGGCCGTGCCGTCGAAGGTCGCGTCGTCGAGGACGTCGGTGAGGTCGTCGTCGAACGACGCGGGGTCGTCGTCCGTGTAGGCGAACTGGCCCGTGTTGGTGACGGTGACGGTGTAGTCGACGGTGCCGCCCGGGACGAGAGCGTCCGTGGGAGTCGCCGTCTTGACGATCGAGAGCTCACGGACAGGGGTCGTGGTGGTGCAGCCGTCCTCGTCTCCGTCCGTGCAGCTCGACTCGTCGGGTCCGGTCACCGCGTTCGTCAGCTCGTGGTCGCCGTCGTCCGGGTCGTCGACGACGACGGCGTACGTGATCGTCGCGGTGTCACCGACGGCCAGCGGGCCGGACCACGTCAGGTCGGGGAGCGCACTGGTGTCGACGGTGCCGGCGTCGGCCGTGGGGGTGCCGTCGAGCGACGCGTCGTCGAGCACGCCGGTGAGGTCGTCCGTGAACGTGGCCGGGGCGTCGTCCGTGTAGTCGACACCACCGGTGTTCTCCACGGTCACCGTGTAGGTGACCGTCCCGCCGGGGACGACGGAGGTCGCGTCGGCGGTCTTCGTGATCGCGAGGCCCGGGGTGGGGGTGTCGTCGGTGAACTCGACGTCCGCGTCCGCGGGCGGCTGCAGGCCGATCAGGTCGGTGATGTTGTCGGGGCCGTTGGTGTAGGCGTCGGCGGTGGCCGACGTCACGTCGACGCTGAACGTGCACGACGTGAACCCCGCGGCGAGCCCGGGGCCCCCGACCGTGAGCGTGCTCGACCCCGGCGTCGGACCCCAGAAGAAGAGGCCGCAGTCGTCGACGGCGTTCGCGGGGTCGGCCACGACGAGGCCGTCGGGGAGCGTGTCGGTGAACGAGTAGGCCGGCTTGGCGCCGAGGTCCGACGTGTTGGTGATCGTGAACGTGAGGGTCGACGTGGTGCCGACCGGCGTCACGGTCGGGGAGAACGACTTGTCGAGCTGGGGCGTGACCTCCTGGATCGCGATGTCGTCGATCGCGAAGTCGTTGCCCTGGCTCGCCCCGACCCCGTTGCGGATGCGCAGCGAGTACGTCTCGCCCGGCGTCAGGTCCGTGAGGTCGGCCGAGGTGAACGTCACGAGTGACACCGAGAGGTCCTCGCCCGCGGGGGTGGTGACCGTGGTCGGGTCGGTCGCCGCGCACGGCGAGACGGTCGTGGCGAAGCCCGTGTTGGGGACCGTCACCTCGTTGCCCTGGCTGTCGACGAGCGAGATCGCGAGCTCGGCCTGCGACGCGCCGCAGTTCACTGCGGCCGCGTTCGCCGTCACCTGGAACACCCCGCCGGCCGCGGGCACGGTGAACAGCGGGTCCGACTCGAGGACGACGAGGCCGCCTGTCGGCGTCGTCGCGTCGGCCGTGTAGCTCGTCAGGGCGGCGTTCGTGCTGGGGTCGGCCTGTCCCTCGAGCTGTCCGAGGCCGAGCGCCATGCCCTGCATGTGGTCGAAGCTCTCGACCGGGGTCTCGACCTCGGGGCTGGCCTCCGAGCAGTCGTCGTCCCCCTTCGTGCTCGTCGCGTCGATCACGAACCCGTTGCACTCCGGACGGTCCGCCCAGAACGGGTCGGCGGTGTAGCTCGAGTCGTCGCCGACGTAGTCGGTGATCAGCGTGTTCGTGCCGTCCCCGGCTGCCTCGAAGTCCTCGCTGAACAGCTGGGTCGGGTCCTGCGGGACACCGGGCGTCCCCGGGGCCGCGACGGCGACCTGCGGGGCGGTGGCGGTCTCGAGCACGGTCGCGGTGACGACGCCCGCGAGAGCGGTCACGGCGGCGGTGGCCGCCGCGACGGCACGCCGCCCGAACGACCTGCTTCGTGCGCCGATCGACCTCGCCATGCGATCCACCTGCCTCGCTCCGTCGCCTCTGCGTGCCACACACCCTTCCACGTCGTCGGAAGACCGCATGTCGAGCCGTTCGTGGTCCTCGCGGACCAACGGGCGAACAGTACGAAAACATCGCGTGACCTGCGGTGCGATCAGCGCACCGGGAGGGTGGACCCGGACATACTGCCCAGGTGCACGACGAGACCAGTGAGATGGCCCGACGCGTCGTCCCCGGGCGGAACGGCAGCCTCGCGGGCGTCGTCGCCGACCTCGCGCGACCGGTCGCCGTGGTCGGGTCGGCGCTCCCTGTCGGTGACCTCGAGGTGGTGTTCCGCGACCCGGGTGTGTCGTCCGTCGTCGTCCGGGACGACGCCGGCAGCCCGCGCGTCGGCGTGGTGACGCGCGCCCGCCTCACCAGTGCGCTGACGGGTCGCCTCGGGTACGGGCGGGCGGTCCTGGACCGCAAGCCCACGGCGTCCGTCGCCGACTGGGCACCCCTCCTGGTGTCGCCGTCCACGCCGGTGTCGGAGGTCGCGACCCGGGCGATGGCGCGCCCCGACGAGCAGCGCTACGACGACGTCCTCGTCGCGGGCGAGTCGTGGGCCTGCGCGGCGACCGCGGACGTCATGCGGGCGCTCGTCGCCGCGCTGGCGCAACGGTCCACGCGCGACCCCCTGACGGGCATGGCGACGCGGGCGGCGGTCTGGCACGGGCTGACGCACCGGTGCTCGATGGCGCGGGGGAGCGGCGGGAGCCGTGTCGTCGTCGTGCTGCTGGACGTCCGCGGCATGACCGATATCAACGCTCGGTACGGCGGCGCGGCGGGCGACGCGGTCCTCGTGGGCATCGCCGACCGGATCCGTGCGGCGCTCCCGCGCGGCTGCGAGGCGGGTCGCGTGGACGGCGACCGGTTCGCCGTCCTGGGGACCCTGCCCGCGATGGACGACGCCCGGGCGGCAGCGTCCGCGGAGGGGTTCCGCGGGCACCTGATCTCCCAGCTGCTGACGCCGCCGGACGGGGTCGAGCCGAGCTGGTGGCCGACGGTGCACACGTCCGTGGTGTGGTCGTTGGCCGGCGGAGCGGACCCCGACGAGCTGGTGCGGGAGGGCGAACGCCGACTGGTCGCGGCGGCGCACGCCGCACGCGGCCTGGCCCGCGCGTCCTGACCATCCTGCTGCGGCGCCGCACGGTGCCTACGGTGGACGGATGACGGCACAACGCACCACCCCCGCCCGGATCGAGTCGCTCGGCCCGGACGAGATCTTCGTGTTCGGTTCGAACGACGCGGG
The DNA here is from genome assembly GCF_002798015.1 of Luteimicrobium subarcticum. GTDB lineage: Bacteria > Actinomycetota > Actinomycetes > Actinomycetales > Cellulomonadaceae > Luteimicrobium > Luteimicrobium subarcticum. The sequence goes on along the minus strand of NZ_PGTZ01000009.1, from coordinate 161,685 downwards.
CTCGCACGGCGCGGGCGCGGCCCGGACCGCCTACGAGCGGTTCGGCGCGGTCTGGGGGCAGGGCCACGGGCTCCAGGGGCGGTCGTACGCGGTCGACACGATGTCGGGTCGCGAGGTCATGGCTCGGGACGTGGAGGCGCTCGTCGCGACGGCTGACGAGAACCCGCACCTCACGTTCCTCGTGACGCCGATCGGCACGGGGATCGCGGGGTGGTCCGCCCACGACGTGGCGCCCCTGTTCGTCGACGCACCGGAGAACGTCGTCCTGCCCGCGGCGTTCCTCGCGGTGCTCGACGCGCTGCCGCACGGCCTGTCCGACGGCCCGAACGGGATCGACGGCGGCGGCCCGGCGGGAGCCTAGGGTGGTTCCGTGACGACGACGCCCGCGCCCGCACCGCAGACCCCGCCCACGGCCGAGCCCGTCCCGCTCGACCGGCTCGTCGACCCGGGCTGGGCGCGAGAGCTCGCGCCCGTCGAGCCGACGATCCGGCGGATGGGCGACTTCCTGCGCACGGAGAACGCGGCCGGGCGCGGGTACCAGCCCGCGGGCGGTGACGTCCTGCGCGCGTTCTCATATCCTTTCGAGGCGGTGCGCGTGCTGATTGTCGGCCAGGACCCGTACCCGAACCCCGGGCACCCGATGGGCCTGTCGTTCTCGGTCCAGCCGCACGTGCGGCCGTTCCCCGCGAGCCTGCGGAACATCTTCACCGAGCTGCGCGACGACGTCGGCGCCTCGGAGCCCACCACGGGCGACCTCACGCCCTGGTGCGAGCAGGGCGTCATGCTGCTGAACCGGGTCCTCACGGTGGCGCCCGGGACGCCCGGGTCGCACCGCGGCCAGGGCTGGGAGGACGTCACCGACTGTGCGATCGACGCGCTGGTGCGCCGCGGCGGCCCGCTCGTCGCGGTCCTGTGGGGCAAGGACGCCCAGTCCCTGCGGCCGCGGCTCGGGGACGTCCCCGTCGTCGCGACCGTCCACCCGTCACCCCTGTCGGCCTACCGCGGGTTCTTCGGCTCGAAGCCGTTCACGAAGGTGAACCAGCTGCTGGTCGCGCAGGGCGGCGACCCCGTCGACTGGAGGCTCCCGTGAGCGAACGGTTCTTCTACGCGCTGGGCGAGCCCGCGCCGGACGCGGCGACCGCGAACGCGCGGTTCGGGGCGCTTCTGACGCTCCTCGGCAGCCAGGTCGCGGACGCCGAGGTGGACCTCGCGCCCGACGCCGGCGCCCCGGACGGTGTGCGCACCGCCCTCGCGACGGTCCGGGCCACGCGGCGCCTCCCGTGGGGGCGGCAGGTCCGGGTGCGGCCGCCGTCCGGTGGCGCCTGGGACGCGATGGCGGCCGTCGCCGGCTGGACCGGCGTGGTCCTGTACGACGCCGAGCGCGTCATGATCGGCGCGGTGCACGACCGGGAGGTCTCCGGGCGGCTCACGTCGGCGGAGGCCGAGGTGCTGGGCGCGCGGTTGGGCGTCGAGCCCGCACAGATCACGTCCCCGCCGACGGGCATGGCCGCGCTGCTGACCATGCGCCCCCGCGGGGCGCAGCGGTAGGTCGCGGTGCTCTCTCGCGTCGGTCGCGTCCGTCCGTCCGGCACCCGGTGGCGGTTCGACGGCCAGATCGCCGGGTGGGGGACCGTCGAGGGGACGCGCTGCGTCGTCGGCTGGTGGGACGCGTCGCCACTCGGTGCGTTCGCGGACGTCATGGTCGAGCGCCCCGACGGTCACCGGGTGCTGCTCGCGCCGAGCGACGCCGTGGCCGCGTTCGTCGCGTCGACGTACACGTTCGACGAGGTGCGGGTGGTGCCGGTCCGTGTCGTGTCGGCCGCGACGGGCCCCGGCGAGCATGCCGACCCTGGCGAGCATGCCGACCGATCCGGTGCGCGTTGGCGGGTCGACGCCGGACCGCTGTCAGCCGAGCTCGAGGTCGGCCGACGGAGCGCGGCGGGCTGGACGGTGCGCTGCGTGCCGTCGCGCCTGAGCCAGTCGGCGCGGTTCACCGTCGTCACGGACGCCGTCGCCCGGCTCGTGCTGCGCGGCGTCCGGACGCGCGGGTCGGCGGGCAGCGGCCGCGTCGAGTGCTACGGCGCGTCGGACGTGCACGCGCTGGTCACGGCGCGGACGTCCTGGGAGGGCGTCGGCCTGGGCGCCGTCGCACCCGTGGACCCGCCGGTGCGGTTCGGCTTCGGCTCGGCGCCGCGGTCACCGGCGGTGACCCGGCTCGTGACGACCGTCGTCGAGACCGCGTCGGGAGACCGACCCGGTCAGTAGACCATCCCCATGGCCGCGCGGACCTCGCTGAGCGTCTGCTCGGCGACCTCGTTGGCGCGTGCGTTGCCGGCCGCGAGGACGTCGTGCACGAACGACGGGTCGGCGGCGAGCTCGGCGCGCCGGGCGCGATGCGCCGCGAAGCGGTCGTTGACGGCCTCGGTGACGAGCGCCTTGAGCGCGCCGCCGCCGCCGTCGCCGATCTCGGCCGCGATGTCCTCGGGCGTCCGGCCCGAGCACAGCGCCGCGGACGTGAGCAGCGCCGACACCCCGGGCCGGTTCGCGGGGTCGAACGTGATGTTCCGGTCTGCGTCCGTGGGGGCCTTGCGGATGAGCTTCGCGGTCTCGTCGGCCGTCATGCCGAGCGCGATCGCGTTGCCGTACGACTTCGACATCTTGCGGCCGTCGAGGCCCGGGATCTCCGGGCTGTCCGACAGGAGCGCCTGCGGCTCCGGGAACACCGGGCTCTCCGGGGCGTAGCGCTCGTTGAAGCGCCGCGCGACGACGCGCGTCTGCTCGATGTGGGGGAGCTGGTCCTTGCCGACCGGCACGAGGTTGCCCTTGCAGAACAGGATGTCGGCGGCCTGGTGCACCGGGTAGGTGAGGAGCAGGCCGGACAGCGCGCGTCCGGACGCGGCGAGCTCCGACTTCACGGTCGGGTTGCGGCGCAGCTCCGCCTCGGTGACGAGCGAGAGGAACGGCAGCAGCAGCTGGTTGAGCGCGGGGACGGCCGAGTGCGTGAAGATCACCGACTTCTCGGGGTCGATCCCTGCCGCGACGTAGTCGAGGACGAGCCCGCGCACGTTCTCCTGGATGTTCGCCGTCGTGTCACGGTCGGTGATGACCTGGTAGTCGGCGACCAGCACCCAGGTCTCGACGCCCTGGTCCTGCAGCTCGGCGCGCGACGCGATCGTCCCGAAGTAGTGACCGAGGTGCAGGGCGCCCGTCGGACGGTCGCCCGTGAGCACCCGGTAGCGCTCCGGGTGGGCGTCCAGGTCGGAGCGCAGCGCCTGCGTCCGGCGCCACGACTCCGCGAACGTGTCGGAGGTCGTGGTGGGCTCGGACGAGGATTCGGTAGGCACGCGTCGAGACTAGCGCGGCGGGGCTCAGCGCTGGCTCGCGAGGTACGCCCGGACCGTCGCCTCGACGGCCTCGTCCCACGGGGTGGGAGCGAGCCCGAGCTCCGCCTCGCTCTTCGACGAGTCCATGACCTGCGGCTCGGCGAACAGGTACCGCATCTCCACGATGCCGCGGACGTCCTTGACGGCCAGCCCCAGCGTCCGGAGCAGCCACAGGGGGACGGGGGAGACGCGCGGCGCGTCGTGGCCGGCGGCGCGGGCGTAGGCGGTGACGAGCTCGCGCGGGGTGACGGGTGCGCTGGTCGGGGCGAGCAGGACGCGGTCGCTCTCCGTCGGCAGGGCGGCGGCCGCGATCATGGCGGCCGCGAGGTCGGGCAGGTACGTCCAGCTGTGCGGCTGGTCGACCGGGGTGAACGTCCGGGTGGTGCGGCCCGCCGTGGCGGTCTTGAGCATGCGGTCGCCGGCGTGCGCGTTCCCGCCGGCGCCGGGGCCGAAGTAGTCGGACGCGACGACGCTGACGGTGGGCGCCTCGGCTGCGGCGCGCGCAGCCAGCAGCGCGGCGCGGACGCCCGGCTTGCCGCCGGTCGCGTCGTGCGGGGTGTCCTCGGTGACGACGCGCGTGGTGTCGAACGCGTAGAGGCTCTCGGGGAAGACGACGGTGGCGCCGGCGCTCGCCGCGACGGCCAGGATGCGCTGCTCGGCCGCGGGGAGCTCGCGCGCCCAGACGTCGGCGTCGTAGCGCGAGGCGTGGATGCAGTGGTGGACGACGTCGGCGTCGCGGGTGGCGTCGGCGAGAGCGGGCAGGTCGTTGACGTCGACGCGGCGGCGTTCGACGAGCGGGTGGTCGGGCCCGGAGCCGGACCGCGTCAGGACGCGGACGGGGGTGCCCTGCTCGGCGTAGGTGCGGGCGAGGCTCGAGCCGATGGGCCCGGCGCCGGTGATGACGATGCTCATGATGGTTCCCCTTCGAAGTGTGAGCGGTGCTCTCGGAATGAGCATGGCGCACCTCGACAGCGAAAGCAAGAGCAGTGCTCACATTTGTGTCTGGTGCACGCACGAGAGACGATCGGACCGTGCCCACGCCCCGACAGGTCGCCCGCGAACACACCCAGCGCGAGATCCTCCGCATCGGCCGCGAACAGCTCGCCGAGGTCGGACCCGCCCAGCTCTCCCTGCGCGCCGTCGCCCGCGAGCTCGGGGTCGTGTCGTCCGCCGTCTACCGGTACGTCGCCAGCCGCGACGAGCTCCTCACCCTGCTCATCGTCGACGCCTACGACGAGCTCGGCGACGCCGTCGAGGACGCCCTCGCCGCCGCGCCCGCCGACGACCCCCGCGGACGCGTCCTCGTCAGCGCCCGCGCCGTCCGCGAGTGGGCCGTCCGCGAGAAGGCCCGCTACGCCCTCCTGTACGGCACGCCCGTGCCCGGGTACGCCGCGCCCGCCGAACGGACCACGCCGCCCGGGCTGCGCGTCGTCCGCGTGCTCGTCCAGATCATGGAGGACGCCTGGGCCGCCGGACGCGTGCGGGTCCCGGACGTGGCGCCGCTGTCGTCCGTCGTCGAGGGCGACCTCGAACGGGTGCGCGGAGAGTTCGGGCTCGAGATGTCCCCCGCGGCGCTCGCGGGCGGCATGACGCTCTGGGCGGGGATGTACGGGGTCGTGTCGTTCGACGTGTTCGACCAGTGGGGGCCCGACACGCTCACCGACCGGGGTGCGTTCTTCGACGTCCTCGTCGAGCGGCTCGCCGACGCCGCGGGGATCATCTGACGCGCGCCCGGGACGCGGCAGTCGCGGCAACGCAACAGCGCCCGGCTCCGAGGAGCCGGGCGCTGCCTTGAGACACCCGAGGGGTGACGGTCCGCCGACATGTGGCGGACGGTGACCGTCGTTCGCGGTGGACGACTCCGCGAGCCCACGGGCCCGGTGGTGGCGTGGATTGCGCCAGCCCGTCCCTGACGGACAGCGCGAGCTAGCGCGCCATCACCTCATGCGTCCGAAGAGTCTTCACTGGTCGGATCACCTCCTTTCCCATGTGCCGACGACGCTACGCCCGGCATCCGACCCTGCCAACGGGTTTTCGCTCGCGGCCGACAGCGAGGGCAGGAGCGGCGGCAGGATGGGCCCATGAGCGACCGCACCCCGTACCGCGTCATGACCGTCTGCACCGGGAACATCTGCCGGTCCCCGATGGCGGAGCTCGTGCTGCGTGACCGGTTCGAGGCGGCCGGGCTGGGCGACCAGGTCGTCGTCGACTCGACCGGGATCAGCGGCGAGGAGCAGGGCAACCCCATGGACCGCCGCGCCCGGGCCGTCCTCGAGGCGCACGGGTACGACCTGCGGGAGCTCGCCGGCCCCGCCGGGGCGCACCGCGCACGACGCGTCCGCCCGGCAGACCTCGACCAGCGCGACCTCGTCCTGCCGATGACCGAGCAGCACGCGCGGGCGCTGCGGCGCCTCGCCCCGGACGCGCCCGTCCGCATGTACCGGACGTTCGACCCGGCGGCGCCGGCGGTCGACGACGACGGCGCCGAGGCGTATCGGCTGGACATCGACGACCCCTGGTACGGAGATCGGGAGGACTTCGAGGCGTGCCTCGGACAGGTCGAGGCTGCCGCGGACGGCGTGGTGGCGTTCGTCCGGTCCGAGCTCGAGCGCTGAGCCCGATGAGTTCCAAGGATGTGTATGGGGCAACCAATTCGCTTGGGGCTATTGACCTGTTTTGGAACGCATGGGAGCGTTCTCATGTCGTGCTCCAAGGGGGGGGCACATCGCACTGAAAGGGGAAGCAGTGAAGCTTCTCAAGTTCGGGCTCGCGTCGGCCGCCGTTGCGGGCATCCTGGTCGCAAGCTGCAGCGGCGCGACAGCGTCGATCGGGCTCCGTTCCTACACAGGTGACAACTACTCCGTCGACTGGAAGATCTCCGGGGACTACGGCGTCACAGCGTGTGACGAAGAGTCGGACGCTCACGGTGTCCACGCCGACTACCTCACGACATCGAGCGGCTCCACGCAGCAGGTAAGGGACGGCAACGGAGCCAACAACGCGTGCGAGGCGTCTGGAGACTATTCGAGCCACGTGTACAAGCACCGCGCCGTCGAAGAGTGGCCCGTCACGACCGACCAGTTCGGCCCATGGAAGTACCCGTCGTGATCGACGCAGTCGATGTGTTCGTGGGTCTGGGCAGCGTCACGCTGCTCAGGCCCACGAGCCTGCGGGTGGAGGACGGCGAGGCCGTCGCGGTGGTCGGCCCGTCCGGCTCGGGGAAGACGACGCTGCTGCGTTGCCTCATGGGGATGACCACTCCGACTTCGGGCCGTGTGAGGATCGATGGGACGACCGTCTCGTCCCTCTCGGTGGCAGACAGGGCCCGCTTCCGTCGCGAGCACCTCGGCGTGGTGTTCCAGGACCCCGAGCTGCTGGACGAGCTCACTGCGGCTGAGAACGTCGCCCTTCCCCTGCTCTTCTCAGGACGGGCACGCCGCGACGCATTGGCGCACTCCGACGTGTACCTCGACCGGGTCGGGACGTCGCACCTACGAGGCCTTCGCCCGGCGACGTACTCACGAGGAGAGGCGCAGCGGGTCGCGATCGCACGAGCTCTCGCGATCCAAGGTCGGACCCTTGTCGCCGACGAGCCGACGGCGTCGCTGGACCGTGACAACGCCGTCGCGATCGCCCGTCTCCTCATCGACCACGGGCGGCGCGAGAACACCGCGACCGTGATCGCAACCCACGACATCGAGCTGGCGGGAATGTGCGATCGCGTGCTTGACCTTCGGCATGCCGACGCGGCCGTCGCATGACAGCGGTCGCCACCGCCTTTCGTCTCGGGGTCCGACTCGCGCTCGTGCGAGAGGCGGCGCATCGCTGGAGGCAGGTCAGCCTCGTCGTCGCCGGACTGCTGACGACTCTTGCACTGACCTTCGCCTGGTCCTTCGTGCATGCCGCGGTCCAGGCAGAGCATCGTGAGCTCGCGCGGTCGGTCGTCGTCGCCGAGGACTCCGCTCAGACGGACCTTCAGATGGTTCAACGCGCCGAGTTCTGGGACAAACGACAGATTCCCGTCGTCTGGCTCTATGCCTCCGGGCCGGACGCGCCAGTCCCTCCCGGTCTCGACCGGCTTCCGGACCCTGGCACGTTCGTCGTCTCGCCGGCGGTCCTACGCTCGGGTGCGGCCGCGGGACTCGGCATGACGCTCTCGGATGCCGGGTCCGGGGCGGGTGGGACCATCGGCGACGAAGGTCTCCGAGCCCGGTCGGAGCAACTGGTCTATGCGGCACCTGACGCCTCGCACACGCTGGCGTCGGGCGGCTCGCTCGTAGACGTCGCGTCCTTCGGTGTCCCGAGCTCCGACGCGGGCCTCAGCCCTGCGAACGATTCTGCGATGCCGTCGTCCACCGTGGCCGCTTACTCGATGGTCTGGCTCGTCGTCATCCCCGCGCTGATGTTCCTGCTGTCCTGTTCTGTCGCGCTCTCCGGCCTGCGCGATCGGCGGTCGCAGTCGCTGCACGCCATCGGGCTGAGTCCGGCGCAGGTGCGGGGTGTGGGAGCCGTCGAGGCCGGCAGCCTTGTCGCGGTCGGATCGGTTGTCGGAGGCGCACTCTGGTGGATCGGCGGCGGTCGGACGACCACCATCCCGCTGACCGGGATCGTCGTGGTCGACCGGGCGTTGGCGGTCCCGTGGACGGTCGCACTCTCGGTGGCCCTGCTCGCGGTCGCCATGGGGACGGTGCTCGGGGCGTCCACGATCCGTGTCGCGGGGCCACGCGCGGCGAAGGCTCGCCGGCGGGTGTCGGCGTGGGGAGTCCTGCCGCTCCTCGTCAGCGTAGTCGGGATGGTCGCCGGCAAGGTGATGGGACGACAAGGAGTACCTGTACTGCTCGGGTGTCTCCTCGTCATGACGGTGTCGCTGCCGCTGGCGCTGCCGTGGTTGGTCGCACGATTGGGCGCCGCGGTGTCACGCGGGGGGTCGAGCGCTGGTTGGCTCGCAGGGCGACGTCTCGTGCATGCACCCGTGGCGCTGGCGCGCCCAGCTGTGGCCGTCGCAGTCCTCGTCTTCACCCTCGGGAGCGCGACGGGTCTCTACGTGCTCATGGTGGCGCCGCAGGACGAGCTCGGGCCACCGGTGTACAGCTTCGACTGGCGGGATCCGCGGCCTGGCGACCTCGCTATGCTGAACGACCGGCTGGCAGAGATCGACGGAACCGCGGCCCAGATCGTCGACCATGGCGGCAGCCAGGTGGCGTGGTTCGCCACGTGTGACGACGCGGCCCGCGCGGCCGGTCTCTCGGCGTGCACGGACGCCGGCGGAAAGGACGCAGCGCTCGAACGCGCTGGCGAGCTTCTGGGGGTCCAAGCGCGGATCGGGAAGGCCCCCGCGCAGGACGCGGCGTCGTCGTACGTGGTCGACACCATCGTCGTCACTCGTAGCGACCGGACCGTCGAGGACGTGACCAAGGTGGTGAACTTCCTCCCGGCGGCCAACCTGAGCCGGCTGGGACCGGAGCCGATCGCGCCGCCGCTGACGGCGAACTGGCTCGGTGGAGGCGCGATCGTCGCAGCGACGTTCCTGCTTCTCTGCGCGCTCCACAGCTTCGGAAACAGGTCGCTCGCAGTCGTCGGGGAAGACTTCCGGCTCCTCGGCGTCGGAGTGGAGCTGCGCCAGGTTCTCGCCGTCCAACGCGCCGCGCTGCTCGTGCCTCTGGTGGTTGCTGTCCCGGCCGCGGGAGCCGGAGCGCTCCTGTTCACCTGGGCGTCGAGCGACGTCGACCTGGCAGCGTCGGCGACAGGCCAGATCCTGGTGGAGGCCGTGGTTGTGACGGTGGTGTCGGTCCTCTTTGCGCTGCTCGTGGGCGTGGAGCAGAAGCGCCGTCTCGTCGCCGGCGCTCGAGCGCTCGCCTGAGGGATCGGCCTCCCGCATGTCGCTTGCCCGCACGTCTCACCGGGTGACCTTGCCTACGCAAAGACCCTTCGCGTGCGCTGGAGCGCACGCGAAGGGCCGTTGCGTAGGCGACGGACTCGGCCGCGGAGCGGTCGGGCCTGCGCCGGTGGGGAGGGTCAGGCCTCCGCGGGACGGACCGCGGCGCGGGCCATCTCCTCCTCGAAGAGCGCGGACGCGTCCTCCGGGGCGACGATCACCGGACCGTCGGCGAGCTCCGCGACCACCCGTGACGCCGCGGGCGCGGCGGCCGGTGCTGCCGCCCGTGCCCGCGCCGGACGCACTGCGAGGCCCAGCAGGACGGCGCTCGCGGCGAGGAACAGCGCGGACACGAGGAACGCGCGGTCGGCACCCACGACGAACGCGTGCTGCGCCACCTCGGCGGGAGACGCCCCGACGGGCCGGGCGTGGGTCGCCGCGGCCGACCCGACGGTCACGAGGACCGCGAGCCCGAGGGACGACCCGACCTGCTGGGTCGCGTTGACGAGCCCGGACGCCGCACCGGCGTCCTGCGGCTCGACCTCGGTGAGCGCGGCCGCGGTGAGCGGCACGAACGCGAGCCCGTTGCCGATGCCGAACAGCACGAGCGGCACGAGGACGCCGACGTAGGACGAGTCGGCCTGGAGCTGCGAGAGCACCAGGAGCGCGACGGTCGACACCGTGAGCCCGCCGACGAGCAGCGGCCGGAGCCCGACGCGCGTCATGAGGGCTGCGCTGATCCGCGAGAACGCGAACAGCACGGCCGTGAGGGGCAGGAACGCCAGGCCGGCCTGGATGGGGGAGTACCCGAACACGTTCTGCAGGAACAGGGTCAGGTAGAAGAACATCCCCATCATCCCGCCGACGAGCATGATGCGGGCGACGAGCGCGGCGGAGCGGGTGCGGTGCGCGAAGATCCGCAGCGGCGTGATGGGCGCGGCCGCGCGGAGCTCGACGAGGACGAACGTCCCGAGCAGGACCGCGCCGAGGACGAACGCGAGCACCGTCGTGGGGTCGGACCAGCCGTCGCTCGCGGCGCGGATGAACCCGTAGACGAGGGACGTCATGCCGAGCGTGGACGTGGCGGCTCCGAGCAGGTCGAAGCGACCGCGGTTGCGCGGCGTCTCGGGCAGGACGGCCCGGGCGAGGAGCACGAGCCCGATGCCGATCGGGACGTTCACGAAGAAGACCCAGCGCCACGAGACCCACTGGGTGAGGAGCCCGCCGGCGATGAGGCCGACGGCGGACCCGCCGATGGAGACGGCGGCGTAGTAGCCGAGCGCGCGGGCGCGCTCGCGGCCTTCGGGGAACCGTCCCATGAGCAGGGCCAGGCCGGACGGTGCGGCGAGGGCGGCGCCGACACCCTGGACGGCGCGTGCGGCGAGAAGCTCCCCGGAACCCTGGGCGAAACCGCCGAGCAGCGAAGCCAGGGTGAAGAGGGAGATACCGATGAGGAGGGTGCGGCGGCGGCCGAGGAGGTCGCCGGCGCGGGCGCCGAGCAGCAGGAGCCCGCCGAAGGCGAGCGTGTAGGCGTTGAGCACCCACGACAGCCCGCTGGGCGTGAAGTCGAGGGCCTTCTGCATGTCGGGGAGGGCGACGTTCACGATCGTGGCGTCGAGCACGATCATGAGCTGCGTCGTGAGGATGGCGGCGAGGACCAGCCGGGGCGACCGCGCGCGGGGTGCGGCGGTCGGGGCGGCGGGACGCGGCAAGAGGGGAGATGCAGACACTGGGGCCTCCGCGTCGTAAGATGGGGGATAAGTGGAGAGAGCCTCCGGAAGATGACTATACGGAGGCATCCTCCACTTACGCAAGAGGTATCTTCGACGTGTCTTCCCGACGGCCCCCCGACCAGGTGGCCGGTGGCTACCCGGCCTCGCTGGGGAGGACGTCGTCATGGAGGTGGATCGACATGGAGAACGGCACGGCGACGGCGCCTGCCGACCCGCAGTCCGAGTCGGCGCAGGAGGTCGCGCGTCCGCGCCCGTTGCGCGCCGACGCGGCACGCAACCGCGCGAAGCTCGTCGCGGCCGCGACCGAGGTGTTCGGCGAGCAGGGCGCCGAGGCGTCCCTCGAGGAGATCGCGCGCCGCGCGGGAGTCGGCGTCGGGACGCTCTACCGCAACTTCCCGACCCGCGCGTGCCTCATCGAGCAGGTCTACCGCGAGAGCGTCGAGGACATCGTCTCCCGTGGCGCCGCGATGCGCGGCAGCCGAGAGCCGTTCGAGGCGCTCGCGACCTGGCTCGACCAGTTCGTCGCCTACGTCGCCCGCAAGAAGGGCATGGCCGCCGCGATGCGCGACGCGATGGGGCCTGAGTCCGAGGACGTCTTCCGCGAGCAGAGCGGACGCATGATGGGCGTGGCGGGCGAGCTGCTCGGCGACGCCCAGCGCGCGGGCGTCGTGCGGCCGGACGTCGACGCCTTCGACATCATGCGTAGCGTGTCCGGCATGTGCCTCGCCGCGGCAGCGGCCCACGACCCCGACAGCACGAAGCGCGTCCTGCGGCTCGTGCTGGACGGCATGCGCTACGGAGCGCCCGCGGACGTCCGGCCTGCCGCAGGCTGAAGCCACGGCACACCGGATGCACGGCACACTGACCCCATGAGAGTCGACGCATGAAGGTCGCCGCCCGGTCCCACGTGCCCGCGTTCGCCGTCATGGAGGTCCTCGCCGCCGCCAACGCCCGCCGCGCCGCTGGCGAACCGGTGCTCAACCTCTGCGCGGGCGAGCCGTCGTCCGGGGCCGCGGAGCCCGTGCGCGAGCGTGCGATCGAGCTGCTGCGCAGCGGCGACCTCGGCTACACCGAGGCGCTCGGCGCACCCGCGCTGCGCAGCGAGATCGCGCAGCACTACGCCCGCTGGTACGACGTCGCGCTCGACCCGGGCCACGTCGCTGTGACGACCGGGAGCTCGGGCGGTTTCGTCCTCGCCTTCCTCGCGGCGTTCGACGTCGGCGACCGCGTCGCGCTCGCCCGGCCCGGCTACCCGGCCTACCGCAACATCCTCGTCGCGCTCGGCTGCGAGGTCGTCGAGCTCGACTGCGGCCCCGCGACCCGGTACCAGCCGACGCCCGAGCAGCTCGCCGCCGCGCACGCGGACGGCCCGCTCGCCGGGGTCGTCGTCGCGAGCCCCGCCAACCCGACCGGGACGATGATCGAGCCCGACGCCCTGGACGCCCTCGTCGACTGGTGCGCCGACCACGACGTCCGGCTCGTGTCCGACGAGATCTACCACGGCATCACGTACGGCGGCCCCGCCTCTGCCGACACCGCCTCCACGGACGACCGGGCCGGCGCCGCGACCGCGGCGCGCCACCGCGACCGGGGCGCGGTCGTCGTGAGCTCGTTCTCCAAGTACTGGGCGATGACGGGGTGGCGGCTCGGCTGGCTCGTCCTGCCCGACGACCTCGTCGCGCCCGTCGACGCGCTCGCCGGCAACGTCGCGCTGTGCCCGCCGGCGCTCGCGCAGCACGCCGCCGTCGCCGCCTTCTCCGAGGCGTCGTACGCTGCCGCGGCGGCGAACGTCGCCACGTACGCCACGTCCCGCGCGCGTCTGCTGGAACGGGCGCCCGACCTGGCCTGGGACCGCGTCGCCCCCGCTGACGGCGCGTTCTACCTGTACGGCGACGTGTCGGGATTCCTGCGGGACGCAGGGATCCCGGGGTCGGTCGCGTACTGCGAGCGGCTGCTCGCCGACACGGGTGTCGCGATCACGCCCGGGACCGACTTCGACCCCGCGCACGGCGACGACTGGGTGCGTCTCAGCTTCGCCGCGGCGCCCGCGACGGTCGCCGAGGCGGTCGACCGGATCGTCGCGTGGCAGGATGGGTTGCGCCGGCGCTGACGCTCAGCCGCGCTCGACGTCCGTCTCCTCGGGCCCCGGGCCGGGTGTGCGACCCGTCCCCTCGGGGAGCTCCTGCGCGACGCCGCCGGCGTCGGTGCTGTCCGGGCCCGGGCTCGTCACGCGGCCCGACTCCTCGGCGACCTCCGCGCCGCGCTCGGCGACCTCGTCCGCGGACTCGTCGAGGTCGACGCCCTCTGGCCCGTTCCCCGGCGTCGCGCCCCCCGTCTCCGCGGTGAGGCCTTCCTCGCTCGAGATGATCTCCGACGTGCTCCACTCGCCGTCCGGTGTGGTGGTCATGGCCGTCCTCCCGTGGTCGTCCGCGTCGTCGTCGGCGCGTCCTTCGATTCTCGGACGGCCCACTTGCCCCGGCGACCGCTGGGGCCCGTCCGGACGACCGCTGGGAGGACGTGCACGACCGGTACGATGGGGGCACAACTTCAGCTTCGAGCCACTCGAACCGTGTCGGGAGAGTCCGGCTGTCGTCCGCCTCGCGCGGTCGTCGTCCGGCGCCGAAGGAGCAAGTCCTCCCCGGGAATCTCTCAGGCCCCCGTACCGGCACGGCGAGGCAACTCTGGAAAGCGGTGGTCCCGACGGCTTGGCCGGCCGGGTCCACCCACCGACGGTGCAAGTCGGCGCGCCCCGGGCAGGACCACGGTCCCGCCACGGCGGACCGGCAAAACTCTCAGGTGGATGCTGCGCGTCCGATGACAGAGCGGGGAGGGCCTGCGCGTCCGGCGTCCCGCCGGGCCGCGTCCGTCCCCGCGACCCCGGGAGCTCTTCGTGAAGTCCACTGCGTTCGACCGCGAGCACTTCCCCTTCCGTCACATCGGTCCGCGCGGCGTGCGCACGGACACGCAGGACCGTCCCGACGGTGACGTGGCCCGGATGCTCGAGGTCGTCGGCTACCCGACGCTCGACGCCCTGATCGACGCCGCGATCCCGGCGACGATCCGCGACACGTCCCCGCTCGACCTGCCGCCCGCGCGCACGGAGTCGGAGGTCACGGCCGACCTCCGCGCGATCGCCGCGAAGAACATCGTCAAGACGCAGATGATCGGGCTCGGCTACTACGGGACGATCACCCCGCCGGTGATCCGCCGCAACGTGCTCGAGTCGCCCGCCTGGTACACGTCGTACACGCCCTACCAGGCGGAGATCTCGCAGGGCCGGCTCGAGGCGCTCCTGAACTTCCAGACGGTCGTCGAGGACCTCACGGGCCTGGAGATCGCGAACGCGTCCCTCCTGGACGAGGCGACCGCCGTCGCCGAGGCCGTCGCCCTGATGTTCCGGTCGCACAAGACCGGCAAGTCCGGTGAGGGCGTCGTCGTGCTCGACGACCAGCTCTTCCCGCAGACCCTGTCGGTGACGCGCGGACGATCCGCGGCCGCCGGGCTGGACGTCGTCGTCGCGGACCTGTCATCCGGTCTCCCCGACCTGGGCGACGAGACGCTCGTGGGCGTCGTCGTGCAGCAGTGCGCCGCGTCGGGGGAGGTGCGCGACCTGCGCCCGGTGATCGCGGCCGCGAAGGACGCCGGTGCGCTGGTCACGGTCGCCGCGGACCTCCTGGCGCTCGCCCTCCTCGTGTCGCCGGGCGAGCTCGGCGCCGACGTGTCGGTCGGTTCGGCGCAGCGCTTCGGCGTCCCGCTGTTCTACGGCGGTCCGCACGCCGCGTTCATGGCGGTCCGCAAGGGCCTCGAGCGGTCGCTGCCCGGACGCCTGGTCGGCGTGTCGGTCGACGCGGACGGCAACCCCGCCTACCGCCTCGCGCTCCAGACCCGCGAGCAGCACATCCGCCGCGAGCGGGCGACCTCCAACATCTGCACGGCGCAGGCCCTGCTCGCGATCGTCGCGTCGATGTACGCCGTCTATCACGGCCCGCACGGCATCCGGGAGATCGCGTCGCGCGTCCACGGCCGCGCGGTCGTCCTCGCACAGGCGCTCCGCCAGGCGGGCCTCACCGTGGAGCACGACGTCTTCTTCGACACGGTCCGCGTGCTGGTCCCGGGCCAGGCCGTTGCCGCCCGTGCCGCCGCCGCGGACGCGGGCGTCAACGTCCACGTCCCGGACGCCGACCACGTCCAGGTCGCGTGCGACGAGACGACCACCCTCGCCACCGTCGAGGCCGTCGCCGAGGCGATCGCCACCGCGGCCGGCGCTACGGCCACGGTCGGCTGGACCGCCTACGGCGAGACGGCGTCGCAGGCCGTCCAGCGCCGGATCGCGGACGCGCGCGACACGACGGGCGCGGACGCGGGCGAGGGCACGGGAGCGGACGAGGGGGAAGAGCCGGCGGCGGCGAAGGGCGTGGCGGGCCTGGCGGGAGCGGCGCGAGGAACGAGCGACGCGGATGGTAGCCCGAGCGCCGCCGGCTCCTCCCCCTCGGTAGCGCCGACGAGCGCGCTGCCCGACGAGATGCTCCGGACGACGGACTACATGACGCACCCGGTGTTCTCGGCGCACCGGTCGGAGACGTCGATGCTCCGCTACCTGCGCGCGCTGTCCGACAAGGACCTGGCGCTGGACCGCACGATGATCCCGCTGGGCTCGTGCACCATGAAGCTCAACGCGACGGTCGAGATGGAGCCGATCTCGTGGCCGGCGTTCGCGGACATGCACCCGTACGTCCCGGCCGACCAGGCCACCGGCTACGCGGAGCTGGTGGACTCGCTGCAGCGCCGGCTGGCGGAGATCACGGGCTACGCGGCGGTGTCCGTGCAGCCGAACTCGGGCGCGCAGGGGGAGTTCGCGGGCCTGCTGGCGATCCGTGACTTCCACCGCTCCCGCGGTGAGGGCGACCGTGACGTCGTCCTGATCCCGGCGTCCGCGCACGGCACGAACGCGGCCTCGGCGGCGCTCGCGGGGATGCGCGTCGTGGTCGTCGCGACGGCGCCGGACGGGTCGGTGCTGCTGGACGACCTGCGCGCGAAGCTCGCGGAGCACGGCCCGCGGACGGCGGCGATCATGATCACGTACCCGTCGACGCACGGCGTGTACGAGGAGGACGTCCGCGTGGTGTGCGACCTCGTACACCAGGCGGGCGGTCAGGTGTACATCGACGGTGCGAACCTCAACGCGCTGGTGGGCGTGGCGCGCCCGGGACAGTTCGGCGGCGACGTGTCGCACCTGAACCTGCACAAGACGTTCTGCATCCCGCACGGCGGCGGTGGCCCGGGTGTCGGTCCGGTCGCGGTCGCGGAGCATCTCGTCCCGTTCCTGCCGGGCGACCCGCTGCGGGCGGCCGCGGACGCGTCCGTGCCGGTGTCGGCCGCGCCGCACGGGTCGGCGGGCATCCTCCCGATCTCGTACGCGTACATCGCGGCGATGGGCCCGGACGGCCTGAAGGCGGCGACGGAGGGCGCGGTGCTCACCGCGAACTACGTGGCGACGCGACTGCAGGAGCACTTCCCCGTGCTGTACACGGGCCCGAACGGCCTGGTCGCGCACGAGTGCATCCTCGACCTGCGGGACATCACCAAGCGCACGGGCGTGACCGCCGAGGACGTCGCGAAGCGGCTCATGGATTACGGCTTCCACGCGCCGACCCTGGCGTTCCCGGTGCCGGGCACCCTGATGGTGGAGCCCACGGAGAGCGAGGACCTCGCGGAGCTCGACCGGTTCGTGGCCGCGATGGTCGCGATCTCGGGCGAGATCGCCCAGGTCGAGTCGGGCCGGTGGGCGGTGGCGGACTCGCCGCTGCGCGGGGCGCCGCACACCTCGGGCGCGCTGCTCGGGGACGACTGGGACGCGGCGTACTCGCGGCAGGAGGCCGCCGGGGTGTCCGGCCACGCGCTGCTCACGAAGTACTGGCCGCCGGTCCGCAGGATCGACGGCGCGTTCGGTGACCGCAACCTGGTCTGCTCGTGCCCGCCGGTGACGGCGTTCGACGAGTCCGCGGGCTGATGGCGCCGGTAGCGTCGCACCCGACGGACCGCCCGACGACCGGCGCGACCGACAGCACGGCACCGAGCACCACGACCGGACCCGGAAGGACGGACCGATGACGACCCCCTCCGACACGCCCGCTGCCGACGCAGCAGGAGCCCCTGCCGACGCGACCCTGCGCACGGCGCTGTACGACGAGCACCAGTCGCTGGGCGCGAGCCTCACGGAGTTCGGCGGCTGGATGATGCCGCTGCGCTACGCGAGCGACCTGGCCGAGCACCGCGCGGTCCGGGAGGCGGCGGGACTGTTCGACCTGTCGCACATGGGCGAGATCCACGTGCGCGGCCCGGAGGCGGCGCACGCCCTGGACGTGGCGCTCGTGGGCTGGCTCTCGAAGGTCGAGGTGGGCCGTGCCCGGTACACGATGATCGTGAACGAGCACGGGGAGGTCCTCGACGACCTGGTCGTGTACCGCCTGGGCGACGAGCACTTCATGGTCGTCGCGAACGCGGGCAACGTGCCGCTGGTGGCCCGTGAGCTCGCGGAGCGTGTCGCGCCGTTCGACGCGGAGGTCGTGGACGAGAGCGGCGCCACGGCGCTGATCGCGGTCCAGGGCCCGCGGGCGGAGGACATCGTCGCGGGCCTCTCTGCGGGCGACGCGGACGCCGTGCGCGGCCTGCGCTACTACGCGGCGATCGCGGCGACGGTCGCGGGCGTCGAGGCCCTGGTCGCCCGCACGGGATACACGGGCGAGGACGGTTTCGAGCTCTTCGTCCCGGCGGAGCACGCGGTCGGTCTGTGGCGCTCGCTCCTCGGCGCGGGCGAGCCCGACGGGCTGGTCCCGGCCGGTCTGTCGGCGCGCGACTCGCTGCGCCTCGAGGCGGGCATGCCGCTGTACGGGCACGAGCTGACGACGACGACCACGCCCTACGACGCCCGCCTGGGTCGCGTCGTCCGGCTGGACAAGTGCGACGCGGACGGCAACCCGGTCGAGTTCGTGGGCCGGGCCGCGCTCGAGGCCCGCAAGATGTCGGAGCCCGCTCGCGTGCTCGTCGGGCTCAAGGGGCTGGGTCGCCGTCCGGCCCGCGCCGACCAGCACGTCGTGGTGTCGCACCACGAGCCGCAGGTCGTGGTGGGCCGCGTGACGTCGGGGGCGCCGTCCCCGACGCTGGGCCACCCGATCGCGATGGCCTACGTGACGCCCGAGGTGTCCGCCGAGGGCACCGCGCTGTCCGTCGACGTGCGGGGTCGCGAGGAGGAGTTCGTCGTGGTCCCGCTGCCGTTCTACACCCGTCCCACCGACTGAGAGGATGCGCCTCATGGCCGACCCGCAGAAGTTCCCCGCCCACCTGCAGTACACCGTCGAGCACGAGTGGATCGACGGGTCCGAGCCCGTGGTCGTGGGCATCACGCAGACCGCGCAGGACGCACTCGGCGACATCGTCTACCTCGAGCTGCCGGCGGTCGGCGACGACGTCACGGCCGGCGCGGTCGTGGGCGAGATCGAGTCGACGAAGTCCGTCTCGGAGCTGTTCTCGCCCGTCACGGGCACGGTCGTCGGGATCAACGACGCCGCGGTCGAGGACCCGTCGCTCGTGAACACCGCCCCGTACACGGACGGCTGGCTGTTCACGGTCGACGTCACCGAGACCGGTCCGCTGCTGTCGGCCGAGGAGTACGCGGCGCAGGTCGGGGAGTGACCTCCGCGCCACGGGTCCTCGTGGTGTCCGGCCGCGGCCGGTTCGAGGACCCGTGGCACGACACGGCCGCGACGTCGCACGAGGTCGCGCTCGTGCTCGCGGGCGCCGGTCTGGACGTCGCCGTGCGGGGCACGTTCCCGGGCGTCTTCGACGAGCTCGCGGACGTGGCGCTCGTGGTGGTCGACGCGTGCCTGCCGCGCGCCGCCCGGGACGACGACGTGGACGGGCCCGACGTGCTGTGGTCCGCCGCGGCGGGCCGCCTGACCGCCTGGGCCCGCGACGGAGGGTCGTTGCTCGTCCTGCACCAGGGGATCCGCACGTTCGAGGGCACGCCGGACGAGGCCCGCTGGACGGACGTCGTCGGCGGGCGGTGGGTCGACGGCGTGTCCTGGCACCCGGAGCGGGGTCCGTTCGCGGTCGACCTCGCGGCGGCCGGCGTGACCGGGCCGGCGGGCCGCTCCCACCCGGTGACGGCTGCCTTCGGCCGGTCGGCGTGCGTCGCCGACGACGAGGCGTACAGCGCCCTCGACGTCGACCCGCGGGCACGGGTCCTGGCGTCCCACCGGCTCGACGGCACCGACCACCCGCTCGTCTGGGTGCACACGGCCCACGGCGGCCGGACGGTGTACGACGCGCTCGGCCACGACGTCCGCGCCCAGCGGGACCCCTTCCGCCGCGAGCTCCTGCGCCGCGAGGCCCTGTGGCTCGTGGCGCGAGCCGCGACGTCACCGCTGCGACGCACCGCTCGTCCCGCGGGCTAGCGCGTCGGGTCAGCGCTGGAACGTCGACGGGTCGAGCGGGACCGCGCCGATCGCGGCCCACAGGTCGTCGGGGACGTCCACGTCCAGCAGCGCGAGGGTCGCGTCCAGGTCGTCGACCCCGCGCATCCCGACGATCGTCGAGTCGATCCGCGGGTCCCGCGTCGAGTGCTGCAGAGCGACGGCCGCGAAGGGCACGCCGGCCTCGTGGGCGATCCGGCCCATCGCGTCGGCCGCGTCGAGCAGGGCGCGCGGCGCGTCGCCGTACGCGTAGCGCACCCGGTCGAGGGGCCACCGCGTGAGCATCCCGCCGCCGTAGGGCGCGGCGTTGAGCACCCCGAGCCCGCGGTCGCGGGCGAGCGTCAGCAGGGCGTCCGCGCCGCGGTCGACGAGCGTCCACCGGTTGTGCGTGATCAGCACGTCGAAGACGCCGGTGCGCACGTAGTCGGCGAGCATGCCGACCGGTCCGCCCGAGATCCCGAGGTGCCCGACGATCCCCTCGTCGCGCGCGGCCACGAGTGCGGCGACCGCGCCGTCCGCGGACCAGGCCGCGTTCCACGCGACGTTCTCCGGGTCGTGCAGGAACACGAGCGGCAGCCGGTCGACGCCGAGACGTTCCATCGACTCCTCGAGCGAGCGCCGCACCCGCGTCCCGGAGAAGTCGCCCGTCGCCATGTCGCGGTCGGCCTTCGTCTGGATCGTCGCGCCGTCGGGCACGCCACCGAGTGATCGCAGGACGCGCCCGATGCGGCGCTCGCTCTCGCCGGCCCCGTAGTTGTTCGACGTGTCGAGGTACCGCGGGTCGTCGGCGCGAGCGCCGCTCAGGACCCGTCGAGCGAGGGCGTCCGACGTCTCGACGGGCACGCCGGCGTCGTCCCACCACGTCGCCGCGCCCACCGAGATCTCGGGGACGACCAGGCCGGTGGGACCGAGGACGACGTGGCGCACCGGGCCAGCCTAGATCCGTGCACCGGGCGACCCGTCCGGACCGGCGACCGCTCCGAACAACGGTGGACATCACGATCCGGTAACGCACCGGTGGCTGAACGTGCGAGTTCATTGAAAAACTGGGGCTTGTGCGGACAGGGGCGTCCGTGGGCGGCGGACGATCTCCAGCTCGAGAAAAAAGTTCGGCGAAGTCGCGTCATGAACGATGACCGGCGTCGTCTCTCCCAGTACCAAGACCGTTCTGGCTGGTCGGGCCGTTTCCCGGCGGCCCGGCAGCACACCTGGAGGATCTGATGAGCATCATGGAGCTCTCCCGCCCCGCGACCGACCTGGCCACCCCGCTCACCCGGCGTGAGCGCGTCGTCCTGTCGCACCTGTCGGAGGACATCACCCTGGAGCAGGTCGCGACCCAGCTCTTCGTCACGCGCAACACGATCAAGTCGCAGGTCCGCAGCCTGTACCGCAAGATCGGTGTCTCCACGCGTGCCGAGGCGCTCGAGTGGGCGCGCGAGGTCGGCCTGCGCTGACGGGGGGCACGTCCCCGGGTGCGAGACTTGCCGGCGTGACTGCACCTGACGCGACAGCACCTGACGCGACAGCACGACGTCTCGTCGTGGCCGCTGCCCTCGTCGACGACCCTGCGTCACCGACGACGCTGCTGGCGGGCCGCCGGTCCCGACCGGTCGAGCTCGCGGGCCGCTGGGAGTTCCCCGGCGGCAAGGTCGACGACGGCGAGACGCCCGAGCAGGCGCTGCGGCGCGAGCTCGTCGAGGAGCTCGGGGTCCAGGTCGAGCTGTTCGACGAGGTGACCGGGCCGGACGACGGCGCCTGGCCGATCACCGAGCGTCACGTCATGCGTCTGTGGCTGGCCCGCGTCGTGGTGGGTGAGCCCGCGGCCATCGAGGTGCACGACGAGATCCGGTGGCTGCCGCGCGGGCACTGGTTCGACGTCCCGTGGCTGGACGGCGACGTCCCGATCGTCGAGGCGCTCGTCGCGCGCTACCCCTGACCGGGTCGGTCCGCCGCGCTCCCTGCAGACGCCCCGAGCCGCCGCAGCCAGCGGTCCGCCGCGCGGTGGCTGCGCAGCCGCACGACCACCAGGTGAGGGTGCTCAGCGGCCAGGTGCGCGTCGAGCCCGTCGAGCGACCGCCGGGTGCTCCACGACCACCAGACGATGTTCTCGTCCGACCGCCGCACGAGCGTCCACAGCGGCGGCTCCAGGTTCCCGTTCCACAGCTCGACGCGCCGCACGCGCCGCCGGACCGTCCGGACCACCACCTGCCACATCGTCACCCGTGTCGGCAGGTCGAGCCACACCACGACCTCGGCCCGCTCCGCGATCCGCGGACGGACCTGGCGGTACTGGTACTCGACCGCCCACGCGTCCTGGGCGAGCAGCGCGGCCACGTCGTCGAGGAACTCCGGTCGGCGCGTCCAGCCCGGACCGTGGAAGAGACCGTCGATCTCCGTGTGCGGCAGCCCGAGCACGGCGCCCACGCGTCCTGCGAGCGTCGTCTTGCCCGACCCCGACACCCCGGCCACCGCGACCCGCCGCGGGACGTGACCCAGCGCGGCGACCACGTCGTCGTCGGCCCCCAGGACGGTCACGCCGACGCGCCGCGAGGCGGCACCGGTGGGACGCCGACGACCAGCAGGTCCCACAGGCGGACCCGCGACGGGCGGGAGAGCGCCTCGAGCGTCGCGAGGTCGACGTCGCGACCTCGGCGTCGCCCGGCCGGCGGGGAGCCGTCCGTGTCCGTGCTGGCCATGCTCCGAGACTAGGCCCTCACGGACGGGGTCTGGGCCGCGAAGGCCCCCGTCGGCGAGGTCGGACGCACGAGAGTCCGCCCCCGGGCGAGGGCGTGCAGACGGGTCGCGCGGCCAGGTGCGCGCGGATCAGTGGGCGGGGATCAGCACCTCGCCCCGGATGCACGTCACCGCGTCGCCCCCGACCCACACCGTCCCCTCCGCGTCCCGCGTGACGTGCACGCGCCCCGCGCGCCCGAGCCGCGCCCCCTGCGCCGCGACGTAGGACGCCGGGGCGCGGTCCACGGACTGCAGCCACTGGCCGACCGACGCGTTGAGGCTGCCCGTCACCGGGTCCTCCGGGATGCCCATGTCGAGCGCGAACCCGCGTACCTCGAACGCGACCCCCGCGCCCTCGGGGGCGGGAGCCACCACGCCGACCGCACGCACGTCGTCCCGGACGCCCGACCAGTCCGGCGCGAGCGCCAGCACCCGCTCGGCCGAGTCGAGCAGCACGACCGTCCACTCGGGCCCGTTGTCCAGGACGCGGTGATCGACGACGGCGTCCGCGGGGACGCCGAGCGCCGTCACGAGCCGCGCCAGGACGTCGTCCGCCACCGGCTCGTCCCGCCGCAGCCCCGGTGCCGCGAACGCCAGCCGCTCACCGCCGCCCGCTGCGACCGACCGCCGGATCGCGACGACGCCCACACCGCACTCCTGGCCGACCACGCCGTCCCGGGCCGGCACACCGCCCGCGGCGAGCCAGGCGTGGCACGAGCCGACCGTCGGGTGGCCGGCGAACGGCAGCTCGCCCGTCGGCGTGAAGATGCGCAGGCGGTAGTCCGCGCCCGCCGCCGCACCCTCCCCGGACGGCTGCAGCAGGAACGTCGTCTCCGACAGATTCGTCCAGCGTGCGAACGCGGCCATGTCGGCGTCGGAGAGCCCGTCCGCGTCGTGCACCACCGCCACCGGGTTACCGAGATAAGGGACAGCCGTGAACACGTCGACCTGCGAGAAGGTGTGCGTCATCCCCCGATCCTCGCAGCCGGCACCAGGCGATACAGGGGATACCGTTGTGCCATGTCGACTCAGCAGCCCGAGGTCCGCGAGGACTTCACCGTCCACCGCACCCCCCGCAACGCGGGCGCGATCCCGCTGTTCCTGATCACTCTCGTCCTGTTCGTGGCCGGCATCCTCATCATGGGCAGCGCCGCGTCGAAGGGCGAGGACGGCGGCACGGGGAGCGCCTTCCTGTTCTTCGCCGGGATCGTCGTCACGACGGCGGCCTTCTGGCTGCCGATGACCTTCCACAAGCGCTGACACCCCACCAGCGCTGACACGTCGCGAACGGGCCGGGCACGCTGCGCGCGTGCCCGGCCCGACCTGCGCTCAGAGGGTCGCGCGGACCGCGTGCGCGGCCTCCACGAGGTGCGCGAGCGACGGGGTCGTCTCCGCGTAGCCGCGCGTCTTGAGGCCGCAGTCCGGGTTGACCCACAGCAGGTTCGGGTCGACCGACTTCACCGCGAGCTCGAGCAGCTCGGTGACCTCTGCGACCGACGGGACGCGGGGGCTGTGGATGTCGTAGACGCCCGGCCCGACGCCCCGTGAGAAGCCGGCGTCCTGCAGCTCGGGCACGACCTCCATCCGGGAACGCGCCGCCTCGATCGAGGTGACGTCCGCGTCGAGGCCGTCGATCGCGCCGATGACCTCGCCGAACTCCGAGTAGCACAGGTGCGTGTGCACCTGCGTGTCGGGGCGGACGCCCGCGGTGGCCAGGCGGAACGACCCGACCGACCAGTCGAGGTACGCCGCCTGGTCGGCCTGCCGCAGCGGCAGGAGCTCGCGCAGCGCGGGCTCGTCGACCTGCACGACGGCGATGCCCGCCGCCTCGAGGTCCACGACCTCGTCGCGCAGGGCGAGCCCGATCTGGTTCGCGGTCTCGGCGAGCGGCACGTCGTCGCGCACGAACGACCACGCCATGATCGTCACCGGGCCCGTGAGCATGCCCTTGACCGGCTTCTCGGTGAGCGACTGCGCGTACTGCGCCCAGCGGACCGTCATCGGCTCCGGGCGCGACACGTCGCCCCACAGGATCGACGGGCGCGTGCAGCGCGAGCCGTACGACTGCACCCAGCCGTTCGTGGTCACCGCGAAGCCGTCGAGCAGCTCCGCGAAGTACTGCACCATGTCGTTGCGCTCCGCCTCGCCGTGCACGAGGACGTCGAGCCCGAGCTCCTCCTGCAGCGTGACCACGCGGGCGATCTCGTCGCGCATCGCCTGCTCGTACGCGTCGGTCGTGAGCTCGCCGCGGGCGTGCGCGGCCCGGGCCCGGCGGATCTCGACCGTCTGCGGGAACGACCCGATGGTCGTCGTCGGCAGGGCAGGGAGGCCCAGGCGTTCGCGCTGCGCCGTGACGCGCTCGGCGTGCGCGCCGCGCTCGAAGTCGCCCGGCTGCAGCGCGGCGGTCCGGGCGCGGACGGCGTCGACGCGCACGCCCGCGGCGTCCCGTCGACCGGCCACCGCGGCCGACGCCGCCGCCAGGACGTCGGCGACCGCGTCGCGGCCGTCGGTGAGCGCGGTGCCGAGGGCGACGACCTCGCCGACCTTCTGGTCCGCGAACGCGAGCCACGCGTGCAGGTTGGCGTCGAGCTCGGCGCCCGCGGCGGTGCCGTCGTCCCAGGACTCCGGCTCGACGTCGTGCGGGACGTGCTGCAGCGACGTCGACGTGCCGACCGCGACCGCGCCCGCACCGGTGGCTGCGGCGACCGCGTCCACCAGGTCGGCCTTCGCGCCGAGGTCCGCGCGCCAGATGTTGTGGCCGTCGACCACGCCCGCGACGACGGTCTTGGTCTCGAGCCCGGGGACGGGCGCCGCCGGCAGCGCGCCGCGGACCAGGTCGACCGCGACGGCCTCGACGTCCGTCGCGGCGACGACGGGCCACGCGGTACCGAGGTCGCCGTACGACGCCTGGAGCAGGATCGCGGGACGGTCGACGCCCGCGGCGAGGTCCGTGGCGAGCGCGCGGTAGGCGGCCTTGACGGCCGCGTGGACGTCGGCGGGCGACACCGTCGCCGTGTCGAGGAGGTGGTCGGCGACCAGGCCGGACTCGTCGAGCTGCACCCAGCTCGCCCCCGCGGCGCGGAGCTCGCGCAGCAGCTCGGCGTAGACGGGCAGCAGGTCACCGAGGCGGGACAGCGGCTCGAAGCCGGCCGGGGCGTCGTCCGCGGCCTTCGACAGCAGCAGGTACGTGACCGGACCGACGACGACGGGACGCGTGTCGAGCCCCTCCGCCGCGGCCTCGCGCACCGGTCCGACGAACCGGCTCGCGTCGAGGCGGAACGTCGTGCCGGGACCGATCTCGGGCACGAGGTAGTGGTAGTTCGTGTCGAACCACTTGGTCATCTCGAGCGGCGCGCGCTCGCCCGCGTCGCCCGACGTGCCGCGCGCCGCCGCGAAGTACAGGTCGAGCCCGGCGAGCCCGTCGAAGCGGGCCGGCAGGGCACCCAGCGCGTACGACGCGTCGAGCACCTGGTCGTAGAACGACGACGCCTCGGGGACGGCGCCGCCCGTGCGGGCGAGGCCGAGCTCGGCGAGCCGGGCGCGCGTCCGGGTGCGCAGGGTGGCCGCCGCGTCCTCGAGCGCGGGCACGTCCGTGCGCGCCGCCCAGAAGGACTCGAGCGCGCGCTTCAGCTCGCGGTTCGGCCCGATCCTCGGGTAGCCGAGAACCGTGGCCGCGGGGAAGGTCGCCGTGTTCGCCTCAGCGGGCGATCCGGTGGTGGTCGTGGACTGTGACATCAGGGGTCATCCGTCTCCCGTGCCCTTCGCGGACGCCATGTCGTGGCTTCCGGGCACGTCGTGGGGGTGGTGGTCCCTGACCCACGGCCCGCTGGCCAGGTCCAGGAGGTCGGACGTGTCGTCCGTCCCCCTGCCGCCGAGGTGTACGCCCTCGAGCAGGTCAAGTGCTGCGTGGTGCTTGTTGAACGTGTAGACGTGCAGGCCCGGCGCTCCCGCGTCGAGGACGGCCTGCGCGAGGTCGACGGTGTGCCGGACGCCGATGGCGTGGCGCGCGGCGTCGTCGTCCGCGGCCTCGAGCGCGGGCAGGACGTGCTGCGGCACGGGCACGCCGGTGAGCTCCTCGACGCGGTGCAGGCGGCGGGGCTCGGTCATGGGCAGGATGCCCGCGAGGATCGGGATCGTGACGCCGGCGGCGCGCGCCTCGTCGACGAAGCCCGTGTAGGTCTCGGGCTCGTAGCAGATCTGCGTGATGGCGAAGTCGGCCCCCGCCTGCTCCTTCTCGAGCAGGCGCTGGACCTCCTGGGCGCGCGTCGTGCCCGCCGCGAGGTTGCCCGCGGGGAACGCCGCGACCGCGATGGTCAGCGGGCGGTGCGCGCCCCGGAGCGCGTCGCCGGGGTGGCTCGCGCAGCGGCGCGCCTCGACCTCACGGAGCAGGTGCACGAGGTCGTCGGACGAGCGCAGGCCGTCGGGCGCGGGCGCCCAGTCGGGCTTGTCGACGGGCGGGTCGCCGCGCAGCGCGAGGAACGACCGCACGCCGTCGGCGAGGAAGTCGTCGATGACCTCGGCGACGTCGCCGCGCGCGGCGCCCACGCACGTGAGGTGCGCGACGGGGACGACGGGCGTCTCGCGGATGAGCCGGGCGACGACGTGGCGCGCGGTGTCGCGGTCGTTGCCGGCCGCGCCGTAGGTCACGGAGACGAAGTCGGGGCGCGCGGCGACGAGCCGGGTGGCGGTGTCCCAGAACTTGGGCGCGGCCGCGGGGTTGCGCGGCGGCATGAGCTCGAAGCTCACGGTGGGCCGGGGCGCGGTGCCGGAGCCGGCGCGCGCGATCGCGGGTCCGACGCTCATGCGAGTCTCACGACCACGAAGGAAGTTGCCTCAAGAAACACGGTCTCTCCATCGGACCTGGCTGAAGCACCCTTCCCCGCGGGAGGCTTCCGTTGGGGGGTTGCTGCGGCGTCGACGAGCCAGGACTCTCGACCGCTCTGGATGGTCCGACCAGCGTAGGCGGGCGTCACCATGCGGGACAGGGGCTGTCCGCCCGCTGAGACACCGTGAACCGGTGCGAGGTGGCGCCGGCGCTAGGTTGCCTGGATGACCGCTGACCGCCACCCCGCCGTCCTCGACCTGCTCCGCGCCTGGGACGCCCCCGGGCAGCAGGACCTCCGCGGCGAGTACGTCGCGTTCGTGGCCGCGCACGGCGACGCCGCCCTCCGGCGCGAGGGCGGCGCGCAGCACCTCACCGCGAGCTGCGTCGTGCTGTCGGACGACCTCACCCACGTGCTCCTCTGCTACCACCGCAAGGGCCGGTTCTGGGTGCAGCTCGGCGGCCACGTCGAGGACGACGACGCGACGCTGGCCGCCGCCGCGCTGCGCGAGGCCCGCGAGGAGTCCGGTCTGACCTCGCTCCGGCTCGCGTCCGGCGCGCCGTCCGACGTCGACCGGCACGACCTCGCCGCCGCGTTCGGGACGTGCCGCACCCACTGGGACGTCGCGTTCGTCGCCGTCGCGTCGCCCGACGCCCCCGTGGTGGTGAGCGACGAGAGCGAGGACGTGCGCTGGTTCCCCGTCGACGCGCTGCCGTCCGACGCGCCCGACAACCTGCCCGGCCGGGTCGCCCGGGCCGTCGCGCGCGCCCGGCTCAGCGCTCGATCGTCGAGCGGACCCTTGCCTGCAGCGGGTGCAGACGGTCGCTGAGCCCGGCGTCGGCGAACGCACGGCGCACGGCGTCCACGTCCTCGCTGAAGTGCGCCCACGAGTCGGCGTGCACGGGGACGACCGTCGCCCCCGGGAGCAGCCGGGCGGCCGCGACGGTCGCCGCCGCGTCGAGCGTCAGCGTGGCGCCCGGGTGGCGCGGGACCCGAGCGGCCCCGGCGTGCAGGACCGCCACGTCGACCGCGAACCGCTCGCCGACCTCGCGCACGTGCTCGAGCGACGCGTTGTCGCCCGAGACGTAGACGGTCGGCTGCTCCGGCGCCTCGAGGACGAAACCGGTGACCGGCCCGCTCAGCGCGTCCGCGTCGGCCCCCGGCGGCCCGTGGAGCGCGGGCACCGCCGTGATCCGCGTGGACGGGGTCGTCCGGGAGTCCCACGACTCCCACGGCGCGAGGCCCGTGACGCCCGGGATGCGCTCGGCCGCGCGCGGGGTCGAGAGCACGGGACGTCCCGCGGCGAGCGCCTCCTCGACCAGCGCGCGGCCGGCGACGTCGAGGTTGTCGGCGTGCTGGTCGTGCGACACGAGGACCACGTCGACGGGCAGGACGGCCGCAGCCGGGACCGCGGGTCCGGTGAGCTTCGTGAGGACCGCGCGGCCCTCGTACTGGCGCGGGGCGTCGAAGGTGGGGTCGCTGAGGACGCGGAGGCCCGCGTGCTCCAGCAGGACGGTGGGGCCGCCGACGAGCGTCACGGCGACCGGGGAGGCAGGGGTGCGTGGTGTGGTCATGCCTCCGAGCCTCCCGCCGGGCCGCCGCGCGCACGAGTGGCCCGATGGTCGTTGCTCGCTAGGATCGGGCCATGACGACTCCGCACCGCGTCGCGGTCCTGGCGTTCGACGGGATCAGCCCCTTCCACCTGTCCGCCCCCAGCGTCGTCCTGGGCGGCGTCGTCCCGGGTGGCGCCGGCCTCGGCTACGACGTCGTCGTGTGCGCGGAGCAGCCCGGCGTCCTCGCCACCGGAGGCGGGTACGCGATCGTCGTCACGCACGGGCTCGAGGCGCTCGACGGAGCCGCGACGGTGGTCGTCCCGAGCTGGGACCTCGGACGCGACCCGTCGCCCGTGCTGCTCGACGCCGTCCGCGCCGCGCACGCCCGCGGCGCCCGCGTCGTCGGCCTGTGCCTCGGGGCGTTCGTCGTCGCCGCGTCCGGCATCGTCGACGGGCGCGAGGTGGCCACGCACTGGGCGCACGAGGACGACCTCGTCGCCGGCCACCCGCGCGTCGCGGTCCGGCGCGACGTCCTCTGGTGCGACCTCGGGGACGTCGTGACGTCGGCCGGGACGGCGTCCGCGCTCGACTGCTGCCTCCACCTGGTCCGCCGCGACCACGGTGCTTCCGTCGCGGCGCGCGTGGCCCGTCGGCTCGTCCTGGCGCCGCACCGCGAGGGGACGCAGGCGCAGTTCGCACCCACGCCGAACCCGCGGGTCGGCCCGGACGACGCCGTCGGGCGGGCGATGGCGTGGGCGACCGACCGGCTCGGTGACGCCCTGACGCTCGACGACCTCGCCGCCGCCGCGCACCTGTCCCGGCGTCACTTCAGCCGGCGGTTCCGGGAGCGGACCGGGTCGGCGGTCGGCGACTGGCTCGTCGCCCAGCGCGTCGACCGGGCGCGCGCGCTCCTCGAGGAGGGCGACGACCCGGTCGAGGCCGTCGCCGCGGCGTCCGGGCTCGGCTCGGCGGCCTCGCTGAGGGTGCACTTCGCGCGGACGCTCGGGACCACGCCGTCGGCCTACCGGCGTGCGTTCCGCGGCACGCCCACGGCGGGTCCCTGACCGTCGGGTGCGGCACCGGATCGGTACAGAACCGCGTCCACGACGTGTACGGCAGTGGAACGACAGGCTGCACGTCTGTGCACAATGGTCCGATGGCGTACCGGGTGGTGAGACTCCTTCTGTCCCTCGTGACGTTCATGTTCCTGCGGCCCAAGGTCACGGGACGGAACAACATCCCCGACGCCGGCCCGGTGATCCTGGCGAGCAACCACCTCTCGTTCATCGACTCGCTGCTCATCCCCGTGGTCTCCCCGCGCCAGGTCACCTACATGGCCAAGGCCGAGTACTTCACCGGCAAGGGCGTCAAGGGGCGGCTCTCGCGCTGGTTCTTCACGACGTTCGGCCACATCCCCGTGCAGCGCGACGACCCCCGCGCCGGCCTCAAGTCCCTCGAGGACGCCCTCGTCGTCCTGAACCGCGGCGACGCCTTCGGCATCTACCCCGAGGGCACCCGGTCCCGCGACGGCAAGCTCCACCGCGGGCACACCGGCGTCGGCTACCTCGCCCTGACCGGGCAGGCGCCCGTCGTCCCCGTCGCCGTGATCAACACGGACAAGGTGCAGCCCGTCGACGCCCGCTTCCCACGGCTCTCCCGGCGCTTCAAGGTCGAGGTGCACTTCGGTGCACCGATCGACCCCGCGCGCCAGATCGCCTCCGGCCAGCGCCCCGCACAGGCGCGCCGCGAGCTCACCGACACCGTGATGGAGCAGATCCACGCGCTGTCCGGACAGGATCTCGCCGACGACTGAGAGGACGTCACCCGCACGACACGTGTGGGACATCCACGGCGTCGCAGGTGTGCCAAGGTAGGACTCCCGCCCCCGACCGAGGAGCCTGCCCCCCGATGCCCGACGACGACGTCCACCAGGACGCCGAGGCGCACGAGTCCACCCGGCCGCACGTCGCCGCCCGGGTCGAGGACAGGTTCTTCGCGTCCGTGGGCAAGAGGCTGCGCCGCCGGCGCTGGGAGCCCCGCGTCGAGGGCAACACCGGCTACGGCGAGCCCGGGTGGGTCCGCATCCTCGCCCGCACCGTCCTGACGCCCTGTGAGGGGGTCCTGCCGCACGCGTGGGACCGCCGGGGGTGGCGCTCGTTCGTCGCGGTGCCCGCGCCGCGGGAGGTCGTGCAGATCGAGCTCGGGTCCGTCCGCCGGGTCGTCGTCGCCGACCGCGGTGGCTACATCGATCTCCGGATCGACCTCGACGAGCCCCTGGCGCCCGGCTGGCACACGGTCCGGCTCACGCCCAGCACCGGGGTGACCACGGAGGCGCGGGTGATCGTCGTCGGGCCGGACGCCCTGCTCGGCGTCGTGAGCGACATCGACGACACCGTCATGGACACCCGGCTCCCGCGCCCCTTCATCGCCGCCTGGAACACGTTCGTCGTGCACCCGAGCGCGCGGCGCGCCGTGCCCGGCATGGCGGCGCTCTACCGCGACCTGCGCGCCCGGTACCCGGACGCGCCGTTCGTCTACCTCTCCACCGGGGCATGGAACACGGCCGTGACGCTGCGCCGGTTCCTCGACGTCAACGGGTACCCGCCCGGGCCGCTCCTCCTCACCGACTGGGGGCCCACGAACACGGGGTGGTTCCGCAGCGGCGTCGCGCACAAGACCAGCCAGCTCGAACGGCTGCTCGACGAGCTGCCGCACGTCCGGTGGATCCTCGTCGGCGACGACGGGCAGCACGACCCCGACGTGTACGACCGGGCGGTGCGAGAGCACCCCGGCCAGGTCAGCGCCGTGGCGATCCGTGAGCTCACCGCGACCCAGCAGGTGCTGTCGCACGGCCTGCCCGTCCCGCTGCCGTCCCGGGACGATCGCGGGCACGTCGTCCGCGGACCGGACCTGCGCGAGCCCCACGAGGTGCCCGTGGTGCGTGGCCTCGACGGTGACGCGCTCCGCAGGGGGTTGCTGGGCGTGCAGCGGGGGGGCGGCGCCCCGAGCGGCAAGGCGGGTCCGGCCGCGTCCTGACCGCTCTGCGCCCGGTCCGCACCGCCCGATCGCCGCCGTCTGCTCTGCGCGGCCGGGGACGTCGAGAGCGCTGGGCGCCACCACGGACGCCAAGAGCCCAGCCCCGCCCCGAGGGGCGAAGCCGGGCTCCGACACGGACCCGGGCGGGGGTCCGTGCGCGCGGCACCGTGCGGCCGCGCGCGTCAGGGGGTCAGGCGCGCGAGCGTCGGACCAGGAGCAGCACGCCGCCGGCCAGGAGCAGCGCGAGCGCGACGACGGCGACGGGCAGGATCGCCGCACCGGTCTCTGCGAGACCGCCGGTCTCGTCGGCCGGGGCGGCAGCCGCCGTGGTGGTGTCGTCGGACGCGGCCGGTGCCGTCTCGGACAGGCCGCCGGGGGCGGTCGTCGTGGTGCCCGACGCCGGGGTGGAGGGCGTGTCGGCCGGGACGCTCGGGGCACCCGACGGGACCTCGGTCGGGGTCGTGCCGGAGGCGTCGGTCGGCGTGCCGCTCGGCGTCTCGCTCGGGGTGTCGCTGGGCGTGCTGCTCGGCGTGGTCGACGGCGTCGGGGTGCTGTCCGAGCAGCTCCAGTCGGAGCCCTCGAACGGGTAGCTGTGGAACTCGCTGCCGCCGAGGTTCTGCACGAGGTTGCCCGCCACGTACACGCGCCCGTTCATGCCGGGCACCGCGACCGTGGTCGTGCCGTTCGCCTTCGGGACCACGACCGAACCGGTCCACTGGGCACCGCCCGTGAACGACGGGCTCGCGTCGTCCACGATGTTCCACAGGGTCCGCGACGCGTACGAGGCGAGGCCGTCCTTGTCGCCGTTCTGGTCGAACGCGTGCGCACCGCCGTCGCGCCAGAAGCCGTTCACGGTGGCGTCGACCTGGCCGTGGACGTTCACGACCACCTGGGCGTCGTCCGGGACGTGCGCGAACGTCACGGTGACCGCGTGCCCGGACGCACCGAGCGCCGCGCCGTCGAGGTCGAACAGCTGGACCTTGGAGGTGCCGTCACCGTCGAGGGTCGTGTCGCTGCCGGAGCGCACGACCTTGCCGTTCGCGGTGCGCGCGTCGTAGGCGGCGCTCTCGGGCGCGAGCGTGCTCGCGAAGCCCGTGGAGGTCTCGAGGGCGGCGTCGTGGCCGAGCTGCGTGGCGAGGGAGCCGCCGTTGGTGTCGATCTGGACGCCCGGGTGCACGGACCCGCCCACCCTCACCTGCGCGCCGATCCGCGAGCCGACGTCGAGGTGGCCCGTCGTGACGTCGCCGCCGACGCGGAGCATGACGGACCCGGCGGGCGGCGCGACCTGCGAGCCGGCACCCGCGACGCCCACGTTGTAGAAGCCGGCGGTGCCGAGGTCGCCGTCGACCACGACGACGCCCTCGGCCTCGGCGCCGGCCTTGACGGTGAAGCTGCCGCCCACGAAGACGTTGACGTTCGAGTCGCTGGCGCCCGACGGGCCGCCATCGCTGATCGGGGGCGTGGAGCAGTCGTCGACACCCGCGGCGAACGCGGTGCCGGCGAGGCCGGTCCCTGCGGCCCCGAGGAGCAGTGCGGAGACCGCGACGCGGCTCCCGACGGTGGAGAGACGGGGGAAGAAGCGAGACACCGGTGTTGCTCCTCGGGCTGCGGGCGGTCGTATCGGCAGCCGGACCCTACCCGTTAAGGAGGGCCGCGTACAAATCCGTCCCGCTGTCCGGTTTCGTCCCTCTCGTCACCGTGCCACGACCGGGCACGACGCGAGGTGGTCGTCGACGAGCCCGCAGGCCTGCATCGTGGCGTACGCGGTGGTCGGCCCGACGAAGCGGAAGCCGGCCTTCTTGAGCGCCTTCGCGAGGGCGACCGACTCGGCGGTCGTGCCCGGCACGTCGGACGGGTGCTCGGGCCGCGTGACGCGCGGCGGGGGAGCGAACGACCAGACGAGCTCGTCGAGGGTCCCGCCTGCGTCGTGCAGCGCGACGAGGGCGCGGGCGTTCGCGACGGTCGCCTCGATCTTCTGCCGGTTGCGGATGATGCGGGCGTCGCCGAGGAGGCGCGCCACGTCGTCCGCGTCGAAGGCCGCGACGCGCTCGGGGTCGAAGTCGTGGAACACCTCGCGGAAGGCATCCCGCTTGCGGAGCACGGTGAGCCACGACAGCCCCGACTGGAAGCCCTCGAGGGCGAGCCGTTCGAGCAGCGGTGCCTCGCCGTGCACGGGCACGCCCCACTCGTCGTCGTGGTACGCCTCGTACAGGGGGTCGCCGTCGCCGAAGCAGCGCGCCCCGAGGGGCGGCCCGGCGGGCGTCGTGGCGGGCGTGCTGTCGGACGTGCTGTCGGACGGGGTCGTCGGCTGCTCGGTCGTCATGCCCCCAGCGTGCCGCCTCCCGCCCACGGTCGCGCCGGGCGTCGTGCCCGGCGCGCGCGGCCGTGGACGGACCCGGATCGCGCGCGCCGGTGCACGACCGTGGGACGGTCAGGAGCCGTCAGGAGTAGAGCGAGTCGATGAGGTCGGCGTGCTTCTCGACGACGGGCTTGCGCCGCAGCTTGAGCGACGGCGTGAGCTCGTTGCTCTCGACCGTGATCTCGGTGTCGAGCACGGCGAACTTCTTGATCTGCTCCCAGCGGGCGAACTTCCCGTTCGTCCGTTCGACGGCCTGGCGGATCTCGGCCTGCACCTCGGGTGCGTGCACCAGCTCGGCGTAGTCGCCGGTGAGGCCGTGCGCGGACGCGAACCTCGCGAGCTCCTCCGAGTCGACGCTGACGAGCGCCACGCAGTACGAGCGCCCGGCACCGACGACGACGGCCTGTCCGACGAGCGCGCAGCTCGACGTGAGCGTGACCTCGACGAGCCCCGGCGCGACGTACTTGCCGTTGGACGTCTTGAACAGGTCCTTCTTGCGGTCGACGATCTTGAGGTACCGGCCGTCGACGATCTCGCCGATGTCGCCCGTGTGGAACCAGCCGTCCTCGACGGACTCGGCCGTGGCCTCCGCGTTCTGGAAGTAGCCGGCCGTGACGCACGGGCCGGCGGCGAGGATCTCGCCGTCGGACGCGAGCTGGATGCGGTGTCCCGGCAGGACCGGTCCCACCGTGCCGAAGCGCGACCGGCCGGGCAGGTTCACCGTGATCGCGGCGGACGTCTCCGTGAGGCCGTAGCCCTCCAGGATGGGCAGCCCGGCCGCCTCGAAGAACTCGAGGATCTCGCGCGACAGCGGCGCGGAGCCCGAGATGAAGTACTGCAGGTTCCCGCCGAACCGCTTGCGGACCTTGGAGAACACGAGCGCGCTGCCGAGCGCGGCCTGCGCCCGGACCCACCAGGACGCCTGCTCGCCGGCCTGCTGCGCGCGGACCTTCTGCTCGCCGGTCCGCACGGCCCAGCGGAACAGCGCGAGCGACACCCCGCCCTTCGCCTCGACCTGCGCGGTGATCCCGGCATGGACCTTCTCGAAGATGCGGGGGGCGGCCGCCATGAACGCCGGCCGGGCCGTCGCGAGGTTGCCCACGAGGTCGGGGATCGACCCGTCGACCGCGGTCGGGTAGCCGACGCGGAGCTGGGTGACCACGAACGTCTGGGCGAAGACGTGCGCGAGCGGCAGCCACAGGAGCTGCGTGTGCTCGGGGGTGAGGATGCCGAGCGCGTCGATCCCGGCGGCCTCGCCCGCCCAGTTGCCGTGCGTGAGCCGGACCCCCTTGGGGCGGCCGGTCGTGCCGGACGTGTAGATGAGGGTCGCGAGGTCGTCGTGCACGAGGACGTCCCCGGCCTCGTCGACGCAGCGCGGCTCGGCCGCCAGGTGCCGGGCACCCGACGCGGCGAGCTCGGCGAGCGTCGTCTCGCCGTCCTGCAGCTCGACGTCCGCGGGGTCGATCACGACGACCAGCTCGAGCGCGGAGGCCTGGGCGCGCACGGCGCGCACCTGCTCGAGCAGGGCGGCGTCCTGGACGACGAGCACCCGCGACGCGGAGTCGGCGAGGATCCACTCGAGCACGTCGGGCGTCGCGACGGGGTAGATCGACGTCGCGGCGGCGCCGGCGACCTGGACGGCGAGGTCCACGACGATCCACGTGTAGCTCGTGGGAGCCATGAGGGCGACGCGGTCGCCGCGGGCGATCCCGAGCGCGAGCAGCCCGGCGGCGAGCGGACGCACGCGGTCGTCCACCTGGCGCCACGTGTGGTCGGTCCAGCCCCCGGAGCCGTCGGGTTCACGGAACGCGAGGTTCGCGGGCGACGTCGCGAGCCGGTCGCGGTACATCGTCGCGATGGACCGGTCGATCCGAAGGTCGACGTCCGTGCCGTCGAGGAACGTGGGGGAGGAGGCCGTCTGGGGGGCCGTGGCGGTCATGCGTTGCACCTCGTCGTCCGCTGCATGGGGTCCCGCGTCGGAGCGGGGTTCTACATGATACCCCCGGTATCGGTATCTCTGTGCCGCGCCCACCTCAGCGGGCGCTCGGCCTACCTCAGCCCACCCCGCACGCACCTCAGCGGGCTCGTCCACCTCCGCGCAGGCAGGAAAGGCGGGCGATCGCCGGATCCCGCACCGGCCACCTCAGGCCGACCGTCGAGGACGACGACGATGCGGCCCGCCGACAGCGCGGCCCGCCGGGCAGGACGGCCCGCCACGCAGAGGAGACGGACGATGAGCGAGTACCTGGGCCCCGCGGTCGAGGCGGAGATCGCCTACCGCCAGGAGCGTGCCCGCGAGGACTTCCGCCCCGCACCCGCGCGACACCACCCGCGGCGCAGCGCCTGGATCGCGCTCCGCAGCCGGTCCCGTCGCGCCACGGGCCGGCCCTGACGGGCCGCAGGCCGGCTGTCGGGGGGCGGTGGAACACTGGCGACGTGCCCACGACCCCTGTCGCACCCTTCGTCGCGCGCGAGCCCGAGCTCGATCTGCTCGCCGCCGCGGTGGACGACGCGGGCCGGGGCGTCCCGTCGCTCCTGCTCGTCGGGGGCGACGCCGGCGTCGGCAAGACGCGCCTGCTCGGCCGAGCGGCCGAACGGGCGCGCGACCGCGGAGCGGCCGTCGTCGAGAGCCACTGCGTCGACCTGGGCGCCGTCGGGCTGCCGTACCTCCCCTTCGTCGAGGCTCTCGCCCTGCTGCGTGGTCAGTGCGAGATCGTCGAGGAGGTCGCCCAGCAGCGGCCCGCCCTCGCGCGGCTCCTCGACGCCGACGCGTCCGCGGCGCCTGACGACCGGCTCCAGCTCTTCGACGGGCTGGCCACCGTGCTCGCGCGGGCCGGGTCGCCCGGGGCACCGCTCGTCCTGCTCGTCGAGGACCTGCACTGGGCCGACCCGTCGACGCTCGACGTGCTGCGTTTCCTCGTCGCGCGCATGCGCGACGAGCACCTCGCCGTCATCGCGACGTTCCGCTCCGACGACCTCCACCGTCGGCACCCGCTCCGGCCCGTGCTCGCAGAGCTCGGGCGGCACCCCCGCGTCTCACGGATCGACCTCG
Organism: Luteimicrobium subarcticum; assembly: GCF_002798015.1. Taxonomy (GTDB): domain Bacteria; phylum Actinomycetota; class Actinomycetes; order Actinomycetales; family Cellulomonadaceae; genus Luteimicrobium; species Luteimicrobium subarcticum. The sequence goes on along the minus strand of NZ_PGTZ01000009.1, from coordinate 124,667 downwards.
CGCCGTTCAGCGCCGCCGAGCTCCGCGTCTTCACGACGGCGGTCGCGGGCCGGCCGCTCCCGCCCGCCGCGTTCGAGACGGTCCGCGAACGGTCCGAGGGGAACGCCTACTTCGCCGAGGAGCTCGTGGCGTCCGGGGTCGCGCGGGGCGAGCTGCCGTGGTCGCTCGCCGAAGCCCTCCAGTCCCGTGTCGACGCCCTCGACCCGGCGTCCCAGCGGGTGGTGCGCGCCGCCTCTGCGGACGGACGCGTGGTCCAGGAGCGTCTGCTGCGCGCGGTGCTCGAGACGGGTGTGCTGCCGCTGACCGGGACAGCGGGCGCATCGGCGGGCGGCGGGAGCGGCACGGCGGACGCCGCACTCCGCGAGACCGTCGCCCAGCAGGTCCTGCGCACCGAGCCCGACGGCCGGCTCGGGTTCCACCACGCCCTGCTCGCCGAGGCGGTGTACGCCGACCTGCTGCCCGGCGAGCAGGTCGCCGTCCACCGGGCCTATCTCGAGGCGATGGCCGCCGACCCCACGCTCGGGTCGGCGGCGCAGCGTGCCTCGCACGCCGCCCGGGCCCACGACCTGCCCACCACGCTCGTGGCAGCGCACCAGGCCGCGCTCGAGGCGCGCCGGCTGCTCGCCCCCACGGAAGAGCTGCGGCACCTCGAGCAGGTCCTCGAGCTGTGGGACGGCGTCCCCGACCCGGCCGGCCTCGTCGGACGCGGACGCAGCGACGTCGCGCTCGACGCCGCCTCCGCGGCCGAACGCTCCGGCGACCCGCAGCGTGCGGTCGCGCTCGCGCGCGCCGCGGTCGACGCCGTGCCCGACGAGCTCGAGCGCGCCGCCCTCCAGCACGTCGTCGCGGGATACCTGCTCGCGGTCGAGGACGGCCCGGCTGCGCTGCGGCGCACCGAGGAGGCGCTCGCGGTGCTGCCGGTCGACCCGCCGTCGCGGGCGCGCGCCGCCACGCTCGCAGCGCACGCACGGGCCGCCCTGAACGGCGATCTCGACGAGGTCGGGCGACGGTCCGCGACCGAGGCGGTCGCCGTCGCCCAAGCCGTCGACGCGCCCGCCATCGAGGCCAACGCGCTCAACACGCTCGCGATCCTCTCGGTGGACGAGCCGGAGGACGCGGCCGAGCTCGTCCGCGAGGCACGGGACCGGGCGCTCGCCGCCGGGGACGTCGACACCGCGGTCCGCGCCTGGTGGAACCTCGGTGCGACCTGGTACTACGGCGGCCGGCTCGACGACGCGCGCGCCGCGTTGGACGAGGCCGCCGACTACGCCCGCCGGACCGGTCGCACGTGGAGCGCGTACGGGACCGAGATCCAGTTCTTCCGCGAGCTGACCGCGTACGTCCTGGGCGATCTGCACGCCGCACCCGACGACCGCGTCCCGGCGCCGTCCAGCGTGGTCTTCCGTGCCGTCCGGCTGTACTCCGCGGTCGCGCGGGGCGACGAGGACGTCGTCGAGCGCGCGCTGGCCCTGCGTCCCGAGTGGCACGTCGACACGTCTGCTGCGCTCATCGCCGGCGGGTGCGCCGTCGACGCGCTGACCCTCGCCGGCCGGACCGGCGAGGCCGTCGAGATCGCGTCCGAGGTCGTGGCGTATCTGAGCGCGGAGTGGACCGACGTGTTCCTCGGGCAGATCTGGATCAGCGCGCTCGCCCTGGCTGCGCTCGCGGACGAGGCCGAGCGCGAGGCCCTGCTCGGCAGGGACGTCGGGCCGCTCGTGGCCCGTGGCGAGACCTTCTGCGACGCGGCGACGCGGTCCGCGGAACGGGGACGGCCGCGCGGCGGTCGGCTCGGGCCCGAGGCGCGCGGCTGGCTGGCGCGGGTACGCGCCGAGCACGCGCGGCTGGCCGCCGCCGCGGGTGGCCCGCCCGTCGACCCTCGTGCGTGGGCGACCGTCGTCGAGGAGTTCGGCTACGGGTACCGCTACGAGGTGGCGAGGTCGCGGTTCCGCTGGGCCGAGGCCCTCGTGGTGTCGGGCGACCGCGACGCGGGTGCCCGGGAGCTCACGGTTGCCGTGGACGAGGCCGACGCGATGGGAGCCCGTCCGCTCGCGGACGCGTGCCGTGCCCTCGCACGCCGCGCCCGGCTCGACGTCGGGGGCGTGCGTGCCCCGACGGCAGGTGTGCTCACGGACCGCGAGGCGGAGGTGCTGGGGCTCGTCGCGCGCGGCCTGTCCAACCGCCAGGTCGGCGAGGTGCTGTTCATCTCGGGCAAGACCGTGAGCGTCCACGTGTCGAACGTGCTCGCGAAGCTCGGCGCGGGCACCCGCACCGAGGCGGTCACGCTCGCGCACGAGCGCGGGCTGCTCGACCTCACCCGCTGACGCGGGCCGAGGTGTCGCGGGCGACGGCGCACGCCGCCGCGACGAGCGGGACCTGCAGCGGGAGGCGTCCCCAGGCGACGGCGGGCTTGCGGGCCCACGACCGGGCACCGGGGTGCGCGTCGAGCGCCATCTGCACGTTGCCCGGGAAGACGCCGACGAGCAGCGCCGCGGTCGCGACGGCGCCGGCCCGCCGCGTCCGGGGGAGCGCCAGGGCTGCCGCGCAGCCGAGCTCCGCGACACCCGAACCCACCACCCACGCGCGCGGCGACCCGAGGCGCCGCGGGATCAACGGCTCGTACACGCGCGGGCGCACCAGGTGGATCGTGCCTGACGTGGCGAGGAGCGCCGCGAGGGCTCCGGCAAGCACGGTCGTCCGTCGGGATGTCATCGGGCGATCGTAGGTCCCGGTGAACCCCGACGCCCCGGGCGCGGCCTGGGTGGCAGCGTCCCGGGGCGTCGCACCGACGGTGGTGGGAGCCGGTCAGCGCCCGCTGCGTCGCGGCGCGCCGGCGGCCAGCTCGAGGGTCTGCTGCAGGACGCCGTACTGCGCCTTCGGCTGGTACGCGTCGTCGTACAGGAGGGCGGCGCCCTCGCCGGGGAACGTGCTCGGGACCCACGACGACCCGTCGTCGATCCCCCACACGGTGAACGAGATGCACCGCTTCACGAGCAGGCAGGCGCTCAGCGACTGCGACCACATGCTGTTCTGCGCGGTCTGCTCGACGGACGTCACGGGCAGCGTGGTGCGGACGTCGGCCTCGGTGACGGCGACGTCGAGGCCCAGGTCGGCGAAGCGCTGCAGGTTGTCCTGCAGGTTCGGGGTGCCGTACTGCGTGTCCAGGTGGTCCTGGAAGCCGACGCCGTCGATCGGGACGCCCTGCGCCTGGAGCCTTGTGACCATGGCGTAGACGGCGTCGCTCTTCGCGCCCGTGTACTCGATGTTGTAGTCGTTGTAGAACAGCTTGGCCTGCGGGTCGGCCTCGTGGGCCCAGCGGAACGCGTCGGCGATGTACGAGTCGCCGAGCTTCTGCGACCAGATGTCGTCGCGCAGCGTGCCGTCGTCGGCGAACGCCTCGTTGACGACGTCCCACTGCCAGAGTTTGCCCTTGAAGTGCTTGACCTCGGCCTGGACGTGCTGCTTGAGGATCGCGCGGAGCTGCGTCGCGGACAGCGTGCTCGCCTGGGCGGTCAGCCACGACGGCAGCTGGTTGTGCCACACGAGGGTGTGACCGCGCACGAGCTGGCCGTGCTGCTGCGCGAAGCGCACGAGCTGGTCGGCCGCGGTGAAGTCGTAGGTGCCCTGCGCCGGCTCGACGACCTCCCACTTCATGACGTTCTCGGGGGTCACGGTGGAGAACTGGTCGGCGGCGATCGAGGCGTAGGTGGCGTCGTCCGCGAGGCGGTCGGTGTTGAGCGCGGCCCCGATGCGCAGGCCGGACGGTGCGGCGAGAGCGCGGAGGCTGTCGTCGGCCTGCGGCTTGGTGGGCTTGGTGGGCTTGGCCGGGTGTCCGTGGGACGGCTGGCCGGGGGAGGCGTGGCCGGCCCAGGGCGACGCCCCGTGGGCGGTCGCGACCGCGGGGGTGACGGCCAGGCCGAGCGCGACGACTCCCGCGCCGACGGCGATGGCGGTGCGGCGCCGGTGGCGCGGGCGTGCGTCGGAGGGGGTGATCCGGGGTGCTGCGGGCATGCCGATACTCCTTCGTCTCGGGACGCCGGCGGCGGGCGCGACGGTGCGCCTGCCACGCGGGCACATTGAGTGCAATCACTAAACTAAAGACGTCGAGCGCCCCCGTCAACGATTCTTCGAAATCGATTTCGAAGACGTCCGGGCAGGTCACCAGCCCGACGGGTCGAGCGCCTTCCGGATCCGCTTCTCGCTCACGGGGCCGTCGGTCCCGAGCTGCTGCGCGAACAACGACACCCGCAGCTCCTCGATCTGCCAGCGCACGTCCGCGAGCTCGGCCGCCCGCGCCGGGTCGCGGCGTCCGGCCGTGTACGCGGCCCGCGCCCGCTCGTACGCCTGCTCGACGTCGTGGACGTGCCACGCCAGCTCGGCGTCCCGGTGCGGGTTCGACCGCGCCTTGTCGAGACGCGCTGACGCGGCCCGCAGGTACCGCGTGAGGTGCGGGAGCCGGTGCGCGGGCGTCCGGGACACGAACCCCGCCGGAACCAGCGCGGCCTGCTGCTCCCGCAGGTCCGTCAAGGTGTTGAGCAGCGCCAGGCTGGACGTCGCACGGATCTCGCCGTCCAGGGTGCGCGCGGCGCTCAGGGCGGCGACGACGTGCCCGACGACCCGGTGCACCTCGTCCTCCAGGTGCTCGCGCACGAACCCGCGCGCCGCGTCGAACGCCGCCAGGTCGCGGACGGCCCCGGCGTCGGGGGCGTCGGGGTGCACCGCCGTCGGCCCGCTCGTGAGCGACCGGACGGCCGCGCGCTGCACGTCGTCGACGAGCGCGTCCGTGGTCCGGTAGGGGCTCGACGCGAGCGTGAGCGCCTGCGTCCCCGTCCACCGCGACGTCACCCGGCCCACGGGCAGCGCGACCTCGCGCAGCAGGAGCGTCCGCACACCGTCGGCGTGCTCGGCGTCGCGGCGGTCGCGGTCCGCGTGCACGCGCAGCGCGACGACGTCCCCGCCCTTCGCGCCCGGCTCGACCACCAGCCCGGGATACCCGCGCACCACCGCACCGGCGCCCACCCGCGTCTCCACGACGTCGGGCAACGACCGCCCGGCATCCCCGCCGAGCACGTCGACCGGGGGCCACCCGTCGAGCACGCCGACCTCGGCCACCAACCGCCCCGGGAGCCCCTCACTCGGAGCGCCTGCGGACGCGGAACCGGACCGTTCGGAAGAAGGCGGCGCGAGGCGGGCCTGTGCCCCAGCCACGGTGTCGACCCCCGCCGACGCCCGAGCCGCCTCCAACGCCGCCCGCACCGCCGTCCGTACCGCCGCCTCGGCCCGCCCCGCCAGCTTCCGCTGCAACCCCAGGAGGTCCTTGTCCTCGCCGAGCACCTGTGCGACGCCGCGCTCGGGCTCGGACACGACACGGAAGGTCATGCGTAGGTGCGCGGGCAGCCGCGCGGCTTGCCCGGCCCACGCGTCGTCGGGGATGTCGACGCCTCGCACGGCGCGGACTGCGCGCGTGAACGCGGCGCGGAACGGTTCGGCCATGTCGCCGGCGCGGGCCATGTCGGCCCAGGTGGGCGTGTTCGCGCGGAGCCAGTCGGCGACGTCGCGCCCGGCGTCGGGGGCCGGGACGAGCTGCACACGGACGGGCTTGGGCAGCGAGCGGATCGTCGCGGTGGTGAGCTCGTCGAGGAGCCCGGGGACCATCCAGTCGAACCCGTCGGGCGTCACGCGCGCGAGGACCGACACGGGCACGTGGACGGTCACGCCGTCCGCGTCCGTGCCGGGGGAGAACTGGTACGTCAGCGGGAGCGTCAGGTCGCTCTGCGGCCACGACTCGGGGAACTGGGTGGTGTCGATCTCGCCGGCCTGCGGGACGAGCAGGTCGAGCGTGAGGTCCAGCAGGTCGGGGGTGCGACGTCGCGCTGTCTTCCACCACTGGTCGAAGTGGCGGGCCGACACCACGGACGCCGGCACGCGGGCGTCGTAGAACGCGAACAGGACGTCGTCGTCGACGACGAGCCCCCGCTGACGCGAGCGCGCCTCCAGCTCCTCGGCCTCGTCGAGCACCGTCCGGTTCTGCTTCCAGAACGCGTGATGGGTCGACCACTGGCCCTCGACGAGCGCGTGCCGCACGAACATCTCGCGCGCCGCCTCCGCGTCGACCTTGGCGTACAGGACCTGCCGGTCCGCGACGACCGGCACCCCGTACAGCAGCACCTTCTCGACCACGGTGGCTGCGCCGCGCCGCGACGACCACGTCGGCTCCGAGTACGTGCGCTTCACGAGGTGCGCGCCGACCTCCTCGACCCACTCCGGCTGGATCCGCGCCACGTCGCGCGCCCACAGGCGGCTCGTCTCCACCAGCTCGCCCGCCATGACCCACGCCGGCGGCTTCTTGCTCAGCGGCGACCCCGGGAACACGGCGAACCGGATGCCCCGCGCACCGAGGTACTCGTTGCGCGCCTGCCGGGCCATCCGCTTCAGCTGGCCCTGGTCGCGGCCCTGGCGTGCGGACGCCTTGATGTCCGCCGTCTGCTGCATCCCGACCTGTGACAGGAGGCCGGAGAGGAGGGCCTGGTGGATGGTGTCGGCGTCCCAGGCGTGACGGTGGGGGTCGGTGGTGTGCTCGTCGTGGGGGTCGGTCGTGGGGTCGGCGGCGGGGGAGCCCGGGGTGCTCGGCCTTCCATCCGGCGCCCTCGTTCCTCGGGCGCCTCCCGCCAGGCCCGCCACGGCCTTCGCGTCCCCGGGCCCCCCCGCCGCCTCCCGGTGGTCCTGCGCGTGCGCCGAGCTGCCCCAGCGGATGCCCAGGGGCTTGGAGGTGTCGCGGAGCTGGGAGACCAGGTCCTGCCACTCGCGGATCCGCAGGAAGTTCAGGTGCTCCGAGCGGACGCGGCGACGGAACTGGTTGCCCGACAGGTCGCGCTGCAGCTCGCGGACGTACCGCCACAGGTTCAGGTAGCTCAGGAAGTCGGACGTCGGGTCCGCGAAGCGCGCGTGCATCTGGTCCGCCTGCGCGCGCTCCTCCGTCGGGCGCTCGCGGGGGTCCTGGATGGAGAGTGCGGCGGCGACGATCGTGACCTCGCGCGCCACGCCGCGGCGCGAGCCCTCGACGATCATCCGCGCCAGGCGCGGGTCCATGGGGAGCTGCGCGAGCTGTCGGCCCGTCTCGGTGAGGCGGGTGCGCGAGGCGCCGTCGTCGTGCACCTGCTCGAGCGCACCCAGCTCGGTGAGGAGCTGGACGCCGTCCCGGATGGCCCGCGTGTCGGGCTGGTCCACGAACGGGAACCGGGCCACGTCGTCGGGCGAGCCGACCACGCCCACCGAGATCATCTGCAGGATCACGGACGCGAGCGACGTCCGCAGGATCTCCGGCTCGGTGAACGGCTCGCGGGCCGCGAAGTCGTCCTCGGAGTACAGGCGGATCGCGACGCCGTCCGACAGGCGGCCGCAGCGTCCCGAGCGCTGGTTCGCCGACGCCTGGCTCACCGGCTCGATGGGGAGGCGCTGGACCTTCGTCGCCTTCGAGTAGCGCGAGATGCGTGCCGTGCCCGGGTCGACGACGTACCGGATGCCCGGGACCGTCAGCGACGTCTCCGCGACGTTGGTCGCCAGCACGATCCGGCGGCCCGCGTGCGCCGCGAAGACGCGGTGCTGCTCGGCCGCGGACAGTCGCGCGAACAGCGGCAGCACCTCGACGTAGCCCGGGTCGCGCGGGTCGCGGCCGCGCTCCCCGAAGTGACCGGTCAGGGCGTCGGCGGCGTCCCGGATCTCCCGCTCGCCCGACAGGAACACGAGGATGTCGCCCGGACCCGGGTCGCGGCGCGTGCGGTCCAGCGCGATCAGCTCGTCGACCGCGTCGACGATGCCCGTCACGAGGTCGCGGTCCTCGCGGGGCTTCTTCGGGGCGGGTCCCTTGCCGCCCTTGCCCGCGCGCGCACCGCCTGGGGCGCCGTCGTCGGGCGTCTCCGCGTCCGCGACCAGCGGGCGGTACCGGATCTCGACGGGGAACGTGCGTCCGGAGACCTCGATGACGGGCGCGGGGACGACGTCGTCGGCGGCGGCTCCCGCGGTGTCCGCGGCGGCAACCGCGGCGACGCCGGCGGGCGCCGGCGTCCCGAAGTGGCGCGCGAACCGGGCGGAGTCGATCGTCGCGGACGTGATGACGAGCTTGAGGTCCGGGCGCTGCGGCAGCAGCCGCGAGAGGTAGCCCAGCAGGAAGTCGATGTTCAGGGACCGCTCGTGCGCCTCGTCGACGACGATCGTGTCGTAGGCGAGGAGCTGCGGGTCGCGCTGGATCGCGGCCAGCAGGATGCCGTCGGTCATGACCTTGACGAGGGTCGAGTCCGACGACTCGTCGGTGAACCGCACCTGGTACCCGACGACCTCGCCGAGCGGGCTGCCGAGCTCCTCCGCGACGCGCTCCGCGACGGAGCGGGCGGCGATCCGCCGGGGCTGGGTGTGCGCGATCTGACCGGCGCGTCCGCGGCCCAGGTCGAGCAGGATCTTCGGGAGCTGGGTCGTCTTGCCCGAACCGGTCTCGCCCGCGACGATCACGACCTGGTGGTCGCGGATCGCGGCCGCGATCTCGTCCCGGTGCGCGCTCACGGGGAGCTGCTCGGGGTAGCGGATCGTGCCGAGCTCGACCGCTTCGCGCCGCTCGCGCATGCGCGTCAGGTGGGCGTCGCTCACACGCGTCGCGGGACGTCCGGGGCCCCGGCCGCGTCCTCGCCCCGACCGGCGGCGTCGCGGCGCCCCGTCGGACGACGTGTCCGGGCGCGCCGCAGCGCGGGGAGCGCCCTCGGGGCGCGCGTCGGGACGGGGTTCGGTGCTCACGGGGTTCCATCCTCTCAAGTCTTGGCAACCCGATTCGCGCGGCGGTGCGAAAGTCCCTCGTGGGATCCTCGACGCATGAACAAGGGCCGGCTCGAGGCGTTCAGCGACGGCGTGCTCGCGATCGTCATCACGATCATGGTCCTCGAGCTGCGGACCCCCGAGGGATCGACCTGGGAGGCGCTGCGCGAGGTCGCGCCCACGTTCCTCACGTACCTGCTGTCGTTCGTGTACGTCGGCATCTACTGGAACAACCATCACCACATGCTGCAGCTCGCCGACCGGGTGGACGGCGTCGTCCTGTGGGCGAACCTGCACCTGCTTTTCTGGTTGTCGCTGTTCCCGTTCACCACGGGATGGATGGACGAGACCGGGTTCGACCCCGTCCCGACGGCGGTGTACGGCATCGACCTGCTGCTCGCGGCCGTCGCGTACTGGCTGCTCCAGGCGTCGCTCGTCAGGCGGCAGGGGCACGACGGGCCGCTCGCGCAGGCCGTCGGGGGCGACTGGAAGGGCAAGGCGTCGCCGGTGCTGTACCTGCTGGGCATCGCGGCGTCGTTCTGGGAGCCGTACGTCGGGGTGGCGCTGTACGTCGCCGTCGCGCTGGTGTGGTTGGTGCCGGACCGTCGTGTCGAGCGGTTCGTCGCGGAGCACCAGGACGCCGGTTCTCCGGTCTCCGACCCGGACGCCTGACCACCCCCCGCGGGAGGGGAAAGGGGAGGGGTCAGAGGGGGCGGCAGGTGGCGCGCTCGACCAGCGTGGTCGGCAGGCGCAGGTGCGGCTCGTCGAGCGTCCCGTCGATCACCTGGACCAGCATGCGCAGGGCTGCGGCCCCCATCTCCTGGAGCGGTTGCGCGACGGTCGTCAGGGGCGGTGACGCGAGCGCGGACTCGGGCACGTTGTCGAACCCGATCACGGACACGTCGCCGGGGACGTCGAGCCCGAGGTCGCGGGCGACGTCCATGACGCCGAGCGCGGAGAGGTCGTTGGCGGCGAAGACGGCGGTGGGCCGGTCGGGCCGGTCGAGGATCTCGTGGGCGGGGGTGCGGGCGGCGTCGCGTGCGTAACCGCCCACGCGCACGAGGTCCTCGTCGACGGCGACGCCTGCGGACGCCATGGCCCGCCGGAAGCCCTCCTCGCGCAGCCGGGCGGACTCGAGGTCGGCCCGGCCGCCGAGGAACGCGATGCTGCGGTGCCCGAGCCCGAGGAGGTACTCGGTCGCGAGGACGGCGCCGGCGAGGTTGTCGGAGTCGACCGTCGGCATGCCGGTGGGCCCGGTGTGCGGGTCGACCGCGACGACGGGGACGCCGTGGTTGGTCTCGACGACGGTCGGGGTGACGAGGATCGCGCCGTCGATGAGCGTCCCGGAGAGGCGGGACAGGTTGCGTCGCTCCCACCCGACGTCGGCGCCGCGACCGCCGCCGGAGTACGCGAGGAGCTCGTACCCGGTGGACGCGACGGCGGCGGACGCGCCCTTGAGGAGCTCGGTGGAGAAGGGCTCGAACTCGGCGACGAGGATCCCGAGGACGTTGGTGCGGTGCGACCGCAGGGACTGCGCGCCGAGGCTCGCCTCGTACCCGAGGGTGTCGATGACCTGCTGGACGCGGTCGACGGTGGCCTGCGCGACGCCGTACCGGCCGTTGACGACCTTGGAGACGGTCGCGACCGACACGCCGGCCTCGCGGGCGACGTCGGCCATCTTGACGCGGGGCAGGAAGTCCACGCCCCGATCATAGGCGGCTCGACCAACGTATCGAAAACGTTATCGACAACGATTGACATCAACTGCGACAGCGCGCAAGACTCACACCGACCGCGCGAGAGCGCACCCGTCGACGACGACGAAAGGTTCAACGATGACCAGGAAGATGCGAGGCGCGGCACTCGTCGCCCTCTCTGCGGCCGCGACCCTCGCCCTCTCCGCCTGTTCCGGCGGCTCGGACGACAGCGGCGACCAGGGATCCGACGGCGGCCCCGTCACCCTCACCATGTGGACGAACGCGTCGACCGGCCCGGGCACCGCCTACTTCGCCCAGATGGCCAAGGACTTCCACGCCAAGTACCCGGACGTCACGCTCAAGATCCAGAACATCCAGAACGAGGACTACGACGGCAAGCTCCAGACCGCGATCAACTCGGGGTCGGCGCCGGACGTCTTCTACCAGCGTGGCGGCGGCAAGATGGGCGACATGGTCGACGCCGGCCAGCTGCTCGACCTGTCCGACCTCATCACGGACGAGACGAAGACCGCGATCGGCGAGGGCGTCCTGACCTCCGAGCAGATCGACGGCAAGACCTACGCCATGCCGTACACCGTGACGCCGGGCGGCATGTGGTACTCGACCGACCTGTTCGACAAGGCGGGGGTCACGACGCCCCCGACGACGATCGACGACCTGAACACGGCCGTCACGCAGCTCAAGGCGACCGGTGTGGCGCCCGTGGCGCTGGGCGGCAAGGACGCCTGGCCGGCCGCCCACTGGTACTACTGGTTCGCGCTGCGCGAGTGCTCGAAGGACACCTTGGACTCGACCGCGAAGAGCCTCAAGTTCGACGACCCCTGCTGGACCAAGGCCGGCGACGACCTCCAGGCGTTCGCAGCCACCAAGCCCTTCAACGACGGCTTCCTCACGACGTCGGCGCAGCAGGGCGCGAACAGCTCCGCCGGCATGCTCGCCAGCCACAAGGCCGCCCAGGAGCTCATGGGCGCCTGGGAGCCCGGCGTCGTCGCGTCGCTGACCACCGACAAGAAGCCGCTGCCCGACCTGTCGTTCTACGCCTTCCCGGCCGTCACCGGCGGCCAGGGCGACCCGAAGGCGATCATGGGCGGCGTCGACGGCTTCTCGTGCTCGGCCAAGGCGCCCAAGCAGGCCTGCGGCGACCTCCTGAACTTCCTCGTCACGCAGGACACCCAGGAGCAGTTCTACAAGGCGTTCGACGCCCCGCCGGTCAACAAGGCCGCCCAGGCGGTCATCACCGAGCCGTACCTCAAGACGGCCATCGCGGCGTACAACGAGGCGCCCTACGTCTCGCTGTGGCTCGACACGCTCTACGGGGCGAACGTGGGCAACGCGCTCAACACCGCGGTCGTCAACCTGCTCGCGGGCAAGGGCTCGGTGGCGGACATCGTCTCGTCCGTCGACTCGGCCGCGGCGAAGGGGTGATCTGATCCCATGAGCGACTCTTCGGTCGACAACTCGTTGGCGGTGCAGAGCTCGACCGGGGAGCGCGGGGCGCAGGCAGACCACGGCAGGTCCGGGGGCGGCGCGCGCGCCGCGTCGTCCCCGGCGGCCCGCCGCCCGGCCCGCCGCCCGGCCCGCCGCCCGTCCCGGGGCATCGGGTGGCGCCAGCGGCTCGAGATCACCCTGCTGTCCGGGCCCGCCATCGTCGTGTTCGTCGGCTTCGTCATCTTCCCGGTGGCGCTCGCCGCGTACTACGGCTTCTACCGGTGGAAGGGCTTCGGCCGCCCCACCGACTTCGTGGGCTTCCACAACTACACGGTGATCCTCCAGGACCCGGAGTTCCACGCCGCCCTGCTGCACAACGGGCTCATCGTGGTGCTGTCCCTCGTCATCCAGGGACCGGTCGGCCTGCTCCTCGCGCTCCTGCTGAACCGCAAGATGCGCGGACGCTCGATCATCCGCGTCCTGGTCTTCGTGCCCTGGGTGGTCTCCGAGGTCATCGCGGGCACCGGCTGGAGCCTCATGCTCCAGACCGACGGCGCCGTCAACGACCTCCTCGAGAAGGTCGGGCTCGGACACTTCACGGCCGACTGGCTGTCCGACCCGCACCTCGCGCTCTGGTCGCTCATGGCGATCCTCACGTGGAAGTACATCGGGTTCGCCGTGATCCTCTTCATGGCCGGCCTGCAGAACATCCCCGAGGAGCTCTACGAGGCCGCCGCCCTCGACGGCGCGAGCTACTGGCAGACACAGCGCCGCATCACGCTCCCGCTGCTCGGGCCGACGATCCGGATCTGGGGCTTCCTGTCGATCATCGGCGCCCTGCAGCTGTTCGACCTCGTCTACATCATCTGGGGCCAGTACGTCGCCGGCACCGCCGGCGTCTCGACGATGGCGACCTACATGGTCCAGTACGGCCGCAACGCCGGGAACTTCGGCTACGGCTCGGCCGTCGCCGTCGTCCTGTTCATCATCTCGATGATCGTCGCGCTCGTGTACCAGCGCTTCGTGCTCCGCCGGGACACCGAGGGCGCGCTCACCGGAAGGAGCAAGTGATGACGGTCGTCCAGTCCCCCGGCCTCGAGCCCGCGCAGGCCCGCACCGCCCCGTCGCGCGACAAGGCAAAGACCCCCTGGGGCAGCCCGACGACGTACTTCGTCGCGCTCGTCCTCGTCGCGCTGACGCTCGCCCCCGTCGCCTACATCGTGCTCGGCGGCTTCCGCACCAACGCGCAGATCACCGACAGCCCCTCCGGGCTGCCGTCCCCGTGGGTCGGCGCCAACTACGTGGACGTGCTCACCAGCTCGATCTTCTGGCGCCAGCTCGGCAACTCGACGTTCGTCGCGCTCGTCACGACGGTCGGCGTGGTCGTCCTCGGCGTGATGGCGAGCTACGTGCTCGCTCGCTACCGGTTCCGCGGGCGCGGCGCGATGTACTCGCTCTTCGCGGCCGGGCTCATGTTCCCGATCACCGTGGCCATCACGCCGCTGTACATCCTCATCAAGAACATCGGGCTCATCAACAACCTGTTCGGCGTGATCCTGCCGCAGATCGCGTTCGCGCTGCCGACCACGATCATCATCCTCGTGCCCTTCCTGCGGGCCATCCCTGACGAGATCGAGGAGGCCGCCTGGCTCGATGGCTGCGGCCGGCTCGGTTTCTTCTTCCGGATGGTCCTGCGCCTGTCGCTGCCCGGCGTCCTGACCACCGGGATCCTGGCGTTCGTCGCGAGCTGGAACAGCTACGTCCTGCCGCTGTTCGTCCTCAACGACCTCGAGAAGTACACCCTGCCGCTCGGCGTGCAGGCCTTCTCGTCGCAGTACTCCGTCGACACCGCGAAGGTCCTCGCGTTCACGTCGCTGTCGATGCTTCCCGCGCTCGTGTTCTTCACGATCTTCGAGCGCCGGATCGTCGGCGGCCTCCAGGGCGCGGTCAAGGGCTAGACGGGGACACAGGATCCATGACACAGCACAGCACGAGCACACGGCCCGAGGAGCTCCTCGCGCAGATGACGCTCGAGGAGAAGATCGGCCAGGTCGTCGGCTTCTGGGAGAAGGAGGACGGCGAGGCCGTCGCCCCCCTCCAGGGAGCGTTCGCGGAGGTCTCCGGGCTCGATGCGTTCGCGCGGCACGGCCTCGGGCACCTCACACGGCCCTACGGCACCCGACCCGTCGACCCGGACGAGCGCGCCGCCTGGTTGTGGCGCTTCCAGCGCCGCCTCGTCGAGGAGACCCGGCTCGGCATCCCCGCGCTCGTCCACGAGGAGTGCCTCACCGGGCTGTCCGCCTGGAAGGCCGCCACGTTCCCGACGCCGGTCGCGTGGGGTGCGTCGTTCGACCCCGCGCTCGTCGAGGAGATGGGCGCTCTCATCGGCGGGTCGATGCGGGCGCTCGGCATCCACCAGGGGCTCGCGCCCGTGCTCGACGTCGTCCGCGACCCCCGGTGGGGACGGGTCGAGGAGTGCATCGCCGAGGACCCGTACCTCGTGGGCTCCGTCGGGGCGTCGTACGTCCGCGGCCTGCAGTCCGCGGGCGTCCACGCGACGCTCAAGCACTTCGTCGGGTACTCGGCGTCGCAGGCGGGCCGCAACTTCGCTCCCGTGCACGTCGGCCCGCGCGAGCTCGCGGACGTCCTTCTCGTCCCGTTCGAGATGGCGCTGCTCGACGGGGGCGCTCGATCGGTCATGCACGCGTACACCGAGATCGACGGGGTGCCCGTCGCGTCCGACCCGACGCTGCTGACCGGCGTCCTGCGCGAACGGTGGGGGTTCGACGGGACCGTCGTCGCCGACTACTTCGGCGTCGCGTTCCTGCACCTGCTGCACCACGTCGCCGGCGACCTCGGGGAGGCCGCGGGCCTGGCGCTCGCGGCCGGGGTCGACATCGAGCTCCCGACGGGCGACGCGTTCACCGGCCCGCTGGCCCGCGCGATCCGTGACGGACGGGTCGACGAGGCGCTGCTCGACCGCGCCGTCCTGCGGGCGCTGCGGCAGAAGGACGAGCTCGGCCTGCTCGACGCCCGGTTCGACTGCGCCCCGCCCACGAGCGTCGACCTCGACACCCCCGCGCACCGCGACGTCGCACGCCGGCTCGCGGAGGAGTCCGTCGTCCTCGTGAGCAACGACGGGACGCTTCCGCTCGGCGATCGCGGGGAGGTGCCCGGTCGGGTCGCGGTCATCGGGCCCAACGCCGACAGCGTCGATGCGCTCTTCGGGTGCTACTCGTTCGTCAACCACGTGCTCGAGCAGCACCCGGACGTCCCCCGGGGCCTCGTGGCCCCGACGCTGCTCGACGCGCTGCGGGCCGAGCTCGCGGGCTCCGAGGTCGTGGGCGTGCCGGGCTGCGCGGTGGACGACGACGACCGGTCCGGGTTCGCGGGCGCCGTCGCCGCCGCGTCCGGTGCGGACGTCGCGGTGGTGGTCGTCGGCGACAAGGCCGGGCTGTTCGGCCGCGGGACCTCGGGCGAGGGGTGCGACCGCGACGACCTCGAGCTCCCCGGCGTGCAGCGCGAGCTCGTCGAGGCCGTCCTCGGGACCGGGACGCCGGTCGTGCTCGTGCTCGTGACCGGTCGCCCGTACGCGGTCGGGTGGGCGCTCGAACGGTGCGCCGCCGTCGTCCAGGCGTTCTTCCCGGGCGAGGAGGGCGGCGGTGCGGTCGCGGGCGTGCTGTCCGGGCGCGTCAACCCGTCCGGGCACCTGCCCGTGAGCCTGCCCCGGCCCGCGGGCGCCCAGCCGTACTCCTACCTGCACCCGGCGCTCGGCGCGGGCGACGAGGTGTCCAACCTGGCGACGGTGCCCGCGGCACCCTTCGGGCACGGGCTGTCGTACACCACGTTCGCGTACGACGACCTGGTCGTCGTACCCGAGTCCCCCACGGGCTGTCCGCTCGACGTGTCGGTGCGCGTCACCAACACGGGCGACCGGGCGGGCGCGGACGTCGTCCAGCTCTACGGGCACGACGTGGTGGCGTCCGTGACGCGGCCCGTGGCGCAGCTCCTCGGGTTCGCTCGCGTGGACCTCGGCCCCGGCGAGTCGGTCACCGTCACGCTGTCCGTCCCGCCGGCCCGTCTCGCGTTCAGCGACCGGGCGCTCCGGCGCGTCGTCGAGCCCGGTGACCTGGAGCTCTGGTGCGGTTCGAGCGCCGATCGCGTCGTCGAGGCGCGGACGACCCTCGTGGGCGTCGTCCACGCGGTCACCCCTGCCGACCCGCGGTCCACCACCGTGACGCTCGCGGCGCCAGTCCTGGACGACGCCTGAGAGGTTGCGCGCCCCGGGTGCGGACCCCGGGGCACGCTGGCACGCTGGCCGCATGGCTACGACACCCAAGGCGGCTCAGCCGTCCATCGTCCAGCAGCAGGCGGACCTCCTCGCCCGTCTCCCGTTCTCCGACACCCAGGACTTCGAGGACGCGCAGCGCGGCCTCGTCGGTCGCCGCACGCCCAACGCGGTGCGGGACGACGCCGGCCAGGTCGTGTGGGACAACGACACCTACGACTTCCTCGACGGCGATGCGCCGGACACGGTCAACCCGAGCCTGTGGCGTCAGGGCAGGCTCGTGGCCGAGAGCGGCCTGTTCGAGGTCACCGAGGGCATCTACCAGGTGCGCGGGTTCGACCTGTCGAACGTGACCTTCATCGAGGGCGAGACGGGTGTCATCGTGCTCGACCCGCTCCTCACCAAGGAGACCGCGGCCGCCGCGATCGCGCTGTACCGCGAGCACCGGGGCGACCGCCCTGTCACCGGCGTGATCTACACCCACTGCCACGTCGACCACTTCGGCGGCGTCAAGGGGGTCACGACCCAGGAGGACGTCGACGCGGGCCGGGTGCCGATCCTCGCGCCGGCGGACTTCACCGAGCACGCCGTCGCGGAGAACGTGTACGCGGGCACCGCGATGGCGCGCCGTTCGGCCTACATGTACGGCGCGGCCCTGGCTCGCGGCCCGCAGGGGCAGGTGGGTGCCGGCCTCGGGCAGACGACGTCCACGGGTGAGGTCACGCTCATCTCACCGACGGTCGACATCACGACGACGGGACAGGAGGAGGTCGTCGACGGGGTCCGGATCATCTTCCAGATGGCGCCCGGCACCGAGGCGCCCGCCGAGATGCTCGTCTACTTCCCGGACCACAAGGCGCTGTGCGCGGCCGAGGACGCGACGCACACCCTGCACAACATCCTGACGATCCGCGGCGCCGTCGTCCGCGACCCGCACGCCTGGTCGAACTACCTCACCGAGGCGATCGACCTGTTCGGCGACGACACCGACGTCATCTTCGCGTCGCACCACTGGCCCACCTGGGGCCAGGAGCGGGTCGTCGAGTACCTCTCGCTGCAGCGGGACCTGTACGCGTACCTGCACGACCAGACGCTGCGCCTGCTCAACAAGGGGTACACGGGCATCGAGATCGCTGAGGAGATCGTCCTCCCCCCGGCCCTGGAGAACGCCTGGCACGCCCGGGGCTACTACGGGTCCGTGAGCCACAACGTCAAGGCGATCTACCAGCGCTACATGGGCTGGTACGACGGCAACCCGTCGAGCCTGTGGAAGCACACGCCCGCCGAGGCCGGAAAGCGCTACGTCGACCTCGGCGGTGGCGCCGACGCGGTCGTGGAGAAGGCGCGCGCCGCGTTCGACACGGGCGACTTCCGGTGGGTGGCGGAGCTGCTCAACCACGTCGTGTTCGCCGAGCCCGACCACGCCGCCGCCCGCGAGCTCCTCGCGGACACCTACGAGCAGCTCGGGTACGGGGCGGAGAACGGGACCTGGCGCAGCGCGTACCTGTCCGGCGCGACGGAGCTGCGCGACGGCAACTTCGGCACCCCGCTGACCTCGGCGTCGGCCGACGTCATCTCCGCGCTGACGCCGGAGATGTTGTTCGACGCCATCGCCATCCAGGTCAACGGGCCCGAGGCGTTCGACCTGAGCCTGACGATCGACGTCGTGCTCACGGACTCCGACGCGCGGTACCGGCTCCGGCTCAACAACGGCGCCCTGACCTACAGCGCCAAGCCGCAGCAGGGAGACGCGGACGCCACGATCACGACGACGTCTCACGCCCTGCCGGCGCTCGCGCTCGGCAGCCCGACGCCGGAGGCGCTCGCGGAGGCCGGCATCCAGCTCGACGGAGACACGTCCGTCCTCGGCCGGCTGACGGCGGTGCTCGACCCGGGCGACCCGGACTTCTCCATCGTCACCCCGTGACGGCTGTCTGACGTCGGACGTCCCGGCGCCCGCCCGATCCGTCGGGCGGGCGCCGGGGCGCGTCCGGGCTCGCGGTGGGTCAGTCGGCGAGGAGCTCGCGGGCGCGCGGGGCGACCTCGGTCCCGTACAGCTCGATCGACCGCAGGAGCGTGGTGTGCGGGAGCGTGCCTGACGAGTACTTGAGGTCGAAGCGGTCCGCACCGAGCATCCGCACCGTCCGGGCGATCTTCTGGGCGACCGTCTCAGGCGAGCCGACGTACAGCGACCCTTCCGGTCCGGCGTCGTGCTCGAACCGGCCGCGTGAGTAGGGCGGCCAGCCGCGCTCCGCGCCGATGCGGTCGTTCATGGCCCGGAAGTGCTCGTAGACCTCGTCGCGCGCCTGCTCGTCCGTCTCGGCGACGTGCCCGGGGGAGTGGATGCCGACGCGTCCCGGCCCGCCGTCGGCCGCCGCCGGCCAACCGAACTCCGCGAGCGCGCGGTGGTACAGGTCGACGTACGGCGCGAAGCGCGCGGGCTCGCCGCCGATGATCGCCAGCATCATCGGCAGGCCGTACCGGGCGGTCCGCACGACCGACTCGGGCGACCCGCCGACGCCCACCCACGTCGGCAGCGAGCCACCGGCCGTCCGCGGGAAGACGGGCTGGTTCTTGAGAGCCGCACGCTTCGTGCCCATCCACGACACGGGCTTCTCGTGGCGCAGGGCGTCGAACAGCTCGAGCTTCTCCTCGAACAGCACGGCGTAGTCGTCGAGGTCGAACCCGAACAGGGCGAACGACTCGACGAACGAGCCGCGGCCCAGGATCACCTCGGCGCGACCGCCCGACACCCCGTCGAGCGTCGCGAAGCGCTCGTACACGCGCACCGGGTCGTCGGACGACAGGACGGTGACGGCGGAGCCGAGGCGGATGCGGGAGGTGCGCCCGGCGATGGCCGCGAGCACAACGTCGGGGGCAGAGACGGCGAAGTCCTCGCGGTGGTGCTCGCCGACGCCGAAGAAGTCGAGCCCGACGCGGTCGGCGAGGACGCCCTCCTCGACGACGTCCCGCAGCACCTCCGGGTAGGCCTTGGGCGTGCCGTCGTCGGCGTGGGTCACGTCACCGAACGTGTCGAGCCCGAGCTCGAGCCGCCGCGGGCGTTCGCTCACGGACGCGCCGACGACGGCGTCGCCGTGGTCGGCGTGGGCGGCAGGGCTGGGCGGTGGCGTCGACATGGACCCAGGATCCCACCCAGGACGGGGACGACCGGCGGGTCACACCTCGCCGGGGGACTGGCGCAACGCGTCGAGGTGCTGCTGGAGCGACGCGAGCGCGTCACCGACGGTGCCGTCCACCCGCTCCCGGACGTGGCGCACCTGCGCCGACGCGGCGTCCAGCGCCACCTGGGCGTCCGACAGGGCGAGCGCGGTGCGGGCCTGGTCGACCAAGGTGTCGTCGACGTCGGCGAGCGCGGCCTCCGCCGCGGCCGTCGCCGCGCGGGCCGAGTCGACCGCGTCCGCGACCTGCTCGTCCACGCCGTCACCCAGGGCGCTGAGCGAGTCGTCCACGCGGTCGAGGTCGACACCGAGCGCGGTCGTGTGGTCCGTAGCCTCCGAGACGACGGCGTGCAAGGCGGTCCCGCCCCCCAGGAACAGCATCGCGGCGAGCGCGAGCAGCCCCGCCGCGGTGTACCGCGCGGCGTGCGAGGTCGGTGC
This sequence comes from Luteimicrobium subarcticum, assembly GCF_002798015.1. Classification (GTDB taxonomy): domain Bacteria; phylum Actinomycetota; class Actinomycetes; order Actinomycetales; family Cellulomonadaceae; genus Luteimicrobium; species Luteimicrobium subarcticum. The sequence goes on along the minus strand of NZ_PGTZ01000009.1, from coordinate 104,817 downwards.
CTTGTCGTCTCGCCACTCCATCGGGGCCGAGGTCTCCGGCGACATCATGCGGACAGTCTGCCGACCGATCCTGGGAAGTCGCCGGGCGCCAGGTTTCGCGCACGTGGAGGTTCCGTGCAGACCGGAAGTCGTCCGGGCGTCCTCTGCGCATCGCCCGGGCGTACACCGGGCGTCCGGTCGACGACCTCCGGTCGACGACTCCGCACACCGGGGGGTGACTTCGCCATCCGGTCGACCGTCCACCACATCTGTGACGTAGCGTGGTGGGGGTCACACCACCACCTCCGGGTCGGCGGGTGACCGCTGCAGGGACACGTGGTGACGCCGGCGACGGCGGGAGGCGAGGCAAGGCTGTGGGTTGGGCACCAGGGGGCTGGTCCGTGACGACCGAAGGACGGGACGCGTGAAGCGCCGCGCTCCGGGACGTGCCGGCGCGCTCGCAGGTGCGATGACGGCGAGTCTCGCCGTCGCCGCGATGGGCGTCGCGAGCGCACAGCCGCACGACGACCCCGCGCCCGTCGCCGACGACGTCCCCAGCACGGCGGCCGCCTCCGTCGCACCGCGCGCCGCCGACCAGGCAGCCGCTGCGACGCCCGTGGCGCCCGCCACCCCGGAGACCTCCACCACGACCGCCGCCGCGACGCTGGACCGGTCCGACGTCGTGGGCCTGCTCCGCGAGGCGGACGAGTACCTCTCGGCGCACCCCTCGTCGTCGACGTCCGCGCTCGCGCAGGCCGCAGGCGAGACGGGTGCCCTGCTCGCGACGTACGACGCGCAGCAGAGCGCCACGGGCGACACGTCCGCTGACGGTGCGACGACGTCCGCGGACCCGGTGGCCGACGCGGTGCCGACGCCCGCTGCGGTGCCCTCTGCCGCGGTTCCGACGACCGCCGCGACCGCCCCCGCGGCGTCCGCAGCGCCCGAGCCGACCGGCGCACCGGCGGCCGGCACGGCGTCCACCCCGACGGCTGCGCCGACGGCGCCGGCTGACACGGCGGCGCCGACCACGGGGACGACGACAGGCACGGCCGCGCCGACCACGTCGCAGGGTGCGTCGCCCGCCGCGGGCGCGACCGTGAGCGCGTCGCCCGCGATCTCGCCCGCCGTCGCGGACGACGCCCGGGTGTCGTCGGACGTGTGCGTGGCGCCCACCGCCGGGACGCCGACCAGCACCCCGTCCGACCCGACGGCCCCCGCCGTCTCGTCGTGGTCGGCCGCGTCGGCGTTCGTCGGCGCGACCACGCCCGTGGTCGGGGTGGCGGCGCCCGACTCGACCGCCGCGCTGGTCCGGGCACCGGGAAGCCTCACGGCCGCCTGGCAGGCGCAGCCGGGCACCGCCGCCGAGACCGATGTCGCTCTGCCGGACCAGGCGCTGCCGGACCAGGCGCTGCCGGACCAGGCCACCGACAGCGTCGACGGCACGTCGACCGAGGGGACGTCCACTGCCGGCACCACGGCGAAGGACGACCCGTGCGTCGCCACCGAGCCGGCAGCGGAGCCGACCGTCCCGGCGACGACCCCCTCGGCGCCCACGACCGAGCCGACCGAGCCGACCGCGCCGACCACCGAACCCACGGGCGAGCCCACCGGCGAGCCGACGACCCCGGCCACGGAACCCACGGCTGCGGCTGCGACGACCCCCGCGCCGACGCCGACGACGGCACCGACCGAGGCGCCGGCGGGCACGTCGACCGGCTCGACGGGCGTCACGGCGTCGGCGGACCTCCCGGACGGCGGCGTCCCGGCACCCGCCGGCCTGCTCGCACCCGTCGACCCGGACGCGGTCACGACGGTCACCTCCCCCGACGGGCGCACCGACGTCACGTGGGACGAGGTGGCGGCGTCCGCCGTGCGCCTGCAGAAGGTCCTCCAGTCTGCCGAGAAGGCCGACGCGCGGGCGAACACGTCGCTCGCGGACGCGCTCCAGCGGGTGGTCGACAAGTTCGCGTCCTCGACGTCGCACTACGCGAACGGTGAGATCCCCGCTTCTGCCCTGTGCGCGGTCCCGTTCTCCCCGGGACAGGAGCTGCGGTGCGACGCGGAGGAACGTCTCGTCGCTCTCGACGCGGCGTTCGTCAAGAAGTTCGGGCACCACATCCCCATCACGGACTCGTACCGCTCGTTCTCCGAGCAGGTCGCGGTCTACGCGGCGAAGCCGAGGCTCGCCGCGATCCCTGGCACGTCCAACCACGGTTGGGGGCTGGCGCTGGACCTGGGGTCGCCGATCTCGTCGGGTCTGTCGGCGGAGTACTACTGGCTCCGCGCGAACGCGCCGGACTACGGCTGGGACAACCCGACGTGGGCCCGGCTCGACGGGTCGAAGCCCGAGCCGTGGCACTTCGAGTTCTTCGCCGGAGGGATCTCGCCGACGAGCCCGGGGTCCGGGCACTCGGCCGAGTGGTACGCCACGCTGGCCGCGGGTCGCCACGACGGGGACGACGAGGGCGGCGACGCGAAGCCCACCGCCACCCCGAAGCCGACGTCCACGCCGAAGCCGACCGCGTCGCCGCGGCCCGCCGTCACGTCGAGGCCGACGTCCGCCCCGAAGCCGACGTCCACCCCGACGCCCACCCCGAAGCCGACGTCCACCCCGACGCCCACGCCGAAGCCGACGTCCACTCCGACGCCCACGCCGAAGCCGACGTCCACTCCGACGCCCACGCCGAAGCCGACGTCCACCCCGACCCCGACGCCCGGGGCCACGTCGTCTCCTGCGGACGACCCCACGCCGACGCCGGAGCCGACCGCGACGGCAGCGCGGACGCCGAGCGGGTCGCCGACCGGAGAGACGTCCGACACGGCGTCGGCCGCGACGCCCACCGCGTCCTCGGAGTCCGGCAAGGGCGACGAGGGCTGACGCAGGTCGTCCCCGCCCGGTCCGCTCGGCACCCGGTGCGTTGCCGGAGGGCGACGGGCGCGTCCGCGGAGGCCGTCCTAGGGTCGCTGCATGAGCAGCGAGCGTGTCACGGAGGCCCTGGACGGGTTCGGCATCGCCTACACGGTGACGCGGCACGGCCGCGTCGGGTCGCTCGCCGAGGCGGCGGCCGCGCGGGGCGTGGCACCGCACGAGCTCGTGAAGACGATCGTGGTGCGACGCGGGGACGACGACTTCCTGTTCGTCCTCGTCCCGGGCGACCGGACCATCTCGTGGCCACGCCTCCGCGCGCTGCTGGGGGTGTCGCGCATGTCGATGCCGGACGCCGCGGTCGCGAAGGACGTCACGGGCTACGAGCGCGGCACGATCACCCCGTTCGGGTCGGCGCGCGCGTGGCCGGTCGTCGCGGACGAGCGCATCTCCGGGACGATCTCGCTCGGGGGAGGCGACCACGGGGTCGGCGTCACGGTCGACGCGGCGGACGCGCTCCGCGTCCTGGGGGCGACCGTCGCGGACGTCACCGACCCGGAGGCGCCGCGATGAATGTTCGGGGAACGTCGGGCGTCCGGCATGCGGCGGGCGGCGGTCGCGCGGTGCGGCACGGTTAGCGTGTGTCCCGGCGCCCGCACGTCGTACGGCGCGCCGCCGAGCAAGGAGAACCGTGGCCATCCAGACCGACCGTGACCCGTTGCTCGCCGGGGACCGTGCGCCCGCGCCGCGGACGCTGCTCGACGTCCTCGAGGACGTGGCCCGCCGGCACCCGGACGCCCCGGCGCTGGACGACGGCTCGTGGGTGCTGAGCTACCGGGAGCTCCTCACGGAGATCCGGAGCCGTGCCCGCGAGCTCGCCGACCTGGGCCTCGGGTCGGGTGACCGGGTCGGGGTGCGGGCGACGTCGGGCCGCGCGGACCTGTACCTGTCGATCCTCGGCGTCCTCGCGGCGGGCGCCGCCTACGTGCCGGTGGACCGCGACGACCCGGACGAGCGGGCCGACCTGGTCTTCTCCGAGGCGGACGTCGCGGCCGTCATCGAGGACGAGGGGATCGTGGCCGTCGCGACCCGTGCGCCGCGCAGGCCCGCGCGGCCGGGCCCCGACGACGACGCGTGGGTCATCTTCACGTCGGGCTCGACCGGCAAGCCGAAGGGTGTCGCGGTGCGCCACCGCAACGCGGCGGCGTTCGTCGACGCGGAGGCGCGCCTGTTCCTGCAGGCGGCGCCGCTGGGGCCGGGGGACCGGGTGCTCGCGGGGCTGTCGGTCGCGTTCGACGCGTCGTGCGAGGAGATGTGGCTCGCGTGGGGACACGGCGCGTGCCTCGTCCCGGCGCCGCGCTCGCTCGTCCGCGCGGGGCTCGACCTGGGCCCGTGGGTCGCGGCGCAGCGCATCACCGTGGTGTCGACCGTCCCGACGCTGGCGGGTCTCCTGCCGCCCGACACGCTCGACCGCGTGCGGCTCCTGATCTTCGGTGGCGAGGCGTGCCCGCCCGAGCTCGCGGCCCGCCTCGCGGTGCCCGGCCGCGAGGTCTGGAACACGTACGGGCCGACGGAGGCGACCGTCGTCGCCTGCGCGGCGCTGCTGGACGGCGAGGGCCCGGTCCGCATCGGCCTGCCGCTCGACGGGTGGGACCTCGCGGTCGTGGGCCCGGACGGCACCCCGGTGGCGGAGGGCGAGACCGGCGAGCTGTTCATCGGCGGCGTGGGGCTCGCGCGCTACCTCGACCCTGCCAAGGACGCCGAGAAGTACGCCCCCGCCCCGACGCTCGGGTGGGAGCGCGCGTACCGCAGCGGCGACCTCGTCGTCCGCGACCCCGCGGGCCTGCTGTTCGTGGGCCGTGCCGACGACCAGGTCAAGGTGGGCGGCCGCCGCATCGAGCTGGGCGAGATCGACGCGACTCTCCTCGAGCTGCCGGGCGTGGTCGCCGCGGCCGCCGCGGTGCGCCGGAGCGACTCGGGGACGAGCCTCCTCGTCGGGTACGTCGTCCCGGCCGCGGGCGAGGCGTTCGACGCGCGGGCCGCGACCGCGTCGCTGCGACGGACCCTCCCGGCGGCCCTCGTCCCGCTGCTCGCCGTCGTCGACGAGATCCCCACCCGGACGTCCGGGAAGGTCGACCGGGACGGGCTGCCGTGGCCGCTCCCGGCCGCCGCCGTCGGCGCTGCCGCCGCCCGAGACGGTGGGGACGGCGCGGACGCAGCGGCGGAGTCGTGGACGAGCGCGTCGCCCACCGAGGCGCACGTCGCCGACGTGTGGCAGCGCGTGCTCGGCACGGCGCCGACGAGCGCGGACGACGACTTCTTCGAGCTCGGCGGCGGCAGCCTCACGGCCGCGCAGGTCGTGTCCGCGCTGCGGGCGCGCGTCCCGCACCTCACGGTCGCCGACCTGTACGACAACCCGTCCGTGGGGGACCTCGCGATCTGGCTCGACGAGCACGCGCCCGCCGGGTCGCCCGCGGGCGAGGGGGCAGACCCGGGCACCGACCCGGCGCACGGCACGTCGGGCACGGCCGGTCTCGCGGGCGGCACCGGGCGGGCGCCGGTCCGCCCCGTGCCACGGCGCGCGCAGGCGGTCCAGGTGGCCGTCGTCGTCCTCGTGCGGACCCTCGCCGGCCTGCGCTGGCTCACGTGGCTCGCGGCGGTCGACACCGTCCTCGCGGCGACCACGTCGCTCGGCTGGGTGCGCCCGGTGTCGTGGTGGTGGGTCGCCGCGGGCTGGGTCGTCCTGGTCAGCCCGCCCGGCCGGATGCTGCTGTCCGTCGCCGCCGCGCGCCTCCTGCTGCGTGGGGTGCGCGCCGGAGACCACCCGCGCGGCGGCAGCGTCCACCTGCGCATCTGGGCGGTGGAGCAGCTCGTCGGCTCGGCCGGGGCCGTCACGGCGGCGGGCGCCCCGCTCGTCGGCCTGTACGCGCGGCTGCTCGGTGCGAAGGTGGGCCGCGGCGTCGACCTGCACGCCCTGCCGCCCGTGACCGGGCTCCTCACGCTCGGCCGCGGCAGCGCCGTCGAGCCGGAGGTCGACCTGTCGGGCTACTGGGTCGAGGGGGACGTCGTCCACGTCGGGCACGTCCACGTGGGGGCGGGCGCGACCGTCGGGGCCCGGAGCACCCTCCTGCCGGGTGCCCGGGTCGGTGCCGGAGCGGACGTCGCGGCCGGGTCCGCCGTCTGGGGCGAGGTCGGTCCCGACGAGTACTGGGCCGGCTCGCCCGCCGTCCGGGTGCGCGCCGAGACCCACCACCCGTGGCCCGACGAGCGGCCGCCCCGGTCGCGCGGCTGGGCGCTCGCGTACGTGCTCGGGGGGATCGGGCTGAGCCTGCTGCCCGTGGTCTCCGTCGCGGTCGGCCTGCTCGTGCTCGTCGCCGGGGCCGGGTGGCTGGGCGATCTCGACGGCAGCGCGACCACCGGCGCGATCGACTCCGCGGTGCGGCACGAGCTCCTGACCCTGGCCCTCTGGGTGCCCGTGGCCGCGCTCGTCGCGTTCTTCGTGCACGCTGTGCTCGTCTGGGCCCTCGTCCGGACGCTCGGGCTGCTGGTGCACGAGGGGTACCACCCCGCGGAGAGCGCCACCGGCTGGGCGGCGTGGGCGACCGAGCGGCTCATGGACCACGCCCGGACGGTCCTCTTCCCGATCTACTGCAGCGTCGTGACCCCCGTGTGGCTGCGGCTGCTCGGCGCGCGGGTCGGGCGCGACGTCGAGATCTCCACCGTCGTCGGCATCCCCGCGATGATGGACATCGCCCATGGCGCGTTCCTCGCCGACGACACGATGGTCGCCCCGTACGAGCTGGGCGGCGGGTGGGTCCGCGTCGCTCGGGCGCGCGTCGGCAAGCGGGCGTTCCTCGGGAACTCCGGCATCACCGCGCCGGGCCGCTCCGTCCCGAAGAACGGTCTCGTCGCCGTCCTGTCCGCCGCGCCGACCAAGGCCAAGGCGGGCACGTCGTGGCTCGGCAGCCCGCCCACGCGGCTGCGTCGCGTCGTCCAGTCGGACGTCGACGAAGGGCTGACGTTCGCGCCGCCCCGTCGGCTCGTCGTCGCGCGCGGGCTCGTCGAGGCGTGCCGGCTGCTCGCCCCGATCACCGCCGCGTACCTGGCGACCCTCGCGCTGGTCGTCGTGCAGCGCGTCGTGAGCACCGTCGGCTGGGGCTGGGCGGCGCTCACCACCGGCGTCGTGCTGCTCGCCGTGGGCGTCCTCGGTGCCTCCGTCACCGCGCTCGCCAAGTGGGTCCTCGCGGGGCGCGTGGGCGAGCACGACCACCCGCTGTGGAGCGGGTTCGTGTGGCGCGGCGAGCTCGCCGACACGTTCACCGAGACCGTCGCCGCTCCCTGGTTCGCGGACCGTGTGGCCGGCTCGCCCCTCATGTCCGGCTGGCTGCGGCTCATGGGAGCGCGCGTCGGGCGCGGCGTGTGGTGCGAGACGTACTGGCTGCCCGAGGCCGACCTCGTGACCCTCGGTGACGGTGCCACCGTGGGCCGCGGGTGCGTCGTGCAGACCCACCTGTTCCACGACCGTGTCATGAGCCTGTCCCGGGTCGAGCTCGAGCCTGGCGCGACGCTCGGCCCGCACGGTGTCGTCCTGCCCGCCGCCCGGATCGAGCGGGGCGCGAGCGTGGGCCCCGGCTCGCTCGTCATGCGCGGCGAGGTCGTCCCGGCGGGGACGCGCTGGCGCGGCAACCCGATCGCCGCGTGGACGGACGGGCCGGTTCTGCCCCCTCGTCCCTGACGCCCCCCGACCCACGGCCCTGACGGCGTCGGGCCGCACGGTCACGTAGCATCGCCGGATCGTCCCGGCCGGAGAGGAGTGTCCGTGCGCGAGCCCGCGCTCGACCCGTACGTGCCCCACCGCGGGTCGTCCGCGTACACCGTCGACCACTACGACCTCGACCTCGAGTACAAGGTCGCGTCGAACCGTCTCGACGGTGCTGCGACGCTCGAGCTGCGGCTGCTGGAGGACACCGACGTCGTCGAGCTCGACCTCGTGCGCCTGCGCGTGGAGCACGTGACGGTCGAGCGGCAGCGTGCGCCGTACAAGCACTCGGGTGGGCGGGTGCGCGTCCGGCTCGGACGTGTCCGGCGCGCGGGCACCCGCCTCACCCTGGCGGTGCGCTACTCCGGGCGTCCGGCTCCCGCGATGGGCACCTGGGGGGATGTCGGCTGGGAGGAGCTGACCGACGGGTCGCTGTGCGCCAACCAGCCCGACGGCGCGCCCACGTGGTTCCCGTGCAACGACCACCCGTCGCACCGCGCCACCTTCCGGATCACCGTCACGACCGAGGCCGACTACGCGGTCGTCACGAACGGCGAGCTCGAGCACGTGGCGCGCAAGGGCTCGACGCGCGTGTGGCGCTTCGGCCGCACCGACCCCATGTGCACCTACCTGGCAGCGGTCCACGTCGGGCGGTACGAGCCGCTCGTGCTCGCGAGCAGCCGGGTGCCGCAGGTCGCGCACGCGCCGCGCGCGCAGCACCACGCCGTCGCGGCCGACCTCGTCCGGCACGACCAGCTGATGCGGACGTTCGAGGACCTGTTCGGGCCGTACCCGTTCACGTCGTACCGGCTGGTCGTGACGGCCGACCCGCTCGAGATCCCGCTCGAGGCGCAGGGCATGTCCGTGTTCGGTGCGCAGCACCTCGACGGCACCGGGTCGTGGGACCGGCTCGTCGCGCACGAGCTCGCGCACCAGTGGTTCGGCAACAGCGTGTCCGTCGCCCGGTGGTCCGACATCTGGCTCAACGAGGGCTTCGCCTGCTACGCCGAGTGGCTGTGGTCCGAGGCGTCCGGGGGCCCGACGGCCGACCGCCTCGCGCGCGAGGCGCACGCCCGGCTCGCCGCGCTGCCGCAGGACCTCGTCGTGGGCGACCCGGGCCCGGAGAACATGTTCGACGACCGCCTCTACAAGCGCGGCGCCCTGACCCTGCACGCGCTGCGCACCGTGCTCGGCGACGACGCGTTCTTCGACGCCGTGCGCGAGTGGACGCGGAGCCACCGGCACGCGTCCGCGTCGACCGCCGACCTGCGGGCGCTCGTCGGGCACGACGCGCTGCTGGACGCGTGGCTCCTCGACCCGGCCCTGCCGGCGCTGCCCTGACCACCTCGGCCACCAGGTCGGTCGGCTAGCCTGACCCCTGCTCACGCCCCGCTTCGCCCTCGTGACCCGGAGATCCCCGTGCCGAACGTCCGCCGTACCCACCGTGTCGCCCTCCTCGCGCCGGTCGTCGCGCTCGCCGCCGCCTCCGTCCTCGCGGGCTGCGGGTCGTCCGACGACGACGCCCAGGCGGCGCAGCCGGCAGCAGGCAGTCTGACGGCCGCCAACTTCGTGGACCGGGTGACGGCCGCGCAGCAGAAGGTCGAGAGCGAGCGGATGGTCGTGACGGCCACCTCGGGCGGCAACGACATCAGCGTGACCACCGACCTCGTCCGCAAGGGCGACGGCTACGACTTCGCGATGACGCTGAAGTACCCCGAGATGGACGGCTGGGACGTCCGCTACCTCGACAGCACGTACTACATCGACATGGGGTCGCTCAGCAGCGACAAGTTCCTCAAGTACGACCCGAAGGACCCGGGAGCTCTCGGTGAGCTCGGCAGCACCTTCACGTCGCTCGGCAAGCAGGCCGACCCGACCGCCTCGGTCTCCGCGTTCCAGGGCGCGGTGCAGAGCCTCGACGCCCAGGGCGGCCCGGACGCCGACGGCGTCCAGGAGTACGTCCTCGTCGCGGACACGTCGAAGGTCTCGGGCGTGATCGGCGACCAGATCAAGCAGGCTGGCGCGTCCGCGAGCCTCCCGACGACGTTGACGTACCACTTCTGGGTCGACGGCGAGGACCGGGTGCGCAAGACGACGACGGACATCGGGTCGACCACGTCGACGGTCGAGTTCTCGAAGATCGGCGAGAAGGTCACCGTCGAGAAGCCGTCCGACGACGACCTCACCACGGCCGACAAGCTCGGCACCGCGGGCTGACGCGCGACCGTCCGGGGCTGACGCGGGGCCGCGGACGACGACGCACCGGTCCAGCTCGCGGCGCACCGCCGCGGCCTCCGGCGGGGTCATCCACAGCCCGTACGCGGCCTTCACGCGCACCTGACGGACCACGTACGCGCACCGGAAGCCGCGGTTCGGCGGGAGCCACTGCGACGCGTCCGACGCGCTCTTCTCCTGGTTGAGCGGCCCGTCGACGGCCAGCAGGTTCGCGGGGTCGTTGGCGAGGCGCTCCCGGACGTCCGCGGAGAGGTCCTGCGCGCCGGTGCGCCACGCGTCGGCGAGCGCGACGACGTGGTCGATCTGCACCGCGGACGACTCCTTGCCACGGGTGAACGCGATGCGGCCTCCGCCGTACGGGTCGCGCAGCTGCCCTGACTGGACGACGCACCCGTCCCGCGTCACGACGTCGGTCAGGTCGCGGGCGAGGACGTCGTCCCGGGTGTCGCAGCCGTTGCCGTCGACGTCCGCCCACGCCTGGCCGAACCGCTCGCGCGTGTACCCGTCGGACGAGGCGGGCGGGCGCTCGGGAAGGCCCGCGAGCGCGGCCTGTGCCGCCGCGAGGTCGGTCGTCGTGACGGGATAGCGGGCGGCGGACGCCCGGTGCCGGACGCCCGCGACGGTCGAGACGACGGCCACCAGTGCCGCGACGAGGGCCGTCGCGAGCGCGAGCAGCAGGACGCGCCGGACGGCCGCGGACGGCGCGCGGTCGCGTCTCGGGGCGGCGAAGTGGCGGTGCGTGGCACCGGACGGTCGTGGGGACACGGCGCCCAGCGTCGGGGGTCGTGGGGACGAGGCGCCACCGTGCGCCCGCGCCCGGGGACGGACGTCGTCGACGACGGTCGGTGCACGACCGTGAACCGTTACGCCGGGGGTCGGGTACCGATCTTTAGGCATCGGCGCAGGTCAAGGCACGGTCACCACCCGACCAGCGCCGGGGCGAGGCTTGGGGATCCGCGGCACGTCGGGCACGATGGGCCGGGTGATCGAAGAGCACCTGCCGGGAGGGAACACCACGTCCGTGGTGCGGATCGGCGACACGGTGCGCCGCGCGGCGGGTCCATGGACCACGACCGTGCAGGGGTACCTGCGGCATCTCCGCGCGCACGGGGTCGTCGGGATCCCGGAGCCGTTCGGCGTCGACGACCGCGGCCGCGAGATCGTGTCCTACCTGGACGGCGACGTCCCGCACGACACGGCCGCCCCCGGCGCGGCGTGGCTGTGGTCCGACGGCGTGCTGGTCGAGGCGGGACGCTTCCTGCGGCGGCTGCACGACGCGAGCGTCGGATTCGAGCCGCGGCGCCCTGCCTGGCGGATGCCGGCGCACGAGCCCGCCGAGGTGATCTGCCACAACGACGTCGCGCCCTACAACATGGTGTTCCGCGACGGTCGGCTCGTGGGTCTCATCGACTTCGACACCTGCTCGCCCGGGCCGCGCGTGTGGGACCTGGCGTACCTCGCGTACCGGCTGGCGCCGTTCATCGGCGAGGACGCGCCCGACCTGTCGCTCGACGACCGGCTGCGCCGTCTCGACGTGCTCGTCGCGGCGTACGACATGCCGTTCGAGCGGACCGACGTGCTGGAGGCGATGACCGCACGGCTCGACGAGCTCGCCACGTTCACCGAGCAGCGCGCCACCGACACGGGCCGGGACGAGTTCTTGGCCCACGTCGCGCTCTACCGCGCCGACCGTGAGCGCATCGCGGCCCTGCTCACCGCCTGACGCTCGCTGCCTGACGCTCGCCACCGCCGACTTTCACCCGGTGACCAGCGTCTTCACCCGGTGACCGGCGTCACAGGACGCCGCCACGTCCGTCTCCTCCTGTGACGGCGCCCGCGAAAGGCGCCGTCGACAACGTCCGGAGGAGAGCACCCGTGAGCGCAGCGACCCTGGCCCGTCCGCCCCGCACCGTCCCCGAGCTCGGCACCGCGATCCGCGCGGTGCTGCCCGGGCTGCCGTCGTCCTGGGGGCGCGACGCGACCGTGGCCGCGCCCGCCCCGGTCGCCGCGCCCGCCCCGCGCCCCGTCGCGCCGCTGCCTGCCGCGCTCGAGCGTGAGCTGCGCCGCATGACCGTGATCGCGCAGCTCGAGGCGACGCGGCGTGCCCGCCGGCCGGTGCGGCACGTCGTGGTGGCTCCCGTCCTGCGTCCCGCGACGCCGCCCGCGCCCGCCGCCTGAGCCTGACGCCCGCACCCGTCGCTTCTGCTGTCAGGCGGACCGTCAGCTCACGTACTGCTCGACCGCGCCGACGAGCGCGGCGAGACCCTGCTTCGCGTCGGTGAAGAACATGCCGGTCTTCTCGTCGGTGTAGAGCTCGTTCTCGATGCCGGCGTACCCGTGCCCCATCGAGCGCTTGATGACGACGACCGAGCGGGCGTGGTCGACGTCGAGGATCGGCATCCCGGAGATCGCGGTGCCGGGCCGGCGTGCCGCGGGGTTGGTGACGTCGTTCGCGCCGACCACGAGGGCGACGTCGCACGTGTCGAGCTCGGTGTTCGCAGCGTCCAGCTCGAGCATCTGCTCGTACGGCACGTTCGCCTCGGCGAGCAGCACGTTCATGTGGCCGGGCATGCGTCCCGCGACCGGGTGGATGGCGTACCCGACCCGCACGCCGTGGTCCGCGAGCACGGCGGCAAGCGCCGCGAGCTCGTGCTGGGCCTGCGCGGCGGCGAGCCCGTACCCGGGGACGAGCACGACGGACGACGCGTAGGCGAGCTGGATCGCGACGTCGTCCGCGTCGATGCTGCGGACGGTCCCGTCGCCACCCGGGCCACCCGGCCCCGCTCCGCCCGGGCCGGCGTCGCCCGTCCCGAACCCGCCGACGAGGATCGACACGATGGACCGGTTCATGGCGTCGGCCATGAGCTTGGTGAGGATCGAGCCGGACGCCCCGACGAGCGCGCCGGCGACGATCATCACCTGGTTGTCGACGACGAACCCGGCCATCGCGACAGCCAGCCCGGTGAAGGCGTTGAGCAGCGAGATGACGACGGGCATGTCGGCGCCGCCGATCGGCAGCACCATGAGGACGCCGAAGACGAGCGCGGCGACGAGCAGCACCCACAGCGCCCACACGGCACCGCTCGCGACGGTCACGACGGCGCACCCCGTGGCCACGACGGCCGCGGCGACGAGCGCGACCCGCGCGCCACGGAAGACGATGGGCGCCCCGCGCACGATCCCCTGGAGCTTGCCGGCCGCGACGAGCGACCCGGAGAACGTCACCGACCCGATGAGGACGTCCAGCGCGACGGGCACCCCGAACGCGAGCGCCGGGCCGCTGCCGGTCCCCTCGGACGCGAACCGGAGGAAGTCGGCGAGCGCGACGGCGGTCGCGGCGCCGCCACCGACCGCGTTGAACAGGGACACGAGCTGCGGCATCGCGGTCATCTTCACGCGCCGGGCCGAGTACCACCCGTACCCGCCGCCCACGACGATCCCGCCGACGAGCGCGACCGCGGCCCACCACCCGCCGTGCCACCCCACGGCGGGCGCGTCCCCGTCGTCGACGAGCAGCAGGACGGTCGCGAGGACGGCCGCGGCCATGCCACCCGCGGACAGCAGGTTGCCGCGCCGGGCCGTGCCGGGGGAGCGCATGAGGTGCAGGCCCAGGACGAAGCACACGGCCGCGGCGAGGTAGACGAGCCACGTGGTCGTCGCGACGGCGCTCACCGGTGGTCCTCCGGCGCGTCGGGCGCCCGTGCGGCGGTGCGGTCAGGCGGCTCTGGCCGCCGCCGGAACATCCCCAGCATGCGGTCCGTCACGACGTACCCGCCCACGACGTTCATCGACGCGAACGCGGCGGCGAGGAACGTCAAGACGTACCCGACGGGCGAGTCGGCCAGGCCCCCGACCAGCAGCGCGCCGACGAGCACGACGCCGTGGATCGAGTTGGCCCCCGACATCATGGGCGTGTGCAGGGTCGTGGGGATCTTCGAGATGACCTCGAAGCCGACCAGCAGGGCCAGCACGAAGATGCTGATCGACGACGCGAGCTCGGGGGTCATCGGGCGTCCTCCGCGGTGGGTTCGGTCAGGGGCGGCACGGCGAGCGCGGCGTGCACCCCGTCGTCCGGGTCGAGCACCACGCGGCCGTCGTGCACCAGGGTGCGCAGCAGGGCGGCGACGTTGCGTGCGTAGGCCGTCGAGGCGGCCGCGGCCATGTCGTCGGCGAGCGAGCCCGCGCCGATCAGGGTCACCCCGCCGTCGGTGACGACGGTCTCGTCGGGACGCGACCCCTCGACGTTGCCGCCGAGGTCGGACGCGGCCAGGTCGATCACGACGCTCCCGCGCCGCATCGCCGCGACGGTGGCCGCGGTGACGAGCACCGGGGGCCGGCGGCCAGGGACCTGGGCCGTCGTGATCACGACGTCGAACCGGGCGACGTGCCCGGCCAGCTCGGCCTGCTGCGCGTCCCGTTCGGCGGCGGTGAGCTCGCGCGCGTACCCGCCCTCGCTCGCGACCTGCGGGCCGGCCGACAGCTCGAGGAACGTCGCGCCGAGCGACCGGACCTCGTCGGCCGACGTCGGCCGGATGTCGTACCCGGTGACCTGTGCGCCCAGACGACGCGCCGTCCCGATGGCCTGCAGGCCCGCGACGCCGGTGCCGAGGACGATCACCTGCGCGGGCTTCGCCGTCCCGGCGGCCGTGATCATCATCGGGAAGAAGCGCGCGAACGTCGCCGCCGCGAGCACCGCGGCCCGGTAGCCCGCCACCGACGCCTGCGACGTCAGCGCGTCCATCGTCTGCGCCCGGGACAGGGTGCGGGGGAGCCGGGCGAGGTCCAGGGCCGTCACGTCCCGGGCCGCGAGGGCCTCGGCGCTCGCGGGCGCGGTGGCGAGCCCGAGCAGCCCGACGACCACGGCCCCGGGCCGTAGCGCCGCCACCACCTCGGGGTCCGGCGGCCGGACGAGCGCGACGACGTCGGAACCCAGCGCGGTGGACCGGTCGACGAGCGCTGCCCCGGCCTTCTCGTAGGCGGCGTCGTCGGCGTCGGCACCCGCGCCCGCGCCGCGCTCGACGCGGACCTCCCAGCCCTCGGCGACGAGGCGGGCGACGACGTCCGGCACGAGCGCCACACGGCGTCCGGCCTCCGCGACCGTCCCCACAGAGGGCCCGTCCGCCGGACCATCCACCGGACCCTGCGTCATCGCGCCTCCCGAACCTGGACATCTCTGCCCTTCTGCCCCGACCTCTGCCCATCGTGGCAGCGATCTCCCAGGAGCGCGCTCAGGACGGGCGCGGTGTGACGGACGGAGCAGGCGCAGCGCCCGACGCCAGCGCGCGGGCCCGGAGCAGCAGCGCGTCCACACCGTCCGGGGTGAGACGCCCGGTGAACGTGTTGTGCGGGCTCGGGTGGTAGCAGCCCAGCAGGACGAGCGACCCGATCGTCACCTCGGCGCCGTGCGCGAACCGCGGCCGGGGTCGCGGCACGTCCCACCCGGCCCCCGTCAGGACGTCGAGCACCGCACCCCACCCGAACGCGCCGAGCGTCACGACGACGCGCGGCCGCACGAGCTCGAGCTCCCGCGCCAGGTACGGCGCGCACGTGACGCGCTCCGCGGGCGTCGGCTTGTTCTCGGGCGGCACGCAGTGCACGGGTGCCGCCATCCGCAGACCCGTGAGGACGAGGCCGTCGTCGCGCGCGACCGACGTCCCCTGGTTCGCGAACCCGGTCCGGTGCAGCGCCGCGACGAGGAAGTCCCCGGACCGGTCGCCCGTGAACATCCGGCCGGTCCGGTTGCCGCCGTGCGCAGCGGGCGCGAGCCCGACGAGCAGCACCCGCGCGTCGGGGTCCCCGAAGCTCGGCACGGGTCGCGCCCAGTACTCCTCGTCCGCGAACGCGGCGCGCCGCTCGCGCCCGACCTGCTCGCGCCACGCGACGAGCCGCGGGCACGCCCGGCACGTGACGACGGCGTGGCCGAGCGCGTCGAGGTCGTCCGCGCCGGCTGCGGCGGCGACCACCGCGGCTGCGTCGTCGGCGGCGTCGGTCGGGTCGGGCACGTCCCCATCGTGTCCCCGGCGGACGTCCAGGGCGACCGCGTACGGTACGGGCGTGCGCCTCGCCCGGAACCTCGTGGTCCTCGTCGTCGTCCTCGCCGTGGTGGCGGTCGCGGCGGTCGTCGTCGACCGTGTCGCCGCGCACGCCACCGAGTCCCGGCTCGAGAAGCAGGTGGCCGAGCAGGCGCACGGGACGGGCGTCGACGTCACGGTCGGCGGGTTCCCGTACCTGACCCAGCTGGCGCGCGGCACGCTCGACGAGGTCACCCTCGACGCCGCGTCGGCGCAGTTCGGCGGGGTCGGGGTGCGTGACGTGCACGCGGTGGGCCACGACGTCGCGACGACGTCCCCGAACGTCGTCCAGGACGCCACGGTGGACGTCCTCGTCCCGCTCGCGACGCTGCAGGAGCAGGTCGACCAGAAGGTCTCCACGCCGGTGACGTTGAGCGCCGAGGACGACGGGCTGGCCGCGCACGTCACGGTGCTCGGGGTCGACGCGGCGGTGATCGTCGAGCCGAAGGTCTCGGGCGACCGACTGACGGTCGACATCACCGGGCTGAAGGTCGGGGGTCTGAACGTCGGCACCTCACGGCTGCCGTCCGTGGTGCGTGACCAGGTGTCGGGCATCTCCGTGCCCCTCGACCTGCCCGACGGCGTGCGGCTCACCGGTGCGACCGTCGTCACGGGCGACGACGGCGGCGTGCGGGTCTCCGCGGCCGCGCAGGACGTCCCCCTGGCGGACCTCGCGACGTCCTGACTCGCGGACCGGTGCGGGACGGCCGGATACCGCCGCGTAACATCAGCGCGGTAACTTGCCGCAACCACTGCCCCCTCCGCGGTGGACGGACCTCAGGAGAGACCCATGCGACGTACTCGCACCCTCGGCGCCGCGCTGGCCGCCACCCTCGCCGTGACCGCCCTGGTCGCCGGCTGCTCGGACGACTCCGACTCCGGCTCGACCGGCGGCTCGACGTCCGCCGCGAAGTTCGACCCGTCGACCGTCGCGAAGGACGACACGCTGGCGGCGGCCGTGCCGGACGCCATCAAGAGCAAGGGCACCCTGACCGTCGGGTCCGACACCACGTACGCGCCCGCCGAGTACATCGGCGACGACGGCAAGACCGCGGTCGGCTACGACGTCGACATCGCGAAGGCGATCGCCGCGACCCTCGGCCTGAAGGTCGACGTCCAGACCGCATCGTTCGACAGCATCATCCCGTCCATCGGGTCGCGCTACGACATCGGCATCTCGTCGTTCACGATCAACCCGGACCGTGAGAAGCAGGTCAACATGGTCCAGTACTTCCAGGCCGGCGAGGCGTTCGCGGTCGCGAAGGGCAACCCGAAGAACATCGACACGACGGACCTGTGCGGCAAGACCGTCGGCGTCCAGACCGGCACCGTCGAGGACGACGAGCTGGGCGACCTGTCCAAGAAGTGCACCGATGCCGGCAAGCCCGCGATCGACGCGCTGAAGTACAAGTCGCAGGCCGACGTGACCACGAACCTCGTGGGCGGCAAGGCCGACGTCATGTACGCCGACTCGCCGATCATCGCGTACGCGATCAGCCAGACCGGTGGCCAGCTCGAGCAGGCCGGCGACGTCATCGCGACCGCGCCGCAGGGAATCGTCGTCTCGAAGGACGACCAGGCACTCACCACGGTGATCCAGAAGACCGTGCAGAAGCTCATCGACGACGGCGACTACGTCAAGATCCTCACGGCCTGGGGCAACGAGGTCGGCGCGGTCCAGTCGGCTGACGTCAACCCCGCCGTCGCCGAGTGACCCTGCGTACCGTCTGACCGAGCATCCGGCTGCCACGAGCCCTCACCGAGAGCAGACTGACCCCCATGGGTGACACCGCATGAGCGACCACGACCAGGTCCCCGGCCGCATCCACGCGGTCCCCGTCCGGCACCCCGGCCGCTGGGTGTCGGCGGTGATCGTGCTCGTGCTGGCCGCGATGGCCGTGCACGGGCTCGTCACGAACGACAAGTTCCAGTGGCCGACGGTCTGGAAGTACCTGTTCAACGAGCAGGTGGTCCGGGGCGTCGGCTGGACGCTGTGGCTCACCGTCGCGTCGATGGTCATCGCGATCGTCCTCGCGATCCTGCTCGCGATCATGCGGCGGTCGGACAACCCGGTCATGCGGTCCGTGAGCTGGGTGTACATCTGGGTGTTCCGCGGGACCCCGGTCTACACCCAGCTCGTGTTCTGGGGCCTGCTCTCGGTGCTCTACCCGAAGATCTCGCTCGGGGTCCCGTTCGGGCCCGAGTGGGTCAGCTTCACGACGACGGACCTCGTCACGGCGTCCCGCGCGGCGATCCTCGGGCTCGCGCTCAACGAGGCCGCCTACCTCGCGGAGATCGTGCGTGCAGGGCTCCAGTCGGTCGACGCCGGGCAGGACGAGGCGGCGCGGGCGCTGGGCATGAAGGGCAGCGTGATCCTGCGTCGCATCGTGCTCCCGCAGGCGATGCGGGTCATCGTGCCGCCGACGGGCAACGAGACCATCTCGATGCTCAAGACCACGTCGCTGGTGCTCGCCGTGCCGTTCACGCTCGACCTCAACTACGCGACCTCCGCGGTCGGGACGCGCATCTTCCAGCCGATCCCGCTGCTCGTCGTCGCGGCCATCTGGTACCTCGCGATCACGAGCATCCTCATGGTCGGGCAGTTCTACGTCGAGCGGTACTACGGGCGCGGGTTCGACGCGCACGGCAAGAACGCGAAGCCGGGCGGCAAGCAGGCGGCGATCAACGCGGCCGGCACCACACCCGAGGCCCCCACGTTCGACGACATGGGCCGACCGCAGGGCGGCACCACCCCGGGAGGCACGGCATGACCGACGACACGCCGATGGTCGAGATCACCGACCTCCACAAGGAGTTCGGGCACCTGCACGTGCTGCGCGGCGTCGACCTCGTCGTGCCCACCGGGTCGGTGTGCGTCGTGCTGGGACCGTCCGGGTCGGGCAAGTCCACCGTCCTGCGCTGCATCAACGAGCTCGAAGACCTCACCGCGGGCCGCATCCGCGTCGGCGGGGAGCTCATGGGCTACCGCGAGGGTGTCCGGCGTGGTGCGCCGGCGCTGTTCCGGCGCACCGACAAGGACATCGCGCGCCAGCGGTCCCGCATCGGCATGGTGTTCCAGCGGTTCAACCTGTTCCCCCACATGACCGCGCTCGACAACGTCGTCGAGGCGCAGGTCCAGGTCCTCAAGCGCTCGAAGCGGGACGCCACGGCCCGCGCCGAAGAGCTCTTGCAGCGGGTGGGCCTCGCCGACCGTTCTGACCACTACCCCTCCCAGCTGTCGGGCGGTCAGCAGCAGCGCGTCGCGATCGCGCGCGCCCTCGCCATGGACCCCGAGCTCATGCTGTTCGACGAGCCGACGTCCGCGCTCGACCCCGAGCTCGTCGGCGAGGTGCTGGGCGTCATGCGCGACCTGGCGGCGTCCGGCATGACGATGATCGTCGTGACGCACGAGATCGGGTTCGCGCGCGAGGTGGCCGATCAGGTCGTCTTCATGGCCGACGGCGTCGTGGTCGAGCAGGGCAGCCCCGCCGAGGTGCTGGGCAACCCGCAGGAGGCGCGTACGAAGGACTTCCTGGCGTCCGTCCTCTGAGCCGCACTCTTCCGCCCGCCCCGCCGAACAGGTGGTTGTCCACGCTCTGACCCGGTTTCCGGTGGACAGGGCCCTGGTCGGCGCAGGGTGAGCGCCTGGTCGGCACGCGGTTGCTCACCCTGGACGCACAAGAACCTGGACGCACAAGAACCCGGACGCACAAGAGCCCGGACGCACAAGAGCCCGGACGCACAAGAGCCCGGCACCATGACGGTGCCGGGCTCTCGCCTGGTCGATCAGCTGCTCACGAGGAGCTGCAGGTCGGATCAGACGGGGCGGATGTTCTCCGCCTGCGGGCCCTTCGGGCCCTGCGTCACGTCGAACTCGACGCGCTGGTTCTCCTCGAGCGAACGGTAGCCGTTCGACTGGATGGCCGAGTAGTGGGCGAAGACGTCAGCAGAGCCGTCCTCGGGGGCGATGAAGCCGTAGCCCTTCTCAGCGTTGAACCACTTCACGATTCCGGTAGCCATAGCAATCTCCTTCAGGGGAGTCGGGTACACGCCCCCGGCCTTCGGGGACGCATGCACGGTGTTCGTCGTCGACTCCTGTGAAGCAGACAAGCAAGCACGCACCTACAAGGGTACCGGAGGATGCGCGTCACGCCCAGAGTTCCCACGGGTTTGTGGATGAAGTCGTCAATTCGCCGCCACCTGGTCGCAGGCTTGTCGACTCAGGGATGCCTTCTCGTCACGCGCGCCGACGTCGCTGCCGTCCACGCGGCAGCGCGCCGTGCTGGTCCCGACCTCGACGTAGCTCTGCCAGGTGCCGGACCCCGCGCTCACGCTGCCGTCGACGACCGGTCCATGGTCCACGTCCCGCGCGTCACGAGGGCACCCCGGTAGAGGGCCGCCTCGGTCCCCGCAGGGACCGAGTACCGAGCGCGGGTCTCCTCGACCGTCGGGTGGTCGGTGTCGAGGCCCGCCGCGACGAGGCCGCCGCCCGCGGCGCGCGAGCCGGCAGCGTCGACAGGTCCCAGCCGGCCTCGACAGCCGTGTCGCCCGACCCGCACCCCGTCGGCGTCGGTGGAGCGCCCGGCGCCTGCGCCGTGGCCCGGCCCGGGACGGCGTGCGATCCGCCGGTGCAGGCGGTCAGCCCCAGCGCGGTGGTCAGTGCCAGCGCGGCGGCGCGGTGCACACCTGCGCACGGCGGACGGACCTGGTTCTGGGCAGGCTCGGCACGTGTTCCCCCTGGTGGTGCAAGCCCCCGGGGACCGCGTGGCGCGAGCCTAGCGGTGTCGACGCGGGCGCGAAGCATTTCCCGAGAGTTACCAGTCAGTCAAGATTTCGACACAAGTTTCCGGTTCACCGCGACTCGGGGGGTGTCGGGGCGTAGTTTTCCGGTCACTGCCGACGCCGTCGGCGGTGACGCGGCGTGCGTCCGTCCTCGGGGGAGGCGTGACCCGCCGCAGCCAGGAACTGTGGAGGTACGAGACATGCGTCGTAGCTTGACGACCGTCGCCGTCGCGGCGGCACTCGCATCGACCCTTGTGGTCGCCGGCTGCTCGTCGAAGGACGACTCCGGCGGCGGAGGCGGCGGGGCGACGGGCGGCAGCACGGGCGGCTCGAGCGCCCTGTCGATCCAGCCGCTCGTGCAGATCGACAACACCGGCAAGGAGGTCGCGGCGAGCGACGCGTCCGGTGCTGCCGATCCCGCCGGAGACGGCTCGGCGAAGTGCTCAGACGTCAGCCTCGCGATGGCGGGCGCCCTGACGGGGGGGAACGCCGCCCTGGGCCTCAACATCTACAACGGCGCCAAGCTCGCCGTCGACGAGCACAACAAGGCGAACGCGGACTGCCAGGTCACCCTGAAGAAGTTCGACACCGAGGGCGACCCGCAGAAGGCGACCCAGGTCGCGCCGACGATCGTCTCCGACAAGACCGTCCTCGGGCTCCTCGGCCCGGCGTTCTCGGGCGAGACGAAGGCCACCGGCGGCATCTTCAAGCAGGCGGGCCTCCTGTCCGCGACCGCGTCGGCCACCAACCCCGGACTCACGACGAACGGGTGGTCCAACTTCTTCCGCGGCCTCGGCAACGACAACTCGCAGGGCGCCGCGATCGCCAAGTACATGACCGACACGCTCGGCTACAAGAAGGTCTGCGTCGTCGCCGACAACCAGGACTACAGCGTCGGGCTCGCCGACGTCGTCACGAAGACCCTCGGCTCGGCCGCCGACAAGGACTGCGCAGCGAGCGTCAAGCAGGGCGACACCGACTTCTCGGCCACGGTCCAGATCGTCAAGTCGGCGCAGGCCGACGCGGTCTACTACGCGGGCTACTACCAGGAGGCCGCGCCCTTCGTGTCGCAGCTTCGGTCCAGCGGGGTGACGCTCCCCTTCATCTCGGACGACGGGACCAACGACCCCGAGTTCGTGAAGCAGGCCGGTGACGCGTCGAAGGACGCCTACCTGACGTGCCCCTGCGGTCCGGCGCCGTCGGACTTCGCGACCAAGTACCAGGCGTCTGCCGGCAAGGCGCCGGGCGTGTACTCGGTCGAGGCCTACGACCTGGTCACGATCATGCTCAAGGCGATCGACTCGGGCGTGACCGACCGGGCAGACATGGTCAAGTTCTTCGCGGGCTACGACGGCCAGGGCGTGGCCAAGCACTACAAGTGGGACTCGAGCGGCGAGCTCGCCTCGACCACGACGTGGGTCTACCAGGTGAAGTAGCACTGCCGGTGGCCGGTCGCCCGCACGGGTGACCGGCCACCTCGCCGTGACCTGGATCAGCCCCGCACGCAAGGAGCTCCATGAGCGCCGTCCTCCTCCACGAGGCCGTCGGCTCGGTGCACGCCGCGATCGCCACGGACGTCATCGACTTCGACAGCCACCGCTTGTTCTCCAACTTCTGGGCCCTCACCGTCGAGGGATTGTCGTACGGCGCGATCTACGCGCTGGTCGCCGTCGGGTACACGCTGGTCTACGGCGTCCTGCGGCTCATCAACTTCGCCCACTCCGAGATCTTCATGCTCGGGATGTTCGGGCAGTACGCCGTCCTGTGGGGCATGGGCTTCCTCCCCCGCGGTAACGCGTACGACGAGGGCATCGCCCTCACCGTGATGTACATCGGGATCGCGATGCTCGGCGGCATGCTCGTCTCGGGCGGCGCGGCCGTCGGGCTCGAACGGGTCGCCTACCGCCCGCTGCGCAAGCGCGGGGCCCCGTCGCTGACGTTCCTCATCACTGCCATCGGCGCGTCGTTCGTCCTCCAGGAGTTCGTGCACTTCGTGCTCCCGTTGCTGACCGACCACAAGTTCGGTGGTCTCAACGCGCAACAGCCCATCCGGCTCGTCCAGGAGACCACGGTCTTCACGTTCTTCGGAGCGGACGTCACGAACGTCGACCTCGTGATCGTCGTCGCGGCCCTGGTGCTGGCGTTCGCGGTGGACCGGTTCGTGAACGCGACCAAGTTCGGGCGCGGCATCCGCGCGGTCGCGCAGGACCCGGTCACGGCCACGCTCATGGGTGTCTCCCGTGAACGGATCATCATGCTCACGTTCTTGGTCGGCGGCCTGCTCGCGGGGGCGGCCGCGACGCTCTACACGCTGAAGATCCCCAACGCGGTGATCTACTCCGGCGGGTTCATCCTCGGGATCAAGGCCTTCGCCGCCGCGGTGCTGGGCGGCATCGGCAACCTGCGCGGCGCGCTGCTCGGCGGCCTGCTGCTCGGTGTGATGGAGCTCTACGGCCAGGCGTACTTCGGACCGCAGTGGCGGGACGTCGTGGCGTTCGTCGTCCTCGTGCTGGTGCTCCTGGTCCGGCCGACCGGCATCCTCGGCGAGTCGCTCGGGAGGGCCCGCGCATGACGACCACGACCGCATCCGTGCCCGCCGGCAAGAACCGGCCGTACTCCGGGACGGGCGACCGCCTCCGGCTCTGGTGGGACGCGCAGGCGCGGCCCACGCAGTGGCTCATCGGCGTCCCCTTCATCGTCTTCATCGCGTTCCTGCCGGTGCTCCGCATCCCGGTGCTCACGACCGTGGGCACCGACTTCGGGGGTGTCATGGCGCAGTTCGGCATGATCGCGCTCGTCGCGATCGGCCTGAACGTCGTCGTGGGCTCAGCCGGCCTGCTGGATCTCGGGTACGTCGGCTTCTATGCGATCGGCGCCTACACCGTCGCCCTGCTGACGAGTCCCGACAGCCCGTGGAACCTCACCGACCAGTGGCTCTCACAGCGTTGGGCGTGGCTGTTCTGCGTGCCGATCGCCATCGCGATCACGGCGATATCCGGCCTGATCCTGGGCTCGCCGACGCTGCGGCTGCGTGGCGACTATCTCGCGATCGTCACGCTGGGCTTCGGTGAGATCGTGCGACTGCTCGCCGACAACCTCACGACGATCACGCAGGGCGGCCGAGGCCTCCAGGGTGTCGCGTTCCCGTACTTCGGCGGCACCGACAAGAACCCGGACGGCGTCTTCTCGGCCGGCAACTCGGACGCGCCGTGGAACTCCGGCCTGTGGTGGTTCTGGCTCTCGATCGTGCTCATCGTGATCGTGCTGCTCGTCGTCGGGAACCTCGAGCGGTCTCGGGTCGGGCGCGCGTGGATCGCGATCCGTGAGGACGAGGACGCGGCCGAGATCATGGGCGTCCCGACGTTCAAGTTCAAGCTGTGGGCGTTCATGATCGGTGCCGCGATCGGCGGGCTCTCCGGGGCGCTCTACGCCGGCCAGGTGCAGTTCGTCGTGCCGACCAACTTCAACGTGATCAACTCGATGTTCTTCCTGTGCGCCGTCGTGCTCGGCGGCCAGGGGAACAAGCTCGGGGTGATCCTCGGGGCGTTCATCATCGTGTACCTGCCGAACTTCTTCCAGGGACGCACGAGCCTGTTCGGCATCCCGATCGACGGGAACGACATCGCCGGTTACAAGTACCTGTTCTTCGGCATCGCGCTGATCGTCCTGATGATCTTCCGGCCACAGGGCCTGTTTCCTGCGCGGCAGAAGCTGCTCGCGTACTCGCGTGGCCTCTACCAGGCGGCACGTCGGGCAGCGCTCGGCGGCGACCGGGCCACGTCAGCCGCAGCCGTCCTGGCGGACGGCCCCGCGGACGCCTCCAGCGACGTACCGGGAGCAGGGACGAAGGACGGAGGAGACCGATGAGCGAGCCCAACAGCCCCGACTCGCTGCGCGCGGGCGCGGAGAGCAACGAGCAGTTCCTGTCGCCGGACGGTTCGATCAGCACGTCCGAGGACTCCAGGGAGCAGGACCTGCCCGACGGCGAGGTGATCGAGGTCGACGTCGACCTGGCGTCGGTCAACCCGGACCTCGCCGACGCGGGGACGGTCGCGGAGATCGTCGCCGCGGACCGGGAGATCCGGGCCGAGGTCGGCGCCCCGTTGCTCGAGATGAAAAGTGTGACGATGCAGTTCGGGGGCCTGACCGCCCTCGACGACGTGTCGTTCACGATCAACCGGGGTGAGATCCTCGGGCTCATCGGACCGAACGGCGCCGGCAAGACGACGGCGTTCAACGCGATGACGGGCGTGTACCGGCCGTCGTCGGGCAGCGTGGAGTTCGACGGGCGCGCGCTCGGGAGCATCAAGCGGAACGAGATCACGCGCCGCGGCATCGCCCGCACGTTCCAGAACATCCGCCTGTTCTCCGACATGACGGCGCTGGAGAACGTCGTCGTCGGGACGGACGCCCGGCACCGCACGTCGGTCCCGGGAGCGATCCTGCGGCTCCCGCGGCACCGTCGTGAGGAGAAGGACGCGATCGACCGCGGGATGGCGCTGCTGGAGTTCGTGGGGATCGGGTCGCGGGCCACGCACCAGGCGCGCAACCTCCCGTACGGCGACCAGCGGCGCCTGGAGATCGCGCGGGCGCTCGCGACCGAGCCGAAGCTCCTGTGCCTCGACGAGCCGGCGGCCGGCTTCAACCCGGCCGAGAAGGAACAGCTGCAGGACCTCATCCGCAAGATCCGCGACGACGGGTTCACCGTGCTGCTCATCGAGCACGACATGCGCCTGGTCATGGGTGTGACCGACCGGATCGTCGTCCTGGAGTTCGGGCGCAAGATCGCCGAGGGTCTCCCGCAGGAGATCGCTCAGAACCCCGCCGTCATCGCTGCCTATCTGGGGGTCCCCGACGATGCCACTGCTTGAGCTCGACAACGTCTCCGTCGCGTACGGGCGCATCGAGGCGGTGCGCGGGGTCTCGCTCGCCGTCGAGGAGGGCGAGCTCGTCACCCTCATCGGGGCGAACGGCGCGGGAAAGACCACCACCATGCGCGCCATCTCCGGCATCCGTCCGCTGTCGACCGGCACCGTCCGGTTCGACGGCCAGGACATCACCCGCATGCCGGCGCACAAGCGCGTGCTCGCCGGGGTCGTCCAGGCGCCCGAGGGTCGCGGGGTGTTCCCCGGCATGACCGTCATGGAGAACCTGGAGATGGGCGCCTACGCGCGCACCTTCGCCAGCAAGGCCGAGCACGACGAGACCGTCGACCGGGTGTTCGAGCTGTTCCCCCGGCTCGCGGAGCGCAAGACGCAGGTCGGCGGCACCATGTCGGGCGGCGAGCAGCAGATGCTCGCCATCGGGCGCGCGCTCATGGCCCGGCCCAAGCTGCTGCTGCTCGACGAGCCGTCGATGGGCCTCGCGCCCATGGTGATCCAGCAGATCTTCCGGATCATCAGCGAGATCAACGCGCAGGGCACCACGATCCTGCTCGTCGAGCAGAACGCGCAGCAGGCGCTGTCGCGCTCCGACCGCGCCTACATCCTCGAGACGGGCGAGGTGACCACGACGGGTCCGGGCAAGGACCTGCTGGCCGACCCCGCGGTGAAGGCCGCGTACCTGGGCGTCGCGTAACCGTCAGGAGGCGCGTCCCCGCGCGAAGTCGTCCAGGGCGACCTTGCGCTCGACGGCGTGGTCGACGACGCGCTCCGGGTATCCGCCCGGGAGCGCGTCGCCGACCAGCCACGGCTCGTGCACCGCTGTGCCCGGGATGCCCCGGAGCTCGGGCACCCAGCGGCGGACGTAGTCGCCGTCGGGATCGAAGTCCTTGCCCTGCTTCACCGGGTTGAAGATGCGGAAGTACGGCGCGGCGTCGCGTCCGGTGCCGGCGACCCACTGCCAGTTGAGCTGGTTCTGCGGGACGTCGCCGTCGACGAGGTGCGCCATGAAGTGCTCGGCGCCGCGCTGCCAACGGACGTGCAGGTCCTTGACGAGGAACGACGCGACGACCATCCGCACCCGGTTGTGCACCCAGCCCTCGCCGAGCAGCTGGCGCATGCCGGCGTCGACGAGCGGGTACCCCGTCCGCCCCGCCGTCCAGGCGGCGAGGGCGTCGCGCTCGGCCGCGCCCGTGGCCCAGGCGTCCTCGGGAAGGATCTGGCGCAGCGACCGCGACGCCGCGCCAGGGTGGTGGTGCAGGACGTCCGCGTGGAACTCGCGCCACGCGAGCTCGGTGCGGAACCGGACGGCGTCGTCGGCGAGCGTCCGGTCGTCCGTGACGGCGGCGTGCAGGTCGGCGAGCAGGGTGCGGGGGTGCAGCTCGCCCCACTTGAGCGCGACGGACGCCCGGGACGTCCCGGGCCGGTCCGGGCGCTCGCGCTCGGCCGCGTAGCCGCGCAGGTGCTCGCGCAGGAACCGGTGCCACCGGTCGCGCGCCGCGCGCTCGCCCGCGGCGGGCAGGTCGGCATCGGTGACGGGCACCTCGGGAAGACCGTCGCGCGTCCGGTCGGGCGGGACGTCCGCCCAGGGGATCTCGCGGGGTCGGGCGACGGGCGCTCGCCAGCCGTGCGCGAGCCACGCGTCCCGGAACGGGGTGAACACCTGGAACGGCTCGCCCGCACGGTTGAGCACGCGACCTGGCGCGACGGCGTACGGCGAGCCCGTCCGGACCAGGCGCGCGCCGGTCTCCGCCAGCGCCGCCTCGACCGCCGCGTCGCGCCGTGCGCCGAACGGCTCGAACGACGCGGCGACGTGCACGGACGTCGCGCCCACGTCCCGGACGACACCGGCCAGGACGTCCTGCGGGGCGCCGCGGCGCACGACGAGCCGGCCACCGGTCGCTTCGGACAGCGCTGCGACGCTCCGGGCGAGGTGGGCGGCACGGGGTGCCCCCGAGGCCCGTTCGAGCCGCGGGTCGAGGATGAACAGCGGGACCACGCCGCCGCGCGCCTCCCGGGCTTCCTCGACCGCGGCGACGAGCGCGGGGTTGTCCGCGAGCCGCAGGTCGCGGCGGAACCAGGCGACGGTCGGGCGGGCGTCGGGCGCCGTCATGCAGGGGGGAGGTTCCAGGCCTGCACAGACCGGCGGTCGTGCGTGGAGCCCAGCAGGCAGGTCGCCGCGGTGTCGAGCTCGAAGAGCTCGCCCGACGTGGGCGGCAGACCGAGCCAGACCGCGCAGAGCACGCGCAGCAGGTGCCCGTGCGCGAACACGATCACGCTCTCGCCGCCGGCGAGCGTCGCCTGCACGGACGCGATCACGCGCCTGGCGCGGGCGGCCACCTCGTCGAGCGTCTCACCGGGTGTGGGGTTCTCGACGACGGCGTTGTCGGTGCTGACCACCTGGACGCCCTCCCGGAAGATGTCCCAGTCGTGCCCGAGCTCGTCGCTCACCTCGTCGCTCGTCCGACCCTCGACGGGGCCGTAGTCCCACTCGACGAGGTCCGGCACGACCAGCGCGTCGGGGAAGCCGGCGAGCGACGCGGTCCGGCGTGCCCGCGCGCGGGGGCTCGTCAGGACGGTGGCGAACGTCTGGCCCTTCTCCGCCTGGTCCTCGAGCCGCCTGCCGACGGCCCGCGCCTGGTCCTCGCCGGCGGCGGTGAGCGGGAGGTCGGTGGTGCCGGTGTGCTGCCCCGAGAGGGTCCAGGCGGTCTCGCCGTGGCGCACCAGGACGAGCTGCGCAGGGGAAGGTGTCACGCACTCCATGGTCGGCGCGCGGCCGACGAGCCGCGCGGTGGGCGCCGTCGTCGCAGGTCAGGAGCGGTCGGCGGGCCCCGGTCGGTCGGCGGCGGACCCCAGCACCTGGACGAGCTCCTCGACGGTCAGCGCCCCGGCGTCGGGGGCACGCTGGGCGACGTCCGACACGAGCTCGGCGGCGACGGCCCGCAGCCGCTGGTTGCGTGCGTTCGACGCCTCGCGCAGCACCTCGAACGCCGCGTCGGCGTCGCCGCCCAGCACGGCCATCACGATGCCCTTCGCCTGCTCGATCGACCCGCGGCTCGCCGCAGCGGCCTCGATCGCCGCGGTCGCCTGCTCCTGCGTGCTGCGGCTCTGGGCGCCCGTGAGATCGATGAAGTAGCCCGTGATGCGGGTGACCTCGCCCGACTCGTCGCGCAGCCCCTGCCCGACGATCGCGATCGTCCGGGTCCTGTCGTCCGCGTCGATGATGCGGTGCACCGCGCTGAACGGCTCGCCCGACTGCTGCGCCCCGCGCAGCACGTGGTCCACCTGCGTCCGGTCGTCCGGGTGCTTGTGGGCGATCAGCACCTCCGTGCTGGGGACCACCTCGCCGCGCTCGAACCCGTGCATGGCGTAGATCTCGTCGGACCACCACCAGCGGCCTGTCGTGAGGTCGAGCCGGAACCGGCCGGCGTCCTGCACGTCGCCGACCGCGAGCGCGACCTCGTTCTCGCCCGCCTCGCGTGCGGCGTCGTCGTCCTGGCTGCTCATGGGCAGAAGGGTACTGAAACCGGGCGTGCCGTGGTGCGTCGGGCCCGCCGCACCGGTGCCTGAGCGAGGGCGGGACCGTGGGGGCGGTGCGCCCGGGCACCGGATCCGGTGCGTGACCTGCGCGGGGACGCCTGGGTGGCGCCGGGGGCCGCTCCGGCATCGGTCGACGCCAGGTTACGATATGTCCGATCGAGCGATGCTCGGGACGCCCCGCGGGTTAAGCAGCAACCCGCTCGGAGGCGAGGACCCGCCGACGACGTCGGCTCCGAGGCCACCGGATGACACCCGACTACCTGCCGTGGACCGTCCCCCTGCCCGTGGGGACGTGCCGCCGCGACCCCGACGGCACCTGGACGTGGACCGCCGGCGTGTTCGCGCTGCTCGGTCTCGAGCCCGGGGACGTCGTGCCCGCGGAGGACGCACTCCTCGCGCACGTCGCCCCGCACGACCGCCCCGCCGTCCGGGCGGCGCTGCATCCTGCCCCGGCGGCCGCAGATGCTCGGGAGGCCCCCGACGGGGACGCGCGGATCGTCCGCGTCGTCGGGTTCGACGGCGTCGAGCAGGTCGTCCTGTTTCACGTGGAACATCACGGTGACGCGCTCGTGGGCCGCTTCGTCCTGCTGGGCGATGCCTTCGTCGAGTCCGTGCGACGGGGCGTCAACACCCAGCTCGCCGACGCGCTGAGCTCTCGCTCGGTCGTCGACCAGGCGAAGGGGGTGCTCGCTGCCGTCTACGGCTACGACGAGGACGAGGCCTTCGACGCGCTGCGCGCCGCGTCCCAGCGGGGTCAGCGCCGGCTGCGCGCACTCGCCGAACAGGTGGTCGGTGCGGCCGTGCCAGCCCGGGACGGCCTCGAACAACGCCTCGACGGCGTGCTCGGTCGGTCGACGGATGCGTAGGACCGTCCCTGCCGCGCCGTTACCCTGGTCCTGGGTCGAGTGGCGACCCTTCAGCACCACGGACGGACTGCCATGACGGATGCCGACACCTCCGCACGCCTCGACCTGCAGGACGTCGTCAGCTCGCTCGCCGCGGGGCAGGCGCAGGCCGTCGGGCGCTACCGGGTCGACCTCGCCACCGGGCAGTGGTGGTGGTCCGACGAGATCTACGCCATGCACGGGTTCGAGCGCGGCGACGTCGCCCCGAGCACGGCGTTGATGCTCGCGCACAAGCACCCCGACGACCGCGAGCGCGTCGACCGCACCTGGCAGGAGGCGGCACGAACCGGTCTGCCCTTCAGCAGCGTCCACCGCGTCATCGGCGGAGACGGCGAGACCCGTGTGCTCGGGGTCGTCGGCCAGGGGCGCCGCGCGCAGGACGGCCAGGTCACGGAGCTCGTCGGCTACTTCATCGACCTGACCGACAGCCACCGCCGGGCCGGGATGCGTGAGGCCGCGGCGTCGATCCGCACGGCCGCGGAGAGCCGCGCGGCGATCGAGCAGGCCAAGGGCGTGATCATCACCGTCCTGGACCTCGACGAGGACGAGGCCTTCGCGCTGCTGCGCGACGCCTCGAACCGCAGCAACGTGCCCGTGCGCACGCTCGCGACGGGGGTGCTCGACTTCGTCAGGTCGCAGGTGCAGGACCCCGACGTCGCGGCACAGCTCCGGAAGATGCTGTCCCCGCCGGACTGAGGCGACCGCGCCCGCGACCTCGACCGCGACCCGACCGCGGCACCGGTCACGAACCCGCCGTCTGCGTCCTCCCTCCTCGTAGCGCCCCCGTCCGCACGGACGTCGGACGCCTCCGGAAGGAGCGTGGCCGCATGTGGGGGATCCGAGGACGAGTCGTCCCGCTCGCCGCCGACACCGCGCCCGTGCGCGCCGGCAGCAGCGGAGCCTTCGTCGGCACGGTGTGGATCGATGGCGACGGGACCGTCGCGGCCGTCACCCGGGGTCGACGCGCCCGCCCGGCCGGAGCGCACGACGCCCAGGTCGTCGACGTCGGGAGCTCCCTCGTGGTGCCCGGGCTCGTCGACCTGCACAACCACCTCGCCTACGACACCCTGCCGCTGTGGACCGAGCCGGCGCAGAAGGTCCCCTTCGCGCACCACGACTCGTGGCCCCGCGCCGCCACGTACGCCGCCTCGACGACCTGGCCGGCGTACGCGTTCATCACCGCCGCCCCGCAGGAGCTGCTGGCGTACGTCGAGACGAAGGCCCTCGTCGGCGGCACGACGACGATCCAGGGGTCGCCGCCCATGAACCGTCCGCGGGACGGGTGGCTCGTCCGCAACGTCGACGACGAGTCGTTCGGCACAGGGAACCGCGACATGGTCTACGCGTCCGTGCTCACCGCGACCCCCGCCGCGCTCGCGACGCGCGCCAACGCCATGCGGTCGGGGTCGCTCTTCGTCTACCACTGCGGCGAGGGACAGCGGGGGAGCCTCGTCGCGCGCGAGTACGCCGACGCGACCGCGGCCGGCTGCCTCCAGTCGCGGTTCGTCGCCGTGCACGCCAACGCCGTCGACCCCGTCCGGTACGCCGACTGGTCCCACGACCCCGGCGCGGTCGCCTGGTCACCCTTCTCCAACCTGTGGCTCTACGGGCAGACCACGGACGTCCCCGCGCTGCGCGCCGCCGGGGTCACCGTCTGTCTCGGCGCCGACTGGGCCCCGTCCGGCACCAAGCACGTCCTCGGGGAGCTCAAGGTCGCGCGGATCGTCGCCGACCACCTCGGCTGGCACCTCACCGACGAGGACCTCGTCCGCATGGTCACCGCGAACCCCGGGGACGTCCTCGCACGCGCCTGGGGACGCCAGGTCGGCAGGCTCCAGGCGGGTGCCGTCGCGGACGTCGTCGTGCTCCACGCGTCGTCCTCCCGGGTCGACCCGTTCCGCACGATCCTGCGGGCCGTCGAGGACGACGTGCAGCTCGTCGTCGTCGACGGCGTGCCCCGGTACGCGACGCCGGCGCTCGCCGACGAGACCGCCATGCCCACCCCGACGCCCGTGACGGTGGGGTCGCGGGCCATGCGCGTGTCCCTCACCCGGCCGGACGACGGCACCACGCCGCTGTCGTGGGACGCCGTGGTGGCGCGGCTCGAGGCGGTGCGCGCCGACCCGCGGGGCGCGATCACCGCGGCGCAGGCGTCAGGCGCGCAGGCGTCCGGCGCAGTGTCCGGCACGGCGTCCAGTGAGCCCGGTGCGGAGCCCTTCCTGCTCGCGCTCGACATGCCCACGGGCGAAGGCCCGGTCGGGGGGCTCCCGCACGACCTCGGCCAGGTGGTCGTCCCGCCGCTCCAGTCGCTCGTGCACGACGCCGACTGGCTCGCGTCCGTCCACGGGCGGGGGTTCCACGACGGCGTCCTCGACGGGCTGGGGGTGTACTACGACTGACCGGGCCGGCACGGGCCGGCTCCTGCGTGACGCCCTGCGCGACGCGTTGGGCGGGACGACCGGCACGCACCTCGACGGGGGTCAGCGACTCCAGGTGCTCGACGCCCTCGTGACCGTCCTGTCGGGCCTGTACGCCCACCTGCCCGCCAAGCGCGCCGCTTACGCGACCGACCCCGTCCAGGCGCTCGTGCTGCTGCGCCGCCGCGCTGCGGACCTCACCGACGCGGAGTTCCACCTCGCGGTCACGGGGATCGTGCTCGGGCTGCGCGACGCCCACACGCGGTACCGCGGGCCGGCGGTGCTGCGGGGGCACGTCGCCGTCCTGCCGTTCGTCGTCGAGGCGTACGGGCCGTGGGCCGATCCCACGTTCGTCGTCACGAAGGTCGACCCGGACGCCGGCGCCGACGGACTTCCGGACGGGTTCGAGGAGGGCGTCGAGGTCGTCACGTGGAACGCCGTGCCCGTCGCGCGGGCCGTCGAGGTGCACGCCGACCGCGAGACCGGCGGACGCGCCGACGCCCGGCGGGCACGGGCGCTCGAGTCGTTGACGTCGCGCCCGCTCGACTTCGCGCCGCCGCCCGACGAGCTGTGGGTCGACCTCGGTTACCGTCCGCGTCGGACGGGTCGGCGGGGCGGGTCGACCGAGGTCCGCGAGGCGCGCTTCGACTGGCGCGTCCTCGCTCCCGGACGTGCCGGCACGGCCGTCAGCGCGCGCACGCGCGAGGCGCTCAAGCTGGCTGTCGACCCGGCCGCCGACGCCGTCCGCCGCGCGAAGCGCGACCGGTACGCGGCCCGGCGGGCCTGGCTCGACACGTCGCTCCCCGACGTCCTGGCCGCCCGTCCGCTCGACGACCGGTACGGGTACCTGCGCCTCTGGTCGTTCGACGTCGCCGACGACGACGCCTACCTCGACGAGGTGACCCGGCTGCTCGGGCTGCTGCCGCCCTGCGGCGTCGTCGTGGACCTGCGCGCCAACCCGGGCGGTCTCGTGTGGGCCGCTGAGCGTCTCCTCCAACTCTTCGCGGACCCCGGACGGACGGGCGGTCCGGTGCAGCCCGTCCGGTTCGAGCTCGCCGCGACGCCGCTGACCCGGCAGATGGCGCTCAGCCCTTTCAACCGGCTCGAGCTCGAGGCCTGGTCCGCGTCGCTGCAGGACAGCGTCACCACGGGCGACCCGTACTCCCGACCGCTCCCGCTCACCGACCCCGCGTGGTGCGGCGATCGCGGCCGGGCGTACCCCGGCCCCGCGGTCGCGGTCGTCGACGCGACGACGTACTCGTCCGGCGACCTGTTCGCCGCGGGCTGGGTGGACAACCGGGTGGGGCCGCTCGTGACGGTCGGGCAGGCGTCCGGCGGGGGCGGGGCCAACGTGTGGACCGACACCCAGGTGCGGGACGCCCTCGTCGGCACCGGCGTGACGCTGCCCGACCTGCCCGCCGGGATCGGGTTCACGGTGGCCGTGCGGCGGGCGGTGCGGTCCGGCGCGTCCGACGGCGTGCCCCTCGAGGACCTCGGCGTCGCCGGGATCCCGTACGACCTCACGCGCGCCGACCTGCTCGACGGGAACCGCGACCTGCTCACGTTCTGCACCGGGCTGCTCGACGCGGCCGGCACGCCGCCCGAGATCCTGCCCGCCGACCGAGGAGGCACGTCATGAGCACGCCCGAGTTCGACCCCGGCCCGCCGGACGCGGTCGCGGCGCACCTCGCCGCCGTCCCGTCCTACGCGGACCACCGCGAGCTGTTCTGGTTCGACTGGGGTCCCGTCTTCTACCGCGGCCGTCTGGACGGCAGCGCGAAGGTGCTGTGCCTGGCGTCCGACCCCGGGGCGACCGAGCGGATCGCCGGACGCACCCTCGTCGGGGACGCCGGCCAGCGGGTCCAGGGGTTCCTGCGGCGCCTCGGCCTGACGTCGTCGTACGTGTGCGTGAACGCGTCCGCGTACGCGATGTTCCCCTCGAAGGCGGCCGAGGCCGAGCGGACGGTCCTGCGCCTCCCGGAGCACGTGGCGTGGCGCAACACGCTGCTCGACCTCGTGACCGGTCCGGCGCTGGAGGCGGTCGTCGCCTTCGGGACGCAGGCGCAGAAGGCGCTCAGCCGGTGGACCGTGCCCCACGGCGTCACCGTCGAGAAGGTGCCGCACCCGACGTCGCACGACCCGAGGAAGCTGCTCGACGGGTGGCGGGACGCGGTCGTCCGGCTGCGAGCCGTCGTCACGCCGGACCCGGACGGGACCGCCGGCGCGTCGGCGCCGAACTACGGCACGCGGTTCCTCGAGGGTGACTACGCGCCCGTCCCGGCGCGCGACCTGCCGTTCGGGGTGCCGCCGTTCCTCGGCGACGACGCGTGGGCGCGGACCGCGACGCCGCCGCTGCGCGGCACGGTCAGCCGGCCCTCCGACGACTTCCTGCACACGTTGACGTGGCAGGCACCGGCGACGAGCTGAGAGCACCGGGACGGACCCGGCGTGCCGAACGGGTGGTTGTTCACTCCCTGACGCGCGTCAGGGAGTGAACAACCACCCGTCGGTGGTGGAGCAACCGCCCGTTCAGAAGGGCTGACGCCGGTCAGCGGGTCGCGAGACCTCAGTTGTCGAGGTCAACCTGCTGCACGTCGATCGAGGCGACAGGGACGCACAGCGCCCAGACCTTCAGGGTGTCGGTGTGCTGCGAGTTGCCGAACACGATCCACCCGTCGAGACGACCGGGCTTCGGCTTGCCGGTCTCCCAGTCCATGCGGCCCGGGAAGGACGAGGAGACCAGGAAACCGTCCTGCGTCTCGGTCGTGCCCGACTCGGAGCCCTGGACGCCACCGGCGATGGCGACGTACTTCTGCGACTCGGTGGCATCGTCGGCGCAAGCGACGGTCGCGGATCCGCCGCCGCCGTTCTTGTAGTTCTCGACGCGGTAGACGGCGTCCTGCAGGCCGACGCCGGTAGCGCCGGTCGCGCCCGGGGCGCCGTCCTTGCCGTCTGCGCCGGGCTTGCCGGTTGCGCCCGTCTTGCCCGTGGCGCCCGTCTTGCCGGTCGCGCCCGTCTTGCCCTTGAGTGCCGCGACCGTGCCGGCGGACAGGTCGGCAGTCGTGAGGGAGCCGTTCTTCACGTCGGTGCCCGTGAGCGAGCTGTCCGTGACGTTCTTGCCCGTGACGGTGCCGGTCGCGATGTCCGAGCCGTGGATGTACGAGCGGGCGTCGGCCGAGGAGCCGGCGGCGATGACGAGTGCGGCGGCGATGCCGGTGCCGACGAGGCCGGCGGCGATCTTGCTCTTGACCTGCATGGTGGTTCTCCTTGCGCGTGCTGGTGGTGCGGTCCCGCGGGTGCGGGACGCGAGCCGTCGGCGACGACCCGTCTTCGGGCAGCGTCGGACGACGGCAGAGGGGAGCGTGGGCACGACTCCGACGGGGTGCGGGTCGCGCACGGGGCGTCGTAGGCGGCGCACCGAACCGGTTCGGGAGCCGCTGAGCAGGAAGGTACTCGATGCAAAGGCATGGAAAGGCGGATTTCCGCGGCTTAGTTGGTGACCCGGGCATATTTCACCCGGGCACGTATCGGCGACAGGTCGCCGAAAGAGGGCATGACGGCTGAAAGCCGACACGCCGACGGGAGAAGCGCGTGGGACGCATGAAGGTCTGGACGTACCTCAGCGAGGACGGTGCGGCGACCGCCGCGCGAGCCCTGCCCGACGCGTCGTCCGTGCGCCGCGACGTCGTGACCTGGCGAGACGGGTGGAAGCACCCGCACATCGCGGTCCGGGAGAGCCGGGGGATCGGCGACGTCGCGCGCGACTAGCTGCAGGGGATCGGCATGGGGATGGGCACCTCGCGTGGCACCGCGTACGCGGGGGTCGGCGACGTCCTGCTCGAGCACGTCATGGACACCCACCTCGCCGACGAGCTCGAGGACGCGCTGCGGCCGGGCACCTCGGCGATCGTCGTCGTCGCCGAGGACCGCGCCGAGGCGTCACCCGTGGTCGCCGCGGTCGCGGGTGCCGACGCCGTGCTGTGGGACCGCGAGCTCGGGCAGGACGAGCAGGTCCTGCGCTCCTGACCCGCGGTGCCCGCGGCTACGCGCCGAGCTCGGCGACGGCCGGCACGCCCGGCGCCACCGCGTCGCGCACCCACGCCGCGAGGGACGTCGCCGGCGGCCGCAGGATCACCATGTCCACGCCGAGCTCCGCGAACGGCCGCATGTCGTCGACGAATCCAGCGACGTCGCCGTCGATGAGCTTCTCCGACCCGGCGAGCGTCGTGACCCGGATCTCCGCGGGGTCGCGGCCGACGTCCTCGCAGTGCCGGTGGAGCACGTCGAGCTTGTGCCGCAGCTCGTCGGGCGTGGCGGCGAAAAGGTTGCACGCGTCGGCGTACTGGGCGACGAGCCGCAGGGTCTTGCGCTCGCCCGACCCGCCGATCATGATCTCCGGCTTGCTGAGGGGCAGCGGCGAGCACAGCGTCTCGGCGAGCTGGAAGTGCTTCCCCTCGAACGGCCCGTCGTTCTCCGGGTCGTACATCTGCCGCGCGATCTGCACGGCCTCCTCGAGCATCTCGAACCGCTCGGAGAGCGGCGGGTACGGGACGCCGAGCGCGCGGTGCTCCTCCTCGTACCAGGCGGCGCCGATGCCGTACGTCGCCCGGCCGCCCGACAGGACGTCGAGGGACGCCACGATCTTCGCGAGCAGGCCCGGATAGCGGTAGGTCACGCCCGTGACGAGCGTGCCGAGCTGCACGTTCTCCGTGCGACCGGCCAGGAAGCCGAGCGTCGTGTAACCCTCGAGCATCGGGTCCGACTTCGGGAACCCGGCGCGCATCATCTGCCAGTAGTGGTCCATGACGGAGACCCAGGCGACGCCGGCGTCGTCCGCGTAGGACGCGGCGTCACCCAGCTCGCGCCGCATGTCGGCCGGGGCCGCGGAGTCGAAACGCATGAAGTGCACACCGAGTCGCATGGCAAGGCCTTTCAGCAGAGCGGAGGGTTCCTCCTCATCCTGCACCCTGGGCGCGCCGGCGCGCGACGAGCAGGACCGCGCCCACGGCGGCGACCGCCGCCCCCGCGATCGCGACGTCGGTCGGCAGCGACGTCGGGATGCCCAGGTAGACGCAGAACCCGAGGATCCGGTGCAGCCCCCACGGCAGCAGCGCCATCTGGTCGTTCCAGGCGGTGAGGACGGTCTCCAGCCCGATCGCGGCGACCACCGCGCCCCCGACGGCGAGCACCGCGCCGACCGCCAGCGCGACCGCGCCCACCGCCCGGCGCCGCGACGCCCCGTACGCCGCGCGCAGCGCGAAGAACGTCGCGACGAACAGCCAGCAGAACGCTGCGAATGCGACCGTCACGTACGCCGCACGCGGGCCCGGCAGCGTCCAGAACCCGAACCAGTACCGGCCCGGGCCGCGCCACGACAGGCTGGCGAGCAGCAGCACGCTGCGGAGCACGACGACCCCGCCGACCGCGCCCCAGAGCGCGAAGCCGGCGCGGCGCCCGACCAGCAGGCGGACGACCAGCGCGAACACCGCCCAGGCGCCCAGCGTCAGCGCGAGGTGCACGGGTGCGACGAACCACGTGTACGCGAGCCGGGACGCGACGAGCAGCACCGCGGGCAGCGCCCACACGAGGACGCGGTCGGTCCGGCCGGGACCGCCGGCACCGTCGTCGTCGGCACCGCCGTTCTCGGCCCGCGCGTCGGTCCGTGTGGCGGGCGGTCCGAGACGCCAGGGCGTGACCCCGCCGGTCCACAGGGCCTGCAGGGCGCGGTGCCCGGGGAACCGCGGGCGTCGCCTCGACCACGCGCCGAGCCCGAGCGCGGCGACGCCCACGACGAGCAGCCCGCGCGCCAGCCACGCCATCGCGACGTCACGGTCGGCGCGCGCGAGCCCGAGCCCGGCGGCCGTCGCGTTGTACGCGGGCAGGTCCACGTCGTCCCCGTACCGGGCCTCGTGCGCGGCGAGCGCCGACCGGAACCGCGCCTCGGCGGCCTTCCAGGCGTCCTGTGCCGACGACGACCCCGTGTCGAGCCACTGCGCCTGCCGCAGCCGGGTCTCGCGGTACTCGGCGAGCATGCCGAGGAGGTCCTGCTCGTAGGCGAGGGCGTCGAGGAGCTGGGTGCGCTGTGCCGGGTCGGTCCAGGTGCTCGGCGCGGTGCCGGCGACGAGGTCGTGCATCGTCGCGGCGGTGGCGACGGCGTCGTGACCCTGGGCGATCGCGTCGTCGACCGCGGACCCGTCCTGCCCGGGCGCGTTCTTGGTGAGCGTGTAGATCGTGTCGAACGTCGCGGTGTCGCCCGAGACGATGTCCCACTCGAAGATCCACATCATGGGCGGCGGCTCGAGCCCGAGCGCCTTGACGGACTGGTTCGCGTACGGGCCGATGTACAGCCCGTCGGTGATCGCGGAGCGGGACAGCGCGAACATCCGCGACAGCGCGGCCACGGTCAGCGGGTCGGACGAGAACGTCTGCCGCACCCAGTCGGCGCGGGCGCGCGCGACGTCGGTCCCGGGGTCGGTCGCGAGCCGCCCCGCGAGGTAGGCGTTGAGGTCCTCGAGCTGCCACAGGCCGTCGCGCTGGTAGAGGTTGCGCGGCCCGGCGTAGAGCGGCCCGCCGGTCTGCGCCCAGTCCCACACGCCCTCGACGTGCGGGTTCGCGGCGAGGAACCGTTGCAGCGCCGCCTGCTCGAGGGCGCCGAGGTCGTCGGGCAGCGCGCCCTGGCCCTCGAACTCGCGCCGCGCCTGCAGCTCGACGATGCGGCGCTGGTCACCGACCTCGAGCGTCGGGTTGAGCGGCAGGTGGCTGTAGAAGTCGCCCGCGGAGTACTTGGTCGACACGACGAGGTGGGGGTCGTGGATCGCGCCGAGCACCTCGTCGTACGAGTCGGGGTTCGTGTGCAGGTCGCCGACGGCGCCGATCCCGACGGTCCACGTCCGGAAGATCACGTCCTTGTCCGCGTCGCCCGCGGTCGCGAGGAACGCGTGCAGCATCGCCTGCACCGCCGCGGGCGTCGTGACGGCCAGCTTCGAGCCGTAGTCCCAGCCGTCGAGCTGGTACGCCGAGCCGCCCTCCCCGACGCGGATCATCAGCCCGTCGACGAACGGCATGCTGCCGAACAGCTCGTGCAGGCCGTCCTGGTAGACCGACCAGAGGTCCGGGGACGTCAGGGTCGACGGGTCGTCCAGGTTCCCGTAGTGCTGCGACAGGTACGACTCGAGCGGCGGGTCGACGGCCAGCATGTCCGTCTGGAGGTACACCTTCATGCCCATGTCGTGCGCGTACTGCCACACGGGGCCGAACGCCTCGACCATCGCCCGGGCGCGCGCCACGTGCGGGTCGCCCGCCGGGTACACGCCGAGGTCCGCGAACGTCACGTACTCGAGGAACCCCGGGAGCACGACGCCGTTGTAGCCCTGCCGCAGTGCGTGGTCCACGAGGCCGTGGAACTGCTGGGAGATGGTCGCGACAGCGCCCTCGTCGACCCAGGGCGCGGACGGCAGGACCGCCGACCCCACGACGTCCGAGTTGAGCGAGTAGTCGTCGCCGGTGGCGAACTTCGCCGGGTCGTCGTCGAGGCCGACCGCGCCGACGTCCGTGAGCCGCAGGCCCAGGCGGGACGTCTGCGTGGTGCCGTCCTGCGCGGCGGGCACCACGTCCTCGGCCGACCGCACCCTGTCGGCCACCGTGTACAGGGCCGCGGCGGCGCCGGCCGTCGTCCCCGCCGTCACGCTGATGCGCGCGCCGCTGCGCGCGAGACGGAACGACTCGCCGGCGAGGTCGGAGGACGCGTCCACCGTCACCGTGAGCGCGCGGCCCGCGAGGCCGCGCGTCGTGTCGCGCGCCTGCACCGTCGGACGGGTCAACCCGCGGCCCGCGTACGCGTCCGCGACCGCGTCGGCGGCGAGCCGCACCGCGGGGTCCGCGGGAGCCGTGATGGTCCGCACGGTCGGGGCCGCGACGTCGGCGCGGGCCGGGAGGGCGGTGGTCCGCTCGACGGGGACGTCCGCCGCCGTGTGGCTCAGCCCGAGGACGCCGCCCACCTGCCAGGCGACCACGCCACCCAGCGCGAGCAGCGCGACCACGACGAGCAGGACGGTGC
The DNA here is from genome assembly GCF_002798015.1 of Luteimicrobium subarcticum. Taxonomy (GTDB): domain Bacteria; phylum Actinomycetota; class Actinomycetes; order Actinomycetales; family Cellulomonadaceae; genus Luteimicrobium; species Luteimicrobium subarcticum. The sequence continues at coordinate 64,327 of NZ_PGTZ01000009.1, read as the reverse complement.
GGAGCCGGGGCGCCGTCGCCCCGCCGGAGGGGGCGATCACGCGCGTAGTCTCGCACGATGCACGGGCCGTCCTCCCCGGCCGTGAGGGCCTAACAGGCGTCTCGGTCCGTCACGAAGGCGACCTGCTCGTCGCACGTCAGGCACGTGAGTCGTTCGATCGTCGCGGTGAAGCTGCCATAGTCGCGTACGACAGGCTCCTCGGGGGTCACGACAGGGTGCTCGCACAGGGGAGATCTCCTCGTAGATGCACGAAGCCCCTGCCTGGCGGACATGCCAGGCAGAGGCTTCGCGGTGGTGCCGGGGCGTCCCGGCGTCGGAGGCCCAGGTTAGCGACAGCCACCGACAGGCAGGCGGGACCGCGGATGACGCTCAGGTCGGCGCGAGCAGCCGACCCGTCCAGGCGCCGTGCAGCGTCCGGGCGCCGACGGTGACCCACGCCGCCATCAGCAGCCCGTACAGGGCGACGGCCGCGACCCGGAACATCTCCCCACCCGTGTGCAGCCACAGCTGGCTCGACGCCGTGACGCACGTCCCGACCGGGAACGTGAACGCCCACCACGACAGCGCGAACGGCATCCCGCGCGTCGGGTCGCGGTGCTGGCGGACGGTGAGCGTCGCCGCGACGGCCAGCCACAGCATCGCGACGCCCCAGACCACGAGGGCGTAGCCGACCCCGATCTCCTGGAGAGCTCGTCCCCCTGGCGCACCCACGACGCCCGCTGCCGCCGCGCCCAGCAGGCACGCCGCCGTGGCCGACTGGCCCAGCGGGCCCAGGACGATCCACACCGCCGGTGCGTGGCCACCGGTGCCGCGCGACCGGACGAGCTCGCGCAGCACCGCCGGCAGGATCGCCGCGGTCGCCGTCAGGCCGACGCCGAGCAGCGTCGTGCACACCACGAGCATCGTGAGCCGCGCAGCGCCCGCCGCGGCGTGGGGTAGCAGCAGCGCCCCCGTCGTCGCGGACACCACCGGGGGGACCACGGGCAGCAGCCACGACGCCGAGGGGCGCCAGGCGGTGGCCTGTGTCGGGGTGCGGCGGCCGGGGTGCGCGAACGTCGTGAGCGGGATCACGACCGTCGTCACCAGGCCCAGCAGGCTCCCGACCGTCCACAGCGCCCAGTCGACGTCCACCGCGACGCGCGTCCCGACGACGTCCCCACCCAGCAGCAGCGTGCCCGCGCCGACGGTGAGGAACGCCATCGGCACCGCGCCGTAGGAGGGCGCCATGGCGGGGTCCGACGCGTGCCCGCGCGCAGCGAGCGGGTGCGCGACCCTGTGGGCGGCGGTCGCGACCACCAGGACGACGAGCAGCACGGCCGCGAGCGCCCACACCGCCGTCGCCGCACCCCGCAGACCCGGCGGCTGGATCGGCAGCGACGCCGCCGCGACCGCCACGATCCCCGTCCCCATGACCGCGGAGAACCAGTTCGGTCCGACGTGCGCCACCACGAGGCCGGGGTCCCCGAGGTCGCGCAGGAAGGACGTGCCTGGGCGCGGCGCCGGCGACGTGGTGCGCTGCGGGGCGGGACGTGCCGGGAGGGTCGTGGTCACCCTGACACCGTGCCGGGCGAGCGGTGGACGCGGTAGCCGTCCCGTCGTTGCCGCGTCACAAGCACGGCTTGTGTGTGAGGGCGTACCGTGGCCGCGTGCCCCTCAGCCCCCGCACCCCCGACCTGCCCGCGCTCGAGACCCTGCTCGCCGTCGCGTCGTCCGGGTCGCAGCACGCCGCCGCCAGCGAGCTCGGCGTCTCGCCACAGGCCGTCGCCCAGCGCATCACCGCGCTCCAGGGGCTCGTCGGAGTGCAGCTCCTCGACCGCACGCGGCGAGGATCCGTCCTCACTGCCGACGGCGAGGTCGTCGCCCAGTGGGCCGCGCGCGTCGTCGGCGCCGCCACCGAGCTCGACCTCGGCCTCGCCGCCCTGCGCGCCGACCACAGCACCCGGCTGCGGGTCGCCGCGAGCCTCACCGTCGCCGAGCACCTCCTGCCGAAGTGGCTCGTCGCGCTGCGCGCGGGTCGCAGTACCGGCCGAGGCGTGCCGCCCGAGAGCACGCTCGTCGCCGTCAACTCCGGGACCGTGCTCGAGCTCGTCCGGGACGGCGCCGCCGACCTCGGCTTCGTCGAGTCGCCCGGCGACGTCGGCGGCCTGCGCAGCCGCGTCGTCGCGTGGGACGAGCTCGCCCTCGTCGTCCCGCCCGACCACGCCCTCGCACGACGTCGACGGCCCGTCCGCCCCGACGAGCTCGCCGCGCTGCCGCTCGTCGCCCGCGAGCAGGGGTCCGGGACCAGGGAGGCCTACGAGGTCGCGCTGCGCGCCGCGCTCGCGGGGGCGGGCGCCGGGACCGCGCGGGCGGCCCGGTCCTCGGGATCGGGCGGGGCGCCAGAGCGGGCCGTGGCCCCGGGGCGTGCCCGGACCTCGGGTACGGGCGGTTCCCTGACACCGTCCCACGACGCCGCCGGACCTGCCGTCGCTCCGCCGGTGATGGCGCTCGCGTCGACCGCGGCCGTCCGTTCGGCCGTGCTCGCCGGGGCGGGCCCTGCCGTGCTGTCGCGGCTCGTCGTCGCGGACGACCTCGCGACCGGGCGGCTCGTCACCGTCGCGACCGACGGCATCGACCTGCGGCGCGAGCTGCGCGCGGTGTGGCGGGGCGGCGCGGCCCCCACGGCCCGGGCGGCGCGCGACCTCCTGGCGGTCGCGTCGCGCCGTCGGTGACGTGGCAGGTGGGGTCGGTGACGCTTCGTGACGCCACGCACCCGAGCCCCCTGGCGAGGCCCCGCTCGCTCGGCGTGTCGCGCCGACACCCCGTCTCTGAGCAGCTGAGTCGGTGCGGCTGTGGTGCGTGGCGTCACGAACCGCGCGCCGACGGTCGACCGTCTGGCGTCACACCGCCCCGGCGACCGCGTCGACGAACGCGTCGACGTCCGCCTCGGTGGTGTCCCACGCGCACATCCACCGCACCTCGACGAGCCCGTCGTCGCGGCGAGCGTCCCAGTCGTAGAAGCGGAACCGTTCGCGGACGCGGTCGGCGGCGTCGGGGGCGAGGGCCGCGAACACGGCGTTGGACTCGGTGGGCCGGGTCGGCACCACGCCCTCGACACCGGCGAGGCCCGCGCGGAGCCGCGTCGCCATGGCGTTGGCGTGCGCCGCGGACGTGCGCCACAGGTCCGACCCGTACAGCGCGACGAGCTGCGCGGACACGAACCGGAGCTTCGACCCGAGCTGCATGGTCATCTTGCGGACGTACTCGATGCCGTCGCCGACGTCCGGGTTGAGCACGACGACCGCCTCGCCGAGCACCAGCCCGTTCTTGGTCCCGCCGAGCGACACGACGTCCACGCCGAGGTCGGTGGTGAGCTCGCCGAGCCCGACGCCGAGGTGCGCGGCCGCGTTGGACAGCCGGGCGCCGTCGACGTGCACGACCATCCCGAGCCGGTGCGCGTGCTCGACCAGTTCGCGCAGGGCGTCGACGGTGTACGTCGTGCCGAGCTCGGTCGACTGCGAGACGGACACCCCGAGCGGCTGGGCCCGGTGCGCGTCGCCCCAGCCCCACGCCTCCCGGTCGAGCAGCTCAGGGGTGAGGCGTCCGTCGGGCGTGTCGACGGTGAGCAGCTTGAGGCCGCCGACGCGCTCGGGCGCGCCGTTCTCGTCGACCGCGACGTGCGCGGTCGACGGGGTGACGACGGCTCCCCAGCGGGGGAGCGCGGTGGCGAGCGCGACGACGTTCGCCCCCGTCCCGTTGAACACCGGGTAGGCGGTGGCGCGGGGTCCGAAGTGCCCGCGGACGACGTCCTGGAGGCGGTCCGTCCAGGGGTCGTCGCCGTACGAGACGGCGTGGCCGTCGTTCGCGGCGACGAGCGCGGCCAGGACCTCGGGGTGGGCGCCGGCGTAGTTGTCGGACGCGAACGAGCGGGAGGCGAGCGGCGAGGGGGCGGCTGCGGTGCGGGGCGTCGGGTCAGGTAGGGGGCTCGGGGTGGTCACCCCTCCATCCTCAGCCCAGGCGGACGAGCTCGCGGACGTCGTCGGACGGCAGGTCGTCCACCACGGCGGTGACCTCCAGCTCGGCGAGCGTGGCGCGCCCTCCGTACACGCTGAGGAACGCGGTGTCGGAGGCGTCCGCGCCGGTCGCGATGCGGATCAGCGACGACCGCGGTGCGAGCGTCGTGGCGTCGACGACGTGCCACCCGCCGTCGACGTACGCCTCGGCGACGGCGTGGAAGTCCATGGGGTCGAGCCCGGGCGCGTACACCGACACGAGCCGGGCGGGCACGTCGAGAGCGCGCAGCAGCGCGACGACGAGGTGCGCGAAGTCCCGGCAGACGCCCTGCCGGGCGAGGAGCGTCCGGACGGCGCCGTCGGTCGGCAGGCTCGACCCGGGCACGTAGGACAGCCGCGTCCCGACCCACGAGCTCACGCCCGCGAGAAGGTCCACGCCGCTGAGCCCGGCGAACTCGGCGGCGGCGGTCGGGGCGAGCGAGTCGGACTCGCAGTACCGGCTCGGCCGCAGGAACCGCAGGCGCTGGCCGGTCGTCGGGGCGGGGGTGACGGGGTCGGGGTGGCGTCCGTCGAGGTGGGCGGCGTAGTCGACGACGAGCCGCCCCGGCTGGGCGCGCACCACGTGCAGGAGGGTGCCGTTCTCGTCCTGCACCTCCTCGACGGTCACGGGCTCGCCGTCGCGGGTCACGGTCAGGTTCTCGTAGGACGACCCGGCGACGCCGGTGGCACGCCCCGGTCCGGGCCCGACGCCGTACCCGTCGGAGACGGCGACGGCCAGCGCGAGCGTGGCGGGGGTGGTCACGTCGAGGGTCAGGTGCGCGGTCACGTCACGTTGCATGCGCTCATGCTGGCGGACGTGCCGGGCACTCGCCCGCCCGGGACGGTGCGGGTGCCGGCGTCAGGGGCGCGGGCGCCCCCAGAGGTCGAGGAGCAGGGCGAGGCGCGCCTCCTTGAGGGCGGGACGGAGGCGCCCGGACCGTTCGAGCAGCGCGAGCCCGTGCAGGATGCTCCACGTGAGCTCGGTCGCGGCGTCGTCGGGGACGTCGTCCGGGTGGGCGGGGCGGACGGCGCCCACGGCGTCGAACGCGTCGACGAGCGCGCGCGGGGACTCGTCGGTGCCGAACGCGAGCGAGGTCGTGAGCGTGAACATCGCGTCGTACAGGGCGGGGTGCTCGCGGGCGAAGTCGAGGTAGGCGGTGGCGACGGCGCGAGCACGGTCGACGGCGGTGCCCGAGCCGGCGGTGTTCCGGAGCGCGGTCGCGAGCTCGACGAACCCGTCCTCGGCGACGGCGGCGACGATTGCGTCGCGCCCGGCGAAGTGGCTGTACAGCACGGGCTGCGAGTAGCCGATGGTGTCGGCGAGGCGGCGCGTGGTGACGGCGTCCCACCCGTCGGCCCCGGCGATCTCGCGCGCGGTCCGGACGATGAGGGCTGCCCGTTCGGCGCGCTCGCGGTCGCGCCGGAGGCGGGCCGGGGTGGGCGTCGGGGTCCGGGGTCCGGTCGCGCGGCTCGGGGTCACACCTCGGATCCTAGCGACGCTAGCCGATCGACAGAGTTGTGCTAGCGTCGATAGCGTTCCTATCAGCGCTAGATCACCCGAGAGTTCGTCATGAACGCGACCAGCCACCTCCTCGCCCTGTTCGCCGTCCTGGGCGTCGGCATGATCTACGGCACCGACGCGCTCGGCGCGCTCGTCATGAGCCCCGCCTGGAAAAAGGTCGACGACCGTACCCTCGTCAGCGCCAACGGTTGGATGCACTACTTCGGCGACCGCCGCTTCCCGCTGCCGGGCGTGCTCGGGCTCGTGCTGACCGTCCTCGCCGGTGCGGCGGCCGCCGTCTCCGGGCGCGGCGGGGCGCTCGCGTGCGCCGCCGTGGCGACGCTCGTCCTGGTCGCGTGGCTCGTCGTCTACAAGACCGTCAACGCGCCGATCAACAAGGTGCTGATCGCCGCCGCGCAGGTCGGCGAGGTCCCGGACGACGCCCGCGCGCTCCAGACGCGGTGGGAGAGCGTGCTGACGCTGCGCGTCGTCCTGCAGGGCGTCGCCGTGGCGGCCCTGTGCGGGGTGCTTTCCCTGCCGTGACCGAGGAGTTGAAGGGGCGCTACCGTGCGCGTATGACGACGCCGAAGGACCCCTCGCTCGTCCGCCGGACGCTCGCCCGTCTCGGGCTCGCGTTCTCGCCGGACGGCGCGCCGCGCACCCCGGGCAGGCGGCCGTCGCGGTACGGCCCGACCGTCTCCCGCAGGGTGGACGAGGACGTCGATGCGCTCCGGGCACGGGTCGCCGCCCTTGAGGCACGACTCGACGCACGGTCGTCCGACTGACCACTGGACGACAGCGCTGGGAACGCCGGAGCGCTGAGCGGCGCTACGGTCGGGGCCATGCCTGAACACGTGGTCGACGCCGACCTCGGAGTGCGTTGGGAGCCGAACGCCCCGGATGCCGTGCTGCTCGCCGGAGACGGTGGGCGCGTGGTACTCGCCGTGCGCGCCCACCCGGACGACGTGGACGACCGCTCCGTGGTGCTCTGCTGGTCCGGTGTCGTGTGGTCGTGCAGCGGCGTGCCCAATGATGAAGCGCTCCGCTTCCATCGTCTCTACGGCAAGGGGCTGGAGACGGTCCTGTGGGTCGGCCGAGTCGAGCAGAGCGAGCTCGTCCGCTCGTTAGCGGCGATGGTCCATGACACGTCTGCTCTACGCCATGATGTCTTGACGCTCAAAGAGGGCATCGTCGAGGTCATCGCCCGATCCGTGACAACCTGTCGGGTCGGGGGAACGACGAGACGAGCCGCTCGAACGTATCTCGCCTAGACGGAGCCGAGGCGCCGGACGTCGTCGATCGTGTCCGCCTCGGCGGCGCTCTTGTCGTCGCGGTAGCGCAGGACGCGGGCGAACCGCAGCGCGACCCCGCCCGGGTAGCGGGACGACCGCTGCACCCCGTCGAAGGCGATCTCGACGACCTGCTCCGGCCGCACCTTGACGACGTACCCGTCCGTGGGCCCGTCGGCGAGCTCGAGGAACCGTTCGGTCTGCCACGTCAGCATCGCATCCGTCATGCCCTTGAAGGTCTTGCCGAGCATGACGAACCCACCGTCCGGGGCGCGCGCCCCGAGGTGGATGTTCGAGAGCCAGCCCGCGCGTCGTCCTGACCCGCGCTCGACGGCCAGCACCACCAGGTCGAGCGTGTGCCGCGGCTTGACCTTGACCCATCCGGCGCCGCGCCGACCCGCCGCGTAGGGGGCGTCGAGCGACTTCACGACGACGCCCTCCTGCCCGGCCGCGACGGCGTCGGCGAAGAAGGTCGCGGCAGCGTCGGCGTCGGTGGTCACCAGCCTGCGGACGGACACCGGGCTGTCGTCCGGGACGATCCCGCGCAGCGCGGCGAGCCGGTCGCGCAGCGGCTCGTCGAGCAGGTCGCGGCCGTCGAGGTGCAGCACGTCGAAGAAGAACGGGGTGACCGAGGCGTCGGCGCCGACGACGGCCGTGGTGTCCGCCCCCGCGTCCGACGGGTGGGTCGCGGAGCGCGCCGCCGTCTCCTGGAACGGGCGTGGCATCCCGTCCGGCCCGACGACGAGCGCCTCCCCGTCGAGCACGAACGACCGCGCGGGCAGGGCGAGCGCCGCGGCGACGACGCCGGGGACGCGGGGCGTCACGTCGTCGAGCGACCGCGAGAACACGCGGACGGTGTCGCCCGCGCGGTGCACCTGGATGCGGATGCCGTCGAGCTTGGTGTCGACCGCGACCTCGCCGGGCGGCGCGCCGACCTTCGTGAGCGCGTCGGCCACGTCGGAGGCGGACTGCGCGAGCATCGGCCGCACCGGACGTCCGACCTGGAGGCCGACGCGGGCGAGCGCGTCGGCGGCGGCCACGGGATCGGCGGCGGTGAGCGCGAGCAGGGCGACGGCCCCGGTGTCCCCGGTGAGCATGACGGCCCGGCGGGCCGCGTCGGCGGGCACGCCGGCAGCCGCGGCGACCGCGTCGACGACGACGGAGTCGAGCGCGCCCTGCCGCAGCTCGCCCGCGACGAGTCCCCGCAGGAGGTGCTGCTCGCGCTCGGTGGCGGCGCCGAAGAGCGACTCGGCGAGCGTGCCGCGCGCGGTGTCGGAGCCCGGGCCGACCAGGGCGGCCATCTCGTCGAACGTCGCGTCGACGTCCTCGACGGTGAGCGTCGCGGTCGCCGCGGGCGGCGGCAGACGACGCAGACCCGCCCACCCCAGCCCGGTGCGTCGCTGCCGGAGCTCCCCGGCGGCGTACGACGCGACGACGGGGAGGTCGGAGGGTGACGTGTCCGCGGTGCGGCGGAGCAGCTCGGCGAGCGTCGCGCGCTTGGTGAGGCGGGACCGCGTCGACGCGACGGCCTCGGAGGCGGCGGCGACGTCGTCGAGGAGCACGCCCCATCGTCACCCGGACGCGCGGTCCCCGCCGGACGGGTGTGTCCGACCCGCTGAGGTCGACGCTGTCGAACAGGCGGCTACCCCGCGCCGAGCAGGCGACTGTCCACTCGAGATGACATGAAAAGGTGGACAACAGCCTGCTCGGCGCGGGGGTCAGGCGGTGGCCGAGGCGCCGTCCGACGACACCGCCGCCCGGCCCGCCTCGAGGCGTGCGATCGGCACGCGGAACGGCGAGCACGACACGTAGTCGAGCCCCACCTCGTGGAAGAAGTGGATCGACTCGGGGTCGCCGCCGTGCTCGCCGCACACCCCGAGGCCGAGCGACGGCTTGGTGCGCCGCCCCTCCTCGGCGCCGATGCGCACGAGCCGACCCACACCGTCGGCGTCGATCGTCTCGAACGGGGAGATGGTGAACACGCCGTTCTCGAGGTACTTGATGAACAGGGACCGTTCGACGTCGTCGCGCGAGAATCCCCACGTCGTCTGGGTGAGGTCGTTGGTGCCGAACGAGAAGAAGTCGGCGGCCTCGGCGATGCGGTGCGCGGTGAGCGCGGCGCGGGGGAGCTCGATCATCGTGCCGATCGGGACGTCCAGCGTGACGCCCGCGGCAGCGGTCAGGTCGGCGACGATGCGCTCGGCCTCGTCGCGCACCAGGTGGAGCTCCTGCACGGACCCGACGAGCGGCACCATGATCTCCAGGTGCGGGTCCTTGCCGTCCTGGAGCTGCGCGATCGCGGCCTCTGTCGCCGCCCGGACCTGGAGCGCGAACAGCCCGGGCACGAGCAGCCCGAGTCGCACCCCGCGCAGGCCCAGCATCGGGTTGGTCTCGTGGAGGCGCTCCACGGCTGCGAGCCGCTTGAGGTCGGCCGGGTCCGGCTCGTCGTCGCCCACGTCGGCGAGCGCGACCTTGACGGACAGCTCCGTGAGGTCGGGCAGGAACTCGTGCAGGGGAGGGTCGAGCAGCCGGATCGTCACGGGCAGCCCGTCCATGACGTCGAGCAGCCCGCGGAAGTCCTCGCGCTGCAGCGGGACGAGCTCGTCCATCGAGGCCGAGCGCTCGTCCGGGCCGTCGGCGAGGATCACGCGCTCGATGAGGGCGCGGCGCTCGCCGAGGAACATGTGCTCGGTGCGGCACAGACCGATGCCCTCCGCGCCGAGGCTGCGCGCGCGGGCGGCGTCGTCCGGGGTGTCGGCATTCGCCTCGACCCGCAGACGCCGGCGCGCGTCGGCGTGCCGCAGCAGGCGGTCGACGGCGCGCAGCAGGTCGGCGGTGTCGTCGTCGACGCCCTGCTCCCCGGACTGCTCCTCGGCCCGCCCGTCGTCGCCGCCGAGCGCGGCGTCGAGTCCCTCCTCGATGTAGCGCTGCGCGGCCGACGGGACGACCGGCACCCGTCCGAGGAACACCTCGCCCGTCGTGCCGTCGATGCTCAGGGAGTCGCCTTCGTGCACCACGACGTCGCCGCACGTGATCGTCCGGGCGACCGGGTCGACCTCGAGCGCCTCCGCGCCGACGACGCACGTCTTGCCCATGCCGCGCGCCACGACGGCGGCATGGCTCGTCTTCCCCCCGCGGGCCGTGAGCACGCCGACCGCGGCGATCATGCCGCCGAGGTCGTCCGGGTTGGTCTCGCGCCGGACGAGCACGACGTCCTCCCCGCGCGCGGCGGCCGCCTGCGCCTCCGCGGAGTCGAACGCGACCGTGCCGACGGCGGCGCCGGGCGACGCGGCCATGGCCCGTGTCAGCAGCGTGCGCTCGGACGACCGGTCGAGCTGCGGGAACATCAGGTGCGCGAGCTGGGCGCCGGTGACGCGCTCGAGGGCCTCGTCCTCGGTGATGAGCCGTTCGTCGACGAGGTGCGACGCGATGCGGAACGCAGCCCCCGCGGTGCGCTTGCCGACACGCGTCTGGAGCATCCACAGGTGCCCGCGCTCGACCGTGAACTCGATGTCGCACAGGTCCCGGTAGTGGGTCTCGAGGCGCCGCATCGCCTTCATGAGCTGCTTGTGGGACAGCGGGTCGAGGTGCTTGAGGTCGTCCAGGCTGAGCGTGTTGCGGATCCCGGAGACGACGTCCTCGCCCTGCGCGTTGGGGAGGTAGTCGCCGTACGCGCCGGGCTTGCCGGTCGCGGGGTCGCGCGTGAACGCGACCCCCGTGCCCGACGTGTCGCCGAGGTTCCCGAACACCATGGTGACGACGTTGACGGCCGTCCCGAGGTCCTGCGGGATGCGCTCGCGGCGGCGGTACAGCCGGGCGCGGTCGGTGTTCCAGGAGTCGAAGACGGCGCGGATCGCGAGGTCGAGCTGCTCGCGCGGGTGCTGGGGGAACTCCGCTCCTGTACGTTCGAGGACGATCGACTTGTACGTGGCGACGAGGGTGCGCAGGTCGTCGGTGGTGAGGTCGACGTCGGTCGCACGCCTCGCGGCCTTCTTGGCGTCGTCGAGCGCCGTCGCGAACTCGGCGGCGGGCACGTCCAGGACCGTCGCGCCGAACATCTGGATCAGGCGCCGGTACGAGTCCCACGCGAAGCGCTCGTCGCCCGACTCCTCCGCCAGGCCCTTGACGCTCGCGTCGTTGAGGCCGACGTTGAGGACCGTCTCCATCATCCCGGGCATCGAGAACTTCGCGCCCGAGCGGACGGACACCAGCAGCGGGTCGTGCCGGTCGCCGAGCTGGCGTCCGACAGCGTCCTCGAGGTGCCGCAGCGCCATCGTGACCTGGACCCGCAGCTCACCGGGCTCGGTGCCGAGGGAGAGGTACTCGCGGCACGCCTCGGTGGTGATGGTGAAGCCCGGCGGGACCGGGAGCCCGAGCCGCGTCATCTCGGCCAGGTTCGCGCCCTTGCCGCCGAGCAGGTCCTTCATGTCCATGTCGCCCTGCGAGAAGTCGTACACGTACTGCACCATCAGGACCTCCAGCGTCGTCGCCGGCGACGCGGAGAACGCCGCTCAGGTCGTGTGCGATCCCTGGTCGCGGTCGCCCGCGCAGTGACCTGGACACCATTCTCCGGTCACGATCCGGAACCGTCCTGCGGAGGTCGCCCGACCGTGGTCACAAGGTCACGCGGGCGCACCCGCGCCGCGGTCACGCCGTCCGGTCGTGCACCGCCCACGCCGTCCCAGCCGCGACGGCCGTGACCGTGAACACCGACGGCCACGCCCCGAGCTTCTTCGCCAGCGGGTGCGACCCGCCGAACGCCACGAGGTACACCCCGGTCAGCACTGCGGTCGTGGGCGCGCCCGAGTCGCGCAGCCAGCGTCGTCCGGCGGCGAACCCCGCCGCGGCGAGCACGACGCCCCCGAGCGCCCGGACCTTCGTGGCGCGGGCGGCGGCGAACCCGCCGACGAGACCCGCGGCGACGAGGGCAGCCGTCGGGACGGTGTCGGGGACCTGGGGGACACGGGAGAGGGTGTCGGTCGTCATGGCTCGACGGTACCCGGGGCGCGTGGAACCGCCACGAGCACTTGACGCCATGGAAAGTCGGGGCAACACTTTCCGACATGGAAAACGGAACCGACCCGTCCGGTCACCACGAGCCCACCGACGCGCCCCATCGGTCGGCCGCGGCCTCCGCGCTCGCCGAGGTCGCCGCCGGGCGCGCGACGCTCGCCCAGCAGATGCGTCGCACCCCACCCTGGTACGACGCCGTGTACGGGCTGGGATGCGGTCTCTACGTCGCAGCGTTCGCCCTCCCGTTCCCGTGGATGGCCGCCGGGATGGTCGTCGCGGTCGTCGTGTTCTCGGCGCTGATCGGCGTGTTCCGCGCCCGGACCGGCATCGTGCTCACCCTCTCCGTGCACGAGCGCGCGCTCGTCGCCCTGCTCGTCGCGGTCGGCGCCGTCCTCGTGCTCGCCGCCGTGGCGTCGTTCGTCGGGGGACGCCACGGCGCGTGGTGGCTCGTCGTCCTGGCTGCGGTCGTCGCCGGCGCGGCCGCGGCGACGCTCTCGCGCCGCTACACGCGCGTCGCGATCGCGTTGCTCGGGTCCGAGGCCGCGTGAGCGTCGAGCCCCGGTTCGACGAGCTGGTGCACGCGCCCCAGCGGCTGCGGATCGTCGCGATGCTCGACCCCGTCGGCGGCCTCGACTTCGGGGTGCTCCGCGACGCGCTCGACGTGTCCGACTCCGTCCTGAGCAAGCACCTCAAGGTGCTCCAGGACGCCGGGTACGCGACCGTCGCGAAGGTCCGTCGGGCGGGGCACGTGTGGACGACCGTCGCGCTCACCCGCGACGGCCGGCGCGCGTACGCCGGGCACGTCGCGGCGCTGCGCGAGATCGTCGCGACCCCCGACCCGGAGCCCCCGGACGCCTAGCCCCCCGACCCCAGCCCGCCGAACGGGTGGTCGTGCACCTGGGATCGCGGTCTCGGGTGGACAGGAGCCCGCTCGACCGGGGACGACCACCCGGTCGCGATGAGTCCGCGGACCGGCGAAGGTCGACACCGACGAGGTCGCACGGCGCGGCCCGGCCAAGGAGGACCGTCATGGGCAAGGCAGCAGGCAAGGCAGCACTCGGACTCTGGTACGACACCCAGGCGCTGGAGGCGGCGGAGCTGTACGTGTCGCTCTTCCCGAACTCGAAGATCCTCGACGTCACCCGGCACGACAGCGCGGTCCCGGTCAACGGGCCGGACTCGCCGGCCGAGCTCGGCACCCCCTTCCTCGTCGACTTCGAGATCGACGGGCTGCGCGTCCAGGCCATCAACGCCGGGCCGATCTTCCAGTTCAACGAGGCGGCGTCGATCATCATCGACTGCGAGGACCAGGACGAGGTCGACCGCTACTGGGACGCGCTCACCGCCGACGGCGGCCAGCCGTCGCAGTGCGGATGGCTGAAGGACCGGTTCGGGCTGAGCTGGCAGATCGTGCCGAAGCAGCTCGGGGAGCTCATGTCGAGCCCGGACCGTGACGCCGCCGGCCGCGTGTTCGCGGCGATGATGCAGATGACCAAGCTGGACGTCGCCGGCCTGGAGGCCGCGGCCCGCGGCTGACGACCAGGCGCCTGTTCGGCGGTCGGTGGTGGTGGCAGGCGACGGAGCGGGGAGACAGGCGTCAGCGGGACGTCGAGCGGCGGTACTGCGCGTTGGCGAGCGGCACGAACACGGCCAGGATCACCACCGACCACGCGAGCGTGTAGAGCGCGGCGTGCTGGAGCGGCCACGACGTCGGGTCGGGCGTCCCCGCAGGGATGTTGCCGAACAGCTCGCGCGACGCCTGCGCCGCGGACGACACCGGGTTCCACTCGGCGATGGTCTGCAGGGGACCCGGCAGCGTGTCGAGCGGCACGAACGTCACGGCGATGAACGTCAGCGGGAAGATGATGACGAAGCTCGCGTTGTTCACCACCTCGGGCGACGGGACGAGCATCCCGACCCACGCCATGATCCACGAGATCGCGTACGCGAACACGAGCAGCAGGGCGTAGGCGCCCAGGGCCTCCAGCACGGACGACCGGATGCGCCACCCGACGAGCAGCCCCGTGAGCGACATGACCACGAGCACGATGACGTTGTTCGCGACGTCCGCGACGGTGCGCCCGGTGAGCACCGCCGACGGGGCCATCGGGAGCGAGCGGAACCGGTCGATGACGCCCTTCTTGAGGTCCTCGGCGAGCGCGGCGCCCGTGATGGTCGCCCCGAAGATGACGGTCTGCGTGAAGATCCCCGCCATGAGGAACTCGCGGTACTCCTGCGCGTTCCCGCCCTGCCCGATCGCGCCGCCGAACACGTAGGCGAACAGCAGCACGAACATGATGGGCGACAGCGTGGTGAAGACCAGCAGGTCGGGCACCCGCTTGATCTTGACGATGTTGCGCCACGCGACGACGTACGCGTCGCTCACGGCGGTCCGGGTGCTCATCGTGCGTCCTCCTTCTCGGTGGCCTTCTCGGCCGCGTGCCCGGTGAGCGACAGGAACACGTCGTCGAGGGTGGGGCGCCGCAGCCCGACGTCGTCGAGGGCGACGCCCTGGTCGTCGAGGAGCCGGACCGCGGCGGTGAGCGCCTGGACCCCCGTGTCGACAGGGACGGCGACGGTGCGGGTGTCGCGGTCGACGCGCGGCACGCCGGACCCGACGTCGGCGAGCGCCCGCTCGACGTCCCCGAGGCGGGCCTCGTCCCGCGCCACGACCTCGAGCCGCACGCCGCCGACCTCGGCCTTGAGCTCGTCGGCGGTGCCGTGCGCGATGATCCGGCCCTTGTCGATGACGACGATGTCGTCGGCGAGCAGGTCGGCCTCCTCGAGGTACTGGGTGGTGAGCAGCAGGGTGGTGCCGCGCGCGACGAGCGACCGGATGACGTCCCACATGTCGGTGCGCCCGCGCGGGTCGAGGCCGGTGGTGGGCTCGTCGAGGAACAGGACGGGGGCGTCGGCGACGAGCGCGCCCGCGAGGTCGAGGCGGCGGCGCATCCCGCCGGAGTAGGTGCGCGTGGGCCGGTCGGCTGCCTCGTCGAGCCGGAAGTCGGCGAGCAGCTCGCGGGCCCGTTCCTCGCTCCGCTTCTTGCCGAGGTGGTAGAGCCGTCCGATCATCACGAGGTTCTCGAACCCGGTGAGGTACTCGTCGACGGCGGCGTACTGGCCCGACAGGCCGATGTTGCGGCGGACGCCTGCGGGATCCCGGCGGACGTCGACGCCCGCGACCTCAGCGGTGCCGGAGTCGGCGCGCAGGAGCGTGGTGAGGATCCGGACGGTCGTCGTCTTGCCGGCGCCGTTGGGCCCCAGGAGGGCGAGCACGGTCCCGCGCGGCACGTCGAGGTCGATGCCGTCGAGCGCGACGACGTCCCCGTACTTCTTGACGAGCCCGCGGGCCCGCACTCCGAGCGTGGACTCCACGTCCGCCTCCTCCGGTGGGTGGTTCCGACGGTACGTTCCGACTCCGACACCCGCCCGGACTCATCGGGTGCGCGGGGGAACGCGGTCGCACGGCGGCCGGTCCGCGTTGCGGTACCGCGCCGCGTCGGTTCCCATGGAGGCAGCACGGCGCACGACGACGCGCGCCCCCGGGGCCCGGGGCCGGCCTGGGGGCACGGCCCGCTCACCAGGACGCGACGGGTCACGCGCACGGCTCGGTCGGGGGTTGAGGGGCGGTACCGATGCGCGGTCGCGAGCGTCGTCGTCCGGTTCGGACGCACGGGACGTCCGTCGCGGCCGCGCGCTCGCGGACGCTGCACGGGACGGTCGCGTCCGCTCTCGTGGCGGCGTCCGCGCTCGTCGCGATCCCGGTGACGGTCGTGGCGGTCGACACGGCCACGGCACCCGAGGCCGCTGCCGCGCCCGGGAACCCGGGCGTCATGGACATGCCCCAGCTCATCCACGTCGAGAACTTCGAGAACTTCGGCACACCGACCGCGGCGACGAACGTCGACAGCGACTGGTCGGACCTGCCGAACGGGTACGTCCAGACACTGACGGAGTACCCGTACGGTGCGACGTCCGGCACGGCGGGCTACCAGCCGGGCTACGTGAGCGCCGACGGGACGACCTACACCGCCGACCAGCAGTGGGCTGCGACGAACGACTGCAACGGCATCGTCATCAAGGCGGGAGCGTCCGTACCGGCCCGCAACGGCACGGGGGAGCTGACGACCGGGGCGAACCTGCTCCCCGTGACCGCGCGCCCCGGCTGCAACCGTGGCTCGACGGCGCAGCCCTGGTTGATCTGGTTCAACGCGGAGCGTCTCCTCGCGAACGACATGGGGACGTACGCGGCGGCGGCCACCTATCCGTACGCGGCGATCCGCGACCAGCTGGGCATCCCGGCGAACCCCGCCGACAACCACATCGTGACGTCGTACACGAACGACCCGGGGTCGTCGATCGCGGCGGGCACGATGATGCAGACCCGGACGCCGTTGGCCGCGACGGCCGGGAACTACTACCAGTTCTCCGTCGACATCGGGTCGCACAGCTGCTTCGGCAGCGGGGTCGGGGCAACGCCGCAGTTCCTCGTGACGCAGGCCGGCGGGGGGTCGACCAACGCGTTCTCGAGCGCCATCAACACGTGCGCGCGCCCCGTCGCGGGCCAGCAGACGTACGGTCCGGGTGCGTCGGCCCCCAACGGGTCGCGGCAGCAGCAGCGCACCGCCCTCGTCGCGACGTACGTCGGCGACGTGGCGGTGCGGGCGACGGGCAGCACCCTGGGCCTCCAGGTCCGCAACAACCAGACGGCCGTGGGCGGCAACGACACCGCGTTCGACAACGTCGTCATGCTGGACAGCACGCCGAAGCTCGACAAGCAGTTCTCGGCCGGCCCGCTCACGGGTGGCGCCTACGGCACGAGCGCCCCCGGCACCCTCACGTGGACGGTCACCAACACCTACGACCCGACGAACCCGAGCGTGGACTCCGGCCCGAAGAACGGGTGGTCGTTCACGGACGCGCTGCCGTCGGGTCTGCGGGTCGTGAACCCGTCGTCGTACACGACGACGTGCAGCGCGGGCACGCTGAGCGTCACGGGCAGCCGGGTGACGGCCGGCGGGAACCTCGCGGGCGGCGTCGGGTCCGCCACGGAGAAGTCGTGCACCTTCACCGTCCAGGTCACCTCGGACACCGCAGGGACGTTCACGAACGGCCCGTCGGACGTCACGACGAGCGGGCTCCTCGCGCCCGGCAGCACGAGCATCACGTTCGTCCAGCAGCCGCCGGTCCAGTGCACCGGGGACGCGCTGCTGTTCCAGCAGCAGCCGACGGTGCAGTACACGTTGGACCTGGTGACCGGCCAGGCCGCCCAGGTCCCCGGCTTCACCTACTCGCCGTCGGTGAACTCGGTCGGGGTCAACGCGCTCGACGGGTTCGTGTACGGGTTCGACAACAGCACGCAGAGCGTGGTGCGGATCGCGGGGGACGGGACGACGGCGAACCTCGGGAAGCCGGGCGCCTTCCCGACGACGGGCCCGGTGGCCACGACGGACCAGTGGAACGCGGGCGACGTCGACCCGCAGGGACACCTGTGGATCGCCGCCGGCAACACGGGCACGACCACGGCGTACTGGATGGAGATCGACCTCGCGCCGGGCTCGCCCACCTTCATGCAGGTGCTGGGGTCGGGGTCCGTCACCAAGCCCGTGAACCTGGGGCAGCTCTCCGACTGGTCGTACTACGGCGGGTCCCTCTACACCGTCGGCACCCTCGCCGGCGGGGCGGCGAACACGTGGGCGCTCGCCCGGTTCGACCTGACGACCCACACCTTCACGAACCTCGGCAACGTCCCCGCGCTCGTCGCCCCGGACGGAGCAGGGTCGGGAGCGACGACGGGCGCCAAGGCGTTCGGCGCGACCTACACCGACTCCGCGGGCCACCTGTTCGCGTCGAGCAACACCAGCGGGCAGATCTGGCGGTTCGACCTCACGGCAGCGACTCCCCGGTTGACCGGCACGTTCTTCGCCTACGGTCCGGCGTCGTCCGCGAACGACGGGGCCCGCTGCCTCGCGCCGCCGGTCACCGTCGACCTGGGCGACGCCCCCGCGTCCTACGGGACGACGCTGGCCTCGGACGGCGCGCGGCACGGCATCGTCGGGTACGACGCCACGACGCACACCGCGCCGCTGATGATCGGCTCCACCGTCGACGCCGAGGACGACGGCGCGCCGTCGACCGGTGCCGACGGGGACGACACGACCGGCGTCGACGACGAGGACGGCACGACGAGCCCGATCTCGGCCGTCGCCGGCCGCGCGCTGCCCGTCACGCTGACGGCCACCAACACGTCGTCGAGCCCGGCGACCCTCGTCGGCTGGGTCGACCTGAACCGCAACGGGACGTTCGACGCGGGCGAGCGCCAGCAGGTGGCGGTTCCCGCGGGCTCGGGCACGGCGAGCTACACGCTGACGTTCGGCACCGCGTCCGCGGGCGCGCAGACCTCCGCACGGTTCCGTCTCTTCCCGGGCTCGGTCACCGGGTCGTCGCCGACCGGTGCCGTGGACGGCGGCGAGGTCGAGGACTACCCGGTCGTCGTCGGGGTGCCCGGTCTGCAGATCACCAAGACGTCCGACGCGGGCGCGAGCGTCGTCCCGGGGCAGAAGGTCACGTACACGGTCACGGTGCGGAACACGGGCACCGTGGCCTACACGGCGAGCCTCCCCGCGACGTTCACGGACAGCCTGTCGGGCGTGACCGACGACGCGGACTACGGCGACGACGCCGCCTCGGACGCGGGCGGGACGTTCACGACGACGCCCACCGGGGGCGGGCCGGCCACGACGTCGCTGGCCTGGTCCGGGGCGCTCGCCGTCGGCGCGACCGCGACCGTCACGTACTCCGTCACGGTCCACGACCCGGTCGACGGCGACGGCACGTTGACGAACGCCGTCACGGGGCCGCCCGAGTCGACCTGCGCCACCCCGACCTCGGCGGGCTGCACGACGTCGACCCCGGTCAGGGCCCTCCACCTCACGAAGACGGCGTCCCCGACGTCCGGCGTCGGTCCCGGCGACACCCTCACCTACACGCTGACGATCGCGAACACCGGCCAGGTCGCGTACACCGCCGGCGCCCCCGCGGTCGTGACGGACGACCTGACGGACGTGCTCGCGCACGGCACCGTCGGCACGCCCACGGTGTCGCCCGCCAGCGGGACGGCGACGGTCGCGGGCACCACGATGACGTACAGCGGGCCGATCCCCGTCGGTGGCAGCGTCACGGTGACCTACGTCCTGACGCTCGCCGACCCGCTCACGGGTGACGACGTCGTCGACAACGCCGTCACCGGGCCGCCCGAGTCGAACTGCGACGACGGCACCGAGGACGGGTGCCGGACCGACACGCCGATCCTGAACCCGGGCCTCACCGTCACCAAGACGTCCGACGCGGGCGCGAGCGTGGTCCCCGGCCAGAAGGTCACGTACACGGTGACCGTCGAGAACACGGGCGAGACCGCCTACACGGCGAACCGCCCGGCGAGCTTCACCGACGACCTCACGGACGTCACCGACGACGCCGCGTTCGACGCCGACCAGGCGTCCGACGCGGGAGGCACCTTCACCGTGACCGGCACCGACCCGGTCACCGCGCTCACGTGGAGCGGGGCGCTCGCGGTGGGCGGCACGGCGACGATCACCTACTCCGTCACCGTGGACGACCCGCCGGACGGCGACGGCACGCTGACCAACGCCGTGACGGCGCCGGAGTCGGCGTGCGCCGACGGCACGGAGCCGGGCTGCTCGACGTCCGTCCCCGTGCGGGCGCTCACGATCGCCAAGTCCTCCACGCCCGGGACGGTGGACGCGGGCGGCACCGTGACCTACACGGTGACCGTCACCAACTCGGGGCAGGTCCCGTACACGGACGACGACCCGGCGACGTTCACCGACGACCTCACGGGCGTGACGGACGACGCCGACTACGCGGACGACGCGGCGTCCGACGCGGGTGGCACGTTCACGACGACCGGCAACGACCCCGTCACGGCCCTGACCTGGTCCGGGGCGCTCGACGTCGGGGCGACGGCGACCATCACCTACTCGGTCACGGTGCACAGCCCGCTGGACGGCGACGGCACGCTGACGAACGCGGTGACCGGTCCGCCGGAGTCGAGCTGCGACCTCGGGGCGGAGCCGGGCTGCACCACGTCGACCCCGGTGCGCGGCCTCCAGGTCGCCAAGACGTCGCCGGACCTGTCGACCGCACGGGTCGGTGACGTCGTGTCGTACACGGTGAGCGTGACCAACACCGGCACCGCGGGGTACACGGCCGACGACCCCGCGACCTTGGTGGACGACCTGACGGACGTCCGGGACGACGCGACGTGGGACGGCGACGCGACCGCGAGCCCCGACGTCGGGACGCTGACGTACGCGGCGCCGCGGCTCGTCTGGACGGGCCCGCTCGAGGCCGGCGCGACGGTCACCCTCGCGTACTCCGTCACCGTCACGGGTGCCGGTGACACGACGCTCACGAACACGGCGTTCCAGCCGCCGCCGGACTCCGGGTGCACGGCGGCCGACACCGGCGCCTGTGACGACGTCACGCCTCCCGCGACCTGCGCGGGCGGTATCGACCCCGTCACGAACCTCCCCTGCGACACCGTCACGGGCGACCTGCCGCGGCTCGCGATCGACAAGACGAGCCCGGACCTCGCGGGGGCCCAGGTCGGCGACACCGTGACCTACACGGTCACCGCGACGAACACGGGCTCGGGGGACTACACGACGGACGACCCGGCCACGGTCGTCGACGACCTCACGGGCGTCCTCGACGACGCGACCTGGGACGACGCCGCCGCCGATCCCGCGGGTGCGGGCACGCTGACGTACAGCGCGCCGCGGCTTGTCTGGGTGGGGACGCTCGCGGCGGGGGACGCCGTGACGATCACGTACTCGGTCACCGTGACGGGGGCGGGCGACGCGACGCTCGCGAACGTGGCGTTCCAGCCGCCGCCGGACGCCGGGTGCACCGCGGCCGACGCGTGCGACGTCACGCCGCCCACGACCTGCACGGGCGGCGCCGACCCCGACACCGGGCTGCCGTGCGACGGCCTCACCGGCGGGCTCGGCCGGCTCAGCGTCGACAAGTCCAGCCCCGACCTCGCCGGCGCCCGGATCGGCGACACCGTGACGTACGCGGTCACGGTCACCAACACGGGCACCGGCGACTTCACGGACGACGCTCCCGCGACCGCGGTCGACGACCTGACGGGCGTCCTCGACGACGCGAGCTACGACGCCGACGCCGCGGTCACACCTCCCGGCGGCGGGACCGTGACGTTCAGCGACCCGCGGCTGGTGTGGTCGGGCCCGCTCGCGGCGGGCGACGCGGTGACGTTCACCTACTCCGTGACGCTCACGGGGGCGGGCGACCTGACCGTCGAGAACGTGGCGTTCCAGCCGCCGCCGGACTCGGGCTGCACGGCGGCCGACGACTGCGACGTGACACCGCCGGCGACCTGCACCGACGGCACGGACCCCGACACGGGCCTGCCGTGCGACACCGTGACGCAGGACCTGCCCGCCCTGACGATCGTCAAGACGAGCCCCGACCTCACGGGCGCGCAGCCGGGCGACGTCGTGCACTACAGCGTGACGTTCACGAACAGCGGCCCGGGGGACTTCACGGACGACAGCCCCGCGGTCGGCGTGGACGACCTGACGGGCGTCCTGGACGACGCGACGTACGGGGACGACGCGACCGTGACCCCGGACGGCGCGGGCACGCTGAGCGACGACGCGCCGCGGCTCGTCTGGTCGGGACCGTTGGCGTCGGGCGACTCCGTCACCGTGGACTACTCGGTGACGATCACGGGAGCGGGCGACGGGTCGGTCCGCAACGTAGCGTTCCAGCCGCCGCCGGACTCGGGGTGCGACGCGGCAGCCGGCGCCGACTCCTGCGACGACGTCACGCCACCCGCGACCTGCACCGACGGGACCGACCCGAGCACCGGCCTGCCGTGCGACGTCGTCGACGCCGACCTGCCGCGCCTGACGATCGACAAGTCGGCGCCCGACCTCGTGTCCGCGCGCATCGGAGACACCGTCACCTACACGGTCACGGCGACGAACGCGGGTCCGGGCGACTTCACGGACGACGACCCGGCGACCGTCGTGGACGACCTGACGGGCGTCCTGGACGACGCGACGTACGGAGACGACGCCGTCGCCACGCCCTCCGACCCGGACGCCGCGGGCGCGCTGACGTACTCGGAGCCCCGGCTCGTCTGGGTCGGGCCGCTCGCGTCCGGCGATGCCGTGACGATCACCTACTCGGTCACGCTCACGGGCGCCGGCGACGCCGAGGTCACGAACGTGGCGTTCCAGCCGCCGCCGGACTCCGGCTGCACCGCGGCGGACGAGTGCGACGTCACGCCGCCCGCGACCTGCACCGACGGGACGGACACCGCCACGGGCCTGCCCTGCGACACCGTCGACGGCGACCTGCCGCGCCTGACGATCGACAAGTCGGCGCCCGACCTGGCGTCCGCGCGCGTCGGCGACACGGTGACGTACACCGTCACGGCGACCAACACCGGGACGGGCGACTACACCGCGGACGACCCGGCGACCGTGGTCGACGACCTCACCGACGTCCTCGACGACGCGACCTACGGCGCGGACGCCACGGCGTCGTCCGCGTCGGGCGACCCGGCCGCCGATGGCGCGGTGACGTACAGCGCGCCGCGGCTCGTCTGGACGGGCGCGCTCGCCGCGGGCGACACGGTGACGATCACCTACACGGTCACGA
Organism: Luteimicrobium subarcticum; assembly: GCF_002798015.1. Classification (GTDB taxonomy): domain Bacteria; phylum Actinomycetota; class Actinomycetes; order Actinomycetales; family Cellulomonadaceae; genus Luteimicrobium; species Luteimicrobium subarcticum. Next base: position 41,780 of record NZ_PGTZ01000009.1, on the reverse strand, counting down.
TCACCGGTGCGGGCGACCTGAGCGTGACGAACGTGGCGTTCCAGCCGCCGCCGAGCTCCGGGTGCGTGGCCGCCGACGACAGCGCCTGCGACGACGTGACGCCGCCGGCCTCCTGCACCGACGGCACCGACCCGGACACCGGGCTGCCCTGCGACGAGGTCACCGCCGACCTGCCCGGCCTGACGCTCACCAAGACGAGCCCGGACCTCGCCGGGGCGCGGATCGGCGACACGGTCACCTACACGGTCACGGCGACCAACGACGGCCCGGGCGACTTCACGGACGACGACCCCGCGACCGTCGTCGACGACCTGTCCGGGCTGCTCGAGAACGCGACGTACGGCGATGACGCGGTGGCGACACCAGCCGGCGGGACGCTCGCCTACGCCGCGCCGCGCCTCGTCTGGACGGGCGCGCTCGCGTCGGGCGACAGCGTGTCGATCACGTACACGGTGACGCTCACCGGCGGCGGGACCGTGCGGAACGTGGCGTTCGAGCCGCCGCCGGACGCGGGCTGCACGGCCGACGGCGGGTGCGACGACCTCACGCCGCCGACGACCTGCACCGACGGGACCGACCCCGACACGGGCCTGCCGTGCGTGATCGTCGTGGGCGGCGCGCCCGAGCTCCAGCTGAGCAAGACGAGCCCGGACCTCGCCGGCGCGCGGATCGGCGACACCGTCACGTACACGGTCACGGGGACGAACGTCGGCAGCGAGCCGTTCACGACGGACGCCCCCGCGACGATCGTCGACGACCTGACGGGCGTGCTCGACGACGCCACGTGGGACGACGACGCGGTCGCGAGCCGGACCGCGCCCGTCGGGAACGGCACGCTGACGTACGCGGCGCCGCGGCTCGTGTGGGTCGGGGCGCTCGCGGCCGGCGGGTCGGTCACCGTGACGTACCGCGTGACCGTGACCGGCGAGGGCGACGGCACGCTCGCGAACGTCGCGTTCCAGCCGCCGCCCGACTCCGGGTGCACCGCGGCGGACGACTGCGACGTCACGCCGCCCGCGACGTGCACCGACAGGACCGACCCCGCGACGAGCCTGCCGTGCGACGAGGTGACGCAGGACCTGCCGCGCATGACGATCACCAAGACGAGCGCGGACGTGGCGACGGCTCTGGTCGGCGACATGGTGACGTACACGGTCACGGCCACGAACGTCGGTCCCGGCGACTACACGGCCGCCGATCCGGCGGTCGTGGTCGACTACCTGGGCCGCATGCTCGACGACGCCACGTACGGCGGGGACGCGACGGCGACCGTGACCGGGGGAGCCGGGCAGGGCGTGCTCGGGTACGCCGAGCCGCGGCTCGTGTGGGCGGGTGCGCTGCCGTCGGGCGCGTCGGTCACCCTCACGTACTCGCTGACGCTGACCGGCCAGGGCGACGGGCAGCTCGACAACGTGGCGCACGAGCCGCCGCCCGACAGCGGCTGCCAGGTCGCGTCGCTCTGCACGGTCCCGCCGCCCGAGGTCGGGTCGTGCGTGGACGGGACGGACCCGTCCGGGCTGCCCTGCGGCGAGGTGGACGCGGGCCTGCCGGGCCTCGACGTCGTGAAGTCGAGCCCGGATCTCACGACGGCCCAGGCGGGCGACACCGTCCACTACACCGTGAGGGCGACCAACATCGGCACCGCAGACTTCGACGCGACCCGACCCGCGACCGTTGTCGACGACCTCACGGGCGTGCTCGACGACGCCACCTGGGACGACGACGCCGTCGTCACGACGTCCGACCCGGACGGCACACCCGGCGCCCCGACGTTCTCGGCGCCGCGCCTCGTGTGGACGGGCGACCTCGCGCAGGGCGAGTCCGTGACCCTGACCTACAGCGTCACGGTGACGGGCGCGGGCGACCTCGAGGTCAGCAACGTGGCGTTCCAGCCGCCGTCCGACGCGGGCTGCACCGCCGCGGACGACTGCGACGTCACGCCGCCCGACCAGTGCGTCCCGCCGGACGACCTGCCCGTCGCGGGCGGGGGCGTCGGCCGCCTCGGCGCGTCCGTCCCGGTGCGCCCGTCGAACCGGGTGGCGGCGTTCGTCGGCGGGGTCGGCGACGTCGACCCCGAGACGGGCCTGCCGTGCTCGACCCTCGTGGACGAGCTGCCGCAGCTCACGCTCGCCAAGTCTGCGACCCCGACGGACGGCGTCCGGGTGGGCGACACCGTGACGTTCACCGTCACCGCGACGAACGTCGGTCCCGGCGACTACACGGCCGCGCGGCCCGCGACCGTGGTCGACGACCTCACCGACGTGCTCGACGACGCGACCTACGGCGACGACGCCGAGACGTCGCTCAGCAGCGGCGAGCTCGTGTACACGGCGCCGCGCCTCGTGTGGACGGGCACGCTCGGGTCGGGCGACGTCCTCGAGATCACGTACAGCGTCACCACGCACGACGGCGGCGACGGCACCGCGACGAACATCGCGTTCCAGCCGCCGCCCGACACGGGCTGCACCGCCCAGGAGGACGGCGACTGCGACGTCGATCCGCCGACGGAGTGCACGGACGGCGTCGATCCGGCAACGGGGCTGCCGTGCGCGGAGGTCGAGGTCCCCGTCGTGCCGCCGTCCAGCCCGACGCCGACCCCGACGACTCCTGCCCCGACGAGCGGTCCGGTGAGCAGCCCGACGAGCAGCCCGACGAGCACCGAGGCGACGCCGCCGCTCGCGCGCACCGGTGCGTCGCCGTGGGCGCTCGGCGCGTCCGGCCTGGTCGCGCTGCTGGTCGGCGGGGTCCTCGTCGCCGCGGGGTGGCGGCGCCGGCAGGGGTGAGATTCCCGACGGCGCGCACCGCAGGGGGGTGCGCGCCGCGGGCTCAGAGCTGTCCGAGCAGCCGTTCCGTCGCCGCGTTGCGGAAGACGCCGTCCGGGTCGCGCCGGGCGAGCAGCTCGCGGGCGTCGTCGAAACGGGGGTAGAGCGGCGCGAGCCGGGCCGCGTCGAACAGGTGGACCTTGCCCCAGTGCGGACGGGCGCCGAAAGGTTCGAGGGCGGCCTCGACGAGGGGGAGGACGGCGGCGACCGCGGCCGCGTCGCGGTGCCACGTGAAGTGGATCGCGAGCGAGTCACGGCCCGCGGCCATGCTGAGCCAGAGGTCGTCCGCTGCGACGGTCCGCAGCTCGGTGATCGCGAGGACCGGCGCGATCCGGTCGGCGAGCGCACGGACTGCGCGGAGGGCCGGGACCGCGTCGGCGCGGTCGACGAAGTACTCGGACTGGATCTCGTCGCCCACGCTCGGCGTGGCGTCGAACCGGAAGTGCGGGAGGCGGGCGTTCCACGGGCCGGGCGTGAGGTGGACGGTCGTGTTCACCTCGTCGGACGGGACGATGAGCGGCCGCGCGACCCCGGAGGGCCGGACGCCGAGGAGGTCGGGAGCGTCCTCGGATGCTGCGTCGGCGGCGCCCGGGTCGCGAGCGCCTCGGTCGAGAAGGGCGGTGACCCGCCGCTTGACCCAGACCTGCTCGATCCTGTCGGCCGCCCAGTCGGTGAACACGCTCACGCTGTACCCGGCGCCGGTCACGGCAGGGACGTCCTCGAGGAACGCGTCCCACGGCAGGTCGCGGTAGGAGTCCTGGCGGACGGCGAACGTGGGCTCGACGGCGAGGGTCACGCGCGTCACGACGCCCAGGGCGCCGAGGGCGACGACGCTGCCGGCGAGCTCGGGGTCGTCCGCGGCGATCGTTCGTAGGTCGCCGCCCGGGCCGACGAGCTCGAGCCCGCGGACGGCCGTCGAGAGCGAGCCGTTGGCGTCGCCGGAGCCGTGGGTGCCGGTCGCGGTGGCCCCCGCGACGGAGATGTGGGGGAGCGAGCCGAGGTTGTGCAGCGCCCAGCCGCGCGCGTCGAGCCAGGCGGCGAGGTCGCCGTACCGTGTGCCGCCGCCGACGGTGACGGTGCGGGCGTCCTCGTCGAGCACGGGGTCGGCGGCGATCCCGGTGACGGACACGAGCGTGCCGGCGGTGTCGGGGAGGTCGTTGAACGCGTGCCGCGTGCCGAGCGCGCGGACATGGCGGCTGCTCGCGACGACGGCCCGGGCCTCCTCGACGCTGCGCGCCTCGACGAGACGGTCGGCGGTGATGGTGTGGTTCCCGGCCCAGTTGATGACGTCCATCGAACTATCCGATCACATCGGGGTCGTGGCCCCATGGTGTGGCACCGCCTCGTCCTCGCGCCACCGCCCCTACGGTGTGCCGGTGACCACTTCCGCAGAGGGCCCGACGAGCACCCCGACCACGAACCGCGCGGGCCGCCCCGTCTCCGGGACCGTGACGCGGGCGGTGGTCGTCGCCGTCCTGAGCTTCGCCCTCGGCGCCCTGACGTCGTACACCCAGGGACTCCTTCCGGACGCGCTGGCGTCGTTCGCCAACTCGGCCAGCGGCTGGACGCTCCTCACGGCGCTCCTCGTGTACGGGTCGCGGGTGCGCGGCGTCGGCGGTGCGGTCCTCGGGGCGGTGAGCTTCGTCCTCCTCGTCCTCGGGTACACGGCGGCGTCCGACCTGCGGGGCCTGCACTACGACCCGCTGCTGTTCGGCGTCGTCGGGGTCGTCGTCGGGCCCTTCGTGGGCCTCGCGGCGACATGGCTGCACGCTCGCGACCTGCCCGCGGCGCTGGGCACGGCCCTCCTCGCCGGCGTCGGGATCGGCGAGGCCGCCTACGGGCTCACCGTGGTCCGCGACACGACCAGCCCGGTCTACTGGATCGTGATCGCCGCCGTCGGTGTCACGCTCCTCGTCGGCACGCTCGTCCGGCGCGTCCGGGGTGCGTTGCCCGTCGCCGTGGCGGTCCTCGGTACGGTCGTGGTGGCTGCGGTGTTCCTGCTCGCCTACCGGACGCTCGGCGCCGGCCTCGGGTAGCGATCACCCCTCTCGCAGCGCCGCATCTCGGCGAGCACCCTGTCCCGGCTCGAGTCGGGCGGCCGCCGCGCGACCATCGAGCTGCTCGTCCCGCTCGCCCGCGCCTACGGGTTCGCGCTGGACGACCTGGTCGGCGCCCCCGCGACGGGTGACCCGCGCATCCGGCCCCGACCCGTGCGTCGGCACGGTCGGGTGTACCTGCCGCTGACGCCGCACGCCGAGGGGCCCGAGAGCGTCTCGGTGCGGGTCAGCTCGTCGCCGGGGTCCGTCGCGGCGAGGCGCTCCTGGATGCGACGCAGGTGCGACACCGTCGTGACCGGCCCGAGGTCGTGCCAGTACAGGGTCACCTGCAGCGCGACGGCGGCGTTCTCGCCCGGCAGCGCGAGGTACGCCATGACCTGCCCGCCCGCGCCCGCGGCGCGCGACGCGGCGTCCTCCAGGTCGAGCAGCGCCCAGTGGTCCGGCAGGTTGAGCTCCAGCCCGACGCCGCGCGAGCCCCCCGGCTCGTCGACCGACGCGAGCGCCTCCCGGCCCTCCGGGCTGATGCCGGCACCGGTGGCGTCGAACAGGCCGGTCGGGTCGTCCTCGGCGGGTGCGGTCTCCAGGGCGGCGAGGGCCTCTGCGACGGTGAACGCCATCGCGCCCGGCGAGCCGGGGTCCACCACCACTCGGGAGAGGGCTGCGCCGTGGCGGCGCAGGAACGGCGCGAGCGAGTCGCGCCGCCGCAGGCTGAACTCGCGGCCCGGGTCGTCGCCGAGGAATTCCTCGAGCGTCGCCGCGCTCGAGAACACGCACAGGTCGAACGTGCTGCCTCCCTCGTCGGCGGGCGCGTACGTACCGGTAGCGTCCGCCCGCGCCTCCCGCAGCGGTGTCGCCGCCGGGAACACCCGTACCTGCGGTGTGCCGTCGTCCCGGGTCAGGTGCGGCACGACCACCGGGCCGTCGCGCAGCGCGCGCAGCACGGCCGCGCCCGGGGTGTCCGGAGCCGTCATGGTGAACCTCTCGGTGGTCTCGTCAGGCATGGGGGGTCTCGTGGGGGCAGGCGTCGTCCGGCGCCGGACGACGTGCCGAGCCAGTCACGGGGTGCGCCCATCGGCGGCGGTCTCGAAGAAGGCCTCCATCGCTCCGGTCAGCTCGTCGAGGTCGTATCCCGTGCGCAGCCGACACTCCACCGGGCCCAGGATGTCAAGGACCTCACGGAGCGCCACCCGCCAGATCTCATACCGGGTCGCGCCGCCGCTCGACATCGGCCCGTCTGGAAAACACAATCCGGACTCTGCCTGGCCGGGGAAGAGCATGCGACCTGACGCAGCGAGATGGACCGCCCACACGTCGCTCTCCGGGCACCCGATCGTCTCTGACAGTCGGAGGGTGTAGTTGGCGAGCTCGCGCGTGAGGGCGCGTACCTCGTGGCTGCCGTCGGTGGTGCCATGTGAGGTCATTGAGGTACGCCTCTCCGGAGTGGTCGTCCCCCCCGGTAGTCCTCGATGGTCCGTACGGTGCACCCAGAACGTGCACTCGAGCTCGGTGGACGAAAGCTCGCCGACGCGCAGCGCAGTCGTTGGTGAGCAGAGCCGGTCGTCGTCGGCCGTCCCTCATTCGGGGGCGTAGGGCAGATCGTCAGTGAGGCCCTCGATGAAGTCCGTCGCCCATCGGAAGCCCCAGTCCCTGCTGGCGACGACGCGAGCGATGACGTCGCGAGGTACGAGCCCGAACGATGAGAGCTCGGAGAGGGCGTTGAGCTGGGAGTTAAGGGCTGTCTCGTCCTCCTCGAGCGCCATCACCACTTCGAGCACGCGGGCGAGCGACCCGGCGAGCTCTCCGTCGAGCGATTCGGAGATCATGTCGGACACCTTGCTCGCTGCGAGGTCCCGGTCGCGTGCGTCCGCTGCAGCGAGCTCGACCGTCAGGCTGCGGATGTCACGGGTTGCGAGTGTCACTGGTGTCGTCCTAGCTCCAGGGTAGGGGTACGTCGGCTGGCCACGGCATGTGGGTAGCGTTCGCGTGGTCTGGGTTGTAGTTCGGGCTGTTCGGGTTGGTGCACTGCGGGTGCGCAAAGTCCCCGTCCTGCATCCGGTACTTGTTTCCCACCTTGTGGCGGTAGATGGGGCCATGTGACGGGTTCGATCCGGCCGGCGCGGTCCCGTCGACGTCGTGCGCATGGAAGACGTTGGTCTTGCCGTCGCTGTCGGTCCAGCGGAACTTCACCCCGCGCTGCGCACCCTCACCCGAATGGGACCAGAAGGGAAGCATCTCGGCATCGTCCGGGACGACGTGCAGCGGGCTATTCTCAGCCTGACGCGCCGTGATCACGCGCTCTGGCCAGTTCTGCGGCCCGTGGGTCCCCATGTTGTGGACGAGGACGGGGGTGTCGCCGGCGAGGACGTAGTAGGTGTGGTGGGCGTGGACGTGGATGTTGTAGACGGTCTCGTCGCGGTGCTCGATGGCAAGGGCGTCGAGGTCGACAGTTCCTGAGTCAGTGACAAGCAGGTCGCCCGCGGCACGCTCGCTCGGCGAGTCCGGGGTGTGCTGCTCGTCGTCGTTGCGGTCCTCGGCACGCGCGTGGTGGACGTAGCGTTTCTGCTCGCCTACCGCACGATCGGCGCCGGCCTCGGGTCGTGCCGATCGCGTCTCCCGGCGTACCCTGGTGGCAACGGGTGTTGCGGTAACGGCAAGTCGCCGGTGTCCCGCCGCTGTGCTCGCCAGATTCTCGACGGAGGACCACCATGACGGACGGCACGACCGACGACGTCCAGGCCGTGCTCGACCGCCTCGGCCCCCGCCTGCGCGACGCGCGCACCCGGCGCGGGATGACGCTCGCGCAGGTCTCGGACGCGACGGGCATCTCGACGAGCACCCTGTCCCGGCTCGAGTCGGGCGGCCGCCGCGCGACCATCGAGCTGCTCGTCCCGCTCGCCCGCGCCTACGGGTTCGCGCTGGACGACCTGGTCGGCGCCCCCGCGACGGGTGACCCGCGCATCCGGCCCCGACCCGTGCGTCGGCACGGTCGGGTGTACCTGCCGCTGACGCCGCACGCCGAGGGGCTGCAGGCCTTCAAGGTCATCATCCCGGGGACCGACCCGGACGCACCGGTCACGCTCGGCACCCACGCGGGGTACGAGTGGCTGTACGTGCTCAGCGGGCGGGTCCGGCTCTGCCTCGACGGCACCGAGACGGTGCTCGAGCGCGGGGAGGCCGCCGAGTTCGACACGCGGACCCCGCACGCCGTCCTCAGCGCGGACGACCAACCCGCCGAGGTGCTCAACCTCTTCGGCCCGCAGGGTGAGCAGGTGCACGTCCGCGGACGGTGAACCGCCCGCGGCTCACTCCACCGGGCGGCCTGTGTACGCGGCGACGGTTCGGCCGGCGGCCGCGTGCGCGACGTCGTCCGCGACACCTGACGCGGCGTGCGCGTGACCCCACGCACGACCGGACGCCTCGAGGAAGTCGAGACCGCCCGTCGACTGCACCCACTCGGGTGCGAGGCGTCCGCCGGTGCTCCCGGCGGCGAGGTGCCGGGCGAGCCCGAGCAGTGCCGAGTCCCACCCGATCCCGACGGCCGCCGGACCGAACGACTCCCACTGCGGCGCACGGGGCAGCCGGTGCACGAGCGTCAGACGGGTGCCCGCGTCGCCCACGACGGGCGGGTCGGCGGGACCGACCTCGAGCGGCCCGTCCTCGCCCTCGCGGGCCAGCTCGACCGTGACCCACGTGACCTCGCCCGCGAACTCCCACGTCACCTCGAACCGGTGCGGCGCCCGGCAGTCGAGCACCGTCCCGGACGCGTTGCCCTCCACCGCGTAGCGTCCGCCGTCGACCAGCTCACCCGTGACGGGCAGGAACCACTGCGTGATGCGGTCGGTGCGCGACACCGCCTGCCACACCGTGTCGAGGTCCGCGGCGAACGACTGGGCCAGCACGACCTCGTCCTGGAGCGCGCCGTCGACGGTGCGGACGTCGACCGTGCGGGCCACCGACCCGATCTGCGCGGTGAGGTCGTCGGGCGTGGGGTTCGGCGCGTCGTCGCTCATGACGGCCACGCTATCGGGCGCTGCGCCCCGAGGCCCGCCGCCAGGCGAGCACGGCGCCCGACGACAGCCCGCTGAGCACCGACCCGAACGACCCGAAGGACAGGACGGACAACGCGCTCGCGAACGAGGCGACGGAGGCGATCGACAGGGACGACCCGATCGAGAGGACGGACCCGGACGAGCCGACCGACAGCACGGAACCGGTGGAACCGATCGAGAGGATCGAACCTGACGACCCGATCGACAGGATCGATCCGGACGAACCGTGGGAGCCGAAGGGGCCGTGCGGTTCCGGCGTGGTGCGCGAGGAGGTCATCCTCCGATGGTCGCGCGGGCGGCCCGCCGCCGCGAACCCGGTCCGCGGACGCCGGGTCCCGGAGCGGATCGATCAGCGGCGGACGACCCCGCCGAGCTGCGTGAGCGCGGTCCGCTCGGCTCGCCGCCTGCGGCGGGCGCGTCGTAGTTCGAGCCCGCCGACGATCACGAGGTCCAGCACGACGACGATCCCGACGAGCGGCAGCCAGTGGCTGGCGAGGAAGTGCTTGGTGTCCTCGCGCGGCGCGGTCACGAGGGCGATCAGGATCGCCGCGACGAGCGTCACGAGGAACGTCCGCCACACCACGCGTCCCACGGGGGACGGCGTCGGTGCGAGCAGGCGGCGCACCTCGCGGACGCTGTCGGTCACGAGAGCGTCGCCGGTCGCCGGGTCGGTGAACCCGTAGCGGGTGCCAGTACCTGTGCCCGCTCCCGTGCCGGTGCTGAGCGACGGGACGGTCACCTCGACGTCCACGCGGACGCGCGACCCGGGCAGCGTGACCTTCGCGGTCCCGCGCTCGGGGCTCAGGCGTCCGGTCGCGGCCTTGGCGCCGTACGACCGCAGGTGCGCGCACAGCTCGGCCGTCGCCTGCTTGACGGCGGCCCGGCGGGCAGTCTGCGCGGGGCTGTAGGTCGCGGTGCGCGTGCGGGACATGCCACTCCTTCGTGCGGTGCGTTGGTCCCGCGGGTGACGGACGGGGCGGACCGTGACGGGACGGCCGCCCGGTGCGTGAGGGTCCGTCACCCGCGGGCGGTGCCACCGTAGGGAACGGAACCCGGGACGATCCCCGGAGGAACCTGGGAACCGCCTGTCAGATGCAGAGAACCTGCTGCGGGCGGCCCCGGTGCTCCGGCGCGCACCCGCGGGTCGAACCGATTCGCGCTCGGCGCCGGTGCGGGCGCAGGATGAGCACGCAGCGGGTCCCGGCGCGACACTCGGCATGACGCCCACGTGTCCACCAGCACGACATTCGCACGAAGGAGAGAGCGTTGACGACGACGTCGACGCCGGCCCCCGAGCCGGCGCAGCCCACCCAGCCCACCCTGCCCGAGCCGGGACTGCCCGCGCTCGCGCACCCCGACCTCGTCGGGCGGCTCACGCTCGAGCAGAAGGCGAGCCTGGTCTCGGGTGCGGACGTGTGGCACACGCAGGGCATCGAGGAGCACGGGATCGCCTCGATCATGGTCACGGACGGCCCCCACGGCCTGCGCAAGGCCGGGTCGGGCGACGAGATCGGCATCGGCACGTCCAACCCCGCGACCTGCTTCCCGCCCGCAGTGACGCTCGGTTCCACGTGGAACGTCGACCTGGCCCGCCGGGTCGGCGAGGCCATCGGCGACGAGGCGCGCGCCGAGCAGGTGGGCGTCGTGCTCGGCCCGGGCGTCAACATCAAGCGGTCGCCGCTGTGCGGGCGCAACTTCGAGTACGTCTCCGAGGACCCGCACGTCGCCGGTCGCATCGGAGCGGGGCTCGTCGAGGGCATCCAGTCGCGCGGCATCGGGACGTCCCTCAAGCACTTCGCGGCGAACAACCAGGAGACGGACCGCATGCGCGTCTCCGCGGACGTCGACGAGCGCACCCTGCGCGAGATCTACCTGCCTGCGTTCGAGCACGTGGTCACCACGCAGCAGCCCACCACCGTCATGTGCGCGTACAACGCGGTCAACGGCGTCCCCGCGAGCCAGAACCACTGGCTCCTCACCGAGGTCCTGCGCGGCGACTGGGGCTTCGAGGGCTTGGTCGTCTCCGACTGGGGCGCCGTCTGGGAGCCGGACGCGGCGGTCGCCGCCGGGCTCGAGCTCGAGATGCCGCCGTCGGGCGGGGAGTCCGTGGTGGTCGACGCGGTGCGCGAGGGCCGGCTCGACGAGGCCGTCCTCGACGTCGCCGTCGACCGCGTCCTCACCCTGCTCGACCGGACGCGTGACGCTCTCGCCGCGGACGACCCCGCGCTCGACGACGACGCCTACGCCCGCCACCACGAGATCGCCCGAGAGGCCGCGCGCGAGGGGGCCGTCCTGCTCGAGAACGACGGCGTCCTGCCGCTCGACGCCGCGTCGGCCGAGCGCATCGCCGTCGTCGGGGCGTTCGCGGCCGAGCCGCGCTACCAGGGTGCCGGGTCGTCGCAGGTCGTCCCGACGCGCGTGGACGACGCCCTCACCGCGATCCGTGCCGCCGCGGGCGCGGACCGCGTCACCTACGCCGCCGGGTTCCGCCTCGACGGGCAGCCCGACGCCGCGCTGCACGACGAGGCCGTCGCCGCGGCCCGCGCCGCCGACGTCACCGTCCTGTTCGTCGGGCTCCCGTCGGTCGACGAGTCCGAGGGCTACGACCGCACCCACATCGACCTCGCGGACGTCCAGGTCGACCTCATCGACGCGCTCCAGGGCGTCACCGAGCGGCTCGTGGTCGTCCTGTCGAACGGGTCGGTCGTCGCGGTCGACGCCTGGCGCGACGGGTGCGCCGCGATCCTCGAGGGCTGGCTGCTCGGCCAGGCCGGCGGTTCCGCGACCGCCGACCTGCTCTTCGGCGTCGTCTCGCCGTCCGGCCGCCTCACCGAGACCGTGCCGGTGCGCCTGTCCGACACCCCGTCGTACCTGTCGTTCCCGGGGAGCGACGGGCACGTCGTCTACGGCGAGGGCCTGTACGTCGGCTACCGCTACTTCGACACCCTCGGCAAGCGCGTCTCGTACCCGTTCGGGCACGGCCTGACGTACACGACGTTCGAGTACGGCGAGCCGGTCGCCGTGCCGGCGCCCGACCGCGGCGCCCACGCCTGGGACGTCCACGTGTCGCTGACCAACACCGGGGACGTGCCTGCGTCCGAGGTCGTCCAGGTGTACGTGCACGACGAGGTGGCACGCGTCGCGCGCCCGTCGCACGAGCTGCGCGGGTTCGCGAAGGTGCCCGTCGAGCCGGGGGAGACCGTCGAGGTCGTCGTCCCGCTCGACGAGCGCGCGTTCGCCTTCTGGTCCGTGCGTGACCATCGGTGGGAGGTCGAGGCGGGGCGGTTCGTCATCGAGGTCGGCGCGTCGTCGCACGACATCCGCGGGACCGTCGTCGTCGAGGCCGAGGGGGACGGGTTCCGTCCGCTGCTCACCGACCGGTCCACCATGGGCGAGTGGATCGACGACCCGGTCGGCGCGCAGGTGCTCGGTGCCGCGATGGCGGCGGCCGGAGGCGGCCAGGCCCTGCCCGCCGACGACGACCCCGTGGCGGTGTTCATGCGGCAGATGCCGCTCGCCAAGATCGCGACCTTCGTCCCGGGCGTGACGCGCGAGAACATCGCGCAGCTCGTCGCGGGGTACGCGGCGGCCCGCTGAGCCCGGCGGCGAGCAGGGTCTCGCAGCGGACGGCCCAGCGCCGTCGGGCGCGGGCGGGAGGACGACCCGCCCGCGCCCGACGGTCAGGCGGTGACGTCGGCGAGGACCTCCGGGGACGCCAGGATCCACTCCGTCGCGAACAGGACCTTGTCGGTCAGCCCCAGCATCCGGTCGCGCATCTCGACGTGCGGGGTCGAGAACGCGAGCCGGGCCACGGCCTGCCCGCCGGGCGCCTCGGCCCAGTAGTCGACGAGCAGGAGCGTCGTGCCTGCTCCGCCGACCTCCGCGGCGCCGGCGCGGCGTCGCACGTGCCGCACGAACGGGCCTGACAGGGTCTCGGTGCGGGTCAGGTCGTCGCCGGGGTCGGTCGCGGCGAGCCGCTCCTGGATGCGCCGCAGGTGCGACACCGTCGTGACCGGCCCGAGGTCGTGCCAGTACAGGGTCACCTGCAGCGCGACGGCAGCGTTCTCGCCCGGCAGCGCCAGGTACGCCATGACCTGCCCGCCCGCGCCCGCGGCGCGCTCGGCGGCGTCCGTCAGGTGCGCGCGCAGGTCGCGCCGCAGGGACGCGCCCCGGTCGCCGAGATGGGCGGTCTGCCGCTTCACGACGGCCCGGATCTCGTCGTCGCGCGACGCGGCGTCCTCCAGGTCGAGCAGCGCCCAGTGGTCCGGCAGGTTGAGCTCCAGCCCGACGCCGCGCGAGCCCCCCGGCTCGTCGACCGACGCGAGCGCCTCCCGGCCCTCCGGGCTGATGCCGGCACCGGTGGCGTCGAACAGGCCGGTCGGGTCGTCCTCGGCGGGCGCGGTCTCCAGGGCGGCGAGCACGTCGGCGACGGTGAACGCCATCGCGCCCGGCGAGCCGGGATCGACGACGACCTGGGAGAGGGCTGCGCCGTGGCGCCGCAGGAACGGTGCGAGCGAGTCGCGGCGGCGCAGACTGAACTCGCGGCCCGGGTCGTCACCGAGGAACGCCTCGAGCGTCGCCGCGCTCGAGAACACGCACAGGTCGAACAGGCTGGCTTCCTCGTCGGCGGGCGCGTCCGTACCGGTAGCGTCCGCCCGCGCCTCCCGCAGCGGTGTCGCCGCCGGGAACACCAGGACCTGCGGTGTGCCGTCGTCGCGGGTCAGGTGCGGCACGACCACCGGGCCGTCGCGCAGCGCGCTCAGCGCCGCGGCACGGTCACCCGCGAGGAGCGCGTCGCCCAGCGGACCCTCAGGGGACGGGCCCACTCCGTGGGGTGCTGCAGGACCGGTCGTCGATGGCCCCATCAGTCCAGTCGTCCGGCTGCAGACGGGAAGTCAGGGCCCTGGTCGTCTTTCCGTGGCGGTCGCGGACGTCGCGGGTTCTCGACGGACTCCACGCCGGCCTCCAGCCGGAGAGCCCGATCGACGTTCTCGCCTTGCGACGCCCGCCACACGGCGTCTGCGAGGGCTTCGACCTCCGGGGCCGAGAGACCCGTCCGGATGAAGAACTCGGCGCGCGACACGTTGCCGTAGCCGGCCTCCAAGGCCGCGTACAGCCGACGCATCTCGTCGCTCGAGCTGACGGAGAGGACCAGTCCGTCGTCCGTGGTGGTGAGCCGCATCAGTGTGCCGCCTTCTTGGCGAACTGTTCGGCGGTGACGCTGTACGTGCTCATGGAGACCTCGTTGCGGTAGATGATCATGACGCCCCGTTCGTGGTCGTACCAGCCGACGCCCCCGGACTTGAGGGGAGTACCACCGCCCTTGGCGGCGATGTCGGCATACCCGTCGAGGTAGTCGGCGAGCTCGTCGTCCGTCATCTTGCTCGCCCACGAATGCGACCCTGCGGCCCCCTCCCGGGCGATCTCGTCGCGCACGTGGAGGACGCCCTGGTAGGCGGCGTCCGAGCAGTCTTCGAACGTCCGGGGGATCCGGCCCGCCCCGTGCGTGTTGGCGTTGTGGACGAGGACGGCGGTGTCGCCTGCGAGGACGTAGTAGGTGTGGAAGGCGCGGACGTGGATGTTGTAGACGGGCACGCCGCCGTCGGCGTCGGTCTCGACTGCACTGGCGGGGTCGACGTGTTCGATGTCGATGGCGTCGAGGCGTACGGAGCCGGCGGGTTCCCCGGTGTCGGTGTCTTCGCCCGTGACGAGCTGGTCGCCCGGGCGCAGGTCGCGGGCGGCGATCCAGCCGAGGCCGTGGACCATGAAGGGGTGTTCGTCGGTCGTGGTAACCGGCTGCCCGGCGATGCTCAGGCGGTAGAGGGTCGTGGTGGTGCGGACGAAGGTCTCTTCGACCGTCTCGATGACGTCGACACCGGCGGTGAGGACGTGCGTGTAGACCTTGTCACCGGCCCGGAGGGTCTCGATGGGCCGGTCGCCGTCGGGGGTGCGGATGAGGGTGCCGGCGGTGAAGCAGGTCCCGAACCCGACCTTGCACGCGGCCTTGCGTCCGAAGCCTTCGAGCCCGTTCTTGATCCCGCCCTTCGCCAACCCCTTGAGACCTGCCAACGATTCGCGGGCCCCGGCTTTGAGGGCGACCTTGGAGATCCCGGTCGCTGCCTTCGCCGCGGCACCGAGCCCGATCACGCTGAGGGCGGCGCCGGCGATCGCGATCCCTGCCTCGGTCCAGGATCTCTCGCCGGTGGCGGCGAGGGCGATGTTGGCTAACGCGCTGACGATGGCCGCGACCGCTGCGACGACGAGGAGGACTCCGGCGAGCGCGGTGCCCACGACGGGGATGAACGCGACCACGATCGCGAGGATCCCCAGAGGCGGCGGATGACGTCCCCTCTGTCGGCACCTGTCCGCGATCGCGGCGACGACCTTCGACCCCCAGTCGTCCCACCACGAGTCGTTGAGGTCGTCGTGTGCCGTGATGTCGGTGATCTGGGCGATCGCGTTGTCCGCAGCACGGTCCCGGTCCGCCACCGCGGTGTCGATGTCACCCTTCGCGGCGTTCACCACACCGTGCGCGACGGACACCCGGTCCGATGCCACGTCGGCCTTGTGCTGGTAGACCGTCTTCTCGTGCGGGTCGGTGGTGTCGTCCGCGAGCTGCTGCCAGCGTGACTTCGTCCCGGTCGCGTCCGCCGACTCGTCCAGGGCGTCGATGGCCTTGTTCAACGCCGCCAACGTGTCGGACTGGACCCGGTCCAGCACCCCCGCGTAGTCGACGAGCGCCGAACCTGCTGCCTCGTAGCGCCCGTGCGCCTTGCGGATGTCCGCGATGACGTCCTCTTTGCGGTCCATCACCGCATCCATCGCCGCCGACACCGTCCCGTCGACCGACAACCTTTCCAGAGCCGACGCTGCATCATCGATCGCGGTCGCGACGTCCAGGTAGTCCCGGCCACCCGCCAGCACCAGCACCGGATCACCCGGCGTCGGATCGATGTCCAGACCCACCGGCGACCAATCAGCAGGACGACTCACTGCGCAGGTACCGGCGCGTGCGTGGGCGACGGCGCCGGCGTGGACGAGCCGTCGTCGGTCAGCGCCTTCGCGAGCTCGCCGTCCGTGTCGGTGAAGGCCTGCGCAACGTTGGTCGCGGCGTCGGCGAGCGCCTTGAGGTTGTCGGTCATCTTGCCGCGCGTGTCGTCCCACTTGTGGGCGAAGTCGCGCACGGTGTCGGCCAGGTGGCCGTGCCCGACGGCACCGGCGATCCGGTCCGAGTGCGCGTTCGCGCCGTCGAACTCGCCCGCGACCTTGGTCAGCGACGACCCCAGCGACGTCACGGCGTCCAGGTCGATCTTCAGGTCAGCCATGTGACCACCCCCCTCGACCAGGAAGGATAGCCAGACCGACCCACCCGGTGTCGATGGGGACCGCTCCCCATGTGGACGACCCGCGTCCCGTTCAGGCGCGTGCGACGGCGGCGCGGCACCGTGCGGCCGCCTGGACGAGGTGGTCGCGCTCGGCGACGTCCGTGGCGCGGCGTGCGGCCTCGGCGTAGCAGTCGGCCGCCGCGACGAGGTCGCCGTCCAGCTCGTACAGGTGCCCGCGGACGGCGTGCCACCGGTGCCGGTCGCCGAGGATCCCCCGGACCCGCTCCGTCTCTCGCAACCCCTCGGTCGGGCCGACCGCGTGCCCGACGGCGACCGCGCGCCCGAGCACCGCGGCCGGGTCCTGCCGCGCCGGGTCGTCGCTCAGGGCGACCAGGTCGTCGTACCAGGCGACGACCTGCGGCCAGTCCGTCTCGGCGTAGGTCGCGGCGTCGTCGTGGAGGGCCGCGATCGCGGCCTCGACCTGGTAGCGCCCGAGTCGTTCGAGCACCAGGGCGGACTGCAGCACCCGCACTCCCTCGGCCACGGCACGGCGGTCCCACAACGACCGGTCCTGCCGGTCGAGGGTGACGACGCGTCCGTCCCCGTCGCGACGCGCGGCGGCGCGCGCGTGGTCCAGCAGCATGAGGGCGAGCAGCCCGCGCGCCTCCGGCTCGTCGGTCGCGAGCGTGAGCTGCCGCGCGAGCCGGATGGCCTCGTCCGCCAGGTCGACGCGCCCCGCGTGACCCGTCGTGAACACGAGGTACAGCACCCGCAGGACGACGGCCAGGTCGCCGGGACGGTCGAGCGCACGTCCCTGCAGCGTCCGCTTCGCCCGGCTGATGCGTTGCGCCATCGTCGCCTCCGGGACGAAGAACGCGTCCGCGATCTCGCGGGTCGTCAGGCCCCCGACGGCCCGCAGCGTGAGAGCCACCTGAGACGCGGGGCTGAGGTCGGGGTGGCAGCAGCAGAACAGCAGGAACAGCGTGTCGTCGCCCTGCTCCGCGGGTCCGGGGGGCGGTTCGGCGTCCACCGCGTCCTCGCGCCGACGCCGGGACGCGGCGCTGCGCCGCGCGTCCACCAGCCGCCGGACGGCGACCGTCGTGAGCCATGCCCGCGGGTCGCGCGGAGGGCTCTCGGGCCACACACGCAGCGCCTCGACGAGCGCCTCCTGGAGCGCGTCCTCCGCCGCGTCGAAGTCCTCGCCGCGGCGCACCAGCCCCGCGAGCACGCGCGGGACGAGGGCGCGCAGGGCGCCCTCGTCCAGGGGCGGC
Organism: Luteimicrobium subarcticum; assembly: GCF_002798015.1. GTDB lineage: Bacteria > Actinomycetota > Actinomycetes > Actinomycetales > Cellulomonadaceae > Luteimicrobium > Luteimicrobium subarcticum. Next base: position 24,256 of record NZ_PGTZ01000009.1, on the reverse strand, counting down.
GGCCCCTCGGTCACGGGCCCGTCGGTCACGCGCGTCAGGCGGGCTCGTCCGCGGACGGCCCGTCCGACATGATCTCCCGGACGTCGATCCACTCGTACAGCGGCTTCCCGCCCTGCCCGGGCTCCGACGACACGTACGCCGCGATCTCGAGGGCCCGCTCGTACGAGTCCACGTCGACCATGTACCAGCCGGCGACGAGGTCGGACGTCTCGGGGTGCGGCCCGTCCGTCGTCACGGGCGCGGCGCCCGGACCGCCGTAGCGCACCCACGTCTGCTGCGGGGTGAGGGCCTGGGAGTCCACGTACTCGCCGCTCTCCCGCAGCATCTCGCCCACGTGGCCGAGGAACGCCATGTGCGCCTCGACGTCCTCGGGCGCCCACTGGTCGAGCGGCGGCGAGGGGCGGTATTGCTCGGGGCCACCGCGGTAGTGCTTGAGGAGCAGGTACTTCGGCATGGTGTCTCCTGGACGCAAGGGGGTCACGCTCATCGTGGCCCGTCACCTGGTGAGCGGAGCCGGTCGACGGTTCTCGACACCATGCGCGCGGCGGGGTTCGAGGTCGCCCGGCGGCCTGCGTCAGGCCGCCGGCGCCGACGACTCCGCGGCCCGCAGCACCTGGTCGCCGCGGTCGGTCGCGAGGGCGTCGAGCGGCGTGTCCCCGTCGAGGTCGTCGCGCGCGGTGAGGAACCACTGGCGCGCGGCGTCCTCGTCGTGCGTGGCGGACAGCGCCTCCCAGGTCTTGTAGGCGATGCGCAGGCGCAGCTCGGACTCGTGGGCGGGGCGGGGGCCGTCGTCGTCGGCCCACTCGACGGCGTCGTCGCGCTCGGGTGTCCCGGCGAGGGACGCGACGAGGGTCGGCCCGAGGACTGTGTCGAGCGCGGCGGTCAGGTCGTGGATGTCCATGCGGTGATTCTTCCGGACCGCGGGAGTGCACGCCCGGCCCGGGTCACCCGAGGCGGAGCGTCGTGATCTTCACCAGCCCGCGCACGCCGCCCACGGACACGTCGCGCCAGTCGCCGATCACCGCGTAGACCGTCGTGATCCTGGTGCCGGCGGCCACCTTGCGCACGGTCGCGTACTGCAGCCCGGGGCCCTTGCGCAGGAAGGTCGTCTGCCGGGTGACGTAGGTCGGGTGCCACGACGTCGACGTCGGCGACACGTACGAGGCGCTCACCCACCCGTGGGTCGAGCCCACGGTGACGGGCACGAAACCGTTCGTCTTCTTCCCGGGCTGCGAACGCATCGCGGTGCCCTGCGCGACGGTCCGGACGACGCGTGCCGTGCTGGACGCCGCGGAACGCACGTTGAGCCGGGCCGTCGCGTAGTACGTGCAGGTCGCGGGGATGCGGACCCCCTGGTCGAAGATGCGTGCGGCGCCGAGGCTCACACCGTGCCCGACGAAGAAGGTGACGGGGTTGACGGCCGTCGCGCCCCAGCCGCCCTTCCACACCTCGAGGTGCAGGTGCGGGCTGGTCGCGGGCCCGGACGACCCGACGAGCGCGATGCGCTGGCCGGCCGCGACCTTCTGCCCGGCGTGCACGTACCGGGTCGCGTCCTCCATGTGCAGGTAGACGGTGTCGTACCGGATCCCGTTGATCGTGTGCCGGATCATGACGTACCCGGCCTCGCCGCCCGTCGGGTCGACGGCGTGGGTCACGGTGCCCGCGGCGACGGCGTAGATCGGGGCACCGTACTGCGCCTCGAGGTCGACGCCGAGGTGCCAGGCGCTCGCGTCCGCGACGGGCAGGCACCGTGGACCGTACATCGACGACGTGGAGAACGTCTCGGCCCGCAGCGGCAGGACGACCCGCGTCGCCCCCTCGGCCGGCGGGGCGACGAGCGTCCCGACGAGCGCGAGGAGACCGGCGGCGGCCGCGGCCAGCGCGGCGAGCAGCGCGGGCGCTGTCCGGGGTGTCGTGCGGGCGCTCGGGGTCTGGGGCTCCACGGCCGTCTCCTTCGTCGTGCCGTCCGGGTCCGGCGAGTGTAGGCACGGGGTGCGCGCCCCCGCCCGGCCCGCTACGCGTGCAGGAGGCCGTGCGCCCGCAGGTACGCGGCGACGATCCCGGCGACCCCGGTCATGCCGGCGGCGTTGGGGTGGTAGGCCGCCGAGTCGGAGGTCGACGTGGCCCCGGTGATCCAGGCGTCGTCGCCGGCGCACGCGTCGTGCCCCTTCGACGCGGTGTAGGTGTCGGCGTACGACGCACCGGTGGTCGACGCGGCGTCGCGCAGCGCACTGTTGAGCTCGCGCTCCCACTGGTCGACGTACCCGTAGTCGCCCTCTGCGAAGGGCAGCACCTGGGGGCACGTGCTGCCGTCCGCGGGGACGATCCGTGGGTACCCCACGAGGACGACGTCCGCGCCCGGCGCCTTCGCCCGGACGGCCCGGACGGCGTCCTCGACCTGGGTCTGCGTCGTGCGGAGCTTGTCGGCGACGGTGTCGTCCTCGCCGACGACGAACCGGTCCCGGCAGGGCGACCCGCCGGGGTCGCTCGCGGCGACCTCGACGCACCCCTGGATCAGGCCGGAGAACACGTTCTGGTCGTTCGCGCCGAGCCCGATCGTCACGAGCTCGGTGTCGGCGGCGACGGCGTCGACCTGCGGCGCGAACGTCTGGGTGCCGATGGACTGCGGCAGCGTCACGTTGGCGGGCGACGCCCCCGAGCAGCTCGTGTCGGTGAGGCTGTGCGCGTCGATCGCGGCGGCGAGCAGGTGCGGGTAGTCGTTCGTCGAGCGTTGGCAGGCGCCGGCGGCCGCGATCTGGTCGGGGATCAGGGGACCGGCCGTGTAGGAGTCGCCGAGGGCGACGTACCGCGGGCCGGAGCCGGGGCGGTCGTGCACGGCGACCGTCCCGGCCACGGCGAGCGCGAGCGCGGTGCCGACGCTCAGCCCGACGACGAGGCGGGTGCGGCGCGGGCCGGGCGTGCGTGCGGGGGCCGGCGTGGGGGTCGGTGCGGGTCCAGGGGTCACCAGGGAGCTCCGTCGTGGTCGGTCGGTCGGGGGCCGTGACGACGGCGTCACCGCCGACGCTAGCGAACCGGGGGCACCCGGGGACAGTCGGGGGACGTCCGGGGTCGTCTCGGGGGACATCCCGATGCCGCCCGACGAGTTCGCGCACCCAGGATGGTCGTGTCGTATCAGGGACGCCCGCCGGGCCGTCCCTCAGAAGCACCGGTGCGCTCGGGGGAGCGCACGAGGCCGACGCAAGGACTCGGGGGAGTCAGTCATGTCACGTGTCACGGGGTGGGTCACGCATCGCTGGGTGAAGTGGGGGGTGCTGGCGTTCTGGGTCGCGGTGCTCGCGGTCCTGGGGCCGCTCGCCGGGAAGCTGTCGGGGGTCGAGTCGAACGAGGCGAAGAGCTGGTTGCCGGCTCAGGCCGAGTCGACGCAGGTGCTCGACGTCGCGGAGAAGTTCTCCGACCCGGACACCATCCCGGCGGTCGTGCTGTACGTGCGGGACGGCGGTCTGACGCAGGCGGACATGGCCGCGATCCAGCAGGACGTCGCCACGTACTCGCAGCGCACCGACCTCGACGGGAAGGTCGTGGGCCCGGTGCCGTCGGAGGACGGTGAGGCGGCCCAGGTCGTCGTCCCGGTGAACCGCGGGCCGAACGGCTGGGAGGAGATGTCGGGAGTCGTCGACGACCTCCGGGGGACCGCGCAGGACGGCGCGGCCGGCATGTCGGTGTACGTCACCGGGCCGGCGGGGAACGCGGCGGACTCGTCGGACGCGTTCGCGGGCATCGACTCGACGCTGCTGCTCGTCGCGGGCGGCGTGGTGATCCTCATCCTGCTCCTGACGTACCGCAGCCCGGTGCTGTGGATCTTCCCGCTGGTGTCGGCGGGCGTGGCGCTCACGGTGTCGCAGGGCGTCATCTACCTGCTCGCGGAGCACGCGGGTCTCACGGTGAACGCGCAGTCCGCGGGCATCCTCACCGTGCTGGTGTTCGGGGCGGGGACGGACTACGCCCTGCTGCTGGTGGCCCGGTACCGCGAGGAGCTGCGACGGCACCAGGACCGGCACCAGGCGATGGCGATCGCGCTGCACCGCGCCGGCCCGGCGATCGTGGCGTCCGGCGCGACGGTCGTGCTGGGCATGCTGTGCCTCCTGCTGGCGCAGATGAGCTCGACGGCGGGCCTCGGCCCGGTCGCCGCGATCGGCATCGCGAGCGGCCTGCTGGTCATGCTGACGCTGCTGCCCGCCCTGCTCGTGGTGTTCGGACGCTGGGTGTTCTGGCCGCGCGTCCCGCACCAGGGTGACGCCGAGCCGTCCGTGCACGGCGTGTGGGCGCGCATCGGCGCCAGGATCGCGCGGGCGCCGCGGCGCACGTGGGCGGTCACGTCGCTCGTGCTGGTCTTCCTGTCGCTCGGCATGACGCAGCTCGACGCGACCGGTCTGTCGAACGCGGAGTCGTTCCGTGGCACGCAGCCGTCGATCGTCGGCGAGCAGGAGCTCACGAAGCACTTCCCGGGCGGGGCGGGCACGCCGGTCGTCGTGATCGCGGACGGCGGTGACGCGCAGACCGTGGACGCGGTCCGGACCGCGTTCGCCGGGACCGACGGGATCGACGGTGACTCGGTGACGAAGCCGGTGGTCCAGGGCGATGTCGCGTACATGGAGGGCACGCTGACGTCCGCGCCGGACTCCCAGGCGGCGAAGGACACCGTCGACCGCGTGCGCGACGCGGTGCACGCCGTGCCGGGTGCGGACGCGAAGGTCGGCGGCATGACGGCCGTCAACCTCGACGTGCTGCGCGCGTCGTGGGACGACACGGTGCTGATCATCCCGGTGGTGCTGCTCGTCGTGTTCCTCGTGCTGATGGTGCTGCTGCGGGCGCTGACCGCGCCCCTCGTCCTCATCGGGACCGTCGTGCTGTCGTTCGCGGCGGCGCTCGGCGCGAGCGCGCTGGCGTTCAAGTACCTGTTCGGGTTCGCGGGCACGGACCCGTCGTTCCCGCTGTTCGTGTTCGTCTTCCTGGTCGCGCTGGGGATCGACTACAACATCTTCCTCATGACGCGGGTTCGCGAGGAGGCGGCGCACGTCGGCACGAGACGCGGAGCCCTCATCGGGCTCCGGGCGACGGGCGGTGTCATCACGTCCGCCGGGCTGGTGCTCGCCGGGACGTTCATGGCCCTGTTCACGCTGCCGCTCGTGGCGTTCGCCGAGATGGGCTTCGCGGTGGCGCTGGGCGTCCTGCTCGACACGCTGATCGTGCGGTCGGTGCTCGTGACGGCGCTCAACCTCGACATCGGGCGGACGATGTGGTGGCCGAGCCGGCTCGCGCGCCAGGACGACGTGTCGCGCGCGGAGGTCGCGAGCCTGGCGGACCACCTGCCCGCCGACGACGAGAGCGCGGACGGCGCCGAGCAGGACCGGGAGCGGGCGGGGGTCGGCGCCTGACGGGCACACTTGCTCCATGCGCATCACGTCCAAGATCGACTACGCCGTCCGCCTCGCGGCGGAGCTGGCCGCGGCGTACCCGTCGGGGGACTGGGTCAAGGCGGACGACCTGGCCCGGGCGCAGGACGTGCCGGCGCAGTACGTGCTCGGGCTCGTGAACACGCTCAAGCAGGCGGGGCTCGTCGTGACCCACCGGGGGGCGGGCGGGGGTGCCAAGCTGGCGCTCCCGCCCGACCGCGTGCCCGTGGCGGACGTGATCCGGGCGATCGACGGGCCGCTGGCGAGCGTCGGCGGGACGCACGTCGAGGACGTCGAGTACCGCGGGTCCGCGGTGGCGGTGCGTGACGTGTGGGTGGGGCTGCGGGCAGCGATGCGGTCGGTGCTGGACACGGTCTCGCTCGCGGACGTGGTGGCGGGCGAGCTCCCGCCGTCCGTGGCCGGCCTCATCGCGGACGACGACGCGTGGCGCACGCGACCGAACCGGCGGGACACGCGCCCGCGCGGCGCCTCGAGCGACAGCGTGACCTCCGCCTGACGCCTGAGCCGAGCAGGGTGGCCGCCGTAACGCGCGCGGACACATCGGTCCGTCCCTCGGGACGCTTCTTGAGCACGGCGCTCAGGTTTATCTACCGTCGACGCATGACGACCACGACCACCACCTGGCACCCGGACCCCGCCGACCGAGCCGAGCCGCCCCGCGCGGTCGTCCTCGTCGGGAACCCGAGGCCCGGATCGCGCACCCGAGCGGTCGCGGAAGCCGTCGCGCGCGGCGTCCTCGGCCGCTGGGACGTCGACCCGACCCACCACGTGATCGAGCTGGCCGACCACGGCGCCGACGTCCTCGAGCCCGACGCCTCTGCGGTCGCGGACGACCTCGCCCGCGTGGCCGGCGCGACACTGCTCGTCGTCGCGACCCCCGTCTACAAGGGCTCGTACACGGGCCTCCTCAAGGCGTTCCTCGACCGGTTCGGGCACCGACCGCTCGACGGGGTGGTCGCCGTCCCCGTCGTCGTGTCCGCCGCGCCCGCCCACGCCGCCGCCGGGGACGACCACCTCCGACCGCTGCTCGTCGAGCTCGGCGCGACCGTCCCCGAGCGGTCGTTCGCCGTGACGGAGGCGGCGCTCGCGGGCGACGGCGGGACCGCCGGCGCGCCCCTCGACACCGTCGCGGACGCCCTCGTCGCCGCGTGGCTCGACGACCTCGGCCCGGACCGGCTGCCGGCGGTGCCGGCCGCGCTCCTGGCTCCTGTCGCGGCGGTGGCGTCGTGACCGCGGTCGCGCAGCCCGTGTCGGTACCGGTGACCGCCCCGGCAACGTCGCCTGTGCCCGACGGTCCCGCACGGCTCAGCCCCGACGCGTTCCGCAGCGTGTTCCGCGGCCACCCGGCCGGCGTCGCGGTCGTCGCCCTGCGGCACCAGGGCCGACCGGTCGGGTTCACGGCGACTTCGGTGATCTCGGTGTCCGCCGACCCGCCGCTGCTCGCGTTCTCGCTCGCCGCGAGCTCGTCGTCGTGGCCGGCCGTCGAGCGGGCCGACACGCTCACGGTGAGCTTCCTCGGCGCGGAGCAGGCGGACGTGTCCGCGCGGTTCGCGACCAGCGGGATCGACCGGTTCGCCGCGGGCGGCTGGCACGCCCTCGCGACCGGGGAGCCCGTGGTCGACGGGGCGTCCGCGTGGGTGCGGGCACGTGTCGTGCAGCGTCACGTCGCCGGGTCGAGCTGGATCGTCGTGGTCGAGGCGCTCAGCCACCACGTCGCGACGGATGTCGACCCGCTCGTCTTCCGGGACCGCCGCTACCACCGGCTCGGGAGCGCCGCGGTCTGACACGTCGCGTCGCAGGCCGCGGGCACACGACGACCCCGGCGCCGAGGGAGTGCGGTGCCGGGGTCGTCGTCGGTGCGAGCGGTGTGCCGCCGGCTCAGATGCCGGTGACGGTCTCGTTCGACTCGGCGGGCGTGGCGATCGTGATGACCTCGTCCTCGCGGTCCGACTCGAGGGCCTCGTCGGCGGCGTGCTGCTCCTCGGGGGTGCGGCGCTGCGCCTTGGACGGGCGGATCGCGGGGACGTCTCCGACGATCGGGACGGGCTTGGTCCGCCGCACGACGCCGTACCGGGTCGCGAGCCCCGCCATCGTCGCCATGCGGTTGCGGGCGCCGAGCAGGCTGCCGATGTGGACGAACAACCACACCGCCCACGCGGGGTACCGGGTGAGCTCGACGGTCTTCTCGGCGCCGGGCAGGCTGCCGAGCGCGGGCACCTTGTGCAGCCCGGGCAGGTTCGCGAGGCCGGGGAGCTCGCCGACGGCCGAGCGGCGCCCGATGACGGCGAGCTGGCCCTTGTCGTAGTACTCGAACTTCTCCGTCTCCTCGCCTGCGATCAGGCGCAGCACCTGGCGGGCGAAGTGCTGGCCCCCCTGGATCGCGGCCTGGGCGAGCTGCGGGAGGTCCTGCGGGGCGATCGCGACGTCGCCCGCGGCGAACACGCCCGGCAGCCCCTCGACCTGGAGGTCCTCGCCGACCTTGATGCGGTTCCCCTTGTCGAGCGGGAGGTCCCAGCAGGTGACCTCCTCGTGCGGGGACACGCCCGTCGCCCACACGGTCAGGTCGGACCGGACCTTCGTGCCGTCGGTCAGCACGACCGCATCCTCCTCGACGGCCGCGACGCCCTGGCCGAGCCGCAGCTCGACGCCGCGATGACGCAGCTGGTCGGCGGCGTACTTCCGCAGCTTGGGCGTGAACGGCTTGAGCAGCTCGGCGCCGCGCTGGACGACCGTGATGTTGAAGGCGTCGCCGTCGATCTCCGGGTAGGCGGGCCGCAGGCCCTGGTCGCGCAGCTCGGCGAGCGCGCCGGCCATCTCGACGCCCGTGGGTCCGCCGCCGACGACGACGACGCGCAGGCCATCCGTCGTCTCCGGGGTCTGCGCCGCCTTCTCGAGCCGGGTGAAGAGGGTGTCGCGGATGCGGATCGCCTGAGAGCGCGAGTACATCGCGAACGCGTGCTCCTTCGCGCCGGGCGTCCCGAAGTAGTTCGTCGTCACACCGGTCGCGACGAGCAGGTAGTCGTAGTCGAGGTAGCTGCCGTCGAGCAGGCGGACGCGCTTGCCGGGGGTGTCGATCTCCATGAGGTGCTCGTGCACCACGTCGACGTTGCGCTGGCGCACCCGCAGGCTGCGCAGAAAGTGGGTCACGTCGCCGGGGTTCAGGCCGCCGGTCGCCACCTGGTACAGCAGGGGCTGGAAGGTGTTGTAGACCCGGCGGTCGATGAGGGTCACCCGGACCGGGGCCTTGGCGAGCGCCTTCACGGCGTTCACCCCGGCGAACCCGCCGCCGACGATCACGACATGGGGAAGGTCTTTCGACGCCTTGCGCGCGTTGTCCGTCACGTTGCCACGCTACCGGCGTCCGCGGACCCGATGCCACGCAGCGGGCCCTGAACGGTCGTGTCCTTGGCCACGGTCGGGCCACGATCGGCCACGATCACTCGTCGTCGCCGGGGACCGGGGCGCCCGCGGGCATCCCCGTCGCCGTGTACGCCGCGAAGTGCGCACGCCACCGGTCACGGGCGCCCTCGGCGTGCAGGCCGTCGTGGCCGTCCCCGTCGAGGTGCGCGGCGAGCGCGTCGAGGCAGATCTCCCAGCCGGCCGCGTTCCGGGCCGCCTCGTCGCGCAGGGCCAGCCGGTCGGTCAGGCCCAGACGCGCGCCGGACGGGCCGCCGTCGGTGACCTCGAACCACAGCTCCTCGTCGTCGCCCCAGGTGAACGCGAACCGGCGCGGCGGGTCCCAGGCGAGCACCTCGCCGCTCGTCGGCGGCAGCAGCGGATCGTCCGCGAAGTCGATGCGGCCACCGACGCGGGGCCGGTACGACAGCGCCTGCGGGAACCAGGCCGCGAGCTCGGCGGGGTCGCTCACCGCAGCCCACAAGCGCTCGGCGTCGGCCGCGACGTCCACCTCGAAGCGCAGCGTGGGGCGCCCGTCGTCCTCGTCGAACGTGCCGTGCCGCATGGCGCACCGCCTCCTCGCTCCCGCGAGCGGTCTGCCCGCTGCCTCCACGCTAGCCCGATGCGTCGACGTCGACCCGGCGAGCGCTCCGGCGGGCGACCTGTCAGCCGGCGCGGCGGACGAGCTCGTGCAGCAGCGCCATGGGGTCGGACGTCGCGACGGCGTACCAGCTCCCGTCGCGCAGCCGTACGAGGAGCGCGCGGGTGCGAAACGTCGGCGACCACGCTCCCGCGGCCGGTCGCGGACGGGGGACGGGCGTCCCGTCAGGCCCCTGCTCGCCGGCGCGCAGCGGCCGTCCGAGCACGACCTGGGCGTGCAGAACCGCAGGGTCGAGCTCGACGAGGGGGTAGGCGTGGCGCCCGACGTACAGGGTGGTCGCGGTGAGTCGCAGGTGCCCGTATCCGCGGGCGCTGAGGGACGTGACGAGCAGGACGCCGGCGACGAAGGCTCCGGTCCACGCGACCGCGCCCGCTCCCGTGGCGTCACCGGAGAGACCGCGGACGGAGGTCACGACGACCGTGAGCACCAGCGCGACGGTGGCGGGGAGCCACCACCGCGTCGGGGTGTCGGTCCAGTCGGCCGCGTCGCTCACGCGTGCATCGTCCCGACGCGGGGTCCCGGCCGCCACCGGAGCGGGACGGTCGCCCAACGGGTCCTGACCCCTTGCCGAACGGGCGGTCGTCCACCGGATGACTGCTCATGCGGTGGACGACCGCCCGTTCGGCGGGGTCGGACAGGTGCTACTTGCGGACGATCGTGAACGTGGACGTCGTGTTGTTGATGTCCTGCGCGTTGTTCGCGAGCGTCAGACCGGTGAAGGTCGCGGAGCCGACGGCCGGGCCCTGACCCGCCTCGGGCTGGGCGTTCGCCCAGATACCGAAGCCGGACTTGGCGTCGAACGCGTCACCGCTCTTCTTCGCCCCCGTGATCGACACGTTGGTGAACGTCGTGTCGGTGACCGCGTTCTGCGGGTTCGAGCCGACGTAGTTCGTCTGGAACATGATCCCGGAGTACGTCGGGTCGATGATGTCGACGTTGCTGAACCGGATCCCCGCGAACTTCTGCGACGCGGAGAAGATCCAGATCGCGGGGAACGTCTGGGAGCCCCAGAAGTGCCCGCCGTCGCGCACCAGGGTGATGCCGTCGAAGGTCGTCAGCCCGGGCCCGAAGTCCTCCATCGAGTACCCGAAGTTGAGCGACGACACCGTGATGCCTGCGTAGACGAGCGTGTCCGCGACGTAGATGTTGCGGAACGTGTTGCCCTGCCCGCCGTACACGGCGATGCCGGCGGCTCGCCACGTGAGCTTGACGGTGAGGTTCTCGAGCACGCTGCCCGTCTCGCCCGTACCGCCGTTGTCGGTGGCGGCGAACAGCACGAAGCTGTCGTCGCCCGTGGAGCGTGCCTCGGAGTTCGCGATCCGGTTGTTCGCCGACCCGTTGGTGAGGTTGATGCCGTCCGCGAACGTGTCGCGGATGCGCAGGTTCGTGAACGTCGAGTCGTCGACGTTCGTGCCCCACACGGCGCACACCTGGTGCTCGACCCACAGGTCGTCGACGGTGATGTCCGAGACCTTCGTCAGGTCGAACACCTTGCCCGGCCCGTCGATGCGCGCCACGTAGTTCCCGAACCACGCGAAGTGGTGGAACGCCGAGCCCGCCGCCGTGCTGTCGACCCGGAAGCCCGTGTCGGTGTTCGTCTGCGCCGGGTCGGACCGGAACCGGGTGAACCACACGCCCGCGCCGACGACGTCGACCGGCTTGCCGTACAGCTGGAACTTGTTCGACACCGTGTAGTCGCCCGCCGGCAGGTACACGCCCTTGAGCTTGCCGGTGGTGTCCATGCGGACCTTGTCGAGAGCCGCCTGGACGTCCTGCTGACCGAAGCCGGCCGGCTCGACGTACGCCGTCTTGTCGGGGTTGGCGAGCTGGGTGGCCTGCTCCAGGTCGACGAAGTCGACCGCGATGTTGCCGCCGTTCGCCGCGTCCTTCTGCAGCCTGATGGTCGAGCCCGCCGGGACGGTCGTGCCGAGCAGCACGTTCGCCTCGTCGTAGACGTGCCGCGGCGCGCCCGAGCCCGACGTGTTGGACGGGTTGGTCTCGTCCCCGTACAGCCACGCGTACGCCGACGTGAGCGGGAGCGCCTTGAGGAACGTCCCGTTGACGTACACGTTCACGGACGACGTCGTGCCGTCCGGGATCGAGAAGCGCGCCACCAGGGTGTTGGTCGCGGCTTTCGTCGTCCACTGGACGTACGCCCCCGACTGGTTCAGCGTCACGGCCTGGCGGCCCGACGCCTCGCCGGCGAGGTCGCCGACCGTGCGGTTCGGTGCCAGGACGACGGCGCCGCCGCCCACCTGGCCGTTCTCCGCCTCGTACGTGTCGTACGGCATGTTCGCGCCGCGGCCCACGAAGAACGACGTGCTCTGCGTGTTGTTCGCCTGCTTGGCGCTGATCTCGGCGGAGTCCGCCGCGACCGTCGTCGTGACCGTGAACTTGCCGTTCGCGGCCGTCCACGAGCCGACGTTCACCGTCGTGCTGCCGCCGGCGGCGATCGCGCCCGCGGTGCCCGTGAGCGTCTTGACCGTCGCGCCGGACGCGTCCTTGAGCGTCACCGTGACGGCGTGCGTGCCCGACGCCGCGACGTTGCCCTGGTTGGCGACGACCACGGAGAACGCGGTCGCGTCGCCCGCCGCCGGCGTCGTCGGCGCCCACGAGGTCGCCGGGACCAGGTCGGACGACGGCACCGCCGTCACGACGAGCGCCGTCGGGCTCGTGAACGCGTTGTTGGTCTCGACCTGCTCCGCGACGACGCCGGCGGAGTCCGCGGTGGCGCCGATCCGGTAGGAGCCGGCGACCTGCGCGCCGACGTTCGCCGTGACCGTCGTCGACGAGCCGGCGGCGATCGCCGGGACCGCCTTCGTGGCGACCGTCGTGCCGTTCACCTGGAACGACACGCTGCTCGCCGCGGCGTCACGGTTGCCCTGGTTCTTCACGACGGCGCTGAGGGTCACGGCGTCCGTCTCGACCGGGGTGCTCGGCGACGCCGTCACGCCCGTGACGACGAGGTCCGGGTTGGGCGCCGGGGTGCCGTACGCCTCGAGCTCGGCGACCTGGCCGTTCGACGACCCCGTGTTCGCCGTGAACTGCAGGCGGACGTCCGACGCGGTCGCGCTCAGCGGGACGGTCACCGTGTTGCCCGTCGCCGGGTCGAACCCGTACGCGGCCGACGCCTTGATCGTCGTCCACGTCGAGCTGCCCAGCGCGTGGCCGAGGACCGCGAACGTCTGGGTGCGAGGGCCCCACGCAGCCGCCGGCGGCAGCTTGACGACGAGGGACGTCAGGCTGGTGTCCGCGCCGAGCGCCAGGTCCAGCGTGCTCGGGTACGAGCCTGCCGCGCCCTCCCAGTAGGTGGCCGTGTTCGCGTCGTTCGCGTTCGCGGCGACGAACGTCCACGCGACCGACGACGCCGTGAGCGTCTTGCCGACGGCGAGGTTGGTGCCGGTGGGCGGGTTGGTGGGCGTCTGGGTGGGTGTCGGTGTCGGTGTCGGTGTCGGTGTCGGCGTGGGAGTGGGAGTGGGAGTGGGAGTGGGCGTCGGCGTCGGGGTGGGCGTCGGCGTCGGCGTGCCGCCGCCGCCCGCGGTCCCGATCACCTGCAGCGACGAGAGCTGCGCAGCGTTCCAGCCGGTGTTCGCGGTGACCGTGACGCGCACGTAGCGGGCCGTCGTCGACGCGAACGTGATCGGGACGGTGTTCCCGGAGGCCGGGTCGAACGTGTACGTCGCGCTGTTCTTGACGGTCGCGAAGGACGAGCCGTCGGTGCTCGTCGCGACGGAGAGGGTCTGCGTGCGCGTCTCCCAGCCCGACGGGAGCTGTAGCGTCACGCCCGTGACCGTGGACGACGCGCCGAGGTCGACCTGCGCCCAGCTCGGGAAGACCCCGTTCGTGGCCTCCCAGTAGCTGCCGGCGCTGGAGTCGGTGAGGTTCGACGCGACGTAGGGCGCGCTGCTCGTCGAGACGGTCGCGGTCTTTCCGGCGGCCAGATCGGTACCGCTGGTGCCTCCTCCCGAGCCGCCCGAGCCGCCGGACGTCCCGTGGACCTCGAGCTCGGAGAGCTGGCCGGCGGGCCAGGCGGTGTTGGCGCTGACGAGCACCCGGACGTACCGGGTGTCGGCGTCGGGGACGTCGACGGCGACCTTGTTGCCGGACGCCGGGTCGAACGAGTACGCGGCGGAGGCGGCCAGGGTGGTGAACGAGCTGCCGTTGGTCGAGCCCTGGAACGTGACCGTCTCGGTACGGGCGCCCCACCCGGTGGGGAGCGACATGACGAGGTCGGTGACGTGCTGCGTGCTGCCGAGGTCGACCTGGACCCACTGCGGCAGCGTGTTGTTGGGCGACTCCCAGTAGGTGCCCTGGTTGCCGTCCGTGATGTTGGCCGAGCCGTAGACGTCGGCGTGGCCGCTCTCGGCGGTGGCCTTCCCTGCGGCGAGGTTCGTGGCCGTCGCGGCGCCCGCGCTGAGGACGGCGCCGAGTGGTACGAGGAGCGCAGCGGCCGTGCCGGCCGCGAGCGCCGTGGTGAGGTGGCGTCTCATGATCGTCGTCGATCTCCTGTGTTCGGTCGGACCGGGGGCTCGACGGGTCCTCAGGGGCACGGTCCGACCGCCGGTTCCGGTGCGACCGTGCGCCGGGACCGTGTGCCGGGTCCGTGCCTCCGCTCCAGGCAGGACCTCGCCGGGTGCACGTCGTTGCGCGTGCCTCCGGATCGTGCGTCATGCAAGCCGCTTGCGTTGTTTCGTACGTCGATGTGCGATCCACGAGCGACTTCTTGCATCTCCTCCGTGCCCGACACTACGAACGATCGGGTGAAACGGTCAAGCCCCTCGTCGCGCTCCCCGCGCCGCCGAACGGGCGGTTGTGCCCCCTCTGAGCGCTCATGCGGTGGACGAGTCCCCGTTGGAGGGTCGCCAACCGCCCGTTCGGCGGGTGGGGCGTGCGCACGGTGCCCGAGGGCGTGCCCGCGGGTGGGGTTCGATGCGCGCGGGGCGGCGGGGGTTCGTCAGGCGGGGGTCGTGAGGCGGACGGCGGCGATGCGGGTCGCGAGGTCGAGCGCGCCCAGCACTGCGGCGCGCCGGGCGAGCCGGGCTTCCCGCAGGACGGCCCCGCCGGTGGTGTGCTCGGCGAACGTCGCCCGGAGTGCCGTCGTCAGCGTGCCGCTCGCGCTCCCGAGACGACCGTCGAGCACGATCGTGTGCGCCCCGGTCCTCGTCGCCTCCCGGGCGAGCGCGATGCCGAGAGCGACCCCGGCGCGCCGCAGGTCGTGGCGAGTCGCATCGGGGCCGGCGGCACGGCGGACGTGGTCCTCGCACGCGGGGAGCGTCTCGGTCGCCCGGCCCGACTCGGCCTCGGCCCCGGTCAGGCGCCGGGGGACGGCGCCGTGCCCGGGTGCGCCCGAGGCCGACGGGCAGGCGGCGCGGTCGGGGTCGAGAAGGAGGGTCGTCTCGACGCCGTGGTCGATGTCGACGTGCAGCACGGGGTGGTGGCCCGACGACCGGTCGGCGGACGCACCCCATGCCGCGTCCGTCGCGCTCGCGGCGCGGTGCTCAGCCTGCGCCGCGAGGTCGACGGCTCGCACGACGACAGCTGCGGGCGCGCCGGGGACGCGCAGGAGGGTCGTTGCGACGATTCGTGCGGCGTCGGCGGCGCGGTCACGCCGGGCGACGACGACGGCTGCCACGTCGTCCAGGGTCACCACGTCGCCGCCCGTGATGTGGCCGTCGATGCTGCTGTGTCGACCCGTACCTGCGCGGTCCCGGACGAGCGCCTCGGCCAGGGCGTGCTGGGCGTGGCGGGCGGCGCCGATCGGGTCGGTGTCGACCGGGAACCGGGTGGAGCGGTCGTGGACGACGTGGCCGTCGAGGTCCCCCAGCAGCACCCGGACGTGCCGCGCTCCGAGCTCGACGGCGACGCATCGTGTGGCCCCGGCGGGGGCGGCCAAGGAGTACCGGGCGGGCGCGTCGGTCGACGGCTGGGTCACGGGCGTCATCTCCTTCGATGCGGGACCGGCGGCGTGGTGATGCAGCGAGTCGCCGCGACTGCTTGGGTTCACAAGATGAACTCAAGCAGTGCCACGAGTCTCTGGGCTGCACCGACGTCTGGCAAGCCCCGACGGCAACGTTTCCGCATCGATCCCCTGCGCCCTTCCGTCCCCCGTCCCGCAACCCCTCCGCGCCGACCAGGAGGTTGCCTGCCAAGTGAGCGTTCACACCTGCGTCCAACCCCCTGCTGGGCAGCGGAGAAGCGCCTGCTCGGCGCGCGGCGCCGTCGCACCCCGCGGGTTGCACGTCGCACCCCGCGGGGTGCACGTCGCACGTCACACACCCGGTTGCCGCCGTCCGGGAACAGTCGCCCTGGGCGAGCGGTTGTCCCTGACGTGACCACGACACCTGCCGCCAGCACCCCCGACGTCCTCGAGCCCGCAGCGAGCGGCGCCACGAACCCCGTGAAGATCGACGTCTGGTCGGACATCGCGTGCCCGTGGTGCTACGTCGGCAAGCGGCGCCTCGAGACCGCGCTGTCGCAGCCGGGCGCCCCCGACGTCGAGATCGAGTACCACTCGTTCGAGCTGTCGCCCGACACCCCGGTCGACTTCGAGGGCACGGCCGCCGACTTCCTGTCGGCGCACAAGGGCATGCCGCTGCCGCAGGTCGAGCAGATGCTCGAGCAGATGACGCAGCTCGCCGCGGCGGAGGGCCTCGACTACCACTTCGACGACGTCCACCAGACGAAGACGCTCGCCGCGCACGAGCTCCTGCACCTCGCGAAGGCGCACGGCCTCCAGGCCGAGATGAAGGAGCGCCTGCTGCGCGCGTACTTCGTCGAGGGACAGCACGTCGGACGCGTCGACACGCTCGTCGAGCTGGCCGCCGAGGTCGGGCTGGACGCCGACGAGGTCCGCACCGCGCTCGCCGACCACACGTACGCGGACGCGGTCCAGGCCGACATCGCGCAGGCGCGCGCGTTCGGGATCAACGGCGTCCCGTTCTACGTCGTCGAGGGTCGCTACGGCGTGTCGGGCGCGCAGTCGCCGGAGACGTTCACGCACGTCCTCGAGACGGTCGTGGCCGAGCGCTCGGGCGCCGGCACGACTGCGGACGCGGCGCAGTGACCGCCCCGGTGTCCGCCGAGGTGCCCGCCGCAGGCCCGGTCCCGTCCGCGGACGACGCGACGACGACCGCACCGGCCGGGGCCGACGCCCCGGCCGCCCCTGAGCACGGCGCCGCGGCGAAGACGGTGGGCGTCTTCGCCGCGGCGCCGTTCGTGGTGCTCGACACTCCCGACGCCCCCGTCTGCGTGGACGGGGTGTGTGCACCCGAGGTCTGACGCCTCGCGACCCGGACGGCTCATGTTGTGCGTGGACGACGGTGAGCGCCCCGTCCCAGCTGACACCACGCCCCTCGACGCATCCGGTACGCTTTTCTGTACGGGCTGTCGGAGGAGATCTCGCCATGAGGACCATGAGCTACACCGAGTCGCGGGCGCGCTACGCGGAGGTGCTGGACTCCGTGGTCGACGACCGCGTCGAGGTCATCGTCACCCGGGCCGGTCATGACCCGGTCGTCATCGTCGCGCTCGACGAGTTCGAGTCCCTGCGGGAGACGGCGCACCTCATGCGGTCGCCCGCGAACGCGCGGCGCCTGCTCGATGCGATGGAGCGCCTGGAAGCCGGCTCCGGGAAGTCCCACGACCTGCTCCCCGCTGACTGACCCGTGCGGCTCGTCTGGGATACCAACGCGTGGGACGACTACCTCTGGTGGCAGCTGCAGGACCGCAAGACCCTTCGTCGCGTCAATGCGCTGATCGAGGACGTCGTCCGCAACGGCAACGAAGGCATCGGCAAGCCGGAGCCGCTCAAGCACGACTTCGCGGGGTACTGGTCGCGCCGCATCACGGATGAGCACCGCCTCGTCTACAAGGTCGTCGACGGTGAGGTCCGCATCGCCGCGTGCCGCTACCACTACGGCCGGTGACCTCACCGACGGTGCGCCACCTGCTGCGTCTGACCGACTGGTCCGCCGACGACGTCGACGAGGTGTTCCGCCTCGCCGCCACGTTCGAGGCGGGCGCAGGCCCGCGGGTCGACGGGTGCGCGGTGCTGTTCTTCCCGCCGTCGAGCCTGCGCACCCGGGTGTCGTTCGAGCGCGGCGCGGCGCTCATGGGGCTCCAACCGGTGACGTTCCCGCCCGAGACCCTCGACAAACCGGAGGCGCTCGCGGACGTCGCGGCGTACCTGGCGGCGTGGGCGGACGTCCTCGTGGTGCGCCACCACGACCCGGCCGTGCTCGCGGGGCTCGCGGCCCCCGACGTCCTGCCCGTCGTCAACGCGATGACCGCCGACGACCACCCGTGCGAGGTGCTGTCCGACCTCTACGCGCTGTCCCGGACGGCGGACGTCCGCCGCCTGCGGTTCCTGTTCGTCGGCGGGGACGGGAACGTCGCCCGCGCGTGGCAGGGAGCTGCGCAGCTGCTCGGCCTGGACCTCGTGCAGTGCTGCCCGGCCGACCTCCGGACGCGCGACCTCCCGCCCGGCGTGCGCTGGACGGACGACCTGGCCGACGCGGTCACGCGCGCCGACGTCGTGCTGACCGATGCGCCCGGCGAGCACGCAGCGGTCCTCGCTCCGTCCCAGGTCACCGCGGACCTCCTGGCCCGCGCCCCGGAGGGCGTGCGCCTCGCGCCGTGCCCGCCGTTCGTCCGCGGGCGGGAGGTCTCGTCCGACGCGCTCGCGAGCGCTGCCTTCGTCGGGCACGCGTTCAAGGCGTCGCTGCTGCCCGTGCAGCAGGCGGTGCTCGCGCACTGCCTCACGAGCTGACGGGCAGCCCGACGGTCGGGCGCAGGTCGTCGAGCCCGCTCGGTACGGACGCCCCCAGGTCGCGCAGGAGGACGCGCACCTGGAACCGGAGCGCGGGGTCGGCGGCGAGGCGCGGCATGACGCTGCGCGGCACGGTCACCTGGTGCAGCCCGAGGCCGGTCTCGCGGCTGACGAGCTCGCGGACCTCGACCGGCCACGCGGCGAGCGCGTCGGACTGCGCCCCGAAGCCGACGGGCACGCCGTCGCGCGCGAGCACGCCCGCGTCGGTGTCGTAGAGCCGCGCGGCCCCGCGCCGGTCCTGCCAGGGGGCGCCGTGGACGGTGAGCATGCCGGTCGCGTCGCGCACCGTGACCCGGACCTTCGTCGCGACGACGGCGGCGAGCTGGCCGCGGCTCAGGAGCGCGACGACGACGCCGAGCCGCTCGCCGGGCGCGCGGCGGACGGCCTCGGGCACGTAGCCGAGCGGGTGGACGCCCGCGACGAACGCCGAGGCGCACCCGTCGAGCACGCCGAGCAGCATCGGGACGACGGGCTCGCGGCCCGCCGCGACGAGCTTCTCGCGCAGCCGGTCGGGGTCGGCGTCCGCGCCCACGAGCACGAGCGGGAACCGTCCCGTCACGGGGGTGCGGCGCTGCTCGGCGAGGACGTCCGCGAGCGTGCGCCCGCCGAAGGGGCCGCCCTGGCTGAGCCGGGTCCGGGCGACGTCGTCCGTGTCGATGCCCGCGAACGTCCGGAAGCCGTCGCGGGTGAGGAGTCCCGGCACGGTCGTGGCGCGGCCGGGGTAGTTCCAGGGGCTGTCCTCGAGCAGCGTCATGCCTCGACCCTTCCACAGGGGTGCCTGCCCGTGCACGGTCACCCGCGTCCGTGCGGGCTGGTCGTCCGGACGGTGGAGTTCGCCTTCCCGAAGGATTCCGCCGGCCGTCCCCGGGACACTGGACGGGTGACGAACAGGACACCGGACCGTCGGACGCTCGCGCGCTGGCGCGGCTACCTCGCGGACGAGCGGGCGGAGGCCGCGGTCTACCGCGACCTGGCGAGCCGGCGCACCGGCGAGGAGCGCGACATCCTGCTGGCGCTCGCGGACGCGGAGGGTCGGCACGAGCAGCACTGGCTGGACCTGCTGGGCGACCAGGTCGGCCCGCCGCGCCGGGGTGACTGGCGCACACGGTTCCTGGGGGTCATGGCCCGTCGCTTCGGCGGGGTGTTCGTGCTCGCGCTCGCGCAGCGCGCGGAGTCGCGCTCGGAGTACGCGACGGACGCCGACGCGACGCCCCAGATGGCCGCGGACGAGCGCATCCACGAGGAGGTCGTGCGCGGGCTCGCGGAGCGGGGGCGCAACCGGCTCTCGGGGTCGTTCCGGGCGGCGGTCTTCGGGGCGAACGACGGCCTGGTGTCGAACCTCGCGCTCGTGCTGGGCGTGGGCGCGAGCGGTGTGGACCGGCAGGTCGTGCTGCTCACAGGCCTGTCGGGTCTGCTCGCGGGCGCCTTCTCGATGGGCGCGGGGGAGTACGTGTCGGTGCGCTCGCAGCGGGAGCTGCTCGAGGCGTCGACGCCGAGCGTGGAGGCCGCCGCCTCGCTCCCGGACCTGGACGTCGACCGCAACGAGCTCGCGCTGGTGTACCGGGCGCGGGGCATGAGCGCCGAGGACGCCGACGCCCACGCCGCCGAGATGATCGGCACGTGGACGGACCGCACCGTCCTGGCGCCCGCGCCCGTCGACGACGACCTCGAGACGCACGGGACCGCCTGGGGGGCCGCCGTGTCGAGCTTCTGCTTCTTCGCGTCCGGGGCGGTGATCCCGGTGCTGCCGTATCTGTTCGGCATGGGTGGTCTGGGTGCCGTCGTGCTCGCCTCGGCGCTCGTCGGGATCGCGCTGCTGGGCACGGGCGCGGTCGTCGGCCTGCTGTCGGGGACGTCCCCGCTGACCCGCGGGCTGCGTCAGCTCGTGATCGGGTTCGCGGCGGGCGCGGTCACGTACGTGCTGGGGGCGGTCTTCGGAGCAGCGGTCGGCTGACGCGGTCCGGCGGCGCGGGGCGCGTCACGGCGTGGGCGCTCCGCCGGGGGTCCGCAGGCACGTCGTGTACCGAGGGTCGTCAGGATCCCAGGTGGGGTGCTCGAACCGTGCGCGGAACTGCGAGCCGTCGAGGTCGGCGACCAGCCCGCTGCGGACCATGCAGCCGGCGATGAGGTCGTCGAGCGCCTGCGCGTCCACGCGGCCGGGGTTCTGCCGGACGCTGGTGTAGAGCGTCTCCGCAGGCCCGAGGGTGCGGGCACGACACTGCGTCATCGCGTCCTCGGCCTTCGCTCCGTCGGCGTCGTCCGTGAAGCCGCTGAGCGTGAACTGCTCGTCGTCGACGTACTCCACCCGGTACCCGGCCGCGTCGACGCACCGGACGAACTCCGCCTTGAGCCGGTCGAACTCGTCGGTCGTGACGCGGTCGTCGGCCAGGACTGCGCGCTGCTCGACGGTCGTGGCGGGGTCCGTCCGTGCGGCAGCGAAGTCTGCGGCCCACGGGTCGGCGGGCGGCGCGGAGCCGCTGCACGCCGCGAGCGCGGTGGCGAGGACGAACGTCACGCCCAGCGCGAGCGCGGGACGGCTAAGGGAGCGGCGGACGCACGGGCGTCGGGTGGCGGGCATCATGGTGGCGCTCCTCCTGGTGCGAGGGGTGAGGTCCGCCGCGGGCCTGCGACGCCCGCGGCGGACCTCGTGGGGCGGTGCGCTCAGCTGGTGCTGACGGAGACGAAGCTGCCGTTGATGCTGTCCGAACCGCCGCGCGCGTGGTGCCCGGTGACGGTCACGAACGAGCCGGGGGACTTCGCCGACTGCGGTCCGGACCCGTAGGCGCTGTACACGTAGCCCACGCTGCCGGCGGCGGTGCGGTAGGTGAGACGAGCTTCGACCTTGGGGCACTGGTACGGGTAGACGTACGTCCCGCTGCCGTCCGCAGCTGCGGCGAGGGTGCAGATCTTGGTGCTCCCGTAGTACTGGTTGTAGTAGTGCAGCGAACCGGCCTCGGCGCCGGCGGGGATCGCCACGGTGAGGCCGACGGCGGCCGCCGCGACGGCGAGGCGGATCAGGGTGCGCTTCATGGAGTGCTCCTGGGTGCGAGAGGGGCGACACCCGACGGGGCGCCGCACGAGGACCCCGACCGATCGCCGGTGATGCGGAGATCCGTTTGTTCGCGGCCCTGCGATAAACCGACGTTAGCGGTGAGCCCGCTGTGAGAACAAGGGGAGGATTCGAGGTTCTTCGTCCGATTGCGTCGGTCGGTCACCTGTGCCTGTCACGCGAACCGCGCACGAATCGGTTCGATCGCCCGCGTACCCTTGTCCGAGTGCCACGCCTGCTCGCCGACCTGACCCCGCTCCGACTCAGCCCGGCGTACCGGCGGCTCTGGGCCGGTCTGGGTGTCTCCAACCTCGGAAGCCAGCTCACGGTCGTCGCGGTCGGCCTCCAGGTGTACGCGCTCACGAGCTCGACGTTCGCGGTCGGCGTCCTGGGCATCGCGGCCTTCGTCCCGCTGGTGCTCCTCGGCCTCTACGGCGGCGCGCTCGTCGACGCGTTCGACCGCCGCAAGGTCGCGCTCATCGCGTCGTCGGCGCTGTGGGTGCTGACCGGGCTGATCCTGCTGCAGGCGGTCCTGCACCTCGACCAGGTCTGGGTGCTGTACGTCCTCGTGGCGTTCCAGTCGGCCGCGTTCGCGATCAACAACCCGGCGCGCACCGCGATCATCCCGAGGCTCGTCCCGGCGACCTCGCTCGCCGCGGCCAACGCGCTCCAGACCCTCTCGATGAGCATCGCCCTGACCGTCGGACCGCTCGCGGGAGCGTTCCTCGTCGCCGCGAAGGGCTTTGCCTGGGCGTACGCGATCGACTTCGTGCTGTTCACCGTCGCGCTCTGGGCGCTGTGGCGGCTGCCCGCTCTGCCGCCCGTCGTCGCCTCGGGCGTCGCGACCGGCGGTGACGCCCCCGACCCGCGGTCCGTGACCGCCGGGAGGCGCAAGGTCGTCGGGCTCGCGTCCGTCCTGGAAGGGCTGCGCTACCTCGGTACCCGGCCCAACGTCCGCATGACGTTCCTGCTCGACCTCGCCGCGATGATCCTCGCCATGCCGCGCGTCGTGTGGCCCGCCGTCGGCGTCCTCTACATCGGCGGCGGCTCGACGACGACGGGGTGGCTCAACGCGGCGTTCGCCATCGGGTCCGTCCTCGCGAGCCTGCTCTCCGGTGGCCTGTCGCAGGTGCACCGACAGGGCCGCGCCGTCGTCGTCGCCGTGCTGAGCTTCGCGTGCTCGACCCTGCTGTTCGGGCTCGTGCTCGTCGGCATCGGGAACACCGCACCAGACCACCTCGTCGTCTGGGGGCTGCTCGCTGCCGGCGTCGCGCTGGCGCTCGCGGGCGCGTCCGACGGGGTGAGCGCGATCTTCCGCCAGACGATCCTGCAGTCCGCGACGCCGGACGACATGCGCGGGCGCCTGCAGGGCGTCTTCATCGTCGTGGTGGCGGGCGGACCGCGCCTGGGCGACCTCGTGACGGGCGGCAACGCGTCCTGGTTGGGGGAGGCCTGGGCCGTCGTGGTCGGGTCGATCCTGTGCCTCGTGGTGGTCGGGCTGCTCGTGCGCTCGAGCCCGCGGTTCCTCGCGTACGACGCGCGGCACCCGGAGCCCTGAGCGGGTCCGCCCCGGGCGGCGCGGCGCGTGCTCGCCTCGAGTGGTCCAGACCACTAGGCTGGGCGCGACATCTGCGGGCGGGCGCGACAGACTCGTGCCCGAACCCGTCCGGCAGCGCAGCTGAAGGAGACACCATGGAGCGCACCGTCGTCGTCAAGATCGAGGAGGGCCTCCACGCCCGCCCCGCCGCCCTCTTCGTCCAGGCCGCCGGCGCGCAGCCCGTCGACGTCACGATCCGCAAGGCCGGCGACTCGGAGCCGCTCGAGGCCGACTCGATCCTGTCCGTCATGACGCTCGGCGCCGGCCCCGGCACCGAGGTCGTCCTCGCGACCGAGGGCGACGGCGACGACGACAAGGCCGCGCTCGACGCGCTCGAGGAGTTCCTCTCGCAGACCGTCATCGCCTGACCGCCGATCCGTGCACCACCGGGTGTGATCCATGGGAACTTCTGCCCATGGACACCCGGATCGCGCTGGCTATCCTTCTGGCAAAGGGGGTGTGCCATGAGTCGTCCGTCTGACTGGTCGCCGGTGGGTCTGGACATCGATCCGACGCCGGGTGATCCGGTGCTGGTGCTGGCGGGTGGTCGGGACTACCTGGACGTCGCGACGGCGATCGATGATGCGGCGTCGGCGTTGGACCGGTTGTCGGTGGACGGGACGGTCTCTCAAGCGGTGGATGCGGTGATGGACCGCAAGGAAGACGTCATCGCGGACATCCGCAAAGCCCATGGTCGCTACGAGGCCGCGGGGAACGCGCTCGTCACCTATGCGGGGGTGCTCGACCGGGTCCAGTCGGACACGCTCGCGGCCCTGAACAAGGCGATCTCCGCCCTGGACGAGTCGGCGGACGCGACCGGGATCAAGTCCCGGTGGCAGCAGCTCGCGGACGACGCGTCCGATCCGCACGAGAAGACGGTCTACCAGCACAAGGCTGATGCGGCGGGTGACCAGGTCACTGCGGCCCATGGTGTGGTGAACGCCGCGAAGGGTGACATCGACACCGCGGTCGCCGACCGGGACCGGGCTGCGGACAACGCGATCGCGCAGATCACCGACATCACGTCACACGATGATCTGAACGACTCGTGGTGGGACGACTGGGGGTCGAAGGTCGTCGCCGCCATCGCGGACATCGCCGATGTGATCTCCACGATCGCGGGGATCTTGGCGATCGTGGTCGCGTTCATCCCGGTGGTCGGGACCGCGCTCGCCGGGGTGTTGTTGGTCGTGGCTGCGGTGGCCGCGATAGTCAGCGCTCTAGCGAACATCGCCCTCGCGGCGACCGGGGAACGGTCGTGGCTCGATGCCGGGATCGCGATCGCCGGCGC
>NZ_PGTZ01000008.1 GCF_002798015.1 Luteimicrobium subarcticum | reverse complement strand
CCACTACAACTACCATCGAGCCCATACCGCCGCCAGTGACAGACCCCCAGCCTCACGACTACGCCGCCACGTCACCAACGTCATGAGCCAGAACACCTAAGCCGCGTCGGTCTCGTCGTCCGCGCTCGAGGCCGCACCCTTACCCGCCTCGAGCTCAGCGAACCTCGCCGCCATCGTCGGGTTGCCACGGGTGAGGCGCTTGATCGTGAGGTCCTCGGCCTTGTCGTTCGCGAGGCGCAGGTTGTTGGCCGCCTTGTACAGAGCCTGCTTGGTCTTCTCCAGGTCCTTGATGGCCTCGTCGATGCGGTGGATCGCTTCGTCGAACCCGTCGGAAGCGAGCCGCCAGTTGCGCCCGAACTTGTCCTTGAACTCCGTGAGCTGTGCCTCGAAGTTCGTCACGTCGATGTTCTGCTGCCGGACGGCTTCCAGCTCACGCTTGTAGGCCAGTGCATCGAGCGAGGCGTTCCGGAGCAGGGCGATGAGCGTCAGGAAGAACTGCGGCCGGATGACGAACATCTTCTCGTGCCGGTGCGACACGTCGACGATTCCGGTGTTGTAGAGGTCGCTGTCGGCCTCGAGGAGCGAGACAAGCACGGCGTACTCGCAACCCTTCTCCCGACGGTCCTTGTCCAGCTTGGCAAGGAAGTCCTCGTTCTTGTGCTTGGTCGCCGTTGTGTCGGACTCGTTCTTCATCTCGAACATGATCGAGACGATCTCGGTGCCCGACTCGTCGTAGTCACGGAAGACGAAGTCACCCTTGGTACCGGACGACGCGTCGTTATCCTTCTCGAAGTACGCCCGCGGGAACGCCGCCGCGCGCAGCCCATTGAACGAGTTCTCGCAGTGCTGCTCAAGCGTCTCGCCGACCATCTTCGTGGACAGCTTCGCCTTCAGGTCCTTCAGCCGCACGATCTCGTCCTCGCGGTCCTTGAGCTGCGTCTCGTACCGCTCCTTGAGGGACTTCTCGGCGAGCACGATCTCCGTCGACTTCGACTCAAGGTCGGCCTGAAGCTTGTCGCGCTCCTTCTCCACGACGGCGACCGCAGCCGTCAGCGCGAGCTGCTGCTCAACGTCGGCCTTGCCGAGACGGGCCTTGAGGTCCGCGATCTCCGCGTCCTTGGTCGCCTGCGCCTGCGCGAGCTCGCTCGCCGCCTTCGCGTTCGCCAACTCGACGGCGGCTGCGACGTCCTTCTTAGCCTCGGCAAGGTCGCTCGTCAGGCGGTCGCGATCCCGCTCGACCTCGGAGAGCGCCTGTGTGACCGCGAGCGCCTTCTCGGTCGCTGCAGCGTCGACAGACGCCTGGAGCTGGGCAACCTCGGCGGAGAGCGCGGCCTCCTTCGCCTCGGCGGCCCGTTCCGTCTGAGTGATGGCGAGCTTGATCGCGGCGTCCTTCTCTTTCTCGGCGGCAGCAAGACGGTCGTGGACGTCGCGCTGGAACTCCTCGTTCCGCACCTGGCTGACGATCTGGGCGTAACCCGCCTCGTCAACGGTGAAGGCCTTGTTGCAGTGGGGGCACTGGATTTTGTGCATGGGTTCTTCCTTTCAAGAGGCGAGCGGCAGGCGAGTCAACCCCGCCGACGTCGGGCGTGCCCGGTCGAGCACATGTAGAAGTTCTCAAAGCGCGAGGGTCTGCCGCCGAGACCGGATACCCGGGTACCCAGCCGTTCCGGGGCCGCACTACACGCGAGGCACGTCGCCTGGACCGATGAGCTTTGCGACCTCGACGAGGTAGTGCCCGAGTTCGTCCAGGCCTTTGATGCCGGCAGCAAGACGCCGGTTGGCGTTGATGGATCGGATGACATTCTGCGCGGTGCTCTTGATGCGACTGTCGTCCTGCCCGAGGAGCTCGCCAGCGGCCTGGTAGCGGTTCGGGGGCGTCGCGGTTCCCGCGATGAGGTACGCAAAGAGCGCCCCCATACGTTCGCGCTGCGTGGGCGTGAGGGCAATGTCGGGCCGCGCAAGTGCGGTTCGCCCGGCTTGCGGACCGACAGGCTCAGGGCGGTCACGTGCGACAGGCAGGGACAAGCTCGGCTCGGCGATGGGCGTCAGCCTCAGCACAGTGCGTACTTCAAGCTCCCACTCCAGTGTCCATTCCCCTCGCTGGAGGAGCACGAGCGCGTTGGGCGCGAAGAGGGCGCCATTGGGTTCGTCGATGAACGGGCCCGCGATCCGAACCCGCGCCTCGGTGCTTCCGACGGTTCGCCGTCCATTCCGGATGAACCAGCCGAAGCGAGTCCAGTTGAGAGTGGCGAGTTCGCGGGGCATGTAGCGGTTGACCGATGGTGACCGCAGACCGGCCCGCTCCGACCGCCCGATGGTCACCCGCTCCTCAGTGTCGAGTCGCAGCACCGGCGTGAGATCGTCCCCCACTTGCAGCACGGCAGCTGCGTCCCACGACAACACAACGGACATCCTGAGGCCTCCTCGATCGCGGCCAGGCTACCTGCGTGGATACCGAATTACCCGCCCCGAGCGCCGCCCTCGGCAACTACGCCAGTCTTGTCGCTCGTCCGGCCGGACCCGTGCCGTCGAGGGTCAAAGCCCGATGACGCTGTACTCACTAGTTGGGCAGGAACGCGCAGGTCGCGGCGGGCTCGCTACCCACGCTCCGATAGAGTCAGGCGACACCCAGATCAACGAGGAGAGACCCATGTCGCAGGGCCCTGACGCCGCGCAGCGGTACAGGTTGTCCTTCAGTACGGGTGGCCTCTTTCTCCTCGGCGGACCGGTGGCAGCACGACTCTTCCTCGACTTGCATGACTGGGCGGCCGTGCGCGGCGCACTCAACGCGGGCAACCTCCTCCAGGCCCGCACCGTGTCCAGCGCCACACGCTGGAGCCGTGAGCTCGTCCAACGACTCGAGGAGCTCTCCGAGAGCGAGGTCAACCTCCTCGCGGACGCCATCAGTGACGAGCGAGCGCATCTGCTGTGGGCAGCCGCCTGCCGGCGCTACGACCTGCTCGGTGAGTTTGCCGAGGAGGTGCTCCGCGATCGGTTCCTGCTTCTCGCACCGGAGATCCATGCGGAGGACTTCGAAGTCTTCCTTCGCGGCAAGGAGCCGTGGCACATCGAGCTCGATGACCTCACCGAGTCCACACGGCGTAAGTTGCGCACGAACACCTTCCTCATGATGCGCGAGGCCGGCTTCCTCACCGACTCGGGAGCGATCGTTCCCACGATCCTGTCCGAGCGGCTCCGGATGAGTTTCGCAGCGAACATCCCGAGCGACATCCGATTCTTTCCCACGAGGGAGGCTGCGTGAACGCGGCAGAGGTCGTTGCCCAAGAACAGCACCTCGTCGAGGTCCTGGGCAGCAAGCGGTTCTTGCAGATGGAGGGCATCGGCAACGAGGTCCCGTTCTTCATCTATCCCTACGACCCCGAGGATGCCCTCGCTGTCGCCGATGCGAAGAAGCGGATCAAGAACAAGCTCGCGAACAATGGCGTGACCGTCGTCGAAGTCAACCTCTACGACCTCGCCCTGGAGATTCTCAAGGACCGCGGCGTCTGGGACCGCCTTACGCACCTTGAGGTCACCCAGGGCAAGGGCGCACTCATCAAGCCGTTGCAGAACATGCTGGACCCGAAAACGAAGCTGGTTCCCGCAATCCGCGAGAAGCTCGAAGCCGCACCATACGACGTCTTCCTTCTTACCGGGATCGGCGAGGTATTTCCGTACATCCGCTCGCACAACATCCTGAACAATATTCAAACCATCGCCGGGAGCAAGCCGATGCTGATGTTTTTCCCCGGTGAGTACAAACAGTCCAGCACGTCGGGTTCCTCGCTCGTGCTCTTCGGACGCCTGAAAGACGACAACTACTACCGGGCGTTCGACATCCGCACCTGGGAGGTCTGAGAAGTGAACCTGCACGACATCTTCGACAAGGACATTACTCGGAACATCGACGGCGTCATCAAGGCCGATGACGACCGCCACCTCGGCACAGAGGTCTCCGAGTACGTCCTGACGAACGAAGCCGAGAAGGCGCTGGCCAACCTCCTTGAGGCCTACACCAACTACACCACCGCCAACGGTGTCTGGATCTCGGGCTTCTTCGGCTCCGGCAAGTCCCACATGCTCAAGATGCTCGCCCACCTGCTCGGCGACGTCGTCGGTCAGGACTTCCCGCGCACGGAGGTCTCCGAGACCTTCAAGGCGAAGACGAAGGACTCGTTCCTCAGGGCATCGCTCACGAAGGCCGAGAAGATCCCAGCACGCAGCCTCCTGTTCAACATCGACCAGGTCGCTGACGCATCCGGCGGCAACAAGACGGACGCGATCCTCAAGGTCTTCGTCAAGGTCTTCAACTCCGCCCGTGGCTACTACGACATGCAGCCGCACGTCGCCCGATTCGAGCGCGACCTCGAGAACCGTGGCCTGCTCGACGTCTTCAAGACGGCCTACCAACAGATCTCTGGCCTCGACTGGCACGACGGGCGCGAGCTCGACGTGCTCGAGGAGACCAACGTCGCCGCCGCGTACGCACAGATCATCGGCGGCACAGCGGGCGCGCCCGAGAACATCCTGGAGAAGTATCGCGACTCCTACACAGTCTCAGTCGACTCCTTCGCCGACGAGGTCATCGACTGGCTCCACACCCAGGGTCAGGCCGTCCGGCTCAACTTCTTCGTCGACGAGGTCGGTCAGTTCATCGGCGACGACCGCAGCCTCATGCTCCAGCTCCAGTCGATCGCCGAGACCCTCAACTCCAAGGGCAACGGGCGCGCATGGGTATTCGTCACGAGCCAGGAGGCACTCGACAAAACCATCGGCGACCAGAACAAGACCCAGCAGTTCGACTTCTCGAAGATCCAGGCACGATTCTCCAACCGCGTCAGCCTCACAAGCGCCGACGTCGAGGAGGTCATCCGTAAGCGCCTGCTCGACAAGGGCGACGCCGGCAAGGCCGCCCTCAAGCCGATCTACGCCTACGAGCATGGAAACTTCAAGACCTTCTTCGACTTCGCCGACGGCGGGAAGACGTACCGCAACTACGCCGACGAGGCGCTCTTCGTCGGCACCTACCCGTTCGTCAATTATCAGTTCCCCCTCTTCCAGGCGGCGCTCGTCGGCCTCTCGGACCACAACGCATTCACGGGACGGCACCAGGCCGTCGGCGAGCGCTCGATGCTCGGCGTCGTCCAACAGGTCGTCAAGGGCATGGACTCCGCGCCCGTCGGCACGCTCGCTCCCTTCGACGCGATGTTCGAGGGCATCAGTGAGACCGTCCAGTCCAGCGCGAAGCGCGCGATCGACGTCGCATCGAAGAATCTCCCGGAACTCGACTCGGACCTCACAAAGCTCGCGATCCGCGTGCTCAAGGCGCTGTTCCTCGTGAAATACGTCGACGGCTTCCGTGCCACGCCCCGCAACATCACAGCGCTCATGTACGACCGGTTCGGGCTCAACCTCTCGGCGCTGTCGAAGAACGTCAAGGATGCTCTTGCTCTCCTGGAGTCGCAGAGCTACATCCAGCGCAACGGTGAGAGTTACGAGTACCTCACCAGCGAAGAACAGGACGTCGAGAAGGAGATCAAGACCGTCGATATCGACGGCTCCGAGGTCGCCAAGCGCCTGTACGAGCTGCTCCAGCAGAGCGTCATCAAGACGAACAAGTACCGGTACGCCACCGGCCAGGACTACGCCTTCGGGTACAAGATCGATGACGCGGTGCACGGCCCCCAGCACGCTCTGACCGTCCATGTCGTCACGCCCGGATACCCGCACGACCTGCCGACGATCCGTCTGCATTCGACAGGACTCGACGAGGCGCGCGTGGTGATCGGCACCGACGACGGCCTGTTCGCCGATCTGCGTCTGCTGCTCAAGACGGAGAAGTACGTCAAGCAGAAGCAGACAACCTCGATCACCCCGGTGCAGCAGCGCATCCTTGGCCAGAAGGCCGAGCTCAACCGCGAACGCGGCAAGGAGATCCTTGAGCGCCTGCGCGTCGCGGTCGGCAAGGCGACACTGGTCGTTCACGGAGTCGACGTCACGTCCAGTAGCGCCGCTGCCGACCAGCGCATCTTCGACGCCCTTGCGACCCTCGTGGCGAAGACTTACCCGCAGCTAAGCCTCCTGGGCGGGAAGACCTACGGAAGCGCCGACCTCCGGAAATTCGTGCAGCCCAAGGACGACGGGCTCGGGTTCACGGTGGACACCGCGCTAACCGACGCGGCGAACGAGGTATACTCCGTCGGCATCAAATCGCAGGTGGATATCGGCCAGCGAGTCGACGTCAAAAAGCTCATCGAGAGGTTCACGGGCAAGCCCTACGGCTGGGACCAGGGGTCGATCCTCGCGACCATCGCCCACCTTTACGGCGAGTCGCGCATCAAGATCGAGCTCAGTGGCAACGAGCGCAAGCGCTCGGATGTGCCCGGTGACCTCGCGAACAGCCAGCAGTACGGCAACCTCCGTATCGACCTGCGCAAGGACTACGACCAGCGTAAGGTCACCGCGTTCCGCAAGTTCGTCCAGGACTTCTTCGACGAGCCCGACGTGCCGAAGGACGCCTTAGAGGCCGCACACGCCGGCTCGGAGAAGCTCACGGCGATGCTGAAGGAGCTGAAGGCGGACAAGAACCGCTACCAGTACCCGTTCATCGCTGCGCTCGACGCCCCCATCGAGTTGCTTGAGGGTGTCGTCGGCAAGACCGACGAGTGGTATCTGACCGACTTCGACCACGCTGACGAACTCCTCGAGGCCAAGGGCGAGACCCTTGACAGGGTCCGCGCGTTCCTCAACGGTCAGCAGCGCGTCATCTATGACAACGCGCAGAGGTTTCTGACCTCCACGGCGGACAACCTCGGCTATCTGCCCCGCGATGCGGCCACCCCAGTTCAGACGGTCCTGGATGACTGCAATGTCTTCCGCGGGAACAAGATCGCCCAGCTCCAGACCGCCGTCGAGTCGCTGCGCCAGCAACTCGACAACGTCATCAAGGACGAGCAGATCGCAGCCGCCAGCGCGATCGAGGAACGCCGGACCGCCCTCGCCGGCACTGACGAGTACCGCGATGCGACGCCCGAGGCACAGGCCGCGGCTCTGGACGAGGCAGACGCCGCGCGCGACGCCGTCTGGAGCGAACCGAGCATCGCAAAGATCAAGCTTGCAGCGGCGAACTTTGCCACCGCGAAGTTCCCCCGCCTGCTCGACCGCCTCATCGCTTCGGCAGCGACGCCGGTGGTTGTGGGCCCCAGCCCGTCGGACGACCCTACGGCCAAGCCGCAGAACCCGTACACGGTCACCCCCGCCAAGTCAGTCGCACTTACTCAGGTGACCGTGTCGCACGACAAGCACGTGCTCGCCACGGTCCAGGATGTCGACGACTACCTCGCCGCGCTACGCACCGCGCTCCTGAACGAGATCAACGACGGAAAGCGAATCACCCGCTGATGAACACCGGATCGCTGAAATCCTTCGCGACCAAGGCTCGCCTCGACCTCATCAAGGGGGTCCGCGCTCGCCTCAGCGTCGTGCTCGCCGAGAACTCCATTGCACGAGTCGAGTCCCGAGATGCGATCAGGGCGCTCGAACGCGCCATCGGGAATTATGGACGCGAAGGGGTCGTCGACCGTGTCGCGTATACGTGGTTCAACCGGATCATCGCGCTGCGATTCATGGACGCAAACGCGTACACGCCATCGGCCGTCGTGTCCCCCGAGGCTGGCCGGGTGACTGGACAGCCCGAGATCCTTGCCGAGGCGAAGAGCGGCACGTTCGACCCTGACATCGTGCCGCCGAAGACCGCTGCCAAAGTGACCGCCTTCCTCAACGGCACGACCCCGTCGAGCGACCCACAGGGCGAAGCCTACGGACTCCTCCTGGAGGCGTATTGCCGCCACTGGAACAAGGCCCTACCCTTCATGTTCGAGCGTGAGGGCGACTACACCGAACTCCTCATCCCGAGCGCGCTACTAGCGGCCGACTCGGTGCGCGCTCAGGCCGTCGAGACTCTCACACGGGGGGTGTGCGAGGACGTCGAGGTGATCGGCTGGCTATACCAGTTCTACATTTCGGAACGGAAGGACGAGGTCTTCGCCGGGTTCAAGAAGAACAAGAAGGCTGGCGCCGACGAGATCCCCGCAGCCACCCAGCTCTTCACCCCGCACTGGATCGTCCGGTACCTCGTCGAGAACTCTCTCGGCCGGCTGTGGATGCTCAACAACCCGACGTCGAGCCTGGTCGACCAGATGGAGCACTACATCGCTCCCGTCGACGACGACACCGACTTCCTCAAGATCTCCGGCCCGGAGGAGCTCAAGGTCGTCGACCCGGCTTGCGGGTCGGGACACATGCTCACCTACGCGTTCGACCTCCTCTACTCGATCTATGAAGAGCAGGGGTACACGCCCTCGGAGATCCCCGGTCTCATCTTGAGCCACAATCTCTACGGCATCGAGATCGACCCCCGCGCTGGCGCACTCGCCGCCTTCGCCCTCACCATGAAGGCTGCCGCACGTCGCAAGCTCTTCCTCAAGAAGCCGGTCGCACCGAACGTCCGCGTACTTGAGCCCGTGAAGTTCACTTCCGACGAGCTCGACCTCCTCCGCCCGCCGACGATAGGCCGCGTCAAGCGGTCACGTGGCACGGAGACCCTCGACCTCTTCGACCCGACCCGAGACGAGATCGACGGCTTCTGGAACCAGTTCCAACACGCCGACACCTTCGGCTCGCTGATCCGCCCCGACGCCGACCTCATCGCGCCGCTCCGCACCCACGTCGAGACCCTCGAAGATGACATCCTCGGCGCGGCCGAGCTTCGCGAGGCGGCCGAGAACGTGCTCGACCAGGCCGAGTACCTCACCCAGCGCTACCACGTCGCCATCGCCAACCCGCCCTACATGGGCGGCAAGCAGATGAACCCGCTGCTTTCACAGTTCATGAAGAACGAGTACCCGGACAGCAAGTCCGACCTGTTCGCTGGCTTCATCGAGCGCTGCACCGGGCTGGCGCTACCTCACGGGGCGGCTGCGATGATCACGATGCAGTCGTGGATGTTCCTTAGTTCGTACGAGAAGCTCCGCTCGTCGCTCCTGGCGAACCAGTGGATCACCTCGATGCTCCACCTTGGAGCTCGCGCCTTCGACTCCGTCGGCGGCGAGGTCGTCTCCTCGACTGCGTTCGTCCTGACCAACCTGCCGTCCGAGAGTCGCAACCAGGCGGGCTCGTTCATCCGACTCGTCGACGGCAACTCGGAATCGGAGAAGGCCCGCGCGCTGAGCGCCGCACTCAGCGAGCGAACCACGGACGCCGGCTTTCATCTGGCATCCGGAGACGACTTCGCGGACGTCCCTGGATCCCCGATCGTCTACTGGCTCAGTGAAAAGATGCGGGCCGTGTTCACGACTGGCGCACGTCTCGGCACGGTCGCTTCGCTGGCAGTGGGCCTCCAGACGGGCGACAACAACAGGTTCCTGCGCCAGTGGTGGGAGGTGTCCGGCGTTCGCACCGCCTTCTCTTGCACCTCACGTGAAGACGCCGCGGCGAGTGGGGCACGCTGGTTCCCGTACAACAAGGGCGGCGAGTTCCGTAAGTGGTACGGGAATCAGGACTACGTCCTCAACTGGGAGAACGATGGAGCCGAGATCGTCGATTTCAAGCCCCGCTCAGTGATCCGCAACCCCAAGACCTACTTTTCACCGTCCGTGTCGTGGTCGGACATCTCGTCGGGCGAAGCTGCATTCCGGCGGTACCCAGCCGGCTTCGTGCACGACTCGACGGGACACTCAGGTTTCGGAGGGCACGCGGTTCTGGACCAGATCTCATTGCTCCTGAACTCGCGATATGTAATGGAAGTCATGCAGGTTCTTGCACCAACGATGCACTTCCACATCGGGTACGTAGGACTGGTCCCGGTGGCCGACGGCGTGCGAGCGCTCGCGACCAGCGCAGTCGACGACCTCGTCGAGACATCTCGGGAGGACTGGGACATCTCTGAGACATCGTGGAACTTCGCGCAAGATCCGCTGGTCGCACTCGCCTGAGCGTCTGTGCCGTGGCTATGAACGACCGGCAAGCTTCACGAGTGGGTTGTCCTCGAACTCCCAGGATGTTTCAAAGGTATTCCAGTCTGACCTTGCTTCATCGATCGCCCGCTCGGCGAGTGACTCGCCGTCATCCGGGTCGACCACTGGCAATCCCGCGACCTGTCCCACCTCGTAGTTGAGTGTCGGAGCCACCGCGGCCAGCTGCTCAAGTGCGACCTGTGAGTTCGCGAACGAAAGCAACCCCACCCGCTCCCGGCTTGTCGCCGCGAAGATCGACGTGCCCGCGACGTCGTAGACGAACCCGACGGGATAGGCGCGGAATGCCGGTGCCCCGCTACTGACCTTCGACCATGACACGGACGGTGAAAAGTACGTGCCCGTGTTCTGGGCACGGGACCTCGGACGGCCACCGTCCTCGGTGCCGAATGTCCGAATCTCGGCTCCATCGTTGTCCCAGTTGAGGACGAACTCATGGTTTCCGTACCACTTACGGAACTCGCCGCCCTTGTTGTACGGGAACCAGCGTGCACCGCTCGCTGCGGCGTCTTCACGTGAGGTGCAAGAGAAGGCAGTGCGAACGCCGGACACCTCCCACCACTGGCGCAGGAACCGGTTGTTGTCAGCGGTCGCTAGCCCCTGCCGTAGGTTCGCAACCTCGCTTAGCGGACGGCCGGTCGCGAAGGCGCCCCGCATCTTTTCACTGAGCCAGTAGACGATCGGGGAACCGGGGATCGCCGCGAAGTCCTCGCCTGACGCGAGGAAGAAGCCGGACTCCTGGCTCCGCTGGGCGAGGGCGACGCGAAGGTCCCGTTCCTTGCGGTCCGATCCGAGCGGCGTCAGCCGCACGAAGGGCGCGTGCCGCCCCCTGCTGCCAGTCATCGACAGCACGAAGGCAGCGTTGGCGCCGAAGACGTCCGGGTGGTTGGACACGTCGCGCATGTGAACGAACGAGTCGAACGCGTGGCCGTCCATCAGCCGCAACCTCAGTGCCTCGAACGACTTGATCGACATCCAGGTATCGCCAATGACGATGGCGAGCAGACCGTTGTTGAGCGCGAGCTCGATTCCCCTGGCCACGAACGCTCCGTAGAGGTCCTGCTTGACGTCCGCGTACTGATCCTTCATGAACTGTGTTGCGGTTGGCGCTGCTCGATACTCGTCGGCGGACAACTTGCCCAAGCGGCGGCGACGTCTCCCCGCGGGGCTCCAAGATGGGATGGCTACCCCGGTGGCTACCCTCCCTGCTTCCTCGCGACGGTGAACATGGAGCAATGCCAAAGTCGAAGCAGCGCAGCAAGGGAACCGGATCCATCTACCAGAACTCTCGGGAGCAATGGGTTGCTGCGATCGAGGCCGGGTGGACCTCACGCGGTACCCGACGCCGGCTCACGCTCAAGGCGCGGACCGAGGTGGAGGTCCGCGCCAGGCTCACGGACGCCCAACTACGAATCGCAACAGAAGGCCCCGCGGCATCGTTCGGCAGCGTCACGGTTAAGCGGTGGGCCGATCAATGGCTCGCGTTTCGGCAGAGCGTCGTTCGGCCCGGCACGTTCGTCGCGGACCGGTCAGCAGTTCGACGGTGGATCGTGCCGACGATCGGGCACCTGAGGCTCGATGCGCTGACGCCATCCGACGTTCGCAAGGTCGCCGCGACCCAGGAGGATGCGGGGCTGGCACTGGCCACCATGCAGCGCACGCATGCGGTGCTCGGCAAGCTCCTCACGGACGCGGTCGCCGAGGGGTACCAGGTCTCCCAACGCACGCGAGAGGCGGGAAGCCCGGGGGCTGGTTGCTCACCGAGGCAGTCGCTGAGCGTCGAGGACGCAACAAAGATCCTCACCGTGGCAGCCGGAAGGCCCGACGTGTCACGCTGGGTCGCGGCCCTCGTGGAGGGCCTGCGCCCCGCCGAGGCTCTTGGGCTGACCTGGGGCATGGTCGACCTCGACGCCGAGACGATGACGCTGGCCTGGCAGCTCAAGGCGCTCCCGTACGTCGAGTTCCGGAACCCTGAGAGCGGGTTCCGCGTCCCGCGCGGATTCGAGTGTCGTCACCTGCATGGTGCGTACCACCTCGTACGGCCGAAGACGCGGGCGGGCAGCCGGGTCATCCCTCTCGTTCCCTGGCTTGTCGACGCGCTCGGATCGTGGGCTGAACAAGCCCCGTCGTCGTCTTCGGGGTTGGTCTGGCCCCAGGACGACGGCACGCCACGCCCGGCGGAACTCGACCGCAGGCAGTGGTACGACATCGTTGAAGAGGCCGGCGTCACCGTGACGCTCCCAGACGGCCGGACGCGGCACCCGTTGCTCTACGAAGCCCGCCACACCGCGGCCACCCTGCTCCTCGCGAACGGGATCGACGAGACTACTATCAAGGCCATCCTCGGGCACTCGACGGTGCTCAGTACACAGTCGTACCTGCACACTGACCGAACGAGAACCCGAGCGGCGCTGGCGGCGTCTGCAGAAATGCTCGGGCTAGGCGGGTAGCCTGGGCAAACGCACTTCGGCTACCCCCATGGCTACCCTTCGACCGCCTGTGAGGACCGGAGATGCACCACCGGCGTCCGGCAAGCTCTCGTGAGGCACCTCGTTGAAGACCCTTGAACAGATCGTCGCTCAGCACCTGGACGAGTGGAAGGCACGCTCCCTCGCTCAGCAGCAGCTGGAGATCGAGAACAACGAGGCCGTCGCGAAACTCTACGGGCTCGAAGACGAGGTTCCCTCACACGTGCCGCTGGAGCGCGTGTCGCTGACGAACAATTCTGCCTTCCGGTGGCCGAACAAGACGCCCGAGGAGCGCGACGCCCTCTTCACCGAGTCGGCCATCGTCGACCTCATCTCGTACGCGGTCGGCTGCATGTTCGGCCGCTACAGCCTCGACGAGCCGGGGCTCATCATGGCCGACCAGGGCGCGACCCTCGCGGACTACCTCGCGAAGGTCCCGAATCCGACGTTCATGCCGGACCAGGACAACGTCATCCCGATCGTCGACGGCGACTGGTTCGAGGACGACATCGTCACCAGGTTCCGTCAGTTCCTTCGCAACGTGTTTAGTGACGCCAACTTCGAGGTAAACCTGGCCTTCGTCAACAAGTCGCTCGGGGTGAAGGACCTCCGCGAGTACTTCATCAAGACTGCCGGGCGTGGGGCTTCGTCGAAGTTCTACGACGACCACGTCCAGCGCTACAAGAAGCGCCCGATCTACTGGATGTTCTCCAGCCCCAAGGGAGCCTTCAAGGCGCTCGTCTACCTGCACCGCTACACGCCGTCGACGGTCTCGATCGTGCTCAACGAGTACCTCCACTCGTTCGAGAGCAAGCTCGAGGCCAACCTCGAGCGGCAAGAGCGGGTCGGTGCCGGCCTCGCAGGGGTGACCCCGACGGAGGCCGCTGCCGCGCTCAAGGAGGCCGACCGGCTCCGGAAGATGCTCGTCGAGCTGCGCGACTACGAGCGCGACACGCTCTACCCGCTCGCGCAGCAGCAGGTCGCCCTCAACCTCGATGACGGCGTTCTCGTCAACTACCTGCACCTCGGGGCCGCACTTCAGGACATCGGCCTGGAGGCGAAGCGCCGAGAGGTTGAGACCTGGACCTGGCCTAGCCAGCCCCTCAAGGTTGGTGACGCGGAGTGAGCGACCTCGGAGCCCTCCAATCGGCTCTCGTTGAGCGGTTCAAGTCGGGCAAGCGGGCGGGCAGCCGGCACGTCGCGTTCTGGCACGACCTGAACGGTGAGTACGCGAGCAACCTCGACGCGCTCGCCGCGGGCGTGGGCGACGTCAAGGTCATCCGGGTCGACGGCGACGAGTACGCAGTGAAGCACCGACTCCTCACGGAGGAACCGGACCAGGCATTCATCGTCTACCGCACCGGCGAGATCCCCGACGGCGTCGGCAACTGGCTGCTCGACCTCGAGCTCGCCTATGGCGTCTTCACCGCAGACCGTGCCGCACTGGTCTCGCAGGACCTCGGCGTGCCCGAGAACCTCATGCCAGTCGTCGCCGAGCACGAAAAGTTCTTCAACAGCGTCGACCGTTCCCAGAGGCTCAAGAAGCTCCTCGACCCTGACGACGACCGGACGAAACTGCGCGCAAAAATGTCCGCCGTCCTCCTCAAGACAGGCGAGCACGCCATGCGCGAGCTGACGCGAGCGCTCATCATCGAGAACGCCCAAGGCTCAACCACCGGCTTCGATTCGCTCGTCGACCAGGGTCTCGCTGACTTCCACTGGCGGGGTTCAGCAGAGATCTACGGCTACGACTCATCCGACCCGAGCATCGACGACTTCGTCATCTGGGTTTTCCAGAACGCGCGCGAGGGGTTCGTGGCGGCGAACCGGAACCTCGAGCTCGACTTTGCCTCGTGGCGCAACGAGTACCGCAGCCGCGAGGCGATGGCCACGCTCGCGCGTCGTGTCGAGAACGACCTCCAGGTCAGTGCCTCGTACCAGTCCGTCGACTTCCACGAGCTGCTCGACAGCGACACGTTCGAGGTGATCGACCGAAAGATCATCACCGACCTCGCACGCGGTGTCAGCGAGCAGACGTTGTCCTTGCGTGACGTCACCGAGGCCGAGCGCGCTCGGCAGGGCACGTTCTGGTACCAGCTCGACGAGGCCTGCGAGCGCCTCCGCCCCCTCTACACGGCGATCCGCACGGCGGCCGAGCTCCTCGACCGCATCGAGCACATGTCCGTAGCCACATCGTCGTTCGATGACGGCCTCGCGAAGTACACCGGTGGTTGGTTCAAGATCGACCAGCTCTACCGGCAGTTCCTCTATGCCGCGCGGAGGACGAACAGCCCGGCACCACTCGACCCCCTCCTGACGAAGATCGAGGGCTTCTACACGAACAAGTTCGTCATACCGCTGGCGACAGAGTGGCAGAAGCAGGTCGACGCCGCGACCGCGTGGAAGTCCGCGACGTTCCGTTCGCAACAGGCGTTCTACGCGTCGCACATCGCGCCGCTCGTCGCACAGAGTAAGCGAGCCGTCGTCGTGATCTCCGACGCACTGCGGTACGAGGTAGCAGACGAGCTCGCCTCTCGCATCCGGCAGGAGAACAAGCTCGGCGCGAGCACCGACGCGATGCTCGGCGTCGTGCCTAGCTATACCCAGCTTGGGATGGCGGCTCTGCTCCCGCACTCGACGCTCGCGTTCGCCGAGGTCCCCAAGAAGAGCGCAGTACTCGTTGACGGCCAGCCCGCGAATGGCACCGCCAGCCGGGCAAAGATCCTTGCCGCTGCTGCCGGTGGGACCGCCGTGGTCTCCGACGACATCGCCACCAAGACCGTGCACGAGCTCCGTTCGTGGCTCAAGGACTACTCGGTCGTGTACGTGTACCACGACGTCATCGACGGGCGGAGCCACAAGCTCGGCTCCGAGTCCGGCACGCCCAAGGCAGCCGCCGACGCGATCGATGACCTCGTCACCCTGGTCAAGCGGCTCAACTCAGCGGACGCCGGACGCATCTTCGTCACCGCCGACCACGGCTTCCTCTTCCAGGAAAAGACGGTCGAGGACTCGGACTTCCTCCCCGAACCGCCGAGCGGCGAGACCGAGTTCCGTGACCGGCGGTTCCTCTTGGGAAGAGACTTCGCCGAGTCGGATGCGTTCGTCACCTACTCCCCGGAACAGCTCGGACTGGCCGGCTCCTGGCAGGTACACATCCCGAAATCTGTCTACCGACTCCGGCTCCAGGGCGCCGCCGACCGCTTCGTGCACGGCGGAACGACACTTCAGGAAGTCGTCGTCCCTGTCGTGACGGTGACCAAAAGCGGTCGCACCGACGACGTGCGCAAGGTCGAGATCCAGATCCGACCCAAGACCCCGACCATCACGGGCGCGAACCTCGTCGTCGATCTCTTCCAGGCCGACGCAGTGAGCGACAAGGTACAGCCACGCGAGGTGCGCGCTGGTGTGTTCTACGACGAGACGCTCATCTCCGATCACGTCACACTCGTGTTCAACTCCGACTCTGCCGAGGCGCGCGAGAGGTTCCAGCAGGCCAAGCTCAAGCTCAGCCCGGAGTCCGACAGCTTCAACAACAAGCAGGTCGAGTTGCGGCTAGAGGAGCTCATCCCCAACACGACCCAGTGGGTGGTCATCCCTGGCGGGCGTGCCCAGTTCACTATCCGCCGCTCGTTCTCACTGGACTTCTAGGAAGATACGGACGTGACCAACCTCGAAGACGCCCTCAGCGCCGTCGATCTCCTTGCTCTCGACACCGACGACGCCACGGCCACACCACCCACCCAGTCGCCACTCGACCGCAAGATCAACGAGCACTTCTCGGGCGTCGTCGTCCGCAAGGACCTCGTCAAGGCCGTCAAGGGCAATGCCGTGGTGCCCTCCTACGTGCTGGAGTACCTTCTTGCGCAGTATGCGGCCACCGACGACGAAGCCACGATCACCGAGGGCATCGAGTCGGTCCGCGGGATCCTGGCTGACCACTACGTCAACCGCAACGAGCACGAGCTCATCAAGTCGCTCATCCGCGACAAGGGCAGCTACCGGATCATCGACAAGGTCACGGTCGCGCTGGACGAGAAGGCCGACGTTCACAAGGCTGAGTTCGAGAACCTGCAAATCAAGGGTGTCGTCATCGACGACGACACGGTCAAGCGCAACCAGAAGCTCCTTGTGGGCGGCGTCTGGTGCATCTGCGACATCGAGTACTTCCACTCTGACGAGAAAAACTTCGTCCCGTGGATCCTCGATAGCCTCAAGCCGATCCAGGTCGCCGGCGTCGACTACGACCGGTACTACGAGGCCCGAACGAAGTTCGAGACCGACGAGTGGATCGACCTGCTAATGCAGTCGATCGGCCTCAACCCCGAGCAGTTCAGCCCTCGCGACAAGCTCATCGCGCTCACCCGGCTCGTCCCCTTCGTCGAGCGCAACTATAACCTCGTCGAACTCGGACCGAAGGGCACCGGTAAGTCCCACACGTTCAGCGAGTTCTCGCCCAACGGCATCCTGATCTCCGGTGGTGAGGTCACCCTCGCCAAGCTGTTCGTCAACAACTCGAACGGCCGGATCGGCCTGGTCGGGTACTGGGACTGTGTCGCCTTCGACGAGTTCGCCTCGAACAAGAAGACCGACCAGAACCTCGTCAACGTCATGAAGAATTACTTGGCAAACAAGCAGTTCTCCCGCGGCACCAGCATCTATGGGGCCGAGGCGTCGATGGCATTCGTTGGCAACACGACGCACACCGTGCCCCACATGCTCAAGAACTCCGACCTGTTCGACGAATTGCCACCTTCGTACCGGGACGCCGCCTGGCTCGACCGCATCCACCACTACATCCCGGGCTGGGAGGTCGCGCCAATCCGTTCGGAAATGTTCTCCAGCGGGTACGGCTTCGTCGTCGACTATCTCGCCGAGATCCTGCGGTCCAAGCGGTCGGAGGACTTCTCGGACAAGTACAAGGAGTACTTCACGCTCGACTCGTCGATCTCGACGCGAGACCAGGACGGCATCCGCAAGACGTTCTCGGGCTTGATGAAGCTCATCCACCCGAGAGGTGAGGCCACGCAGGCCGAGGTGCAGGCGCTGCTCGAGTTCGCCGTCGAGGGCCGCAAGCGCGTCAAGGACCAGGTCCTGCGCATCGACGCCACAATGCGCGACACGATGGTGAAGTTCCGGTACAGCGACGCTTCGGGCGCCTGGCACGCGGTCGTCACGCGTGAGGAGCGGCAGTATCCAGAGCTCTACCGCAAGCCCTGGGACAGGCGGACGGACGATTTCGAGGGTGAGCCCGCGCCCGTTCAATCAGTGTCCTCTGCGGCAGCGCCTTCCCCCGCATCGTCAGCCTTCGCCACGCCTGCCGTGGTCGAGACCCCCCGTCTTCACGAGGGCGTGCGGGATCTCGGCGCCGGGCAGAAGGGAATCTCCTACGAGAATCTCCTGCTCCCGTACCTGCGCGACGCGACGATGATCGAGATCGTCGATCCCTACATTCGACTCCCTCACCAGGGTCGCAATCTTGCCGACCTGCTGAGCATGCTCGCGCTCGCCAAGGACGCAGCGGACGAGATTGACGTCCGTCTCACCACCTCCGAAGAACCGAAGCCAGACTTCAAGCAGCAGCAGCTGCTCATGCTG
This sequence comes from Luteimicrobium subarcticum, assembly GCF_002798015.1. Classification (GTDB taxonomy): domain Bacteria; phylum Actinomycetota; class Actinomycetes; order Actinomycetales; family Cellulomonadaceae; genus Luteimicrobium; species Luteimicrobium subarcticum. The sequence continues at coordinate 402,474 of NZ_PGTZ01000008.1, read as the reverse complement.
AAGTCCATCAAGGACGCGTCGGACGCGTCCGGCGTCCTCCTGTCCGTCAACCTTGACGACACGATCCACGACCGAAGGATCACGACGAACAGGGGCTGGCGCATCGATCTCGGCAAGGGCCTCGACATGTGGCAGAAGCCCGCGGACAACCCCTTTGACTTCAGTCGGGGGCGCCAGGAGTTCCGCGTCATCGGATCGTCATTCGCCGTGCACTTCAGCAAGATCCCTGCCGAGAGCAACTGACATGCCCGACGCCCACCCCGCCCGCGAGTCACTCAAGGAGGTGATTCGCTCGCGCCGCGTCGGGAACTGGGATCTCACCGAGCCGCTTGGCCGCGGCGGCCAGGGGACCACCTGGCGCGCGATCTGGAAGGGAGTAGACCACTCACTCACGCGGATCTCGCTCAACGGGGGCGACCTTCGTCGCAGTGTGGTCAAGCTCATGCTGCCGCCGGATCCCCAGGAATGGGCGATACCAGCCACGGAATACGCCGCCTTCCTCGAGACCCAGGTCGAGCATTTCGTCAGGGAGTGCGAGGTCCTCGCCGGTATCAAGAGCCCCTTCATTCCGCTCTTCCTCGGGATCGGTCGGGAGCAGACGCAGGCGGGCTGGAGCGTTCCGTGGTTCGCGGTCGAGCTCATCGCCGGGCGGACACTCGGTGAACAGCGCGCCGGGGTCGGCCCGCTCGATCACCATCAGATTCTCGAGTTGGCCCACGACATCCTCTCTGCGCTCAGCGCTGTCCACGACACTGGGCTCGTCCACCTGGACCTCAAGCCCGACAACGTCATGCTCGAGCCGGCCAAGTCGCGACTCATTGACTTCGGGCTCGCGACCCAGGCGTACCGGATCCAGCGCGGCAGCAGCGGAACCCCCGGTTATTTCGCACCCGAGCAGCTCGACGGCGTCACGGACGAACGCGACTTTGCGCCCGAGGTCGATCTCTACAAGCTGGGGATCACTCTTGCCGTCGCCGCCGGGATCGACCTGGCCGATCTGTGGGGCGTCGACCCCTACGGACCTCGAGACGTGCTGGTGGCTGCGATGCGGCGCGGCGTTCGCCTGGATGTCCTCACCCCGATAGTGCGCGATGTCGTCGCCCCGCTCCTCGCCTTCAAGCCCAGCGAGCGAGGGACCGCCAACGCGACGCTCGCGAGGGTGACCGCGCTGCTGCCTGCCGACAGTTGGCGAGCGAACGGAACTGTTCCCGCCCCCGCCGAGTCTGACACGACCATCAGGCCGCCCGATGCAGGTTCCCCCGTGCGTTCCGCCGCGGCCGCTGTCGGCGGAGCTCCCGAGGCCAACGTCGGCGCCAAGGTGGTCGTCGTGGATCAGATGGGGCTCGACTGGAAGGGCGTCGTCGTCGGGCTCGATCCCAAGCGCCACGGTGCGGTCCTGGTACGCCTCGAGTCGGCACGAGGCACTTCAAACGTGCGCTCGTACCCACTGGAGCGAGTGACTCGGGGCAAAGCGCTCAAGTAGCAGCGACAGGTCGACGTTGATCCAGGTCGCTGTGGACTCAGTCGTCCCCCGATGAGCGATGAGCGCGGCGGTTGATCCTGTGCTGACGGAGCTCGCATCGAGAATCAAGTCCCACGGTCTGCGGTTGGCGAGCGCTCCCACTGCTGAAGCTACTGACCCCAGAGATGAATCGCCGAGCGGCCACGGAACCAGAGGCCCGTCTTCTCATGCCGCCGGAAGGTGCCCATCCAACCCACCGGTTCGACGATCACATTGGCGCGGACAGACCTGCCGTTGGCGGCACGACTACCGTCGCGGCGCAAGAGGTTCGCGTACCAGCCCTCATACGTCGGCGTCGACAGGAACAGGCGCGGGAGAACGCTGCCCTCGTCGGAAGGCACGTCAGTTCCATCGACCAGCACGATGGACCTCTGGGAGTCCGTCACCACCAACGGCGCGCCAAGGTGTGAGACGAGGTGCAGCGGGTCGTAGCCACCCGACCACGTCACTCGCCACGCTGACGAAGCACGACGCTCCGCGAGCGCGCGGTCATCCGGAACACGGCGCTCCGGCGGCCCGTCGGCGAGATCCGGATGCGTGCCGGAGATGGCGCGGAGGTTCACCGCCACGCCTCCCCGCTCGACGCACCAGGACAGCACGTCCGCCACCCCGTCGTGGCCCCACCACCTGCTGACGACATTCAGGATCGGGTCATCTACCGGAAAACCCGCCTGTCGCCATGCAGCGAGCCCAAAATCCGGGCGCTGCCAACCCAACCCGTAGACCAGCAGGTGCAGAAGCGGCGACCAGTACGCGACGCGATCGACGAGTCCCGGCTCACCCGGAAGGGCCGGGAGGCGCTCGTCCAAAGTGGGATTGGCCGCCGCACGCCACGCCGTCCTCAGTTCGCGAGTCCAGGGGCCGGTGTCGCCCATGGCCAACCTCCACGCCGGCTGGACCTCCAGCGTGTCGCGGAGCTGCCCGCGTGCGAGCTCGACGAGGTCTGGGAGGTCCCCCAACGCTCCGGAAACGACATCAACAGGGCCGACGGACGACTCTGCGCGACGACGAGCCGCATCAAACGCATCCGTCGCCGTGCCTCCCTCGTGCTCGACGCTCACCTTGAGCTGATTCAGATCCTTGACGGCGGAGGACTCACCTACCTCGAGGACACCGACGAGATGGTCGTCGTCCGTCCAGTAGTAGCCCTGACCAGTGACGTAGAACCACCGACCGTGCGCGTCGGGAAGCTGACCCGTGAACGGCGGAGTCCACACAATCTGAAATTGCGTGCTGGCGGGGTTGGCGCCGCTCCGCACCTGTGCCCAGCGGCGTCGGATCCCGTCAAGCCATTCATCCGGAACGCTTGCCAGCAGGGTCTCCCATCCGAGATCCGCCGCGAGGCGCTTCGCCCGCTCGAACAACTTCCGGTTGGCTTCTACGTCGACGTTCACCACGACGGACCACACCGCGAACAGGTCGCCGACAGGCGCTTCTAGATGCCGACGTACTGACGCCACCCACCGTTGGTCGCGGCGGCTCGGTGAGTCCGCCACCTGTCGCAACAGGTGGACGAGCCATTGAACGTAGACCGTGATCTCCTTGACAACGTCGCCGCGATCGAGCTCTACGGCAATTGCCAGACGCCCTCGAGCAAGGACACTGGCGGAACCTCCTTCGAGCCGCCGCGCGAACGCGTCGACATGGGCCAACAGCCTGGCGTCCCGACGTTCACTAGGCTCATCCCACGCGGCGGTGATCGGCAAGGGTCCGCGAATCCTGCCCCGCAGCTCCTCGACGACCTCCGAGGCAATGAACTCATCAAAGAGCTTCCATGAATCGACCCAGTGGGCGTACCTCTGACCGTAGAACAGCAGGGCACGCAGCGAGTCGGCTCCGTAGCCCTTGAGGTCAAGCGCTCCCTCGGCGGCTCCGCGTCGCACCTCTTCGATGAGGCGATTCATCGCGTCGCCCGTCGGAAAGTACGCCCTGTACGCGTCGTAGGAGTACGCGAATCTGCTCCAGTCAGACGCCTGTCTCGGGTCACCGAGCATCGCGAAATCCCCGTCGGGAACATGAATCATTCCAGGCGGATCACTGAGATCTCCCTCGATACCGAGAACGAGGTCAACCAGCGCCCTTGCGTCGTGAGCCGTCTTGAGCCGGACGCCGAGGTTGATTGACTCCCCTGCCGCAGTGAACAGCCAGGGGCCCACAATCCCCGCCAACACCACGCCGTTGACGCATACCGCCCAAACGGGCTCGGGATCCTCCAGCGGCCTCGCGAGCGAGTCCGCTCGGGCGACCAACCAACTACCGGGACACTGCTCTCGCGCATCACTGAGAAGCGCACGAGGGTCACCTGCCTCAGCACGGGTGGCAAGCTCATGGGCGATCAACCCGACGAAGCGCTTCAGATCAGCGACGGCATATTCAGGCATCCCTCGAGAACCTCTCTGGCGTCCCATCCCCGCGTCGAACCGGATTCACCGAGACACCGCGGGAAAACGCTTCTAGCGCACGTGTAGGGAGTACACGCCCTCAAGGCGGGTTCGCACGTTCGCTCCCAACCGCACGATCCCGAACACCTCGGCCGTCGCACGCAGCAGCTCCTCGTCGGTCGTCCCCCGGCCGTCCCGGACGAGCGCACGTATCGCGTTGGCGATCTCCTCGGGCGCGACCTCGTCGAGCGTCCGCGACATGTCCGCGTCGGCGGACCGATACCCGGTCCAGGTCGCCGGATCGACACCCTGGGGCCAGACGAAGTCGCCGTGCCGGCTCTTGCGGACCTGAACACGGGGCACGACCTGCTGGATGGCTGCGACCCTGTTCGCTCGCACGGTCTGCAGTCCGAACCGCCGTCCGACGATCCGCACGAGTCGTCCGAGCTCGACGGGTCCTTCGCTCTGGACGATGTCGAGGATCTGCTCGCGCACAGCCGCGACGGCACGCCGCTGCGGAAGCGAGTCGAGCACCTCGAGGTCGCCGACCACTGTCGACGCGGCGGGGACGAAGACCGTTGCCCCGACGGGGGACGCATCGTCGGGCACTGTCACCGGCGGCGCCGTCGTGGACGACGACGCGATCGCCGACCCCGCCACCGCGGGCGTCGGGCTGAGCCAGGCCGGCACCGCACCGGATGGCGGCAAAGGCGACACCACGGGGACCCGCGGGCCTTCCGGAGAGTCGTCTTCCGAGGAGTCGTCCGCCGGCTGGGCGGGCGGGACAGGGTCCGATCCGGGGCCCTGGGGCGCAAGAGCCTCCAGCGACGCCGCGGCGCGCTCGAACTCGGCGAGCACGTGCTGGACGACCTCGTCCCGGTTCTGCAGCCACATCGGCCACCAGATCCGAGCGACGGCCGGCCAGCCCATGAGGTTGCGCAGCACCTCGACGGGCAGGACGTCACGGTCCGACACGGTCTGCCGCTGCTGCCACGACGGGCCGTCGAGCAGCACCGGCAGGACGACCCGCTCCGGCGACTCGGGGCGCGAGAGCACGAGGTCGAGCCGGAAGTCGGACAGGCCGACGTCGCTCATCACGTGCAGTCCGGCGCCACGCAGCGCGGCCGCGACCTCGTCCCGGTGGCGGTCCCGTACGGCTGCGCGGCCCGGGACCTCGGGAACCTCGCCCGACCGTCCGGCGGCGCGAGCGAAGAAGAGAAACTGCTTGAGGTCCTTCACGCCCCGGAACGACGCGCTCTCGGCGTCGAGCTCGTCCGGCTCGAAGCTGCAGAACACGAGGTTCTTGCGCCGGGCTCGCGTGACCGCCACGTTCAGCCGGCGCTCACCCCCCACCCGTGACAGGGGCCCGAAGTTTAGGGGGATCTTGCCGTTCTGCTGCTTGGAGAACGCGATCGAGAACAGCACGACGTCCCGCTCGTCGCCCTGGACCTGCTCGAGAGCCTTGACGAAGAGCACGTCCGCCGGGCCCATCGCCGACTCGTCCATCGCCGCCTTGACCCCGGCGTCGTTCGACTTCTCCAGGAGGTCGGCGATGAGCTGGCGCTGCTGCTCGTTGAACGTGACGACGCCGATCGTGCGGCGCGGGTCGTCGCGGAGGATCTCGGTGATCGCGTCGACGATCGCGAGCGCCTCCTCCGGGTTCGTCCCCCGCCCGGCAGTGACGCCGTCCCGAAGCTCACGCTTCTCGGTGCTGCTGGTGCGGATGAACCGCCCGTCCACGCGACGCAGCTCGACGCCCGTCTCGAGGGACAGGAGCGACGGGGTCGGGAAGCTGCTGAGCTCGCCGCGGTAGTAGGCGTTGTTGGAGAACGAGATCAGTGCCTCGTCCTGGCTGCGGTAGTGCCAGGAGAGCTGCAGTGCGGGGACGCGTGCGAGCTCGCACTCGCTCAGGATCGACTCTTGGTCCTCGACGATCTCCTCGGCGTCCGGGTCGTCGACGTCCTCGTCGACGGCGGCCTGGGAGCCGACCCGGTGGGTGGGCGGCATCTGGTGCTTGTCGCCGACCACGACCACCGCGCGCGCCCGGCCCATCGCCCCGACGGCCTCGGGGACGGTGATCTGTGACGCCTCGTCGAAGATCACGAGGTCGAAGTCCATCGAGCCGGGCTCGATCAGGTCGACCGCGGACGACGGGCTCGCGAGGACGAGCGGCGTGATCTCTTGGACGGCGTCGCTGTAGCGGCGCAGGATCGCGCGAGTACCGAGACGGTTCCGCGTCTTCTCGAGCTCACGGGCAAGTCCGCCGGTGTGCTGGCCCGCTCCGCGCCCGCCGCGCTGGTCGAGCAAGCCCGCCGGGCCGGAGGTGACCCACTGGCGACGCACCTCCGCCTCCGCCTGGGCGTAGGAGCGGACCCTCTCGTCGTGAGCGACCGAGTCGAAGCGGTCGAGGCCCTCGGCGGCGATGCGTTCGACCTTGGACGTGACGGCGAGGCCGCGTTCGAACGCCTCCTCCGCGGCGTGCGCCGGGAGTCGGCCCTCGAGGAGGTCGTCGCGCGCCGCCGCGAGCCCGTTCGCGCGGAGAGGTTCCAGGTGCTGGACGAGGGCGACCCATCGCTGGAGCGGGAGCAGACGCTCGTACTCCAGCTGCTGACGCCACACGGCCTCGTGCCGTGCGGTGGCCACACTCAACGTTGCGCCGCCACGCCACACGTCGAAGTCGTCGTCGGTGACGCCCAGGGCGCTCCACATCCGGGACCACGCGTCGGCGTACCCGGCCAGCGCGTCGTGGTGACCGCGCAGGTGTCCCTGCCGCGCGAGGTCCGCCGCTCGGGCGACGTCGCCGGAGCTGTCACGCAGCGGCGCGGTCAGCGCCGCGAGCCGCTCGAGCTGCCGACGCACGGCGGACAAGGCGCCGGGCACGAACGGGTTGAGCGTTCCCTCGACGTGGATCCCCGGCAGGGACGACAAGCGGGCGTGCGCCGTCGCGGCGAGCCGCTGGGCCTCGAGCAGCGTGGACAGCACCGAGCCGGCGGACACGACAGCCACCGGTGTCCCGTCGAGGACGAACGGCTGGAGCGGCTCGAGGGCGGCGGCCTGCCGCTTGCCGCGTCCCAGCATCCCCGACCGCGTCGCAGCCTCGAACGCGGCCGCGAGCCCGCCGAGGTCCAGCTGGAGCACCTCAGGACGGAAGCCGGCCAGTCGGTCCGACCACGCGCTCACCGCGTTCTCGGCGTCGGTGAGCTCGCTGGTCACGTTCCCGTGCCAGCCCGGGGCGAGGACGCGCGCGAGAACCTCGCCGTCCGGCAGCGCGGGGTCCGATGCGGCGACGAACGCCCTCAACCCTTCCGGGCGCTCGACGGCGCCGAGCGCGTCACGGAGCGGGCCGGCGACGCCGCGAGCCCACGCCGACCCGTCGAGCACTCCCCCGACGACCGACGCCGCGGCGTCGAACGACCACGGCTCCGCGGGCGGTGCGCCGATCAGTCTCCAGGGGTGATCGGGGCGCAGCGCAGCGGCCGACGCGAGCGGCTGCACGCTCGCGAAGACGTCACGCAACGTCGAGATCCGCTCCGATCCGTGCGCGACCACCGGAGCCGGGATCTCCACACGGGGCCCGTCCCCCAGGACGAGCAGCTCGTCGTGGGCCGAGTACGCCGAGAGCCCTGCCGCGTTCGTCCGGTGCAGGTGCTCCGGGTACCGACCGAGCTCGAAGCGCGAGTTGCGCAGGCGTCGCAGCGCGTTCTCCAGCGCGACCCCGTCAGGCGAGACACGCACGGTGAGCGCGCGCTTGAGCTGAGCGCGGACCTCGGCAGCGTTGGACCCCTCGTGGTGCAGGTTCAACGTGAACGGCGCGAGGCCGATCGCGTCGAGCCTGCGCTGCACGACGGAGAGGGCGGTCTGCTTCTCCGCGACGAACAACACCCGCTTCCCCGCGGACACGCACGCGGCCAGCATGTTCGTGATGGTCTGCGACTTGCCCGTCCCCGGAGGTCCCTGAAGGACGAACGACCGCCCCTCTCGCGCCCACAGGACGGCAGTCTTCTGGGTAGCGTCCGCGGGGATCGGAGTCTCGAGGGCCTCGAGCTCCTCCGTGCTGACCCGCTCCGCACCCTGTGCGGCGGCGTCCACGAACTCCTCGGTCGGCGTGTGCACGAGGTGGCTCACCAATGGACGCTCGAGGAAGGTGCCGGCGTGACGGTTGAGGTCCTGCCACATGCGGAACGACGACAGGTCGAGCAGCGCAAGGTGCGCCTCGCGGACGATCCCCAGGTCGAGGCCGCGCTGTGCGACGGCTCGCTCGACCGCCGCGAGCGTCCCGTCGACATCGATGCCGCCCCGGTCGGTAGCGAGCTCCGCCAGCTCCGGGATCGCGAGCCCATGCTCGCGACGCAGCCACTCGAGCAACGCCATGTTCGGCGTGGTCTGGCCGGCCGTGTCGAGCGCGAGCGTGAAAGCCGCGTGCCCGCGTCGTGCCGTGATCTTCACGGGGACGAGGATGAGCGGCGCCGCCGCCGACGCCCCGGGCTTGTACGGCCACCGCAGCGTGCCGATGCAGAGGAAGAGCGGGTTCATGCCGCGCTCGTCCTGCGCCTCCTTGGCGCGCCGGATCATCGACCGGATCTCGGCGGTGAACTTCGTCCGGCTCACCGCGACCGGTTCAGGTTCAGCACGGGTCGAGGCGAACCGCTGTACGAAGAGCGCCCGCTGCGACAGGTGGTCGAGGACCTCGCACTCCTCGAGCTGAGCCGCGTTGTAGACCTCGCGCGCCCTGTAGACCTCCGGCAGGTCGAAGCCGCTCCGCAGCGCGAACTCCACGTCCTCGTTGAGCCGGTCCTCGAGGACGCCCAGGCCCTCGGGCGGCAGCACGAGCGGTTGCACGCCCGGGCCCTTCCCGAGGTTCAGGAGAGCGTTCGTCGCGTTCAGGCTGAACAGCGACGACTTCCACGTCCGGTAGCGCGCCGGCTGGTCGTCGACGATGCGCGCGAACGTCCCCGTGTCCATGGCGGGCGCGACGGTGGCGACCGCCTCACGCTCGCGCGCACCTCCCGCCCGGTACTCGACGACCTCCGTGACACCGTCTGCGCGCTGCTGCACCGTGGGCAACGGAGAGACGCCGAAACGGCGAGCGGCTGCGACGTCGATCACGGCAGTTTGGACGTCGTTCGCGTGCTCGGTGAGAGCCTGCCGAGCGATGACCCGCGCCTCTCGGGCGGCGACGCCGCTGCCGGCGGTGAAGGTGGTGGTCTCTATCAGGCCGAGCCACCCGCCGTCTACGAGCTGGACGGCCCGGCTGCCGTCGATCACGGGCGTACCCGGGTACCAGTCCGGTCGCTCGCCCCGGCCCCGGGACGGGTCATGCCGCCAGTACCCGACGAAGATGTGGCCCGGGACGAGCACGAGCACGGGATGCAGCCCCACGTGCTCGACGACGGCAGCCATCAGCACGGTCGTGTCCATGCACGTTCCGAGTCCCGCGCGGGCGACCACTCCGTGATCGCGGATCCGCTGCCCCTCGCGGGCGTAGTCCCAGCCAGGCGGGGGAACCGAATAGGCGATCTGCCGCAATTGCAGCGCGTCGTAGATCGCGGTGATCGACGCCTCGACAGCTTGCGTCGCCTCGCCCGAGGTAGCCGCCTGGAATGCCGCGAACTCTTGAGACCCGGTCGCCTTGCCCAGCCGCTCAGCGGACTCCCGGGCGACGACTGCGACCTCGGGGTGATTCGGCCGGACGAACGAGGCGAGCAACGACCTCGCCAGCTCGCCCGACCGCGATGCGAAATCGTTCCGGCGCCGCACTGCCTCCACGAACCGGCGGTCCACCTCCGCGTCGGCGACAGCACCGCCCTCGCACAGCGCCTTCAGCTCCTGCACGTCGGCCTCGTAGCGCGCGTAGAGGGCAGCCCGGCTCGGGTCACCGAGCCAGAACCATATGTCTCGAGGAGCGAGGTACACGGGTCGCTCCAGCCGAGCCAGCTCACGGACTCGACGTCCTCCACGGAAATGACGCACACCGCCTCACGGCGTTCGTCGACCTGCGCCATTGCCTGCGCAGACAGCGGGACCGCGCACGACACGGGTGGCGTCGCGCCTTCGGCGAGCGCCCCCAGCTCCCGGCTCAGCCCACCGAACCGCTCCTCACCGTCCTGGAGCGTGATCGTCAAACGCACCTGCGCCACCGAGGCTGACAGCTCGACGAACAAGTCGCGGATCTGCGGGACCCGAGCACAGGACGCGGCCCAGGACCAGTGTTCCGTGACGCTCGCCGAGAGGCGGGCGACGACAGCTCGGGCCGGGTCCACGGCGACAACCTCGTCGCCTGCTTGATCTGCCACGGGAACGGCCTGGAGCTCGGTCACAGGCCACACCGTACAACCGGGAAACACGCGCTCGAACGACCGTGAACGAGGGTGCGACTTACGGGCGTGCGCCACCTTCGACGGATATGTTGCAACGCCTACCAATATCGGCGCATCTGCGCGCCCGGCGCACGCTCGGGGCCTCGATGATTTCACCCGATAGGTCCCGGAGCCGACCGCCCGACCGTACCTCGCGGGCCGTGTCGACCTTGCGGGACGCTAATTCACGCCCCAGAGTGCACCGGGAGCTCACGTGCCAGCTGCGAGAAGTGCGGCAGCTTCTGCCACCCCTGACGGTCACCGATGACGAAGATCCGGTGCTTGGCTCGCGACACCGCGACGTTCATGAGATTCGGACGTTCCGCCGCCCAGGCCCGAGCGCCAGGACGCGCGGGGTTGCCACCGAGCACCACGATGACGACGTCCGCCTGCTTGCCCTGCGAGACGTGGACCGTCCCGTGCACGAGCCGTCGCGCGTCGTCGGCACCGAACACGCTGCGCACCACGCCGTGGATCCCTGCGGCAACCTGGCGGAACGGGCCGATGACCATGATCTGCTCCGGCGGCACACCGTCGGCACGCAGCCGTCGCAGGAGCGCGGCGAGCGCCCGGCCCTCCGCGGGGATCCAGTGACCGTCGGACTCCTCGGACCGGACATCGCACCACGCGCTCGGAAGGATCCCGTGATGCGCCACGTCGTACCGTTCACCAGCCCCGGGGTCGCCGTGGATCATGAGCCCGCCGTACACCGCCTCGTTCACCACCGTGAACATGGGATTGTCGCAACGGCGGTGCACCCGCAGCGGAGAACCCACCCACAGCGGGGCGTCGTCCGGTCCGCGCAGCGTCGTGCCCAGCGTCGTGACGCGGTCTGCGAGTGTCTGCACGGACTCACGGTCCGCCGCCCAAGCGTCGTCAACGCCCAGGCTGGTGCGGAGTCGGGCGTCGGTGCTGTGGAGCACGGTGACGACTGGCTCGAGCTGCAGGGGGTCGCCGACCGCGACGACGCGGCGGCTCCGCCACATCGCACCGACCGCCTGTTGCGGGGTGGCCTGCCCGGCCTCGTCGACGAGCAACCATCCGAAGGTCCCCGGGCCGACGTCCCTGAGCATGCGTCCGACGGAGGCGAACGTCGTGGACACGACGGGGATCAGGAGGAAGAGTCCCTGCCAGGCCGCGGCGAGCGCCTCGGCCGGTGCGTCGTGCGGAATCGTTCCCTTGACGGCGTCCATGGCCGCACCCAGGAGCGCGCGAACTTTCGGACCGCCGGCCGCGATGAACGCCCGATGGAGGTCCAAGGCGGCGAGGAACACGTCGGTGCGCGCCACGTTCCAGCGTTCGTCGAGCCAGGGAGCTACCAGCTCACGTCCGCGCGTCGTCCGCTGCCAGTCACCATCAGGAATCTGCACGTCCGACGACTCATGGAACCCCTGGACGATGGCACGCATCCGCGCCACCTCCGCATGGGCGCGTCGACCGGTGACCTGCGCACGCTCACGACGCTCGTCGGCGCGGACAAGGTCGTCGCGAGCATCACTCAGATCGCTCGCGCACTTCTGCTCACACCGCTCCGCGCTCTGTTCTCGCGCAGCGAGGTCCACGTCCTCCGAGTCCCAGCGTCGCAGCGTCCGCCCGAGCGTGAGGAGGATCTCGAGGACGGAGGGCTTGACTGCGCGGTGCTCGCTGCGTCGCCTGCGTGCGACGTCGGCGGCGGGGCCCGCCTCCGCCAACGCGGCCTGTGCGGTCGAGAGACGCGCGCGGCACAGGCGTGCGTTCTCGTCGGCGCGATCAGCCTCCTGCCCGGCCTCACGGAGTGCCCGCTCAGCCTCCGGCAGGCCGCGCACCGCCTCCCAGACCTCTTGTCGCTCGGCCCGGATCCACTCCTCACGTCCGACTGCGGCGCGGAATGCCTCGACTGCCGTGCGCCACAGCCCAGGTGCGGCAGACCGCTGCGCGGTCGCGAGCCACCGTGCCGACCTGGCGTCACCGTCGAGCTCGGCGTGCGGGTCGTCCGCGTCGAACCAGAGCCGTTTGACGACCTCGTCGCGCTTGGACTTCCTTCCGAGCGTCGCCGCGACGAGGCCCCACGCCGGCTCACCCAGCACACGGGTCGCCTCACGACCGAAGTAGTCGAAGTTCGCCCATCGCGCGTGACGCGCTGACGTCGCCGGCAGCTCGCGCGTCACGTTCTCCACAGCACCGTTGTTCTGCGACGCGACAAGCATCTCGAACCCAGTCAGCCGCGGTGCGAGCGCCGCGAACTTCACGGCCCGCGTGCTGGTCCGCCAACCCGTCGTGGACGTCTCGAACCCCGCCGTCGGGGTGGGGAGCTCGGCGAGAGCGCTCGCGCGCTCCGTGACGACCGCCGCCACCAGGTCCCGGAGCATCGTCGTCTTGCCGGTGCCTGGAGGCCCGTTGACACCGAACACGCCGTCCTCGGTCGCCAGGTCGCGCATGACGTGGTTGATCGCCAGCTGCTGTGAGGTAGTCAGCGGATGCTGCGGGTCCTCGGGCCAGCGCCCGCGTGGAACGCGTGCGGGACTGAGCAGATCCAGGACGGCGTCCAGGTGCTCCGGCGCACGAACGTCCCGACGTTCGTCCGTGCGCACCGGAGACAGGTAGCGCACCAGCGCCGAACCGACCCTCCCTGTCGCGAGGGCAGCCGAGATCCTTCCGAGGTCGTCAGCGTAGAAGCTGTTGAGCAGCTCGGGTTGCGCGGTCTCCGGATCTTGTCCGGTGCGCACGAGCCGGGATCGCACGTGCATCCCCACGGGAAGGAGGGCATCCGCGATCCCGAGGACCTTCGCGACGTGCTCCACGAAGCGCACGACCACGTCGACCGCGACCGCCCGGGTCCCCGCGAGCCCCCGGCTGATCGAAGCAAGCAGTGCGGCGGCTTCCTCGGCCGCCACCAGACGCTGCGTGAGCGCGTCTCTCAGCATCTCTTGGGCGCCATCGAAGCCGTCGAGCCAGGTGGGTGACGTGGGTCCTGGGGAGAGCGCGCGCCCCAGAGACCACGCCGCGGACGACAGGACGAGGGTGTTCGGGAGCAGCCGCCCGTCGGGGGCCACCGACACGACGAATAGTGCGCTCCGGCCACGGGGGGTGCGCTCGTCGACGTCGTATCCGTCGTCCTCGAACACTCGTCCCAGCGTGGCGTGGACGCGGTCGACCTGGTAGGTGCCGCCGAACACGACGTGCCGCCACTCGTGCGTCGCGCGGTGCCACCCGGTTCGACGCAGCCGGTGGCCCGGCTCCCACGGTGCAGCGGACAGCCCGGCCACCTCGTACTGCCGCTCGACATCGCTCGGGCGCTCCACCGGCCGGTCCGGCAACGCGGGAGCCGAGCCGAAGAGCTCAACCGCGCGCCAATACCGCACGACTTCATGCCCACCCGCGTCGACCCGGGGTGCACGACGCGGGTCCGGCACCGGGCTCGGACGCGGAGGCGCGGCCGGGGTGCCGGACGGCTCGCCAAGGAGCTGCGCGAACGACGACAGGCCGAGCTGCTTCAGCGTGAACGCCGCAGCGCACGTCGGGCACACGACCGCCACGTACTTCTGCGTGCGGCCATGCATCGTGTACGGCTTCCGCAGCGCGTGCAGCCCGCCCCGACACCGCGGGCACCTGTGCGTGACCGTCGACTCGTAGGACCACCCGTCGGTGAGGAAACGAGGCTCCAGGGCCGTCGTCAGCTCGACCTTCCACCTCTCCCGCGCGATCTCGACGACCGTGCCGCTGCTCTTCATCGCTCGAAATTCCCCACAGCCATAGGAAGACAAGGACCACTCGGAACGCAGGAAACCACGGCAGAGCGGACACCGCCCGCGTGTCTCACGGCGACCGTCGCCGATCGGCAATGTGAATCCAGGGCGCACCCCGAACCGGGCGAGCGATCGCAGTACATTGCCGTCGTGCCCACAAGTTCGCGGCCAGTGCTGACTGGCGACGAGACCTTCGATCCGATCGGGATGCCGGTCCGTGACTTCTGGTCGTACGCCATGTCCGACCTGCAGTCCAACGCCACGCGTGGCGTGCTCGCCGAGTACCTCGTCGCCCGAGCCGTCCGCGCCACAGGACCTCGGATCGAATGGGACGCCTACGACGTCGCAGCCCCGGACGGCACGACGATCGAGGTCAAGGCGAGCGGCTACAGCCAGGCCTGGGAGCGCCGCTCCGAGCCGTCGATCCGCTTCGGTGGTCTGCCCGGCCGTCCCGGAAAGCAGTCCTGGCATGCAGATACCGCCACGATGGAAGCTGGCTTCGTCGCCGACGTCTACGTGTTCGCGGTGCACACCACAACGTCAGCAGATCCTTACGACGGCCTCGACATCAGCGCGTGGCAGTTCTACGTCCTCCGCGGCGACGACGTCGCCGCGACCGGACAGTCCAGCATGCAGCTCACCACCGTCGTGCGACTCGGGGGCGTTCCGGTGGCGTGGCACGAGCTCGCCGACGCCATCGCTGCAGCCAGGCCAGCCGCGCCGGTGAACGCCGTCGTCGAGGTGTCTCCGGCCCGCGTCGGGCACCTGCCCGGGTGCCCACACAAGGGCGACGCGGACAGGTCCCGGTGGGGGCGCGTTCTGCGTCCTGGCGCGTGGCGCGACCTGTGCAACGGGAGCACCGTCGTCACCGACGACCCGACGATGATCGAGGGCCTGACCGCCAAAGCAGCCTGCAAGGACTGTGTCGCCCGGTCGTAGCTCGCCGCGGCGTGTCTCGTCACCTCGTCATCCGGGGGCGTCCGTGGCCGGCGTCCTCGCGGCGGTCACGTCCACGCTCGCCGCCGCGAGCTCCGCGACCTGTGCCACGAGTTGCGCCGGCGGCACCGAGACGTCCAACGGCCACTGCACGACGTCGATTTCTGTGTTCAACACACGGTGCTCCACGGGTGCTGCGCCCACGCGTCGTGAACCTGCGTACACGAGGTATCCCCGGAGCAGGCCCAGCGCAGTGCAGTACGCGTGGAGCTGGTAGACGTCGGCGGTGGGGTACGAACCGTCGGAGTACCCCAGCTTGTACTTCGCGTCCAACACCAGCCTCGGCACCCCTCGCACGGTATGGACGACATCGGGCCTGGCCCGTACTCGGGACCGCTCGTCGAGCCATGCACCGAACTGACCCACCGTGCGGCCAAGAGGCGAGAGAACACCGAACGCCTCACGCAGGGCCACCGTGACGAAGTCCTCGAAGACCACGGCCATGTCCACGACGAAGGCCGCTACCGATGCTCCGCCTGCGGTCGTCGACAGTCCGACAGAGCGGAGCACCTGCTCCCCGAGCCGCAGCGCGGGCTGATACCGGCTGTTCGCCCGCGACGGCGACCATTGCGGCAGCGGCGCCCCTGGTACGAGGTCGGAGGCACCGTCCAGACGACCTGCGAGGTGAGCGAGCCGCGCCCGCAGAGGTCTGTCGAGCCGCGGGACCAGCGCCATCCGCCGCAGGGCTGCGCGCACGATCCGGTTCTCGGGGATGTCGACCTCGTACTCGTCGAAGGTGACCTCCAAGGGCAGCAGCATCCCGGGGCGCCGTGCCACCTGGTCTGCCGCCCTCATCCGCCCGCGCAGCACCGCGAGCGATTCCTCACGTGTCACGTAGCCCTGCAGCACTCCCTGTCTTAAGGCGCGTTCGGCGAGGCGCACCAGCGTCTCCGCGACCGCAGGCCACACGTCATCGGCGTCGAGCCCGTCGACCTCGTCGGCGGTGAACCCCGGGTCCCGCGCGTAACCCAGCATGAACAGCACCGATCCGAAGGTCGCCTTTGGACGCACGACCACGTCGAGGTCGCCTATCCGCACCGCACCCACACGATTGGTGGCGGTCGCGAGTCGCCACATCCCGACGCCGGAGGGAGACACGTCCATCAGGCCGGTCGCCGCGAGCGCCGCAGCGTGATCGCTGCTCATCGCTCGGGAAAGGTTGTTCGTATCGTTCTCCGAGATCTCGATGCGCATCAGAGATCCGAGGGTTCGGGTGCCTCGTCCGACCCTGCCGTCGCCAGCTCCGACTGTGTGATCCGGCGCTTGAGCGCATCCAGGGAGAACTGCCCCATCACCTGCGCGCGAGTCAGGCGCCCGTAGTAGTGCTCCTCGAGCAGAGGCAGGATGTCGTGCCGCCATACCTGCTCCAAGCCGCCGTGCGTGGCTGCTTGATCCCGCATCAGGTACGACGGACCGATCTTGAACTCGCGGTCTTCCTCCCCGATCTCAGCGTTGAGGGCCGCCAGCAGGTCTGCGCGGAAGTCCCCCTGACCCGTCGCTTCGAGCCAGCGCGTCAGCAAGCCTCGGACCGGCTCGACGTCCGGGTGCATCTCGATGAAGGAGAAGCGACGTCGGATCGCAGCGTCGACCATCGCGATCGACCGGTCGGCGGTGTTCATCGTCCCGATGATGAAGAGGTTCTTGGGCAACGTGAAGGGCGTCTCCGGCGAGTACTGCAGAGTGACGTTCTCGTCCCGGTACTCGAGCAGGAAGTACAGCTCCCCAAACACCTTCGCGAGGTTCCCCCGATTGATCTCGTCGATGATCAAGACGTAGGGAATGCCAGGATTGGACGCGGCGTCGGCAGCGATCCGCCGCAGCGGTCCCGGGACCTTGTCGAACGTCAGGCTTCCGTCCGGCTGCGCGCGCGGTCGGAACCCCTCGAAAAAGTCCTCGTAGGCGTACGACGGGTGGAACTGCACGAGCTGCACCTGGTCGTCGCCTGCCACGTGCCGTGCGATCTTCCGGGCCACGAACGTCTTGCCCGTCCCGGGCGGCCCGTGCACGATGACCTGCCGCCGCGACTCCAGCAGTGCGATGTAATCGTCGATCCAGGCTGCCCCGGTGAAGAGCGCTCGGGCGAGCGCGTCGTCGCCGCGTCGGAGACGCTGCGGTCCAGTCTGCGCGCCGTCGATAGCAGGCTCGCCAGCTCCCTCAAGGTCACCCCCGTCCTCGTCGACGAGAAGCTGCTCCAGCGCGTCGTGGGAGTCGGTCAGGTCGATGACGTTCCGGGACGGCGTGGCCAGGAGGCTCGACGCTGCGGGCGGGAGAGCGGCGGCGTCGACGGGGTTGCCTTGCCACTCCACGGCGCGACGCAGGCGCGGCTCGTCATCGGTGTACTCCGGCGGTCCACTGATGCGGCCGAGCCAGACCTGGTCGTCGCGGCGCGCGACGACCAGGTCGTCGTGCTTCATGCGTGTGAGGAAGGCGAAGTAGTCCTCGGTGAGACCGATCCGTTGCACGTAGTCGACGTGCTCGTAACCCGAGTCGATTGCATCCCTGACCTGGGCCTTCGTGGCGTCGTCGCCCAGACGCGTCAGGTGCGCCGCCTCAAGCGACACGAATCCCTCGGCCAACCAGGTTTCAAGCTCGTGCCCTCCCGGCCTCTGTCGAACGGCCCACGCTCGCTCATCAACCTTCCTTCTATGCCTCCAAGTCTCAGCAAACGGCTCGAGGTAGAAGTCGATCGCTCCACCGTTCGCTCGCTCGAGCACCTGACGGATCTCATACAGGTCCTTGTCGACGGAAAGATCGTTGTTCCCCGTTGCGCCGCGGATCTCGTGGGCAAAGGCATCACGGATCTGTCGCTTGTGCCGGGCGCTGACCGACGGCAAGTAGATATCGGGGAACGTCAGGTAGAGCAAGCAGGCCCTGATACTCGGAATGTCTCTCTTGACCGTGTCCGCGACCCCGTGAAGCGCCCACGGATCCCGACGCGCGGCCTCCTGCTCGGTCGGCGTGAGGGCACTCCACACCTTGACGAACTTCGCCAGCCACACGAGGTGCGCCCAGAGGTACTGCAGGTACCCCATCCCGCCGTGCCACTCCCCGGGAGCCTCGAACCCCCGCTCCATCGACGGCGGGATCGAGGGCGGGTTCTCGCTCCAGGACAAGATGTCGTGGACGTGCTCACGCTTCGTTGACGGCAGCACCTGCTCGTGCACCAGAGGAAGCTCACGCAGGTACGTCATCTCCGCGACCAGGAGGATCGCCTCGCGCGAGGCACCGGCCATTTGGTTGCCCAACTTCACCCACGTCGACTCCGGGCCCTCGTCGGGCGCGTCCTCGATGCGATGCCGCACTTCCTCGGCCACTTCCGCCGTCCAGATCCTGCGCGAGGGTTCGATTACCGAGAGCTGGTCACCGTAGAGGTGGTCGAGGAAGGGCCGTGCCGCTTCTGCGGACGTCAGCGAGGATTCCGGCAGGCGGCTCTCCGCCGACGGCTGTGTCATGTCGTCACCCTCTCAGAACCTGGCGAAAATGCCACGTCCCGGCGCGGGAGCAGCAGCACAAAATGGCCGCCCGCGAGCAGCACCCCTTCGACCGCCCCGACGCCTGACACAGTCCCTCGTACCCGCCAGCGCCCGTGAGCGATCGGCCGCAACGCCTCACCCTTCCAGACGTGCTCATCCCCGACGATGCCCCAGCGTCGCTGAGTCCCCCAGAAGATCGTCGAGGGCAACGTGTGGAGCGCCTGCCCGGCTCCGCGCCCCGCAACCCTGCCAGGTCGTCGTGACCGGATGCTCAGCGGGTCGAGATCAGCGTGCGCTCGTTCTTCTCCGCTGCGGCGTGTGGCTCGGGCTTGCCCGCAGCGAGCTGGAAGCACCACGGCACGAACAGCAGGTAGCGCGCCCGGGTCAAGAGCACCGACGTCCCCGGGAAGAGCCCCTCGGAGACGACGTCTCGGACCTGACCCAACCCGAGCTCGTCGCGGCTGTCGCGATCCGTGAAGAGCCTGATGATCTCGCGCATGCGCGCCTGATCGGCGGCGTCCGCGTCGAGCCACGCGATCTGAGAGGCCACGGGCTCACCGTACGTCCCCAGGGTCATCGCATCGCCTTGAACGCGGTCCGCGGACGCGGCAGCCATCCACAGATCGGTGATCCACGTCCCGGTGGCCGGCAGGTCTGGGTAGTCTTCCCGCGGGGCGAGGGGCGTCCCTGTCAGGGGGTTCGCACGTGAGTCGTCCGGTGGACTGGTCGCCGGTGGGTCTGGATATCGATCCGACGCCGGGTGAACCGGTGCTGGTGCTGGCGGGTGGTCGGGACTACCTGGACGTCGCGTCCGCGATCGATGATGCGGCGTCGGCGTTGGACCGGTTGTCGGTGGACGGGACGGTGTCGGCGGCCGTGGATGCGGTGATGGACCGCAAGGAAGACGTCATCGCGGACATCCGTCAGGCGCACGGGCGGTACGAGGCCGCAGGGAACGCGTTGGTCACGTATGCGGGGGTGCTCGACCGGGTCCAGTCGGACACGCTCGCGGCACTGAACAAGGCGATCGCCGCCCTGGACGAGTCGGCGGACGCGACCGGGACCAAGTCACGCTGGCAGCAGCTCGCGGACGACGCCCAGGATCCGCACGAGAAGACGGTCTACCAGCACAAGGCTGATGCGGCGGGTGACCAGGTCACTGCGGCCCATGGTGTGGTGAACGCCGCGAAGGGTGACATCGACACCGCGGTGTCGGACCGGGACCGGGCTGCGGACAACGCCATCTCCCAGATCACCGACATCGCGGCACACGATGATCTGAACGACTCGTGGTGGGACGACTGGGGGTCCAAGGTCGTCGCCGCCATCGCGGACATCGCCGACGTCATCTCGACCATCGCGGGGATCCTGGCGATCGTGGTCGCGTTCATCCCCGTCGTCGGGACCGCGCTCGCCGGAGTGTTGTTGGTCGTGGCTGCGGTGGCCGCGATAGTCAGCGCTCTAGCGAACATCGCCCTCGCGGCGACCGGGGAACGGTCCTGGCTCGATGCCGGGATCGCGATCGCCGGCGCCGCACTGAGCGTGATCGGCCTGGGTGCCGCAGCGAAGGCCGCGACCGGGATCTCCAAGGTCGCCCTGAAGACCGGGGCACGGGAATCACTCGCCGGGTTGAAGGGACTGGGCAAGGGCGGGATCAAGAACTCCCTCGATGGCTTCGGGAGGAAGGCCGCGTGCAAGGTCGGGTTCGGGACCTGCTTCACCGCCGGGACCCTCGTGCGCACCCCCGACGGTGACAAGCCGATCGAGACCCTGCGCCCCGGTGACAAGGTCATCACCCACGACCTCACCGCGGGTCTCGACGTCATCGAGACCATCGAAGAAACCTTCGTCCGCACCACCACGACCCTCTACCACCTGAGCATCGCCGGGCACGTCGTCACCACCACCGACGAACACCCCTTCATGGTCGCCGGCCTCGGCTGGATCCACGCGCGCGACCTCACCCCCGGCGACCACCTCGTCACCGCCGCGGGCGACCTGCAAGCCGGCACGGTCCGACTCGACGCCGTCAACATCGAGCGTCGAATCGAGACGGTCTACAACATATGCGTGAGCTCCCAGCACAACTACTACGTCCTCGCCGGCAGCCACACTGTCCTTGTCCACAACAGCAAGTGCGCCGTCAGTTCGGTGGCCGGTCCCGACGGGACACCGTTGTTCTTGCCGCACGGGGCAACGGGCGTTCCGGTCAGGAGCGGCAAGGGATTCGTCTACGAGATCCCTACCGGCACAGTGGGGATCGATCCACGAGTTACGCACGTGCGAATAATGGACCCTGTCACGGAGGGCAGGTACCTCTACCCGCGTGGCTACGTCGTCTACATGAACAAGGCGGGACAGTCCGTGCACCCGATAACCGGCCAAACACTCGCCAAGTCGAGTCCCTACAACCATTTGCCACTCTCATGACACAAGCCGACGACCTCCTGCAGCGCTTCTCACGAAGCAGTGCGCCCGTGGATCCTGACGTGGATCCCTTCGTTGAGGATGACGTTCTCCAAGAAGCCCAGGTGCTCGATGCCCGCGTTGACGCGGTTTCGTCCATCGCCGCCATCCTTCTCGACCTCAGAACCGCACTCCAGTTCGAGGTCGGCAACTTCGCGATGCTCGTCGTCCACGGGGTGCGCTCCGCGGAGTGGCAGACCGAACAGCCACCCAAACCGCCAACAGCGTGGACCGTCGTCAGCAGCCGGACAACCCGCCCATCGGGACTCGTCCACTTTCACCTCGGCATGTGGCCCGATGCGCAGTGGGCGAGCGAGGGGGCGAGCGCTACGTTCTTCGTGTTCGACGTGCCTGGCATAGCGGACACCCCGCCCGACTACGGGTCGGACGGTCCTACAGTCGTCCGGGCAGGCTTGCCACATTGGTCGTCGACCGTCGAAGTCATCCAAGAGACCTTCCTTCCGGCCATCTGATCGGGAGGGTGCTGTACTCCCGGACGCCCAGAAGAGCGAGCGCCGCAGACGGACTCGCGGCCCGGATCTCGTCTGCCGCACGCCCCAAAGGCTCGAACCCGTGGTCCGCGCCCGAGCTGTCACCTGGTCCATCGAAGCCAACGAACGGGCTCAGAAGCCTGGAGGGCCGCAAGCGCGCCGACCCTTCTTGGCACACCCCCGAACTCGGGCGTGGCGAAAGACCCGTAACGCATGTGATGCAGGGGGCTGATCATGGACGAAGCAATCAGCGGAGCGATCGGGACTCACCGTGATGGGGTCGTACGGCTCACCCGAGGACGTCTGGTCCGTATGGAGCGCCTTCGTCGTCGTCTCGGCGATACCTGCCAGGCGCATCTCCGATACCGACGACGGGACCGAGATGCGCCGTCTGCAGGAGGCCTGGCTCGACTTCGCGCGCAGCACAGGTGTGCTCTCGTCGACCGGTGAGTTCCTGCTGAGCGTCCAGTCATCCACCGCTATCGGTCCCTAGGTCGCCGGTGGGTCTGGATATTGATCCGACGCCGGGTGATCCGGTGCTGGTGCTGGCCGGGGGCCGGGACTACCTGGACGTCGCGTCGGCTATCGATGATGCGGCCAGCTCATTGGACCGGTTGTCGGTGGACGGGACGGCGGCGGAGGCCTCGAGAAGCGGAGTCGACTTCGGCTGGGGTCAAGACTTCGAGCCCTACAACGCCGTGGGAGACAAGCACCACTTCTACTACCCAGCGGGGAGCTGACAGATGGCCAACGACCACGTTCTCGAGGCGAGAGCCGCCGCAACACGCGCTGCACTCGTCGTCCTCGGCGAGGTCGGGTCGCCGGAAGATGCTCACTCCGTCTGGAGAGCGTTCACCTCCGGCCGGGCTGTCCCCACCGTACGAGTTCGGGCGACTGAGGACGACAGTGACATGCGCGATCTGCAGCGCGCGTGGCTCGCTCGCGCACGAGAGTCGCAGGTGATTTCCGGAGCGGATGAGTTCCTGCTCAGCATCGAGACGTCGCACACTTCGGTCGGACCCTGGCTGCACGTCCGTCTCGGCCCCGCGTTCGACATCTCCGGTCTCGGGCTTGACTGGTACCAGCCTGAATTCGTCGCCTCGGACCTCGCCCGGCAGGCGTGCATGGCAGTGTTCACAGACGAGGACGAGTACTGGATATTCACCTCCCGCACCGACCCGGAGACCGGACACACACCCACGCCGACCGACGACCACGTCTGACGATGACTGCCCGCAGCGACGCACCACACGCGAGGATCCCTGCCGGCGGCCAGTTCACCGACCCCCAGTCGGAACGGCGTCGCCGGTGGCCCGTCGTCAGACGACGGCGGGCGGGCAAGCGCAGCGCACCAGCCACGCACAGGACGATCGAACCACCGGACGTTCGCCCAGGTGACCCTCGGCCAGCCGGGCGAGCGTCGTGACGTCCAAGGCCCGCGACGCCGCGGCCGGGTCGCGACGTCCCGTGGCGCGCGAGATGGCGACGGGCGACGACGCCCGCCAGGTGCGTCGGGGCCACGACGACCACGGACGCCATGGGGTCGTCACGCTTGACGTCGGAGACGACCTCCCGCAGCGCGGCGAGCGCCGGAGCCCCGTAGGGCGACTCGACCATGCGGAGCACGCGACCTCCTGACGACGGCGTCGGTCCGTCCGCGGCGGACGGCGTCCGGACCATCGTGTCCGCATCAGGTCGCCTTGACCACCCGGGTCGGCGTGTCAGTGGCTCGGCGTAACGTCGACGACGGAGCGAACCTCCCGCGTCGGACAGCCTGGCGTGGCCGGACCGCGACCGGCTCTCGGCGGGATGCTGACCGAGTGCCGACACGGCCGTCGCCGCTCCGATCCCTCGTTGTCCGATCTCTCGTTGCCGACCCGGAGCCCGTATGCCCGCACTGCTCGACGTCCTGACACGTCCCGTGACCGCGCGACCCTCGCTCGACACCGACGCGACCTCCGGGCCAGGCGCGGAGCTCACCACCGACGTCGCCGCCGAAGCCGAGGCATGGCTCCGCACACAGCCGCGTCCGCGGTTGGAGGTCAGCTGGGTCCGCCGGGGTCGCGTCACGCTCGTGCGGGACGCCGCACACCTCGCGTCCCTGGTCGCCGCGCTCGGGCAGGGCGCGTTCGGCGTGCTGGAGACGCCGTCGGTCCGCTGGGCGCAGACCATGCGGGTCGATGGCGGCTACGTCGTGGAGGTCAACGGCGTCCCAGGTCCGGACTGCTTCGTCCGGCGTGCGGTCGCGCTGCCCGGGCCGGGGCGGGACGCTGGATCGGGCGACCTCGTGCCGACCGTGTCCGAGGCCGCGGACCTGCTGTGGTGCTGGGTCCATGCCCGCGCCCTGCCCGGCTACGAGCTCACGCCGCTCGGCGACCACCGCACGTGACCACCGAACGCAACGACCGGAAGCGACGATGACGAAGAAGATCCTCTACGTCGACATGGACAACACGATCGTCGACTTCCCGACGGCGTTCGCCCGCGTCGAGTCCCCCGCAGTGCTCGAGCAGTATGCCGGTGCCGAGGACGAGATCCCCGGGATCTTCGCCCTCATGGACCCGCTGCCGGGCGCGGTCGAGGCGGTCACCGAGCTGGCGGAGCTGTACGACACGTACGTGCTGTCGACGGCACCGTGGAAGAACCCCAGCGCCTGGCACGACAAGGTCGACTGGATCCACCGGCACTTCGGCGCCGACGAGGCCTCCCCGCTGTACAAGCGCGTCATCCTGACCCACCACAAGGAGCTCAACCTCGGCGACTACCTGGTCGACGACCGTCCGTTCCACAACGGTGCCGACCGGTTCGTCGGCGAGGTCGTCGTGATCGGCGGCGGGACCTTCCCCGGCTGGGCCGAGGTGCTCCCCTACCTGGCCGAGCGCACCGGACGACCCACCGACGCTGCCGCCGGGACGGCCCGTCCCATCGGTATCGGCGCGATGAAGAGCATCCGCGAGCTCGCCGCGGAGCAGCACGACGGCCAGGTCGACAAGCTCGGGCGCACGTACTTCGACGCGCACCTCGCACCGATCGCCGAAGCGGCGCGTGTGTTCGGCGTCGACGCGGAAGCCGCCGGCTGGCTGCACGACATCATCGAGGACACGTCGACCACGCCGCAGGACCTCACCGAGCACGACGTCCCCGAGCACATCGTCTCCGCGGTGACCTCGGTGACGCGGCGGTCCGACGAGTCCTACGCCGACCTCATCACCCGCGCCTGCGCCGACCCTCTCGGTCGGTACGTCAAGCTCGCCGACAACGCGTGGAACGTCACGTGCAACCCCGACCTTGCCCGAGAGGACCCGGAGCGCGCCGCACGCATGCTGCGCGACAAGTACCTCCCCGCACGGCAGCGCCTGCTCGCCGCGTGCGAGCTCACCGAAGAGTCCCGCCAGGTCGTCGCGATGCAGGCGGTGCTCGATCGCCACCGGGACCGCGTCAACGGTCGGCACGACGGCCCGTGACCAGTCGCTGTTGGCGAGCGATGTCGCCGCCGCCGGCCAGGGTTCGTCAGTCGCAGCCGCATGCTCCCGTCGCTGAGTAGGCCAGGTGGCAGACCGGGCATGTCTCGGGGTCGATTGGCTCCGCGTTCCGCGACCGTTCCTCGCCACCAGCCCGGATCTTGTTCACGGGATGCTCGATCCCCCACCGTCCGCTGCCTCGTCTCGACCTCGACTCGTACACAGCCGCCATCCCGCCCGATGCAGTGGCAGCCTCGTCGGAGGTCCTGAACCCGTTCGTCCAGCCGTACGCGATGATCAGGTGCGGACCGCCGTCGAGCCGATCGGCGCGAACCCCCGCGCTCGCACGGCGGTACGAGCCGACGCCGATCGCAGTGACCACACGCCGGATCACGTCCCAGTTCTCGACCGGGACCCGTCGATCACGAAGCGCCTCTTCGAGACTGGCGAACGAGTCATCTTCCAAGTCCACCCTCTCACCGTAGGCGCGGACTTCACTCTCGGCACCGTGCGCCTCCGACATCGAGCGCTGGCAGGGTCACCGTCGAACGCCGGTGACGCCTCGTCCACAGTCCCGAAGGAACCCACGCCATCCCCATCGTCCGACGCAATATCGCGGACACCTGTCGAGCAACGCCACACTCGCGGTGACCTCGACGACAGGAGGTGACGTCGACGACAGGAGCAGCAGTGGGGACGACACGGGAAGAGACCGCGCGCGCGACGGCACGGAACGACGCACGGGAACATCTGGCGAGACTCGACGAGAACCAGCTGGAGTCGCGGTGGAACGGAGGGCCGACGACGAGATCGATCCTCAGGGCGATCGCCGCCCAGCCCGATCGGGTCCGAAGCCCGCTGGGTCGGCTCTTGGACGAGCCGACCCATCCTGCGCTCTCGACGGTCTACGTGCGCCCAACGCGTCCGGTGCGGATCTCCGTCGGGCCGAGCCAGTTCCAGTTGCCGCCAGCCGACGTAGGCGACGACCTCTATCAACACCTCGACTGGTGCGAGTGCGCAGAGCTGCTCCGGATCGCTCGTGACGACTTCGGTCTCGACCCCGAGCGCGGCCCGGACAAGATCCTTCCTCGGACGCCCGGCCCGCCGGATCCGCTCGCCTCCAGCCGCGGCGAATGGTTCATGCTCTGGTGGGACTGAGATCCGGCGTACGGGACTCGGCGTCGAGACGGCGGCGCGCGGACGGCCGCGTCACCAGGGTCCGACCATGTCCGGCGCCTCTTCGGTCGACGTGGTCGTCTTCGTGCTCGTCGTCGGGGCGCGTCTCGTGGTCCCGCTGTTCATCGGCCGCTTCCCGCTGCCGGCGATCCTCGCCTCGCTCGTCATCGACGGTGTCGACAAGTCGATCTTCCAGGCCACCACGGACCTCGACCTGTCGGACTACCAGTCGTACGACAAGGCCCTCGACATCTACTACCTGGCGATCACGTACCTCGCGGTGCTGCGCAACTGGCCGGACCGGTTCGCCGCCGGGGTGTCCGCCGCACTCTGGTAATGCCGGCTCGTCGGTGTCCTCGCGTTCGAGCTCACGGGACTCCGGTGGCTCCTGCTGGCCTTCCCGAACACGTTCGAGTACTTCGTCGTCGCGGTCGAGGTCGTCCGGACGCGGTGGGACCCGCGACGCCTCTCGCGGTCGGCGCTGCAGTGGCTGGCGGCGGAGATATGGGTCGTCGTCAAGCTGCCGCAGGAGTGGTGGATCCACGTCGCACAGCTCGACTTCACGGACGAGTTCTCCCGCCGCGTGCTCGGCGTCGACCCGACGACGGCCTGGCTGCCGGGTTCTCGAACCGGCCGTGGGTGCTCGTGGTCCTCGTCGCACTCGTCGTCGCCGTGGTGCTGCTCGCGCGCTGGCTGTCGCCGCGGCTTCCCGACGCAGACCGCCCGTTCACGCTCGACGCGGGATCGACGCCCAGCGCATGCGGCGGCGCGGCCGTTCGTCCGGACCTCCGGGCGGGGGTCGTGACGCGGTGGGCGATCGTCGAGAAGGCGGTGCTGGCCGCGCAGGTCACCACGATCCTCGCCAGCTCGTACCCGCGGGTCGACTCGCGGTGGTGGGCGGTCTGGGTCGTGGTGGTCGCGACCGTCGTCGGGTACGCGCTCCTGGACCACCGCGCCCGACGGGGTCGACCAGGGCGAGCGACCGCGGTGCGGCAGCTCGCGGCGAACATGGCGGTCAGCCTCGTCGCCATGGCGGCGCTCGGCGTCCTCGTGCCGGGACGCGCGAACGGTGTCGCGGTCGCGGACGCGCTGCTGTTCGCCTACGTCGTCGGGCTGATGACGACCCTGTACGACCGGTGGGCTAGCGCCGCCTGGGTGCGCGCGACGCCCGAGCCCTCCCGGGAGGTGCGGGCGCCGCGTGCAGCAGGAGCTCACTCAGCGGGGACGTGCTCCTCGAGCACGCGCCGGAACTCGACGGCGTGCTCCTCGAGCGCGGCGGCGAACTCGTCGACGGTGCGCCGCAGCAGCCGCGCCTTGTGCAGGGCGTTGTCGATGTCGTCCGCCTCGTAGCAGACGAAGTTCAACGTCGTGACGCGCCCGCAGTCCGACACAGTCAGGCGCGCATCGAGGCTCGGTCCGACCAGGGACTCCCCCGCGGTGTCGGCGTCGGTCTCGACCGTCGCGAGGACGTACGCCCCGCCGTGGTGGCCGGGCGTGTTCAGGAAGTCGCGGGCGTAGTAAGGATCCGACATGGTGTGCTCCTCGGTGCTCGTGCCCGCCCGAGTGGGCGGGATAGGAGCTCGTCGCCGTCGAGCCACCGGAAGGAACGCATGCGTGCACGGTAGCCGGACCCGCCGACACGCATCGGAATGGCTGCCGCGGGCCGCGCGTTGCCCGGACGTGACCAAGAAGATCGGGTTCCTGTCGTTCGGGCACTGGACGCCCCACCCCACGTCCGAGACGCAGACGGCGTCTGACGCGCTGCTGCAGAGCATCGACCTCGCGGTCGCGGCCGAGGAGCTGGGGGCGGACGGCGCGTACTTCCGCGTCCACCACTTCGCCCGCCAGCTCGGCTCCCCCTTCCCGCTGCTCGCGGCCGCGGGGGCGAGGACGAGCCGCATCGAGATCGGCACCGGTGTCATCGACATGCGCTACGTGAACCCGTTGGCGTTCGTCGAGGACGCCGGCGCGGCCGACCTCATCGCCGGCGGACGGCTGCAGCTCGGCGTGTCGCGCGGGTCGCCCGAGCAGGTCATCGACGGGTGGCGGTACTTCGGGTACTCCCCCGCCGAGGACGAGGACGACGGCGCGATGGCCCGCCGGCACACCGAGATCGCGCTCGACCTGCTCACCGGCAAGCAGTTCGCGCAGCCGAACCCGCGCCCGATGTTCCCCAACCCGCCCGGGCTGCTGCGCCTCGAACCGCACTCCGAGGGCCTGCGCGAGCGCATCTGGTGGGGCGCAGGCTCGGACGCGACCGCACGCTGGACCGCTCAGCAGGGCATGAACCTCATGTCGTCGACCCTGAAGTTCGACGAGACGGGCGAGCCGCTGCACGTCCAGCAGCGCAAGCAGATCGAGGCGTTCCGCGACGAGTGGGCGCAGCACGACCACGGGTTCGAGCCGCGCGTGTCGGTGTCGCGGTCGATCTTCCCGATCGTGAACGACCTCGACCGCCGCTACTTCCTCGCGAGCGGTGACAGCGAGGACCAGTTCGGCAACATCGACGCCCAGACCCGCGCCGTGTTCGGACGCTCGTACGCCGACGAGCCCGACGTCCTCGTCGAGCTGCTCCGGCGCGACGAGGCGATCGCCGCAGCCGACACCCTCCTGCTCACCGTGCCCAACCAGCTCGGCGTCGACTACAACGCGCACGTCATCGAGTCCGTGCTGACCCACGTCGCCCCGGCGCTCGGCTGGCGCTGAGGCAGCTCGCTGTCCACAGGGCAGTACTCCCCATCGTGGCGACCGCTGTCGGGCGGGTAGGGTCGCGCGTCATGGGACGCAGGGGGTTGCGGGGGCGTGAGGCGCGGGCGTCGGTGCCGGCAGCGGGTGCGGTGGACGGTGGTTCGCGGTGAGTCGTCCGGCTGATTGGTCGCCGGTGGGTCTGGATATCGATCCGACGCCGGGTGATCCGGTGCTGGTGCTGGCGGGTGGCCGGGACTACCTGGATGTCGCGTCGGCGATCGACGACGCGGCGTCGGCTCTGGACCGCCTGTCGGTGGACGGGACGGTGTCGGCGGCGGTGGACGCGGTGATGGACCGCAAGCAAGATGTCATCTCGGACATCCGGAAGGCGCACGGCCGCTACGAGGCCGCGGGGAACGCCTTGGTGTCGTATGCGGGGGTGCTGGACAGGGTCCAGTCCGACACCCTGGCGGCGTTGAACAAGGCCATCGGCGCGTTGGACGAGTCGGCGGACGCGACCGGGACCAAGTCCCGGTGGCAGCAGCTCGCGGACGACGCCACCGACCCGCATGAGAAGACCGTCTACCAGCACAAGGCCGACGCCGCGTCGGACCGGGTGTCCGTCGCGCACGGCGTGGTGAACGCGGCCAAGGGTGACATCGACACCGCGGTGTCGGACCGGGACCGGGCGGCGGACAACGCCATCGCCCAGATCACCGACATCACGGCACACGATGATCTGAACGACTCGTGGTGGGACAACTGGGGGTCCAAGGTCGTCGCCGCGATCGCGGACATCGCCGACGTCATCTCCACCATCGCGGGGATCTTGGCGATCGTGGTCGCGTTCATCCCGGTCGTCGGCACCGCCCTCGCCGGAGTGTTGTTGGTCGTCGCGGCGGTCGCGGCCATCGTGTCCGCGTTAGCCAACATCGCGTTGGCGGCCACCGGCGAACGGTCGTGGACCGACGCCGGGATCGCAATCGCCGGCGCCGCCCTGTCCGTCATCGGCCTCGGCGCGGCAGCGAAGGCCGCGACCGGGATCTCCAAGGTCGCCCTCAAAGCCGGTGCCCGCGAATCGTTGGCAGGGTTGAAGGGGCTGGCGAAGGGCGGGATCAAGAACGGGCTCGAGGGCTTCGGCCGCAAGGCCGCGTGCAAGGTCGGTTTCGGGACCTGTTTCACCGCCGGCACCCTCGTGCGCACCCCCGACGGGCACAAACCGATCGAGACCCTCCGGGCCGGCGACAAGGTCCTCACCCACGACCTCACCGCCGGTGTCGACCTCATCGAGACCATCGAGGAAACCTTCGTCCGACAGACCTCCACGCTCTACCACCTGACCATCGGTGGGCACGTCGTCACCACGACCGACGAGCACCCCTTGATGGTCCACGGCCTCGGCTGGATCGCGGCCCGCGACCTCCGCCCCGGTGACCACCTGGTCACCGCCGCCGATTCACACGCCGGCACGGTCCGCCTCGACGTCATCGACATCGAGCACGTCGACCCCGCGAGTGCGGGCGAGACCGATGCCGACGGCGGCGTGCCCGTCTACAACATCCACGTCCGCGCCTTCCACACCTACTACGTCCTCGCCGGTGCCAACCCCGTCCTCGTCCACAACATGGGGACGCACCGCCTAGGACAAACCGGACTCGCTGCGCGCAAAGACGCGACCGAGATCGTCTCGAAGAAGGCGGACCGCTACTTCGCCACACAAGCAGAGGCGCGAGCGGCAGTGCTCGAGGCCCACGGTGTGACCGACGAGTTGCTCGTCGATTCCCGCGCCATGTACGGCCGAAACCCCAACCTCAACGGTCCCCAGGGTGAGCCGTGGGAGGAACTCCATGCATACGTCGACCGCGGTGAAGCGTTTGACGACCTCGATGAGATCGTGATCGAGCATCACGCAAATGGGCACTACTTCCAGGACAACAATACCTACGCATTGCCGCACTATCACGGACCTCACGGAGAGCACCTCTTCTACGGAAGCGAGAGAATATGGTAGCCATCACGACCATCGACGGCGAGGCACTGTTAGCACTATGCGGCTGGCCCGAGGACACGTCGACGACGCTCCCCTCGGCCCTTTGGCTGCCGGCCGAGCTCGACGACGAGCCCGAGATGTTCTCCGAGCTCTGTGCATCGTGGCGAGACGAGGCCTGGTACGGGCTTGCGACCTGGCGGCTGCGAGCAGCTACGGCTGCTGCCGGCAGAGGCTTTGCGGCCCGGTATGAAGGCCTGTGCCGGGAGAGCATCGGCGACAGTCACCTGATCACGCCTCGGGGCGTGTCACAGCACTCAGAATGGTGCGCGCTCGACCCCGGAGCATCATCGCTCTACGACTTCTTCGCCGCCACCCGTCTTTCACGCGGTCTCGGTTCCGCTCTTGCGATCGCGCCGTCGGACGGTTCGCCAGGCAATTGGTTTGCCGCGTCGGCCGCGACACTGCAGCGGTCGATGCTCCGTCAGATGTCACCCGAGATCGACATCACAGCTATGGACCGTTTCGCGGCCCTTTCTTACCTTGCTGCCACAAGCCCTCTCGGCTACGCGGCCCTGGTCCCCCTCAACCTGCATCCCTGGGGCGGCTGCGTCGTCATCGGCGGCGACGCTCAACGTGAACGGCTGCGATCGCTCCTCCCGGATAGCGTCCCAGGCCTGGCGGACGTCTCGGCTCAGGAAGTCGTGGCGTACGCCGGGGGCCTCTCCCTCTGATGCCGGTCGAGCCCGCAGCATGGACCTGGCGACGGCCGAGGACTTTCGACCGGTTGCAACGCACAAGGAGTCAGGTTACGAGGTCCGGCCCGAGGACCCTCCAAGGCCCTCCCCGATGGCCTGGCTACCGTCGCGGATGGCGCGGAGAACGGCAGCCCTGGTGCGTTCGACCACCACACGGTCTATCCCACGCAGCGGATGTCGTTCGACGAATATGTCGCGCGGAGCAACAGCATGAACTGCCCATGGTGGAAGGGCGACAATCTGTGAGCGATGCCGACGATTTCCGCACGATCATTCGTGACCTGAACGACCCAGACGCAGCCATGAAAGCGAGCGCAGCAGACGGACTTGCGGCCTGGATCTCGTCTGCCGCCACGCCCCGAAGGATCGAACCCCTGGTACGCGCCCTCGCTGTAACCCTCTCCATCGAAGACGACGAAGGGGCTCAGAAGGCTGAGCTCAAGGCGATGGTGGAGATCTCATCGTCCGAACTTCTCCCACGCGAGGTCATCGTTCAAGTCATCGGTTCGCGCACCTGGGATCCCCGCTGGGCAGGGGAGCTCATCGAAAGCCTCAAGGAGGATCTTGAGGACTTGAGTGACTGACGCCAGATCACCTGCCCGAGGCGCTCAGCGACCTTCTCAGCGGCCTGGGTACGCGCTGAGGCCCAGAGGCCGCAACCTCGCCGACCCTTCTCGGCGCCTCCGAGCTCGGACGTGGCGAAATACCTGTAGTGCAGGGATCTGATCAATGGACGAGACAGTCAGCGCAGCGGAGCGATCGGGACTCACCGTGACGGGGTCGTACGGCTCAGCCGAGGACGTCTGGTCCGTATGGAGAGCCTTCGTCGTCGTTTCGGCGATACCTGCCAGGCGGATCCCGGATACCGACGACGGGACCGAGATGCGCCGTCTGCAGGAGGCCTGGCTCGACAGCGCGCGCACCGCAGGTGTGGTGTCGTCGACAGGCGAGTTCCTGCTGAGCGTCCAGTCCTCCACCGCTATCGGTCCGTGGACACGCGTTCGGCTCGGGGTCGACTTTGATATCAGTGGTCTCGGACTCACGTGGGCTGTTCCAGAGTTCGTCGCGTCCGACGTCGACCGGACAGTGAGCATCGGAGTGAGCACCGAAGAAGACGACTACCAGATCTTCGTCTCTCGAACGGATCCGGTCACGGGCGCGACTGACGTGCCAGACGGTAGCTCGCTCTGAGCGTCTCGCCCGCTCCCTACCGCGCGTACACGCTGACGAGCACGCCGTAGGACGCCTCCCGCTCCCCCGCCGGCTCGAGCTCGGTGATGACGCGGTCGAGGTGCCGGACCAGGGCGTCGGCCTGGCGGCGCGTCAGCCGGATCGTCCGGTGGTTGAGCAGCGGCTCGCGCGCCGCCGCGATCTCCTCGGCGACGGAGCCGAGCAGGGCGAGCGTCGCATCGGTCGCCCGGTCGTCCAGGACCAACCGGGACGCGACCGTGACGTAGTACTGCTCGGTGCCGCCGCGGACGGTCCGGGTGCGCCCCGGGGCCAGCAGACCGGCCGCGACCAGCACCTTCACGTGGTGCGCCACGTTGCCCTTGTTGGTCACCAGGCGGTTCGCGAGCTGGCTGACGGTGGCGCCTTCGGAGCCGACCTCGCGCCAGATCCGGCTCCGCATCGGGTGTCCCAGGGCGGCCACCTGGGCGGGGGTGGTGCGCTCGGTGTCGTCGGTCATGTCATCAAGCGTCAAGAGCGCTAGACGCTTTGTCAACGGCACCGGTTGGCTGGCGTGATGCTCATCTCCCGCATCCAGGACCTCGTCCGCGACCACTACGTCTTCCCCGACGTCGCCCGCCAGATCTGCGCCGCGCTCGACGGCGTCCGCCTCGCCGGCGCCGACGACGCCGGGACCGCCGTCACCCTCACGGCCGCGCTCCAGTCTGTCAACGGCGACCGCCACCTCCGCGTCCGGCACTACCCCGACGGCGTGCCCCCCGCGGACGACGACGCGTCGACCCGGGCCTGGCTCGTCGAGCAGGCCCGCACGCACGGACCCGGGATCACGCAGGTCCGCCGGCTCGACGGCAACATCGGGCTCATCGACGTAGGACCCGTCGTGCTGCTCCCCGAGGACGTCGGGCCGGCCGCTGCCGCGGCGTTCACGCTGCTGCGAGGCGTCACCCGCATGGTCCTCGACCTGCGCGAGTGCGTGGGCGGCGTGCCGGAGTCGGTCGCGCTGATCGTCAGCCACCTGACAGGCGACGAGCCGGTCCACCTGCAGGACCTCGTCACGCGCGACGGCACGGTCACTCCCACCTGGACCACGCCGTCGGTCGCGCCCCGGCTCCCGCTCGACGTGCCGGTCGACGTCCTCACGAGCGCGCGCACGTTCAGCGGCGGCGAAGAGCTCGCCTACGACCTCCAGGCCCTCGGCCGCGCCCGCGTCGTCGGCGAGACCACCGGCGGCGGCGCCCACCCCCGCGATGCCTTCGACCTGGGCCTGCACCTGCAGCTCCACGTGCCCACGGCGCGGTCCGTCAACGCCGTCACGGGCACGAACTGGGAGGGCACGGGCGTCGTCCCCGACCTCCCGTGCCCCGCCGACGACGCCCTCGAGGTCGCCCTGTCCACCCGGTCAGCGCCGTCCCCGCCCACAGCGCGCAGCCCGCGTAGAGCCGCCGGAACACGCCGCCTCAAGGGAGACGACATGGGCGAGGGTCGTCGGATCGACCTCGCGCCCTGACCGGGTGTCCTCGGGCCGCGGTACCGCGAGCCGACGTCACGCCGCCTCTCCCGTGCCCGGCGACGTGCCCGGCGACGTGCGGGGCGACGTCTCCACCAGCCGACCGTCGACGAGCTGCTCGCGCCGGTCGACCGCGTCGAGCGTGGACTCGTCGTGCGAGACGAGCAGCGTGGCGGCGCCGAGCTCGCGCGCGAGCGACGTGATCAGCTCGATGATCTCGGTGCCGCGTTCGTGGTCGAGGGCCGACGTCGGTTCGTCGACGAGCAGCACGTCGGGCGACCCGGCGAGCGCCCGCGCGATCGCGACGCGTTGACGCTGCCCGCCCGACAGCGTGCCGGGCCGCTTGTGCGCCCACGGCCCGAGCCCGACGGCGTCGAGCACCGAGAGTGCGTGCTCTCGTGCGGCCGACGGGCGCTTGCCGCGCAGGTGCGACAGGAGCTCCAGCTGCTCGAGCGCGGTCAGGGACGCGATGAGCTGGGGCTGCTGGAACACGAAGCCGATCCGGTCGAGCCGTGCCCGCGTCGCGACGTCGCGCGTGGTGGTGGTCGTGAACAGGGGCTCGCCGTCGCCGAGGGTGACGCTGCCGGACGTGGGCGGCGTGAGGCCGCCCGCGACCGCGAGCAGGCTCGACTTGCCCGATCCGGACGGTCCGAGCAGAGCCGTCGTCGTGCCCGACGGGACCGTCAGGGACACGTCGTCGACCGCGGTCAGCGTCGACTCCCCGTCGGGGTAGACGAGCGTGACGTGCTCGAGGTGCAGGTCCATGAGGGCTCCCGATCAGCGGGCCGCGAGCGCGGCGTGCGGGTCGACGCGGGCGATCTGGCCGACGGCGAGCGCGGCGCCGAGCAGGCCGAGCACGACGAGGACGACGGCGGGCAGCAGCACGGTCCCGGCGGAGACCAGCACGGGCACCACGGGTTGCAGCAGCACGGCCGTGACCGCGGCCAGGACGGTGCCGAGACCCACGCCGATCACGAGGATGACGAGCGCCTGCCCGATCGCGTCGCGCAGCAGGTAGCGCGTCGAGGCACCGAGGGCCTTGAGCACCGCGATGTCGCCGCTGCGGCTGATGGTCCAGACCGTGAAGAACGCCCCGACGACGAGCGCGGAGATGCCGACGAGGAAGACCTCCATGAGCAGCAGCGAGCCGTGCTCGGAGGAGTACGAGCTGATGGCGCTCTTCGCGGCGCGGCGGGTCTCGGTGACCGTGCCGATCTTCTGGTCGGCGGCGGCGAGGTCGGCGCTGCTGTCGGTGGTCAGGGCGACGACGGTGGCGACGGTCGTCGGTGACGCCCCCGGGGCGAGGTGGGCGCCGAGGCTCTGCCAGTCGTCGAGCGCGAGCCAGACCACCGGGGTGTGGGCGTACGCGGCGGTGTCGCCGAGCACGGCGGACACCGTGAGGTCGAGGTCGCCGGCCGTGACGGCGTCGCCGGCGTGCACGCCCAGGTCGTCGGCCGCGCCGCTCGAGAGCAGGACCGTTCCGGCGGCCACGTCGGTGCTGTCGTCGGGCAGCAGACCGGAGCCCGGTTCGACGCCGAACGCGGTCACCGCGGCGGTCGTGGTCGCCGAGGTGGCGCGCGCCGTCGCGATGCCGAGCGGCTGGGCGTCCGTGACGCCGTCGACGTCGGCCCAGGCCTTCCACTGCTCCTCGGTCACCTGCGAGCCGGTGAACGTCGGGCCGCCGCCCGGGCCCGCGGGCTCGGCGTCGTCGGCCACGGTGAACGCGAGGTGGTCGGCGGGGAGCTGCGTCACGGCCGACGTCGAGTCCGCGCCGAGCCCCTGCGTGAGCGAGGCGAGGAACACGACGAGGTAGGTGATGAGCACGATGACGGACGCCATCAGCAGGAAGCGACCCCGGGCGAAGCGGAGGTCGCGCAGGGCGACGAACATGCTGGTCACCCTGGCACGCGCACGCACGGGCTGCATCCGGGGTGCCGGCGCCCTCAGGAGCGGATGAACTCCAGGATGTCGCGGTCCAGAGCCTCCTGGTACGCGCCGTAGATCCCGTGCGGCGCACCCGGGTAGACCTTGAGCGTGACGTCCTGGACGAGCTCGGCCGTCTTGAGCGCCGAGTCGGCGAGCGGCACGATCTGGTCGTCGTCGCCGTGCGCGACGAACATCGGTACGTCGAGAGCCTTGAGGTCGTCGGTGAAGTCGGTCTCGGAGAACGCCCTGACGCAGTCGTAGGCGCCCTGGAGCCCGACGAGCATGCCCTGGCGCCAGAAGTCCTCCCGGGCGCCCTCGGAGACCTCGGCGCCGTCGCGGTTGGCGCCGAAGAACGGGAACGCGAGGTCGCGGTAGAACTGCGAGCGGTCCTTGAGCACGCCGGCGCGGATCTCGTCGAACGCCTCGATCGGCGTGCCCTCAGGGTTGGACGAGGACTTGACCATGACGGGCGGGACGGCGCCCGCGGTGATGATCTTCGCGACCCGGTCGCCGCCGTGCTGCGCGGCGTACCGGACGACCTCGCCGCCGCCCGTCGAGTGCCCGACGAGCACGAGGTCGCGCAGGTCGAGCGCCTCGACCAGGGCGGCGAGATCGGCCGCGTACGTGTCCATGTCGTTGCCGTCCCACGGCTGCGCGGAGCGGCCGTGCCCCCTGCGGTCGTGCGCGATCGCTCGGTAGCCGTGGTCCGCCAGGAGCTTCATCTCGACCTGCCACGCGGCACCACACAGGAGGTCAGTCGCCCGGCGTCCCGGGCCCGCCCTGCGCGAGCGCCGCGAACGACGGCTCCCGGTCGCGCTCGATGTGCGCGTACGCGACGGCCTCCGCGACCCGCTCGTTGCCCGACGCGATGGCGTCCCGCAGGCTCACGTGCTCGTCGAGGGCGTCGTCGACTGGCAGACCGCTCGTCCGGTAGAACAGCCAGGTCATGCGCCCCGAGATGGTGCGCATCATCTTCAGCATGAGGTCGTTCGCGGCGGTCTTCACGATCGTCTCGTGATAGGCGGTGCTCGCCTGGGCGATGGCGTACGCGTCCCGCTCCTGGACCACCCGACGGGAGGCGGCGAGCGCCTCGTCGAGCGGTGCCATGGAGCCTCCGAGCGCGATCTGCCGGGCGGCGTGCCCGGCGGCGCCGACCTCGAGGCACAGGCGGACGTCGAACAGGTCGTCGATCGCCTTGGTGTCCCAGGTCGTCACCATCGCGCCCCGCCGCGGGAACGTCTGGACGAACCCGTCCCGTTCGAGGAGCGGCACCGCCTCGCGCAGGGGCACCCGCGAGACCTCGAGCTCGTCACCGATGCGCTGCTCCGGCAGCCGGCTCCCCTCGGGGTAGTGCCCGAGGATGATCCGCTCGCGCACGGTGTCGTAGATCTGGCGCGAGAGCGAGCGCGCGGGCGCGGTCGCGGGCGCCGTCGTCGTCGTCGTCATGATGCCCTCCGGGTGGCGTCGTCCATCAGGACCGGCCTCCTGTCACTTCGCGACCCCGAGCTTCGAGAAGTCGAGCTCGTTCGCACCGATGTTCTGTGCCTCCGCGACGCCCGTCAGCCACTTCTGGGCGAGCACCCAGTCGCGGTTGTACGAGAGGTTGA
This sequence comes from Luteimicrobium subarcticum, assembly GCF_002798015.1. Lineage (GTDB taxonomy): Bacteria > Actinomycetota > Actinomycetes > Actinomycetales > Cellulomonadaceae > Luteimicrobium > Luteimicrobium subarcticum. The sequence goes on along the minus strand of NZ_PGTZ01000008.1, from coordinate 364,766 downwards.
GGAAGCAGCCGGTCTTCCCGTAGGCCTCGCCCGCGGCGAGGTACGCGTCCACGTCGCCCGTCTTCACGGCGTCGTCCAGCGTCTTGTTGACGTCCGCGGACTGGCAGCCGAAGTAGTTGATCCCGCCGGACGCGTCCCAGAAGACGTGCCCCCACATGTACGGGTCGCCGCCGTCGGGTCCGTTGTTCCCGTCGATGAACGCGTCCGGGCCCTTCGTCGGGTCGTTGATCCACCCGAACACGGTCGAGGTGTCGTAGCCCTGGGCGGTCGCCTTCAGGCCGTCTGCGACGAGGTTCGCGACGACGATGTTCGCCATCTGCTGCGCGTTGACGTTCCCGTTGGCGTACCCGACGACGAGCTTCGTGCCGCCCGCCGGGTGGGCCTTCAGGTAGTCCGTGAGCGCAGCGGGGTCGTGGCTGATCGCCTGCTTGTCGCCGCCGCCCGGGATCATCCCCTTGGCATACATCGTCGTCGCGACCGACGACCGCTTGCCCAGCACCTGGCTCACCAGCTGAGACTGGTCGATCGACTGGAGGAACGCCACCCGGGCGTCGGCGTCGGCGAAGAAGGCGTGCGACGAGTTCACGGTGACCATGGCGCCCTGCAGCGTCGGCAGGAAGTAGTTGGCCGCGTACGACGCCTTCGCGTACTTGTCGAGGCTCGACGACGGCAGGGCGGCGACGATCGCGTCGACCTTGCCGTTGTCGAAGCCCAGCTCGAGGGCCGACTCGTCCGTGTACACGGGCAGGTCGACCGTCGTGAACGGCGACGTCGTGCCCCAGTAGCCCGGGTACTGCTTCAGCACGTACCGCACGCCGGTCTCCGCGGACGAGAGCGTGTAGGGCCCGGTGCCGAGGTCGTGCGACGCGAGGTAGGTCTGGGCGTCGTCGCCGCCCGCGTGCTTCGTCAGCCCGGTGGGCGACTCCATCTTGGGCCCGAACGGCGAGGCCAGGTAGCTGAGGAACGCGGCGTTCGGGGACGCCAAGGTCACCACGGCGGTCGACGCGTCCGGCGTCGCGACGCTCTTGACCCCCTCGACCATGTAGGCGGCGCCACCCTTGACGGCGATGCGGCGGTCGAACGCGACCTTGACGGCCGCCGACGTGAAGGGCGTGCCGTCGTGGAACGTCACCCCGTCGCGCAGGTGGAACGTGTAGACGGTGTTGTCCTTGCTCACCTCCCACGACGTGGCGAGCCGCGGCGCGATCTGCACCGTGTCGGTGTCGTTCTTGTACTGGACCAGACCCTCGTAGACGTTGGTCATGATCGCCGTGCCGTTGTTGGCGTAGTAGATGTCCGGGTCCGGCGGCTGGCCGATGTCGCCGAGCAGCCCGACGGTGAGCGTGCTGTCGCCCGACGCGCTGCTCCCGGGGGCGCTCGCGTCGGTCCGGGTGCCGGAGCTGCACGCGGACAGCGCGAGCAGCGGCAGCAGGGCGCCCGCGACGACGAGGCGGGTCGACGATCTCCTGGTGCGGTGGGACACGATGTTCTCCTTCGGTGCATGACGGGCGTGGTGCGGGGAGGACGGTGCGGGCAGGGCGGACGGCCGCTCGGTGCGGCGGCTCACTCGGCGACCACCCGGGGGTCGCAGACCGCCTGGAGGAGGTCGACGAGCGTGTTGGTCAGGACGTAGACGGCCCCGAGCACGAGCGTCACGCCCGCGATCGCGGGGAAGTCGGCGACGGGGATCGACGCCGCCAGGTAGTTGCCGATGCCGGGCCACGAGAACACCTGCTCGACGACGACGACCCCGGCGAACATGAACCCGAGCTGCAGGCCGGCCATCGCCAGGGTCGGTCCCACGGAGTTGCGTACGACGTGGTGCGCGAGGACCCGCCGTTCGGTGAGCCCCTTCGACCGCGCGGTCCGGACGTAGTCGGTCTCGAGCGCGCCGTCGAGCGAGGCGCGGAAGATGCGCCCGATCGCCACGGCGGGAGCGATCGCGAGGACCGTCGCGGGCAGCACGAGGTGCCACACGGCGTCGAGGAACGCGTCCGTCTGGCCGTGCAGGAGCGTGTCGAGCACCAGCATCCCGGTGGGGCCGGGGTCGACGTAGTCGCCCCTCCCGCCCGCCGGGAGCCAGCCGAGCCTGCCGAAGAACACGATGATCCCGACGAGCGCGAGCAGGAACGGCGGCGCGGACGCGAGCACGAGGAGCACGCCGCGCAGGGGCGCCGCGCCGGGCCAGCGCCGCGTCGCCGACAGGGCGAAGAGCGCCGCGAGGACGAGCGCGAGGCCGAACGCGGCGAGCACGAGCTCCGCCGTCGCCGGCAGGTAGGTCTGCAGGTCGTCGGTCACGGCATGGCGCGTCCGCAGCGAGCGCCCGAGGTCGCCCGTCACCGCGCCGGCCAGGAACCGGCCGTACTGGACGAAGAAGGGGTCGTCGAGCCCGAGCTGCTCGCGCTCGGCGTCCACGGTCGCCGTGGACGCGTTCGCACCCACGTACGCGCGGGCCGGGTCGCCCGGCGACACCTGCTGGAGGAAGAACACGACGAACGACAGGACGAGCAGGATCACGACCGCCGCGCCGAGGCGCCTGGCCAGGAATCGGAGCACGGTCATCGCCTCCCGGAGACGAGGTTGCGGATCGCGTCGCCGCCCAGGTTCGCCACCAGGGTCAGGACGAGGACGGCGAGGCCGGGGATCCCGGGCACCCACCACTGGCTGAGGAGCTGGCTGAGCGCCCGCGACGTGTCGGCGCCGAGCTCGGGGGCGGGCGCCTGCTGGCCGAGCCCCAGGAACGAGAGCCCCGCGAGCAGCAGGACGACGTTGCCGACGTCGAGGCTCGCGGTGACGATCGCCGTCGGGACGACGCCCGGGAGCAGGTGCCGGGACAGGAGCCGGAACCGGCCCGTCCCCACGAGCCGGGCCGCCTCGACGTGCGGCCGGGCGGCGAGCGCCTTGACCTCGCCCCGGAGGATGCGGGCGTAGTAGGGCCACCAGACGATGACCACACCGACGAGGGTGTGCGTGAGGCCGGGTCCGAGCGCCGCCACGATGGCGATCGCGACGAGGGCGCCGGGAAGCGCGAGGAAGAGGTCGGTCACGCGCATCAGCACGGCGTCGACGCGGCCCCCGCTCGCGCCGGCGACGACGCCGACGGTCCCGCCGACGACGAGGCCGACAGCGACGACGGCCAGGGCGCTGAACCAGCTCGACTGGACGCCGACCAGGGTGCGCGACAGCAGGTCGCGCCCGATCGAGTCCGTGCCGAGCAGGTGGCCAGGGCTGAAGGGCGGGAGGTTCAGCGGCCCGACGGGCTGGATGGGGTCGTAGGGGGCGAGCACGCGGGCGAGCGCGGCGACGAGCGTCACGAGGACGAGCACCCCCACGAGCGCGAGGTTCACGGGGCGGGCGATGTCGAGCCCCGACACGGTGCCGGGGCGCAGGCGGGCCCGGGGGACGAACGTGGTGGACATCAGGCGGCTCCCTCGGTGCGGCCGACGAGCTCGGGGACGGCGGCGAGCAGGCTCCGGGTGTAGTCGTGCTGGGGGTCGTCGATCACCTGGTCGGGCGGCCCGACCTCGACGACGCGTCCGGCGCTCATCACGGCGATCCGGTCGCCCATGAGCCGTGCGACCGCGAGGTCGTGGGTGACGAACACGACCGTCATCCCGAAGCGCGCCCGCAGGTCGCGGATCAGGGCGAGGACGCTCTTCGCGAGCGCGGCGTCGAGCGCGCTGGTCGGCTCGTCGCAGAGCAGCACCGACGGGGGCACGATCGTCGCGCGGGCGAGGGCCACGCGCTGGCGCTGCCCGCCGGACAGCTGCGCCGGCCGTGCCCGGGCGACCTCGGGACCGAGCCCGACGACCGCCAGGGCGTCCTCGACGCGCGCGCGGACGTCGGCCCGCGGGAGCCGGCGACCGCGCAGGCGCTCGGCGAGCGTCTCGCCGACGGTGAGCCAGGGCGTCAGGGACGAGCCGGCGTCCTGGAAGACCATCTGCGCGCCGCCCCCGCCCACGACCTCGACCGTGCCGGAGGTGGGCCGGTCGAGCCCCGCGATCATCCGCAAGAGGGTCGACTTGCCGGACCCGCTCTCGCCGACGACCGCGAGGGCCTCCCCCGCGGCGATCCGCAGGTCGACGCCGTCGACCGCCGCCACGGTCTGTCCCCGGCGACGGGTGCCGAACTCGCGGCGCGCCCCCTCGACGACGACCGCGGCCGGGGCGTCCGCGCCCGGCGCGGCGAACCGTTCGTCGCGGGGCGATCCCAACGAGAGGCGGGACGCGAGGAGCGACCGGGTGTAGTCGTGCTGTGGCGCGCGCACGACCTGCGCGGCAGGACCGACCTCGACCAGCTCCCCGCGGTACATCACGGCGAGCCGGTCGGCGATCTGGTCGGCCACGGCGAGGTCGTGCGTGATGAGCAGCACGGAGCACCCGAAGTCGTCGCGGAGCTCGCGCAGCAGGTCGAGGAGCTGCGCCTGGACGGTGACGTCGAGCGCCGTGGTCGGCTCGTCGGCGACGACGAGCCGCGGCCGGCCCGCCACCGCGATCGCCGCCATGACGCGCTGGCGCAGGCCGCCCGACAGCTCGTGCGGGTAGACCCGCAGCCGGAGGGTCGCGTCCCGGACGCCGACGGTCTCAAGCAGGCGGACCGACTCGTCGTCGTCGTGGGTGACCTCCCGCAGCTGGCGGCCGACCCGCATGGTCGGGTTCAGCGAGGTCATGGGGTCCTGGAAGATCGCGCCCAGGGCGTCCCGGCGGACGCGTCGGCGGGTGGCCTCGTCGGCGGCGACCATGTCGACCCCGGTCACGCTGACCGTGCCGGTGCTCTGCGGCCGGGACGCCTGCGGCAGCAGGCCGAGGAGGCTGAGCGCGAGCACGCTCTTGCCGGACCCGGACTCACCGACCAGTCCGAGGACCTCGCCGGGACGGATCACGAGGTCGACGTCGTGGAGCACCTCGGTACGCGCGCCGTCCCGGACGAGCGAGAGCGAGAAGCCCTCGACGGTGGCGACAGGCTCGACGGCCTCGTGCCGGACGGTCTCCGGCTGCGTCGCGACGGCGCTCATCGCAGCGCCGCCCGGACCGACGGGGCCGACGGGGCCGACGGAGCCGAGGGGGCGAGGCCCGGGAAGAGGTCCGGCGTGGCCAGGACGGCACGGTGGATCTCGCCGGGCGTGGTCAGCCAGACGCCGGGGCGGGGTGCTGCCAGGTGCGCCAGCGCGCGCTCGACCGCTCGCAGCCGGAACGGCGCCCCCGTGATGAACGAGTGCAGCACCACGCTCATGACGAGCGGGCGCTCCGCGGACGCCTCGAGCAGGGCGTCGAACTCGTCCACGACCATGTCGGCGAAGGCCCGCGCGGGGGTCTCGCGCCCGATCATGGTGCTCGAGTCGTTGATCTCGGCGTTGTACGGGATCGAGAGCAGCGGCCCGGAGCGCGACGTGAGCCAGACGGGCTGGTCGTCGAGGCGGAGGTCCAGCAGGTACCGGTACCCGGCCTCGACGAGCAGGTCGACCGTCGACGGCGTGTGCGCGAGCCACGGGCTCGACCACCCGCCGGGCGGTGCGCCCTCGTGGCGCTCGATCCGTGCCGCGACGTCACGCAGGTAGTCGCCCTCGGCGTCCGGGGTCATGCCCGCGAGCGAGTCGGAGTTGCTGCGCCCGTGCGCGACGATCTCGCCGCCCACGCGCCGCGCCGCCCGGACGACGTCCGGCGCGGTGTCGTAGACGTCCGTGTTGAGCAGGACCGTCGGCGGGACGCCGAGGCGTTCGAGCGTGTCGAAGAGCGCGAAGGCGCCGACCCGGTTCCCGTAGTCGCGCCACGCGGTGTTGACGAGGTCCGGGGCCGGTACGCCCGGGAGCGCGTCCTCGGTGTGCCCGTCGCCGAAGCGGTACTCCTCCACGCCCACGCAGACCATGACGGCGAGGCCGGCGCCCCCCGGCCAGGTCCCGCGCGGTCGGTCCGGCATGCTGCGGTACTCGTAGCGTGCGTTCATCGTGTGCCCACCCATCGTGTGAATCCGACGTCTGTCGCCGCTGCCCGGCGCACCACGCGCTGGTAGGCGGGGACCAGGTGCTGTGCCGCGTCGCGCGCGGCGTCCACGGCCGGTCGTCGCGCGGCGAACAGCTCGCGCGCCTCGGCCAGCAGGGACCGCTCGTCGACGGTCGTGACGTGACCGTCCTCGGCGACGACCCGCCCGTCCACGACGGTCATGACGACGTCGTGCCCGTCCTCGCAGTGGACGAGCTGCTCGCGCAGGTCGTTGAGCGGCGTGAACGCGAGGGCGTCCAGGTCCAGGAGCGCCAGGTCGGCGAGCATCCCCGGGCGGACCGCACCGAGCTCGCCCGCCCGTCCCTGGGCGCGCGCGCCGCCCTCCCACAGGGCCGTCAGGATCTCCGTCGAGGTCGGCCAGTCGTCGCTGTCGAGCCCCGACACGTTGTGGATCAGCCCGGCCGTCTTCGCGACCGACCACACGTTGACCGTGTCGTCGCAGATCGCCTCGTCGGTGCCGAGCGCCACCGGGATGCCGCGGTCGAGCGCCGCCCGCCACGGCATGACGCCACTGCCCAGGCGCAGGTTGCTCACCGGGTTGTGCGCGATCGTCGACCCGGCGGCGGCGACCAGGTCGAGGTCGTCGTCGTCGACCCAGACGGCGTGGATGACGTTCGTGTGGGGCCGGAGCAGGCCGAGGTCGGCGGTGTACCGCACCAGCGAGCGGCCGGCGAACCGCGGCTGCTGGTCCGCGAGGGTGCGCTGCGCCTTGGTCTCGAGCATGTGCGCGAACAGCGGCAGGCCGTGCCGCTCGGCGAGGTCGTCGAGCGCGGCGAAGTACTCCGGGCTGACCCGCTGGGGCGCCGACACCGACACCGCGGCGCGGATGCGGTCGCCGGCCGCTCCGTGCCAGGTCGTCAGCAGGTGGTCGTACGCCTCGAGCAGCCGTGCCGCCGGCGCGGGGGCCGGCGCGTCGAGCGTCGACCGCACATCTGCGAGCTCGTCGAGGAACGGCAGCTTGTCCCGCTCCGGCAGCTCGGGCTGGTCGAGCGCGAGGGTGGCCCGCATGCCGCTGTCGCGGTACGCGGACGCGACCGCGTCCACGACCTCCGGGACGGGCTCCGGCATCAGGAAGGCGTCGTCCTGCACGCTCGTGACGCCGAGCCGCAGCATCTCGATCGCGCCCAGCATGGTCCGCAGGTAGGCCTCGCGCGCCGTGGGCGCGAGGGCAGCGTCCGCCGGCGACTCCTGGAGCATGAAGAGCTCGAGCGGCAGGCTCCGCACGGAGCCCTTGAGGTGGTTGGCCGGCGAGTGGAAGTGCGCGTTGACCAACCCGGGGACGAGCAGGCAACGTCCGTCGCACGCGACGACCCGGGCGTCCGCAGCGCCCTGCCGGTCCCACGGACCGACCGCGGCGACCCGGTTCCCCTCGACCACGACGTCGGTCGGGCCGAGCATGCCGCTCGGCGCCGCGGCGTCGTAGACGAGGACGTCGGTGAACACGAGCGTCATGGGAAGAGCACCTCCGGGAGAGCGGGGACGGCGGCGAAGCTGCTCGCTCGCGACGTGCCCAGCCGCATGCGGTGCAGCCCGACCGCCATGCCGACCGCGGCGGCGACACCCTCGATCACCGGGACGCCGAGCTCGGCCTGCAACGGGTCGACCAGGTCGGCCAGGCCGGCGCAGCCCAGCACGACCGCCTCGGCCGCGTCGAGCTCCAGCGCCGCCCGGCTCTCGGCGACGAACGTCTCCAACAGGTGGGTCGACCCGGACTCGAGATGCGCGACGGGCACGTCGACCGCGCGGACGGTGCACCGGTGCTCGAGCCCGAGCGCGCGGACCACGCGCTCCGAGTGGGCCCGCGTCCGGGTGGGCAGCGTCACGACGGTGAAGCGGTGCGCGACGAGGCACGCGGCCATCAGTGCGGCCTCGGTCATCCCGACCACAGGACCGGACGCGACCTCCCGGGCCGCCGCCACGCCCGTGTCCCCGAAGCACGCCACGACGAACGCGTCGGACGTCGCGTCGTGCGCACGGACCTGCTCGAGCACGCCGGCCGCCGCGACGACCTCTTCCGCGTGGCTCTCGACGCTCGGCACGCCCCCGCTCGGATGGACCCCGAGAACGTCGACGTCCTGGGGCGCGACGGCCGCGGCCGCTCCCGCGATCCTGCGTGTGAGCTCGTCGGAGACGTTGGGGTTGACGACGGTGAGCCGCATCAGCGCGCCACCTCCGACTCCATCGAGCGCACGGCGTCCGCCAGCGCGTCGACCCCGACGCCCGACACGGCGACGCGCGCGACCGCGCTCGCGGCCCGCGCGGCGGCGACCGGGTCCCCGCTGCGCAGGTGCTCGACGGCGAACGCCCCGCAGAAGGCGTCGCCGGCGCCGGTGCTGTCCGTCGGGACCACGCGCTCCGCCGGGACGACCACGGGCGTGCGGCCCCTGCGCGTCGCGACGAGGCACCCGTGCTCGGCGCGCTTCACGACGACGACCGGCACGACCTCGAGGAAGCACCGGATCGCGTCCTCGACGTCGTCGACCCGCGCGAGCGCCAGCGCCTCCACCTCGCTCGGCAGGAAGACGTCGCACGCCGCGACGGCCTCCAGGAGCGCTCTCTCGTTGCCTGGCACGTAGTCCTCCTGGGGGTCGAGGTAGACGGTCGCGGACGTCCTCGGGCGCAGCCACGACGACAGCGCGAGCTGCGCGGCGAGCGCCATCCCGGACAGGAGGACGCCGTCTGCGGCGAGCATCGCGGGCGTCACGTCCGCCGGGCCGGGCGACATCTCCTCGAAGTGCCGCTCGCCGTGGACGAGCTCCCAGGTGCGGCTGCCGTCGGCCCGGTACCGCACGACGTCGAGGACGGTCGGGAGGTCACGCGCCGGGAGGTCCTCGGGCGGCGTGCCGGCCAGGCGCACGACGTCGGCGACAGCGTCGGGCACGTCGTTGCCGAGCGGCGCCAGGATCTGAGGCTCTCCGCCGGCGAGGCGCGCGGCGAGCGACGCGAAGACCGCGTCACCCCCCACCGCGGTCGTGCGCCGCCCGTCGGGAGCGACGGCGACGTCGAGCGTCACGTTCCCCGCGCACACGAGGGTCGGGCGCTCAGGCACGCGCCACCGCCGCGTCCGTCTCGGCCGCGCGCACGCCGGCGAGCCCGAGGTGGTAGCCGACGAGCTGCGCGGGCAGCACGAAGAGCAGCGGGGACAGCGGCTCCGGCACGGCCGGCAGGAACAGCACGCCCTCGGCGTCGAGGTCGTCGAAGGCTCGCTCGCCCTCGGTGGTCACGACGTACAGCCGGCCGCCCCAGCGGTGGGCGTCCCGTCCGGTGTCCGTGGCGCGGGGCACCGTGGGCCCGGACGGGGCGAGCAGGACGAGCGGCTCGTCGGGCTTCTGCGAGGTGTAGTGGTGGTACTCCTCGACCTGGACCGCGAACGCGTGGCCGGGGGTGCACTCCTTGACCTTGGCGGCGCCCATGGTCGCGGCGGCGGCGCTGGGGCCCCCGCCCGCGAAGAGCACGGTGCGCGACCGGACCTCGCGCTCGGCGATCGCCGCCACGGTCGCGTCCGTGCGCCCGAGCGTCACGGCCATGAGGCCGGGCAGGGCGTCGAGCGCGGACCGGAGCTCGCCGGCGCCCGTCGCGCCCCGGCGCTCACCGACCCGGACCGCCAGCTCCAGCAGGAGCGCCAGCGCGGCGGTGGACGACTGCGTCGGCCAGCCGACGCGGGTCGCCTCGACCTGCAGCGCGGTCGTCGCCTCGCGCTCGAGCGTCGAGCCGCGCGTGTTGGTCAGCGCGACCGTATACATCTGGTGCCGCTGGGCGACGAGCAGCGCCTCGACCGTGCGGGTCGTCTCCCCCGAGCTCGACAGGGCCAGGACCGCGGTCGAGGCGTCGAGCGCGTGCGCCGCGTAGTAGGCGAACTCCAGGCTCTGGACCGGTTCGCACGGCACGCCGAGCATCTGCTCGAGCGCGAGGCGTGCTCCGGCCATGACGGCGAGCGAGTCGCCGGCGCCGACGAGCACGACGCGCCGGAAGCCGGCTGCGAGGCGCTCGGCCACGGCGTCCAGAGTGTTGGCGTTGCGGAGCAGCGTGGCCCGAACCGCCTCGGGCTGGGCGAACAGCTCGGGACCGGTGGCCTCGATCCGGGCGCGCCGCCGCGGGTCGAGGAGGTCGTCGCTCGGCAGTGCGAGGATGTGGGCCCGCTCCGCGGCCGACACCGTCTCGACGACCGCGCGCTGACGGTCGTCGAGGATCGTGGACCCCGGCTCCAGCAGGGGTGACGCCCAGGTCGACATGGTGGCTCTCCTTCGGCGGACGGTCTCGGCCGAGGGAGCGCTGCACCCTCTCGGATGCCGCGACGGTATACAGTTTGCGTTTCCACGGTGTGTGCCGATGTGTCGACCGCGTTACAGTCCAGACGCCGCACCGTGCCGGGCAGTGCCACGTCGTGCCGGGTCGGACCAGTCGCGCCGCGCCGGGTCGGACCCGGACCACGCCGAGGTCAGGCCCGCAGCGTCAGGAGCAGCTCCTCGACCTCGGCGCCCCGGCCGTTCGCGTGGTCCCGGGAGGTCGGCGTCGCGCACCTCCCGCAGCCGCACCGTCGTCGTCCGCTCCATCCCTCACCTTCGATGCCCGGCACCCGGTCGCCGCGCGTCGCCACGCCATCGGCGTAGCGTCGGAAAGATGTTGACACTCGTGGTAGTGCTCCTGGTGCTCTGGCTGGTGCTGGCCGTGGTCGGGTTCGCCGTCCACGGCATCCTCTGGCTCGGGATCATCGGGGTCATCCTGTTCGTCGGGACGGCGATCGTGGCTGGCACGCGACGCTCGGCCCGCAAGAACCGGACGATCTGAACCCCGTACGTCCTGCGTCGGCCCACCGGTCCTCGTAACGTGGCTGACGGGTCAAGCAGGTGGCCCGTCCGTGGCGCTCACGCGCCCAGCGAAAGGCCACCGTGCGAGCTCTGACCTGGCAAGGCGTGCAGGACGTGCGCGTCGACTCCGTCCCCGACCCGAGGATCCTGGAGCCGACCGACGCGATCGTCCGCATCACCTCCACCGCGATCTGCGGCTCCGACCTCCACCTCTACGGCGTCCTGGCCGCCTACCTCACACCCGGCGACGTCCTCGGCCACGAGCCGATGGGCGTCGTCGAGGAGGTGGGCCCCGGTGTCACCCACCTCCGGCCCGGCGACCGCGTCGTCGTGCCCTTCAACGTCTCCTGCGGCTCCTGCTGGATGTGCGCGCGCGGGCTGCAGAGCCAGTGCGAGGTCACGCAGGTGCGCTCCCGCTCGAAGGGCGCCGCCCTCCTCGGCTACACGAGCCTCTACGGTCAGGTCCCCGGCGGGCAGGCCGAGTACCTGCGGGTCCCGCAGGCCCAGTACGGACCGGTCCGCGTCCCCGACGACGGCTGGCCCGACGAGCGCTACCTCTACCTCTCCGACGTGCTGCCGACCGCCTGGCAGGCCGTCGAGTACGCCGACGTGCCCCCCGGCGGGTCGGTCGTCGTGCTCGGGCTGGGTCCCGTCGGCCAGATGGCGGCGCGCGTGGCGCTGTACCGGGGCGCCGCCACCGTGATCGGCGTCGACCTGGTCGCGGAACGTCTCGCGATGGCCGCCCGCCACGGGGTGGACGTGCTCGACCTCGGCGCCGTCGACGACCTGCCCGCCGCGATCCGGGACCGCACCTCGGGGCGCGGCCCCGACGCGGTGATCGACGCCGTCGGCATGGAGGCGCACGGCTCGCCCGTGAGCGAGCTGCTGCAGCGCGGCGCGGCGTACGTGCCCGGCGTCGTCGCCCGGCCCCTGATCGAGAAGGCCGGCGTCGACCGGCTCGCCGCGCTGCTCTCGGCGATCGCGATCGTCCGGCGCGGCGGGACGATCTCGCTGTCCGGGGTCTACGGCGGCGCGCGGGACGCGCTGCCGATGATGGAGCTGTTCGACAAGCAGGTCACCCTGCGCATGGGCCAGGCGAACGTCCGGCGGTGGGTCGACGACCTCCTGCCGCTCGTCGCCGACGAGTCCGACCCGCTCGGCGTCCTCGACCTGCGTACCCACCGCGTCGCGCTCGAGGACGCGCCGGCCGCGTACGAGATGTTCCAGAAGAAGCAGGACGGGTGCGTCAAGGTGGTGCTCGACCCGACCCTCCCGGCAGGCGGCGTCCGACCGCCCGACGGGACGCCGGAGGACGGGGCGGCGTCGTGAGGGTCGCGGTCGTCGGTGCGTCGGGCAACTCCGGCTCGGCGCTGCTCGGCGCGCTCGCCGCCGAACCGTCGGTGACGGACGTCGTCGGGATCGCCCGGCGCCGGCCCGACACGTCGTCACCGCCGTTCGACGGCGCGCGCTGGGTCACGGCCGACGTCGGCGAGGCGACCACGTCGCCCGTGGAGGAGGACGGGCTCGTCGACCGCCTGGCCGGCGCGCTCGACGGCGTCGACGCGGTCGTGCACCTCGCGTGGGCGATCCAGCCGAACCGGGACCGGGACCTCCTGCGGCGCACCAACGTGGACGGCACGCGCCGGGTCGGGCAGGCCGCGGCGCGCGCGGGGGCGCGGCACCTCGTGGTGGCGTCGTCGGTCGGTGCGTACTCGCCCGTCGCCGACGACACGCCGCGGGACGAGTCCTGGCCCACCGGCGGCGTGCCCACCTCGCACTACAGCGTGGACAAGGCGGCGCAGGAGCGCGTCCTCGACGGCCTCGAGAGGGAGCACGACGACCTCGTCGTCACCCGCCTGCGCCCGTCCTTGATCTTCCAACCGGGGGCGGGCGCCGAGATCGACCGCTACTTCCTCGGACCGCTCGTGCCGCGCGGACTGGTCCGGCCGGGGGTGCTGCCCGTCGTGCCCCTGCCGGCCGGCCTGCGGCTCCAGGCCACCCACGCCGACGACGTCGCCCGCGCGTACGTCGCCGCGATCGTCCGAGGCGCGGCCGCCCGGGGGGCGTTCAACGTCGCCGCGGCCCCCGTCCTCGACGGCCGCGCGGTCGCGGAGGTGCTCGACCACGGGCACGTGCTCAACCTCCCGCCCGGGCTCGTCCGACGGGTGCTCGCCCTCGCCTGGTCCGCGCACGCCGTCCGGGCCGACGCAGGCTGGCTCGACATGGCGATGGGCGCGCCCGTCATGGACACCTCCCGGGCGCGTGACGTGCTCGGGTGGGCGCCCCGGCACGACGCCGTCGAGGCGCTCCGCGGCGTCCTCGAGGGTCTCGCCGCCGGACGCGGACGTCGCAGCGACCCCCTGGACCCCGCATGACGGGTGCACCGGTCCGGCTCGGGCCTACGGCCACCCCGGAGTCGGCCGACGCCACGCGACGGCTCGCGGCGGCGCTCGGGACGGTCGACACCCTCGGCACGGACGTCCGCGCGACGCTCGACTGGGCGCGGGAGATCGGTGCCTGGGCACCGCACCCGGGATCGGGACGCACCCGGGAGCTATGGGAGCTGCTGGCGTCGACCGCTGCGCTCGACGTCGGGGTCGCTCGCATCCTCGAGCCGCACCTCGACGCCGTCGCCGTCCTCGCGCAGGCGCCCGACCCCGTCGACCTCTCGCGGGTCGACGCCGACGCCGCAAGCACGTGGGGCGTCTTCGCCGCCGAGGGACCAGGCGTCCGGCTCACGGCCTCGCCGGAGCTGGGCGCGGCCGCCGCCGAGGGGGTCTGGGTGCTGGACGGGGTGAAGCCGTGGTGCTCGCTCGCCGGCGACCTGTCGCACGCCCTCGTGACCGCGTGGACCGACGAGGGCCGTCGCCTGTTCGCCGTGGCGCTGCGCGGGCCCGGTGTGGAGGCCGCGACCGGACCCTGGGTCTCGCGCGGACTGCAGCAGGTCGTCAGCGCACCCGTGTCGTTCTCGGGAGCGCCCGCCGTCCCCGTCGGCGGCCCGGAGTGGTATCTCCGGCGTCCCGGGTTCGCGTGGGGCGGCATCGGCGTGGCCGCCTGCTGGTGGGGCGGCGCCGTCGGTGTCGCGCGGGACCTGGCGGCAGTCGCGACCGGCGGAACGCGCGATCCCGACCAGGTGGCCCAGGCGCACCTCGGCGCGGTCGACGTCTCGCTCCACGCCGCCCGGACGACCCTCGCGGAGGCCTCCCACCTGGTCGACGCCCAGCGCGACGGTGTCTCCGCCGACACCGCGCCGTCGTTGCTCGCCAAGCGCGTGCGCGGCGTCGTCGCGCGCACCGTCGAGGAGACGCTGCAGCGCGCCGCCCACGGGCTCGGCCCGGGCCCGCTCACGCAGGACGAACGGCACGCGCGACGGGTCGCCGACCTCGCGGTCTACGTGCGCCAGTGGCACGCCGAGCGCGACGACGCGTCGCTCGGCCGTGAGCTCCTCGCGACGGACGGGACCGGATGGTGAGCTTCGACCACCGCGAGCCCGGCACCCCCGAGCAGCGGTGGCTCGCGACGGACTGGTGGTCCGACCTGCCGGCTCTGGAGCTCGACGACGTGCGCCGGGTCGTCGTCGTGGCCGCCCACCCCGACGACGAGAGCCTCGGTGCGGGCGGGCTCGTCGCACGGGCGACGGCCCTCGGGATCGCCGTGACGGTCGTCGTGGCGTCCGACGGCGAGGGCTCCCACCCGGCCTCCCCGGCGCACACCCCGGCGGACCTCGCGGCGACCCGGCGGCGCGAGGTGGTCACCGCTGTCGGCGCGCTCGGGCGCCGCGTGGCCCTGAGGTTCCTCGCCCTGCCCGACGGCGGCCTGCGCGAGCACGCCGGCACGCTCGAGGACGAGATCGAGGCCGCCCTCGGGCCGGCAGCGCGCAGGTCGGGCGTGCTCCTGTGCGCGCCGTGGCGCGGTGACGGCCACCGGGACCACCGCGTCGCCGGCGCGGCCGCAGCGGCCGTGGCGGGTCGCGCCGGCGTGACCCTGCTGGAATACCCCGTCTGGTTCTGGCACTGGGGCTCGCCGGACAGCCTGCCGGGCGACCTCCCGGTGCGCTCGCTACGACGCCTCGACCTGGCGGGCGACGAACGCGACGCGAAGTCGCGCGCTGTCGCCGCCCATGCGTCCCAGCACCGTCCGCTGTCCCCCGCGCCGGGGGACGAGGCGCTGCTGCACGCCGAGATGCTCGGGCACTTCGCCCGACCCTTCGAGGTGTTCGTCCGGACCGACGCGTCATCGGCCCGCGCCGATCCTGCGGACAGCGCGCCGGGGTGCCGATCCGACGGCGACTCCCTGCCCCGGGCCTTCTTCGACGACTTCTACCGCGGCAGGTCGGACCCCTGGGGGTTCGAGACGCGGTGGTACGAGCAGCGCAAGCGCGCACTCACCGTCGCGTCGCTGCCGCGCGAGCGGTTCACGTCGGCGCTCGAGGTCGGGTGCTCCACGGGGCGTCTCACCCTCGACCTGGCACCGCGCTGCGACCGGCTGCTCGGCGTGGACATCGCGGCGGCACCGCTCGCCGTCGCCCGGCGTCGCTTCGCGGGGACCCCCTGGGACGCGGTCACCTCGTTCGAGCAGCGCGCGCTGCCCGACGACTGGCCGGACGGCCGGTTCGACCTCGTCGTGCTGTCCGAGGTCGGGTACTACCTCGGGCGCGCCGACCTCGACCGCCTGCTCGACGCCGTCACCGGGGCGCTGACGCCCGACGGCGTCGTCGTCGCGTGCCACTGGCGGCACCCGGTGGCCGAGTACCCGCTCGGCGGTGACGCGGTGCACGACGCGCTGGCGGCCCGCGGCGACCTGGACCGCGTCGCCCGGCACGACGAGGCCGACTTCCTGCTCGACGTGCTCACGCCGCCACCTGGCCGCTCGGTCGCGCAGGTCGAGGGGCTCGCGTGACGCCGCCCCGGCCTCGTGGCACCACGGACGCGGTCGACCTCGTCGTCGTGGTCGTCCCGGTGCACGACGAGGAGGAGCTCCTCCCGCGCTGCCTGGCGTCGCTCCGCCGCGCCGTCGACCACGCCGTCCCGGACCGCGTCCGCGCCACCGACGACGCAGGCCCGCGCGACGACATCGGTGTCGCGTACCAGGTCGTCGTCGCGCTCGACGCCTGCCGGGACCGTTCTGCTGCCATCGCGTCGGCGTCCGGGTTCGACACCGCCGTCGTCGAGAGGCGCAGCGTCGGTGCCGCGCGGGCCGCCGGGTACCGGCACGCGCTCGAGGCGGCAGCGGTCCCGTCCCGACAGGACCCGCATCGCGTCTGGCTGGCGGCGACCGACGCGGACTCGGTGGTGCCGCCGCACTGGCTCACGACGCAGCTCGACCTGGCACGCGGGGGCGCCGACGTCATGATCGGCACCGTCCGGCCGGATCCTGCCGACCTGACCCCGGCGCAGCGCGAGGCGTGGCACGCTCGCCACGTCCCCGGCCAGGCGAACGGGCACGTCCACGGGGCGAACCTCGGCGTCCGTGCCGACCTCTACCTGGCTGCAGGCGGCTTCCAGCCGCTGCCCGAGCACGAGGACGTGGAGCTGGTGGCGCGGCTCCGCCGCGCGGGCGCCAGGACGGTCGCCACCGACGCGTGCTGGGTCCGCACGTCGGGACGGAGCCACGGCCGCACCCCGGGCGGCTACGCGCGCTACCTGCGTGAGGACCTCATGGCCCGATCCGGGTGACACCGAGGCAGCTGTCGCGCCGCGGCACGATGCGCCCGAGGTTCGCACCGCTCCGCACACCCCCGCGACGGGCGGGAGGACGATGGACCTCGACGTGCAGGGCGTCGCGCAGGACGCAGCCACCGGCCCGCTGCCCGCCCCCACTGATCGCCCACGTGAACCTCGACAACACCCCCTTCGCGTCGAACGACGCGCTCGCACACACCGACGCGACCCCGCTCCAGGTCGCCGCCGCCGTCGCCGTCAACGAACAGGGCCGCCTCGACCCTCCAGACCGGGCTGCTCGTGCTCGCCGGCATGAGCGCACTCGCGATCATCCCGGCGAGCCGCCTCCCCTCCTACCGCCCGCACGAGATCCCCGCGCCGGACGCCACGACGGACGACGCCTGAGGGCGTCCCCTGTCATGCTGTGCGCGTGCGCTCCCACTGCTCCGTCTTCGTCGACGCCGGGTACCTCCTCGCCTCGATCGCGACCCGCGTCACCGGCACCTCGCTCCGCAGCGGTATCCACGTCGAGTACCGGCGGCTCATCGAGGCGCTGATCGCGCAGGCGCAGGAGCTCTCCGGACTGCCGGTGCTCCGCGTCCACTGGTACGACTCGGCGAAGAACGCCGTCCCGGACGCCCAGCAGGAGCGCATCGGCGAGCTGCCCAAGGTCAAGCTGCGGCTCGGCCGGTTCGGGGTCGACGGCCAGCAGAAGGGCGTCGACCTGCGGCTCGGGCTCGACCTCGTGACGCACGCGCGCAACGGCGCGGCCGACGTGTTCGTCCTGGTCTCCGGCGACGACGACCTCACGGAGGCCGTCGAGGAGTCGCAGGTCCACGGCGTCCAGGTCGTCGTCATGGCGGTCCCGACCGTCGCCGGCAAGGCCCACGGCGTGAGCCGCCACCTGGTCCGCGCGGCCGACGAGCTCGTCACGCTCTCCCCCGACGCGATCGACGGCGCGGTGATGAAGGTCGAGGCCCCTGCGGAGCCCGCGAGCGCGACGACGGCGCGCCCGGCGCCCGTCGGGCCGACGCCCAAGGACATCGCGTCGAGCATCGGCCGGCCGACGTCCAGCGAACCGCGCCCCGTCGTCGTGTACTCGAGCAGCACGGGCAGCGTCAGCCGTCCGACGCACCACGACGACCTCCTGGACGACCCGTCCGAGGTCGTCGCCGCCGTCGTCGACCGGGTGCTGCAGTCGCTCGAGCGCAGCGCCACCGCCGAGTCCTGGTCGGGGCTCGAGCGCGGGCGGCCCTCGATCCCTCGCGAGATCGACAAGGCGCTCCTGCTGGACGCGAGCGACGCGCTCGGCATCTACGACCTCTCCGACCACACCCGCTACGAGCTGCGCGACCAGTTCTGGAACCGGTACGACGAGATCCGCACCTGAGACCCATCCACACCCCCGCGTGCGCCGAACCCCGTGCAAGGCCGCCACCGTGCGGCACCCGGCACGACACCCGACGGCGGACACCCGCCCGCGGGTGAACCGAAGGGATGGCACATGAACAACCGCACGCGAGCTCTCCTCACCGTCCCGGCGCTGGCCGTCGGGGCGCTGTTCGCCGTCGCCGGTCCGGCGTCGGCCGCGGAGTCCGGCTCCGGCCAGGCCGACCTGCGTCCCGTCGTCGGGAACGGCGTCGACGCGTCCGGCACGGCGATGGTCTCCATCAAGGACGACGTGCTCACCGTCACCTACAAGGCGACCGGCCTCCTCGCCGGGAGCCCGCACGCCGCGCACATCCACTTCGCGGACGACTCCCAGCACCGGTGTCCAGTCATTGCTGACGACACGAACGGCGACGGCCACATCAACACCTCCGAGGGCATGAAGGCCTACGGGATGATCGAGGTCTCGCTGACCACCTCCGGCGACACGTCGGCCAAGTCGGCGCTCGACGTCAAGCGGTTCGACACCGCGAAGGGCGGCACGATCGACTACCAGCGCGGGTCGATCAAGGTCTCGGACGCCGTCGCGAAGGACATCCTGTCCGGCGGCGCGGGGATCGTCGTGCACGGCGTCGACTACAACAAGGACGGCAAGTACGACGGCTCGACGAAGTCGGACCTCGACCCGTCTCTGCCCACCGAGGCGACCGACCCGGCCCTGTGCGGGATCATCGGCGCCTCGCAGATGTCGATGATGCCTGACGGTGGGGCGCAGACCGGCTCGGGGTCGACGACGGGCGTCGAGCACACCGGTCTGTTCGTCGGGGGCGGCCTCGCGCTGCTCGCCGGCACCGCCGCCGCCGTGGCCACGCGCAGCCGTCGCCGCACCGCGGACGTCGAGCGCTGATGTCCGACGACGACGCCCGCGCCCGGGACGACCGCGGCGACGCGGCACGCACCCCGGGCGGCGGGCGGCGTCGCGCGTGGACCGTCGCCGCGGTGGCCCTGCTCGTCGGCGGGGCCACCGCGGTGGCGGTCGGGCTCGCGACACAGACCCCCTCCCCTCCGGCTCCCCCCGCAGCCTTCGCCACCGACGCCGCGCCCGCGACGACGCCCGAGGTGTCGGACGATCCCACCGCCCGTCCCACCGGTGCCGCAGGCGGCGGCGCCGCGGTCCCGGCGCCCGCGAAGGCCGCTGCGCCCACCGCTCGCCCGGCCGCCCACGTCGCGCGACCGACCCAGATCTCGATCCCTTCCGTCGGCATCACGTCGCCCCTGCTCACCATGGGGCTCGCGAAGGACGGGACGATCGAGGTCTCCACGCCCGGCAAGAACTACGACAAGGCCGGCTGGTACGAGGGATCGCCCCGCCCGGGGCAGGACGGCCCCGCCGTGATCGAGGGGCACGTCGACGGCCCGGACGGACGGTCCGTGTTCTACGCGCTCGGCGCGGTGAAGCCCGGCGCGGCGGTGCACGTGGCGCGCGCCGACGGGACGACCGTGACGTTCGTCGTCGACAGGGTGGCGTCGTACCCCAAGGACGACTTCCCCGTCGAGACCGTCTACCGCAACACGAAGGGTCCTGAGCTGCGTCTCATCACGTGCGGCGGGGCGTTCGACCGCAGCACCGGCCACTTCGTCGACAACGTCGTGGTGTTCGCGCACGAGCGCTGACCGCTGCGGGCAAGACCACTCCGGGCCGGCCGGCGACGCAGGCCACCGGGCGGCCGGGCGGTCGGTCGGGAGTCAGTGCGTCGTCACGGGGGCGAGGTAGAGGTAGGGGGCACAGCCGCCCTCGCCCGGCGCGAGCAGGATCCGGTCGAAGTCCGAGAAGAGGAACGCCTTGCCCTGCGCCGGGCGGACCACGACGACGCACTCGCTCGTCCCGGGGACCCCTGCGGTCACGACGAGTGCGTCGTCACCGAGCTCCGCCTGGACGAGCGTGCCCGCGGGCACCACCCGCTCGACGGCCGCGACGCCCGCGGCCCGCGCGCCGGCGGCCGAGGGATCCCAGGGCAGCCGGGCGACCGAGGCCACCACGTCGTCGGCAGGGAGCGGACCATCCGGCGCTGCGGTGCCGTGCCACTGGTCGGCGTTCCCCGGCGCGACCTCAGGCCCGTCACCCTCCGGTCCGGCACGGTCGGCCGCACCCCCTGAGCCCGGCCCGGGCGAGCCGTCCGGCGTGGTCGTTCCCCCGGGCACCGGCACGGAGAGGCTGCGGTTGGCGTCCGCCCACTCGTCGAGCCCGTGCAAGAACGCCGCCGCGACGAGCACGACAGCCCCGACCACCGCGACGACGACGCCGATCGCGACCTTCCCACCCCATCCGATGCCCCCCTGCTTGGTCGATGCCATCGTCGGAGTCTGGCACGACCCGACGACGGACTGCGCCGGCGGCAGAGGCCCGCGGGGTCCGGAACGTCAGGCCGTGAGGTGGCGCCGGTGCTCCTGCTCCGCCCACGCCTTCGCTTCGTCCACGGTGGCGAAGATGCCGGTGTGGTCCGTCGTGGGGAACGGGTAGTCGAGCTCCCACGTGCCGTTGCCGAGCAACGTGACGCGATACCCGCCGCCCCGCTCCCCCGCCACCCATCCGGTCTCGACGAACTTCCAGTCCAGGGCCATGGCGACGAGCGTAGGGGCCCTGCCGCGCCGTGGCCCGACGAGCGCCCCTTCTCGCCCGGGCGACGAGTTTCCGACCTCACGGCGGTCGGTCGACAGTGACGGCAGTGACAGCCGGACACCACACGGAGGACCACACCATGGGCATCATCCAGATCGAGCTGTTCGCCACCCTCGACCTCGTCGCGCAGGCCCCCGGCGGACCGGACGAGGACCCGATCGGGTTCCCGTTCGGCGGGTGGCAGGCGCCGCTGATCGACGACGTCGCCGGGGCCCAGGTCGCCGCGGCGTACGAGGGCACGGACGCCCTGCTGCTGGGCCGCCGGACGTACGACATCTTCGCCGGGTACTGGCCGCAGTACGCGGGCGAGGAGGACAACCAGATCGCCACCCTGTTCAACGGGATCCCGAAGTACGTGGCGTCGCGTGGGCGGCCGAACCTCGACTGGGCGGGATCGTCACAGCTGGGCCCCGACCTCGCGGCCGCGGTCGCGGAGCTCAAGGAACGCCACGAGAACGTCAAGGTCGTGGGCAGCCTCAACCTCGTGCAGACCCTGCTGCGCGACAAGCTCTTCGACGTGCTCGACCTGTGGGTCCACCCGATCCTGCTCGGCACCGGCAAGAAGGTGTTCGACGGCGGCGCGGTGCCGACCACCCTCACGCTGCTCGAGCCGCCGGCGCCCAGCCCGTCGGGGACGGTGCTGCTGCGCTACGGCCTGGCGGACGGCGTCCCCGCGACCGGTGACATGGGCGCCCCCGACCGAGGCGCCGCCTGACGGCTCAGCGCTCGCCGGCTCAGCGCTCGCCGGCTCAGCGCGCGACGACGCCCGCGTGCTGGGCGGCGCGCTCGAGACGCTCCACGAGCGTCACGGCACCCGCCGCGAGCGGCACCAGGACGAGGTTCCCGACGAGCATGGGCCGCAGGAAGGGCAGACCGGCGACGTAGCAGTCCACGAGGCCACCGACCGTGCGCGGGTACCAGGACCCGTCACCGAGGAGCCAGACGCCGAAGTTCGTCCACAGGAAGAACCAGACCGACGACCCGATGCCGAACCCGAGCGCGCCCGCGTACCGGCGCCAGCCCGTCCAGCGCGGCAGGAGCACCGACGCGACACCGACCACGGCCCAGGCGGACCACGTGAACCACAGGATGGACGTGTTCCCCAGCGCCAGGTCGCTGACGACCGCGACGACGAACGGGAACACTGCCGCCACCCGGTTGCGCAGCAGCATCGCGCCGAAGAACGCCGCGGACGTCACGAGCTCGAGGTTCGACGGCGCACCCAGGTCGTCCTTGACGAGCCGGAACGTCACCGCGAGCGCCACCGCGGCCACGACGAGCGCGGGCCGCCACCACCGGTGGGCGAGCTCGCGCAGCGCGAGGGGACCCTGCCGGTGCTGCGCAGGCGTCAGTACGTCGTGAGCTTCCACGTGATGGTCTCCCCGTCCTTCGTCTCGAGCGCGCCGGCGCCGACCTGGGCCTCCTTGCCGTCCACGGACAGCGCCCAGAACTCCTTCTTCGAGTCGTCGGCCGTGCGTCCGCCGATGCCGGTGACGAACGCCTGGTCCTTCGAGCCGGACACCTGCGCGTACGGGTCGGCTGCGAGCAGCAGCTCGAGCGCGGTCATCCCGTCCTTACCAGGGTAGGTCACCCCGGTCACGCTGCCGTTCGCGTCCTTGGTGAAGGTGGCGGACGAGGTGGGCGTCGCGGAGGCCGCGGTCTGCCCGGCACCGGAGGGGCTGGGGTCGTCGTGGGAGCAGCCCGCGAGCAGCCCGGCGGCGAGGGCCAGCGGCGCGAGGAGCGCGGCGGTCGTGCGGAGACGTCGGTTCGTGGCGGGGTGGGAGGTCATGCCAGCATCGTACGAACGGTCCCCGGGCGACGGGTCGGGCGTTCGAGGACCGGACATATAGGTCACCGGGGCACGTGCCTGGCACGGGGTGTCCGAGGCGGTCGCTAGCCTGCCGCACACACACCCAGGACGGGTGCTGTCGACGCTGCGGTCCGGGTGCCGCGACGAGAGGAGCACGGATGCCGCTGTTCGGACGCACGCGCCGCAAGAACGCCGCGAAGGGGTCCGGTGCGCAGAGCGCCGACGACGCGCTGCGCGACGCGCTGGGCCGGGTGCTCGAGCCCCACGGCGGCGACGACGCGGTGCGGTACGTGCTCACGGGCGAGGGTGCCGACGTGCTCGCCCGCCTCCCCCGCACGTCGTTCCACCGGTTCCCGCATCTCGCGGGGTCCGACGCCGAGCAGGTGTGCGCGGGGCTCGCGGGCGACCCCGGGGTGCTGCGCCGCTTCGGCCGGGTGCTCGACGCCGTCGCCGGGCACGGGCGGTGGGGGTTCGTCCTCGGTGAGCTGGGCGGTGAGCGGTGGCCCGAGCTCGTGCTGTGGTTCGCGACGGAGGCGGCGGGCACGACCCGGCCGCTGCCGCTCGGGTTCGACGACCTGGTGGCCGCAGCGGCCGCAGACGGGCGCACACGGGCGGACCTGCTGGCGTGCATGTTCGACGTGGGCGACTACGCGACGTACCGCTCTGGCCGCGACTGGTACGTGCGCCTCGCGCCCCTGCCGGGACTCGTCGACGCGCTGCGCGAGCACGAGCCGCTGGTCCAGGCCGCCGTCACGAGCGGCTCGGTGGTGCGTCGCGAGTGCGTGCTCGCCCTGCTCGGCAGCGCGGTCGACGACGCGGGCCTGGTGCCGTTCGCGCCGGCCACCGTCGCGGCGGCGACGGGCTCGAGCGGCCAGGTCCGGGACGCGGCGCGTCCCCTCCTGGTCCGGCTCGGCGACGCGGCGGTCGAGCCGTTGCGCGAGGTCGCCACCGGCGGCAACCCCGAGCAGCGGCGCAACGCGCTCACGCTGCTGGGTGCTCGGCCCGACCAGCGGGAGTGGGCGGTGTCCACCGCCGCTGCGGACCGGGCGGCGAGCGTGCGGACCGTCGCCGCGCAGCTCGCGGCCGCCGCTGCCGCGGACGACGCGGACGGACAGGAGGAGCCCTTGCCCGACCTTCCTGCGGTGTCCTGGGCGGTCCCGGCCGAGGACGCGCAGCGGATCGCGGAACGGGTGGTCCCCGCGATCGACGCGCACGCGACGTCGTTCAACCGCCACGTCGCCCGCATGACGGAGTTCCAGCGGTCCCGCGGGCTCCCGGTGCGCGAGCAGCGACCGCGGCCGATGCTCGGCCGGCGCGGGGTCACGGACCTCGTCGGCATGCTGCGCTCGGACGACGCCCCCGAGGTGTTCGAGCCGGCCGCCACGCTGCACCACTTCAGCGCGGGGCTCGGCACCGCGGCCGCGAGCACCGACCTGGGCGCCGTCGCGGCGGTCAAGCTCATGGTGTTCCTCGGGTTCTTCGGCGGCTCTCGCTATCGGTTGGAGCACGGCTCCGTCCTCGCCGACGTCCACCGCCGGACCCCCGGCACGGACCTCCTGACCGTCCAGGCCCTGCTCGACGCGGCGGGGGTGGACGGCCGCGAGGTGCTGTGGTCCGCGTACGCGCGGCGGTGGTCCCCGCTGGCCCGCGACTGGCCCGACGAGGACGTGGCGCCGTTCGTGCGCCGCAACCTCGACTGGATCCTCGCCGAGACCGACCGGACGCGGGCGGTCTGGGAGGCCGATCCGGCGGCCGTCTACTCCGCGGTCGCGACCCTCGAGACCCCGCCGCGACGCGTCGTCGAGCACTTCTACGCGGCGGCGCTCGGCACCCGCAAGACCGACCGTGGCCCGGCGCAGGAAGCGCTGGCCCGCGATCCGGGCCGCACGGCGCGTACGGTCGCGGCGCTGAGCGACGGCAAGAGCGAGGTCCGGCTCGTGGCGGCGCAGTGGCTCACCCGCATCGCCGACCCGGAGTCCCTGCCCGCTCTGCGCGCCGCCTGGAGGACCGAGCGTCAGGACGTCGTCCGCGGCGCCCTGCTCGACGCGCTCACGGCCCTCGGGGACGACGCCGCCGACCACCTCGACCCGGCGACCACCCTGCGCGCCGCCGAGAAGGCGCTCGCCAAGGGGCTCCCGGCGTCGGTGTCGTGGCTCGACCTGGACGCGCTGCCGGAGGTCACCTGGGCGTCGAGCGGCGACGCGGTCCCGCGCGTCGTGGTGGGCTGGCTGTGCGTCGCCGCCGTCAAGGCCCGCTCCCCCGAGCCCGACGCGGTGCTGCGCTACTACGCGAGCCTGCTGGAGACGGACGGGCGCGAGCGTCTCGCGGCGCACCTGCTGGCCGCGTGGATGCGCGAGGACCTGCGCCCGGTGCCACCGCACGAGGCCGAGCAGCGTGCGCTGCAGCATGCGACGAGCTCGGCGACATGGCTCACGCGTCCCGGGCAGCAGTACGAGGGGATGACCGTCGAGCAGGCTCGCGACGCGCTCCTGCCCGGGCTCCTGCCGGGCTACCTGCGCGAGCCCGCAGGGTCCGCGACCGCGAGCAAGGGCGTGCTCGCGGTCGTCGCCGCACTGGGGGGGCGCGACGTCGTCGCCCCCAGCGAGCGGTACCTGCGCGAGTGGTACGGCCAGCGCGCGGCCCAGGGCAAGGCGCTCCTCGCGATGCTGGCGTGGGTCGACGACCGGTCGGCCACCCAGCTCGTGCTGTCGGTCGGGTCGCGCTTTCGCACCAAGAGCTTCCAGGACGAGGCGACCCGCCTCGCGAGCGAGCTCGCGGAACGCCGCGGCTGGACCCTCGACGAGCTGGCCGACCGGACCGTCCCCGCAGCAGGCTTCGTCGCGGACGGCGTGCTCGAGCTGTCGTACGGGCCGCGGACGTTCACGGCCCGCCTGCGACCCGACCTCACGATCGACCTGCGCGACCCGGACGGCGCCGCCGTGCGCACCCTCCCGACACCGCGCAAGACCGACGACGCGGAGGTCGCGGCCGCGTCGCGCAAGGCCCTGACCGCCGCCAGGAAGGAGCTCAAGGCGGTCGAGCGGCTGCAGCGCGACCGGCTCTACGAGGCCCTGTGCACGCAGCGTTCGTGGTCCGCCGAGGACTGGACCGAGCACCTGCTGCAGCACTCCGTCGTCGGGGCTCTCGTGCGACGGCTCGTGTGGGTCGCGACGGACGACGACGGCGGGGCGCTGACGTTCCGCCCCCTCGACGACGGCACCCTCACGGACGCCGACGACGAGCCGGTCGACCTGCCGGCGGGGGCGCGCGTCCGCATCGCGCACGACAGCCTGCTCGCGCCCGACGACGTCGCCCGGTGGACGGCACACCTGGCCGACTACGAGGTCACGCCGCTGTTCGAGCAGCTCGGACGCGGCGTGCACACCGCCGACCCGAAGGCCCGAGGGCTCGGCGACTTCGAGGGGCACGTCGTCGGCTCGTACGCGCTGCGGAGCCGCGCCACGCGCCTCGGGTACGGGCGCGGGCAGACCGAGGACGCCGGCTGGTTCTACGGCTACGACAAGCGGTTCCAGACGCTGGGGATCGTCGCCCGCGTGGAGTTCACCGGGAACTTCCTGCCCGAGGAGGACCGGCTCGTCGCGCTGAGAGCGCTGACGTTCCACCGGCTCCTGCCCGAAGGCCGCGAGGCGGATCTCACGGTGGGCGACGTGCCCGCCGTGCTCGTCTCGGAGTGCTGGAACGACGCGCGGACCATGGCGGCCGACGGACCGGGTTTCGACCCGGACTGGGCGAAGAAGACGGAGTACTGACATGTCGACCCCCACCGCACCGCACGGCGGCCCGTCCGCGGTCCTGCGAGCGCCGGCCGAGACGACGTACGCGGCCGAGCTCGAACGCCTGGCGGCCGCGGACACCGGCCCGCGGCCCGACGGCTGGCGCCTCACCCCGCGGGCCGTGCGGGCGTTCGTCGTGGGTGACGAGCGCCTCGGCGTGAGCCGCAAGTTCTTCGGCGACGACGCGCTCGTGGAGCGGTGCGTCGTGACGTTGATGAGCAACCGCGGCCTGCTGCTCGTCGGCGAGCCCGGCACCGCCAAGTCGATGCTGTCCGAGCTGTTCGCCGCCGCCGTCTCGGGCGACTCCACGTGCACGGTGCAGGGCAGCTCGGGCACCACGACCGACCAGATCACCTACTCCTGGAACTACGCGCTGCTGCTCTCCGAGGGTCCCTCGCCCCGGGCCCTGGTGCGCGCACCCCTGCACCGCGCCCTGACGTCCGGCGGCCTGTGCCGGTTCGAGGAGGTGACGCGCGTCCAGCCCGAGATCCAGGACGTCCTCATCGGCGTCATGTCCGACAAGGTGCTGCACGTGCCCGAGCTGGACGGCGACGACGCGGTCGTGTTCGCCACGCCCGGCTTCAACGTCGTCGCGACGGCGAACCTGCGCGACCGGGGCGTCCACGAGATGTCGTCGGCCCTCAAGCGGCGCTTCAGCTTCGAGACCGTCCGGCCGATCCGCGACCGCGCGCTCGAGCAGCGGCTCGTGACCGAGCAGACGAGCGCTCTCCTCGAACGGGCCGGCGTCCCGGCGCGGCTCGAGCCGGACGTCGTCGACCTGCTCGTCACCGCGTTCCACGACCTGCGCGACGGCGTCACCGCCGACGGGGTCGTCGTCGAGAAGCCGTCCGCGGTGATGAGCTCCGCCGAGGCCGTCGCCGTCGGGTACGCGGCCGCGCTCGACGCCCACTGGTTCGACGACGCGAGCGCCGACGGGCGGCACGTGGCCCGCCAGCTCGTCGGGACCGTCCTCAAGGACGACCCTGACGACGGCGCGAAGCTGCGGCACTACTTCGACGTCGTGGTGCGCGACCGCGCCCGACGCGACGCAGGGTGGCGTGCGGCGCTCGACGCGCGCGGCGAGCTCGACCGGTGACGCACCGGACCGACGACGCGCCCGCGGGCACCGGCACGCCACCGGGCGCCGGCACGCCACCGTCGGGCGAGGAGGCGCCGTCTGGCGAGGACGTCCGACAGCTCGCAGCACGGCTCGTCTCGGACGCGCTCGTGGTCGTGCCGGTGCGCCACCACTCGCCGGCGTGCGCGCGCGCCGTCCGGGACGCATTCGAGCGCCACCGTCCCTCGCGCGTGCTCGTCGAGGGGCCGCGGAGCTTCACCCCCCTGGTCGACCTGCTGTGCCACCCCGAGGCGCAGATGCCTCTCGCCGTCTACGCGTGGTCGCACCCCGCGGGAGGTTCTGCCGGACCGGACGAGCGCCACGGCGGGTACTTCCCGTTCTGCGACTACTCCCCCGAGCTCGTCGCCCTGCGCCTCGCCCGCGCCGCGGGCGTGCCCGCCGCGTTCTGCGACCTGGAGGTCGCCGAGCAGGCCGCCGCCGCGACCGCCCGCGTGCTGCCGGGCGACGGCGCGATCGTCCGCGACGACCGCTACACGCACAGCAGGTCCCTCGACCTGCTCTCCCGCCGGCTCGGCTGCCGCGACGAGGACGACCTGTGGGAGCTCCTCGTCGAGGCCGGCCCCGACGATCCCGACGCGCACCGCGCCGCGCTGACCGCTTACTGCCTCCTCGCCCGGCACGGGTACACCGACGACGAGCTCGACGAGGACGGCACGCGGGCCCGCGAGGCCGAGATGGTCCGGCACGTCCGGGAGGCGGTCGCGGCGCGGGCACCGGGCGACGGGCCGGTGCTCGTCGTCCTGGGTGGGTTCCACGCGGTCGCGCTGCCCGACCTCCTGCTCACGGCCGACGACGCGCCCGGGACGCCGGCGGCCGCAGCCACCCCGCCCACGACGGCGTCCGTGCCGAGACCGGCGGAGCTGCCGCGGCCTGCGGTGGGCGGAGCGTCGGGGACCGCGCTCGTCCGGTACGCGTTCGACCGGCTCGACCGCCTCGGTGGGTACGCGTCCGGGATGGCGTCTCCGGCGTGGCACCAGCGGGTGTGGGAGCTGCGTGAGGCGGGGGCGACCGTCGCCGCGGCACGTCACGAGGCCGCCCTGGACGTCCTGCTCGACGTCGCGTCCCGGCTGCGCGACGACCGCCGCGCCGACCCGGTCGCGACACCCACGGTCGGTGCGGCGCACGCGCAGGCCGTGCTGCTGGCCCGGTTGCGCGAGCGTCCCGCGCCGCTGCGCAGCGACGTCCTCGACGCGGTGACGAGCTGCTTCGTCCAGGGCGACGCGGACGTCGACGGGCTGCGCGTCCGGCACACCGCCCGCGCGGTGCTCACGGGGGACCGTGTCGGACGCGTGCCGCCCGGCGCGGGCACGCCGCCGCTCGTGCGCGACACCCTCGACCGGTTGCGCGCGCTGCGGCTCGACGTCGACGGCGCCGAACCCCGCCTGGTCGCCCTGGACCTGTACCGCAACGTCGCGCACCGGCGCACGTCCCGCGTCCTGCACGGGCTGCGGATGCTCGGCGTGCCGTTCGCGACCCATGCCGGTGGCCCGGACTTCGTGCGCGGGACCGGCCTCGCGCGCGTCCAGGAGCGGTGGGAGGTCCTGTGGTCGCCCGCCACGGAGGGCCGGCTCGCCGAGCTGTCCATGCTGGGGTCGACGCTCGCCGAGGCCGTCGACACCCGGTACGCACAGATGCTCGCGCAGGCGACCGACGACGGTCGGCAGCCGGGTGCGGTGGAGGCCGTGGCTCTCCTCGCGCAGGCGCTCGTCTCCGGGCTGCACGACCGGTCGCGCGCGGGCGTGACCCTGGTGCGCGACGCGGTGTCCGCCGAGCCGTCGTTCGCGGCGGTCGTCCAGGCGGCGGGCACGCTCGGCCTGGTGCTCGACGGGCGCGAGCCCCTCGACGCGGCGGCGGTCCCCGGGATCGACGCGCTGCTCGTCGCGGCGTGCTCACGCGCCCTGTACCTCGGCACGGCGCTGGTCGACCAGGACGAGCCGCCGCAGGACGTCGCCGCGGCTCTCGCCCGGCTGCGCGAGCTCGTCGTGTCGCACCCCGACCTCGACGCCGACGGGCTCGACCGGCTGGTCGCCCTCCTCCGGGACGACCACCCGGACGCCACCGTGCGCGGCGCGGCCACCGGCGTGGCCGCCACGCGCGGCCGGCTCACCGACGACGACCTCGCCCGTGCCGTGTCGGGCCACCTGGCGGGCACCGTGCCGGCCGCCGACGCCGTCGCGTTCGTCCGCGGGCTGCTGCTCACCGCGCGCGAGTCCGCGTGGCAGGCGTCGGGCCTCGTCGACGCGCTCGACGACCGGCTCACCGCGTGGGAGCGTGCGACGTTCCATGCGGCACTTCCCGAGCTGCGCCTGGCGTTCGCGGCGTTGACCCCCCGCGAGACCGACCGTGTCGCCGACCTCGTCGCCGCACGGCACGGCGGCGAGCGCCCCGACGTGAGCGTGCGCCACGACGTCGACGCCGCGACCCTCGACGACCACGCCCGCGTGGCCGAGGCCGTCGAGGCCGTGCTCGCCCGAGACTTCCTCGGCGCGTGGCTCACCGGTGCACCGGCTGGCGGTGACCCGCGATGACGACGACGGACCGGTGGCGGCTCGTCCTCGGGCGCTACGCCCACGACCGCCTTCCCGCCCCCGGCGACCCGGACGACCGGCGCCGCGAGGATGCGCTCGAACGCCTCTACGGACGCGAGTACGCGGGCCGCGGCGGACGCGGCGACGACGACGCCGCGGGCGACAGCCCCGGGCCGGGCGGCCTCGGCGCCTCGGCGCCCGACCTCGTCGCCTGGCTCGGCGAGGTGCGCGAGCTGTTCCCGCGCGAGACCGTCGAGGTCGTCGAACGGCACGCGCTGGACCGGTACGGGCTCACCGGACTCGTCACCGACCCGGACGTGCTCGCGAGGCTCGAGCCGAACGAGTCGCTGCTCAAGACGCTCCTCGCGCTGCGCGGCTCGCTCGACGACCGGGTGCTCGGCGAGGTGCGGCGCGTCGTGCGGACCGTCGTCGACGACCTGCGGCGCCGGCTCGAGAGCGAGGTGCGCCGCGCGCTCACGGGCCGGCTCGGGACGCAGCGGCACACGCCCGTCGCGTCCGCACAGAGCTTCGACCCGCGCGGCACGATCCGCGCCAACCTGAAGAACTGGGACGCCGCGCGGGGCGGGATGGTCGTCGACCGGCCCCTGTTCTTCGAGCGGAACGTCCGCCGCGTCCCGTGGGACGTCATCCTGCTGGTCGACCAGAGCGGGTCGATGGCGGGCTCGGTGATCCACTCGGCGGTCATGGCCGGCATCCTCGCCGGGCTGCCGACCTACCGGCCGCGCGTCGTCGTGTTCGACACGTCCGTGGTCGACCTGTCGGCCGTGTCCGACGACCCGGTCGAGATG
Organism: Luteimicrobium subarcticum; assembly: GCF_002798015.1. Taxonomy (GTDB): domain Bacteria; phylum Actinomycetota; class Actinomycetes; order Actinomycetales; family Cellulomonadaceae; genus Luteimicrobium; species Luteimicrobium subarcticum. The sequence continues at coordinate 334,151 of NZ_PGTZ01000008.1, read as the reverse complement.
CTCCTGTCCGTCCAGCTCGGCGGTGGCACGGACATCGCCCAGGCCGTCCGGTACGCGGAGGGGCTCGTCGTGAACCCGCACCGCACCGTCGTCGTGCTCGTCACGGACTTCTGCGCGGGCGGGCCGCCCTCCCAGCTCGTCGCGGCCGTGCGGCGGCTGGTCGAGGCCCAGGTCACGACGATCGGCCTGGCGTCGCTCGACACCGACGCCCACCCGTCGTACGACCGCCGGACCGCGCAGCGCCTCGTGGACGTCGGGATGCCCGTCGCGGCGCTCACCCCGGGTCGGCTCGCCGAGTGGCTCGCGGAGGTGACGGCCCGGTGAGCGCCACCGTCCGTGCCGACCTGGCAGCACTCCTCGCCCGGTACGACGACGACACCTGGTCCGCGGTCGCGAACCGTGGCCTGCTGCGACGCGCGCGCAAGGACCTCGGGACGGTCGCCGTCGCCGTGCAGCACGAGACCGACGTGGCGGTCGAGCTCACGGTCGGCGCCCACACCGTCACCATGACCGCCGACGGCCCCGCGACGGCCCGGTGCACCTGCCCGAGCGCGGTCGTGTGCCAGCACGTCGTCGCGGCGGGGCTGTGGCTCGCCGAGCACCCGTCAGGCACCGGCGCGTCGCCGGTGGGAGCGGACGACGGGCCGCGCGACGGGATGGTCGACGTCCTGCACGACGAGCTCATGGCGCTCGACGAGACCGCGCTGCGCGCTGCGGCGGGGCTCGCGGCCTGCCGCTCCGCGCACCAGATCCTCGACGACCTCGACGACGCACCGACCGTGACGCGGGGACGGGCGCTCGAGGTCCGGTTCCCGCACCCCGCCCTCGTGGCCCGGTACCCCGGCGGCGGCGTCGCCGGCGTCGTGCTCGACGCCCCGGTCCGCGCGCCCGAGCGATACCGCGTCGCCGCCGTCCTCGCGTGGCAGCGTGCGCACGGACTCGTCCTCCCCCCGCCCGCCGCGCCCTCGGCACGCACCCGGCCGAGCGCCGCGGAGGAGTCGCTCGCCGCAGCCCGCGACCGCGTGCGCGCGTCCGTGGTGGCGGTGCTGCGCGACACCGTCCGGATCGGGGTGTCCCACCTGTCCCCCGCCGTGGTCGACCGCCTCACGACGGCTGCCGTCGGGGCGCAGGGTGTCGAGTACCACCGCCTGGCCCGTGCGCTGCGGGGTGTCGCCGACCAGGCCGACCTGGTGCTCGCCCGGTCGGCGCGCGCGGACGACCTGGCGCTGCTCGACGAGGTCGCGGCGGCGCACGCCCTCGTCGTCGCGCTCGACACCGCCGCCGCGGACGGACGCGCGCCCGCCGCGCTCGTGGGACGCGCGCGGACCGCCTACGAGGGCACCCGGCCGCTCGACCTCGTCGGCCTCGGCGGCGTGCCGTGGCGCAGCGGCACCGGGTACCACGGCGTCACGGCGGTGTTCTGGAGCCCCACGCTGGGCCGGATGCTGACGCGGACGGACGCCCGTCCCGTCGACCTCGCGGGATTCGACCCGCGGGCCCGATGGGTCCAGCCGGCGCCGTGGTCCGGCCTGTCGAGCCCCGCCGACACCGCGGGCCGGGCGATCACCCTGACGGGTGCGCGGCTCAGCGCGGACGGGCGTCTGTCGGGCGCGGGTCCGGTCAGTGCGCGGGCGACCCCGCTGGACGGCTCCGCCCTCGTCGACCGGCTGCCCGTGCGCACGACCTGGGAGACCCTCGGCGGGGACCCGGTCCGCGGGCTCACCGGGGCGGGCGACGCCGCCGAGGCGTGGGTCGTGCTCCGTCCGGCGTCGTCGTCGGACGCCCGCTGGGACCCGGCGGAGCAGGTCGTGCGCTGGCAGCTCGCCGACGGCGAGGGCGCGGTGCTGGACGTCGAGCTGCCGTGGTCCCGACTGCACGCGCACGCGGTCGACAGGATCGAAAGGCTCGGCGACTCGCTGCCGGCCGACGCGCTGGTGGTCGTCCGGGTCCGCCGGACGCGAGGACGGCTCGTCGGCGAGCCGTTGAGCGTGATCGACCCGGCCCGACCGGCGGATCCCGTCGACGTCCTCCATTTCGACGACGTCCCGCGCCGCACCCGCGCCCGCACCGGGCTCGTCGCGAAGCTCCTGGCTGCCGGGACACCGGACGCTCGCAGCGCCGCGGGCACCGCCACCGACGGAGCCGGGCCGTCTGCCGACGGGGTGGCCGGTGTTCCCGCGCCGGTCGCCGTCCTGCGGAGCCTCGTCGAGCGACGCGCCCAGCGCGGGACAACGGCGCTGCCCGGCGACGTGCTGCGTGTCGAGGTCGCAGCGGCGCACGTCCGGCTGCGCGACGTCGGGTTCGGTGTCTTCACCCCTCCGGCCTCGGACGTCGACCCCGCCGAGCTGCTGCTCCGTGACTTGTTCGTCATCCAGCAGGTCGAGCAGGCGTACGCGTAGCGGCTCTCGCGGTTCCGCGGGACCTCTGGCCACCCGACACCGGGTTGTCCACAGGGCGGATCAACTGGTGTGCACGAAGTGCGGCTTTCGGTAGGTTTCACCCACGACATCGACGTCAGGGGGACCGATGACCGCACGCACCAGACCCGTCCGCTCCGCACCCGCCGGCCCTGTGCCCGTCTCTCCGGCACCCGAACGTTCCGGTCGGCGCCGGCCGCGCACTGCCGGTCTCATGGCCGGTGCGGTACTCGCTTCGGCGGCAATCGTGCTGCTCGGCGGGTGCACTACGGGCGACGACGCCCGCGCCGAGAAGCCGTGGCCGACGGCCGCGACGACGCCGCGAGCGACCACGCCGTGGGAGGCGCCGACCACGACGGCGCGCCCCACCCCGAGCACCCGCCCCTCGTCCACACAGCATTCGGCGACGGCGGCGGACGAGGCGCCCGAACGGCCCGCAGCGATGAACCGCGACACCGCTGCCGGGGCACGGGCCGCGGTCGCCTACTTCATCTCGCTGTATCCCTACGTGATGGCAACCCACGACATGACCGCGTTCGACGCGATGTGCAACTACGACACGAGCGAGTACTGCCGGCGCGTGCGCACGGCGTCCGCGGACCATCGCGAGAAGGGAGACAGCTACACGGGTGGAGCGATCCGGCCAACCGTCACGCACGTGGGATCCGCTGACCCGCTGACGGGCGCCCGTGTCGTCGACGCAACCGTCGAACAGGACGCTGCCGTCGTCATCGTCTCGGGGAAGGAGAACCGTCACGCACCGGCCGTCGCGAAGGTCCGCGCCACCGTCGTCTTCTCGACTGCTGGATGGAAGGTCATGGCGTTTGGCACGTCGGACGGAAGCAAACCGGACCCACCACCATCACCCTGACCACCACCTGGACCGTCCGCTTCCGCGTCCACGGCCAGACCACCTGGCACGACGCCACGGGCACCGCCACCACCACCAGCCCCACCCACCACCTCACCGTCGTCACCCGCACCACCCACCTCGTCGAAGACCCCCTCGACCACTGAGCGCGCGCCGGCCTCCGGGGCCCCACGGGCATGCAGAGAGGGCGCACGCCCGAGTGATCGGACGTGCGCCCTGGGACGCGGAAACCTGCGTCAGGCGTCGATGCGGTCGCGGTCGAGCTCGCTCGCCCCGGCGACGATGAAGTCCTTGCGCGGCGCGACGTCGGACCCCATGAGCAGCTCGAAGACCCGCTCGGCGGACTCGGCGTGCGCGGACGTGATGCGGCGCAGGGTGCGGTGGCGCGGGTCCATCGTGGTCTCCGCAAGCTGGTCGGCGTCCATCTCACCGAGGCCCTTGTACCGCTGGATGTCGTCCTTGTACCGGCGGCCGGCCTTGTCGAGCTTCTTGAGCGTCGCGGTGAGCTCGGCCTCGGAGTACGTGTAGACGTACTCCCCCTTGCGGGAGCCGGACCCGAGGAGCTCGACGCGGTGCAGCGGCGGGACGGCGGCGTACACGCGCCCGGCGTCGAGCAGCGGCCGCATGTACCGGAAGAACAGGGTGAGCAGCAGGGTGCGGATGTGCGCGCCGTCGACGTCGGCGTCGGTCATGAGCACGACCTTGCCGTAGCGCGCGGCCGGCAGGTCGAAGGTGCGTCCGGACCCGGCGCCCAGCACCTGGATGATGGCCGCGCACTCCGCGTTGCGGAGCATGTCCGACACGGACGCCTTCTGGACGTTGAGGATCTTGCCGCGGATCGGCAGGAGCGCCTGGAAGTCGGAGCTGCGCGCGAGCTTGGCCGTGCCGAGGGCGCTGTCACCCTCGACGATGAACAGCTCGGACCGCTCGACGTCGTCGCTGCGGCAGTCGGCGAGCTTCGCGGGCAGGGACGACGTCTCGAGCGCGTTCTTGCGCCGCGAGATCTCCTTCTGCTTGCGCGCCGACACGCGCGTGCGCATCGCGGCCACGACCTTGTCGAGCAGCAGCGAGGTCTGCGTCTTGTCGTCGCGCTTGGGCGACGAGAACAGCCCCTGCATGCCCTGCTCGACGACCCGCGCCACGATCGCGCGCACCGGCGCCGTGCCGAGCACCTCCTTGGTCTGGCCCTCGAACTGCGGCTCGGCGAGACGCACGGTCACGACGGCCGTCAGGCCCTCCATGACGTCGTCCTTCTCGACGCGGTCGCCGGCGTCCTTCGCGGAGATCTTGAGTCGACGCGCGTTCGTCTCGACGGCCTTGCGGACCACCTTGAGCAGCCCCTGGTCGAACCCGGCGAGGTGCGACCCGCCCTTCGGCGTCGCGATGATGTTGACGAACGTGCGGACCTCGGTCTCGTACGCCGTGCCCCAGCGGAGCGCGACGTCGACCTCGCACGTGCGCTGGACCTCCTGCGGCGACATGTGCCCCCGCTCGTCCAGGACGGGCACGGTCTCCTTGAAGGTGCCCTCGCCCACCAGGTGCCAGGTCGCGGTCACCGCCGCGTCCGGCGCGAGGAACTCGACGAAGTCGACGGCTCCCCCGCTGTGCTGGAACGTCTCCTCGTGCGGTCCGTCCTCGCCGGGCGTGCCCGGCACCCCGCGCTCGTCGCGCACCGTGATCGCGAGCCCCGGCACCAGGAAGGTGGTCTGGCGCACGCGCGTCACGAGCTCGTCGTACGAGAACACCGCGGACTTCGGGAAGACCTGCCGGTCGGCCCAGTAACGCACGCGCGTCCCGGTGCGGCCGCGGGCGACCTTGCCGACCACGGTGAGCTCCGACCGGTCCACGAACGGCGTGAACGGGCTCTCGGGGCCTGGACCGGCCTTCGGGTCGGCGAACGTCCCCGGCTCGCCCCGGTGGAACGTCATGCGGTGCGTCTTGCCACCGCGGTCGACCTCGACGTCCAGGCGCGAGGACAGCGCGTTCACGACCGACGCACCGACGCCGTGCAGGCCGCCGGACGCGGTGTACGAGCCGCCGCCGAACTTCCCGCCCGCGTGCAGCTTGGTGTAGACGACCTCGACGCCCGTCAGACCCGTCTTGGGCTCGATGTCGACGGGGATGCCGCGACCGTCGTCCTCGACCGTCACGGACGAGTCGGCGTGCAGGACGACGCGGATCTTCGTGCAGAAGCCGCCGAGTGCCTCGTCGACCGAGTTGTCGATGATCTCCCACAGGCAGTGCATCAGACCGCGAGAGTCGGTCGAGCCGATGTACATGCCGGGGCGCTTGCGCACCGCCTCGAGACCCTCGAGGACGGACAGGTGCCGGGCGGTGTAGCTGGACTCGGCGGAGGTGGTCGTCACGGGTCCCAGCGTAGGCGCTGGAGGGGACACGCCGTGCGCGGCGCTCCGCAAGGGCTGCGCACCGACCCGGTGGCCAGGTCACAGGACGTTGCACTTCTACGCGGTGGGCGAACGCGGCGCCGTACGGGCATGCGACGCGGCCGCGGATGGTTACATGTTCTCGTGAGCACGACGACCCAGACCCTGACCGCAGCCGACCGGTGCGACCGTTGCGGGGCACAGGCTTACGTCCGCGTGAGCCTTCCCGTCGGTGAGCTCCTCTTCTGCGCCCACCACGCACGCGAGCACGCCGGCGCGTACGAGGGGGTTGCCACCCACGTCCACGACGAGACCGACAAGCTGCTCGCAGCGCACGGCGCTCGCTGAGCGCACCGTCCGACGCGTCCACCGCCGCGTCGGCGAACCGAGCCCCGAGGGCCCGGCCGGAGATCTCCGGCCGGGCCCTCGCTCGTCCCCCACGGGTACCGGACGCCCGGAAGCCCTGCCGCAGCGCTCGGTAGGTCAGGGGGTGCAGGCCGCCGACGGCTCCCAGCGGTCCGGAGCCCGCAGCACCACGACCGGGCCGGACCGCTCGACGACCGTCCACCCGTCCTCGAGCGCCCGCTGGTAGACCGGCCCGGGCTGGATGTCGGCGACGTCGTCGACGAGCTTGAACCGGTCGCCCTCGTGCGCCGTGAGGTCGAGCACGAGGTAGTCCTGGTGGCGGGCCGACACCTCGGTGAGGGTGACGACGTGGTCGCGGTCGAGGCGCGTCGCGAGGGACGAGCTCGCGACGACGCAGGTGCCCGCCGGGACGGACGCGACGGCGCGGGCGACGTCGCCCGCGTGCGCGGGGGTGCGGAACGCCGCACCGGTCACGAGGCGCCCGAAGGGGAACTGGTTCGTCCACGAGGCGACGGGGACGAGCGACGCCACCAGCGGGAGGGCGGCGAGCACGACGACGAGCGGGCGCCCGACGGCGGGGCGGCGCAGGGTCCGTGGGAGCCGGCACCAGCCGTCCACGGCGGCGAGCACCAGCACGACCCAGACGGGCGCGTTGTAGTGGAAGTGGACGGTCCACAGGAACGGCCGGTCGTCCAGGAAACGCTGCAGGAGCAGGGGCACGGCGACGAGGGTGTAGGGCGAGGCCAACGGCAGGAACGCCACCGGCAGCAGCAGCCAGAACAGGGTCCAGAGCTTGACCGACGGTGTGACGAGCAGGTGCAGCGCGTGCGCGGGGTGCGTGACCATCGCTCGCAGTGACGACCCGATGTCGGGGCCGAGGCCCGTGTAGTCCCAGTGGGAGTAGGTGCCGTGCGGGTTGAGGGCGGGCACGACCACGCCGACGACAAGGACGAACGCGGCGGTCCCCGCCACGACCAGGACCGCTCCCGGCCAGATCCGTGACGACCGTCCGCGGGCGACCAGGCCGCGGACGAGCCGGATCGCGCCGAGCGCGGCGACGACGACGCCCATGTCCTCGCGGACCAGCAGGAGCAGCGCGGCGGCGACGAACAGCTCGCCGTCGCGGCGACGGTCGAGGGCGTCGATCGCCCAGGCGATCAGGGGGACGGCGAACGCCACCTCGTGGAAGTCGAAGTCGACCATGCCCTGGACGGCCCAGCCGAACGCGTACCCGATCGCGACGAGAGTGGCGACCCAGCGCGTCCGGAGGCGGCGCAGAGCGAACCGCCACACGACGAGGACGGACGCGGCGAGCAGCGCGGCCTGGGCGACGAGCAGGGCGCGCGCGTCGTCCCACACCCAGTACGACGGCGCGAGGGTGGCGAGGATCGGGTGGAAGTGGTCGCCGAAGATCAGGTAGTCGTCGCCCTTGATCGGCACGATCGGGGCGCGCAGGTGGCTGTACGCCCGGACGACCTGGTCGAAGATCCCGAGGTCGTACGCGCCGTCGAGCAGCTGGGCGTAGCGGCTGAGCGCGTAGACGGTCGCGACGACGAAGAACACGCCGGCGACCACGAGCCCGGGCAGGTGCCGGCGCACGAGGGCGGGACGACGTGGGGGCACCGCGGCAGCCTAGCCTGCACGACCCCGCCCCGGGCACGAGACAGGGGCCCGGACGCCGTCGTACGGCGTCCGGGCCCCTGGGTCTGCTGGTGCGGGCGGCTCAGTCCAGGTAGTCGCGCAGGACCTGCGAGCGGCTCGGGTGACGCAGCTTCGACATCGTCTTCGACTCGATCTGACGGATGCGCTCACGCGTCACGCCGTAGACCTTGCCGATCTCGTCGAGCGTCTTCGGCTGGCCGTCCTGCAGGCCGAACCGCATCGACACGACGCCTGCCTCGCGCTCGGAGAGCGTGTCGAGCACGCCGTGGAGCTGCTCCTGCAGGAGCGTGAAGCTCACCGCGTCCGCCGGCACGACCGCCTCGGAGTCCTCGATGAGGTCACCGAACTCGCTGTCGCCGTCCTCGCCGAGCGGGGTGTGCAGCGAGATGGGCTCACGGCCGTACTTCTGGACCTCGACGACCTTCTCGGGCGTCATGTCGAGCTCCTTGGCCAGCTCCTCCGGGGTGGGCTCGCGGCCCAGGTCCTGGAGCATCTGGCGCTGCACGCGGGCGAGCTTGTTGATGACCTCGACCATGTGCACCGGGATGCGGATGGTGCGCGCCTGGTCGGCCATCGCGCGGGTGATCGCCTGGCGGATCCACCACGTCGCGTACGTCGAGAACTTGTAGCCCTTGGTGTAGTCGAACTTCTCGACGGCGCGGATCAGACCGAGGTTGCCCTCCTGGATGAGGTCCAGGAACAGCATGCCGCGGCCCGTGTAGCGCTTGGCGAGCGAGACGACGAGACGCAGGTTCGCCTCGAGGAGGTGGTTCTTCGCACGCTTGCCGTCGGCGGAGATCCACTGCAGCTCGCGCACCAGGGTGCGCGTCGTGGCGTCCGCCTTGGTGCGGTCGTAGCTCGGGTACTCCTTGGCGAGCTTCTCCTCGGCGAACAGGCCGGCCTCGATGCGCTTCGCGAGCTCGACCTCCTGCTCCGCGTTGAGGAGCGCGACCTTGCCGATCTGCTTGAGGTAGTCCTTGACCGGGTCGGCCGTCGCACCGGCGGTCACGACCTGCTGGGCCGGGGCGTCGTCGTCGTCCGCGTCGGAGTAGACGAAGCCGCTGTCACCCGACTCGTCGTCCGAGTCGGACGTGGCCGCAGCGGGCTTCTCGGCGCCCTCCGCGTCGGTCGACTCGGTCGACTCGTCGACCTCGAGGTCGCTCACGTCGATGTTCTCGTCGTCCGCGTCGGCGTCCTTCGCCGCCTTGGCAGCCTTCGCCTTCGCCGCCGCCGTCGTCTTCGCGGCGGTGGTCTTGGTCGCAGCCGCCTTGGTCGCAGCGGCCCTGGTGCCCGCGGCCTTCGCGGTCGAGGCAGCGCGCGTCCGGGCGGGCTTCGCGGGTGCGGCCTCGTCGTCAGCGGGCTCGGCGTCGGCGGCAGCCGAGGCCGTGGCGGTGGTCTTGGGCGCAGCCGCCGTCTTGCGCGGGGCGCGGGCACGCGTCGTCGCACCGGACGTGCTGCTCGTCGCAGCCGCGACCTTCGCCGCGCCCAGCTCGACCTCCACGCCCGCACCGGCCAGGGCGCGCATCACGGCACGCAGCCGCTTCGGGTCGGAGATCCCGGCCTCGTCGCACGCCACCCGGACGCTCTGGGCGTCGACCTTGCCGAGCGACGTTCCACGCTGCAGCAGGTCGCGCAGGGCAGGGTTCTCGAACTCGCGCGGGAGGGTGTTGTCAGAAGTCACGGGCGCCACGAACGACCTTTCGACAGGGGGGCGGTTTGCGAGGTCATGGGTCGGGGGTGCCGACGGCTCCCCCCTATTGTACCGACCAGGACGCCCCGGACGGCCGCGTCGGCGCGCCGTCGGCGGCATCCCGACAGGCGTGTCGGGGACGTCAGTTCACAACCCCGCCGGTCGCGGGCTTATTCCTGCCGGGGCCGGACGGGCTCAGCGGACGACGGACCCGTCCGGCTTGACCGCCAGCACGGGGCACGGCGAGTCGAGCAGGACGCGTTGCGCGCCCGCGCCGAGGATCAGCTTGCCGACGGGGCTGCGGCGGCGCAGGCCGATCACGACCCGTTCCGCGCCGCGGCTCGCCGCGACGTCGACGATCGTCGACGCCAGGTCGTCGCCGACGTCCGCGGGTACCACGTCCAGGGCCACCGCGTCCCGCTCGGCCGCGGACCGTACCGCCGCGAGCGCCGCCTCGTCCTGCGCGGACGGGCACACCAGCACCAGAGCGGAACCGCGGCGCGCCGCCTCCGCGGTCGCGGCCGCCACCGCGGCCTGCCCCTCAGCCGTCTCGAACAGCCCCACGACGATCGTCATGCTCCTCCTTCGCGTCCGCCCGCGGTCCGACGCTACCGGAGCAGCGCGTGCTCCGCGCGGACCCACCCCGGCGGCATGCCGGCGTCCAGCATCTGCGAGAGGAGCACGGCGAGCCGGTGACCGCCGTCGACCGCGAGCGCCGCGTCGACGCGGGCGCGCGCCAGCCCCCCGTCGCCCGTCCACCAGGCCAGGAAGCCGAGGAGCGTCAGGACGGGGGCCCGGCGCGTCCCGGCGGCGTGGGCGGCGAGCGTCGTGAGGAGCCTGCGCACGGGCTCGACGAGGTCGGCCTCCGGCGCCTCGCCGCGGGGACCGATGATGCGGGCGAGGGCGTCGACGGTGGCGGGCTCGCAGCCGACGAGCCCCGGTCCGTCGGCGGCCGCGAGCCGTTCGGGGTGGTCGCCCGCGTCGGGCACCAGGCAGAGCAGCGCAGCGTCGCGCACCGTCGAGTCCTCCAGTGCGGCGAGCACGCGACCCGCCGCCGGCGCGGGGACGTCCGCACCCGTGACGACGAGGTCGAGCGCGGCGCGCCATGCCGCGAGCCCGGCCGACCGGGCGTCGGCCGTGAGCGGGGGCCGTCCGTGCGTCGTGCTCCAGCGGCCGGCCGCCCGGCGGGCGGACCGGCGGGCGGGCTCGTCCGCGACGGGCAGCGCGTACGCGTGGTCGCGCGACGCGGCGACCGAGACGCCGGCGAGGACGAGCTCGGCCGCGACGGGGCTCGCGTCGAGCTCGGCGAGCGGGTGACCGCCGGGCGGGCAGCACGTCGGGTCGTCACAGTCCGGGTTCGACCAGCCGGTCGCCGTGACCGCCCACCGGGCCGTCACCGGTGCGGTGACGGCCAGCTCGTCGTCGAGCACGTCGAGGGCCTCCCGCACCCGGTCGTCGACCCGGTCGGCGTAGGCGACCACGACGATCCGTTCGGCGCCGTCCCGCGCGAGGTGGTGCGCGACGGTCCGGGCGAGCGGCCGGCCGCGGCGCACGTCGAGCAGGTCGGCGAGGTCGACCCGCACCACGAGGCCCACCCGCGACCGGGGCGGGCGCAACGAGACGACCACGGCGCTGTCGCGCGGCCGGAAGCCGAGCCGGTAGGGGACGTACGCGAGCAGGTCGCGCGGGTCGCGGACGGAGACGGTCAGCGTGTCGTCGTGGGGTTCCATGCAGCGATCGCAGCACCCAGGGACGTCCCCCTGCGGCGGCGGCTACCACCTGTGGACGGCCCGGCGCGGCGGCGTCGGGCTTCACGCCCGCTGCCACGGTCGGCGACCGGACGACGGATGGGGGCGTCGACCCGCCGACCCGTTACGGTGACCCGATGACCACCCCGAGCAGCGCCCCGCCGACCCGCCGGTCCCGGCGGGTCCACGAGCGCCGTGGACGACGCGGACGGCGCGTCGTCCGGGCGATGCTCGTCGTGGGACTCGGGCTCGTGGTCAGCGGGCTCGCGTGGAAGGTCGGGTCGTTGTCGGACCCCGGCCCGACCGCACCGAGCGCCGCCGCCTCCGGGTCGGCGCTGCCCTCGTACGCCGCCGGGTCCACGGCGGGAGCGCTGACCACCGCGTACCCGGCCGAGCTCGTCCCCGAGCTCGCCGGTGCGCAGGTGCTGTCGAGCTCCGCCGAACCGGTCGAGAACGGCGCCTACCTCCAGGTGTCGCTGAGCCTGCGGACGTCGGCGTCGACGAGGTCGGCCCTCGCGGCGTGCACCCGCACGCTCGAGGCGCACGGCTTCACGCGCGTGTCGGACCGGGTGGGCGGCGCGGACGCGGGCGCGACGTTCCGGCGCACGACGTCGACGACGGCGACGGGCGAGGTCGGCGACGTGCAGCTCGCGGACTTCCTCGTGGTGGCGGTGGTGGACGAGACGTCGGACCGCCTCGTGACGATCAGCGGACAGGTCCCGGCGCCCCGGGACGCGACGACGAAGAAGGCGTCGGCGACACGTTCCGCGAGCCCGTCCACGACCTCCACGGACGGGTGAGGAACCACCTGGCAGGGGCCCCGACCACCGCTCGGTAGAGTGACGCCCATGCCCGGATCCCCCGCCCTCGTCGACCGTGACGCCGTCCGAGCGGGCGTCGACCGGATCCTCGCGCAGGTCGTCGAGACGGAGCGCGGCCGGCTGGCCGACCTGGGCACCGACGCGATCGTCCTCGCGGACTCCCTCGCCGCCATGCTGTCGGGCGGCAAGCGCATGCGCGCAGCCCTGTGCTACTGGTCGTGGCGCGCGCACGGCGGCGAGCCCGAGGGTGCCGGTCGCGCCCGTGCCCTGCAGGTGGGTGCCGCCCTGGAGCTCTTCCAGGCGGCCGCGCTGTTCCACGACGACGTCATGGACGACTCCGACACCCGTCGCGGCCTGCCCAGCGCGCACGTGGTGCACGCCGCCGCACACCGGTCCGCCGGCTGGTCCGGCGACGCGGACCGTTACGGGACGTCTGCCGCGATCCTGCTCGGCGACCTCGCGCTCGTCCTCGCCGGCGCGGTCTTCGCCGACGCGTGCGACACGCTCCCGGTGGACGCCCGTCGCGCGGCCCGAGACCTGTTCGACGAGATGCAGCGCGTCGTCACGACGGGACAGTTCCTCGACGTGCACGCGCAGGCCGTGGCGTGGGGCGACGACCCGGCGCTCGACGAGGACCGGGCCCGCGGCGTCCTGCGTGCCAAGTCGGCCTGCTACTCGGTCGTCCACCCGCTCCAGCTCGGCGCCGCGCTCGCGGGCGCCCCGGCGGACCAGGTCGAGGCGCTGGGCGCGGTGAGCCTCGGTCTCGGTGAGGCGTTCCAGCTCCGTGACGACCTGCTCGGCGTCTTCGGCGACGCGAGCCGCACCGGCAAGCCGTCGGGAGACGACCTGCGCGAGGGCAAGCGGACCGTGCTCGTCGCGCGGGCGCTCGCGGCCGGCTCCCCCGCCGACGGCGCGACGGTCCGCGGCGCCCTCGGGCGGCGCGACCTCACGGACGACGACGTGGACACGGTCCGCGGCGCCCTCGTGCGCACCGGGGCGGTCGCGTCGGTCGAGGCGCTGATCACGGAGCTCGGCGACGCGGCCACCGCGGGCCTCGCGGCGCTCCCCCTCGTGGAGCCCGGGCGCGGCGTCGTGCTCGAGCTCGCGCGCCTGCTCGTGGAGCGCGACGCCTGACGTCTCCCGCAGGAAGACGGCTCGCCGTCAGGCCAGGCTCTGCGCAATCCGCCGGACTGCGGCCCGCTGGCCCCCGCGCAGCGCGTCCACGGGGCGCACGCCCAGCGCCGGCTCGACCGTGAACAACCATTCGAGGATCTCGTCGTCCGGGAGCCCGGCGTCGTCGAGCAGGACGACCGTCCCGTGCAGCGCCGGGATCACCTCCCACGGCGACCCCTCGAGGAGCAGCAGCTCGGGGATCTGACGGACGCCCCGATCGCCGTGCGGCACCGCGAGCACGCGGCGCTCGCGCACGAGCTGTCGCACCCGCATCACGTCGAGGTCGAGGCGCTCGGCCACCTCGGGCAGGGTCAGCCAGTCGGTGACGAGCCCGTCGAGGGTCGGGCCGGTCGTTGCGCTTGCGTCGGGTGGGGTGGTGTCGCTCACGGCACGAGCCTACGGCGCACGGCCGCGCCATGACACGCGCGACGGCTCGCGGTCCGTACACTTCCACCGTGGCCACCACGATCTCCGACCCGCTCGTCGGCACCCTCGTCGACGGACGCTACGAGGTCGTGTCCCGGATCGCCCGGGGCGGCATGGCGACGGTGTACCTGGCCGTCGACCGTCGGCTGGACCGCAACGTCGCGCTCAAGGTGATGCACGCGCACCTCGCCGAGGGCGTCGAGGGCGCGGAGTTCGTCTCGCGCTTCCGCCGCGAGGCGCGCGCCGCGGCCCGCCTGACCCACCCCGGGCTCGTGGCGGTGCACGACCAGGGCTTCGACGGCGAGGTCTCCTACCTCACGATGGAGTTCGTCCCCGGCACCAACCTGCGCCGCCGGCTGCGCACCGAGCAGACCCTCACGCTCGGCGACACCCTGGCGCTGCTGGAGGAGGTCCTGGAGGCGCTGGCCGCCGCGCACCGCGTCGGCCTCGTCCACCGGGACGTCAAGCCCGAGAACGTCCTCCTCACCGAGGAGGGCCGCGTCAAGCTCACGGACTTCGGGCTCGCCCGTGCCGTCACGGAGGTCACGGCCACGGCGACCGGGACCGTGCTCGGCACGGTCGCGTACCTCAGCCCCGAGGTCATCACGTCCGGCCAGGGCGACACCCGGGCGGACGTCTACGCGGTCGGCGTGCTCGCGTACGAGATGCTCCTGGGTCGCCACCCGCACCGCGGCTCCACCCCCATCCAGGTCGCGTACCAGCACGTGAACGCCGACGCGGAGCCGCCGTCGCGCTCCGTGTGGTGGATGCCGGTCGAGGTCGACGAGCTCGTGTGCGCGCTCCTGGCGCGCGACCCCGACGACCGTCCGCGCGACGCGACCGCCGCGCTGCACCTGGTCCGCCAGACGCGGGCCGCGCTGTCCCCCGCGGACCTCGAGCGCCGCGTCGACCCGCCGGCCGTCGAGACGGGCGCCGGGGCGGCGGACGGTGCGGTGGCGGGCGCCACAGGCACCACCCCGGAGGTCCCCCCGGCCGAGACCGACGACGCGGCGACGACAGTGTTCGCCGCGGGCGTCGTCGCCGGTGCCGCACGCGCCACGGACGCCGCCCTCGACACGCCCCCCGGGGCGGACGGCGCTCCCCTCGACGCGATCCCGACCGCCGCGTTCAGCACCGTGCCGGCCACGACCCGTGCCTACGACGTCCACCGTGACCTCGGCGTGCCGCCCGCACCCACCCCTCCCCGGCGACGCAGGCACCCCGTCCGGTGGACGCTGCTGGTCGTGCTCGTCCTCGCGCTCGCCGTCGGCGGCTGGACCTGGTGGCAGGGCTACGGCCCCGGCGCGTACACGGCCGTGCCCACCAACATCGTCGGCGTGAGCCAGGCGGACGCCGAGGCGGCGCTCACGGCGGTCGGCCTCGAGAGCGCCGTGACCACGGCCTTCGACGACGACGTGCCGCGCGGCGACGTCGTGTCCGTGGACCCCGGCGAGGGTGAGAAGGCGCACAAGGACGGGCCGGTCGACCTGACCGTCTCGCGGGGGATCGAGAAGATCACCGTCCCGGACGGCGTGGTCGGCTCCGGCGAGGACAAGGCGGTCTCGGCGCTCGAGCGCGCCGGCTTCGACGTCCCGACACCGACGAGCGCCTACTCCGACACGGTCCCGAAGGGGACGGTCGTCTCGGTGACCCCGAAGGAGGGCAGCACGGTCCCGCACACGACGCACGCCAAGGTCGTCGTCTCGCAGGGACCCGCGCCCGTCGACGTGCCGCAGGTCACCGGCAGCACCGAGGACGTCGCCACCCAGACCCTCGCGGACTTCGGCCTCAAGGTCTCGGCGACCGAGAAGAACGACGACACGATCCCCGCAGGGACCGTCATGTCCCAGAGCCCGACGGACGGCACGGCCGCCCACCGGGGCGACACGGTCGAGATCGTGGTCTCGAAGGGTCCGGAGATGGTGGACGTCCCGGACGTGACGGGCGAGAGCACCAAGGACGCCCGCAAGAAGCTCCAGGACGCCGGGTTCAAGGTCAAGGTGTCCAAGTTCGCCGGCGGGTTCTTCGACCGGGTCCGTTTCCAGTCGCCCGGCGGGAAGTCGCAGGCACCCAAGGGCAGCACGGTCACGCTGACGGTCTTCTGACCCGGCCGTCGACGACGTGCGCGCCGGTCAGACCCGGAGCATCTCCGCGACCTGGAACGCCATCTCGAGCGACTGCTGGTGGTTGAGCCGCGGGTCCACGAGGGTCTCGTAGCGGCGGGCGAGCCCGGCGTCGTCGATCTCTTCCGACCCGCCGAGCACCTCGGTGACGTCGTCGCCGGTGAGCTCGACGTGCAGGCCGCCGGGCACCGTGCCGTGGGCGCGGTGCACCTCGAAGAAGCCCGCGACCTCGTCCAGCACGTCACCGAACCGGCGGGTCTTGTAGCCCGAGTCGGACGTGATGGTGTTGCCGTGCATCGGGTCGGTGACCCACACCACGGGTCGGCCGTCGCGGCGGACGGCCTCGACGAGCGCCGGCAGGGCCTCGCGGACCTTCCCCGCCCCCATGCGCGCCACGAACGTGAGCCGGCCCGCGACGCCGTCGGGGTTGAGGCGGTCCATGAGGCGCAGCGCGTCGTCCGGCGCCGTGGTCGGGCCGAGCTTCACACCGATCGGGTTGGCCACGCGCGAGAGGAACTCGACGTGCGCGCCGTCGAGCTGACGCGTGCGCTCGCCGATCCACAGGAAGTGGCCGGACGTGTCGTACGCGGCGCCGGTGCGCGGGTCGACACGCGAGAGCGCGCGCTCGTAGTCGAGCAGGAGCGCCTCGTGCGCGACGAAGAACTCGACGGTGCGCAGCGCATCGAAGTCCGCGCCGCAGGCGTCCATGAACCGGATGGCGCGGTCGATCTCGGCGGCCGTCGACTCGTAGCGCGCGTAGGCGGGGTTCTGCATGAACCCCTGGTTCCACTCGTGCACCCGGCGCAGGTCGGCGAACCCGCCCTCGGTGAGGGCGCGCACCACGTTGAGGGTCGCGCCCGAGATCCGGTAGGCCTGCACGAGGCGCTGCGGGTCCGGGATGCGCGACGCCTCGGAGAACTCGAAGGCGTTGACCATGTCGCCGCGGTAGGCCGGGAGGGTCACCCCGTCGCGCGTCTCCGTGTCGGAGCTGCGCGGCTTGGCGTACTGGCCCGCCATCCGTCCCATCTTCACGACGGGCATCGAGGCGCCGTACGTGAGCACGACCGCCATCTGGAGGATGGTGCGGACCTTGTTGCGGACCCGCTCGACGCTGGCCTCCGCGAACGACTCGGCGCAGTCGCCGCCCTGGAGCAGGAACGCCTCGCCCCGGGTCACGGCGGCGAGCCGGTCCCGCACGTGGTCTGCGGCCGAAGGCACCACGAGCGGCGCCGCAGCAGCCAGCTCGGCCGTCGCGGCCGCGAGCGCCCCGGCGTCGGGCCAGGTCGGCTGCTGCAACGCGACCCGGTCGCGGTACGAGTCCAGCCCGGTGACGTCCGTCCCGACGCCGGGAGCGCTCACGGTCATGCCGTCGCCGCGACCAGGGGCTGACCGATGCCGGCGAGGAGGTCGCCGAACCACTGCTGCGACACGTCGAACGGCTTGCCGCCCGCGATGCGCGGGAACGCGATCGCGGACAGCCGGTCGCCGTTCTCCTCGTCGTGGCCGATGACGCCCGACTCGCCGCGGAACGCGCAGTCGACCGCGAGGTCCGTCATGGACTTGATGAGACGCAGGTCCTCGGCGTTCGCGGCAGCGGCGCGCGAGTAGTAGCCGGACTTCTGGACCATGACCTTCTCGGCGCCCAACTTGGCGGCGAACTGCTTGGCGAACCACTGGCCGGGGTTCACGGTGTCGAGCTTGACGTGACCGAACGGGTCGCGCTCCACGGTCTCGCCCGCGGCCTCGAGCTGCGCGACGATCTCGTGCATGCCCGCACCCTCGGACAGGAAGATGTTGACGTTGCCGCGCTCGTCCATGATCGTCTTGAGGCGCTCCGCCTCCGCATCGATGTCCAGGGCCAGCTCCGGCAGGAACACCGCGTGCACGTCCCAGCGGTCCTTGCTGAGGCCGATCGACGGCACCCACTCCTGCAGGTCGAGCCACTCGCGGTACTTCTGCGCGGCGGCCGCGGTGAGCCACCCGCAGTGCCGACCCATGACCTCGTGGACGATGAGCATGCGCGGCCCGCTGCGGTGCTCGCCGATGACGTTGGCGGCGAAGTGCGCGGCCTCCTCGGCGGCGGTCCAGGCACCGAGCGACTGACGGATCGGGACCACGTCGTTGTCGATCGTCTTGGGCAGCCCGACGACGGTCAGCTCGTAGCCGTTCTCGTGCAGGTACGCGGCGAGGTCGGCGGCCGTCGTGTTGGTGTCGTCGCCACCGATGGTGTGCAGGACGTCGACGCCGTCGGCCTTGAGCTGCTCCGCGGCGACCTGCAGCGGGTCCTGGCCCTCCTGGACGAGGCCGCGCTTGACGCAGTCGGCGGCGTTCGTGAGCTTGACGCGCGAGTTGCCGATGGGCGAGCCGCCGAAGCGGTGGAGCACGCCGGCCTTCTTGCGGGCCTCGTCGTCGACGACGACCTTCGTGCCCGTGAGCAGACCGTGGTAGCCGTACTGGTAGGCGATGATCTCGACCTCGGGCGCGAGCTCTGTGTACCGCTCGATGAGGCCGCCCACGGCCGAGGACAGGCACGGGGCGAAGCCGCCTGCAGTGAGCAGCGCGACACGACGGACCGACATGCGACCAACCTCTCGTCAGGGCAGCCGACCGCGGGCGCGGCTGCCGGGTGGCGCGGGAAGGGTCCGCGCCGGGGATCGGTCTGCAGTCTACTGACGCGGCGCGACCGCGTCGGGCGCGTCCCGCGGACCGGTCGCGGCGTCGGACGCGACCTCCGGGACGGGTCGTCCACCGGGGGCCGCCGGGGCGTGCACCTGGCCCGCGTCGACCGCGAAGCCCTGGGCGATCCGCGCCTTCGCCGTCGCCGCGTAGATGTCGACGTACTCCTGGCCCGAGAGCTCGAGGATCGCGTAGACGATCTCGTCGGCCACCGACCGCAGGATGAAGCGGTCGTCCTCCATGCCCTGGTACCGCGAGAAGTCCAGGGGCTCGCCGTAGACGACCCCGATCTTGACGGGCCGAGGCACCTTGCGGCCGATCGGCTGCGCCTCGGCCGTCCCGACCATCGCGACGGGGATCACGGGCGCCCCGGTCTCGATCGCGAGCCGGGCGACGCCCGTCTTGCCGCGGTGCAGGCGGCCGTCCGGGCTGCGCGTGCCCTCCGGGTAGATGCCCAGCAGGTCACCGCCGGCGAGGATCTGCTTGCCTGTGAGCAGGGCCGCCTCCGCGGCCCGGCCGCCGCTGCGGTCGACGGGCACGGTTCCGACGCCGCGCATGAAGCCCGCGACGAGCCGGCCCTTGAACCCGGAGCCCGTGAAGTAGTCCGACTTGCCGAGGAACTGGACCTTGCGGCGGATCGTCAGCGGCAGCACGAACGAGTCGATGACGGCCAGGTGGTTGCTCGCGAGGATCGCGGGGCCCTCGGCCGGGACGTGCTCGGCCCCACGCGACCACGGACGAAAGGCGAGCCGCAGGAACGGCCCCACGAGCACGTTCTTGAGCAGCCAGTAGTACACGTCGTCCGCCTTCCGGTGCCGCGGACCCTTCCGCGACGTCCCGACGACTCTAGAGTGGTTCCATGTCCGATCCCAACGGCACGCCGACACCGCGCGACGACGCGCACGACGAGTCCACGTGGACCGATGCCTGGGCCGACGAACGCTGGCACGAGCTCGTCGCCGACCTCCAGGTCGACGGGAGCGTCGACGATGCCGAGGGCCGTCCCGGTCCCGGTGCGCCGTCCGCCGGGTGGGGGACCTTCGACGTCGCGCCGTGGGTCCGCACGCCGGGCCCCCGGGACTGGCCCGCGTCCGACGAGGTCGAGGCGCTCGAAGAGGCGGAGTCGCACTACCAGCCGCCCGAGCCGCCGCCCGTCCTGGGACGCGACCCGCTCAAGAACCTCGCCTGGGGCGCGGTGGCGGGCGTCCCCGCCGTCCTGTTCGTGCTGCTGCTCGTCGTGCGCCCGTTCCCGCGGCTGGTCGGCGCGATCGGTGGCGTGCTGTTCCTCGCCGGCATCGCGGTGCTGGTGTGGCGCATGCCGCACGAACGCCAGGACGACGACGGCCCGGGCGCCGTCGTCTGACGGCACCCGGGCCTGACGAGCGGGTCAGCCCTGACGAGCTGGTCAGTCCTGACGAGCAAGGTCGGCCGCGCCGACGATGCCCGCGTCGTTGCCGAGCGTCGCCCCGACGATCGGCGCCTCCGGCCGGTGCCCGCGCGCCGAGAGCTGCGCCAGGAAGCCGGCGTTCACGGAGGGGAACAGCAGGTCGCCCGCGTCGGCCACGCCACCGCCCACCACGACGATCTCCGGGTCGAGCACCGCCGCCATCGACGCGGCGCCCTCGCCGATCCAGCGGCCCAGCTCCGCGATGAGCGCCCGGGCGAGCTCGTCGCCGGCCTCCGCCGCGGCTGTCACGTCCGGACCGCTCACGGCGTGCGGGTCGCCCCCGGCGCGACGCAGCAGGTCGGCCGCACGGGCGGGGTCGGCCACGGCCGCGGCCCGCGCCTCGCGCACCAGCGCCGAGCCGGACGCGTACTGCTCCCAGCAGCCGTTGTGGCCGCACCCGCACACGTGGCCGTCCGGCACGACGCGCACGTGGCCGACCTCGGCGGCGAAGCCCCAGCGGCCGCGCACGAGCTTGCCGTCCGTGACGACCGCGCCGCCCAGACCCGTGCCGATCGTGAGCATCAGCATGTCGGCGGCGTCACGGCCCGCGCCGAACCGGAACTCGGCCCAGCCCGCGGCGTTCGCGTCGTTCTCGACCACGACGCGCACGTCGGCACCGACGAGCCCGCGCACCGCGTCGCCGATCGCGTGGTCGCGCCACGCGATGTTCGGCGCGAACAGCACCGTGTTGCGATCCGTGCTCACGAAGCCCGCGGCGGCGACGCCGACGGCGCCGACCGCGTACTGCTCCGAGAACTCCTCGTACACCTCGGCGATCGCGCGGTCGATGCTCGCGACGTCGTCCGGGGACGTCGAACGGCGGGTCTTGGCGAGGATGCGTCCCTCCTCGTCCACCACCCCGGCCGCGATCTTGGTGCCACCGATGTCGACGCCGACTGCGTGCATGGTCCGTCCTTACGTGTGCGGTGCGGTCCGGCGAGCGAGCCGGACGCGGGTCGTGTGGGCGACGGGCGGCGACGCGCGCAGCGGTCCCTGCGGGTCGGTCCACGGGGGGGGTCTTCGTGGCCGACGCGCCGTGCGTCGGTAGACTTCCGCGCGCCCCGCTTGCTCTCGACGATGGAGTGCCCGTGCAGGAGTCCGAGACACGACCGCTGGTCGACGTCGACCCGTCGATGAACCTTAACCGGTTCCTCGCCGACCGTGCGGAGCGTGACCCCGACGGTCCGCTGTTCGAGCAGAAGCTCCCCGACGGCACGTGGCAGGCCCTGAGCGCACGCCAGGTCAAGGAGCGGGCGGACGCCGTCGCGAAGGGCCTGGTCGCGCGCGGCCTCGCCCCCGGCGACCGGGTGGGCGTCATGGCGCACACGTCCCTCGAGTGGTCGATCCTCGACTGGGCTTGCTGGGCCGCCGCGCTCGTCCCCGTCCCGCTCTACGAGACGTCGAGCGCGGAGCAGGTCGCCTGGATCCTCTCGGACGCCGGCGTCCGGCTCCTGGTCGTCGAGGACGCCGCCATGGCCGCGACCGCCGACGCGGCCCGCTTCGACGCGCCCGCGCTCGACGACGTCCTCGTGCTCGCCGACGGCGCGCTCGACCAGCTCGTCGCCGACGGCACCGACGTCCCGGGCGACGAGATCCCGGGACGGTCGGCCCTCGCGCGCACGTCGACGCTCGCCACGGTGATCTACACGTCGGGCACGACCGGGCGCCCCAAGGGCGCCGAGCTCACCCACGGCAACTTCGTCGAGCTGTGCCTCAACGCGGCGGCACGCATGCACGAGGTCCTCGGCCCGGGCTCGCGCACCCTGCTCTTCATGCCCATGGCGCACGTGTTCGCCCGGTTCATCGCCGTCGTGGTGCTCCCCGCGGGCGCCGTGCTGGGCCACGCCCCGGGTGCCGGCACGCTCGTCGAGGACCTCGGCACGTTCCGTCCGACGTTCCTGCTCGCCGTGCCGCGCGTGTTCGAGAAGGTCTACAACTCCGCGGAGCAGACAGCGGCCCTCGGCGGGCGCGCCAAGCGCCGCGTCTTCCACTGGGCCGTCGCAACCGGGATCGCGTGGTCGCGCGCGCTCGACACGCCGGGTGGCCCCGGCGTCGTGCTGAAGGCGCGACACGGCGTCGCCGACCGGCTGGTGCTCGGCCGGCTGCGTGCCGTGCTCGGCGGGCAGAACCGGTGGGCGATCTCGGGCGGCGCGCCGCTCGGCGAGCGGCTCAGCCACTTCTACCGCAGCGTCGGCGTGACCGTCCTGGAGGGGTACGGCCTCACCGAGACCACCGCGCCGCTGTCTGTCAACGTGCCCGACCACGTGGTCGTCGGCACGGTGGGACCGCCCCTGCCGGGCACGGCGGTGCGCGTCGACGACGACGGGGAGATCCTCGTCCGGGGCGTGGGCGTGTTCAGCGGGTACCACCAGAACCCGCAGGCCACCGCCGAGGCGTTCGACGACGGCTGGTTCCGCACCGGCGACCTGGGCTCGCTCGACGCGGACGGCCTCCTCCGCATCACGGGCCGCAAGAAGGAGATCATCGTGACCGCGGGCGGCAAGAACGTCGCCCCGGCCGTCCTCGAGGACCGGGTGCGAGCGCACGCGCTCGTGAGCCAGTGCGTGGTGGTCGGCGACGGCCGACCGTTCGTCGGCGCACTCATCACGCTCGACCCCGAGTCCCTGCCCGCGTGGTGCGCCGCGCACGGCCGCCCCGGGCTGACCGTCGAGCAGGCCGCGACCGACCCCGCGGTCCTCGCGTCGCTCCAGGCGGCCGTCGACCGGGCGAACGAGGCGGTCTCACGCGCCGAGTCGATCCGCAAGACCCGCGTGCTGACGACCGACTTCACGATCGAGAACGAGTACCTCACCCCGTCGCTCAAGGTGAAGCGTGCGCTCGTGCTGCGCGACTTCGCGGCCGAGGTGGACGCGCTCTACGGCGACGCGTCGCAGCACGGCCTCTGACCCGGCCGCCGACGCGGCCGCGCGCGGGAGCCGTGTGGGTGGCGCCGCCTAGCGTGCCCGTCATGCCGATGGTCCCGACGAGCTACCAGCCCACCCTCGACGACCTCGGCACCCCGCTGGCCGACGTGACGTTCGTCGTCGTGGACCTGGAGACCACGGGAGCGGCGGTCGGCGACAGCGGCATCACCGAGATCGGCGCTGTCAAGGTCCGCGGCGGGGAGATCCTCGGCGAGTTCCAGACCCTGGTCGACCCCGGGCGGCCCGTGCCGGCGTTCATCGCCCGGCTCACGGGGATCACGACGGCGATGGTGCAGGGCGCTCCGCGGATCGAGGCCGTCCTGCCGGCGTTCCTGGAGTTCGCGCGCGGCAGCGTCCTCGTGGCGCACAACGCCCCGTTCGACGTCGGGTTCCTCAAGGCCGCCGCTCGAGCGCACGGGTACGCGTGGCCGGGTTTCCAGGTGGTCGACACGGTGCCGCTGGCGCGCCGCGTGGTGACGCGCGAGGAGGCGCCCAACCACAAGCTGTCGACGCTCGCCGCCCTCTTCCGGGCCACCGTGACGCCCGAGCACCGGGCGCTGGCCGACGCCCGCGCCACCGTCGACGTGCTGCACGCGCTGCTCGAGCGGCACGCCGCCTTCGGTGTCACCCATCTCGAGGACCTCGCGAACGCCACCGACCCCGTGCCCGTCGAGGTCCGGCGCAAGCGGCACCTCGCCGACGGGCTGCCCGAGGGGCCCGGCGTCTACCTGTTCCACGCTCCGGACGGCGAGGTGCTGTACGTCGGCACGTCCACGAACGTCCGCAAGCGAGTCCGGCAGTACTTCACCGCGGCCGAGAAGCGGCGGCGCATCACCGAGATGGTCCGCATCGCGTCGTCCGTGTCCGTCGTGCCGTGCGGCACCACCCTCGAGGCGCAGGTCCGCGAGCTGCGGCTCATCGCCCAGCACGAGCCGCGGTACAACCGGCGCTCGCGCCACCCCGAGCGGATGACCTGGGTCCGGCTCACCAGCGAGCCGTTCCCCCGCCTGTCGGTCGTGCGCGAGGTCCGCCCCGAGAGCGACGGCCGCACCGAGGCGCACGTCGGGCCGTTCGCCTCGCGCTCGCAGGCGCTCGCCGCCGTCGACGCCGTCCACGAGGCCCTCCCGCTGCGGCAGTGCGCGCGCCGCCTGCCCGCCACGGCCGGCCCGGGAGCGTCGTCGTGCGTGCTGCTCGACCTCGGCCGCTGCGCCGGGCCGTGCGTGGACACCGGCTCCGCGGTGCGCGCGGAGTACGACGCCGTCGTCGGCCGGGTGCGCGACGCCCTCGTGGTCGACCCCTCCCCCGTGGTCGACGCGCTGTCTGAGCGCCTCGCCGTGCTGTCCGCGGACGAGCGCTACGAGCAGGCGCAGGACGTCGCCGCGCGGCTCGAGGCGTTCCTCGCGGGGGCGCACCGCACGGTCCGGGTCGGCGCGCTCGCCCGCTGTCGCGAGCTCGTCGCCGCCCGGCCGGTCCCGGGCGGGTGGGAGCTCGTCGTCGTCCGGCACGCGCGGCTCGCGGCCACGTGCACCACGCGTCCGGGCGAGGATCCCGTGCGCGCGGTCCGCACGCTCGTGGCCGTCGCCGAGCACGTCGACGCGCCGCACGCTCCGGCGCCCGCGTGCCACCCGCACGAGGCCGAGATCGTGCTGGCGTGGCTGGACCAGGCCGACGTGCGGCTCGTCGAGGTGACCGACCCGCTGTCGTGCCCGGTCGGCGCCGGCTCGCCCGACCGGCACCTCGCTCGCGCAGCCGTCCGCGTCGCGGCCTACGATCGGGCCGACCGGAACGAACCGTCCCAGACCTCGGAGACCGCACCATGCTGACCGCGATCGTGCTCATCGACACCGCCCCCGACGTGATCCCGGAGGTGGCGGCGACGCTCGCCGGGCTCGCCGGCGTGAGCGAGGTCTACTCCGTGACCGGTCGGGCCGACCTCGTCGCGATCGTCCGGGTCACCGACCACGACCGGTTCGCGGACGTCATCGCCGACGGCATCTCGAAGGTGCGCGGCGTGGTGCGCACCGAGACGCTGCTCGCGTTCCGGGCCTACTCGCCCGCGCAGCTCGACCAGGCGTTCGCGATCGGGCTCGAGGACTGACCCGGCCCGACTCAGCCCGACCCGACCCGGTGCGACCGGGCGCGGCTCAGCGCTGCGACGCCGCGACCCACCGCCCGAGCGCCGCGGTGGCCGCGCCCGAGTCGACGCTGTGCACGGCGATCTCGATGCCCGCGGTGAGACGCTCGGCGAGCGAGCCCTCCGCGGTGCCCGGCCGGGTGCCGTCGGCGACGAGCGCGGCGGCGGCGTTGAGCAGGACGGTCTCGCGCACGGGACCGACCGCGCCGGCCAGGACGTCGCGCGCCACGCCGGCGTTGTAGGCGGCGTCGGCGCCGCGCAGGTCCTCGACCGTGACCCGGGGCAGACCCAGGTCGGCGACGGCGTCCAGCACGGACTCCGTGACGACGCCGTCGCGCACCTCCCAGATGCGCGAGGGTGCCGTCGCGGCGAGCTCGTCGAGCCCGTCCTCGCCGCGGAACAGCAGGGCGGACGTGCCGCGGCCCGCGAGCACGCCCGCCATCAGCCCGGCCATCCGGGCGTCGGCGACGCCGATGGCGGTGGCGCGCGGCTGGGCCGGGTTCGTCAGCGGTCCGAGGAAGTTGAACGCGGTCGCGATCGCCAGCTCGGAGCGCGCGACGGCGGAGTGCCGGAAGCCCGGGTGGAAGACCTGCGCGAAGCAGAAGGTGATCCCGACCTCGTCGGCGAGCTCCGCGACGCGCTCGGCCGGCTGGTCGAGCCGGATGCCGAGGGCTTCCAGCACGTCGGCCGATCCCGACGACGACGAGGCGGCACGGTTGCCATGCTTGACGACCCGCACGCCGGCGCCCGCCAGCACGACGGCAGCCATGGTCGAGATGTTGACGGTGTGGGCGCGGTCGCCCCCGGTCCCGACGATGTCGACGGACGGGCCCGCGACCGAGAACCGGTGCGCGTGCGCGAGCATCGTGTCCGCCAGGCCGGCCAGCTCGTCGACCGTCTCGCCCTTGGCGCGCAGGGCGACGAGGAAGCTCGCGAGGCGGACGGGCGAGACGGTCCCGGTCATGACCTGTTCCATGACCCACGCGGTCTGGGCGGTGGTCAGGTCCTGGCGCGCGACGAGAGCGGTGAGGAGATCGGGCCAGGTGGGGTCCGCGATCGCCGGGGCCGCCTGGGGGCGGCCGGGGACAGGGGGGACGGGCGGCACGCTCACACCGACTCCTCGCGACGGGCGCGGCGACGGCTTCGCCGCAGACCGCCCCATCATGGCAGGGCCGTCCCGCGGCGGCGGCACTCGCTCGCGATACGGACACGGGGCCGCGGCCGGGCGGTCGAGAACGTCCTCGTTTGGTGACACCTTCGCGAGTTCCGTCAGAAGATGCACGAAGGAGTCGCAGAATATGAAGGAAGTGTGACATTCGACAGGCCGGGAAGGCCCGCTCAGTGACCACGACCCGCCCTCGGTCGGCAATAATGTTCGCGTGTCGACCGCAACGGCTGCCCCCCGCCCTCACGTCAGCGTGAACCGTCCCAACCCTGTCCAGGTGGGGACGATCGTCTGGCTCGCGAGCGAGCTCATGTTCTTCGCCGGCCTCTTCGCCATGTACTTCACCGTCAAGTCGGTGATGCCGGCGAGCGAGTGGGCCGCACAGTCGGACAAGCTCAACGTGCCCTTCTCCGCCGTGAACACGACGATCCTCGTGCTCTCGTCCTTCACCTGCCAGGCCGGTACCCACGCCGCCGAGCACTTCCGCGCCCGCCGCACCGGCTCGCTGTGGAACGTCAAGCGCTGGGGCATGGTCGAGTGGATGACCGTCACCTACATCATGGGTGGCCTCTTCATCGCCGGGCAGGTCACCGAGTACGCCGACCTCGTCGAGCAGGGTCTGTCGATCCACTCGAGCGCCTACGGCTCGGTGTTCTACCTGGCGACCGGCTTCCACGGCCTCCACGTCCTCGGCGGACTCTTCGCCTTCCTGTTCCTGCTGGGCCGCACGTTCTCCGCGAAGCGGTTCGGCCATCACGAGGCGACGTCGGCCATCGTCATCTCGTACTACTGGCACTTCGTCGACGTGGTGTGGGTGGCGCTGTTCAGCATCATCTACCTGCTGCGTTGACGCGACGCGCTCCCAGCGCACCCCTCGCGGCAATGGCGCCGCACGACAACCCGAACATCCCCCCACCGCGAGACGAGGATCACCCGTGAAGGCACTCGCCGCCCGCAGGCACCACCGGTCCGCACCGGTCGTGCTGCTGCTGCTGGCGCTGCTGGTCACTGGCGGCGTCTATGCCGTCCTCGCGCCGAGCCAGGCGCGAGCGGACACCGCCAGCACGCAGGACATCGAGACCGGCAAGAAGCTGTTCCAGGCCAACTGCGCCACCTGTCACGGGCTCGACGCCCAGGGCACCGAGACCGCGCCGTCGCTCATCGGCGTCGGTGCCGCGTCCGTGGACTTCCAGGTGTCGACGGGCCGCATGCCCGCCGAGATCAACGGACCGCAGGCCCAGGTCAAGCCCCGCCAGTTCGACGACGACGAGACCGCGGCGCTGGCCGCGTACGTCGCCTCGCTGGGTGCCGGGCCGGCCATCCCGACCGACGAGCAGGTCGACCCCGCGAAGGGCAACCCGGCGACCGGGGCGGACATCTTCCGCACCAACTGCGCCATGTGCCACAACGCGGTCGGCGCCGGCGGCGCCCTCTCCGAGGGCAAGTACGCGCCGTCCCTGTTCAAGACGTCGCCGCGCAACATCTACCAGGCGATGCTCACCGGCCCGCAGTCCATGCCGGTGTTCAACGACGCCAACATCACCCCCGACGAGAAGCGCGACGTCATCGCGTACCTCGTCGCCCAGCGTGACGGCTCGCCCGGCGGCGCGACCCTCGGGTCGCTCGGCGCCGTCTCGGAGGGCATCTGGGCCTGGATCGTCGGAATCGGCCTCCTCGTGGGCGCCGCGGTGTGGATCGGAGCGAAGTCCTCGTGAGCGAGAGCAAGACGGACGTCACCGTCCACCCCGACGCGGAGCACCCGGAGAAGTTCTCCGACCCGGGCCTGCCGTCGCACCGTCCGCGCCAGGCGGACATCGACCCGAAGGCGGACAAGCGCGCCGAGCGCCAGGTCGTCGTCCTCTTCCTGCTGTCGGTCATCGGCACGATCGTCGCCCTCTGGGCGTACTTCGCGGTCCGTCCCGACGGCACCACCGGCGGCGTCCGCACCTCGACCCTGACGCTCGGCATCGCGATCTTCTTCGCGCTCGCCGGCATCGGCATCGGCGCCATCCACTGGGCCAAGACGCTCATGAACGACCACGAGATGGTGGAGGAGCGTCACCAGGCCCGCACGACGGGTGAGACGCGCGAGATCGCCGTCAAGAAGCTCCAGGACGGCATCAAGGACTCGGGCATCGGCCGACGCGGCGTGCTCAAGGGTGTCGTCGTCTCGGCGCTCGCGCTGTTCCCGCTGACCATCGCCGTGCCGCTCATCAGCTCGGTCGGTGGCGACTGGGACGTCAGCAAGTTCCGCGACACGCTCTGGAAGAAGGGCACCCGCCTGACGTACGACCCCACGGGCCGTCCGATCAAGGCGTCCGACGTCACCCTCGGGTCTGCTGTGCACGTCATCCCGGAGGTCACCGAGGAGTACCGCACCACCGACGAGTGGATCACCGAGAAGGCCAAGGCCGTCGTGCTGATGGTCCGCCTCGACCCGCGTGACCTCAACCCGCCGGCCAAGCAGGCCGGCTGGGACTACGACGGCATCGTCGCGTTCTCGAAGATCTGCACGCACGTGGGCTGCCCCGTGGCCCTCTACGAGCAGCAGACGCACCACCTGCTGTGCCCCTGCCACCAGTCGACCTTCGACGTCGCGCACGGCGCCAAGGTCGTCTTCGGTCCTGCCAAGCGACCGCTGCCGCAGCTGCCGATCACTGTCGACGCCGACGGCTATCTCGTCGCGCGCGACGGCTTCGACGAGCCCGTCGGCCCGAGCTACTGGGAGCGCCTCAAGTGACCACCACGCTGAACCCGGAGCCGACGACCCTGGTCGGCAAGTCGGCCGACTACCTCGACCAGCGCACGGGCGTCGGGCACGCCGTCAAGGAGTTCGCCCGCAAGATCTTCCCCGACCACTGGTCGTTCCTGCTGGGCGAGGTCGCGCTCTACTCGTTCGTCGTCCTGCTCATCACCGGCACGTTCCTGACGATGTTCTTCGTCCCCAGCATGAGCCTGTCGGTGTACGACGGTCACCCGGAGACCATGAACGGTCTCCTGATGTCGGACGCGTTCAAGTCGACGCTGCACATCTCGTTCGACGTCCGCGGCGGCCTGCTCATGCGGCAGATCCACCACTGGGCGGCCCTCGTCTTCGTGGCGTCCCTCGTGACGCACATGATGCGCGTGTTCTTCACGGGTGCGTTCCGCAAGCCTCGCGAGCTCAACTGGCTCGTGGGCTTCTCGCTCATGGTCCTGAGCCTGCTCGCCGGCTTCACGGGCTACTCGCTCCCGGACGACGTCCTGTCGGGCAACGGCATCGCGATCGCCAACGGCGTCGTGAAGTCGATCCCGATCATCGGCTCGTACATGAGCTACTTCATCTTCGGTGGCGAGTTCCCGGGCGACCAGATCATCCCGCGCCTGTTCACGCTGCACATCCTGCTGATCCCGGCGATCATCCTGGCCCTCATCGGGCTGCACCTGATGTTCGTCGTGGTGCACAAGCACACCCAGTACCCGGGTGGTGGCCGCAAGGAGATGAACGTCGTCGGCTACCCGGTGTTCCCGGTGTACGCCGCCAAGGCCGGTGGCTTCTTCTTCGTGGTGTTCGCCGTCCTCACGCTCATGGGCGCGACGATGACGATCAACGCCATCTGGAACTACGGTCCGTTCGACCCCTCCCCCGTGTCCGCCGGTGCCCAGCCGGACTGGTACATGCTGTTCCTCGAGGGTTCGCTGCGACTCATGCCGGGGCAGGCGGAGTTCGTGTCGTGGGGCGACTACACGTGGTCGCTCAACGTCCTGGTCCCCGCGGTCGTCGTGCCGGGCATCCTCTTCACGTTCCTCGCCCTGTACCCGTTCATCGAGGCCAAGGTGAAGGGCGACACGGAGGAGCACCACCTGCTCGACCGTCCGCGCAACGTCCCCACCCGCACGGGACTCGGGGTCGCGTTCCTCACCGCGTTCGTCGTCCTGGCGTTCGCCGGGTCGAACGACCTCATCGCCACGCACTTCCGGCTGTCGATCAACGAGATCACCTGGATCTTCCGCGTGCTGATCTTCGTGGGTCCGTGGTTCGCGTTCTGGGTCACCCGGCGCATCTGCCTCGGACTGCAGCGCAAGGACCGCGAGCTGGTCCTCCACGGCCACGAGACGGGTCGCATCGTCCGGTTCGCGTCCGGCGAGTACATCGAGGTGCACCGGCCGCTCGACGAGCAGGAGCGGTGGGTGCGCGTCAGCTACACGGCGAACAAGCCCCTCGAGCTTCCTGCCCCGACGGGCCCGAAGGGCACCAAGGACCGCAAGTACAAGAGCGCGAAGCGCTGGGCCCGCCTCTCGCGGTTCTTCTACGAGGACCGCGTCGAGCCGGTCACCCCGGCCGAGCTCTCCGCCGCGCACTCGCACGGCGAGCACGACGCCCTGCCCGGGGGCGAGGAGCACGCTGCCGTGACGTCCGTCCACTCGACGGACGCCGGCGAGCGAGCGCACTGACTTCCCCGCAGAGTAGGTACATGGCCCGCCCCCACCTCCGCCCGACCTCGCGTCGGACGGTCGTGCGGGCGGGCCTCACCACATAGGAGGTAAGGAAAGCATGGCTGTCTACACCCTGCCCGAGCTCCCCTACGACTACGCGGCGCTCGAGCCGCACGTGTCGGGTCGGATCATGGAGCTCCACCACGACAAGCACCACCAGGCGTACGTCACGGGGGCCAACACCGCCCTCGAGAAGCTCGCCGAGGCGCGCGAGGCCGGCGACCTGGCGGCCGTCAACCTGCACGAGAAGAACCTGGCGTTCAACCTGGGTGGCCACGTCAACCACTCGGTGTTCTGGCAGAACCTCTCCCCCGAGGGCGGCGAGCCGGCGGGTGACCTCGCCGCGGCGATCGACGAGGACTTCGGCTCCTTCGAGGCGTTCAAGAAGCACTTCGCGGCCACGGCTGCGGGCGTGCAGGGCTCGGGCTGGTCCATCCTCGCCTGGGACTCGATCGGCCAGAAGCTCATCATCGTGCAGCTCTACGACCAGCAGGGCAACATCGCTCTCGGTCTCGTCCCGATCGTCGTGCTCGACGTCTGGGAGCACGCGTACTACCTCGACTACCAGAACGTGCGCGCGGACTACGTCACCGCCTGGTGGAACATCGTCAACTGGGCCGACGCGGGCGCACGCTTCGACCGCGCACGCACCCAGACCGCGGGGCTCATCGTCCCGTGACGTCGGCCGGCCACAGCGGGTGAGTACCGCTGAGGGGCGCGCACGCACCAACGAAGAGGGCCTCGTCCGGCATTCCGCCGGGCGGGGCCCTCTTCGCCATTCCGGTCGGCGCACGCGGACGCCACGCGCCTCCAGCTGCCCAGGGACGGCACGGCGTGGCGCGCGCGGCACGTCCTTGGAGCCTGTCGACACGGCTCAGGGCACGCAGGGCTTGCAGGCTCCAACCTCTCCGCGCTGCGGTGGTCCACGACGATGGCGGGTTGCCCCGGGGCACGGCCGGCCGTCCGTGGGACGGCCGGGAACGACAGAACGGCCGGCCCACCGAGGTGGACCGGCCGTTCCGGGACGGTGTGCGAGGACGACGTCTGCTGAGCGTCAGCGCACGGAGAAGTCAGTGCGCGTGCTGACCGCGCGAGTACTCGAAGACCCACCCGATGAGCGAGATGATGCCGAGCGTCACACCGATCCCGACGAGCCACCAGCCGACCGCGAGGCCGAGGAAGGTCAGCGCCGCGGAGACGCTGATCGCGAGCGGCCACCAGCTCCAGGGGGCGTACACGCCCTGGTCGCCCGCACCCTCGTCGATCTCGGCGAACGGGTTGTCCTCCGGGCGCGGGTCGATGCGACGCGCCGTGAGGGCGAGGTAGCCGCCGATCATCGCGACGAGCGCGGCGACCAGGAAGATCCCGACGGTGCCGACCGGCTCGCCACCGCTCCACACGGTGTAGACCACACCGGCGAGGATGAAGAACGGGGTGCCGAGCAGGAAGATCTTCGACTCGAGCTTCACTTCTTGTCCTCCTCGGTGAGGTTGGCGGAGCCACCCTCGGCCGCACGACGGTCGTTCTCGGGCTGCGTCCCGGCCACACGCTCGGCCGTAGCCTGCGCGTGACCGCGACGGTCCGCCTCGCCGTACACCTGGGCCACGGGGCTCGGGTGGACGTCAGGGTGGTCCATCGCCGCGACCTCGGGGTGGTGCAGGTCGAAGGCGGGGCGCTCCGAGCGGATGCGCGGCAGCGAGGTGAAGTTGTGGCGCGGAGGCGGGCAGGACGTCGCCCACTCGAGCGACATGCCGTAGCCCCACGGGTCGTCCACGGTCACCCGGGGCGCGTTGCGCCACGTCGTGTAGACGTTCCACATGAAGGGCAGCATCGACGCGGCGAGGACGAACGACCCGATCGTCGAGAGCTGGTTCATCCAGGTGAACCCGTCCTGCGGCGAGTAGTCCGCGTACCGGCGCGGCATGCCGATGACGCCGAGCCAGTGCTGCACGAGGAACGTCGTGTGGAACCCGATGAACAGCAGCCAGAAGTGCCACTTACCGAGCCGCTCGTTGAGCATGCGACCCGTCATCTTGGGCCACCAGAAGTAGAAGCCCGCGAACATCGCGAAGACCACGGTCCCGAACACCACGTAGTGGAAGTGCGCCACCACGAAGTACGAGTCGGAAAGGTGGAAGTCCAGCGCCGGGCTCGACAGGATGATGCCGGTCAGACCACCGAAGAGGAAGGTCACGAGGAACCCGATCGCCCACAGCATGGGCGTGTCGAACGTCAGCTTTCCTCGCCACATCGTGCCGATCCAGTTGAAGAACTTCACGCCCGTCGGGACGGCGATGAACATCGTCATGAGCGAGAAGAACGGCAGCAGGACCGCGCCGGTCACGTACATGTGGTGCGCCCACACCGTCACGGACAGCGCCGCGATGGCGATCGTCGCGTACACGAGGCCCTTGTAGCCGAACACCGGCTTGCGGCTGAACACCGGCAGGATCTCGGTGATGATGCCGAAGAACGGCAGCGCGATGATGTAGACCTCGGGGTGCCCGAAGAACCAGAAGAGGTGCTGCCAGAGCACCGCTCCCCCGTTCTCGGGGTTGAACACCTGCGCGCCGAGCCGTCGGTCCGCACCGAGCGCGAAGAGCGCGGCAGCGAGGGGCGGGAAGGCCATCAGCACGAGGATGCTCGTCACGAGCGCGTTCCACGTGAAGATCGGCATGCGGAACATCGTCATGCCGGGGGCGCGCATGGTCAGGATCGTGGTGATGAAGTTGACGCCACCGAGGATCGTGCCGAAGCCGGAGAGCGCGAGCCCGAAGACCCACATGTCGCCACCCATGCCGGGCGAGAACGTCGTGTCCGACAGCGGCGCGTACGCCGTCCACCCGAACGACGCCGCACCCTGCGGGGTGAGGAAGCCGGCGACCGCGATCGTGGAGCCGAACAGGTAGAACCAGTACGCCACCATGTTCAGACGCGGGAACGCGACGTCGGGGGCGCCGATCTGCAGCGGCATGATCACGTTCGTGAAGCCCGCGAACAGCGGGGTCGCGAACATGAGCAGCATGATCGTGCCGTGCATCGTGAAGAGCTGGTTGTACTGCTCACGGCTCTGCACGACCTGCAGCCCGGGCTCGAAGAGCTCGGCGCGGATCAGCAGCGCCAGCACGCCACCGATGAGGAAGAACACGAACGACGAGATGAGGTACAGGTACCCGATCGTCTTGTGGTCGGTCGAGGTGATCCACTTGATGACGGTGCGCCCGAGGCTCTGACGGTTCGTCGCCAGCCCGGGGATCGTCTCGGCTTGGGCGGCCATCAGTGCGTCTCGCTTTCCGTCGGCGCCGACTCGGCCGCGTTCTCGTCGCGGTTGTACTCGTCGGACAGCTGACCCTCGTTGCCCTGGGCCTTGAGGTCGGCCATGTGCTTGTCGAACTCGTCCGGCGACACGACCTTCACGTTGAAGAGCATGCTCGAGTGCCACTCGCCGCAGAGCTCGGCGCACTTGCCGGCGTACGTGCCCTCGCGCAGCGGCTTGAACTCGAAGGTGTTCGGGTGACCCGGGATCGCGTCCTCCTTGTAGAGGAACGCCGGGACCCAGAAGGAGTGGGCGACGTCGCGCGACGTCAGCGTGAACTTCACGTTCTCGCCTGCCGGGAGCCACAGGGTCGGGAACGCCTTGTCGGTGCCGGGTGCGCCGTCGACCAGGTCGTCCTTGGTGATGCCACCGACGTCCTGCGCGTGCACGCCCGCCTCGTAGACGTTCGCGTCCGGGTAGTTGAAGTCCCAGCTCCACTGCTTCGCGACGACGGAGATGTTCACGTCGGCGGGCGCGGAGGTGTCCTGGATCTTGGTGACGTCGCGGTCCGTGAAGAAGAACAGGACGAGCACCATGACGATCGGGACGACCGTGTACATGATCTCGAGAGGCATGTGGTACCGGACCTGCACAGGCAGGGCCTCGTCGCCCTTGCGCTTGCGGTAGGCCGCGATGCACCAGAGCATCAGGCCCCAGGTCACGATGCCGACGGCCAGCGCAGCGATCCAGGAACCGTTCCACAGGTGCGTGATGCGGTCGGTCTGGTTCGTCACGGGACCGCCGTCGTCGTACCCGGGCAGGAAGCCTCGTTTGACGGTGTCGCTCGAGCAGCCGGACGTCAGCAGGAGCACCGCGCCGGCGAGGGCCGTCACGGTGAGCAGCTGCCGCGTGCGGCGGCGGGGGGTGTGCGAGTGCAAGGGGGGCCTTTCACGTCACGTCAGCGGCCGGTCCGGTGTCGCTCACCGTTCCTCCGCAGGACCTTCGTTCTCGACACACGCAGCCTAGCGCGCGAACGGGTGTGCGAGCGCGCGGCGCCCGCGGGCACAGGAGGGCAAATCGCCCTCGCACGTCGGACGATCCCGGGGAAACCGCCCGTCTTGGCGTTCTTGCTGTCGACGTCGTGAAATCTGTCAGATCGATACCCTTCCTCCACGCGCGAGAGGCGACGGGCGAGCCCCGTCTAGGGTGACGGTGTGACCGACACCACGCCCCGGACCTGGCTCGACGCCGGTGGTAGCGCGCGACCCCATCCCGTCGCCCTGCAGGCGTCCGCGCAGGCCCTCGCCGACGGCTGGGCCGACCCCCGACGCCTCGGCGCCGAGGGTCGGCGCGCGCGCGCGATGCTCGACGCGTCGCGCGCCGCGGTGGCCGAGGTCGTCGGCGCCCGCACCGAGGAGGTGCACCTCGCGCCCTCGCACACCGCGGCCCTGCACGCGGCCGTCGCCGCCGTGGCCGCCGGGCGCCGGCGCGTCGGGACGCGCGTCGTCCTGGCCCCGGTCGAGCGCGCCGCCGTGCTGCACGCGGTCGACCACGTCGGCCTCGAGCGTGTGCTCGCGCCCGTCGGAACCACCGGTGCGACCGACCCGGCACGGTTCGCCGCGCTCGTCCGGACGGACGGCGTCGCGCTGGCCGCCCTCCAGCACGCCAACGGCGAGGTCGGCACGTTGCAGCCGGTCGACGAGGTCCACGCGGCCGCGCGCGCCGTCGGCGTGCCCCTGCTCGTCGACGCCGGCGCGTCCGCCGGACACGTCCCGCTCGGGGACGCCTGGGACGTCCTCGCCCTCGACCCCGCGGACTGGGGCGGCCTGCCGGGCGCCGGGGTGCTCGTCGTCCGCCGCGGCGTGCGCTGGCGCCCGACGTGGCCCGAGGACGAGGACGGCTGGTTCCCGGGCGGGGTGCCGGTGCCCGCGGCGTTCGCCGCCGCGGCGTCGCTCCAGGCCGTCGAGGCGGACCGCGCGGCGCAGGACGCGAGGCGCCGCGAGCTCGTCGAGCACCTGCGGCGCGAGGTCGTCGCCCGGGTCCCGGACGTCGAGGTGGTCGGCGACCCGGACGACCGGCTCCCCCACGTCCTGACGTTCTCGTGCCTCTACGTCGACGGGGAGGCTCTCCTCACCGAGCTCGACCGGGCGGGGTTCGCGGTCGGGTCGGGGTCGGCGTGCACGTCCGGGGCGCTCGAGCCGTCGCACGTGCTCGCGGCGATGGGTGTGCTCACGCACGGGAACGTGCGGGTCGTGCTCGGCCGGGAGGTCGACCGCGACGACGTCGACCGGTTCCTGGCGGTGCTCCCCGGTGCGGTCGCGCGCGTGCGCAGCACGCTCGGGGCGGACGGCCTGTGAGCGCGGACGAGGCGCCCGCCGTGGTGGACGCCCGCGGGCTGCGCTGCCCGCTGCCGGTCGTCCGGCTGGCCGCAGCCGCGCGCGACGCCGCGCCCGGGACCCTGCTCCAGGTGTGGTCGACCGACCCCGCGGCCGCCCTCGACGTCCCCGCGTGGGCCCGGATGCGCGGCCACCGGCTCGTCGACGTCGACGCTCGGACCGGGGACGACGACGCCGCGGACGAGTGGCGCGTCACGGTCCGGGTAGGACCCTGACGTTCCGCTCGTCCGCGGCGTCGCGTGCCGGCGGTCGTGCGCCGGCGGGTGTGCTGCGAGCAGGCTCAGCTGAAGGAGCCGCCGCACGCGCAGGCGCTGCCCGCGTTCGGGTTGTCGATCGTGAAGCCCTGCTTCTCGATCGTGTCGGCGAAGTCGATCGTCGCGCCGTCGAGGTAGGGGACGCTCATCTTGTCCACGACGACCTCGACGCCGTCGTAGTCGCGCAGCGCGTCGCCGTCGAGCACGCGCTCGTCGAAGTACAGCTGGTAGATCAGGCCCGAGCAGCCGCCGGGCTGCACGGCGACCCGGAGGCGCAGGTCGTCACGGCCCTCCTGCTCGAGGAGGCTGCGGACCTTGTCCGCGGCGAAGTCGGTCAGGTTGACGCCGTGGGTGGCGACCTCGGTGGTCTCGCTCATGTGTTGGCTCCCGCTGCTCGGGTGGGCTCGCGCCCCGTTGCTCGTCGTGCACGTCAGACGGACCGCCCGTGGCGGCCACCGGTTCCAACGTGGAACGGCACCGTGGTGTTCCCACCAGGTCCTCACGCGGCCCGACGACGTCCGGACGTCCCTGCCCAGCGTACGCCCGTCGTGCGATGATCCAGCGGTGAGCTCACTCCTGGACACGTTCGTCGAGCCGGCCGCCTCCCCCCTCCTCCTGCTGGGTCAGGGCCGCGACCTCGCCTCCGAGCGCGGCGTCGAGTGCGCGGGCGCGCTGCCCGCTGCGAGCGACCCCGACCTCGTGGAGCGGGCCCGCGCGGCGCGCGACGCTCTCGGCGACCGGGCGTTCGTCCTCGGCCACCACTACCAGCGCGACGAGGTGATCCGCTTCGCGGACGTCACGGGCGACTCGTTCAAGCTCGCGCGCGAGGCGGCGGCACGTCCCGACGCCGAGTTCGTCATCTTCTGCGGCGTCCACTTCATGGCGGAGTCCGCCGACATCCTGACGTCGGACGCGCAGCGCGTCGTCCTGCCGGACCTCGCGGCCGGCTGCTCGATGGCGGACATGGCGGCGATCCACCAGGTCGAGGACGCGTGGGACACCCTCGCCGACCTCGGCATCGCGGACCGGACCGTCCCGGTGACCTACATGAACTCGAGCGCCGCGATCAAGGCGTTCACCGGGCGGCACGGCGGGACGGTCTGCACGTCGTCGAACGCGGACGTCGCGCTGCGGTGGGCCTTCGAGCAGGGCGAGAAGGTCCTGTTCCTGCCGGACCAGCACCTCGGACGGAACACGGCGGTGCTGCGGCTCGGCATCCCGCTCGACGAGTGCGTCGTCTACGACCCCCGCAAGCCGCTCGGCGGCCTGTCCGAGCAGCAGCTCCGGGACGCCCGGATGATCCTGTGGCGTGGGCACTGCTCGGTGCACGGCCGGTTCTCCGAGCGCAACGTCTCCGACGTCCGTGCCGCGGTGCCGGGCGTGACGGTCATGGTGCACCCCGAGTGCAAGCACGAGGTCGTGACGGCCGCCGACAGGGTGGGCTCGACGGAGTACATCATCCAGGCGCTCGACGCGGCCGAGCCCGGCTCGAGCTGGGCGATCGGCACCGAGCTCAACCTCGTGCGGCGGCTGGCCGCGCAGCACCCCGAGCTGTCGGTGCACTACCTGGACTCGACGGTCTGCTTCTGCTCGACCATGAACCGCATCGACCTGCCGCACCTCGTGTGGACGATGGAGCAGCTCGTCGCCGGGCGGACGGTCAACCAGATCGTCGTCGATCCCGACGACGCGCACTTCGCCCGTGTGGCCCTCGACCAGATGCTGGCGCTGCCCGGCCTCTGACCGGCCTGCGACCGGCCTCCGACCGACCCAGGTGTCCGGTACCGCGGGTCGCAGGCACGTAGCCTCGAGCCCGTGACCCGTCAGCTCCAGCTCACCTGGGCGTCCGTGCGCGGACGTCGCCCGGACCCGTCCGTCCCCGTCCTCGGGCCGTCCGTCACGCGGATGCGCGTGCACCCGGGCGACCTCGACTTCTACCGGCACGTCAACAACGGCACGTACCTGCAGATGATGGACGTCGCCCGGTCGAACTACCTCGCCGACCTCGGCGCCCTGAGCGCGTTGCGCGAGCGCGGCTGGTACCCCGTGGTCGCTGCGTCGACCATGAAGTACCGACGGTCGCTGCGGCTGTGGGAACGCTTCACCATCACGACGCGGCTCGTGGGCTGGGACGACCGCGTCGTCTACCTCGAGCAGGTGTTCCACCGCGGGGACGACCTGGCCGCGCGCGGCTGGGTGGCCGGACGCTTCCTGGCACGCGACGGCTCCCGCGTCGCCGCACCGGACGTGGTCGCGTTCCTCGCCGAGCACCACGGCACCACGGTCGACCAGCCCG
Source organism: Luteimicrobium subarcticum (assembly GCF_002798015.1). GTDB lineage: Bacteria > Actinomycetota > Actinomycetes > Actinomycetales > Cellulomonadaceae > Luteimicrobium > Luteimicrobium subarcticum. The sequence continues at coordinate 295,446 of NZ_PGTZ01000008.1, read as the reverse complement.
TCCTCGCGCCCGAGATGCACGCCTGGGCGTCGTCGGTCGACGTCGCCGCCCGCTGACGGGCGGGAGCGGCGCACGGCGCGACGTCCCGCGCGCACAGGACCGGCACCGTCCCGGCACACCCGGGGCACGGCACGCGGCCGGAGGCTCCCCGCGACTCGACTACCCTGGGAACGTGGCACTCCTCCGCAAGAACAACGACAAGCCGCCGGCCCTGACCCAGGAGCCGGACGTCGTCGTCGACGACTCCACGGTCAGCACCGGCAGCGCCGGCAAGGGCAAGGCGACACCCAAGCGCCGCGACGCCGAGGCCGCCAACAAGCGCCCGCTCGTGCCGTCGGACCGGAAGGCCGCGGCGCGCGACGCGCGCGACAAGTCCCGCGCCGACCGCGCCCGCGCCTACCAGGGCCAGAAGGCCGGCGACGAGCGCTACCTCGCCGCCAAGGACAAGGGCGCCGACCGCCGCTACGTGCGCGACCACGTCGACGCCCGCTGGAACCTCGGCGAGTTCTTCCTCCCCGTGGCGCTCGTGCTCTTCGTCACGATGCTGTTCGCCGGGGGGTCGACCTACGCGAGCGTGTACACGCTCGTGGCCCTGTACTCGCTCGTGATCGTCGCGATCTTCGACACCTTCTTGATGTGGCGCGGGCTGCGCAAGCGCCTCAAGGCGAAGTTCGGCGAGGTCCGCAAGGGCACCGTCATGTACGCCTCGCTGCGCGCCTTCCAGATCCGGCGCGCGCGCCTGCCCAAGCCGGCCCACAAGAAGCACGGCGTCTACCCCGAGTAGCCCGCAGGGCTCCCGGGCCTCGCAGCATCCGCCTCAGGGCATCTCGAGCGGGACCGCGGGCGCCGCAGGCTCCCCGTCGTGCAGGACCGTCGCGACCGCGACGCCCTGTGCGGCGAGGACCCGCCACATCTCCCCGAGCCACAGCTCGGCGTCGTGCTGGTTGGTGAAGAGCGGGCTCGCGGGCTCGGCGACGTCGCCGCCGTCCGCCCCCACGAACCGCCAGGTCCACTGCGGCCGGATCATGCGCCACCCTCCTCACCGGCGCGCTCGGCAACCGGCTGCTTCGGTCGTGCCGTCAGGGCACGGTTGATCCGCGACGCCCAGAACGGGCCCTCGTAGATGAAGGCCGTGTAGCCCTGCAGCAGGTCTGCGCCCGCCGCGAGGTACGCCCGCGCGTCGTCGACGGTCGTGATGCCGCCGACCCCGATGATGACGGGTCCTTGGCCGAGGCGCTCCCGCAACCGCCGGACGACCTCGACGCCGCGCGGCAGCAGCGGGGGCCCGGACAGCCCACCGGGGCCCCGGTCGTGCCCGATCGTCGTGTTGACGGCGACCATCCCGTCGAGCCCGAGGTCGAGAGCGAGGTCCGCGACGGCGTCCACGTCGTCGTCGGCGAGGTCCGGTGCGATCTTGACCAGGAGGGGGATCCGGGCGATCCGCGCGGCACGGGTGGCCTCGTCCGCCGCCTCGCGCACCGCCTCCAGGATGGGGCGCAGCGCGTCGACCGACTGGAGGTCGCGCAGGCCCGGCGTGTTCGGGGACGACACGTTGACCACGAGGTAGTCGGCGTGCGGCGCCAGCAGGCGCGCGCTCGTGGCGTAGTCTTCCGCCGCGTCCTCGGGCGCCGTCACCTTCGTCTTGCCGATGTTCGCGCCCACGAGGACCGCGCGGCCGCCCGAGGTCCGACGCAGCCGGGCGAGCCGGTCCGCCGCCGCCGCCGCGCCCTCGTTGTTGAAGCCCATCCGGTTGCGGATGCCCCGCACGTCCAGCTCGCGCCACAGGCGCGGCTTCTCGTTGCCGGGCTGCGCGTGCGCCGTCACCGTCCCGATCTCGACGAACGAGAACCCGATCGTCGCGAGGCCGCGGGCGGCCTTCGCGTCCTTGTCGAACCCGCCCGCGAGGCCCAGCGGCGCCGGGAACGACCGCCCCAGCACCTGCACCGACCCCGGACCGCGGGTCGTCGTCTCCGCGAACGGCGCCAGCACGCGCCGGGCGAGGCCGCGCGCACCGGGTGTCCGGCCCAGCAGCCCGATCACGGGGAACGCAAGGTGGTGCGCTGCCTCCGGGTCCATCCGGCGGAAGCCGTGCTGGAACAGGAACGGGTAGACCTTCATGCGTCCTCCTGCGTGTCTCGAGCTACCGGTGCCGGGCGCGTGTGCCACAGCCACCACAGGCCCACGAACGGGAGCACGAGCGGCACGTACCCGTACCCCTGCCCGAAGCCGGACCAGACCGTCGCGTCGGGGAACGCGTCCGGGTCGACCAGCGACGCCGTCCCGACGGCGAGCACACCCACGAGCTCGACCGAGCAGGCGGCCCACGCGACCGGCCGCCACGCGCCGCCGCGCCACAGCGCCACCGTCGCCACGACGTAGACGACGCCCGCGAACAGCGACAGGGCGTACGCGAGCGGCGCCTCGCTGCCGTGCGTCGCGAGCTGGTAGCCGGCACGGGCGGTCGCGGCGAGCGCGAGCACCCCGTAGACGCCGACGAGCAGGCGGCCGGGGCCGCTGCGCGTCTCACCGGGGACGGGTGGCATGTCGTGTCCTTCCTGGACGGCGGTGGGGGTGCGTCACGTCTGCCACACCTGCACCAGGCGGAGCTGGAGGAACACGATCGTGATCGCCGCGGCGAGCAGCACGACCGAGCTCCAGCGGGTCCGCTCGGCGAAGGCGAGCAGCGCGGCGAACGGCAGGATCACGAGCGACGCGAGCACGTAGCCCCAGAAGAGGCCGGGCGACCCGGTCGTGGTGCCCGTCGCGAGCAGCACGCCCGCGACCACGCCCTGGACCACGAGCAGACCCTCGACGACCGCGGCGCCGAACAGCTGGCGCAGGATCACCGCGCGGTCCTTCGCGACGAACCATCCCGCCCAGCCCGCGAGCGCCAGCGCGGCGACGGCCACGAGCACGGTGAGGGGGACGGTCACGGGCCGCAAGCCTACCGGCCGCAGGCCTGCGACCCGGCCGGGGATAGCATCGAGCGCGTGACAGAGCTGATCCTCTCCCCCACCCTTCCCACCGACACCGCACCGACCGACGTGCTCGTCGTCGGCGTCGTCCCGACGGACGACGGTCCGCGCCTGGCCGGCACGACCGCGCCCGAGCTGGAGCCGCTGACGGCGCTCCTCGAGCCCCTGGGCGCCACCGGCGCCGCGGGCCAGACGCTGCGCGTCCCCGCGCCGGCCGGTGTCGCCGCGGGTGTCGTCCTCCTCGTCGGCGTGGGCCGCGACGCGGACGACGCCGAGGCGCTGCGCCGTGCCGCCGGCACCGCGGTCCGCACGCTCGCGGGCACCGCGGACGTCGCGCTGGCGCTCCCGTCGACCGGTGTGCACGCCGCCGCCGTGCTCGAGGGCGCGGCACTCGGCGCGTACGCGTTCACGCGCTACCGCTCGGACGAGCAGAAGCCCGCTGTGGCGCGGGTCATGGTCGTGACGCCCGACGCCGACGACGCCGTGACGGTCGCCGCGGCGTCGCGTGCCCGCGTCCTCGCGCAGTCCGTGCACCTGGTGCGCGACCTCGTGAACGCCAGCCCGAACCACCTGTTCCCCGCGTCGTTCGCGGACGTCGCGGTCGAGGAGGCGGCCGGCGCGGGCGTCGAGGTCACGGTCCTCGACGACGACGCGCTGCGCGCGGGCGGCTACGGCGGCCTCGTGGGCGTGGGCCAGGGTTCGGAGCGCGGGCCGCGCCTCGTGCGCCTCGCCTACCGGCCGGAGGGTGCGACGGCGTCCGTCGCGCTCGTCGGCAAGGGCATCACGTTCGACTCGGGCGGCATCTCGATCAAGCCCGCCGCGGGCATGGACGCCATGAAGTCCGACATGGCGGGCGCTGCCGCCGTGCTCGGCACGGTCGTCGCCGCCGCACGGCTCGAGGTCCCCGTGGCCGTCACGGGCTGGCTCTGCCTCGCCGAGAACCTGCCGTCCGGCACGGCGCAGCGGCCCGGCGACGTCGTCGCGATCCGCGGCGGCAAGACCGTCGAGGTGCTCAACACCGACGCCGAGGGGCGTCTCGTCATGGCGGACGGGCTCGTCGCGGCGCTCGAGGAGGAGCCCGACGTCGTGCTCGACGTCGCGACCCTCACGGGCGCGCAGATGGTCGCCCTCGGTCGCCGGGTCTCCGCCGTGATGGGCACCGACGAGGTCCGCGACGAGGTCGTGGCCGCGGCGGGCGCCGCGGGCGAGGAGTTCTGGCCGATGCCGTTGCCCACCGAGCTGCGCGAGGGCCTGTCGTCGAAGGTCGCGGACATCGCCAACGTGTCCGAGCGCTGGGGCGGGATGCTCACCGCCGGGATCTTCCTGCAGGAGTTCACCCGCTCGGCGCCGTGGGCGCACCTCGACATCGCCGGCCCGGCGTTCAACGAGAAGGCGCCGTTCGGCTACACGCCCGCGGGCGGCACCGGCGTGGCCGTCCGCACGCTCCTCGCGTTCTGCGAGGCCCGCGCGGGCCGCTGAGCCGACCCTGCCGCGTGCCGGGCGGCGCGAGAGCCCTCCGTGTGAGGAGTCTCACGCCTGCCCGGTGCGCCGGCCCGCGCGCTGCCGCGAGTTCCAGTCGCGCATGCGCTGCGGGTAGCCCGTGCGGCGGGCGTCGTAGACGGGGATGCCGAGCGAGTCCGCGAGCGACCGGGCCGCCCGCTCGTCCGGCACCCGGCGCCGGGTCCACTCCCCCGTGGTCGCGACCAACAGCATGGTCATCGCCGTGGCGTTCGTCGGCGGTTCCAGGAACGCCTCCACCCCCACGCGGGTGCGCACGAACTCTTCGAAGTGCGCGGTCGTCGCGCGACGGGCGTCGTCCTGGGAGGGCGCGACCTGCGGCGCGCTCGGCTCGGACGAGCGGGAGAACAGGCGACGCAGCCGGGACATGGTGGTTAGCGTAGCGACGTCGCGCCGATTGGGGTCGACGTAACGATGGTGTCAAGATGGGGCGTGGCCCGACCCGGGCCCGCACCCTGACGGAAGAACCCTGACGGAAGATCGGAGCAGCACGTGGCGCCCACCCCCGACGACACGTTCGACGTGGTCGTGCTGGGAGCCGGGAGCGGGGGCTACGCAGCAGCGCTGCGGGCCGCGCAGCTCGGTCTGACCGTCGCCCTCGTCGAAGAGGGGAAGGTCGGCGGCACCTGCCTGCACTCCGGGTGCATCCCCACCAAGGCGCTGCTGCACGCGGCCGAGCTGGCCGACGGTGCGCGCGAGGGTGCACGGTTCGGCGTCCGGTCCACGTTCGAGGGCATCGACATGGCGGCCGTCGCCGCCTACAAGGACGGTGTGGTCGCGGGCCTCTTCAAGGGGCTCGAGGGCCTCGTCTCGTCGCGCGGCATCACGGTCGTCCGCGGGCACGGGCGGCTCGTCGGCCCCGACACCGTCGAGGTGCGCGCCGCCCACGGAGCCGAGGCGCCCGCCCGGCTCGTCGGCCGCCACGTCGTCGTCGCCACCGGTTCGTTCCCCCGCACGCTCCCCGGACTCGAGATCGGGGGGCGTGTCGTCACGTCGGAGCAGGCGCTGCGGCTCGACACCGTGCCCCGGTCCGTCATCGTGCTCGGCGGCGGCGTCATCGGCGTCGAGTTCGCGAGCGTGTGGCGGTCGTTCGGCGCCGAGGTGCACGTCGTCGAGGCGCTCGACCACCTCGTCCCCGCCGAGGACGACGCGCTGTCCAAGGCCCTCGAGCGGGCGTTCCGCAAGCGCGGCATCCGCTTCACCCTCGGCGACCGGTTCGAGAAGGTCGCCGAGGACGACTCAGGCGTGCACGTCCGGCTCGCGTCCGGCGCCACGCTCGACGCCGACCTGCTGCTCGTCGCCGTGGGCCGCGGACCGCGGACCGCAGGCATCGGCCTCGAGGAGCAGGGCGTCACGCTCGACCGAGGGTTCGTGGTCGTCGACGAGCGCCTGCACACGGGCGTCGGGAACGTCTGGGCCGTCGGCGACGTCGTACCCGGGCTCCAGCTCGCGCACCGCGGGTTCGCGCAGGGCATCGCGGTGGCCGAGCGCATCGCCGGGCTCACCCCGGCGCCCCTCGACGAGGCCACCGTCCCGCGCGTCACCTACAGCGACCCCGAGGTGGCGTCGGTCGGCCTGACCGAGCGTGCCGCCGTCGAGCAGCACGGCGCGGACGGCGTCGAGACGCTCGAGTACAACCTGGCCGGCAACGGCCGCAGCAAGATCCTCGGCACCCAGGGGTTCGTCAAGCTGGTGCGCCGCAAGGACGGTCCCGTCCTCGGGGTGCACATGATCGGGGCACGCGTCGGCGAGCTCGTCGGGGAGGCCCAGCTCGTCGTGAGCTGGGACGCCTACCCCGAGGACGTCGCCGCGCTGGTCCACGCACATCCCACGCAGAACGAGGCGCTCGGCGAGGCTCACCTCGCCCTGGCCGGCAAGCCTCTGCACGCGCACAACTGAAAGCAACGAAGGAGACCTTCAGGTCATGTCTGAAAATGTGCAGATGCCGGCTCTCGGCGAGTCCGTCACCGAAGGCACCGTCACGCGCTGGCTGAAGCAGGTCGGCGACACCGTGGCCGTCGACGAGCCGCTGCTCGAGGTCTCGACCGACAAGGTCGACACCGAGATCCCGTCGCCCGTCGCGGGCACCCTCGAGCAGATCCTCGTCCAGGAGGACGAGACCGTCGAGGTCGGCACCACCCTCGCCGTCGTCGGTGACGGCTCGGGTGCAGGCGCGTCGTCGGACGCTCCCGCCGAGGAGACCGCCGAGGAGAGCGCCCCCGCGGAGCAGTCCGCCCCGGCGCAGGAGGCACCCGCCGAGGCGCCCGAGGCCCCGGCACCCGCCGCCTCCTCCGAGCAGCCGTCCGACGGCGAGCAGATCACGCTGCCCGCCCTGGGCGAGTCGGTCACCGAGGGCACCGTGACCCGCTGGCTCAAGCAGGTCGGCGACACCGTCGAGGTCGACGAGCCGCTCCTCGAGGTCTCGACCGACAAGGTCGACACCGAGGTCCCGTCGCCCGTCTCGGGGACCGTGCAGCAGATCCTCGTCCAGGAGGACGAGACCGTCGCCGTCGGCACCGTGCTCGCCGTCGTCGGCTCGGGCGCCGCCCCTGCCGCGCAGGCCGCACCGGCGCAGGAGGCTCCCGCGCAGGAGGCTCCTGCCCAGGAGGCGCCCGCCGAGCAGCCCGCCCCGGCGGCCCCGGCCGCTCCCGCCCAGGAGGCTCCGGCCGAGGAGGCCCCCGCCCCCTCGCCCGAGCCCGCGTCGGTCCAGGAGCCGGCCGCTCCCGCCGCACCGGCGAGCGCCCCCGCCGCGCCCGCTCAGTCGTCCGGCGGCAAGTCGTACCTCACGCCGCTGGTCCGCAAGCTCGCCGCCGACAAGGGCGTCGACCTGTCGTCCGTCACGGGCACGGGCGTCGGCGGACGCATCCGCAAGGAGGACGTCCTCGAGGCCGCACGTCAGGCCGAGGAGGCCACGTCGTCGACCGCAGCGGCAGCCCCGGCTCCCGCTGCCGCGCCGGCAGCGCCGAAGGCCGCCGCGCTCGAGCCGTCGCCGCTGCGCGGCACGACCGAGAAGGCCAGCCGCCTGCGCAAGATCATCGCCGAGCGCATGGTCGACGCCCTCAACACGCAGGCGCAGCTCACCACGGTCGTCGAGGTCGACGTCACCCGCGTCGCGGCGCTGCGCACCAAGGCGAAGGAGTCGTTCAAGGCGCGCGAGGGCGCGAACCTCACGTTCCTGCCGTTCTTCACGCTCGCGGCCGTCGAGGCGCTCAAGGCGTACCCGAAGGTCAACGCGTCGTTCGACGGCGAGACCATCACGTACCCCGCCCAGGAGAACGTCGGCATCGCCGTCGACACCCCGCGCGGTCTCCTGGTGCCGGTCATCAAGGACGCCGGCGACCTGAACCTCGGTGGCATCGCCCGCAAGATCGGCGACCTCGCGGCGCGCACCCGCGACAACAAGGTCGGCCCGGACGAGCTGGCCGGCGGCACCTTCACGATCACGAACACCGGGTCGGGCGGCGCGCTCATCGACACGCCGATCGTGCCCGGCGGCACGTCGGCGATCCTCGGTACCGGCACGATCGTCAAGCGGCCCGCGGTCATCAAGGACGCGGACGGCAACGACGTCATCGCGGTGCGGTCGATGTGCTACATCTTCTTGTCCTACGACCACCGCCTGGTCGACGGCGCGGACGCGGCACGCTTCCTCACCGCGATCAAGGCGCGCATCGAGGACGGCGCGTTCGAGGCCGAGGTCGGCCTCTGACAGTCCCCCGGTGAAGGCCGCCACCGCGGCTCTCTCCCCCACGGCCCCGCCCGGAGCACGCGCTCCGGGCGGGGCCGTCGCGCGTCGGTCGGGTGCCCCCGTCGGGCGCGGGCCGTCGCGGGGGCAGCCCGTCGCCGCAGGACGTCACCCGCCCGGCGTGCCGCGGGACGCCACGCGCCTAGGCTCGGACGATGGAGATCGTCGTCGCGGGTTCGCACGGGCTGATCGGCGAGGCGCTCGTCGCGCGTCTCACCGGGCGCGGCCACACCGTCCGGCGCCTGGTCCGGCCGGGCGGCCCGCCCGGCCCGGCTGACGCGCCCTGGGACCCGCGCCGCGGCGAGCTCGACCCCGCCGTGCTCGCGACGGCCGACGCCGTCGTGAACCTCGGCGGCGTCGGCGTCGGGGACCGCCGCTGGACGGACGCCTACCGGCGCGAGATCCGCCTGTCGCGCACCCTCGGGACGTTGCTGCTCGCTCGCACCCTCGCCGACCTCGCCGCGCGCGCCGGGACCGGCGGTCGCCCACGCGTGCTCCTGCAGGCGTCGGCGTCGGGCTGGTACGGCGAGCGCGGGGACGAGCCGCTGCCCGAGTCGGCACCGCGCGGCGACGGGTTCCTCGCCGACGTCGTCGCGGACTGGGAGGCGTCGGCGTCGCCGGCCGCCGACGCGGGCGTGCGCGTGGTGCTGCTGCGGACCGCGATCGTGCTGTCCCGCTCGGGCGGCGCGCTGGGACGCCTCCTGCCGATAGTGCGTGCCGGCGTCGGCGGTCCGCTCGGCACCGGCCGGCAGTACTGGTCGTGGGTGTCGCTCCCGGACCACGTCGCGGCGTGCGAGCACCTGCTCGTCACCGACTCGGTCGCCGGGCCCGTCAACCTGACGTCGCCCGAGCCCGTCCGCAACGCCGACCTCGTCCGGGCGCTCGCCTCCGCCCTGCACCGGCCCGCCGTGCTGCGTGTGCCCGAGGTCGCGCTGCGTGTCGGTCTGGGCGGCTTCGCGTCAGAGCTGGTCGCCTCCCGGCGCCAGGTGCCCGCCGTGCTGCACGCCAGCGGCTTCCGGTGGGAGCACCCGGCCGTCGTCGACGCCGCCGAGTGGGTCGCCGCCCGCTGACCACCCCTCGGGCCGCGTGCCGCGGGCGGCCCCAGGACGGGTCAACCGACGTCCTGCACGCGCCACCCGTCGTCGGTCCAGACGAGGTCGAGGCGATCGGTCCGGAGCGCCGTCCCGGGGACGCGGACCGTGGAGCCGTCGGCCGCGCGCAGCACGCCGGCGCCCAGCGTGTAGGTGACGTCGACGGTGGCGACGGTCCCCGCGCCGGCACGGCCGGTCGCGCGGACGACCCGCGACGCCCGGACGTCCGCCACGGGGACGGTCACGAACGTCCCCTGGCCCGCCACGCGGTGCGTGAGGGCGTCGTCGGCGGCGCGCGCGGGGCTGTCCGCAGCGGTCACGTCCGCGGCGGTCACGCGTCCGGCGACGACCCCCGGACGCGCCCGGGTGAGCGCGGCGGCCGCTCCGGCCGGGTCGCCGCGCTCCGTGGTCGGGCCGAGGTCCGGGACGCCGGCGGCGCGCGGGTCCGGCGCCGGCACGGCGGACGCCGTGGGCCGGGGCGACCCGTCCACCGCGGACGCTGAGGCCCGCTCGCGACCGGCCGCCTCCGACGCGCCCCGCGGTCCGACCACCAGGTACGCCGCCACGAGTCCGCCGACCACCACCGCCGCCGCGCAGCCGAGCACGACCGGCCCGGTCCGTCGGCGCGGAGCGGACGCCCGGTGCGACGACGAGCCCGGGCGGCCGCCCGCGCGCCGTGCGGCCCCCCCACCCGTGGGGTGCCGCTGCGGTCCTTGCGGGCGGAGCGGTGCACCGGGTCGTCCGGCAGCGCGCTCGGGCGCGACAGCCAGCTGGAGGGGCACCCCGCGCACGATGGTGTCGTCGAGCGGGCCGACGTCGCCCCCGGACTCGGGCGCCGTGCCGGCGACCACCGACCGCACCCCGTCGGCGGCCTGCGGTCGACGCACCTCGCCCGTCACGGGGCGCCCGGCCCCGGGGCGCGACGCACGCCGACGCGGTCGGTCGGTCGCCATGGCCCGCGCGAGCGCCGCCGCGGCCGCCGCACCCGGGTCGACGACCCGGATCGGCTCGGCCGGGCACGCCTCGGCGGCGAGCGCCGCGAACGTCCCCGCCTCGGTGGGCGGCCGCGCGGGCGGCGGCGAGAGGACCTCTCCGAGCACCGTCGCGACGGCCGCGGACTCCTCGCCACCGACGGTGGCCGGGTCGGCGCCCGTCTCGGGCCGCTCGTCGAGCGCAGCGCGGGCCATCGCGGCGAGCGCACGGACGTCGTCGTGCCGGACGAGGTGCGGCGGGGCGGGCGGGACGCGCGGGACGAGGTGCGCGCGCCCGTCGTCGTCGACCACGACGTCGTGCGCGTCGAGCGGGCCGTGGACGAGCCCCGCACCGTGCAGCACGACGAGCGCCTGCGCAACCGGGACGACGAGCGTGACGACCTCGCGCGGGGTGAGCGCGCCGCGACGGGCCAGGACGTCGGCGAGGGGCGTGCCGTAGGCGCCGCGCTGCACCACGGCGATCTCGTCGCCGGCCTCGACGACCGTCGAGACCACGCCGAGGTGGGCGTGGTCGAGTCCGCGCAGCAGGCGGACCCGCTCGTCGAACGCCCCGTCGTCGGGGAGGGCGGAGCGCCGCCAGAAGGTCACGGTGCACGGCTCGCCGTCGGTGGTCGCCGTCCACCGGCCCGCGCTGCCGCGGGACGCTCCGGTGCACCCGGCGGCGGCGAGGACGTCCCGGACGGCGGTGCCGGGCAGGTCGACGTGGGCCGGGTGAGCGGTCATGCCCCCATCCCATCGTGCGGGGACGCCCGCACGACGGTTATCCACAGGACGGACCACGACAGACCTGCACGCTGCGGGCGTTAGCCTGTCCGGATGAGGTTCGTCCCGGTCGGGCTCGGCGCCACCCACTCCCCGTACCAGCCGATGTGGGAGCTCCAGCGCGCGGTGCACGGCGAGGTCGCCGACGGCACGCGCGACGACACGGTGCTGCTCGTCGAGCACGAGCCGGTCTACACGGCCGGCCGCCGCACGCACCTCGCGGAGCGCCCCCAGGACGGCACGCCGGTCGTCGACATCGACCGGGGCGGCAAGGTGACGTGGCACGGGCCGGGGCAGCTGGTCGCGTACCCGATCGTGCGGCTGCGTGCGCCGATCGACGTCGTGGCGTACGTGCGCACGCTCGAGCAGGCCGTCATGGACGTCTGCGAGGGGCTGGGCCTGCACCCGGTCCGCGTGGACGGCCTGACGGGCGTGTGGCTGCCCGCCGACGACCGCGCGGGCGAGCGCAAGATCTGCTCGATCGGGGTGCGGGTGGCGCGCGGCGTCACGATGCACGGCCTCGCGCTGAACTGCGACCCGGACCTCGGCCAGTTCGGCCGGATCGTGCCCTGCGGCATCCCGGACGCCGACATGACGTCCCTGAGCCGCGAGCTCGGCCGCGACGTCACGGTCCTCGAGACGGCACCGCTGCTCGAGGCGGCGCTGCGGGACCGGCTGGCCGACGTGGTCGTCTCGCGGGACGGCGCACCGGACGAAGTGCCGGCAGCCCTGCCGTAGTGTGGCCGTGAACCCCTCCGAGCCTTTCCCCCGGACCACTCCGACACCCCTGGAGAGCACGCGTGACCATCGCCCCTGAAGGCCGCCGGATGCTGCGTATCGAGGCCCGCAACGCCGAGACGCCGATCGAGAAGAAGCCGTCCTGGATCAAGACGCGCGCGACCATGGGGCCGGAGTACACGGAGCTCAAGGGGCTCGTGCGGTCCGAGGGCCTGCACACGGTGTGCGAGGAGGCGGGCTGCCCGAACATCTTCGAGTGCTGGGAGGACCGCGAGGCGACGTTCCTCATCGGTGGCGACCAGTGCACGCGCCGCTGCGACTTCTGCCAGATCGACACGGGCAAGCCGGCCGACTTCGACGCCGACGAGCCGCGCCGCGTCGCGGAGTCGGTCCAGGCGATGGGGCTGCGCTACTCGACGATCACGGGTGTCGCGCGCGACGACCTCGCGGACGGCGGCGCGTGGCTCTACGCCGAGACGGTCCGCCAGATCCACGCGCTGAACCCGGGCACGGGCGTCGAGCTCCTCATCCCCGACTTCAACGCGGTGCCCGAGCTCCTCGACGAGGTGTACGGCTCGCGCCCGGAGGTGCTGGCCCACAACCTGGAGACGGTGCCGCGCATCTTCAAGCAGATCCGTCCGGGGTTCCGGTACGACCGCTCGCTGTCGGTGCTGACGCGGGCGCGCGAGGCGGGCCTGGTCACCAAGTCGAACCTCATCCTGGGGATGGGCGAGACGATCGACGAGGCGAAGTCGGCGCTCCAGGACCTCCACGACGCCGGGTGCGACCTCGTGACGATCACGCAGTACCTGCGCCCGTCGGTGCGCCACCACCCCATCGAGAGGTGGGTGCGGCCCGAGGAGTTCGTCGAGCTCTCCCAGGAGGCCGAGCGCATCGGGTTCCTCGGCGTGATGTCGGGACCGCTCGTGCGGTCGTCGTACCGTGCCGGGCGCCTGTGGGGCCAGGCGATGACGCGGCGCGGCGAGCAGATCCCCGCGGCCCTGGCGCACCTCGCGGAGCCGACCACGTCGCGCCAGGAGGCCTCGGCGCTGCTCGCCCGCTGACCCGACTAGACTCGGGGACCATGGCCCGCAACAAGTCCACCGACGGCGCGTCCGACGCCGCACCGAAGGTCAAGAAGCAGCGCTGGTACCACCAGGTGTGGCAGGCGTACCAGATGACCCGCCGCACCGACCCGTCCGTGACGTGGTGGATGCTGCTGATGCTGGCCGGCGGCCTCGTCGTCGGTCTGCTGCTCGGCCTGCTCCTGGGCGGGCACTGGATCTTCGGCCTGATCATGGGCCTGCCGCTCGGCCTGCTGGCCGCGATGTACACCCTCACGCGCCGCGCAGAGTCCGCCGCCTACAAGCAGATCGAGGGGCAGCCGGGCGCGGCCCGTGCGGCCCTCGGCAGCGTGCGCCGTGGCGGCTGGTCCTTCGCGGACGAGCCCGTCGCGTTCGACGCCCGCACCCAGGACATGGTGTTCCGCGGGGTGGGACGTCCCGGCGTCCTGCTGGTGTCGGAGGGCACGACGGGCCGCAGCACGCGCCTGCTCGACGCCGAGAAGAAGCGCACCGCCCGCGTCCTGCCCGGTGTGCCGATCGTCACGCTCGAGGTCGGCAGCGCGGCCGGTCAGGTGCCGCTGCGCAAGGTCGTCTCGACCGTGCAGAAGATGCGCCCCCAGATGACCAAGGCCGAGGTCGCCGAGGTGTCCAAGCGCCTGCGTGCCCTGGGCGGCGCCAAGCTCCCGATCCCGAAGGGCATCGACCCGATGCGCGCCCGCCCGGACCGCAAGGGCATGCGCGGTCGCTGACCGCTCTCCCCCTCACCCCACGCGTCGCACCGCCGTCGTCGGGGCAACCGCCTGCTCGACCAGCAGCGGCCCCTGGACGTCAGCGGCGGACGATCGCGGTGCCTGAGATCCGGTCGTGCAGCCCCCGCCCGTCGGCGTCCCACACGATCGCGGGGATCACCAGGCACAGCAGCAGGGCGCGGTACAGGCCGCGCAGCGGTCCGGGCGGACCGTCGGGGACGCCCGGCAGCATCCGGCGGACGCGCAGGCCGAGGAGCAGGTGACCGAGCGTGAACCCGGCCGTCCCGACGAGCAGCACGTTCTCGGCGAGGAAGACGAGCAGCGTGGCGGTCGGGTTCCCGTGGAAGAAGGCGACGCTCACGACGAGGCAGCACGCCCAGTCGACGCAGAGCGCACCGATCCGGCGCCCGATGCGGGCCATCGAACCGGGACCGTCGGCGGGCAGCCCGAGGCGTGCGCCCCGGCTCGTCGTCCCGACCGGCGTTCCCTCGAGCCAGGAACCCATCTCCTCACGTGACACCACCCGTCCAGGGTACGGGAGCGTCCGCGGGCGCCGGTGCCCGCGGACCGGACGCTCCACAGACACCGGGGCCGTGTCGCAGTAACGTCACACAGGGCGGCGAGCCGTAACACTCCGGAAACGTCAGCATCACCACGGGGTAACGGCCCCGCCCTAAGTTCGAGGCGCCTCGTCTTCCGGGGCCACACCGATCAAGGAGTTCATCGCATGTTCAAGAGCGCGGAAGAGGCCATCGCCTTCACGCGGAACGAGGGCGTCGAGTTCGTCGACGTGCGATTCTGCGACCTGCCCGGCGTCCAGCAGCACTTCAACATCCCGATCTCGGAGTTCGAGGACGCTGCGTTCACCGACGGCATGATGTTCGACGGTTCGTCGATCCGTGGCTTCCAGGCCATCCACGAGTCCGACATGAAGCTCATCCCCGACGTCGAGACCGCCTTCGTGGACCCGTTCCGCAAGCACAAGACGCTCGTCGTGAACTTCTCGATCGTCGACCCGTTCACCGACGAGGCGTACTCGCGCGACCCGCGCAACATCGCCGCGAAGGCCGAGGCGTACCTCCGGTCGACCGGCATCGCGGACACGGCGTTCTTCGCCCCCGAGGCCGAGTTCTACATCTTCGACGACGTGCGGTTCGAGACGACCCAGCACTCGTCGTTCTACTCCCTCGACTCGCAGGAGGCCGCGTGGAACACCGGCCGCCAGGAGGAGGGCGGCAACCTCGGCTACAAGACCCGCTACAAGGGTGGCTACTTCCCCGTCTCGCCGTCCGACCAGATGGCGGACCTGCGTGACGACATGGTCTCGATGCTCGCGGAGGTCGGCCTCAAGGTCGAGCGCGCGCACCACGAGGTCGGCACCGCCGGCCAGCAGGAGATCAACTACCGCTTCAACACGCTGCAGCACGCGGCCGACGACCTGATGAAGTTCAAGTACGTCATCAAGAACGTCGCGTGGGAGGCCGGCAAGACGGTCACCTTCATGCCGAAGCCGCTCTTCGGCGACAACGGCTCGGGCATGCACTCGCACCAGTCCCTCTGGAAGGACGGCGTGCCGCTGTTCTTCGACGAGAAGGGCTACGGCGGCCTGTCCGACCTGGCGCGCTGGTACATCGGCGGCCTGCTCAAGCACGCGCCGTCGCTGCTCGCGTTCACGAACCCGTCCGTGAACTCGTACAAGCGTCTGGTCCCGGGCTACGAGGCGCCGGTCAACCTGGTCTACTCGGCCCGCAACCGTTCCGCGTGCATCCGCATCCCGGTGACCGGTTCGAACCCGAAGGCCAAGCGCATCGAGTTCCGCGTGCCGGACCCGTCGGCCAACCCGTACCTGGCGTTCGCGGCCCAGCTGCTCGCCGGTCTCGACGGCATCCAGAACCGCATCGAGCCGCCGGAGCCGGTCGACAAGGACCTGTACGAGCTGCCCCCCGAGGAGCACGCGCAGATCCAGCAGGTGCCTGCGTCGCTGGACGAGGTGCTCGACTGCCTCGAGGCCGACCACGAGTTCCTCCTCAAGGGCGACGTGTTCACCCCGGACCTCATCGAGACCTGGATCGCGTACAAGCGCGCCAACGAGATCGACCCGCTGCGTCTGCGTCCGCACCCGCACGAGTTCTCGCTCTACTACGACGTCTGATCGGTACGGCGTAGGCAGAGCGTCGACGGCGTCCTCTCCCCGGCTGCGGCCGGGCGGGAGGGCGCCGTCGGCGTCTTCACCCCCGGACCGGCGTCACCCGGCCCCGAGGACGACGGCGAGCACCATCCCGAGGATCACGACGCTCTGGGCGCTGTGCACGGCGATCCCGACGAGCGCGCTGCGCCAGCGCTGCGACGGCCACGCCAGCACGAACGCGTCGAGCAGGGCCGCGGGGATCGCCCAGGGCATGTGCAGGTGGTAGAGCGCGAACATGACGCCGTTGCCGAGCCATGCGCGTCGCCCGAAGACTCCGGCGGAGCGCGGCAGCAGGTAGCCGCGAAACAGCAGCTCCTCCCCCACGACGGTGTTGGCCACCAGCATCAGGGCGATGAGCGCGAACCAGCCCCACGAGCCGTCGAGCAGCGAGCGCCCGGCGTCCGACCCGAGGAACGTGCCGAGGTCGTGGTCGGCCGGGAACGGCAGTGAGGGGAGCGCCGACTCGAGCGCGAAGGCGACGACGAAGGGCGCGACGACCCACCAGGCCCGTCCTCCGCGCCGGCCCGTCCGGGGCGAGCGTGGCGCACGCAGCCACAGGGCGTCACAGAGCACGCCCCACCGCCACGTGCGCTGTTCGCGCACCACGAGGGCGAGCGTCAGCAGCGCCTGCCACACGAGCCCGGCCGTGAGGGTCACGATGAGCGCGCCCGGGAGCCCGGCGGACCAGCCGGACCGGTCCGCGAGCCACGGCGCAACGACCCACGCGGCGAACGCCATCGGGAGCGCGGCCGCGGCCCACACGGCCATCAGCCCCGGCCAGGCGAGCTGGTGCGGGGGCCGGCCCGCCGGTGGGTCGGCCTGCGGGACGACGCCGGCGCCGGGGTCACCGGTGATGTCGCCGAAGGGGGCGCCGTGCGGGCTCGGCACGGGCAGGAGCTCAGGTGCGCCACGAGGTCTCATACCGCCGACGCTAGGGACCCGTCGACCGGCGCGGGAGGGTGACCGGCACGTAACAAGGGACGGCCCAGGGTCGGGTTCACCCTCGGTCCGGGAGCGCTCAGGGTGTTCCCCGACGGCCGCTCAGTCGGCGGCGTAGAACACCCGCTCGACGACCGCCCGGCAGCGCCGGGCGGCGCGCAGGTAGTGGTCCTCGAGGTCGCTCCCGGTGCCGTCGAGCCGCATCGCCTGCGCCACGCCGTTGAGGGCGACGCGGTCGTGCGGCAGGACGTCGACGCCCTGGCCCGTCGGCTGCCCCGACCACAGGGCGTTCGCCGCCCGGACCCGCGACGCGAGGACCCACGCCTCGATGAGCACGTCCGCGTCCTCACGGTCGAGCAGGTCCGCCTCGACGGCCGCGCGCAGCGCCGGGATCGTCTGCGTGGTCCGCAGGGCGGGGATGTCGCCGGCGTGCTGGAGCTGCAGGAGCTGCGCGGTCCACTCGACGTCGGAGATCCCGCCACGCCCGAGCTTGAGGTGCCGTGAGGGGTCGACGCCGCGCGGGAGGCGCTCGGCCTCCACGCGGGCCTTGACGCGCCGCACCTCACGCTCGGCGGCGCCGTCCACGCCGCCCGGCACGTACCGGACGCCGTCGATCAGCTCGACGAAGCGCTGCGCCAGGGCGGGGTCGCCCGCGACGGGACGCGCCCGGAGCAACGCCTGCGCCTCCCACACCGCGGACCAGCGGCCGTAATACTCGGCGTACGACGCGAGCGAGCGCACGAGGGGCCCGTTGCGCCCTTCGGGCCGCAGGTCGGCGTCCACGAGGAGGCGCGGCTCGGGGCCGAGCTCGGAGCAGACGGTCCGCAGGCGGGTCGCGACGGCGAGCGCGAAGGCCTTCGCCGCGGCGTCCTCGGCCCCGGGGACCGGCTCGTAGACGAACAGGACGTCGGCGTCCGACCCGTAGCCCATCTCCTGCCCGCCGAGGCGGCCCATCCCGACGACGAGCAGACGTGCCGGGGCGGCGGCGGGCGCGGTGTCGAGGCCCGCGTCCGCCGCGGCGGTGAACGCCGCGATGCGCAGCGCGCCGACGAGCACGACGTCGGCGGCGGCGGAGACCGCTGCCTGCGCCTGCCGTGACTCGCACGTGCCGAGGAGCTCCGCGGCGCCGGTACGCGACAGCTCGCGGCGCCGGACGGCACGCAGCGCGGTCGCGGCCGGCTGGCTCTCGTCGGCGCGCGTCAGGATGGCGTCGACCTCACCGGCGAGGCGCGCCGCGTCGCGCGGGACGAGCTCGGCGTCGTCGTCGAGCCAGGTGACCGACTCGGGCGACCGCGCGAGGGCGTCGGCCAGGTACTGCGAGTTGGACAGCAGGGTCGCGAGCCGGCGTGCCGCGTACCCGGAGTCACGCAGCAGCTTGAGGTACCAGGGGCTCGTGCCGAGCACCTCGGAGAGCTTGCGGAACGCCAGGAGCCCGCGGTCCGGGTCGGCGCCCTCGGCGAACCAGCCGAGCATGACGGGTAGGAGCTGGCGCTGGATCGACGCCCGGCGGCTGACACCCTCGGTGAGCGCCTGGATGTGCCGCATCGCGCCGGCCGGGTCGCGGTACCCGATCGCGGCGAGGCGGGCACGGGCCGCCTCGGGTGCGAGGCTGGCCTCCTCCTGGGAGAGCTGCGCGGTCGCGGGCAGCAGCGGACGGTAGAACAGCTCCTCGTGGAGCGTGCGCACCTCGCGCCGGGTGCTGCGCCAGCGCTCCATGAGCCCGTCCGGGCCGTCGGGGCGCAGGTGGAGGGTGCGCGCGAGCCGCCGGACGTCGGCCTCGAGCGTCGGCATGAGGTGGGTCCGGCGCAGCCGGTAGAGCTGGACGCGGTGCTCGACGGCCCGCAGGAACCGGTAGCAGACGGCGAGCTGCGCGGCGTGCGCGCGCCCGACGTACCCGCGGGCGGACAACGCGGCGAGCGCGGTGAGGGTGTTGGGGCTGCGGATCTCCTCGTCGGCGCGGCCGTGCACGAGCTGCAGGAGCTGCACGGTGAACTCGACGTCCCGCAGGCCGCCCTTGCCCAGCTTGATCTGCCGGTCGGCCTCGGCGCTGGGCACGTGCGCCTCGACGCGCCGGCGCATCGCCTGCGCGTCCTCGACGAAGTGCTCGCGCTGCACGGCGTTCCAGACGAGCGGGTTGACGGCCTCGTCGTAGGCGCGGCCGAGCGCGGCGTCGCCTGCCACGGGGCGCGCCTTGAGGAGCGCCTGGAACTCCCACGTCTTGGCCCACCGCTCGTAGTACGCCAGGTGGCTCGCGAGCGTCCGCACGAGCGGGCCCTGCTTGCCCTCGGGCCGCAGGGCGGCGTCGACGGCCCACAGCGGCGGCTCTCCCGACGGGGCGCCGCAGACCGTCGTCAGCCCGCTCGCGAGGCGGGTCCCGGTGCTGGTCGCGTAGTCCTCGTCGTACCCGTCGGCGGGCTCGACCACGTAGACCACGTCGACGTCGGACACGTAGTTGAGCTCGCGGCCGCCCGTCTTGCCCATGCCGATCACCGCGAGGCGGACGCCCGTCCCGTGGTCCGGGAGGTCCGCTCTGGCCACGGCGAGCGCGGCCTCGAGCGCGGCGCCCGCGAGGTCGGCCAGCGCCGCGGCGACGCCGGGCAGGCGCGAGAGCGGGTCGGGGAAGCGCAGGTCGGTCGCGGCGATCCGCAGGAGCCGGGCGCGGTAGGCGCGGCGCAGCGCGTCGGTGCCCTCGTGCCCGCCGGCCGCCGCGACCGGGACCGCGGCGTCGGGGTCGGCGCCGACGGCGCGCAGCAGCTCGTCGTACACGTCGGCGACGGGCACCCCGACGACCCCGGTGGGGTCGGCGAGCGACCGGACGAGCCGCGGACGCCGGACGAGCTCGTCCCCGAGCGCGGTCGACGCGCCGAGGACGGCGAGCAGCCGGCCGCGTGCCGCCGCGACCTCGGACGCAGGGTCGACGTCGTCCGCGGCGCGGCCGGCCATGGTGCGTCGGGGGGCGTGCGCCGCAGCCCTGGTCGGGGGCGCGGCCACGCCGGTGCCCGCGAGGAGGCGGCCCAGCTCCTCGCCGGCCTCCGTCCCGCGTGCGGCGGCGCAGAGCCGGACGAGCCCGAGGAGCGCCAGGTCCGGGTCGGCGGTCCCGCCGAGCTCGGCGACGAGCACGGCGTCGACGTCGATCTCGCCGGCGAGCGCGACCAGGTCACGGTCGCCGAGAAACGTCTGGGCGCGGCTCGCGTCGCCGAAGCCGAGCCGCGTGAGCCGACCGACGAGCGTCGGGCGGCGCGAGCTGTCCTGCACCGGTCCGGTCACGGGCTACAGCAGCGGGAGGAACCGCTCGAGCTCGTACGGGGTCACCTGCGCCCGGTACGCCTCCCACTCCTCGCGCTTGTTGCGCAGGACGTAGTCGAAGACGTGCTCCCCGAGGGTCTCGGCGACGAGCTCGGAGCGCTCCATGATCGCGATCGCCTCGGCGAGGTCGGCAGGCAGCGGCGTGATGCCGAGCGCGCGGCGCTCGGTGTTGGTCAGCTCCCAGACGTCGTCCGCGGTCTCGTCGGGCAGCTCGTAGCCCTCCTCGACCCCCTTGAGACCGGCGGCGAGCAGGACGGCGAACGCGAGGTACGGGTTCACCGCCGAGTCGATGCCGCGGTACTCGATGCGGCTCGAGTTCCCCTTGCCCGGCTTGTACATCGGGACGCGGACGAGCGCGGAGCGGTTGTTGTGGCCCCACGACACGAAGCTGGGCGCCTCGGCACCGCCCCACAGGCGCTTGTACGAGTTGACGTACTGGTTGGTCACGGCCGTGATCTCGGCGGCGTGGTGCAGCAGGCCGGCGATGAACTGCCGCGCGACCTTCGACAGCTCGTACTGCGACGACGGCTCGTGGAAGGCGTTGCGGTCGCCCTCGAAGAGCGACATGTGGGTGTGCATGCCGGAGCCGGGCTGGTCGGCCATCGGCTTGGGCATGAAGGACGCGTAGACGCCCTGCTCGAGCGCGACCTCCTTGACGACCGTGCGGAACGTCATGAGGTTGTCGGCGGTCGTCAGCGCGTCGGCGTACCGCAGGTCGATCTCGTTCTGCCCGGGGCCGGCCTCGTGGTGGGAGAACTCGACCGAGATGCCCATGGACTCGAGCATGGTGATCGCGGCTCGGCGGAAGTCGTGCGTCGACCCGCGCGGCACGTGGTCGAAGTAGCCGCCGCGGTCGACGGGGACGAGCGGTCCGGTGTCGGACTCCGGCGGGTTGAACAGGTAGAACTCGACCTCGGGGTGCGTGTAGAACGTGAACCCCTTGTCGGACGCCCGCGCGAGGGCGCGCTTGAGGACGTTGCGCGAGTCCGCGAGCGAGGGCTCGCCGTCGGGCGTGAGGATGTCGCAGAACATGCGGGCGGTGCCCTGCTGCTCGCCGCGCCAGGGCAGCACCTGGAAGGTGGTCGGGTCGGGCTTGGCGATCATGTCGGCCTCGTAGACCCGCGTGAAGCCCTCGATGGCGCTCCCGTCGAACCCGATGCCTTCCGCGAAGGCCGACTCGAGCTCCGCGGGCGCGATCGCCACGGACTTGAGCATGCCCAGCACGTCGGTGAACCACAGCCGGATGAACCGGATGTCGCGCTCCTCGACGGTGCGCAGCACGAACTCCTGTTGCCTGTCCATGCGCCCATCCTGCCCGACGTCGGGCCCTGCTGCGTACAGCGCGCCGCGGCGTCCCGGATCGGGGACCCAGGACGACCGGCGCGGGGTGTCCGCAGGACCACCTACGCTGGTCGTATGCCCTCGATGCGACTCGCGCTCGCCCAGATCGACACGTGCGTCGGTGACGTCGACGGGAACGCGGCGGCGGTGCGCGACTGGGTCCGTCGCGCGGCCGACGCGGGAGCGGACCTCGTCGCGTTCCCCGAGATGACGCTCACCGGGTACCCGATCGAGGACCTGGCGCTGCGGGCGTCCTTCCGCCGCGCCGCGGCGGCCGCCGCGACGGACCTCGCCGCACACCTCGCCGCCGACGGCCTCGGTCACGTCACCGTGGTGGTCGGTACCGTCGGCGAGCGCCCGTCGCGCGAGCGCCGCGTGGCGGCCCTGGGATCGCCCGGGCGCCCGACGAACCGGGCGGTCGTGCTGCGGGGCGGCGTGGTGGTCGCCGTCTACGACAAGCACCACCTGCCGAACTACGGCGTCTTCGACGAGTTCCGCATCTTCACGCCGGGCGACGAGCCCTGCGTCGTCGAGGTCGCGGGCCGCCGGGTCGGCCTGGTGATCTGCGAGGACATCTGGCAGGACGGCGGACCGGTCGCGGAGCTCGCGGACGCCGGCCTCGACCTCCTGCTCGCGGTCAACGGCTCGCCGTTCGAGGAGGGCAAGGGCCACCAGCGCACCGAGCTCGCCGCCCGCCGCGCGCGCGAGGTGGGCGCACCCCTCGCGTACGTCAACCAGGTGGGCGGCCAGGACGACCTGGTGTTCGACGGGGGCTCGTTCGTCGTGTCGACGGCCGGCGAGGTCCTGGCGAGCGCACCCCAGCTCGTGGAGCACCTGCTCGTGTGGGACGTGCCCCTGCGGGGCGAGGAGCCCGTGCGCGGCGAGCGCGCCGCGCCTCTCGACCCCGACGAGGAGGTCTACCGCGCGTGCGTGACGGGCCTGGCGGGCTACGTCCGCAAGAACCGGTTCCGGTCCGTCGTGCTCGGGCTCTCCGGGGGGATCGACTCGGCCCTCACCGCCGCGATCGCGGCGGACGCGGTCGGCGGCGAGAACGTCGTCGGCGTGTCCATGCCGTCGCAGTGGTCGAGCGAGCACTCGCGCGACGACGCGGCCGACCTCGCGCGGCGGCTGGGCGCGGACTACCGCGTCCAGCCGATCGCGCCGATGGTCGAGGCGTTCGAGGGCGCGATGACGGTCGAGGGCGTCGCCGCCGAGAACCTGCAGGCGCGCGTGCGCGGCGTGATCCTCATGGCGATCTCCAACATGGAGGGCCACCTCGTCATCGCACCCGGCAACAAGTCGGAGCTCGCGACGGGGTACGCGACGATCTACGACGCGGGCAGCATCGGCGGCTTCGCGCCGCTGAAGGACGTCGACAAGTCGCAGGTGTGGCGGCTCGCCCGGTGGCGCAACAACCACGCGCTCGATGCGGGCGAGATCCCCCCGATCCCCGAGTCGTCGATCACCAAGCCGCCGTCGGCGGAGCTGCGCCCCGGTCAGCTCGACCAGGACTCGCTGCCGCCGTACCACCTGCTCGACGAGGTGCTCGACGCGTACATCGAGCACGCCGAGGGACGCGCCGAGCTGCTCGCCCGCGGCTTCGACCCCGACGTGGTCGACAAGGTCGTGACCCTCGTGGACCGCGCCGAGTGGAAGCGGCGCCAGTACCCGCTCGGCACCAAGGTCACCGCGCTGGCGTTCGGGCGCGACCGCCGCCTGCCGGTGACGTCCCGCTGGCGCGAGCCCGTCGACGACCCCGGCCCGATCGAGCCGCCCGTCGTCCCCGACCCCACGGACACCGCCACCCCTGAAGGAGCGAACCGATGAGCCAGACCCCCGACGCCCCGGCCCGCAAGCCGTTCCGGGTGCATCACCTCGCCGCCGCGAAGGACGCGGGCCGCCCGCTGACCATGCTCACGGCGTACGACGCCCCGACCGCGCGGATCTTCGACGACGCCGGCGTCGACATGCTCCTGGTGGGCGACTCGATGGGCGACAACATGCTCGCGCACGCCAACACCATCCCCGTGACGGTCGACGAGATGATCCCCGCCGTGCGCGCCGTCTCGCGGGCCGCACGGCACGCGCTCGTCGTCGCCGACCTGCCCTTCGGCTCGTACGAGGACAGCCCCCAGCACGCGTTCGCGACCGCCGTGCGCATGCTCAAGGAGGGCGGGGCGCACGCCGTGAAGCTCGAGGGCGGACGCCGGGTCGCCGCGCACGTCAAGCTCCTCACCGACTCCGGCATCCCCGTGATCGGGCACCTGGGCTTCACCCCGCAGTCCGAGAACATCTTCGGGGGCAAGCGCGTCCAGGGCCGCGGCGACGAGGCCGCCGAGGCCCTGTGCGAGGACGCGCTCGCGCTCGCCGAGGCCGGCGCCAGCGCGGTCGTGCTCGAGATGGTCCCGGCACCCGTCGCCGCGCGCGCTACCGAGATCCTGGCGATCCCGACCATCGGCATCGGGGCCGGGGCCGAGGTCGACGGGCAGGTGCTCGTGTGGCTCGACATGGCCGGCATGGGCGACTGGTCGCCGCGCTTCGCGAAGCAGTTCGGCCAGGTCGGTGCAGCGTTGCGTGCCGCCGCCGCGTCCTACGTGGACGAGGTGCGCTCGGGCGCGTTCCCGCAGGCCGAGCACAGCTACGAGTCCTGAGGTCAGTCGTCCTCGGCGTCCTGCTTCTCCCAGGCGCTGTTGCGTGACTGCGCCTTCTCGAGGGCGCGGGCGGCCTCCTCGCGGGTCGGGTAGGGGCCCATCCGGTGCGTCCACGCGGTCGGCTTTCCCTGCTCGACCTCGCCCGTCTCGGTGTTGAAGTAGTACTCGGCGTCGGTGCTCATGGGGTCATCGTGCCCCGTCGGGCGGCTCGAGGCACGGCACGGCACGCTGCGCCCCTCGGGGCGTTCGTAGACTCGTGACCGTGCCTGCCCTTCCTGCCTCTCCTCCCTCGTCGACCCCTGCCGTCCCGTCCGCGCCCCCGGCGTCACCGGACGCGCGCGCGACCACCGACCCCGTCACGCCCGGTCGCGTCGGCCCGGAGCGGTCCGTGCCCACCGGGATCGCGCGCCCCGAGTACGTCGGGCGACCCGGACCCGCGCCCTTCACGGGATCGGAGATCAAGGACGCCGCGACGATCGAGCGCATCCGCCGGGCGAGCCGCATCGCCGCACAGGCACTCGAAGAGGTGGGCCGCCACGTGCGGCCCGGTGTCACCACGGACGAGCTCGACGCGATCGGCCACGCCTTCGTCGTCGAGCACGACGCCTACCCGTCGACGCTGGGGTACCGCGGCTTCCCGAAGTCGCTCTGCACGTCGCTCAACGAGGTGATCTGCCACGGCATCCCCGACAGCACGGCCCTCGTCGCGGGCGACATCGTGAACGTCGACATCACGGCGTACGTCGACGGCGTCCACGGCGACAACAACGCGACGTTCCTCGTCGGCGGGCCAGAGGCCGTCGACGAGGCGTCCGTCCTGCTCGTGGAGCGCACCCGCGAGGCGCTCGCGCGCGGCATCAAGGCGGTCGCCCCCGGACGCGAGATCAACGTGATCGGGCGCGTCATCGAGAAGTACGCCGCCCGCTTCGGCTACGGCGTCGTGCGCGACTTCACGGGCCACGGGGTCGGGGAGTCCTTCCACTCGGGACTCGTCGTGCCGCACTACGACGCCGCCCCGAGATACGACACACTGATGGAACCCGGCATGGTGTTCACCATCGAGCCGATGCTGACGCTGGGCTCGTACGAGTGGCGACAGTGGGACGACGGGTGGACGGTTGTCACCGCGGACGGCTCGCGCACCGCGCAGTTCGAGCACACCCTCGTCGTCACCGACACCGAAGCGGAGATCCTGACACTGCCATGACCCACCACGACGCACCCCGTATCGCCATCGGAATCGACGTCGGAGGATCCGGGATCAAGGGCGCCCCGGTCGACCTGGACACCGGCGAGTTCGCCGCGGACCGCGTGCGCATCCCGACGCCCGAGCACTCCACGCCCGAGGCGGTCGCCGACGTGATCCACGAGATCGTGGACTCGTTCGACCTGCCCGACGCCCCGGTCGGCGTCGCCTTCCCCGGCCCGATCAAGAACGGCGTCGTCCGGTTCATCGCCAACCTCGACGAGTCCTGGACGGGCGTCAACCTGCCCGACCTCATGCACTCGGTCACAGGACGGCACGTCGTCGCCGTCAACGACGCGGACGCTGCGGGCGTGGCCGAGCTGCGGTACGGGGCGGCGCGCAACACCGACGGCGTCGTCCTGGTCGCCACGTTGGGCACGGGCATCGGGACGGTGATCTTCGTCGACGGGCGCATGCTGCCGAACACCGAGCTGGGGCACCTCGAGATCGACGGGCACGACGCCGAGACGCGCGCGTCGACGGCGGCCCGTGAGCGTGAGGACCTCGACTACCCGCAGTGGGCCGAGCGGCTGCAGCGGTACTTCTCGGTCGTCGAGGACCTGCTGTCACCGGACCTCGTGGTGGTCGGTGGCGGCGTGTCGAAGCACTGGGACAAGTTCCTCCCGCTGCTGCACCTGCGGGCGCCGATCGTCCCCGCGTCGCTGCGCAACCGCGCCGGGATCGTCGGGGCCGCCGCGCTCGCGGGCGACGCCCACTGACCACGGACGAGGGGCTCCCCCGCCACAGATCGTGTCGGGAGAGCCCCTCGTGCGTCGTCGACGCTCAGGCGTCGAAGAACATCCCGTGCACCCCGAGCATCTCGAGCACCTCGACGACGACCTGAGGCGGGTTGCGCAGGCTGACCTGGAGACCCTCCTCGTGGCCGATCGTCACGAACTGCACGAGGAACGCGATGCCGGTCGAGTCGGCGAAGGTGACGCGCGAGGCGTCGATGATGACGGGCAGCTCGCGCTCGAGCGCGTTGGCCAGTGCTGCACCGGCGTCGCCGCGCAGCGCGACGTCGATCTCGCCCTCGAGCTCGACGACGCTGTGACCGGCCTCCTCGACCAGTCGGATGGCTCCCGTCGCGAGGATCTCGCTCGTCCCGACCACGTGTGCTCCCTGCGTTGTGGATCTTCGATGCCGAGCGCCGTTGCGCGACATGCCCCATGAAGGTGGTACGAGGCTAGCCGAACAAGGCAACGATGTGTAGTACTCGATATGCATTCTTGACCTCAGAGCGAAAGTCCGAGGTCAGAGATTACGAAGGCATCCTCACAAACCGCGAAAGAGTCATCTTCCGGCGACGTTCGTGCGCGATGGACAGGTCTGGCGCCGCGAGCCCCGGAGCGCTAGGTTGCGGCCACGGTCGACGACGACCGCCGCCTACGCAGCAGGAGGAACGTCTCGATGGAGCACCGCGTCGGCCGCACCGTCCGACGGTCCCTCGCGTCCGCACAACGTCTCGCGGAGGTCGTCCGGCCGGGTGACTGGGTGGGGAGAGCCGTCGACGCCCTCCCGGTCCCGCAGGTCCCGGTGGTGGAACCGTGGCACGTCTCGATGGCCGGCATCGCGGAACGCCAGGTGCTCGTGCCCGGCGCGGTCGCGCGGAGGCTGCACGCGTTCGACCGGTTCGGCGCCGTCGAGATCGGTCCCGACACGGTCGGCTTCGACGGCGAGGTCCTGGACTGGTCGCGGGTGACGCGGGTCCGCACGCAGGTCGGCTGGGTCACGGCGTCCGCGACCGCGCTCGACCGCTCCCTCGACGCCGCCGCCACGACGCTCCCCCGCGTGCCGGGACGGCGCTGGCTGCTCGAACGGATCGGAGAGGTCGGCGTCAGCCTGTTCGCCGCGGCCGCGTCCCAGGACGTGGACGACCTGCTCGCCGCCGCACGCATCGTCAGCGACGACCCCGCCGCGCTGGACACGCTGCTGCGCGCCCGCCGCGTCGTGGCCGCGATCGAGTACCGCGGCACGCGCGGTGCGCGAACCCTCGTCGCGAGCCCGAGCGCGGCGCTGCTCCAGCTCTCCCTGCCGACCGCGACGACCGCGATCCTCGACACGGCCGGGCGCCACGGCGTCCCCGTCCTGCACGAGCCACTCGACGAGCACCAGGCCGGCGTCCTCCTCGCGCGGGGGCTGCGGTGGCGGGCCGCCGCAGAGTCGGTGTGGGCGGCGTCGGGCGACGAAGGCTCTACCTCCCCGTGACGCGCAGAGCCCTGACGCATGCCCGGACGTGTCAGGCCAGCGCCGCCGCGACGTCCGCGTGGAGCTGCAGGAGCGGCACGGTGCGCTCGGCCGGGCCGCGCCCGAAGCCGCACTCCGTCGCGATCCCGAAGCCGGAGACGGCGGTGCGCGCTGCCTCGGCACGCCGCAGCGCGCCGTCCAGCCCGTCCTCGTGGTGCACGAGACCGAGGAACACGGTCGCCCCCGCGGGGAGCTGCGCGTCCGCGAGCGGGGCGAAGTAGGCGGCGTCGTCCCGCTCGATCGGGACGGGCAGGTGCACCCAGTCGACTCGGCGTCCCACAGCCGTCGCGAGGCCCGTCACGACGTCCGCGAGGTGGCGCGCGTCGGTCGGCTGCACGAAGTGGTGCTCCTCGACGTCTCCGTAGCACAGGTGCCACCCGACCTGGACGTCGCCCGGGACGGCCGCGGCGTACCGGGCCGCGCGCTCGACCACGCCGGCGAGGACGTCGTCGTGCGTCTCGCCCCACCACGGGAGCATGCGCCGACCGCGCATCTCGACGCCCTCGAGGTACGCGAACTCGAGCGCGGTGTCCCACTGGACGGCCAGGTCGTCGTGCGGCACGGCGTCGAGGATCGCGTCGAGCTCGGCCAGAACCGCCCGCTCGTACACGGGTTCCATGGCGGCGCGCGACCCGTCGGCGAAGAAGCTGCCGATCACCCCCGCGGGGGTCGGCAACGACACCTGGAACCGCGTGCCGGGCGCGATCACGCCCGAGTCGCGCAGCCGCGCGAACGTGCGGTACGACTCCGTCGCGGCGGCCGCGTAGCCCAGGGGCGGGAGCACGATCGACGACGCGTCGACCCCGTCCGCGAGCGCGACGGGACGGTTGTCGAACAGGTCGCGCAGCAGCGGCCCGGGCGGTCCGACGCGGACGAGACCGTCGGTCGCGTCGAAGCGCGACTTCTGGAACTGGATCCAGTAGAAGCGCTCACCGACCTCACCGTCCGGGATGCGGGGAGCCGAAGCGCCGAGGGTCTCGGCGACGACACGGAACACGGACTCGGCGTCGGGCTGCGAGACGCTGCCGACCAGATGCGTGGGAACGGGCACGTCCCCCATCATCGCGCGGCGGTGTCGGGGGTGCCGCATCCGTCAGGGGGCGGTGAAGCCCTCGAAGGTCACCGCGCGCCGGACGACGAACCCGAGCGTCCGGTACAGCCCGACCGCGGGGTTGTCCGCGGTCGCGTGGAGCACGGCGACGTCGCCGCGCGCCTCGACACCGGCGACCACCGCGCGCACGAGCCGCCCCGCGAGACCCTGTCCCCGGACGGCGGGGTCGGTGCACACGGCGCTCACCTCGGTGAACCCCGGCGGGCGCAACCGCTCCCCCGCGAGCGCCACGAGTGCACCCTCGCGGCGGATCCCCAGGTAGCGGCCGACCTCGATGGTGCGCGGCAGGAACGGGCCGGGGCGCGTCCGGGAGACGAGGTCGAGGATGTCGGGGACGTCGTCCGGGCCGAGCACGAGGGCCTCGTCGTCGGGCTGGGCGTCCACCGTGGCCGCGACCATCTGGACCCCGTCGAGCCGTGCCACGGACGTCCAGCCGTCCGGCGCGCGGCGCGGGTCGCCCGCGAGCCACGCCTGAGCACCTGCACCCACGAGGGACCCCAGGTCGTCCCAGTCCGCGGCGGTCGCGTCGAGCGGGAGGGCGGTGAACGGCGCGACGTCGGCCGGGAACGCGAGGGCGCGGCCCTGCCGCCGCGCGAGGTGGGAGTGGAAGCCCTCGAGCGAGGACAGGACGGGGTTGTCGAGCACGGAGTCGTCAGGCACGAGATCCATTGTCGACGGCCGGCGCACCGGTCACGTGCGGGCGAGGTGACGCGGCCACCAGAACCGGTCACCCAGCAGGAAGGCGACGGCCGGGACGAGCAGCGTCCGGACGACGAGCGTGTCGAGCAGCACGCCGACGCAGACGATGGTGCCAAGCTGGGCGAGCACGACGAGGGGCAGCACGCCGAGGACGGCGAACACCGCGGCGAGGAGGATCCCGGCGCTGGTGATGACGCCGCCCGTGGCGCCGAGGGCGCGGAGCATGCCCTCGCGGGTGCCGTGCGCGAGGGCCTCCTCGCGAGCACGGGTGACCAGGAAGATGCTGTAGTCGACGCCGAGCGCGACGAGGAACAGGAACGCCATGAGCGGCGTGCCGGAGTCGAGCGCGCTGAAGCCGAGCGGCCCGGTGAACAGCCACCACGACAGCCCCATGGCGGCGCCGTAGGACGCGACGACGGCGAGGACGAGCACGACGGGGGCCACGAGCGCCCGGAGCAGCAGGATCAGGGCTACGAGGACGAGGCACAGGATGAGCGGCATGAGCAGGGCGCGGTCGCGTGCGGCACCGGCGGCCTCGTCGATCGCCTCGGCCTCCGACCCGCCGACGTGGGTGTCGTCGTAGGGGGCCACCGCGTCGCGGATCCCCTCGACGGCGTCCTTGGCCTCCTGCGAGCCGGAGCCGCCGTCGAGCACGACCTGGAGCTCGGTGATGCCGCCGTCCTGGGCGGACTGCTGGACGGACGACACCCCGTCGACGCCCTCGACCGCCGCCGTGACGGCGTCGGGGTCCGTGGACCGGGTGAGCACGAGCGTCGGGTCGGAGTAGCCCGCCGGGAACGACTCGGCGAGGCGGTCGGCGGCCGTGATGGCCTCGGGGGTGCGGAGGAACTGGTCGGAGGTGTCGAGCCCCAGCTCGATCTTGAACAGACCCGTCGCGCACAGGGCGAGGACGGCGAGCACCGCGGCCGCCACCGCCGCGGGGCGCGCCGCGACCCGGTCGCCCACGCGCCGCCAGACAGACGGCTGGGCGTCACCCGCTGCGGCGCCCGCGTGGGGCACACGCGGCCAGAACAGCCAGCGTCCGAACAGGCTGAGCAGCGCCGGAAGGACGACGAGGCCGAAGAACGCGGCGGTCACGATGCCCACGGCGGCAGCGACGCCCAGCCCCCGCGTCGTCGGGACCAACGACAGCACCAGGGTGAGGACGCCCACGACCACGGTGGCCGCGCTGCACAGCACCGGCTCGGCGGTCCGCCGCAGCGCGGAGGCGAGCGCGTCCCGGCGGTCCTCGACGTGGTGGAGCTCGTCGCGGTAGCGCGAGATGAGCAGCAGGGCGTAGTTCGTGCCGGCACCGAACACGAGGACCGACAGGATGCCGATGGTCGACTCGTCCCACGCGATCGGGACCCCCCCGTCGCTCAGCGCGCTCAGCACCCGCGTCGCCAGCACCGAGGCGAGCCGGTCCGCGACGCCCACCACGAGCAGAGGAACGATCCACAGCACCGGGCTGCGGTACGTCACGATGAGCAGCAGCGCGACGACGAGCGACGTGACCGCGAGGAGCGTGATGTCGGCGCCGTCGAACACCGCGGCCAGGTCGGCCTCGATGCCCGCCGGTCCCGTGACCTGCGCGGTCACGCCGTCCGGCGTCTTCTCGGCGAGCGTGTCGCGCAGCTTCTGCACCGCGTCGGCGTTGGCCGTGGAGCTGGTCGACTCGATCGGGACGACCTCGATCGCCGCGGTGCCGTCCTCGCTGACGATGGGCTTGCCGACACCGACGGACGGCAGCGTGCTCGCGTCCAGGCGACCCGCGTCGGCGGTGAACAGGACGATCGCGGTCTTGCCGCCCTCGTCCGGGAGCTCGTCGGCCATCTGCGCGGCCAGGGTGCTGTCGAGCCCGCGCGGCAGGTCGTCCGTGACCATGCGGTCGCGCTGGCCCTCGCCCACGAGGGCGAGCAGCGCCCCGGCGATGAGGATCGGCAGGAGGGCGAAGACCCAGCCCGTGCGGCGACCGACGATCAGGCGGACGACGCCGCCCGCACGTGTTTCCTCTGGCCCTCGCCTTGCCGTGGCGGGGGTGGTCGTACGGTCGTCTTCGTGGTGTCGCGTGGGCACCGGGCGTCTCCTCAGCGATCGTCGTCGTCCGCGGGCAGCGGGGTCTCATCGTAGGGATCCGCGGGCCCCCACGCCGTGCACCCGCGCTCCACACCCGTCGCCATGCCTCCCCACTGCCGGCGGGGCGACGGCCCGGGCAAGCCCGTCGCGGCCTTCGACGAACGAGCTGCGGCCGCTTCTCCGGCAGCGTGCCAAGGAGGGGGAGTCAGTCACCACGTGGTGAATGGGCCCAGGTGGAGGTCGTGCTGGAGTGCTGCGTCCAGCGTCGCCCCCGACTCACCACCGCTCGTGAGCGGAACAGGGGCGCGGTCTTCGAAACGGTCACGGGGCCGCACGACGAAACGATCGCCGTTACGCAAGGAGCTCACCGGGACGAGTCGATGCCGTCGTCACTCGCGACGTCGACCGGGGCAGCGACGTTCCGAGCCCCACCAGATGGATGGCGGCTCGGCGACGTTTGGACGAACGGGTCGACGCGAAGGGCTCCCGGGGGCTCGGACCGAGCGAACACCCGCGCCTATGCGTCGTAGAAGACCGACGGGTTCAGGATCTGTCGGTGCCACAACGCGAGTCGGTCCGCGTCGGTCAGCAGGGCCTCCTCGGCCGCGTCGTCCCACTGCTCGTGGATCGTCGAGACCACCCGGTCGACGATCTCCTTGGCCTGCCCGCGCGTGAGCAGGTACTCCGCAGCCGCGTTCACGCACACGGAGAACCGCGAGTCGCGCTCCCCGCCGCGTCCGATCGCCATCGCCTGCGCCGTCTCACCACCCGAAC
Source organism: Luteimicrobium subarcticum (assembly GCF_002798015.1). Taxonomy (GTDB): domain Bacteria; phylum Actinomycetota; class Actinomycetes; order Actinomycetales; family Cellulomonadaceae; genus Luteimicrobium; species Luteimicrobium subarcticum. The sequence goes on along the minus strand of NZ_PGTZ01000008.1, from coordinate 263,234 downwards.
GCACCTGCGGGCACACGTCGTACGCCGGGGTCAGGGTCAGCATGTCCCCGTCCCAGAACGCGGCGTGGTTGCGGGCGTGGTCGTCGGTGTTGCCGACAGCGACGTTGAACACGATCCGCGTGAACAGCTCACGCAGGGTGGCGCCCGGGTCGGTGAACCGGGCCCGGATCAGGTCCGCCAGGTCGACGTAGGTCGCGTACCGGGCGACCATCTCGTGCAGCCCGAGCATCGTCAGGGCGGAGACCATCATCCGCCGGGTAGCGCCCGGGCCGCGGTCGAACCGGTCCACCAGCAGCACGTCCCGGTTCAGCACCGAGATCACCTCGGTGGCGGCCACGTTGAGGCCGACGCGGCGTGCCAGGTTCATCGCCACGCCTTCGGCGCGCACCACCGGGTAGGTGTCGGTGGTGGAGGAGAACTTCGCCACGAGCTTGCGGTCGCCGTCGTCGAGCAGGGCCTTGGGGCGTGCCCCGCCGATCGACGTGCCCCGCAGCAGCGCCTCCGCGAGGGCGGGCGTCAGCGGGCGTCCTTCCTCCAGGTCGTCGGCAGCGGTCAGCAGCTGGCCCAGGTCTGCCCGGGTGGCTGCGGTCCGCGGCACGTACTGCGTGGCGGAAGCCTGGAAGTCCAGGGCCCCGATGCGGTCGGACCCGGACTCGGCGAAGTACACGAGGCGGTCCAGGTCGCCGGTGTCCGAGGTCTTGTCGAGGCGGCCCTGGTGGCGCGCGAGGATGATGCGTTGCCCCCACGAGGCCGGTCCGGCGTCGTCGAGGCACCCGGCGATGTCCAGGTTGTTGACGGGGTCGATGGGCCCCCGCACCAGGGGGAGCTCCGGGGCGTAGAGCGCGACGGCGCCCGGGCGTCCCAGGTAGGAGCGCCCGTACTGGAAGCGGAAGCGCGTACCGCTGCGGAAGACGCGGCCCGTGACGACGGGTTCGGCGGCGCCGGGCAGCCACGCCCAGACGAACAGCTCGTCGAGCTCAGAAGTCGTCACGGTCGTCTCCTGCCCGTTCGCGCACCCGGGCGGGCAGCAGGGCGAGCTGATCTGCGGCCCGTGCGCGTGCGCCGGCCAGCGACGCCAGGTCGGAGTCGGGGACGAACAGGGGGACGCCGACCAGGGTCGCGACCTCGAAAGCGGTGCCGATCGCCACGCCAGGCTGACCGTGCTCCACGCGGCGCAGCGTGACCGTGGTGATGCCGGCGCGCTCGGCAAGGTCCGCCGCCGTCCACCGGCGCTCGCGCCGCGCGGCCGCGATCTGCGTGCCCAGGAGGCGCAGTGCCTCTCGAGTGGCGGGCGAGTACGTTCGGGGTGGCATGGCATCCTCCTCAGGTCACGATACAAACGATTCTATCAATTGAGCGCTTAAACACCACTATTATTTCTACGCCGCGTTGGCCCTGCCGTGCTGTGAGGCATGCAACGGCCCGCCCGACGGAACCGACCGACGGGCACACTGGTGCCATGGCCGCAGCCCGCTCTTCCGCGTTCACCTCACCGGTGGGCACTCCTGGGACTCCGCGCGCAGGTCCGAGCAGCGGATCCTCAACGGCCACGACATCCCGCCGCGCGACACGCAGCGCGACGGGCACATCCTCGTGACTGCGCGGCTCGTCTGGGAACGTGCCATCAGCCCCCGGATCACCTCGGCGATCGGGTAGCCCTGCCCGACGTATGCCGTGAACTCGATCGTGCTATCCCGGGGTGTAGATCGAGATCTTCTCGGTCAGGCTGGACTTCTTCACCTTCACCGAGGACACCCGCGACATCGGGATCGACTCGTCCCCCGCCCGGCGGCTCGTGAACTGAACCGCTCCATCCGGGCATCGGCCTGCGCCTTGCGATCGGCGGCAGCCCGTTCCTTCTCCTGCGCCTCGCGGCCTGAGCTTCTGCAGCCACGGCCTTCGTTCCCGCGTCGGACCTGGTGTCCTTCGCGAACATCCCCGTCATTCGAGGCTACCCGCCGCCTGCCGGCTCCTCCGGGCGGCGGCCGAGGGTGATCCTGACGTCGTCCAGGCCGGCGCGGTCGAAGTCCTGGCGCAAGATGGCGGCACGAATCGTGGCCCGCTCGCCGGGGGCAGGGTCACCGTAGGTGGAGAACCCGTCGGACTGTGGGTCATGCGAGACGACGACGTACAGACCCATCTCGCCGACGCTGTCAGCCCGGGGCGAACAGGTCCGCCATCCGGTCCAGCTCTCGGTTCCTCACTGGTCGCCGCCCCAGAAGTCGGCCACCCGTCCGCCAGCCGGATGCGCGGGGTCGGCGCTCGGCTGAGCGTTGAGCCGGGCCACCTTGCGTGCGAGCCAGTTCCGGTGCCGCGCACCACCCCTCGGCCCGCGGGACCAGATGATGTTCTGACCATCTTGCGTCGCGATGACACCTCGCCGGTCGGGGCGACCGCAGAACAACACCTGGTCGAGTGAGGTGAACAGGTCCCACCGCTGCCTCATCGCGACCAGGAACAGCGGGTGCTGACCGTCGTCGCCCAGCGCCAGGATCGGTGACCCACCCAAGGAGTCGAACGACTGCCGCACCGGCAGAAGCTGCGTGGGGTAACGGTGCACGTACCGAACCATCCGCAGACTGAAAGCCAGTGCACCGAGACCGACGACCAGTGCCACGAGCCCGATCCCCATCAGGAAGGTCGCGAGCCCGCTGACGAAACCGTCGTCGGGGAAGCCCGCGGCCCACAGGACAACGACCGCGAGCACCCACATGGCAACCCCTGAGCCGGCGAAGATCCACGAGTGTCGCCGGTAGGCGGACAGGGTTCTGCGAATGCGGCTGGCGACGGGGGGCTGCTCGGCCATCAGGTCTCCTCGCGCTTGGCGGCACGGACCTCAGCCCGAACCTCGCGGCGTGCGTTGGCAATCAGGAACTGGTCGTAGCGTACGAGCGGGACCGCCACGGCGTTCAGCACGAGGGGTCGGTGGTGGGGGACACCCAGAACGTCGGTCGAGGGGTGGCGCGAGCTGCAGCAGCGCGCGGACTCGAAGCGTGCGCTCGTGCGTAGCCACTTCCGCGACCACGTCTACGACGTGATGGGGGCGTAGGCCCTGGACACCACCTCGCGCACCGACATCCAACGGCTGGTTCGCGCCATGCAGCTCAAGCTCGCACCGTCGACCACCACGATGGTCATGCGCTTCGTGTCGGGGGTGTTCAACCAGGCGGTCACGGACCGCATGCTCGCGGACCCACCCGCGAAGGGCGTGAAGACCACTGCGTCCTATCGCCTCGTGCCTCTGAGCGACGTGACTCTCGACCTCTTGGAGGAACACCGCGAGCGGTTCGGGGGGACGAGCACGGGGCTCGTCTTCAGCCGGCGCCAGGGCGGCCCGCACAAGCGAGTTCGGTTCTCCCACGACCTGGTGGTCGCTCGCCAGCGCGCCGGCATGGAGGACGTGTGGACGATGCACGACCTACGCCACTACTACGCCTCGCTCCTGATCCGGCACGGGGCGTCCGTCAAGACCCCGAGAGGCGTCTTGAGGTGCTGGCGAAGAGGTCAGCCGAGCGCGAGGCCCGGGAGTCTTCGGAGGCCGCGGACGACGTGCCTGCCGCGTGACCTCCGGAAGCGTCCTGTTGCTGCCCTGCTCCTGCCGAGGGGCCCGGAAACGCAACCTGCAGGTCAGAGGCTATAAAGCGGACGAGTCGGTCTGTACGCCGGGTTCTGTTCCCGCGCGCGGTTGCCCCCGCGCGGGCGACGGCCATCCATCTACGACGTACGTTGCCGCACGCCTCCAGCGGTCTACCCGACTGCGCTTCTCCGGAGAGAATCGGGCGGGCCGCCCTCCAACACAGTCTGTCTGACCTTGCTCCAGGTGGGGTTTACCGAGCCGCACCGGTCACCCGGCACGCTGGTGGTCTCTTGCACCACCGTTTCACCCTTACCGCCGGTCGGAACCGGAGGCGGTCTGTTCTCTGTGGCACTGTCCCGCGGGTCACCCCGGGTGGGCGTTACCCACCACCTTGCCCTTCGGAGCCCGGACGTTCCTCGGCGGTCCCGGCGGACCGGGGCCGACGCGGCCGTCCGACCGACTCGTCCGCCCGTTCAGCCTACCGGTCGCGGCGGGGGTCCAGCTGCACCGGGTGCCACCGAGCGGACCATCACGGCTCCCAGAAGGACCACCCAGAGGCGGCCGATCGTCCAGCTCACGAACGGACGCTCGCCGCTGATGCCCCACGCGAGCACCACGACCACGACGGCCGCCCCCACGAGCCACAGCCACGTCGTCCGACGCACCTGCCCCACCCCCTCGCTCCTCATCCTGGCACCGGGCAGTACGGCGCGCGCGGATCAGACGTCGACGCGGTACGTCAGCGCGAGCTCGTCGCCGCTGCGTCCGCGGATCCCCCAGTTCTCGCGCGGCGACTCCAGGACGACGACCTCCAGGTCGTCCGCGGCGAGGCCGACGGCAGGGGCCACGTCGTCGTAGAACGCGCGGACGACGGCGCGCTTGGCGTCCAGGGACCGCCCGGTGAAGCACACGATCTCGACGACCAGGTAGTCCGCGGACCGCTGCGGCGCGACGAGGTCGTCGTCGTCGAGCCAGCAGAAGCGTTGGAAGCGCTTGTCCTCGGGGAGCTCCCACGCGACGTGGAGCGCACTCTGGATCGCGTCGGACAGCACCGCGCGCCGCGGCGCCCACACCGACCGTCTGCCGTAGACCTTCACCTGAGCCATGGCCGCTACCGTACGGGGATGCCGACTCGTACCGAGGCTCCCGACACGCGCGCCGCGCGGCGCTCCCGCGCCGCGGCGCTGCTGTGCCTGGTGGTGGTCCTCGGTGTCGCCCTCCAGGCCGTCCGGGACCGGGTGCCGGGCGGCGACCTCGCGGGGACAATCCTGTGGACGGTCGCGGTGGCGTGCGTGGTGCGGGCCGTGGTGCCTGGCGCCGGTGCGAGGACCGTGGCGGGCGTCGCGACGTCCGCGGGCGTCCTCGTCGAGCTGGCGCAGCTCACGCCGTGGCCACGCGACGCCGCTGCCGCGTTCGGGCCGGCCCGGCTCGTCCTCGGGACGTCGTTCGCCGCCGCCGACCTGCTCGGGTACGTGCTCGGCGGCCTGCTCGCGTGGGGAGTGCTGCGCTGGACGGACGGTCCGGACTCTCCCACGGACTGATCTAGGGTTGACAACGTGCTCGTCGTCCTGCCGCCGTCCGAGGGCAAGACGCCCGCCGCCACCGGTCCCGCCGTCGAGCTCGCGTCGTTGTCAGCCCCCGAGCTGACCGAGCACCGCGAACGCGTGCTCGACGCGCTGGCCGCGGTCAGCGCCCGCCCCGACGCCCTCGAGCTGCTGGGCGTCGGCGCGTCCCTGGCCGACGACGTGGCCCGCAACACGCGGCTGCGCACGGAGCCCGCCGCCCACGCCGCCCACGTGTACACGGGCGTCCTCTACGCCGCCGCGCGGCTCGGCGAGGCGCTCGCGGACGGCGGCGTCCCCGCGTCCCGGCTCGCCGACGTCCTCACCGTCTCGGCGCTGTGGGGCGCGGTCACGCCGCTCGACCGGGTTCCCGCGTACCGGCTCTCGATGGGGACGGACCTGCCGGGCGTCGGCCCGCTCGCGCGCGCCTGGCGCGAGCCGCTCGCGAAGGCGCTCGACGCGCGTGGCGCCGGGGACGTCGTCGTCGACTGCCGGTCCGCGTCGTACGCCGCGGCGTGGAAGCCGCCGGCGGACGCCGAGCACGTGCAGGTCGTCATCCTGCGGGAGCACCAGGGACGACGGTCGGTGGTGTCGCACCACGCGAAGCACACGCGGGGCGTGCTCACCGGGCACCTCGTGCACCGGGACGGCGCGCCGCCGCGGTCCGCGGGCGCGCTGCTCGAGGCGGCGCGCGAGCTCGTCGGGGACGTCCGCGACGGGCGACGGATCCTCGCGGCGGACCTCGTCGCGGGGCGCGGCCGGGCGCAGGCGCTGCAGGTCGTCGTCACCGACGTCTAGCGCGGCGCGCCGGGTCCCCCCGCCACGCGTACGGCGTCAGAGGTCGGACGGCAGCCCCACGACGCTCGCCTCCGCGTCGCCGTCGGGCCACAGGCGCAGCACGGTGAGCGACGCCGGGACGATCCGCAGCCGCGTCCAGCGCGACGGCGCCACGCCCAGCGCTCGTCCGACGGCCACCCGCACCACCATGGCGTGCGTGACGACCGCGACGGTGCGGTCGGTGCCGCCGCGCACGAGGTCGGCGAGGCCGTCCTCGACGCGGTCGGCGAGCTGCAGCAGCGACTCGCCGCCCGGGGCCGCGACCTCGGCGTCGCCGCCGTAGAAGCGGTCGACCCACTCCGGGTCGCGGTCGCGCACATCCGGCAGGACGAGCTCCTCGTACTCGCCGAACGCCAGCTCCGCGAACCGCGCGTCGGTCGCGACGTGCAGCCCCAGCCGGCGCCCGAGGGCCGCCGCGGTCTCCTGCGTGCGCACCATGGGCGACGCCACGACCTGCGACACCCGCGGCAGGTCGGGAAACGTGTCCCTCCCGACCCGTCGCACGCGGTCGGCCGCCTGCGCGGCCTGCACCCGACCCGCGGGTGCGAGGCCCGGGCCCGGGACGGACGAGCCGGAGAACGCCCCGACCTGGGTCAGCGGCGTCACGCCGTGCCGCACCAGGACGACCGTGAGCGGCTCGACGCCGTCCAGCCGGACGGTCGCCCCGCTGGGCCGCGGCGCCCGCCCACCCGTCGGCGGCACGGCAGCGGTCACGCGCCGTCGGGCAGGCGGACGAGGATGCGGCCGCACTCCTCGCAGCGCACGATCTCGTCCGGCCCCTTGCCGGTGATGCGCGCCAGGTCGCCCGGGTTGAGCTCCATGCGGCAGCCCTCGCAGCGGCGGCCGCGCAGCGCCGCGGCGCCCACGCCGCCCGACTGGGCGCGGACCTTGTCGTACAGGGCGAGCAGGGCGGCGTCGAGACCGTCGGCGGCCTGCGCCCGCTCCGCGGCCACGCCCTGCCGCTCGGCGTCGATCTCGGCGAAGTCGGCGTCACGCGCCGCCTCGGCCTCCCGCTGCGCGGAGACCAGCTCGGCCTCGGCGCGGTGCAGCTCGCCGAGGGCGGTCTCGTGCGCCTCGAGGCGCTCCATGACGTCGAGCTCGACCTCCTCGAGGGCGCTCTGCCGGCGCGCCAGGCTCTCCAGCTCGGACGACAGCGCCTGGGCGTCCTTCGCGCTGACCGCCCCCGAGTCGAGCCGCGTCTGGTCGCGCTGGGCGCGCGTGCGGACCTGCTCGACGTCGCCCTCGGCCTTGGTCAGCTCGCGACGCAGGTCGGCGACCGCGGTCTCGGACTCGACGACCTTGCCGTGCACGTCCGCGAAACGGCCACCCGCTTCGGTGACCTTGGCGAGCGTCGGCGACTCCTTCCGGCGGTGCGCGAGCTGGAGCAGGCGGGTGTCGAGCGCCTGGACGTCGAGAAGTCGACGCTGGTCGGAGGCGGGGGCTGTCGCCACGGCGGTCCTTTCGGGGAGCGGGGTACCTCGGGGTGCGGGGTACGGGGTGCTGCGTGCTGAGCTCTGGGTCGCGGAGACGCCGGCGGACGGTCAGGCCGGGGACGCCACGCGCGCCGTCCACGGGTCCGTCGAGCGAGTGCTCACGCGCAGCTCCACCGTACCGGTCCCGAGCGCGGCGGCGATGTCGCGGGCCGCGTGGTCGAGCCACGGCCACTCGGACGCGAAGTGCGCGACGTCCACGAGGAACGGGCGCGCGGCCTCGGGCCCGAGCCCGGCGGCGCGGGCCTCGTGCTCGGCGCGCTCGCGCAGCTCGGACGCGGGGTGGTGGCGCAGGTCCGCGGTGACGTAGACGTCGACGCCCGCGGCGCGCACGTCGTCGAAGAAGCCGTCGCCGGACCCGCCGACCACGGCGACCCGCTCGACCCTGGCGTCGAGGGCGCCGGCGACGCGCACTCCCTGCGCGGTCGCGGGGAGGGTGGCGGCCACCCGGTCCGCGAGGTCGCCGAGCGTGACGGGCGGGTCGAGCCGCCCGACGCGGCCGGTGCCCGTCCCGTCGCTGCCCGCGGTGTCGAGCGGGACCAGCGGGACGGTCTCGACCACCCCGAGCGCCCGGGCGAGCGCGTCGGCCACTCCCCCGGCGGCCACGTCCGCGTTGGTGTGCGCGACGTACAGGGCGACGCCCGTGCGGACCGCCCGGTGGACGAGAGCGCCCTTGAAGGTGGTCGCTGCGACCGAGTGGACGGGCCGGAGCAGCAGCGGGTGGTGGGAGACGACGAGGTCGGCACCCCACTCGACGGCCTCGTCGAGCACGGTGTCGACCGGGTCGACCGCCAGGAGGACCTTGCGGACCGGCTCGGCCGGGTCTCCGGCGACCAGCCCCACCGCGTCCCACGACTCGGCCGTCGACGGCGGGTACAGGGACTCGATGACACGCACGACGTCCGCGAGCGTGGGCGCACCGGCCCCCTCGGCGGGGCCAGGGGTGCCGGGGACGCCGGCGGACGACGGGGACGGGGTGCTCATAGCCCGCAGGCTAGCCCCGTCCCCGCCGTCCGTGCTGAGCAGGGTCAGCGGTAGATGCGCACGTAGTCGACGACCATCTGCGCCGGGAACGGCGTGGTCGCGTCCACGTTGCCGGGCCAGTCGCCGCCGACGGCCAGGTTGAGGATCACGTAGAACGGGTGGTCGTAGATCCACGGACCACGCGTCGCCTCGACGGTCGCCTTGTCGGCCGTGAACACGAGCGTGTTGTCGAGGTAGTAGCGGATCCCGGTCTTGTCCCACTCCGCGGCCCACGTGTGGAAGCCGCCGGACAGCTTGCTCTTGTCGGGGAGCGTGTACGAGCCGCCGTAGCCGCCCGCGCCGTTGTACGACGGCGCGTGCAGGGTCGAGTACGACGTGGTGGTGTCCTTGCCGAGCACCTCCATGATGTCGACCTCGCCGTTCTGCGGCCACGGCGTGCCCGTGAGGAAGTTCGACCCCATCATCCAGAACGCCGGCCAGTAGCCCTGGCCGTCCGGGACCTTGATCCGGGCCTCGACGCGGCCGTACTGGAACATGTACTTGTTCGACGTGTTGAGGCGCGCCGACGTGTAGTCCCGGCCGCCCGCCGACTCCTTGCGGGCCTCGATGACGAGGTGGCCCTGGCCGTCGAGCGTCGCGTTGCCGGACGGCGTGTAGTACTCCTGCTCGCCGTTCTGACCGGTCCCGGAGTCGACCGTCCACCTGGACGTGTCCGGGCCGTTGCCCTTCGCGCCGTCGAACTCGTCGCTCCACGCGAGGTGCGTGAAGTTGGGGTCGGGCACGTTCGACGTGGGCGGTGCGACCGGCGAGCCACCCGTGCCGTACACGTCGAACGTGTACAGCGAGTAGCCGTAAGCGCCCGAACGCTTCGTGAGGTTGAGGCGCACGTACCGCCCGTCACCCGAGACGGCGAGCTTCTCCGTGAGGCCCTTGCCGGTCGTCGTCGTGTAGATCGTGCGCCACGTCGAGCCGTCGTCCGAGACCTGCACCTGGTAGCCCGTCGCGTACGCCGGGTCCCACTGCAGGACGACCTGGGACACGTGCGCCGTCTTCGCGAGGTCGACCTGGATCCAGCCGGCGTCGACCCAGCCCGTGGTCGCGTTCACGGCCCAGCGCGACGCCGGGTCGGCGTCGAAGGCCTTGGCGGGCGTGCAGCCCGAGCACTGGGCGTCGTCCTGGTACGACGACGCGGTGGCCGGCTTGGCGTACGACAACAGGGTGGTGCTGCCGGTGGGCGTGCTCGTCGGGGTCGGGGTGGGGGTGGGGGTCGGCGTGGGTGTCGGGGTGGTCGTGGGGGTCGAGGTGCCCGCGCCGAACACCTGCAGCTCCCACAGCGAGACGCCGTACTGCGTGGCGCGCGCCGTCGCGTAGAGCCGGACGTAGCGGGCCGTGACGTTCAGGGCGACGTCCTGCGGCGCGGCCGACGACGCGGTCTGCGTCGCCTGGGTTGTCCATGTCGAGCCGTCGTTCGACGTCTGGATCTGGTACTTCGACGCGTACGCCGTCTCCCACACGAGGTGGACGCGCGTGAGCGCCTGCGCGCTGCCGAGGTCGACCGCGATCCACTGCGGGTCGGACGCCGCGCTGGACCAGCGGGTGCCCGAGTCGCCGTCGGTCGCGGCGGACGCCGGGGTGCCGCCGTTCTCGACCGACGACGCCGTCGTCGTGCGGCCCTGCGAGAGCAGCGTCTCCGTCACGGGCGCCTGCTGGCCGAGCACCTGGAACTCCCAGAGCGAGACGCCCCACTGGGTGCCCCGGGCCGTCGTGGAGAGGCGCACGTAGCGTGCGGTCGCGGACACGGCGACGTCCTGGGCGGTGGACGACGACGCCGTCCCCGTCGCCTGGGTGGTCCAGGTGGAGCCGTCGTTCGACGTCTGCACCTGGTACTTCGACGCGTACGCCGTCTCCCAGGCCAGGTGGACGCTCGTGATCGCCTTCGGGGCGCCGAGGTCGACCGCGAGCCACTGCGGGTCGGAGGCCGTGCTGGCCCACCGGGTGCCGAGGTCGCCGTCGGTGGCGGCCTTCGCCGGGAACGCGACATCGCTCTCCGTGGACGACGCCGTGGTGGGCGCGCCCTGCGACAGGACGACGGACGCCGCCTGAGCCGGACGCCACGGGACGACCGCGACGACCGCGGCGAGCAGCAGCGCGAGCGCGGTGAGCGCGGCGACGCGTCGGAAGGGGACGGGTGGGGCGCTGGTCGCCCCGGGTGATGACGTGCGGGCGCGCGAGAACGCAGCCATGACGAGCTCCTTCGGTCTTCGTTGACTGAGGTGGGGTCGTGCTGGTGCGTTACCTGTGACTCTGCGATGTGCGGCTGCCCCAGGTCAACGGTTCGTCCGGATCGTGAGATCCGCGGGTTTGGCCCGTCATGCGTCCTTCGCGTCGGCGTACGACGTCGCGGCACCCACGCTCAGCGGGAAGTCGACCGGGAATCCGGGGAACAGCAGCTGCCCGGCGCCCGCCGCGGCGTCCTGGACGAGACGTGCGACGTCGTCCGCGAGCGCCGCCGGGCAGTGGACCACGAGCTCGTCGTGCAGGAAGTACGCGAGGTGCGGCCGCCGGGCGAACGGCTCGGGCGCGCGTGACGCGGGTCCGGGCTGCTCGCCCAACGCCCACAGGTCGCGTCGGACGCCCGCGATCCAGCACAGCGCCCACTCGGCCGCGGTGCCCTGGACGACGAAGTTCCGGGTGAACCGGCCCCACGCGCGGGTCTGGGCGCGGGCACGGGACTCGTCGTCCACGCCGGCGTCCTCCGTCTGCGCGAGCGCCTGGGTGTCGTGCCACGCGGCGCCCGGCCGGGGCGACGTGCGGCCCAGGTGCGTCGTGACCACTCCCCCGACCTCGCCCGTGCGGGCCGCCGCCTCGACGAGCGCGAGCGACGCCGGGAACGCCTTCGCGAGCCGGGGCAGGACGGCGGCGCTCGCCCCCGTCGTCCCCCCGTACATGGCGCCGAGCATCCCGACCTTGCCGTGCGCCCGGGAGTCGACGACGTGCGCGTCGACCATGCCCTGGTAGAGGTCCTGCCCGTGCCCGGCAGCCGCCATGCGCTCGTCACGGGCGAGTCCGGCGAGGACACGCGGCTCGAGCTGGGCGGCGTCCGCGACGACGAGCACCCACCCGGGGTCGGCGCGGACCGCGGTGCGCAGGCGGCGCGGAAGCTGCAGCGCGCCCCCGCCGCTCGACCCCCACCGCCCGGTCACGACGCCCGACACCACGTACTCGGGCCGGAACCTGTGCCCGTGCACCCACTGCTCGAGCCACGACCAGCCGTTGGCGCTGTGCAGGCGCGACAGCTTCTTGTAGGCGAGGAGCGGGTCGATCGCGGGGTGGTCGACCTCGCGCAGCTCCCACGACCGGGTGGACGTCACCGGGAGCCCGGTGCGGCGCAGGGCACGGAGCACGTCGGGCATCGAGTCGAGGTGGAGGTTCGGTGCGTCGAGCGCCGTGCGGACGTCGTCCGCGAGCGCCGCCATGCGCGGCGGCGCGGTGCCGGCCGGCGGCCGCGCGCCCAGGCTCTCGGTCAGCACGGCGTCGTGCACGACCGCGTCCCACGGGACGCCGACGTGGTGCATCTCGACGGCGGCGAGCGCGCCCGCTGCCTCCGCGGCGAGGAGGAGCCGGAGGCGCCCCGGACGGGTGCTGGCCGCGACGGCCGCGAGCTGGTCGCGCAGCGCGGCACGGCACGCCGGGGCGTCGGGTGAGCGGTCGTCCGCACCGGCCGTGCCGTCCGGGCCGATCTCGAAGAGCGCGTGCTGGTCGGACGGGCCGGTGTCGCGCCCCGTCACGGGCAGCGTCGGCAGGGCGTCCCAGGGGCCGGCACCGCGCGTCGCGAGCGCCGTGCCCGTCGTCCACGCCGACGTCCGCAGGACGCGGTGGGCGAGGCGCAGGTCGTGCGCCCGGGCGACCCGGGCGCCGGCGGCGAGCAGGCCCGGGTACCAGAGGTTGGTGTCGGCCCAGGTCCACCGCGGTGGCTCGGTCGCCGCGGGGTCGCCCGTGAGGCCGACGACAGCCGCTGCGTCGGCACCGTCAGGGCTGACGGCCGGTTCCGCGACGACGACGTGCACGCCTCAGTGTCCCTGCCGTCACCCACACGTCGTGCGCGGACGCGACGCCTCGGACACGATGGAGCGGCCCGGACCCCGACCCGAGGAGGCGGTCGCGCGTGCGCACGGAGCGGTCCGACGTCGTCGTCGTGGGCGGGGGCGCCGCGGGGCTGAGCGCCGCGCTCGAGGTCGTGTCGCGCGGACTCACGGTCGCCCTGGTGTCGAAGGTGTACCCGATGCGCTCGCACACGGTCGCCGCCGAGGGCGGCGCCGCCGGGGTCGCGCGCGACGACGACTCGCTCGAGCAGCACGTCGCCGACACGGTCGCCGGCGGCGCGGGCCTGTGCGACGAGGCGGCGGTGCGGTTCGTCGTCGAGCGGGCTCCGGGTGAGCTCGCGCGGCTCGAACGGCTGGGGATGCCGTGGAGCCGGGACGACGACGGGCTGCCGTCGGTGCGCCGGTTCGGCGGGATGACGCGCGCCCGCACCTGGTACGCCGCCGACCGCACCGGGTTCCACCTGCTGCACACGCTGTTCCAGACGACCCTCCAGCACGCGGCGGTGCGGCGGTTCGACGAGCACCTCGTGCTCGACCTGCTCGTGGACCGCCCCGGCGGGGACGCCCCCGACCGGGTGCGCGGGGTCGTCGCGCACGACCAGCACCGAGGCGAACCGGTCGCGATCCTCGCGCCCGCCGTCGTGCTCGCGACGGGCGGCGCGGCGCGCGTCTTCGGGACGTCCACCAACGCCGGCATCGTCACCGGCGACGGCATCGCCATGGCGCTGCGCGCGGGCGTCGCGGTCCGTGACCTCGAGCTCGTCCAGGTGCACCCGACCGGGCTGCCAGGCAGCGGCATCCTCCTGTCGGAGGCCGCGCGCGGCGAGGGCGGCGTGCTCCTCGACGCCGCCGGCGAGCGGTATCTCACCGACTACGGGCTCGGACCCGTCACACCCGTCGGCGAGCCGGAGCCGCGGCGCATGGAGCTCGGGCCGCGCGACCGGCTCTCCCATGCCTTCTGGCACGCCGAGCGCGACGGCCGGACGCTCCCCTCGCGGGACGGCGGGGTCGTGCTGCTCGACCTGACGCACCTCGGCCGTGCCCGGATCGACGACCGGCTCCCGTTCGTCGCGTCGCTCGCGCGCCGGTTCGCGGGCGTCGACGTCGCGACCGAGCCCGTGCCCGTCCGACCCACCTGGCACTACACGATGGGCGGCATCCGCGCGTCCGTCACCGGGGCGACGGCGCTCGACGGGCTGTTCGCCGCCGGCGAGTGCGCGTCCACGGGCCTGCACGGCGCCAACCGGCTCGGCTCGAACTCGCTCGTCGAGACCCTCGTGGTGGGGCGGGCGTCCGGGGAGCAGGCCGTGCGCACGTCCCTCGCGCGGGGCGGCTCGGAGGCCGCCGGCGACGTCGCGGACGACGTCCTCGCGACCGGTAGCGACACCGCCGACCGGCTCCTCGCGCTGCGCGGACGCGGCACCGAGCCGCCCGGTCCCCTGCGCGCCGAGCTGGGACGGGTGCTCGACGCGGACGTCGGGATCTTCCGCGACGACGCGGGGCTGCGCCGGGCGCTCGCGGCCGTCGTGGACCTGCGCGAGCGGTACCGGGACGTCCGCGTCGCCGACACGTCGACCGTGCTCAACACCGGCTGGGCGCAGGTCCTCGAGCTGGGCGCGATGCTCCAGGTCGCGCACGTGATCGTCGCCGGGGCGCTCGCGCGCACCGAGTCGCGCGGGGCGCACCAGCGTCTCGACTTCCCCGACGCGGACCCCCTGCCGCGGCACACGCTCGCGACGTGGGACGCCCACGCCGACGCCCCCGTGCTCGCCACCGAACCCGTCCGGGAGTCCGCCGCAGGAGGGACGCGATGAGCCCCCGACCCGACGACGCCTCGGTGGCCGGCGCCGACGACGCACCGTCCTGGGACGTGCGCGTCACCGTCGTCCGGCAGGAGCCCGACGGTGAGCCCCACGAACAGGAGCACGTCGTCGCGTGCACCGAGCGGACGACCGTCCTCGACGCGCTCGACGCGGTCAAGGAGCAGGACGCGAGCGTCACCTACCGGTGGTCGTGCCGGATGGGCGTGTGCGGGTCGTGCGGCGTCATGGTCAACGGGCGGCCCGTGCTCGCGTGCGAGACGCCCGTGCTGGGCTACCGGGCGACCGGTCTCACCCTTGCGCCCCTGGCGCGGCACGCGGTGCTGCGCGACCTCGTCGTCGACACCGACCGGCTCGTCGGGCAGCTCGCGGACGTGCGCGCGTGGCTGGTCGCCGCACCGGACGGGCCGGGGTCCGACGAGCCCGGTCCGACGACCGGCGCGGGTCGCCAGACACCCGCCGAGCTCAACACCTATCGGGGCCTCGCGCAGTGCATCGACTGCATGCTCTGCTACGCCGCCTGCCCGCAGATCGACCTGCTGCCGGACTTCCTCGGTCCCGCCGCCGTCGCCGCCGCACGCCGCTGGGACCTCGACCCGCGCGACCACGGCGACGTGCTGCGCCGCGCCGTCCTCGACACGGAGGACGGGATCTGGGGGTGCGTGCAGTCGGGGGCGTGCACCCGCGCGTGCCCGAAGGGCGTCGACCCGGCGAAGGCGCTGCGGGACGCCCAGCGGGAGGCGATGGGCTGACTGGCGCCCTACCGGTCGCCGCCGAGCGCCTCGAGGCGCAGCAGCGCCCAGGTGTCGAGCGACGACCACTCGCCCTTGAACCAGTCAGCGTCGACGGCCCGGCCCTCGTGCCGGAAGCCCAGCCCGCGGAACACGCGGGCGGCAGGGGTGTTCCGCGCGTCGGTGACCGCCAGGAGGCGGTGCGCGCCCACCTGGAAGAGTCCGGCGACCACGGCGGCGAGCGCCTCCGTCGCGATCCCGCGACCCTGCGTCGCGGCGGCGAGCGTCACGCCGAGCTCGTAGGTGTCGGGCTGGTCCGCGTGGGCGTGGACGGCTACGTCGCCCGCAAGCGAACCGTCGGACACCGTCCGCACCGCGAGCTGCAGCCACTCCCCGGAGCCAGAGGCGACGGCGGCGGGCTGGGCGGCGATCAGGGCGTCCGCGTCCGCGGCCGACCAGTCGACGTCCCACGACTGCCAGCGCGCGACCGCCGGGTCGCGGCGGTAGGCGACGAACGCGTCACGGTCGCGGTGCTCGAGCGGCTCGAGCACGAGCCGCTCGGTCCGGAGCGGGAACGTCAGCACACCGCCGAGCCTAGGTGTCGCGAGACTCTCCGACGACCCGCACGGACTTCGTGACGCCACGCACCACAGCCCCTCGGGCGCCGTGAGTGCGCTCCGGGATGCGCCGCTCCGACGCGCGGGTTCACGCCACGTGTCGCCCCGCGCGGCCCGCCGCTCGCGCGGCTCGGGTGCTCCACGTCGCGATGACCTCGGGCCGCGCGTGCCGGACACGGGCTCACCCAGGAACGTCGGCACCGGTCGACGCCCCGGCGAGTGCTCCCACCGTGGCGTCGACGAACGCCCGCACCGCCGCCGACGGCTTCGCGGTCTCGTTCCAGCCGAGCCCGAGCCGACGGTGCACGGGGGGTTCGATCGGGACGTACGCGAGCCCCGGTTCGACGACATGGGTCGGTCGTGGCAGCACCGACACCCCGAGCCCCCCGGCGACGAGCCCGCGCATCGTGTCGATCTCGCTGCTCTCGAACATCACGACGGGCTTGGCGCCCGCGGCGTCGAGCAGGGCGCGGACGACGACGTGCAGCTCGGTGATGCGGGAGAACGCGATGAAGTCGCGCCCGTCGACGACGTCGACCCGGACGGCGTCCCGGTCCGCGAGCGGGTCGCCGGAGGGGACGGCGACGCAGAGCTGCTCGGTCGCGAGAGGCACCCAGGTGGCGTCGCGCCCGGCCGGCGGCGGGGTGCCGAGCACGATGTCGACGGTTCCCTCGGCGAGCCACCCGTAGATGTCGCGGCCGAACCCCTGCCGGAGCGACACGCGGGCCGTCGGGTGCACGGCGCGGAACGCGCGGACCGACTGCGGCACGAGCCACCTCGCGACCGAGTGCAGGAACGCGATGCGGACGGTCTCGGTCCGGGTCGCGAGCGCCTCGGCATGCCGTTCGGCGCGGTGCAGGGCGTCGAGCACCGCGGCGGCGTCGGGCCGGAACGCGGCACCCTGCGCGTTGAGCCGCAGGCGTCGGCCGTGCCGGACGAACAGCTCCATGCCCACCGAACGCTCGAGCCGGGCGAGGGTCCGCGAGACGGCCGGCTGCCCGACGCCGAGGATCGCCGCGGTGTCGCGGGTGTTCTCGGTGTCGGCGAGCGAGAGGAAGATCCGCAGGCTGAGCGCGTCCATCGTCCGATGTTATGCGCCTGAAGCATCACAGCGCTCT
The DNA here is from genome assembly GCF_002798015.1 of Luteimicrobium subarcticum. Lineage (GTDB taxonomy): Bacteria > Actinomycetota > Actinomycetes > Actinomycetales > Cellulomonadaceae > Luteimicrobium > Luteimicrobium subarcticum. Next base: position 246,395 of record NZ_PGTZ01000008.1, on the reverse strand, counting down.
CCTGATGCATTTGGTGACGCGATTCGCTCGACCGAAGGTGGAGGCATGCTGCTGCGCTCCCCCGCCGTCACCACCGCCCGACCGGCGCCAGCCGGCGGGCCCACGTCGGGCCCCGGGCTGCGTCGCGGCGACCCGGCGTACCGCCGCACGCTCCAGGTCCTTGCGCTCGGCGGCCTCGCAAACTTCGCGCTCATCTACTACGTGCAGCCCCTCCTGCCGGACCTCGCGCGCGGGTTCGGCGTACCCGAGGCGTCGTCCGGGCTCGCCCTGTCGGCGACCACGCTCGCCATGCTCGCCGGCCTCCTGCTCGCCGGGCCGCTCGCCGACCGCGTCGGCAGCGTGCGCGCCATCGCCGGGTCGCTCCTGACGGGCGGCGTCCTCGCGCTGCTGTGCACCCTGGCGCCCACGTGGGGTGCCTTCCTGGCGTGCCGCGCCGGGATGGGTCTCGCGCTCGCGATCCTGCCCGCGGCCGCGCTCGCCTACATCAAGGACGTCGTCGCGGACGACGCGCACCCCGCCGCCAACGCCACCTACATCACGGGCACGGCGGTCGGCGGCGCGGCCGGACGCCTCGTGCCCGTCCCGCTCGCCGCGCTCGGCGGGTGGCAGGTGCCCACCGTCGTGCTCGGGCTGATCTCCGTCGCAGCCGGCATCGGCGTCGTCGCCCTCCTGCCCCGCGACACCGCCGCGCCCGTGCGCATGCGCCTCGGCGACGTGCTCGGCGGCACCTTCGCGGCCGTCCGCGACCGGCGGCTGCTCCTGCTCTGCGTCGTCGGGTGCGTCAACATGGGCCTGTTCGTCGCGCTCTACAACAGCGTGTCGTTCCGGCTCGAGGCGCCGCCGTTCGACCTCGGCGCCGCCGAGGCGTTCGTCTACCTCGCCTACCCGGTCGGCATCGCCGCGCCCACGCTGTTCCGCGCGCTGGCACAACGCGTCGGACGACCCCGCGCCGCCCTGCTCGGCGCGACCGTCGCGGGCGCGTCCGTCGCGATCCTGTGGCCGTCGAACATCGTCACCGTGTTCGTCGGGCTCGGCGTGCTCACCGTCGCGTTCCTCGGCCTGCACTCCGTGCTGTCCGGGTGGGTCGTCAGCCGCGCGCACGAGACCGGCGCGAGCACGTCCCGGGCGTCGAGCGCGTACCTGCTCTTCTACTACGCGGGCAGCACCGTGGCCGGGACGCTCTCCACGGCCGCGTGGTCGCGCTCCGGCTGGACGGGCGTGACCGTGCTCGCCACCGCGGCCGCGGTGCTGGGGGTCGGACTGTGCGCGCTCACGCTGCGCCCCGTCGGCGCGTCACCGGCAGTCGCTCGCGCCGCCCAGTAGCGTGCCGCTGACGCCGCCCACCGCGACCACGAGGAGCCGAACGATGACCGACACGACCGTCGACCCGACCGCAGCGCCGAAGGCCCGCTTCGTCGTCATGTACGACACCCCGAGCGACGTGGAGGCGTTCGAACGCCACTACACCGAGGTGCACGTCCCGCTCGTGAAGCAGTACCCGGGCCTGCGCCGCGTCACCCGCAGCCACGAGCCCGTCGCGCTCCTCGGCGACGCCTGCTACATGGTCGTGATGATGGACTGGGACGACACGGACTCCCTGAGGGCCGCCCTCGACTCCGAGATCGGCCGCCGGACGGCCGAGGACGCGGCCACGAACCTCGCCCCCTACGCGACCTTCCGTGGCATGACGCTGGAGCTCGTCGACGCGTGACGGCTGCGTCGTCCCGGACCGGTCGGGCAGACGCGGTCGGGCAGACGCGGTCGGGCAGGCTCAGTCGGGCAGGCTCAGTCGGGCAGGCTCAGTCGTCGCGACGCGGCCGCGACGACCGCAGGCTCTTCGTCGTGGAGCGCTGCTTCTTCGCCGTGAGCCGGCGCTCCTGAGAACCGCGCGTCGGACGGGTCGCGCGGCGCGTCCGGGGCGGCGGCGCGACGGCCTCGGCGACGACCGCCGCGAGCCGTCGGCCGGCGGCGTCCCGGTTGCGCAGCTGTTCACGGTGCTCCGAGGCGACGACCGTGAGGACCCCGTCGACGAGACGCGACGCGAGCCGCTCCTCGATCCGGGCGCGCTGCGTCACCGTGAGCACCGCCGACCCGCGCACGTCCCACGACAGCTCGACCCGCGAGTCCGTGGTGTTGACGCCCTGCCCGCCCGGGCCGGACGCGCGGGAGAACCGTTCCGTGAGCTCCGCCCGCGGGATGGTGAGCGCAGGACTCACCACGAGGCCGGTGCGGAGGGGTGCGGGCATGAGCCCATCGTGCCCGACCCGTCGCGGCGCGGTCGCCTCACGCACCCTGCGGCTGCGGCTCCCCAGGACGTCCGCCGCCACGCGCCTTGCGCACGATCGTGTAGACGGACACGACCGCCCACACGCCCTCGAGCATGATGAATCCCCACTCGCGGCTGATGATCGCGGTCACCGTGAGGATGGCCGAACCCACCGCGTTCACGACCAGGTACCGGTAGCCGGAGGCGTCGATGCGCCCGAGCAGCGAGCCGACGAAGGCCGACAGGATGAGCAGGGAACCGACGATCTGGACGACGTCGTACATGACAGGACACTCCTTCACACCGTCTTGTCGCTGACCGGGTACGGCGTGCCTCGTCCGGGACACCGTCGTCGGCGTCACCGTGCCAGTTTCTCAGACTCCGGCGGCACAGACGCCGGCCGCCGCCGCGCACGTCCAGGGACCCCGACCGATGGCCGGGCCCTGCACGATGAACGATCACGCGGGGCATCGATGAACGATGTCCCGCGTCATCACGATGGTGGGCCCGGAGGGACTCGAACCCCCGACATCCACGGTGTAAGCGTGGCGCTCTAACCAGCTGAGCTACAGGCCCTGAAGGGCGGGGACAGCGTACCGTCCGTGGCTCCGACCGGCCGAACCCGTCCACGCGAGGGCGCCGGGAGACGGGCGCACGCGTGACGGTCTTCGACAGTTCACCCCCTGTTGCCTCCCCTGCCACCCCTTGCGCCCGGTCAGCCCTCTACGTTGCCAGAGGCATCTTTGGCTCCGGCGACGCAGGGGAGACTCATGACCACCGCAGCGGTCCGTGCTCGCGGCATCACCAAGACCTTCGGCGACGTGGTCGCGCTGGGCGGCGTCGACCTCGACGTTCCCACGGGGACGGTGCACGGCCTCATCGGTCCGAACGGTGCCGGCAAGACGACGCTCCTCGGCCTGCTCCTGGGCCTCGCGACCGCCGACACCGGCCACCTCGAGGTCCTCGGCGCCCCCGTCAGCCGGGCGCTCGGCGTGCCGGACGGTGTGGCGGGCTTCGTCGACGGCCCCGGCCTCTACCCCGGGCTGACCGCGCGACAGAACCTCGCCGCCCTCGTCTCGCTGCGCGGCGACAGCGCCCGGAGCCCGGACGACGTGGACGACGCCCTCCACGAGGTCGGCCTGACCGACGTGGCAGACGACCGCCTCCGTGGCTTCTCGCTCGGGATGCGCCAACGCCTCGGACTTGCGGCCGCGCTCCTGGCGGCACCCCGCCTGCTCGTGCTCGACGAACCGGCCAACGGGCTCGACCCCGCGGGCACGCGGCACGTGCACCGGGTCCTGACCCGCCTGGCCGCGGCCGGGACAGCGGTCGTGATGTCCAGCCACCGCATGGACGACCTCGCGGCACTGTGTCACGACGTGACGATCCTCCACCTCGGTCAGGTCGTCTTCACGGGTGCGCCCCGCGACCTGGCTGCCGCGTCCGACGAGCGCGACGTGCGCGTCGTCACCACCGACACCGCGGCCGCGCGCCGCATCGCCGCCGACGTCCCCGGCCTGCGCACCGGGCACGACGCCGTGCCCGCCGCCGTCCCGCTGGACCCCGACGCCCTGGTCGTGCACGGCACCGCGACCGCCGTCGACGAGCTCGTGGCGCGCCTCGTCGGAGCGGGTGTGGCGGTCCGGGAGCTCGGACCGTTCGTCCCGCCGCTCGAGGCGGCGTTCCTGGCGCTGACCGGAGATGCCGACGCACCGACGCAGACCGCGACGCTCCTTCGAGCCGGCGCCGACCACGAGGAGCCCGTCCGATGACGACGACCGAGACGCGATCTTCCCGCGCACCGCTGTCCCCGGACGCCTCCCCGCCCCGTACGCCCCCGGTTGCCGCCCGACCCGTCCCCCTCCGACGGGTCTACCGGTTCGAGCTGACCAAGCTGGTGTCCCAGTGGCGCACGCGGATCATGCTGATCGCGTGCTGCGTCGGGCCGGGCCTCTTCGTGGCCGTGGTGAGCCAGCAGACGACGCTCCCGACGGACACCGTGTTCGGACGCTGGCTGCTCGCCACGGGATGGGCCGGCGCACTCGTGGTCCTGGGCTTCTGCTGCTCGTGGGTGCTCCCGCTGGCGACCTCCCTCGTGGCCGGGGACGTCTTCGCCGCCGAGGACCGGCTCGGCACGTGGCGTCACCTGCTGATGGCGGTCCGTTCCCCCCGCCGGGTCTTCGTCGCCAAGTCGCTCGCGAGCCTGACCGTCATCGTGGCGGTCCTCGCCGCCCTCGGCCTCTCGGCGACGGTCGGGGGCCTGCTGGCCGTCGGCAACCACCCCCTGGTCGGGCTGGACGGGCACGCGCTGGGCACGGGGGACGCGGCACGCACCGTGCTGCTCGCCTGGCTCAGCGTCCTCGCCCCCACCCTCGCTTTCGCCGGCGTCGGCCTCCTCGGATCGGTCGTGCTGGGCCGTTCCCCGATGGGCCTGCTCGTGCCCGCGCTGCTGGCGGTCGTCCTGGGCCTGGTCGAGGTCCTGCCGCTGCCCGAGGCGCTGCGGCTCGCACTACCGACCAACACCCTCCTCGCGTGGCGCGGCCTGTTCACCGCCCCGGCACAGACCGGCCCGCTCCTCATCAGCGTGGCCGTGAGCCTGACGTGGGCGGTCGCGGCGACGCTGCTGGCGTACGCCGTGTTCGTCCGGCGTGACTTCACCGACCTGGCGTACGACGGCGCGGGACGGCGGGCCCTCGGGGTCGCGCTCCCGCTCGTCGGTCTCGTCGCAGCGACCGCGGGCGTGATCGCGGTGGCCACACCCGCGACGGGCACCGGCGTCACCCAGGACAAGCTGGAGGGGAGCCTCGCGACCTCGTTCGCGCACCTCTACCAGCTGCAGTCGGCCGAGCTGCACCGGCCCGGCTACACCGTGTCGCAGCTGGGCGCCGGCGCCGACTGCGACAAGGGCGGCTCCCTCGTCGAGGACGAGGGGCCCGGGAACGACTGGAGGTGTGTCGTCACGTGGCACGTCCCCGGCTCGCAGACCCAGGCCACGGCCGTCTACCAGCTCGACGTCACCGCCGACGGGCGGTACGTCGCGGACGGCGACGGACCCCAGGAGGTCAACGGCTACTTCGTCGTCCACACCCCGACAGGTGATGCCCCGAATCCCCTGTGGCAGCTCGACGGGATCGTCGATCTGCTGAAACCATCATCGAAGGGATGAGAGATGCAGGTCACACGCGTACGACGCGTCAAGCCAGCTCGATCACAGCACCTCCGCACGACGACGGCCCGCGGGGTCCGCATCGCGACGGCCGGGACTGCCGCCGTCGCTCTCGCGGGCACGACGGCCGCCTACGCCACCACGGAGTCGTTCCGCGACCACCACGTCGGCACCGAGTACGCCGACGGGATCCAGGTCTCCGACGACCAGGTGATCAAGCCAATCGGTGACCGCCTGGTCACGCAGACCGGCAAGTTCATGGGGTCGACCGTCAGCCCGGACGGTCGCTACCTCGCGGCGACCAGCACGGACCGCTCGGTGGCGCTCCAGATCTTCGACCTGGCCGACTACAAGCAGATCTGGTCGGTCGGCTCGGCCGCGGGCGTCAACGAGAAGATCACCGACAACACCGTCGGGCAGGAGGGTCCGACGTACTCGCCGGACGGCTCCGTGCTCTGGCTCCCGCAGTCGGGCGGACTCACCCGGTTCCCCGTCCAGCCCGACGGCACGCTCGGCGCCGGGACGACCGTGCCGATCCCGAAGGTCGACGGTCATGCCGCACTGACCGGCAAGTCCGTGTACTCACCCGACGGATCGACGCTCTACGTCGCGGTCAACGGCCAGGACAGGGTCGTCGCCATCGACCCGGCCACCGGCGCGATCCTCGACAGCTGGGCCGTCGGTGTCGCGCCGCGCGACCTCGTGCTCGTCGGAAGCACCCTGTACGTGAGCGACGAAGGCGGCCGCGACGCGACCGACGACGACACGACCCTGACGTCGTACGGCGCCGACGTCGTCGCGGACCCGTTCCTGGGGACCTCGACGACGGGCACGCTGAGCCTGATCGACACGGCTCACCCGCGGGACGCCGTGGGCTCCGTGAAGGTCGGTCTGCACCCGACCGCGCTCTACGCGACCCGGGACGCGGTGTTCGTCGCGAACACCAACAGCTCGACCGTGTCCGTCGTCTCGACGCGCACGCACAAGGTCGTCCAGACCATCGCGACCCAGCCGTGGTCGGGCTCCAGCACCGGGTACTCGCCGACCGGCATCGCCCTGACGAAGGACGGCCGCCTGCTCGTCACGCTCGGGCGGGCCAACGCCGTGGCGGTCTACCGGTACTGGGGCAACCCGTTGCTGCCGGTCAGCTACGTGGGGCTGCTGCCGACGGACTACTACCCGTCGGACGTCGCCACGGTCGGTTCCCAGGTCGTCGTGACCAACCGGCGCGGCATCGATGCGCGCGGACCGCTCCTGACCTTCAACGAGGGCCAGGGCACCACGGCGGCCACAGGGCACGGGACGCACGGCACCACGGCGTCGCTGACGAAGTTCACGCTGCCGACGGACCTGCAGGTCGCCCGTGGGACCTCGACGGTCTTCGCGCAGAACGGCTGGGGCAAGAACGACGTCCAGGAGGCCAGGGGGGCGTCGGGCCGGCACACGAAGGCCGTCCCCGTGCCCGCGAAGATCGGCGACCCGTCGACGATCAAGCACGTCTTCCTGCTGGTCAAGGAGAACCGCACCTACGACCAGGTCTACGGGGACATGCCCCAGGGCGACGGCGACGCGTCGCTGGCTCAGTTCGGCGCGAAGGTCACACCGAACCAGCACGCCCTCGCGACCCAGTTCGGCCTCTACGACAACACGTACGACGTGGGGACGAACTCGGCCGAGGGCCACAACTGGCTCATGCAGGGCGACAACCCGGAGTACACGGAGTCCAGCGCGGGCGAGTACACGCGCTCGTACGACACGGAGGAGGACGTGCTCGGCCACCAGAGCTCGGGCTTCCTGTGGACCGCCGTCGAGAAGGCCGGGAAGACCGCGCGCGACTTCGGCGAGTTCGAGTACACCGAGGGCAAGCCTGCCGGTGCGACGTGGCAGCAGTACTACTGCGCGGCCACGAGCGTCGACGCCGGCGGTGATCCCGCCCAGCTGTTCGACCCGTCGATCGCCTGGAACAACGGCTCGGTCATCCCGTCGCTCGACGCGATCAGCGACCACCGGTCGCCGTCGTTCGACACGTCGGTGCCGGACATCTACCGCTACCAGGTCTGGAAGCAGGACTTCGAGAAGAACGGTCCCGCCAACCTCAACATGATGTGGCTCTCGAGCGACCACACGGGCGGCACCGCCGACCCCGAGGCGCAGGTCGCCGACGGTGACCTGGCGGTCGGGAAGATCGTCGACACGATCTCGCACAGCCCGTACTGGAAGGACTCGTTGGTCGTCGTGGTGGAGGACGACAGCCAGGCGGGCGCCGACCACGTCGACGGCCACCGGGCCCCCGTGCAGATCATCAGCCCGTGGGCGCAGCACGGTACGACCGTCAGCACCTACTACTCGCAGATCTCGATCGTCCGCACCATCGAGCAGATCCTCGGCGCCCGACCGCTCAACCAGAAGGTCGCCGCGGCCACGCCGATGTTCGACGCCTTCACCCGGCACGCCGACACCACGCCGTTCGACGCGGTGCCCAACCAGGTGCCGCTCACCGAGGGGGTGGCGACCACCCCGTCCTGCGGCGCCGACACGCTGGGCCTGACCGGTGGGGCCGCGACGCAGCTCGCCGCCGCACAGGCGACGAAGGTCGCCGTACCGGCCGCCGAGAGGCAGGTCGCCGCCGACTGGACGGCGTGGAGCAAGCAGCAGCACTTCACGGGCAACGGGGCGAAGGCGGACTACGCGAACCCCGAGCTCATGAACCGGTACACCTGGTACCAGACGCACCAGTGGTCGACCCCCTACCCGGGCGACGCGGTGATCTACACGCCGAATGAGGTCCCGGGCGGCTACCTGCCGGGCGCCGACCAGGACTGACCAGCACGGAGCACCACCGGGGCATCACCGAGAGAGCGGCCCGTCGGACACCACCGGCGGGCCGCTCGTGGTCGCGCCCACGCGCGCGCCGACAGCCGTGGCCTACAGACGAGCCAGGGCCTCGACGTGCACCTCGAGGTCGCGCGGGTGCCCGGGCGAGTTGACGACCGACCACCGGACGACGCCGTCCGCGTCGAGCAGGAAGCTGCCGCGGACGGCCATGCCCTTGTGCTCGTCGAACACCCCGTACCGCTGCGCGGCGGCGCCGTGCGGCCAGAAGTCGGACAGCAGGTCGAACCCGAACGCCTCCTGCTCGGTCCATGCCCTGAGCGCGAACACGCTGTCGCAGGAGACGGCGACGAGCCGGACGTGCCGCTCGTCGAACGGCCCCCGGTTGTCCCGCAGCGTCGACAGCTCCGACTGGCAGGTGCGCGAGAACGCGAACGGCACGAACACGACGAGCGCGGGCGCGCCGCGCAGCGACGCCACGGTCACGGGCGTGCCGTGCACGTCCGGCAGGCCGAGCTCGGGCGCCGGGTCGCCGATGCGCAGCACCTCGCCGTACGTCACGCGCTCAGCGTCCCCGTCCGCGGTTCGCGAGCCGGGTCGCCGTCCAGTCGGGCGCCAGCGCGATGTTGCCCATCGCGTGCAGCCCGGCCGTGCTCGCGGCCTCCTGGATCTCGGCGTGCGCGACGTGCCCCGGCCGCCCCGTCTTCGGGGTGAGCACCCAGATCGGGCCACCGTCGTCCAGGACGACCTGGACGTCGACCAGCAGGTCCGTCAGGTCGCCGTCGCCGTCGCGGTACCAGGCGATCACCGCGTCGGTCACGTCGTCGTACTCCTCGTCGACGAGCTCGTTGCCGGTCAGCCCTTCGACCGCCTCACGGAGCTGCTCGTCGCAGTCGTCCCCCCAGCCGTACTCCTGCACGACGAAACCGGGCTCGAGGCCCAGCCGTTCGATGGAGCTCGGGTCAGCAGCCGCAACCACGTGTCGCCGGTCCTTCCTGTTGTTCCTGCACGTTCTCGACACTGCGTCCCGCGGTGACGTCGGTCACGAACACCGGGACGCGATAGCGCTCAAGGTAGCCCAGTGCGGCGTCCCTCACCACGGCACACGGCAGGTCCTGGGCGGGTCTTGTGCCGATTTCGGGGTGTGCGCCGCCCGCTCGTGAGCACCCTGACCGCGGGCCCACCAGTCGGGACGGTTCGACTCACCCCCCTCGGTGGGACCACAATGAGCAGAATCAGCACACCACGCCCTCCGCGCGGAGCCGCCACGACCTGAGCGCCCGCGTGTGGCGCCGTGTCCGTGACAGCCCAATCCGTGCGAGCCGCGGGGCGACGAGAGCCCTGCGGCCCGAAGACCCGAGTGAGGTTTTCTGTGGCTTCCGACGAGACCCTTCCTCTCATCAACGGCCTGCTCAGCCAGGTGCCGGACATCGACCCGGCCGAGACCGACGAATGGGTGGAGGCACTCGACGGGCTCATCGACGACCGTGGCGGCCCCCGTGCCCGCTACGTGATGCTCAACCTGCTGAAGCGGGCCCGTGAGCGCAACGTCGCGATCCCGACGTCCGTCAACACCCCGTACGTCAACACCATCGGCGTCCACGAGGAGCCCTACTTCCCCGGCGACGAGGCCGTGGAGCGCCGCTACCGCGGGTGGGTCCGCTGGAACGCCGCCGTCATGGTGACGCGGGCGCAGCGCGCCGGCATCGGCGTCGGCGGCCACATCTCCTCCTACGCCTCGGTCGCGACCCTGTACGAGGTGGGTCTCAACCACTTCTTCCGCGGCAAGGACCACCCGGGCGGCGGCGACCAGGTGTACTTCCAGGGCCACGCCTCCCCCGGCGTGTACGCCCGCGCGTTCCTCGAGGGTCGCCTGTCGGCCGACCAGCTCGACGGGTTCCGCCAGGAGCACTCGCACGCCGGCGGCGGCCTGCCGTCGTACCCGCACCCGCGCCTCATGCCGGACTTCTGGGAGTTCCCGACGGTGTCGATGGGCCTCGGTCCGTCGTCCGCGATCTACCAGGCGTGGACGAACAAGTACCTGCACAACCGCGGCGTCAAGGACACGAGCCAGCAGCACGTGTGGGCGTTCCTCGGCGACGGCGAGATGGACGAGCCGGAGTCGCGCGGCATGCTCCAGCACGCGGCGCAGCAGCAGCTCGACAACCTGACGTTCGTCGTGAACTGCAACCTGCAGCGCCTCGACGGCCCGGTGCGCGGCAACGGCAAGATCATCCAGGAGCTCGAGGCGCAGTTCCGCGGCGCCGGCTGGAACGTCATCAAGGTGATCTGGGGCCGTGAGTGGGACGTCCTGCTCAACGCCGACAAGGACCGCGCGCTCGTCCACCTCATGAACGAGACGCCCGACGGCGACTACCAGACGTACCGCGCCGAGTCCGGCGGGTTCATCCGCGAGAACTTCTTCGGGCGCGACCCGCGCACCAAGGCGCTCGTCGAGAACATGACGGACGACGAGATCTGGGCGATGAAGCGCGGCGGCCACGACTACCGCAAGCTGTACGCGGCGTACGCGCAGGCCATGGCGCACACCGGTCAGCCGACGGTGATCCTCGCCCACACGGTCAAGGGCTACCAGCTCGGCCCGAAGTTCGCGGGCCGCAACTCGACCCACCAGATGAAGAAGGTCGGGCTCGAGGACCTCAAGGTGCTGCGCGACTCGCTGCACATCCCGATCACGGACGCCGAGCTCGAGGCCAACCCTTACGAGCCGCCGTACTACCACCCGGGCATGGAGTCGCCGGAGATCCAGTACATGCTGGACCGCCGTCGCGTGCTCGGTGGGTTCGTCCCGGAGCGCCGCTCGAAGCACGACGTGCTGCCCCCGGCCGACGACAAGGCGTACGACGTCCTCAAGCGCGGCTCGGGCCAGCAGGAGATCGCGTCCACGATGGCCTTCGTCCGGCTCCTCAAGGAGCTCATCAAGGACAAGGGCGTCGGGCAGCGGATCGTCCCGATCATCCCGGACGAGGCGCGCACGTTCGGGCTCGACTCGATCTTCCCGTCGGCGAAGATCTTCAACACGCTCGGCCAGCACTACCTCGCGGTGGACCGCGACCTCATGCTCTCCTACAAGGAGTCCGAGGCCGGCCAGGTCATGCACACCGGCATCAACGAAGCCGGTTCCGCGTCCGCGTTCCAGTCCGTCGGCACGTCGTACGCGACGCACGGCGAGACCCTCGTGCCCGTCTACATCTTCTACTCGATGTTCGGGTTCCAGCGGACGGGCGACCAGTTCTGGGCGGCGGGCGACCAGCTCACCCGCGGGTTCATCGTCGGTGCGACCGCGGGCCGCACGACGCTGACCGGCGAGGGCTTGCAGCACGCCGACGGCCACTCACCGCTGCTCGCGGCGACGAACCGCGCGATCGTGTCGTACGACCCCTGCTACGGCTACGAGATCCGCCACATCGTGAAGGACGCGATGCAGCGGATGTACGGCGACGGCACCGACGGCCGCGACCAGAACGTCATGTACTACCTCACGGTGTACAACGAGCCGATGGTCCAGCCGCTCGAGCCGGACGACGTGGACGTCGAGGGCATCCTGCGCGGCATCCACCGACTGTCGGCCGCCGAGGACGTCACCGAGGGTGCGCCGCGCGCGCAGATCCTCGCGTCGGGGGTCGGGGTGCCGTGGGCGCTCGAGGCCCAGCAGCTCCTGCGCGAGGACTGGGGCGTCTTCGCGGACGTCTGGTCCGTCACGAGCTGGACCGAGCTGCGCCGCGACGGCCTCGACGCCGACGCCGACGCGTACCTCAACCCCGACCAGGAGCGTCGCGTCCCGTACGTGACGCAGAAGCTCCAGGGCGCGCCCGGTCCGTTCGTCGCCACGAGCGACTACGACCACCTGGTCCCCGACCAGATCCGCCAGTGGGTCCCGGGCGACTACGCGGTGCTCGGCGCCGACGGGTTCGGGTTCTCCGACACCCGCGCCGCGGCGCGCCGGTACTTCAAGATCGACGGCCCGTCGGTCGTGGTCCGCACGCTGTCGGAGCTCGCGCGCCGCGGCGAGGTCGACCCGGGCGTCGTCGCCAAGGCGATCGAGCAGTACCGCCTGCACGACGTCACCGCCGGCACGTCCGGCAACGCGGGCGGCGACTCCTGACCCGCCGCACCGCCGGCTGAACGCGCACAGGGCCGGGCTCCCCGCGGGGAGCCCGGCCCTGTCGTCCGCGGCAGCTGTGTCGTCCGCGGCAGACGCTGTGGTCAGGTCCCGGCGATGTGCTGCTCGGCGTGCGCGACACGGTGCTCGAGGTCGTCGCGCACCCCGCCGATGTCGCCACCGGCGGAGACGAGCGACTCCAGGTGCATCCGAGCCTCGAGAGGCCGATCGGCGTCGAGCGCCGCGAGGACGATCTGGCGACCCGCCTCGGCGGTGTGCTCGCGCGGCCGCCAGTGCCCGACGCCGAGCCCCAGCGCCTCCTGCGGCAGCTCGTGCTCGCGCAGCAGGGCGAGCCCGGCAGCGAGGCCCTCGCCGTCGCTGTCGCGCTCGGCAGCCGTCGCCAGCCGGCGCAGCGCGCCCTCGCGGTCGGCGTCCATCGACAACCGCGCGAGCGAGACCAGCGGGTACCACGCGCGGGGGTTGCCGGCGAGCTCCTCGGCGAGCGCCCACTCGGCGTTGTCCGCCGCACGACGGCGCTGCTCGTCGTCGACCGGGCGGTCGGCGTCGGCGTGCCCGGCGAGGGGGTCGGTGTCGGCGTTCGCCTCGGCGGCGCGCCGTCGGACGATCTCGGCCAGGGCACCGAACGCGCGGACGTCGTTCGGGTTGTCGGACAGCACTGCCCGCAGAGCGTCTTCGTGCACGGTGTCCCCCCGCCGAGCCGCCGACGACGGCCGCCGCGCGCCCACCCGCGATGCGGAGCCGGGCCTGCGCAGGAGCTGTCGGAGTCGGGGCATCAGAGCCATGCCCTCGACCCTAACCGCTTTGTCGCCCCGTGACCCGATCCCGGGACGATCTCGACACGGGATGGCGCCACGTCTCGGGTCCGGGGACGCTCCACCGCATGGACCCTTTGTGGACTGTCCACAACGACGTTCGTATGCTCGTCCCGTGCCGACCACCGGGAACCCCGAGAACCTCCAACGCGTCCGAGAGGCCGGCGGGCTCCTCACCAGCGCCACCATGCGCCGCATCGACTCCGAGCTCGACTGGTACCGCGCCCTGTCCGCCGAGGAGCGCTCCTGGGTGGGCCTGCTCGCGCAGGCCGGGATCACCGCGTTCACCCAGTGGTTCGCCGACCCGGACCGTCCTCCGCACGGCGCCGGCGAGATCTTCGCCGCGGCGCCGACCGAGCTCGCCCGGTCCATCTCGCTGCAGCACACCCTCCAGCTCGTCCGCATCGGCGTCGAGGTCGTCGAGCAGTACTCCGACCAGCTCGCGCTGCCCGGCACGGAGCGCGACCTGCGGGAGGCGGTGCTGCGCTACTCGCGCGAGATCGCCTTCTCGGCGGCCGAGGTCTACGCCCGCGCGGCGGAGGTCCGCGGCGCGTGGGACGCCCGGCTCGAGGCGCTCGTCGTCGACGCGCTGCTGCGCGGCGACGCCGAGGGCTCGGACGCGTCGCTGCGGTCCCGGATGTCGGCGCTGGGCTGGTCCGGGTCGGGCGCCGTCCTCGTCGTCGTGGGCAGCACGACGGCGCCGCTCGACGAGGTGCGGACCGCCGACCTGCGTCGCGCGGCACGCCGCAGCGCCGGCGACGCCCTCGTCGGGATCCACGGCGACCGGCTCGTCGTCGTGCTGGGCGGGCGCGGCGACGACGCGGAGGACAGCGCGGGCCTGCTGGGCGCGGCGCAGGCGCTGGCCCCGCGGTTCGGGGACGGCCCGGTCGTGATCGGCCCGGTCGTCCCGTCCGTCGACGAGGCGTACCGGTCGGCCCGGGCTGCGCTCGCCGGCCTGGCCGCCGCGGCCGCGTGGCCGCAGGCGCCCCGCCCGGTCCACGCGGACGAGCTGCTGCCCGAGCGTGTCCTCACCGGCGACACCACGGCCCGGCGCACCCTGGTCGCCCAGGCGTACCGGCCGCTCGAGCAGGCGGGCGGAGCCGTCCTGGAGACCCTGTCGGGGTACCTGGGCACCGGGCGCTCGCTCGAGGCCGCCGCACGGTCGCTCTACGTGCACCCGAACACGGTCCGCTACCGGTTGCGCAAGGTCGCCGAGATCACCGGCTGGGACCCGCTCGACGCGCGCGAGTCCTTCGTGCTCCAGGTCGCGCTCGCGCTCGGGCAGATCGACGGTCGCCGCGACGACGCCTGACGCCCTGCAGGAGCGCCCGTTGTAGGAAACGCACAAGGTGCTGTCGGCAGGTTGGTACGCGTCGCGACGCCCCACCGACCCCGCGACGCGGCAAGGTGGGGGGGTGCTCGCCGTCGTATGCCCCGGACAGGGCTCCCAGACCCCCGGAATGCTCGCGCCCTGGCTCGAGATCCCCGGACTCCGCGAGATCCTCGGCACCTGGTCCGAGCTCTCCGGCGCAGACCTCCTGACCCACGGCACGACGTCCGACGCGGACACGATCCGCGACACGGCCGTCGCCCAGCCGCTCATCGTCGGTGCGTCGCTCCTCGCGGCCCACGCGATCCTGGGTGACGACGCCGGCGCTGCCGGCGTCGCGACGACCGCCGGCCACTCCGTGGGCGAGTTCGCCGCGACGGCCGTCGCCGGGCTCCTCAGCCCCGAGGACGCCGTCCGCCTCGTCGGCGTGCGCGGCTCCGCGATGGCCCGCGCCGCCGCTCTCACCCCGACCGGGATGGCCGCCGTCCTCGGCGGCGAGCCCGACGAGGTCACCGCGCGCCTCGAGGCCCTCGGCCTCACCCCCGCCAACGTGAACGGCGGCGGCCAGGTCGTGGCCGCCGGCCCGCTCGACGCCCTCGCCGCGCTGGGCGCAGAGCCGCCGCGCCGCGCCCGCGTCATCCCGCTCCAGGTCGCCGGCGCGTTCCACACGCAGGCCATGGCGCCCGCGACGGACGAGCTGCGCACCGCGGTCGACGCCCTGGCGCTGGACGGCTCCACCGCCCCGACGGTCACCCTGCTGTCCAACGCCGACGGTGCCGCCGTCGTCGACCGCGCGGACGCGCTCGCCCGGCTCGTCGGCCAGGTCACGCGCCCCGTGCGCTGGGACCTGTGCCAGGCGACCCTCCTCGACCAGGGCGTCACCGGACTGCTGGAGCTCGCGCCGGGCGGCGTCCTGACCGGCCTGGCGCGTCGCGCCCTGCCCGGCGTCGAGGCGTTCGCCGTCAAGTCCGCCGACGACGTCGACGCCGCGAAGGAGTTCGTCGCGCGGCACGCGGGCCGGGCGACCACCACGCCCGCCGACTGATCGTCGTACCGTAGGCCCCGGACGGCCCGCACCGCGGCGCCCGGGTCGACGGACCAGCCGGCGGGGCCCGCCCCGCCGTCGTCCACGGCCCGCCACAACCCGTGTCACCACCCCGTCAACACGCAAGGAGAAGCACCACGATGGCCTACACCTCTGAGGAAGTCCTCACCGGCCTCGCCGAGATCGTCGCCGAGGAGTCGGGCCAGCCCGCCTCGGCCGTCGTCCGTGAGGCGTCCTTCACGGACGACCTCGACATCGACTCGCTGTCGATGATGACGATCGTCACGCACGCCGAGGACAAGTTCGACGTCCGCATCCCCGACGAGGACGTCAAGAACCTCTCCACCGTCGGCGACGCCGTCGACTACATCACCAAGGCGCAGGGCTGACGCCTCGCACCACCCCGACGCCGGCACGTCGTGCCGCGTCGCAGGAGTCGTGGCGGGCGCTCACCGCGCCCGCCACGGACGACCGCCCTCGATCCCAGGAGCTTCGATGACCCCTCGACCCGACGTCGTCGTCACCGGCCTCGGCGCGTTCAGCCCGATCGGTGCCGACGCCCCCACCACCTGGGAGGCGGCACTCGCCGGCACGTCCGGTGCGCGCACCCTCGACAACGACTGGTCCGAGAAGTACGGCATCCCGGTGACGTTCGCGGCGACCGTCGTCGGTGACGTCAACGAGCGTCTCGCGCGGCCCGAGATCAAGCGCATGGACCCGTCGGCGCAGTACGCCGTCATCGCGGCGCGCGAGGCGTGGGCCGACGCGGGCTCCCCCGAGGTCGACCCGGTCCGCCTCGGCGCGGTCGTGTCGTCCGGCATCGGCGGCATCCACACGACGCTCGACGGCTGGGACGTCCTGCGGGAGCGCGGCGCCCGCCGCGTCCTGCCGACGACCGTGCCGATGCTCATGCCGAACTCCCCGAGCGCGTACGTGTCGCTCGACCTGGGCGCCCAGGCGGGCGCCCACGCCCTCGTGTCGGCGTGCGCGTCCGGCGCCGAGGCGATCGGCTACGCGGTCGACATGATCCGCGCCGGCCGGGCCGACGTGGTCGTGGCGGGCGGTACCGAGGCCGTGATCCACCCGATGCCCGTCGCGGCGTTCGCCGCGTCGCGCACCCTGTCGCTGCGCAACGACGACCCGGCGCACGCCTCGCGCCCGTACGACGTCGACCGTGACGGTTTCGTCATCGGCGAGGGCTCGGCCGTCCTGGTCCTCGAGTCCGCAGAGCACGCCGCCGCCCGCGGCGCCCGCGTGTACGCGAAGCTCGCGGGTGTCGGCCTGTCCGCGGACGGCTACCACATCACGTCACCCGAGCCCACGGGCAAGGGCCAGATCCGCGCGATGGAGATGGCGCTGGCGGACGCGGGCGCGAGCGTCCGTGACGTCGTGCACGTCAACGCGCACGCGACGTCCACGATGGTGGGCGACATGATCGAGGCCCGCGCGATCCGCCACCTCTTCGCGTCGGAGGCCGACCATGTCGCCCTGTCGGCGACGAAGTCGATGACGGGTCACCTGCTCGGCGGTGCCGGCGCGCTCGAGACCCTGTTCACGGTCCGCGCGGTCGCCGACCGTGTCGCTCCCCCGACGATCAACGTGGAGAACCCGGAGCCGGATCTCGAGGTCCCGCTGGTGCGCGACACCCCGGCACAGCTCCCCGACGGCGACGTCGCGGCTCTGAACAACTCGTTCGGCTTCGGCGGCCACAACGTGGCCCTCATCGTCACCAACGCCTGACGTACGCCTCCCCCCGAGAGCCCCGGCGCCGAGCGCCGGGGCTCTCGCGCGTCCACCACCGAGCGCCGGCCCGCCCCGCTGACCGCGACCGCCGGAGAAGCGGGTGGGACGGACCCGACCGCCAGACCCACGAGCTAACCGACCCGGTGCAACCACCGCACGGGAGCCCCCGCCCCCGCGTACCGGAACGGCTCGAGCTCTTCGTCCCATGCCTGCCCGAGCGCGAGGTCGAGCGCGTCGCGGACGTCGCGGGCGTCGCGGGCGGCGGCGACCGCGGACCGGATGCGGTCCTCGGGGACGACGACGTTGCCGTGGGCGTCGGTCACGGCGTGGAAGATCCCGAGGCTGGGGGTGTGGGACCAGCGGGCGCCGTCGGCGCCGGGGCTGGGGTCTTCGGTGACTTCGTAGCGGAGGTTGGCCCAGCCGCGGAACGCGGAGGCGAGCGTGGCTCCGGTGCCCTGGGGGGCCTGCCAGGAGTACTCGGCGCGCAGGAGGTCGCGTCCGGCGGGCTGCTCGGTCCAGTCGAGCGCGACGCGGGTGCCGAGCACGTCGGATGCCGCCCACTCGAGGTGGGGGCACAGGGCACGCGGCGATGAGTGCACGAAAAGTACACCGCGGGTGGTTGCACCAGCCATGTCGTCCTCCCAGGGTCGAGGGTCGTCTTCCCCAACGTCCTCGGTCCTGCGGTCGCACGGCGACGGGGTTTCCCGTCCACGGAGTTCTCGTCCAGTGTGCACGACGGTTCCGACATGTGCGCGTGCTTCCCGGAACGAGGGCGCGTCGACACGCCGCGACACGCCGGTTTGGCCGGATTTCACCCGGCCGGTGCGGGGTGCGGGCGGGCCGTCCAGGCGGTCAGAGCTGGTCGCGGAGCGCGCGCATGGCCTTCTTGCGCACGGAGCGCTCGAGCCGGTCCAGGTAGAGCATGCCGTCGAGGTGGTCGGTCTCGTGCTGGAGGCAGCGTGCCATGAGCTCGGTGCCTTCGACGACGACCTTCTTGCGGTCGAGGTCGATGCCTTCGACGCGGGCGTACCAGGCGCGCGTGGTGGGGTACCAGAGGCCGGGGACGGACAGACACCCTTCCTCGCCGTCCTGGTACTCGTCCTCGGAGAGCTCGACGATCCGGGGGTTGAGGACGTACCCGATCTCGTCGTCGATGTTCCAGGAGAAGGCTCGCAGGGACACGCCGATCTGGTTGGCGGCGAGGCCGGCTCGGCCTTCGTCGTCGACGGTCTGCAGGAGGTCCTCGACGAGCGCCCTGACCCGGTCGTCGATCTCGGTGATCTCGGCGCACGGGGTGCGCAGCACGGGGTCGGGAATCGTCCGGATCTCTCGCATCGCCATGGCGGACATTCTTCCACGGGACGCGGGATAGGCTCTTGCACCGTCCCTCGCGCCGCCCTTGGACTGGAGCCCTTCGTTGAAGCATGAGCCGGTCGCCGTCCAGGACTCCCCGTCGGCCGGTCCGGCGGTCCGCCGCGCGGTGTCCCGCGGGCGCCGCGTCGGCCTCGGTGCACGGTCCGCGGCGGCGGTGACGGGGCTGCCGGACCGGCTCCCGCTCGCGTTCTTCGCGGTGTCGGTCGTGGTGGGCGCCGGTGTGCTGTTCGGGGTGTTCCGTCCTTGGCTGGTGCTGCCGGTCGCCGCGGCGTCCGTGGTGGCGACGTGGCGCTGGGTGCCGTCGAGGTTCCCGGTGGCGGGCCGCGGGTTCGCGGGCTCGATGGCGGCGGTCGTGCTGTCGCTGGCGTGGTTCGTCGCGCAGCTCCCGGTGGTGTCGCAGTACGTCGTGGTGAGCCGCGACCCCGGGTTCCTGACGCTCGAGGGCCTGTGGTTGCGCACGCACGCGTCGCCAGACCTCCCGCTGGACGCGGCGACGCGCCTGGCGGCGCAGGTGCCGGGGGTCTCGGCGGGCATGCAGGCGTACACGCCGTCGGGTGACGTGATCCAGGTGCAGGCGCAGAAGCTGGTGCCGGGTCTGCTCGCGTCGGTCGGCTGGCTCCTGGGTGAGCGGGGCGTGCTGCTGGGCGGCCTGGTCATCGGCGTGGTGGCGCTGCTCACGCTGTACGGGTTCGGCCGGCGGATGGTCGGGCCGCTGTGGGCGCTGGTACCGGTGGCGGCGTTGGTGCTGTCGGTCCCGTGGGCGGCCTTCACGCGGTCGGCGTACACGGAGCCGACGACGATCGTCCTGGTCTTCGGCGGTCTCACGGTCGCGTGGTCGGCGCTCGAGCGCCGCTCGGCGGGACGGTTGGCGCTGGCGGGCGCGATGGTGGGCGCGGCCGCGCTCGCGCGGGTGGACTCGACGGCCCAGGTGGTCGGTCTGGTGCTGGCGCTGGGCCTGGCGTCGGCGTGCGCGTGGGACCTGACGGGCGACCGGTGGCTGCTGCGCGGCTGGGCCTTCGCGACGCTCGCGGGGACCGTCGGCGTCGCGGTCGGTCTGGTGGACCTCGCGTGGCACAGCGCGAGCTACCTGGACGAGCACTCGTCGCAGACGGCGTCGTTGGACGCGGTGCTGGTGGTGGCGATCGCGGGTGCGGCGGCGGTCCACGTCCCGCTGCTGCGCCGGTGGGGCCGTGCGCGGTTGCTGTGGCACCGCCGGGGTCTCGCGACCGTGACCGTGGTGGTCGTCGTCGCGGTCGCGGCGTTCCTCATCTCGCGCCCGTGGTGGCTCGTGGAGCGGCACGGGACGGTCGGGGTCGGTGCCGCGACGGTGGTCGAGGTCTGGCAGGCGCACGCCGGCAAGGCGGTCGACCCGGCACGGACGTACGACGAGATGTCGGTGACGTGGCTGTCCTGGTACTACGGCTGGGCGGCGGTGCTGCTCGGCTTCGGCGGGATCGCGCTCGCGGGATACCGGGCGGTGGCGCGCCGGGACGCCCGCCTGCTGACGTTCCTGGGCGTCGTGATGGCGCCCTCGGCGATGTACCTGTGGCGGGTGAGCATCACGCCGGACCAGGTGTGGGCGATGCGACGCTTCCTGCCGGTGACGATCCCGGGGCTGCTCCTGGGCGCCACGTTCCTGCTCGCGACGCTGTGGGCGGGACGACGGCGGTGGGCCCGGGTGGTCGCGGTCGCCGGGACGGTGGCGACGCTGGTGTTCCCGCTGTTCACGTGGGGCTCCTTGTACGGGGTGCGCGAGCAGGGCGGACGGCTCGACGAGGCGCGCGCGGTGTGCGCGGCGGTGGGCGACCGACCGGTCGTGCTGGTGGCACCGCGGCTCCCCTACCTGGCGACGATCCGGACGCTGTGCGACACGCAGGTGGTGAGCGTGGACGCCCCGAGCCGCGCCACCCTGGCGGAGCTGCGGCGACGCCTGGGCGACGACACGGCCGTCGTCGTGATGAACAAGGGCGAGGTGGCGTGGGACGGCACCGAGCCGATGCCGGTGAGCCAGACGCGCGTGACGCAGTGGGCGCAGAACCTGTACCGGCGCCCGAGCGCCGGCTGGTCGGCCTGGTCGGTCGTCGAGGTGGGGTCCGTGCAGCCCGACGGCTCGGTGGCACCGTTGTCGCAGGTCTCACGCGTCGACCAGGGCTGAGCGCCCCGAGAGCGAGCTGTCTGCCAGGTCACGAACTCGTCTCACCCCTTGACAGGGTTAGTTCGTTCATTCAATACTCCTAATCGTCGAAGCGCTTCGACCAAGCGCTTCGACGCACCGCAGGTCCGCTGACGGACGGCGGTGCCCACCACGACGAGGAGGTCGAGATGACGACGATGCAGGACGTCGCCCGTCAGGCCGGTGTGTCGCTCTCCACCGTCTCGTACGCCCTCAACGGCAACCGCCCCATCGCGCAGGAGACGCGCGACCGCATCCAGGCCGCGATCGACGAGCTCGGCTACCGGCGCAACGCCGCCGCCCGCAGCCTCGCCGCGCGCCGCAGCCACGTCCTCGCGCTCGTCCTGCCGACCGTCGCCGGCGGCCTGAGCGGCACGCTCGGCGAGTTCGCCGAGTCCGCGGCGCAGACCGCGCGGGACGCCGGCTACCACCTCGTCATCTGGCCGTTCGACCGCCGCGAGCACGACGAGGTCCGCGACCTCGTCGGCCAGGGGCAGGCCGACGGCGTGCTCCTCATGGAGGTCGCCCTCGACGACGCCCGCGTCGAGGCCCTGGCGTCGTCCGGCGTGCCGTTCACCCTCATCGGCCGCACCCGCGACCCCGAGGGGACGTCGTACGTCGACATCGACTTCGAGCGGACCATCACCGACGCGGTCGAGCACCTCGCCGACCTGGGCCACCGCACCGTCGGGTTCGTCAACCACTCGCAACGGTCGGAGGTCGAGCTGTACGGCCCGACCGTCCGGGCCCGCGACGCCTTCCTCGCGGCCGCCGAAGAGCGGCACCTCGCGCCCGTGCATGTGACGTGCGACGAGTCGCCCGTGGCGGGCCGCCGTGCCGCGCTCGAGATCCTCGTCCGCGCCCCGCGCACCACCGCGATCATCACGATGAACGAGTCCGCCACGTTCGGCGTGACGTCGCTGCTGCGCGAACGCCGCATCGAGATCCCCCGCGACATGTCCGTGGTCGCGGTCGTGACGTCGTCCGAGGTCGGCGCGATGTACGACCCGCCCCTGACGTCCTACCTCGCTCCCGGCCGCACCCTCGGCCGGTACGCCGTCGAAGAGCTCCTCGCAGCCCTCGGCGGCCCCCCACGGCGTGACGCACCCCGACTCGTGGCGTGCGCCCTCGCCCCCGGCGGGTCCACCGGACCCGCACCCTCCTGACACGCCCGACGACGCCGGGCACCACCGGTCACCGACCGGGCACCACGACGCACCACCCGCAATGACGCACCCCTGGAAGGACACATCGTGAAGCGTTCCCTCACGGCCGCCGCCCTCACCGCGGTCCTGGCCCTCCCGCTGGCCCTGGCGGCCTGCTCCTCGAGCGACGACTCGAGCTCCGGCTCCGACACCGGCAGCGGCGACGGCAAGTCGCTCACCATCTGGGACTACGAGTCCGACGACTCGGCGATGGGCCAGGCCTGGGCCAAGGCCATCGAGATCTTCAAGCAGGAGCACCCCGGCGTCACGGTCAAGACCGAGTCGCAGACGTTCGAGCAGATCCAGAAGAACGCCAAGATCATCCTCACCGGCGACGACGTGCCCGACGTCATGGAGTACAACAAGGGCAACGCGACCGCCGGACAGCTCGCGTCGCAGGGCCTGCTGACGTCCCTCACCGACGAGGCCAAGAGCCGCGGCTGGGACAAGAAGGTCACGGGCGCCATCGCCACGACCGCGCAGTACGACGACAGCGGCCTCATGGGCTCGGGCGACTGGTACGGCATCCCGAACTACGGCGAGTACGTCACCGTCTACTACAACAAGGACCTCTTCAAGAAGTACGGCGTGGACGTCCCGACGTCCTTCGACGACTTCACCGCCGCGCTCGCCAAGTTCAAGGCGGCCGGCGTGACCCCGCTCGCCGAGGCCGGCGCCGAGTACCCGCTCGGCCAGCTCTGGTACCAGCTCGCGCTGTCGAAGGCCGACCGCTCGTGGGTCGACGACTACCAGCTGTTCAAGAACGACGTCGACTGGCACGGCGACCCCCTGACGTACGCCACCGACACGATCGGCGAGTGGACGAAGGACGGCTACATCGCGAAGAACGCGGCCGGCCTGACCGCCGAGGACATGGGCGTGTCGTTCATCCAGGGCAAGTTCCCGATCATGGTCTCCGGCTCGTGGTGGTTCGGTCGCCTGACCAGCGAGATGAAGGACGACTGGGGCCAGTTCTCGTTCCCGGGCGCCAACCTCGCGCTGGGCTCGTCCGGCAACCTCTGGGTCGTCCCCGAGAACGCGAAGAACAAGAGCCTCGCGTACGACTTCATGGACATCACGCTGCGCCCCGAGGTCCAGAACATCCTCGGCCAGAAGGGCGGCCTGCCGATCGCCGGTGACGTCTCGACGATCACCGACCCCAAGGTCAAGACCTTCACCGAGCAGTTCCAGGACCTCGTGAAGAACGACAGCCTCTCGTTCTACCCCGACTGGCCCGTCGCCGGCTTCTACGACCAGATCGTCAGCGCCCTCCAGTCCGTCGTGAACGGCTCGAAGTCGACCGACCAGGTGCTCGACCAGCTCAAGGAGCAGTACGAGTCCGGCAAGGACGACATCCTCAACGGCTGACGCCTTCGGACCGGGCGGGGCGCCACCCCGCCCCGCCCGGTCCGCCCGTCCGCCCGCCGCCGCGAACCAGCCGCCCCCAGAGAGGTAAGCCCGATGTCCTCCGCACCCGTGAGCCTGCCCGCGCAGGACACCACCGACCCCTCCGGGGAGCGTCCGACGCCCCCGCCGAGCGGGGGCCGCCCGAGCGGCCGCCGCCGCCGGTGGGTCCCGTCCACCTACTGGCTCTACCTCAGCCCCGGCCTGATCGCCTTCGCGCTGATCATCGCCGTGCCGTTCGTCATGAACATCTGGTACTCGCTGCACAAGTGGCGTGGCGGCAAGACCGAGATGCGCTGGGTCGGCCTCGAGAACTACCAGGACCTCATGCACGACGACCAGTTCTGGCAGTCGTTCCAGAACTCGGTCTACATGATCGTCGCGATGGTGATCGTGCCCACCGTGATCGGGCTCGTGCTCGCGTCCGTGCTGTTCGACTACATCGGCAAGCACTTCAGCGGGCGCGTCGCCAGCTTCCTGCGTGCGACCTACTACCTGCCGCAGATCCTGCCCGTCGCCGTGGCCGGCATCCTGTGGAACTGGATCCTCAACGCCCAGACCGGCGCGCTCAACGAGATCCTCAAGACCCTGGGCGTGTCGAACCCGCCCGACTGGCTGGGCAACCCGTCCACCGCGCTGCCGTCCGTGATGGTCGTCCTCATCTGGATCCAGATCGGCTACCCGACCGTGATCTTCATGTCGGCGCTCCAGCGGGTCGACCCCGAGCTGTACGAGGCGGCCGAGCTGGACGGCGCGAACTGGTGGCGCCGGTTCCGCGCGATCACCCTCCCGCAGATCAAGCCCGAGACGTTCGTCATCACGCTGACCTGCACGATCGCGGCGCTCAAGGTGTTCGGCCCGATCTACGTGCTGACGCGCGGCGGGCCGGAGGGCTCCACGCTCGTCCCGTCGTACTACTCGTACCTCAACTTCTTCGACAAGTCGAAGGTCGGGTACGGCGCCGCGATCGCGACCGTCCTGACGGTGATCATCATCGTCATCGCGTCGATCATCCAGCTGCTGCAGAACCGCAGCGCGCGCAAGGAAGAGAGGGGCTTCTGATGGCCACCGTCACCGAGACGCTGCCCGGCAAGCACCCCGCCGGCGACACGCCCACCCCGGGCCGCCGCCCCAAGGACCGGTTCCACCGCGGGCCCCTGCGCTGGGTCCTGCTGGCCTTCGCCGTCGTCGTCGCGATCCTCATGCTCGCGCCGTTCGTCATCATGCTGCTCAACGCGTTCAAGTCGCCCGACGACTACTCGACGAACGGCCCGCTGTCCTGGCCGAACGAGTTCTACACGCACGGCATCAAGGTCTTCTGGGAGCGCGTCGACTTCCCGGTCAAGCTCTGGAACTCGGTCTGGACGTCGGGTCTCGTCGCCGTCCTCGGCGTGGCGCTGTCGCTGCTGTCCGCCTACGCGATCGGGATCGGCCGCGTCAAGGGCCGCCTGTGGATCGTCGGCGTGTTCCTGCTGGCGAACATGCTCCCGCAGGAGGTGCTCGTCTACCCCCTGTTCCGGATGATGCAGAACATCGGCCTGGGGAACTCGGGCTGGTCGATCGTCATCATCTTCACGGTCATCCAGTCGGCGTTCGGCACCTACCTGCTCGCCTCCGTCCTCGGGACGTTCCCGAAGGCGCTCCTCGAGGCCGCGGCGCTCGACGGCGCGAACCGGTGGAAGATCCTGACCCGCGTCGTCTTCCCCGTCGTGCGTCCGACGCTGTCGGTCCTGCTGATCTTCTTCTTCATCTGGACGTGGAACGAGTTCTTCATCCCGCTCGTCATGCTCACGACCGGCGACACGCAGACCGTCCCGATCGCGCTGGCGTCCCTGCAGGGCGACCGCATGCTCGACGTGCCGACGCTCAACGCGGGCACCCTCGTGTCACTGATCCCCACGCTCCTGTTCTTCCTGTTCTTCCAGCGGACCCTCACGCGCGGCATCACCGCCGGCGCCGTGAAGTGACCGCACGCTGATCCACGAGGAGTCCCACCCATGAAGTTCACCGACGGCTACTGGCAGCTGCGCCCGGGCGTCGACGTCCTGCACCCCGTCGAGGTCGACGACGTCCGCGTCGACGACGCGGCCGGCACCATGACGGTGTGGGCGACCACGAAGCGCGTCCGCGGGCGCGGCGACACGCTCAACGCGCCGCTCGTCACGCTCACGTACTCGAGCCCGGCCCCGGGCATCGTCAAGGTGCGCGTGGAGCACTGGGCGGGCACGCGCCCGCGGCACCCCGAGTTCGCCGTGCGGGGCACCGAGACGCACGTGACCACGCACGTCGACGACGAGAGCGCGGTGCTCACGAGCGGCGACCTGTCCGTCCGCGTGCGCCGCACGGGGCCGTGGCGGGTCGACTTCGAGTCCCGGGGCCGCGTGCTGACGTCGAGCCTGCCCAAGGGCGCGGGCATCGTGTCCTCCCCCGAGGGGCCGTTCGTGCACGAGCAGCTCGCGCTCGGCGTGGGCGAGAAGGTCTACGGCATGGGCGAGCGGTTCGGCCCGTTCGTCAAGAACGGTCAGACCGTCGACATCTGGAACGCGGACGGCGGCACGTCGAGCGAGCAGGCGTACAAGAACGTGCCGTTCTACATGACGAGCGGCGGGTACGGCGTCTTCGTGGCGCACCCCGAGCTGGTGTCGTTCGAGGTCGCGTCCGAGATGGTCGAGCGCACCCAGTTCTCGGTCGCGGGCCAGCAGCTCGAGTACTACGTCATCGACGGCCCGACCCCGAAGGACGTCCTCGAGCGCTACACGGCCCTGACCGGGCGTCCGCCGGCGCTGCCCGCGTGGTCGTACGGCCTGTGGCTCACCACGTCGTTCACGACGAGCTACGACGAGCAGACGGTGACCCAGTTCATCGACGGCATGGCCGAGCGCGAGATCCCGCTGTCGGTGTTCCACTTCGACTGCTTCTGGATGCGCGAGTACCAGTGGTGCGACTTCGAGTGGGACCCGCGGACGTTCCCGGAGCCCGAGGCGATGCTCGCCCGCTACAAGGACAAGGGCCTGCGGATCTGCGTCTGGATCAACTCGTACATCGGGCAGCGCTCGGCCCTGTTCGCGGAGGCGGCCGAGAAGGGCTACCTCCTGCGGACGACGGACGGCGAGGTCTGGCAGTGGGACCTGTGGCAGGCCGGCATGGGTCTGGTGGACTTCACGAACCCGGCCGCGGCCGAGTGGTACGCGAGCAAGCTCGACGCCCTGCTCGACATGGGGGTCGACTGCTTCAAGACGGACTTCGGCGAGCGCATCCCCACCGAGGGCGTCGCCTGGTTCGACGGCTCGGACCCGCAGCGCATGCGGAACTACTACACGCACCTGTACAACCGGACGGTGTTCGAGCTGCTCGAGCGCCGCCGCGGGCGGGGTCAGGCGGCCCTGTTCGCACGGTCCGCGACCGCCGGCGGCCAGCAGTACCCTGTGCACTGGGGCGGCGACAACGACTCGTCCTTCGTGTCGATGGCCGAGACGCTGCGCGGCGGCCTGTCGCTCGCGATGTCGGGCTTCGGGTACTGGAGCCACGACATCGGCGGCTTCGAGGGCGAGCCCGACCCCGCCGTGTTCAAGCGCTGGCTGGCCTTCGGCCTCCTGTCGTCGCACTCGCGCCTGCACGGGTCCGGGTCCGTCCGGGTGCCGTGGGCGTTCGACGACGAGGCCGTGGACGTCACGCGCCGGTTCACGCGGCTCAAGCTCTCGCTCCTGCCGTACCTGGGCGCGGCGGCCCGCGAGGTCGTCGAGCGCGGCACGCCGATGATGCGTCCGATGGTCCTCGAGCTGCCGGAGGACCGCGGCGGCTGGGACGTCGACACGCAGTACCTGCTCGGCTCGTCGCTGCTGGTCGCGCCCGTGTTCTCGGCGGACGGCGAGGTGCACGTGTACGTGCCCGAGGGCACGTGGACCGACCTCCTGTCGGGCGAGACGCTGACCGGCCCCCGCTGGGTGGAGCAGCGCCACGGGTTCGACTCGCTGCCGGTGCTCGTGCGCCCCGGCACGGTGCTGCCGGTCGGGGCGAGCGACGACGCCCCCGAGTACGACTGGGCGGACGGCGTGACGCTGCGGCTCTTCGAGCTGCCGGACGGCTTCGACGAGACCGTCACCGTGCCGGCAGCGGACGCGGGCGTGGACGCCACGGACGTGGACTTCCGGGTCCGGCGGACGGGCGACGAGGTCGTCGTGACGACGGGCTCGGGCCGTGCCTGGGCCCTCGAGTCGGCGGGGCGCACGGAGCGCTTCGATGCCGGCACGGGTGAAGGCCGGATCACGCTCGCCTGAACGGTCGAATCGGTTCGATCCTTCTGGCAGGATGACCTACGACGCCCCCTTCGAAGACCATGGAACGAGGACGCATGACCACGCAGAGGACCTTCCCCGACGACTTCGTCTGGGGCTCCGCGACCGCCGCCTACCAGATCGAGGGCGCAGCCGACGAGGGCGGGCGCGGCCCGTCCATCTGGGACACCTTCTCCCGCACGCCGGGCAAGACGCTCAACGGCGACACCGGCGACGTCGCCGACGACCACTACCACCGGTGGGCTGAGGACGTCGAGCACATCGCGAACCTGGGCCTCGACGCCTACCGCCTGTCGATCTCGTGGCCGCGCGTCCAGCCGGGCGGCAGCGGCGAGTTCAACGAGGAGGGCATCGCGTTCTACCGCACCCTCGTCGCCGCGCTCGCCGGGAAGGGCGTCAAGCCCGTCGTGACGCTCTACCACTGGGACCTCCCCCAGGAGCTCGAGGACGCCGGCGGCTGGGTCAACCGGGACACCGCGTACCTCTTCGCGGAGTACGCGCGCCGCATGGCCCGCGAGCTCGGCGACACCGTCGACGTGTGGACCACCCTCAACGAGCCGTGGTGCTCGGCCTACCTCGGGTACGCCTCGGGCGTGCACGCCCCGGGCCGCACCGACGGAGCCGACGCGCTCGCCGCCGTCCACCACCTCAACCTCGCCCACGGGCTCGCGGTGCAGGCGATCCGTGCCGAGCTCGGTCCGCAGGCCAAGGCGTCCATCACGCTCAACCTGCACGTGACGCGCGCCGACGACCCGTCGTCCGAGGCCGACCTCGCCGCCGTCCGCAAGATCGACGCCGTCGCCAACGAGGCGTTCCTCGGCCCGATCCTCGAGGGCGCCTACCCCGAGGACCTGCTGGCGAACACGGCGCACGTCACCGACTGGGCCTTCGTCCAGGACGGCGACCTCGACGAGATCCGGCAGCCGCTCGACGTCCTCGGCGTCAACTACTACTCGACGGGCCGCGTGCGGCACTTCTCCGGCGAGGGTGAGCGCCAGCAGGCCGACGGGCACGCCGACTCGGACGCCTCGCCGTGGGTCGGGATCACGGACGTCGAGTTCCTCCCCCAGCCCGGGCCGCACACCGCGATGGGCTGGAACATCGAGCCGCAGGGCATGACCGACCTGCTCGTCTCGCTGCACGAGCGGTTCCCTCACCAGCCCCTCATGGTCACCGAGAACGGCGCCGCGTTCGCCGACGAGGTCTCCCCCGACGGCGCGGTGCACGACCCGCTGCGCGTCTCGTACCTGCACGACCACATCGACGCCGTGGGCGAGGCCCGCGATGCCGGCGCGGACGTCCGCGGGTACTTCGCCTGGTCGCTGCTCGACAACTTCGAGTGGAGCTACGGCTACGAGCGCCGGTTCGGGATCATCCGTGTCGACTACGACACGCTCGAGCGCACCTGGAAGGACTCGGCGCACTGGTACCGCCGCCTCGCGGCGACCAGCGTGCTCCCCGACGTCGACGACGTCGCACCGCTCTCCTGACGCGACCCGTCCGCGGAGCCGCCCGCTCCGAACCAGCACCAACGAGGCCCACGACCGCCGCCCCGGTCGTGGGCCTCGTCCGTACGGGGAGACGGTCGCCGCCGGGCCCCTCGAGGACGGTCCCGCAGAAGGGTCAGTCCCGCAGGACGCAGAGCTCGTTGCCCTCCGGGTCGGCGAGCACCACGAACGTCAGTCCCTCGCCCTGGCCGACGTCGACCCGGTGTGCACCGAGCGCCTCGAGGCGCTCGACCTCGGCATCCTGGTCCGCACCGCCACCTGGCGACAGGTCCAGGTGCACGCGGTTCTTCACCGTCTTGCCTTCCGGCACCGGCTGGAACACGATGCTCGGCGGGCCCGTGGTGGTCTCGCCCTGCCGCGGGAAGATGACCACCTCGCCCCGGTCGCCGTCCTCCCGGCCGCTCCACCCGAGCACCTGCGCCCAGAACGACGCGATCGTCGCCGGGTCGGCGCTGTCGAACACCACACCGCTGAACGAGAGAGTCATGTTGCTCACGGTCGCACCGGTACGCTGGCCCCACCACCAGGGGCAGTAGCTCAGCCGGTCAGAGCAGCGGACTCATAATCCGTCGGTCGTGGGTTCAAGCCCCACCTGCCCTACGTCGTGCCCCGCGGCTCAGTGCGACCGCGGGACGTACATGATGACGCCCACGCCGGCGAGGCAGAGAAGCGCGCCGAGGACGTCCCACCGGTCAGGACGGAAGCCGTCGACCACGGTCCCCCAGACCAGCGAGCCGGCGACGAACACCCCGCCGTACGCGGCCAGGATCCGCCCGAAGCTCGCGTCCGGCTGGAGCGTCGCGAACACCCCGTAGACACCGAGTGCCATGACGCCCGCACCGACCCAGAGCCAGCCGCGCTGTTCGCGGATCCCTTGCCACACGAGCCAGGCTCCCCCGATCTCGAAGAGCGCAGCGCCGACGAAGAGAAGGATCGACCTCACGACGCTCATTCGCGGGACGCTACCCAGCCGACCCCCGGCATGGCGAGGGCCCGGGACGTCGGTCGACGTCCCGGGCCCTGTTCTCCGCGCACCGCGTCGCGGTGGGCGAACGGCGGTCAGCGCAGCGCGGACGCCTTGAGCTTCTCGAACTCGGCCTGGTCGATCGCACCGGAGTCGAGGAGCTCCTTGGCCTGGGCGATCTGGTCGGCCGGCGACGCGCCGGAGACGGACCGGATGTACGAGTCGGTGGCCTGCTTGGCCTCCACCACGGCGGCCTGCTGGCGCTGCGCCATGCCGTTGCCGCGCGCGAGGATGTAGACGAGCGCCGTGAGGAACGGGATGAAGATCAGGAAGACGATCCAGATCGCCTTGACCCATCCGTTGGTCTCCCGGTCACGGAACAGGTCCGAGATGATGTAGAAGAGCAGGAACAGGTAGGCGACGAAGAAGAACATCTCGACGACGAGCCAGAAGTAGTTCCAGAAGTCCACGGTTGGCCTCTCTGTGGGACGGACGGCAGGGGCCGGAGGGGCTCTGCTCGACTGACGACGATCGGAACGTAGCACCGCCGCTCCGAGGTCTCACGTCGAACATGCCGTCAACGTGCCGGTCCGGCCCCGATCGCCGGATCTCTCCCGGTCCGCCCCCGCGTGAGGACCGTCACACCGACCCGGATCGGGTGTCACGAGCACCCTCGGGAGGCTGTTAGGCTTGTCACCGCGCGATCCTGCGTAGCTCAGTTGGCAGAGCATCCGACTGTTAATCGGACGGTCGCTGGTTCGAGTCCAGCCGCAGGAGCATCTCAGCCCCGCCCGGGTCACCCGGGCGGGGCATTCTTCTGCCCGCTGCGCCCCGGGTGAACTCTCGTCGGTGTGCCGTCCGAAGCCTGGACCCCCGAGCGAGGCCGGGCGCACCATGAGAAGGACGGGGCGGGCGTTCCGTGTGGCCACGCCCCCTTCCTCGACGGAGGACGGCCGATGAGTCCGCGACTGAGCACCATCGACGGCGCCGGGCACCAGCTGCAACGCGACGCCGCAGCCGCGTTCCGCCGCGCGGAGCAGGCAGCGGGGCGCGACCTGCCCATCACGTCGGCGTACCGCACGGCGGCGGACCAGAGATATCTCTACGACGGCTACGTCGCCCACCGGAGCGGGTTCAACTTCGCCCTTCCGCCGTCGCGGTCCAACCACTGCAAGGGGATCGCGATCGACGTCGCCCGCGGCGGCCGCACGTGGCTCGCCCGTCACGGCCGCGAGTACGGGTGGCAGCGCGACGCCAACGAGGGCTGGCACTTCAACTACGTCCCGTCCGCCGACCAGCACTGTGACGACGGAGGCGCGGGCGGCACCACGGATGCCGACGACCGCCCGCACCGCAGCAGCACGCAGCACCGCATCCTCTCGGTCGGGTCGGTGGGGAGCGCCGTCGAGGCCCTCCAGCGAGGTCTGGACGCCGCGTTCCCGGCCTACGCGAAGCTCGTCGTGGACGGCAGGTTCGGGAAGGGCACCGCTGCCGCCGTCAAGGAGTTCCAGCGGCGGTCGGGCCTGACGGCGGACGGGGTGGTCGGGCCGGCGACCCGGGCGGCGCTGCGACGCTCCGGCGTCCGCCTCTGACGACGGGACGTCGTCCGGCAGGTGGCGTGGCACGGCATCCGCCCAGGCGGGGTCCGTATCCTGTCGTCCTCGGCCGTCGACGCGTCCGGGACGTCACGCCACCCGAACGCCCGAGGAGCCATGACCCGTCACATCCGGCACCGCCGCTCCGCCGTCGGGACCGTCGTCGGCGTCGTCGGCGAGGTGTTCATCACGGTGGGCGTCCTGCTGGGCCTGTTCCTCACGTGGGAGCTGTGGTGGACGAACGTCGAGGCCGTCCACGACCAGCAGCAGCGGGTCGAGGCGCTCGGGTGGGCGTACCAACCCGACAACACGCCCGACGCGCCGCAGTACCTCGCCCCGTCGAAGAAGACGCCCGTGGTGATGAAGGAGCCGGCGCACGCGGTGACGTTCGCGACCATGTACGTGCCGCGCTTCGGCGAGACGTACGCGCGCACGGTCTCGCAGGGCACCGACCGCGCGACCGTCCTCGACGTGAAGGGGATCGGCCACTACGAGGGCACGGCCATGCCGGGCGGCGTCGGGAACTTCTCGGTCGCGGGGCACCGCACCACGTTCGGCAAGCCGTTCAACAAGATCGCCGACCTGAAGGAGGGCGACCCGGTCGTCGTCCAGACCAAGGACGGCTGGTACGTCTACGAGGTCACGAGCACCGCCGTCGTCAGCCCGGGCGACTCCGAGGTCATCGCGCCGGTGCCCGGTGACACGACGGGCAAGAAGCCCACCGAGCGCTTCCTCACGATGACCGCCTGCCACCCCATGTACTCGCTCTCGCAGCGTTTCGTGGTGCACGCGAAGCTGTCGTACTGGGCGCCGACGCAGGGCGACAAGATCCCCGTCGAGCTCGTCACCGGCTCGTTCTCGGCCGACCGCGACGTGCGCTGAGACGGGCCGCACGGACAAGAACGAGGCGCCTCGAGCAGCTCACCGAGAACTCGGGCGGTTCTCGTGGTATGAACGGCCGTTCGGAGGCCGTACTATTTCCCCGCGGCCATCAGTTCCAGCACGCGGACCGGCCTCGCGCACCCCGGACGACGCCGCCCGGGCCACGCGGGACCGTACGACGACGATCACCTGAGAACCCGAGCAGCCGCACCGCACCACCTGGCCCCCGGGCCACCGCTCTCCTCCCCTGATCCGTCGTCATCACCGAGGTCAACCGTGCTGCGCACCGTCTCCGCGTCGCTCTCCCTGCGCGTCGCCGCCCCCGCCACCTCAGCCCTGCAGATCGCCGTCGCCGACGGCACCCACCGCCGCCGCGAGCAGCTCACCGTGACCGCGAACGGCGTGGAGATCGAGCCCAAGGAGCTGCCCGCGCCGCACGGCGGCCGGATGCACCACCTCACCCTCCCCGCCGGTGACGTCGAGATCGAGTACCGCGCGATCGTGCACGGCGAGGACACCCGCCAGCGCATCCACGAGCACGACCTCATGACGTACCTGCGGCCGTCCCGGTACGCCGAGTCCGACGCGCTGTTCGGGCTGGCCCGCAAGGAGTTCTCGGGGCACAGCGGGCTCGAGCTCGCGAACGCCGTGCGCGACTGGGTCGCCGCCCACCTGTCCTACCGTCCGGGCTCGACGCGCGGCACCGACTCGGCGCGCGACGCCCTCGGCCGCGGCCGCGGCGTGTGCCGCGACTTCGCGCACCTGACCGTGGCGTTCCTGCGCGCGATGGACGTCCCTGCACGCGTCACCGCGGCGTACGCGCCCGGCCTGTCCCCCATGGACTTCCACGCCGTCGCCGAGGCGTTCGTGGACGACCAGTGGCACGTCCTCGACGCGACCGGGCTCGCGCACCGCGGCACCCTGCTGCGCATCACCACGGGCCGCGACACGTCCGACACGGCCTTCCTGTCGTCCTACGGCGCCGCGGTGAACCTGACCCGCATGACGGTCGAGGCGAAGGTCGACACCGAGCTCCCCGAGGACGACCACACCGCGCCCGTCGTGATGCGCTGACCCCGCCGCGGGTGGCGCGCCGGTGCGCCTGCACGGGCCAGGGCGTCACGACACCTCGCGCAGGTCCCGCCGCTGACGCTCCAGGTCGAGCAGGTCGGCGAACGCGCGCGAGTACGCGTCCGGGTCGCCGGACGGGTCCGTCCGCTGGAGCAGCCCCTTCGCGTCGGCGATGCGCCGCGTCAGCCCGAGGTCGACGAGCGAGCGGACGACGCCGGCCGCGTAGGTCGCGAGGGCGCTCGGGCGGTCCTCCGGCAGCGGCGACACCGCGAGCTCTGTCACGAGGGGGCGGACCGCGTCGGACGCCTGCTCCGTGACCAGCCCGACCCACTCCGCCTCGGGACGGCCCTGCGCCTCCGCGAGGCCGCCCGCGGCACGCACCGCGTCGTGCACGGCACGCCACGCGGGGACGCCGAACGCGTCCGCGCCGAGCCCGTCGAACAGTGCGGGGGGCACCTGGTGCGGGCACTGCAGGACCACCTCGAGGGCCTGCCGCTCGCGCTGCGCGACCGGGTCACGGGGGTCGGGCCGGAGCAGCGTCGGGGCGGTCGGAGCGACCTCGGCGGGCCCGTCCGGGTCGCCACCGTCCCGACTCGGGCGTGCGCCGTCGGTCCGGGTACCCGACGTACCGTCCTCGGGGCCACGCAGCGGACGCGCCTGGGACACGGCGCGACGCACCGTGTCGGACTCCATACCCAGCCAGCCCGCGAGCGCCCGGGCGTACTCGGGCCGCAGCGCGGTGTCGCGGATGCCGGCGACGACGGGCGCGGCGGCCCGCAGTGCGGCGACGCGACCCTCCGGCGTCGAGAGGTCGAAGCGTGCGAGCGCGCTGCGCACGACGAACTCGAACAGCGGGACGCGCTGGTCGACGAGGGCGCGGACCGCCTCGGGCCCGCCCGCGAGGCGCAGCTCGCACGGGTCCTTGCCGGTCGGCTCGACGGCCACGAACGTCTGCGCGGAGAAGCGCTGGTCCTCGCCGAAGGCGCGGAGCGCGGCCTTCTGGCCGGCGGCATCCCCGTCGAACGTGAACACGACCTCGCCGCCCACGGACTCCCCCGAGACGAGCTGGACGCCCGCGCCCGATGACGTGTCGCCGAGGAGGCGCCGCACGACGCGGACGTGGTCGGGCCCGAACGCGGTGCCACAGGTCGCGACGGCGGTCGTCACGCCCGACAGGTGCGCGGCCATGACGTCCGTGTACCCCTCGACGACGACGACCCGGCGATGCTTCGCGATCTCGCGCTTCGCGAGGTCGATGCCGTAGAGCACCTGGGACTTCTTGTAGAGCGCGGTCTCAGGGGTGTTGAGGTACTTGGGCCCCTGGTCCTCGTCGAACAACCGGCGCGCGCCGAAGCCGACGGTCGCGCCCGTGACGTCACGGATGGGCCACACGAGGCGGCCACGGAACCGGTCGTAGACGCCGCGCTGGCCCTGCGACACGAGGCCCGACGCGACGAGCTCGGGCTCGGTGAACCCGCGCCCGCGCAGGTGGCGGAGCAGGCCGTCCCAGCCCTGGGGCGCGTACCCGACGCCGAAGGTCGCGGCGTCGGACCGCTCGAAGGCGCGCTCCGCGAGGAACTGGCGCGCGGCGGCCGCACCCGGCCCGACGAGCTGCTCGGTGTAGAACTCCGCGGCGACGCGGTGCGCGTCGAGCAGGCGCTGCCGCCGCCCGGGCTCCTCGCCGCGGCGCGGGCCGCCACCGTCCTCGTAGCGCAGCTGGACGCCCGCACGCTGCGCGAGCATCTCGACGGCGTCCGTGAAGCCCAGCCCGTGGATCTTCTGCACGAACGAGATCGCGTCGCCGCCCTCGCCGCACCCGAAGCAGTGCCAGCGGCCCACCTGCGGTCGGACGTGGAACGACGGGGAGCGCTCGTCGTGGAAGGGGCAGAGCCCCTTGAGGGAACCGACCCCGGCAGGGCGCAGCGTCACGTGCTCGCCCACGACCTCGTCGATGCGGGTGCGCTCGCGGACCGCCTCGACGTCCTCGCGGCGGATGAGTCCTGGCACGCCGACGATCCTACGTCGGCTGCGGCCGGGTCAGTCGCCCGGGCGCACCAGGCGGGCGTGGAGCTGGAGCGCCGACAGGTCGGTGAGCGCGGCGACCTGGTCCACCACGACGCGCAGACGCGCGGCGTCGTCGGGTGCCTCGCGGAAGTCCGCGGCGAACGTGGGCTCGAGGACGTCGGGCCCGCGCTCGAGCAGCACGCCCGCGAGGTCGGCGACGACCTGCCGCTGACGGAGGTAGAGCGGCTCCTGCTCGCGCGGCGCCATGACGTACGCGACCGCGACGCCCTTGAGCACGAGGATCTCCGCGAGGGTCTCGTCGGGCACCACGAGCCGCGCCGCGTAGCGCGTGAGCCGGCCCTCGCCGAACCGTGCCCGCGTGGCCTCCTGGGCGGACCGACTGAACCGGCCGATGAGCTGGCTGGTGGCGTCCTTGAGGGTCGCGAGGGCGCGGCGCGACCCGTCGAACCCCGTGACCATGTCGCCCGTCGTCTGGAGCCGGTCGAGCGCCGCGACGAGCTCTTCAGCGTCGAACCGGGTGCCGTACCAGGCGTGGACGGCCCCGACGACGCGCTCGCGGGCCTCGGCGTCCGTCAGGACGGCCAGGTCGATACGGCTTCCCACGACGGCGTCCTCGACGTCGTGCACCGAGTACGCGATGTCGTCGGCGAGGTCCATGACGTCGGCCTCGATGCACCGCTCGTGCGGGCTCGACACGGGCGAGCCCGTGCGCAGCCACCCGTACACGGGCCGGTCGTCCTCGTAGACGCCGAACTTGGGGGTCGGGCGCCCGTCCGGGCGCAGCGGACCCTCGCCCGCGCCCCACGGGTACTTGGTCGCGGCGTCCAGGCTCGCGCGCGTCAGGTTGAGCCCGACGGACCGGCCGGCGTCGTCGACCTTCTTGGGCTCGAGCCGCGTCAGGAGGCGCAAGGTCTGCGCGTTGCCCTCGAACCCGCCGATCCCTTCGGCGACCTCGGCGAGCGCCCGCTCGCCGTTGTGCCCGAACGGAGGGTGGCCGAGGTCGTGCGCCAGGCACGCGGTGTCGACGACGTCGGGGTCGCACCCGAGCGCCTTGCCGAGCTCGCGGCCCACCTGGGCGACCTCGAGGCTGTGCGTCAGGCGCGTGCGGACGAAGTCGTCCGTGCCGGGCCCGAGCACCTGCGTCTTCGCGCCGAGCCGGCGCAGCGCCGACGAGTGGACGAGACGGGCCCGGTCGCGCTCGAACGCCGACCGGGCGCTCGACTTGGGCGGCTCGGGGAACCAGCGTTCCTGGGCCGCCTCGTCGTAGCCGGCGACCGGGGCACCCGCGGAGGGCCGGATGACGGTGCTCACACCGCACACCCTAGGGGTGCGGCGGACCGCACGGGACGAGATCGGGTGAGGCGACGACGCGCGCGGCGTGCTGCGCCGCGGCCGCGAGCGCCTGCTCGAGCGTGGCCCCGGCGAGCTCGGCGTCCACGAGGCCCGCCACGAAGCCGTCGCCGGCACCGTTCGTGTCGACCACGCGCTCGACGGGCACCGCGGGCACGTCGACCCAGCCGTCCGTGCTGAGCGCCGTCGCGCCCGCGGCCCCGTGGGTGCACACGACGAGCCGGGCGCCTCCGTCCAGGGCGCGGCGCATGACGTCGCGCGGGTCGGCGAGCCGGTCGGAGCTCAGCACGAGGACGTCGGCGGCGTCGACCCACGGACGGTGGAACGCGGACGCACCGTCCCAGTCGTGCACGTCGCACCACACCGGCACCCCGCGCTCCGCCGCCGCGTCCAGCACGTGGCGCGCATGAGGTGCGAGGTCCACCAGCACCGCCCGCGCCGTGTCGAGCGCGCGCAGCGTCCGTTCCCAGCCCGGCCCCTCCGGCCGCACGTCACGCGGCGCGTGCGCGTAGACCGACAGCCGGCCCCCGTCGTCCGCCATGAGGTTCACGTGGTGCTCGGTGCGACCGTCCGGGTCGGGCTCGATCACGGTCGCGACACCCGCCTTCGTGAGCGCAGCGGCGACGCGGGCGCCGTCGTCGTCGTCGCCGAGCACGGTCCGCAGCAGCACCGACCGCCCGAGCGCAGCGAGGTTGAGCGCCTTGCCCGCCGAGGTCCCACCGACCGTGCGGCGGGTGCGGTGCGCCGCAACCGTGTGCGGCCTCGGGTCGGGCAGGACGTCGACGTACAGGAGCTCGTTCCACGCTGCCGGGCCGACGACGAGCACCTCGGCCGAGGGATCAGGGCCGGTCACGCGAGCCGCCACACGTGCCGCGGGACCGTCGCCGGGCAGTCGCGGGTCGCGGTGCCGCGCGCGGGGTCGCCGAGGAAGAACCGGTACGACGTCACGGGGTTGTGGACGGGCACCTCCGCGACGAACCACGACTCGTCGGCGGTCGTCCGGTCGGGCCGCACCGGGAGGACACGGGGGTCGCCGTCCTGCACGACGCGCACGCGGACCTCGGCGGGGACGGGGGCGTCCGGTGTGCGCGGGACACGCAGCCGCACGGGGACGACGTCCCCGAGGCGCGGGACGCCCGGGGGCACGTAGGTGGCCGAGCCGTCGTGGTGCGGCAGGGACTGCAGGACGTGGGTACGTCCCGGGCTCAGGTGCATCGTCGCTCTCCTGGCGGTCTCTCGTGCTGTGCGGTCTCGTGCTGTCGTGTCACGGCAAGAAGTTGTGCAAAGATACCGCAACGTACATCCGGCGTGGCCGGACCTCCCCTCACCCCACCGCGAGGACACGACGCTCCGATGACGCAGATCGATTCGACACCTAGTGCCACCGCGACCGGAACCGGCATCTCCCGCGTGGTGCACGCCGGGTCCGCGGACGCCGACCAGTGGTGGCGTCAGGCCGTCATCTACCAGGTCTACCCCCGGTCGTTCGCCGACTCCGACGGCGACGGGATCGGCGACCTGCCCGGCGTGACCGCCCACCTCGACCACCTCGTCGAGCTCGGCGTCGACGCCCTGTGGCTCTCGCCCTTCTACCGGTCCCCGCAGCGCGACGCCGGCTACGACGTCGCCGACTACCGCGACGTCGACCCTCTGTTCGGCACGCTCGCCGACTTCGACGAGCTGCTCGCCGCGGCCCACGCGCGCGGCGTGCGGATCGTCGTCGACCTCGTGCCCAACCACACGTCCAACGAGCACGTCTGGTTCCAGGAGGCGCTCGCGGCCCCCGAGGGCTCGCCGGCCCGCGCCCGCTACCTGTTCCGGGACGGCCGCGGCGAGTCCGGCGAGCTGCCGCCCAACAACTGGCAGTCGATCTTCGGCGGCGACGCCTGGACCCGGACCACCCGCCCCGACGGCACGCCCGGCCAGTGGTACCTGCACCTGTTCGACACCACCCAGCCCGACCTCGACTGGACCAACCCCGAGGTCCGCGACGAGTTCGAGGCCGTCCTGCGGTTCTGGCTCGACCGGGGCGTCGACGGCTTCCGCGTCGACGTCGCGCACGGCATGGTCAAGGCGGACGGCCTGCCTGACTGGGACGGCCACGTGAGCATGGTCGAGGGCTCGGACGCGTCGGGCGCCGACGGCGCCACCGACCAGGGCAGCACCGGCACCGGCAACTCCGGTCCCATGTTCGACCAGGACGGCGTGCACGAGATCTACCGCGCCTGGCGCCGCGTCCTCGACGAGTACCCCGGCGACCGCGCGATGGTCGCCGAGGCGTGGGTCGAGCCGCTCTCCCGCCTCGCCCGCTACGTCCGGCCCGACGAGATGCACCAGGCGTTCAACTTCTCGTTCCTGTGCACCGCGTGGGATGCGGCGCGCCTCCGCGCCGTGGTCGAGGCCTCGTTCGCCGCGAACGACGCGGTCGGCGCCCCGAGCACCTGGGTGCTGTCCAACCACGACGTCGTGCGCCACGCGACCCGGCTCGGCCTCGACTCCCCCGACGCGCGACCCAACGGGATCTTCGCGCACGACCCGCAGCCCGACGTCGTCCTCGGCCTGCGCCGCGCCCGCGCCGCGACCCTGCTCATGCTCGGCCTGCCCGGCTCCGCATACGTGTACCAGGGTGAGGAGCTCGGGCTGCCCGAGCACACGGCCCTCGACGCCGACGTGCGCCAGGACCCCGCGTTCTTCCGCACCCAGGGCGCCGAGGCCGGCCGTGACGGCTGCCGCGTCCCCCTCCCGTGGGTGGCCGACGCCCCCGGGTTCGGCTTCGGACCGACCGGCGAGACCTGGCTCCCCCAGCCCGACGCGTACCGCGACCACGCGGCCGACGTCGAGCGCCGCACGCCCGGGTCGACGTTCGACCTCTACCGGACCGCGCTGCGCGTGCGCCGTGCGGAGCGTCTCGGCACCGGGACGCTCGCCTGGACCGAGCCGTTCGCGCAGGACCCGCAGGTCGTCGCGTTCCGCAACCGCGACGTCCTCGTCGTCACCAACCTCGGCGACGCGCTCGTCGCGCTGCCGCGCAGCGTCGAGGTGCTCGCCGCGTCCGGACCGCTCGACCGCGGCCCCTACGGCGAGACGTCGGTGCCGTCCGACACGACGGTGTGGGTGCGCGCCTGACCCTCCGCGCCGCTGGATAGGCTGACGCCATGGCTGCGGATGCTTCGACCAGACCGGTCACGATCGTCACGGGCGCGAGCCGGGGCATCGGCGAGGCGATCGCCGTGCGACTCGCCGCGGCGGGCCACGACCTCGTGCTCACGTACCGCGTGCGGCACGACGAGGCTCTCGACGTGCGGCGCCGGTGCGAGGCGTCCGGTGGCCGCGTGCTGCTGCTGCAGATCGACATGGACGACCTGGACGCCGCTGCCACGCTCGTCCCCACGGCTGTCGCCGCGTTCGGTACGGTCACCGGCCTCGTGAACAACGCCGGCATCACGCCCCGCATCGGCCCGTTCCTCGACGCCCCGGTCGACGAGACCGAGCGGCTGTTCCGCGTCAACGTGCTCGCCCCGACGCTGATCACGCAGGCGGCGATCGCGCACATGTCGACCGCGCTCGGTGGCGCCGGCGGCAGCATCGTGAACATCTCCTCGGGGGCGGCGACGAGCGGCTCACCGCACACCTACGTCACGTACGCCATGAGCAAGGCGGCGCTCCACGCGCTCACGATCGGCGCGTCGAAGGAGTTCGCGGCCGAGGGCGTGCGGGTCAACACCGTGTCCCCCGGCACGACCCGGACCGAGATCCACGCCGCCGGCGGGCGCCCGGACGCCCCCGAGGAGCGGGCACCGAACATCCCGATGCGGCGCGCGGGCGAGGTGCACGAGATCGCGGGCGCGGTGCTCTACCTGCTCTCCGACGACGCGTCGTACACCACGGGCGCCGACATCCGGATCACCGGGGGCAGCTGAGTCAGGCTCGCGACGTCCGTACCCCGGCGCGACCTCGCGTACGCACGCCCCACCGTTCGGCGGGCGTGTCCGTCGCTGCCGCCTACGCTCGGATGACCGGACGAGAGCGACCGACGGAGGCAGACCCGTGACGAACAGACCACGACGTACCCGACTCACCGCCGTCCTCGGCAGCGTCGCGCTCGCCGTCGCCGCCGTGGCCGCGACGGCACCCGCTGCCCACGCCGAGGACTTCAGCGCGCCGACCCGGACCTTCTCCACGACCGGCATGAAGGCCAGCATCACGGTGACGTTCCACTCGAAGAAGAGCTTCACCTACAAGGTGAACTGGATCGAGGACCTCTGCCCCGCCGACGGCGAGGGCGTGTACGTCGCGTCGGTGGACTGGGCGCACGCCGTCAAGCACTCCGACGGCAGCTGGAACTGGGCGCGCAGCGGCGGCTGGATCGACGGCAGCGAGGCGGACAAGAACGGCTGCGGGAACGGCCGATCCACCGGCTTCCCTGCCCGGACCTACAAGGACAGCCCGCACGCGACGACCCCGGGGATCTCGATCACCGTGTGCCGGCACGACGGGCCGCCCTTCGGGATCCAGGGCGTCTGCGTCACGAAGTTCTGGGACAACCCGTACATCAAGGGAATCGGCTGAGAGGTTCCCGCCGAGCGGGATCGCGGTCGTCAGCGGCCGGGCGAGACCGCGTCGCGCACGGTCGGCGGGGTCGTCCGGGTGCCGTAGAGCCGCGCCCAGCGCGGCCGCACGACGCCGACGACGAGCGCGACCCGTGGCTCCGCACGAAGGTTCGTCACCTTCCGCGCGTCGGCCAGGCTGTCCAGGACGAGCTCGCCGTCGTCGGTGACCGCGACGTCGAGCAGCGCCGCCTGCGGCGACCCGTCCACCGCGACCGTGGTGAGGACGGCCCGCGGGTTGGCGCGCACGAACCCGACCAGATCCAGCGGCTCCTCGCCTGCGACGGCGTCCCCGTGCCCGTCGCGGGGCGCCTGAGCCGCGGTCATCCGCCCGAGACGCTCAGCTCGGCCTCGACCAGCTGCTGCCGGTGCTCGTCCGTCAGCTCGCGCGAGTCGAGCCAGCC
This sequence comes from Luteimicrobium subarcticum, assembly GCF_002798015.1. GTDB lineage: Bacteria > Actinomycetota > Actinomycetes > Actinomycetales > Cellulomonadaceae > Luteimicrobium > Luteimicrobium subarcticum. Next base: position 204,200 of record NZ_PGTZ01000008.1, on the reverse strand, counting down.
GTAGGGGACGTGCGCGGCCTTGGGCGAGCCGGCGCGACCGCGCGGACCTTCGACGCCCTGCTCCGGGTACGGCTGGTCGAGGTCGAGCACGTCGAGGCGCTCGCGCAGCTCGGCCAGCGTGGACACGAGCGCCAGCGCACGACGCGAGTCGCCGCCCACGGGGTAGCCCTTGAGGTACCAGGCCATGTGCTTGCGCAGGTCGCGCATGCCCTTGCCCTCGTCCTGCCAGTACTCGACCTGCAGCTCGCCGTGCCGGTAGATCGTCTCCGCGACCTCCCGCAGACCGGGGCGCACCCGGACGTCCGAGCCGGCGAACGCGGCGGCCAGGTCGGCGAACAGCCACGGCCGCCCCTGGCAGCCACGCCCGACGACGACACCGTCCGCGCCCGTCTCGCGCACCATGCGGACCGCGTCCTCGGCGGACCAGATGTCGCCGTTACCCAGCACCGGGATGTCGGTGACCGTCTGCTTGAGCGCGGTGATGGCCGTCCAGTCCGCGGTGCCGGAGTAGTGCTGCTCGACCGTGCGGGCGTGCAGCGCGATCGCTGCCGCGCCCTCGCGCTGAGCGATGAGACCGGCGTCCAGGTACGTCAGGTGCTCGTCGTCGATGCCCTTGCGGGTCTTGACCGTCACGGGGACGCCGTGCGGGCCGGCCGCCTCGACGGCCGACGCGACGATGCGCGTGAACAGCTCCTTCTTCCACGGCAGGACGCCCCCTCCGCCGCGCTTGGTGACCTTCGGGACCGGGCAGCCGAAGTTCAGGTCGACGTGGTCCGCCAGCCCCTCCGCCGCGAGGATCCGGACGGCCTCGCCGACCGTCGCCGGGTCGACCCCGTACACCTGGGCCGAGCGCGGGCTCTCGCCCTCGTCGAACGTGACGATCCGCAGCGTCTCCGCGTGCCGCTCGACCAGAGCGCGGCTCGTCACCATCTCCGCGACGTACAGGCCCGCGCCGTGCTCGCGGCACAGGGTGCGGAACGCCTTGTTGGTCACCCCGGCCATAGGGGCCAGGACGACCGGCGTGTCGATCGTGTGCGGGCCGATCTGCAGGGGCGGGAGCACGCGCTCGCCGGTCGCCGGAGCAGCGGCGACCTCGGACGCGCGTGCGGGAGCGTCGGAGAGGGTCATGCCTCCATTGTCCCCCGCGTCGGCAGGACACCGGCACGGGAGCGACAGGGACGGTGGCCAGGCGCCCGGTACGCGGTAGCCTCGCACGGTACGTCCGGCTCAGGACGCCGGGCGGGACGCATCAGCGCACCACTCGACGAGGAGAGATCGCATGACTGTGCCCGGCACGCCCGAGCAGCCCCGCCAGCCCGACCCGCAGCAGCCGCAGCAGCCGAACCCCTACGACCCCCAGGCGGCGCCGCAGGCTCCGCAGGACGGCCCCCCCGCGGCACCCCAGTACGGCCAGCCCGGCCCGGCACCGTACGGTGGCATGCCGACCGCGCCGCAGTACGCCGCGACTCCTGCCGGCCCTCCCGTGGCGGCACCCCCCAGCATCACGCTGGCCGTGCGTCTCATGTTCGTGGGCGCCGCGCTGTCGCTCGTCGGCATCATCCTGGCCTGGGCGACGAAGGACGCGCTGCGCGACCAGCTCCGCGACGCCTCGTCGTCCTCCTCGCTCACGCCGAGCGAGCTCGACACCCTGCTCAACGTGTCGCTCGCGGTCGCGACCGTCGTGGGCCTCATCGGCGTGGGGCTCTGGATCTGGATGGCGCTGGCCAACGGCGCCGGGAAGAGCTGGGCGCGCATCGTCTCGACCGTCCTCGGCGCGCTGAGCGTCGTGACCACGCTCGTGAACCTCACCCGCGAGTCGGGCGCGTCGATGGCTCTCAGCGTCGTGTCGATCGCGCTCGCCGTCGTGATCCTCGTGCTGCTGTGGCGCCGCGAGTCGTCCGAGTTCTACGCGGCACGCTCCGCCAAGCTCTGACCGCCGCGGAGGACGTCCGGAGCCCGGTGCCGGGCACGAGCGGGCTACAGCCAGCCGTTGTCCTGCGCGATCCGGACGGCCTCCGCGCGCGTGCGGGCGCCGGTCTTGCCGATGACGGACGACAGGTAGTTGCGCACCGTCCCCTCGGACAGGAACGCGGCGCGGGCGACCTCGGCGACGGTCGCGCCGGTCGCCGCGTGCCGCAGCACGTCGCGTTCGCGCTCGGTGAGCGGGCTCTCCCCCACGGTGAGCGACTCGACCGCGAGCTGCGGGTCCACGACCCGCAGCCCCGCGTGGACGCGGCGCACGGCATCCGCGAGCTGCTCGGCGGGCGTGTCCTTGACGACGAACCCGCTCGCCCCCGCGTCCAGCGCGCGGCGCAGGTAGCCCGGGCGCCCGAACGTCGTGACGATGAGCGACCGGCACGACGGGTAGCCCGCGGCGAGCGCGGCCGCGGCGGAGATGCCGTCCAGGCCCGGCATCTCGACGTCGAGCAGCGCGACCTGCGCCGCGGACGCACGGGCGGCCGCCACCACCTCGTCCCCGGCGCCGACCTGCGCGACGACCTCCAGGTCGTCCTCGAGGTCGAGGAGCGCGGCGAGCGCCCCGCGGACGAGGGCCTGGTCGTCGGCGAGGAGCAGGCGGATGGTCGTCAGGGTCACCGGGCGATCCTCGCACCCGGCGCGACGACGGCGAGCCGGAAGCCGCCCAGCGAGCCCGGGCCGGTCTCGAGCCGCGCGCCGACCGCCTCGGCCCGCTCCCTCAGCCCGGCGAGCCCGTGGCCGGGCAGCTCGTCGCCGAGGACCGCGGACCCGTGGACGTCGTCCGTCGCACCCCCGACCGGGTCGCCTGCCCCCGGGCAGGGGGGCGCGCCGCGGCCGTCGTCCTCGACGACGACGCGGTCGGGCGCGAGCGTCACGACGACGGTGCGCGCCGCGGCGTGCCGCAGGACGTTCGTGGTGCCCTCCCGGACCGTCCACGCGAAGAGCTCGCGCAGGTCCTCCGGCACGGCGTCGACGGCACCGGGCAGGCGGGCGTCGATCCCGCCCGCGTCGAGGGCCCGGCGCGCCGCGGCGAGCTCTCCGGCGAGCGTCAGGTGCCGCGTCGCGGTCACCATGCCTCGGACGTCGGCGAGCGCCGACCGGGCCAGCCCCTGGATGTCGGCGAGCTCGGCGGCGGCGCGCGCGGGGTCGACCGTGACGAGCCGCGCGGCCAGCTCGGACTTCACCGAGATGACGGTCAGGGAGTGCCCGAGGACGTCGTGCATGTCGCGGGCGATGCGTTCGCGCTCGCGCGACACGGCGAGCGTCGCGACCTCCTCCTGCGCGAGCTGGAGCTGGCGGTTGCGCTGCACGAGCTGGCTGAACCCGAACGTGGCGAGGGTCGCGAGGAACAGGGCCGCGATGGTGCCGTCCTCGGGCTCCCACCCTCTGACCACGCGCGGCAGGACGGCGCACACGACGGCGAGCGCGACGGTCACGACGAGCACCCGGGCCGAGCGCGTGATGTACACGACGGTGACGCTCACGAACACGAGCCCGATCAGCCCGTGCTGCTGGGCGCCGAGGCAGGCGAGCACGACGCCCACCACCTCGACACCGAGGACGCCGACCATCGGTGCGCGACGCGGGTCGCCGGTGCGGAACAGGTAGACGGACGCGGCGAACCCGGCGGCTGTCAGGAGGACGCCGACGACGCCGGCCCAACGGAGCACGGGGTCGTCGTCGCCCCAGGCCGCGGCGAGCGGCTCCGACAGGAAGACGACCCAGACGATGCCGAACAGCGGCCCGATGATCTTCCAGGCCCGGGTGCGACGGGCCGCGACCTGCTCGGGCGTGAGCCGCTCGTCCGGCGGCGCGGCGGCAGGAGGGGGCACCCGCCGCCCGACGGGCGACGTGTCGGTCGGCACGGGCGGCACGTCCTGCCGGGGTCCGGGGGCGCTCACCTGCCCCACGCTAGCCGTGGGGAACGCGGACAGCGGGGTGGCGCGGCGGCTCACACGCGGGCCGTGTCCTTGCGGTACCGCCAGGCGGCGCCGAGCGAGAACACCGCGGCCCAGGCGACCACGTTGACGACCGCGACCCAGGAGAACCCGTCGCCGAGCGGCGCGCGGGTGAGCTCGGCGAGCCCGTACGTCGGGGTCGCCTTGGCGACGTCCGCGAACCAGTTGTCGCCGAGCGGGACGAACAGGCCGCCCGCGAACGACAGGAGTGCGAGGACCGGACCGAGGATCTGCATGACGTTCTCCGCAGGCAGCAGGTAGCCCATGAAGAGACCGAACGCGGCGAACACGATCGACCCGGCCCACGCGATGAGCGCGCACGACACCCAGGCGGTGAACGGCATCGAGGCACCGCCCGTCACGAGACCGACGAGCATGGTGACGGCGACCGAGACCGCACCGAGCGTCATCGCCGCCGCGAGCTTCGTCGCGACGTAGACGGCCGGGCGCAGCGGCGTGAGCCGGAGCTGGCGCGTCCAGCCCTGCGCGCGCTCGACCGACACGCTCGCACCGCCCGCGGTCGCGGTGAGCAGGGCGCCGTACAGCGCCATCGACACGAGGATCCAGGCGGTCACGTTGCCGTTGCCCGCGTCCTCGGTCTTGTACTCGCTGTTCATCCCGAAGATGAGGAAGAACACGGGCGGCATGACGAGCGAGAAGATCACGGTGCGCCGGTTGCGGACCAGGCGACGCAGCTCGAGCCGCAGATAGGTGGCGTTCAGGCCGCCCGTCGTCCGGGCGGCCGTCAGGGCTGTCGGCGGGGTGCTCGTGGTCATCGGTCTGCTCCGTCCAGTGCGGGCGCGGTCTGGTGCGACGCGGCGGACGCGTGCGGCCCGTCGCCGGTGAGGGCGACGAACGCCTCCTCGAGGTTCTCCGCGGTGACCTCCAGGTCGTGCGCGGACGTGCCCGTCAGCAGGTACCGGGCGACGGCGTCTGAGTCGGCGCCGCGCACCACGAGTCGCAGCCCGCGGGTGTCGACCTGCTCGACGCCGGGCAGCGCCCGGACGGCGTCCGCCGCCGCTCCGAGGTGAGTGGCGTCGGGGAACGCGGCCGTGACCGTCCGGCCCGACGCGAGCTTCTTGATCTCGGCGGCGCTGCCGTCCGCGACCACGCGCCCGTGGGCGACGAGGACGATCCGGTCCGCGTACGCGTCGGCCTCCTCGAGGTAGTGCGTCGCGAAGACGACCGTCCGGCCGCGCGCCGCGTCCTCACGGATCGACGCCCAGAAGTCGCGGCGCCCCTCGACGTCCATGCCGGTGGTCGGCTCGTCGAGCAGCAGCAGGTCGGGCTCGGAGACGAGCGCCATCGCGAAGCGGAGGCGCTGCTGCTGACCGCCCGAGCACTTGCCGACCATGCGGCCCGCGATGTCCGCGATCCCGGCCCGCTCGAGGAACGGGTGCGGCTTCGCGTCCTTGCGGCCGAAGAGCGCGGCCGTGAGCTCGACGGTCTCGGCGACGGTGATGTCCCGCAGCAGGCCACCGGTCTGCATCACGGCGGCGACCCGACCGGCGGCGATCGCGTCGGCCGGGCTCTGGCCGAACACCTGGACCGTCCCGGCCGACGGCTCGGCGAGGCCCAGGACCATGTCGATGGTGGTCGTCTTGCCGGCGCCGTTGGGGCCGAGGAACGCGACCACCTCGCCGGGCATGATCGTGAGGTCGAGGCCGTCGACGGCCCGGACGGTCGCGCTCGGCGAGCCGAACGTCTTGTGCAGCCCGCGCAGCGCGAGGGCCGGTGTCCTCGGGAGCGCGCCGGGCACGGTGGCCGTGGTCGTCGTGTGCATGGCTCCAGCCTGACCCACCGCGCGCCGCCAGGGCAGGGGCCGCTGTCATGCGTCGGGCATGACATCTGTCATGCGGTCACGCCGTCGGTGCGGGCGGCACCGCCGGACCGCTCTTCGGCCGCCGGCTCCGGCCCGGCCCGAGAGTGCTGAGCAGGGCCGCGACCACGCACAGCACCACGAGGACGCCCGCCACGGCGGCCAGCGGGTGCCACCACGCGTCCGCGAGCCACTCGAGGACCCCTCCGCCGCGGTCTCCCACGAACCCGTGGTCCGCGGCGGTGCCGTCGCCGAACAGGAGGTCGCGCACCCACGGGACGGCGAGCGCCACGATCGCGGCGCCCAGCGTGACGGACACGAGCGCCCCGACGAGCCGCCGGCTCCACTGCCACGCGCCGACCGTCACGAGGTACGCGCCCGCGAGCGCGACGACGAGCATCGGCACGCCGACCACGTCGGACGTCACGGTCGTCAGCGCACCGCCCACGACCAGGAGCGCGAGCCCGACCAGCAGGACGGCCTTGACCGCCCCCCTCGTCGCTGCCGTGACGCGGTACCCGGCGAGCGCGACCGTCCGGGCGGTGGTCACGGCGGGTCGCGCCGGCCCGGGGATGCCGTGCACCGAGTCGACGGCGGCGACGGCCGTCGCGGCCGCCTTCGTCACCGTGCTGACCATGAGCGGCGTCCCCCGGTCGGACGCGAAGGTCTCGTCGGCGACCGGGCACTCGTCGAGCAGCGCGTCCAGGGACGCGCCGGGCACCCCGCCCGGGGCGGCGGCGCGCACCTTCTGCGCCCACGTGCGAGTCCGTCCGGGGCTCTTGTCGACGGCCGCGCCCTCAGGGGTGCCGAGGACCTCGTCCGCGAGCCGGGGCAGCTCGTCGGCGACGACCTCGTGCTGCCAGGCGCGGGCGAGCCACAACGACGTCGTCCCGAGGTGCTGCGGGCAGACGCCGCCCGGCTCGCCGACGTGGTCGAGGTACGCGAGCTCGTCCGCCACGTCGGCCGGGACGGTGCCCGTCCCGGCGAGCCGCGCGAGCTCGCCGGTCGCCCACGCGGCCGGGCTCGCACCGGTCCCGGCCGCTCCGGCGGCTGCCACGACCGCGAGCCGCGCCGGCGAGAGCAGCACGTGGACCAGCCACCCCGCACCGTCGAGCCGACCCCACATCCAGTCGTTCTGCCGCCACGACCGCTTGTAGAAGGCGCCGAAGTGGTGGAGCTGGAGCCCGGTGAGCTTGCGCGCGGCCGTCGAGCGGCTCGGCGCGAGGGCCGAGCGGGTGTCGGCGCTCACCTGGACCAGCCCGGCGCGCTGCAACGGACCGGCCTCGGGCGGCAGCAGCGCCAGCTCGGCGGCGACGAGGTCGAACAGCCGGACGGCGACGGTGTCCGCGTCGGACACGGCGTCCTGCGAGGCGTCGAGCGGCAGCGGGAGCGCCTCCCCGACGCCCGGGAAGCAGGTCGTCGGGACGAGCGACGGCGGGCGCAGACCCAGGGCGACGAGGTAGGTGGCGACCGCGTTGGTCGCGGTCGCGCCGGCCGCGAGGACGTCGGCGGCGTCGACGAGGACCGTCGCGAGACCCCGCCACGGCGCGGCGTCGACCGCGTCGGCCGCCTCCCACGCCCGCGCGACGGCCACGGCCACCTCGTCCAGCGAGGCGCCGCGCGAGCCCCCGACGACGGCGTCCTCGAGACAGGCCCGGACCAGGGTGAACGGGTCGACGCGATCCCGCGCGGACCGCGCGTCGGTCATCGCGGACGGGGCCCGCAGCATCGGCACCGCCTCGTGCACGTGCGCGAGGTGACCCGTCACGGCCGCGCGCGCGGCCTCGCCCGCCGGTCCGGGGGCTGCGGCGTCGTAGGCGTCCCGCAGGAGCTGCACGACGAGCGACTTCGCCTCGTCGAGGACGTCGCGCCCGGCCGCCGGGAGGTCTGTCACGGCCCGCGGCACCCCGGCGGCTCGCAGCGGTGCGGCGAGCGCGTCGCGCACCCCGCGACCCAGCAGCGCGGAGCCCGCTCCCCCGGTCCGCAGCGCGTCCTCCCACTGCGGCGGGATGCCGACCGGGTCGCGGGGCGTGGCGGGCGACCAGGTGCTGAGGATCCGCGTCGCCGCCGTCACGAGCGGGCGGGCGACCCGGTCGACCTCGCGCGCGACGAAGCCCTCGAACAGGTCGGCGTCGTCCGCGAAGAGGCGGCACGGCCACAGCCGGGCGACCGTGCGGGCCAGGGTGCGGCGCAGGTCGACACGGGCGGCGGCCTGGTCGTCGTGGTCCGCGACCGCGCGCAGCGACGCCGTGATCGACTGGCTCGTCACGGCCTCCACGTCGTGCATCAGGGCGCCCAGCAGGCCGTACGGGTCACCCGGGTCGTCGCTCGGCGCGGGCCGCAGCAGGTCGGGGGCCGGACCCGTCGTCGGGACGACGAACAGCATGATGCGGCGCACGCGACGCGACGCCCGGCGGTCGAAGACCCGCTGCAGCACGAGGTCGAGCGGCTGGTTGTCGAGCAGCCCCCCGTCGACCGCCCAGTGCCCGCGGGTGACGGCCGCGTACGGGAGCATCGCGGGCCGGGCCGGGACCTTCCCCTGCGCCGGCACGCCTCCGACCGCAGGCACGTACGACGGCTCGAACGCGCCCGGGAAGGCGGACGTGCTGCGGGCGGCGAGCGCGAGCGCGTCGGCCACTCCCGGGTCCGCAAGGTGGTCCTCGGTGAACGTGAGGACGCCGTGCCGGTCGGCGTCCTGGACGCTCGTGCCCATGTCGTCGACGAAGCGCGCCGACTCCGGGGTGAGCAGCGTCGTGGTGACGTACAGCGTCGTCGACGGTGTGCTCGTCGGCACGGGGGCCGCCGTCATGCCCCGCAGCAGGGCGACGAGGTGGGCATACACCGCGGCGTCCCCCGCCAGCAGGGACGGCACGTCGGCGTCGGCGGGGTCCCGCAGGAGGCCGAGCAGCGCGCCGAGGTCGAGCCAGGTGTCCCGCAGCGGGCCGAGGTCGCAGCCCCGCACGCGCGCGAGCGCCAGCAGCACGGCGTTGATGCCCCCCGCACTCGTGCCCGACAGCACGTCGGTGTCGACCACGACGTCGAGCAGGTCCAGCAGGCGCCCGTACAGGTCGCGCTCGCGGCGCTCTGCCGCCGTCAGGACGTCGGCGGTGGCCTGCACGTCAGCGGGCGCCGGTCCGGGAGCGCCGTCCCGCAGGCGGGACGCCTGCTGGACGAGGTCGAGCTCGCGCGCCACCCCGCCCATCCACACGGCGAGGCTCAGCCCACCGGTCAGGGTCGTCGCCAGGCGCACCTCCTCGGTGCCTGGGGTCGTCCTGCGCGGAACCCAGCTCGACATCGCGTCACCCGCTCCGGTGCGCCCGGCTGCCGCCGTGCTCGTGGGACCATCGTCCCGCCGTGCGCCGGACACCGCGCAAGCGGGCGGCGCCGAGTTCACCCGGGTGGAGTTCCGGCACCTGACCTGCTGCGTCGGGCACGCACCCGCTTCTGGGACACTGGACGCACCTCAGACGGAAGGAACTGCAGTGGCTCTCTGGCTCGTCCTGCTCATCGCGGGCGTCGTGCTCGTCGTCCTCGGGATGATGGGCATCCCCGGCTTCACGATCCTCGGCGTCATCGCGCTCGTCATCGGCATCACGCTCGTGATCCTGGGCCGCGGGAACCGTACGGTCGGCAAGCCGCGGCTCTGAAACGGCTGACACGCCTGCGGCGACCCGTCACGGCCGCCCGCCGTGCGTCGGGCACAGCGACATGGCAGCGTGCGAGCACCCCAACGGAAGGTGCACCCATGGCTCTCTGGCTGATCCTGCTCATCGCGGGCGTCGTCCTCGTCGTCCTCGGCTTCGCAGGCGTCCCCGGCTTCATGATCCTCGGCATCATCGCGCTCGTCGTCGGGATCACGCTGGTCGTCGTCGGCCGCGGGAACGAGACGGTCGGGCGCCCGCGCCGCTGACGCGTCACCCCAGGTGACCGCGTCGTCCCGATGACGGTCGGACGCAGGCCGTCCGTCCGTCACCGGGACCGCCCGTCACCGGGACTCCAGCACCTCCTTCGACTTCGCGATCGCGAAGCCCCAGCCCTGGGAGACCGTCGGCTTCGGTGGGATCGCCACCTCGTCCGGGTTGGTCACGACGTCCAGCAGCACCGGCCCGTCCTGCGCGAACGCCCAGGCCACCGCCTCCTCGAGAGCCGCAGGGTCTTCGACCCGCCGGGCCGCGAGACCCATCGCGACCGCTACCGCCGCGATGTCGGGGTTGTCCAGGTCGGTGCCGAAGCGCGGCAGACCGCCCTGCTCCTGCTCCAGACGGACCATCCCCAGGCTCGCGTTGTCGAAGACGACGAGCACGACGGGCAGCTCGTAGGTGACTGCCGTCCGCAGGTCTCCCAGCAGCATCATGAGGCCGCCGTCGCCGCAGAACGCGACGACAGGACGGGTCCGGTCCAGCGCCTGCGCGCCGAGCGCCATCGGCATCGCGTCGGCCATCGACCCGAGGTTGTAGGAGCCGACGAGCCGTCGGGTGCCGCGCATCTCGACGAACCGCGCCAGCCAAGCCGTCGACATCCCCGTGTCGGACGTGAAGATCGTGTCGTCCGGGGCGGCCGCGTCGACGGCCGCCGCGACGGCCTCGGGGCGGATGCGCTCGTCCGGGTTGTCGAACCTCGAACGCACGCGGCCCAGGAGGGAGCGGTCGTGGGCAGGGTCGAGCAGCCGCCGCTGCGCCGCGTGCCACACGCCGAACTCCTTGACGGCGCGGTCGAGGTGCTTGCGGTCGTCGCGACGCTCCAGGCGGGGCAGGAGGGCGTCGAGGGTGAGCGCGGCGTCGCCCACCAGGGCGTGGTCCACGGTCGTCCGGCGCCCCACGTGGGAGGCGTCGGCGTCCAGCTGGAGCACCGTCTTGCCGGTCGGGTACCAGTCCCGGTACGGGAAGTCCGTGCCGACCAGGACGAGGACGTCGCACGCGTCCAGGGCGTGCGCCGCCGCCGGGTTGCCGATCAGGCCCGACTGGCCCACCTGGAACGGGTTGTCCCGCTCGAGCCCCTCCTTGCCCTTCAGGGTGACGACCATCGGTGCCGCGAGCGTGTCGGCGAGCCGCAGCACCTGGTCGCGGGCGTCCCGCGCACCGCACCCGACCAGCAGCGTGACGTCGCCGCCCGACGTGAGGATGTCGGCCGCCCGCGCGACCTGCTCCTCGGGCGCCGCGACCGGCGCCGCGGGCGGGGCGAACCGGGCGGCCTCGTCGGGGCCGTCGAGCCCGCCGACGTCCCCCGGGACCGTGAGCACGGCGACACCCCTCCGCGCCACGGCCGCGTCGACCGCCTGGGACAGCAGGTGCGGGAGCTGCTCGGGCGAGGTGAGCGTCCCCGTCCAGACGGCCACGTCGGCGAACAGCCGGTCGTTGTCGACCTCCTGGAAGAAGTTCGTCCCGATCTCCGCACGCGGCACCTGGCCGCAGATCGCCAGCACGGGCGCGTGCGACTTCTTCGCGTCGTAGAGCCCGTTGAGCAGGTGGATCGAGCCCGGCCCGACCGTCCCCATGCAGACGGCCAGCCGGCCCGTCAGCTGGGCCTGGGCGCTGGCCGCGAACGCCGCGGCCTCCTCGTGGCGCACGCCGACCCACTCGACCCGGTCGTCGAGGCGGACGGCGTCCGTGAAGGGGTTGAGCGCGTCACCGACGACACCCCAGACCTGGGTGACGCCGACCGACGCGAGGGACGAGACGACATGGGCAGCGACGGACGTCGACATGGAGCGGTTCCTCTCGGGCAGTACTCGGGGGCGGGGTGCGGGTGCCGGTCGCGGCGCGGTCAGCGCACGGGCGCCGCGACGGGACCGAACCGGTCCGGGGACGCGGCGGCCCAGTCCGCCGCCCAGGACTCGGGGGCGTCGGCCACGAGCTGGCCGGGCGCGAGCCACTCGAAGATCTCCGCGTACGAGCGGACGTCGGACGTCGTCACCCGCCGCCGCAGGTGCGCGGGCGTCAGGTCGCCCGGGTCGCGGACGCCCATGGCGGCCATGAGCGCCATCGCCTCGTCGACGGTCGCGGCCTGGTACCGGCGGACGCGCTCGCTCTTGTCCGGGACGTCGAGGGCGCGCTGCCGCCAGGCGTTCTGCGTGGCGACGCCGCTGGGGCACTTGTCGGTGTGGCAGCGCTGCGCCTGGATGCAGCCCGCCGCCATCATCATGGCGCGTGCCGCGTTGGTGTAGTCGGCACCCTGGACGAGCCGCTTGACGATGTCGGACCCGCCCGCGACCTTGCCGCTCGCGCCGATCCGGACGCGGTCCCGCAGGCCCGCCCCGACGAGCGCGTTGTGCACCGTCATGAGGCCGTCGGTCAGCGGTGAGCCGACGTGGTCCTCGAACTCGATGGGCGCCGCGCCGGTGCCTCCCTCGGCGCCGTCGACGATGATGAAGTCGGGCGCGGTGCCGACCTCCAGCATGGCCTTGCACATCGCGAGGACGTCGACGCGCGACCCGACGCACAGCTTGAACCCCGCGGGCTTGCCCCCCGAGAGCTCCCGCATCCGGGCCACGAACTCGATGAGCTCGACCGGTGTCGAGAACACGCGGTGCCCGGGCGGCGAGACGCACTTCTCGCCCTGCGGCACCTTGCGCGTCTCCGCGATCTCGGCCGTGACCTTCGCACCCGGCAGCACGCCGCCGATGCCGGGCTTCGCGCCCTGGCTCAGCTTGAGCGAGACCGTCTTGACCTGGTCCTTCGCGGCGGTCTCGGCGAACAGGTGCGGGTCGAAGTCGCCATCCTGGGTGCGGCAGCCGAAGTAGCCCGTTCCGACCTCCCACACGAGGTCGCCGCCGTGCTCCTCGTGGTACGGCGACAGGCCGCCCTCGCCGGTGTCGTGGGCGAAGCCGCCCATCGCGGCCCCCTTGTTGAGGGCACGGATCGCGTTCGCGGACAGGGCGCCGAAGCTCATCGCCGACACGTTGAGGAGCGCCATCGAGTACGGCTTCGCGCAGTCCGGACCACCGACGACGACCCGAGAGGGCGCGTCCGGCTTCTCCAGCGGCGCAGCGGAGTGCACGAGGTACTCGTGCCCGACCTCGTTGACGTCGAGCTCGGTGCCGTACGGCTTCTCCTGGGCGACGCCCTTCGCCCGCTCGTAGATGATCGTGCGCGTGTCACGGTCGTACGGACGCCCGTCCCAGTCCCGCTCGACGAAGTACTGCTGCAGCTCGGGGCGGATGTCCTCGAGCAGGTACCGGGCGTGCCCGAGCACCGGGTAGCGGCGGAGCACCGAGTGCTTGCGCTGCAGGGCGTCCCACGCGGCGAGGCCGGCGACGCCCGCGATCCCCGCCGCCCCGGCCCAGAGGCCGGCGTGCGAACCCTTCGCGGGGCTCATCGGGCGACCTCGCACGTCGGAGCAGTGTTCGTCGGAGCAGCGGTCGCAGGGCGGGGGAAGACGAGGGGGGCCACGAAGACACCTTCCAGGAGGGGGTGCTCGAACGATGGCACCGCCACCGACCCCTCGCACGACGAGCCCGACCGCTGCCGCGGACTACTCGCGGTCGTCCAGGACGCTGGCGATGGCGTTCACCTGGATGCCCACCACACGGACGGTCCCGTGCTTGTCGGGCGCGAGATCGAGGGCGAGAGGCGTGCCGCCTTCTGCGACGTGGACCACCTTGCGCGAGGCGACGCGTCCCTTCGTGTCGGTCATCGCGTCGGGGTACACGGCCAGGACCTCGGCCTCTGTGGACCCGAGGCCTATCCCTTGCGACGTCCGTGGACCGGGACGCGGGTCGCCAGCGCCGAGCGGGTCGAACACGCCGACCCGGATGATGCGATGGTCAGCGTCGGTGTGCCACGCGACCGTGAGGTGCGATCCGATGCCGAGCTCCTCGCTCAGCACGCCGCTCACGTCCGACCCCTTCGGCCCGTACCCCTGCGGGACGGACCGGTCGCCCCGCTGGAACGGGCCGATCCCCAGGCCGTCGATGCGCCAGGTCCACGGCTTCGAGATGTCAGGCGCGGTACCGCTGGTTGTAGGGGGCGTGGCGGGCTGAGGCGAAGCCTCCGGCCGGTCGAGCACGACCATGATCACCGCGGCCCGTTCGACGCCGTCGGGCGCGAGACCGAGATCCAGCGACAGGGTGGCCCGCCCGAGCGACACCGTCACGTGGGTACTGCTCCGCTCACCGTCCACAACGTTTCGCGTCGTGGCCCACGTGGCGCCGGGGTACGCCGCCTCGATCTGCGCCCGCGTCGAGCCCAGCCCGATGCCGCGGACCGTCCTCGGTCCCCGGGGCGGCTCGTAGGCGTGCCCGGTAGGCGTGCCGAGGGCTTGCAGGGTCACCCACTGGTATTTGGGAAGATCGTCCAGCTCACAGATGGAAAATCCATCATCAGCGTAGGGCCCCTTCTCGGGCGGTACGCAGTCCTCAAAGACCAAGGGATCCGACGGCGTCAGCGCGGACGAGTCGGCCAGTGCGTAGGGTCCGATCCCGCCCTCGGTGATGAGCCACGTGCTCGGGTCGGCGGGGTCGTAGGACGCGGTCGGCTCCGGTGTCGACGCGACGGGCGTTCCCTGCTGTCGCTCGCCGAGCGTGGTGCTCTCGCCGAGGGTGAGCGCCAGAACGACCGCGAGACAAGCGGCGGCGCCGACGCCCGACGCACGCCGCGCCACGGCCGACCTGCGGCGGCGACGGCCACGATGCAGCACGGCGCCGAGGTCGACCTCCATGTCCGGGAGGGTCGCCTCGAAGGCGCGGGCCAACCGCTCGTCCTCGGGCGTGCGGTCGGTCGGACCGTGGTGCGCGCTCATCGAGCCGTCCCGTCGTCGGGGGTGAGGGCGGACGGCTCGAGCGCCGCACGCAGGGCTGCGAGCCCGCGGGACGCGGTCGACTTCACGGTGCCGACGCTCACGCCCAGCTCGACGGCGACCTCGGCCTCCGTGAGTCCGAGCAGGTGGCGCAGGAGGACGACCCGACGCTGCCGCTCGGTGAGCCGGCCGAGGGCACGCACGAGAAGGTCGCGGTCGTGGGTCGCCTCGGAGCCGTCCGGGCGGACGACGTCGGGAAGCTCCGCAGGCGCGACGAGCGTCTCGCGGTGCCTGCGGCGCCACGTGTCCGTCCGGAGGTTCACCAGCACGCGGCGCGCGTAGGCGAACACGTCGCCCGACGACGCGCGCCCCCACGAGGAGTAGGTCCGGACGAGAGTCTCCTGGACCAGCTCCTCGGCGCGGTGCGCGTCACCGCAGAGGAACCAGGCGACGCGCAGGAGCTCGGGGGCGCGCGTGGAGACGAAGTCGGTGAACGCGGCGTCACGGTCGGGTCTCTCCGAGTCCCGGACGTCATCGGCCTCCTGGGCCGCGACGACGTGTACCCGGACCGTCCTCGGTACAGGTCGGGGCAGGTCACGCGCAGGCTCGGTCCACAAGAGGCTCACACCCCTTCAACGCGCGAGCCGTGCGAAAGGTTGCGACCCGGGGAGCCCCCGGCTCAGGCGCCGACGAGGCGCGACGCGAGGTACGCGGTGACCTGGTCGAGCGCGACGCGCTCCTGGGCCATCGTGTCGCGGTGGCGGATCGTGACGGCCTGGTCGTCCAGGGTGTCGAAGTCGATCGTCACGCAGAACGGGGTGCCGATCTCGTCCTGGCGGCGGTACCGCTTGCCGATGGCCTGCGTGACGTCGTAGTCGATGTTCCAGTACTGGCGCAGCTCGGCGGCCAGCTTCTCGGACGTCGGCAGCAGCTCGGCCGACTTGGACAGCGGGAGCACCGCGACCTTGACCGGCGCGAGACGCGGGTCGAGCCGCAGCACCGTGCGCTTGTCGACCCCTCCCTTGGCGTTCGGCGCCTCGTCCTCGGCGTACGCCTCGACGAGGAACGCCATGAGCGAGCGCGTCAGGCCGGCGGCCGGCTCGATGACGTACGGGACCCAGCGCTCGTTCTTCTCCTGGTCGAAGTACGAGAGGTCCTTCCCGGAGTGCTGCGAGTGGGTCTTGAGGTCGAAGTCGGTCCGGTTGGCGATGCCCTCGAGCTCGCCCCACTCGCTGCCGGTGAACCCGAAGCGGTACTCGATGTCGACGGTGCGGGTCGAGTAGTGCGAGAGCTTCTCGGTGGGGTGCTCGTAGTGGCGCAGGTTCGCCGGGTCGATGCCGAGGTCCGTGTACCAGGCCGTGCGGGTGTCGATCCAGTACTGGTGCCACTCGGCGTCCGTGCCGGGCGCGACGAAGAACTCCATCTCCATCTGCTCGAACTCGCGCGTGCGGAAGATGAAGTTCCCTGGCGTGATCTCGTTGCGGAACGACTTGCCGATCTGGGCGATGCCGAACGGCGGCTTCTTGCGGGCCGCGCCGGCGACGTTGGCGAAGTTCACGAAGATGCCCTGCGCGGTCTCGGGGCGCAGGTAGTGCAGGCCCGACTCGTCCTCGACCGGGCCGAGGTACGTCTTGAGCATCATGTTGAAGTCGCGCGGCTCGGTCCACTGCCCGCGGGTGCCGCAGTTGGGGCAGGCGATCTCGGCGAGGCCGCCCTCGGGGGCGCGGCCCTTCTTCTCCTCGAACTCCTCGACCATGTGGTCCTCACGGAACCGCTTGTGGCAGCTGAGGCACTCGGTGAGCGGGTCGGTGAAGACGCCGACGTGGCCGGAGGCGACCCAGACCTGGCGCGGGAGGATCACCGCGGAGTCGAGGCCCACGATGTCCTCGCGGCTCGTGACCATCGCACGCCACCACTGGCGCTTGATGTTCTCCTTGAGCTCGACGCCGAGGGGCCCGTAGTCCCACGCCGACCGGGTGCCTCCGTAGATCTCGCCCGACGGGAAGACGAACCCGCGGCGCTTGGCCAGCGAGACGACGGCATCGAGACGAGCACTGGACGGGGCAGCAGCCACGGTTCACTCCGGGGGTCGATCGGGGGGTCTGGCGGTCCGGCACGCGACACACGGCGTGCGGCGCTCCAGACTACCCGGTGACCCCCGTCCGGCGGCCCGTCGTCCCAGCGGCCGGGTGGTCTTTGACACCGTCGGACACACCGGCCGACAATGGATCCGAACTGATAATGAGAATCGACAAGCAGCGCCCCGACGACGAGCACGACCACGACACCGAGGAGCCCCCGTGCAGCGCATGACCCGGCAGCGCGCCGCCGTCGCCGACGCCCTCGACGAGGTCGACGACTTCCGGTCCGCCCAGCAGCTCCACGAGCTGCTGCGCTCGCGCGGTGACGGCATCGGGCTCGCCACGGTCTACCGCACCCTGCAGTCGCTCGCCGACGACGGCGCCGTCGACGTCCTGCGCACCGAGGGCGGCGAGAACGTCTACCGCCGGTGCACGCGCGCCGAGCACCACCACCATCTCGTGTGCCGCGACTGCGGCCGCACCGTCGAGATCGACGGTCCGAGCGTCGAGGCCTGGGCCGCCAGCGTGGGCGCCTCGCACGGCTTCACGGCGATCCAGCACACCGTCGAGCTCTTCGGCACGTGCGCGGACTGCCGCGAGCCGACCCGCTGAGCGGAGCCGTCCGCGGCGGTCGATACCGCATGACCACGTTCCTCCTGCTCCCCGGCGCCGGCGGCGAGGCGGAGCATCTGCTCCCGCTCGCGAGAGCCCTGCAGGCCGGCGGACACCGCGCGACAGCCGTCGACCTGCCCGTCGACGACGAGGCGATCGGCTGGTCCGACCTCGCCGACCTCGCGGCCCGCCCCCTCCAGGACCAGGGCTCGGACGACCGGTCGTCGACCGCGGTCGTGGTGGTCGCCCTCTCGATGGGTGCGTTCCTCGCGCCCCTGGTGTGCTCCCGGACCAGGGTCGACAGGATCGTCCTCGTCAACCCGATGGTCCCCGCCCCCGGCGAGAGTGCCGGGCAGTGGTGGGCGGACACCGGCCACGCCGACGCCCGTGCCGCCGCGGGTCTCGGGCCATTCGACGCCGTCGAGGACTTCTTCCACGACGTGCCGGCGGACGTCCGTGAACGCCTGGTCGGCCGACCGGGACGCAGCCAGTCGGAACGCTCCTTCGCCGAACCCTGGCCTCTCGACGTCTGGCCGGACGTCCCGACGCACGTCGTCCAGGGAGACGACGACCGCCTGTTCCCGGTCGCCTTCCAGCGCCGCGTCACGCGGGATCGCCTGGGCGTCGACGTCCACGTCGTGCCGGGCGGCCACCTGCTCCCGTTGAGCCGACCGGACGCCCTCGCCGAGGTGCTCCTCGGGTTCGGGTCCGCGGAATGACTCAGGACGCCGGGAACGCCCCGAGCAGCCCAGCGAGGGTCGCCGCAGGCAGGTCCCGGTCCGCGTAGACGCGGCGCGCCTGGTCGCCGCCGTCGTCGTCCTGGTGGACGAGCGACAGGCCGACCTGCTGGACGTCGTCGGCCGCCCGGACGTTCTGCGCGCGGATCACCGCGGTCACCGGGACGTCCGGGTCGACGGCGCGCGCCCAGTCGCACGCGACCTGCAGCACCTCCGCGGCGAGACCGCGGCCCTGCGCCGACGGCCGCGCCCGGTAGTACAGGTTCCAGGTCGGCGCGCGGAGCTGCGAGCAGCCGCCGAACCCCAGGACGACGCGCGAGCCCGGGTCACGGACGGTCCAGTACCCCAGGCCGTCACGCGCCCAGGCGGCGACCACCGCGTCGACGAGGGCCGCCGCGGCGCTGCGGTCCGGAAGGTCTACCGGGGGGAACGTCCACCAGACGTGCTCGAGCGAGCGACCGATCGCGACGAGGTCGTCGACGTCGTCCGCCGTCACCGCGTCGAGCCGGACGCGTTCGCTGCGCACGTGCTGCGGGGCACGTCCCTCGAGGTCCACGGTCACCAGGCTGCCACCCCTGCCGGACGGCCGCGCGGCCGGTCAGCCCGCGATCGACCGGTAACGAGCCAGCACCGCCGCGACACCGACCGCGGTGCCGGCGAGGATCAGCCACGCGGCGACGGCCACGCCGGCGACCACCAGCACGACGGCACCGACCCCCAGCACGGGGACGAGCCACCCGGGCACGCGCGCTGCGCGGCCGGGACGTGTCACGAACGGGCGTCCGACGGGGGTCCCGTCCGGCAGTGTCGACCGGACGGTCCGCCGCACGACCGGCACGGACGCTCCCGCGAGCGGCGCGTCGGGCGTCGCCGCCCGGAGCGACGCGACGTCGTACAGCTGCTCGATCTCGGAACGGGAGCGGAGCGAGCCCACGTCCACCCAGTGCGCGGCACCGGACCGCGGCACGACGTGCACGCGGTCGCCCTCCCGGTCGGTCTCGCGGAGGGGGTCCCCGTCCGCGGTGCGCCACCAGACCTCGACCTCGGACGCCTCGTCGACGGCGTCCCAGCCGACCTGCCGTGCCGGGCCGGTACCCTCGCCGTCAGGCGCGAGGAGCACCGGTGGGGTGCCGTCGAACCCGAAGCGCGCCGGGTGACGGACCCCCGCCACCACGACGTAGCGCGACGCCCGCGCGGGGACCACGGGCTACTCCTCGCCGGCCGGGGCGGCGACGGCGTCGACCGCTCCCCCGTACCGACGGTCGCGGCGCGCGTACTCCTCGACGGCCCGCCACAGCACGAGCCGGTCGACGTCGGGCCACAGCTCGGGCACGAACTCGAGCTCGGCGTACGCGGACTGCCAGGGCAGGAAGTTGGACGTCCGCTGCTCCCCCGACGACCGCAGGAAAAGGTCCACGTCGGGCATGTCCGGCCGGTACAGGTGCTTGGCGATCGTCTTCTCGGTGATGCGGTCGGGGTCGAGCCGGCCCGCCCGGACCTCTTCGGCGATGGACCGCACCGCGTCCACGACCTCGAGCCGCCCGCCGTAGTTCACGCAGAGCGTCAGGGTGAGCCCGGTGTTGCCGGCCGTCTGACGCTCGGCGACCTGGAGCTCCTTCACGACGCTCCCCCACAGGCGCGGGGTGCGGCCCGCCCAGCGGATGCGCACGTCCCACGAGTCCCACAGGTCGCGCCGGCGCCGGATCGTCTCGCGGTTGAACCCCATGAGGAAGCGGACCTCCTCGGGAGACCGCTTCCAGTTCTCCGTCGAGAACGCGTACGCCGACACGTGCTGGATGCCGAGCTCGACGGCGCCCGCCACCACGTCGTTGAGGGCGACCTCTCCGGCCTCGTGCCCGGCCGTGCGGGGCAGGCCCCGGCCGTTGGCCCAGCGGCCGTTGCCGTCCATGACGACGGCGACGTGCCGCGGCAGCACCTCGGCAGGGATCGCCGGGGGCCGGGCGCCGGACGCGTGCGGCGTCGGGGCGACCTTCTCGACGGACGCGGACGGCGCGGTGCGGGCGGCGCGGGCGCGCCCGACGGGTGACATCACAGGAACTCGCTCTCGATGGGACGGGCTGGGGGGACGGCCACGCTCTGGGCGCTGTGGGCACTGTGGGCGCTGTCGGGGCCGTCAGGGCCCTGGACGCTGTCCGCCTCGGCGGCGCCGACGTCCGTCTCGCGCTCGACGAGCCGCAGCGACCGCAGCCGCCGCTCCAGGTGGTACTGGCTGTACGCGGCGACGAGTCCGCTCGCCTCCGACCGGTGGCGGGCACCGGACGCGTCGGCGACGTCCCAGTCTCCCGCGAGGAGCGCGGCCAGCAGCGCGAACGTCTCAGGGGCCGGGGACGGCGAGCCCGGCGGACGGCACCGCGAGCACACCGCACCGCCGGTCGCGACGGAGAACGCCCGGTGCGGACCGGGCTCGCCGCAGCGCGCGCACTCCGTGAAGCTCGGCGCCCAGCCCGCGACGGACAGCGCGCGCAGCAGGTAGGAGTCGAGGACGAGCCCGGCGCCGTGCCGGTGCTCGGCGAGCGCGCGCAGCGCCCCGACGAGCAGCCAGTACTGCTGGACGGACGGCTCGCCCTCCTCGGTGAGCCGCTCGGCGGTCTCGAGCATCGCCGCGCCCGCGGTGTAGAGGGCGTAGTCGTCGATGATCGCGCGGGCGAACGGCCCGACGGTCTCGGCCTGCGTCACGACGTCGAGCGTGCGCCCGGTGTAGAGCTGCACGTCGATGAGCATGAACGGCTCGAGGCGCGCCCCGAACCGGGACGACGTGCGCCGCACGCCCTTCGCGGCCGCGCGCACCTTGCCGCGCTCGCGCGTGAGCAGGGTGACGATGCGGTCGGCCTCGCCCAGCTTCTGCGCGCGCAGGACGACGGCCTCGTCGCGGTAGACGGGCATGGTCCCCATTGTCCCCCGGGCCACCCACCCCCGGGCACACGCGGACTACTCGCCGACGAGACCGTCCACGTGCTCGCGCAGCAGGTCCGCGTGGCCGTTGTGCCGCGCGTACTCCTCCACGAGGTGCACGAGCACCCAGCGGAGCGAGAACGGTTCGCCGGTGTGCCGGTCCGGGCGCGCCGCGACCGCGTCGAGACCGCCGTCGGCGAGAGCGGCCTCGAACGTCGCGTCCGAGCGTGCGACGGCGGCGTCGAACCGGGCCCGCAGCGCTTCGGGACTCTCGTGTGCGGCGCTGGTCCACTCCCAGTCGCGGTCCGCCGCCCACTCGGCGGTGTCCCACGGTGGCGACGCGTCGCGCCCGAGCCAGACCACCTGTGACCAGTTGTCCTCGACGAACGCGAGGTGGTTCAGCAGGCCGCCGAGCGTCATCGACGACGGCGGGAGCGGGCGCCGCAAGTCCGCGGCGCCCAGCCCCGCCGTCTTCCACCGCAGCGTGTCGCGGTGGTACGCGAGGAACCCTCGGAGCGTGGCGGCCTCGCCGCCGCGCAACGGCGGGTCGACGCGCGCGTCAGCCGTCTCCACCGGGACGTCAGCGGCCCACGGTGGCCGGGTCGACGTCGCGACCCTCGACCTCGGCACGCTCGTACCGGTTGACCGCCGAGATGATCGCCTTGAGCGACGCCGTCACGATGGACGGGTCGATCCCGACGCCCCAGAGCACGTCGTCGCCGATCGAGCACTCGACGTAGGCGGCAGCGGCGGCGTCCGACCCGGACGACAGCGCGTGCTCGGCGTAGTCGAGGACGAGCACGTCGTGCCCGACCTGGCGCAGCACGTCGAGGAACGCGTCGACGGGCCCGTTGCCGGTGCCGGTGAGCGAGCGCACGGTGCCTGCGTCGGAGAGGTCGACCTCGAGCGTCACCGGGCCGGACTCACCGCTGGTGGTGCGCGTCGAGATCAGCTTCAGGCGCCCCCACGGCTCGAGGTCCGAGTCGGCGTCGACGGGCAGGTACTCGTCGGAGAAGATCCGCCAGATGTCCTCGGCCGTGACCTCGACGCCCTGGGCGTCGGTGTGCTTCTGGACGGCCCGGGAGAACTCGATCTGCAGGCGCCGCGGCAGGTCCAGGTTGCGCTCGGTCTTGAGCAGGTAGGACACGCCGCCCTTGCCGGACTGCGAGTTCACGCGGATGACCGCGTCGTACGAGCGGCCGACGTCCTTCGGGTCGATCGGCAGGTACGGGACGCCCCACACGATGTCGTCGATCCCGAGGCCCTGCGCCTCGGCCCGGGCGCCCATGGCGTCGAGGCCCTTCTTGATGGCGTCCTGGTGCGACCCGGAGAAGGCGGTGAAGACGAGGTCGCCGGCCCACGGGTGCCGCTCGTGCACCGGGAGCTGGTTGCACTGCTCGACGACGCGCTTGATGTGGTCCATGCCGCCGCCGACGGTGAAGTCGATCTGCGGGTCGACGCCCTGGCTGAACAGGTTCATGCCGAGCGTGACGAGGTCGACGTTGCCGGTCCGCTCCCCGTTGCCGAACAGGCAGCCCTCGATGCGGTCCGCGCCGGCCTGGTAGCCGAGCTCGGCGGCCGCGACCGCGGTGCCGCGGTCGTTGTGCGGGTGCAGCGACAGGATGACGTGCTCGCGGTGCTCGAGGTGCCGGTTCATCCACTCGATCGAGTCGGCGTAGACGTTGGGCGTCGCCATCTCGACGGTCGCCGGCAGGTTGACGATGACCGGACGCTCCGCGGTGGGCTCGAACACCTCGAGCACCTCGTTGCAGATCCGCGCCGCGAACTCGAGCTCGGTACCGGTGTACGACTCGGGCGAGTACTCGTAGTAGATGCGCGTGTCGGGGATCGTCTCCTCGAACTTCTTGCACAGCTTCGCGCCGTTCAGCGCGATGTCCACGATCCCGTCCTCGTCCGTGCGGAACACGACCTCGCGCTGCAGCGTCGACGTCGAGTTGTACAGGTGGACGATCGCCTGCTTGGCGCCGCGCAGCGACTCGTAGGTGCGGGCGATGAGGTGCTCACGCGACTGGGTCAGCACCTGGATGATCACGTCGTCGGGGATGTGCCCGTCCTCGATGAGCATCCGGACGAAGTCGAAGTCGGTCTGCGAGGCGGACGGGAAGCCGACCTCGATCTCCTTGTAGCCCATCTCCACGAGGAGCCGGAACATCGTGAGCTTGCGCTCCGCGTTCATCGGCTCGATGAGGGCCTGGTTCCCGTCGCGCAGGTCGACCGCGCACCAGCGAGGCGCCTGCGTGATGCGGCGGTCGGGCCAGGTGCGGTCGGGCAGGTCGACCGTGATCTGCTCGTGGAACGGGACGTACTTGCGGACCGGCATGCCCGACGTGCGCTGGGGGGCGTGGGCGTACCGGGCGTCCGTCTGCGGGACGGTGGAGGTCATCAAAGGGTCCTTCGGGTTCGGTTCGGTCGGTTCAGCCGGCACACCAACCACCGCGACGAGGAACCGGCTCAGCGAGCCTCGTCGCGGCACCGAAGAAGGAGGCCGGCCGCGGCGAGCGCGGGCTCGCAGGCGGCCACCGGCATCACGCGGACCACCCGGCCACTGTACTCCACGGGGTGGAGCAGCGACCGGGCGGTCCGGGGTGTCGGCGTGGCCTCAGCGATCCGTGCGCGTGCGCAGCGCGGCGTCGACCGCCGGGTCGCCGAGGGCACCGAGCCAGTCGAGCAGCGCCGGGTACGTCGCCGGGTTCTGCGCCACGTACGGACGCAGGCTCGGTGCGTGCTCGGCGATCTGCGCGAGCACGTCGAGCGGCGTCGACGGGTCGCCGGCCTGCGTCGCGGTGAACCCGGCCTCGGACGGCAGCACCGACGTGGACGTCACCGAGGTCGACTCGTCGATCTCGTCGACGGGCGCCGGCGTGGCGTCCCACGACGAGCGCCGCGTGACCGGGGCGCTCGCCTGCTCGACGGGCGCGGACACGGGCTCGGCCTGCGCCACGGGCTGCGGCTCCGGCTCACGGACCGGGTCGGGCTCGCGGTAGTGCCCCGCACCGGCGTGCTGCGTCGTCTCGCCGTACTGGCCGTATTGGCCGTACTGGCCGTACTGGCCCGCCGCCGGCTGCGTCGCACCGGCCTGCGCCGGGTCGGCCTGCCAGCTCGAGCCCTCGTGGACGGAGCCGTCCAGCGGGCCCGTCCGGTATTCCGGCGCGGGCTCCGGGGCCGCCACAGTGTCGGCCGGATCGTCCTTCGTCTCGGGCCGCGCCTGCGCCGGCGGGACGGCGAACGCGGCCGCCCGCTCCGGCCGTGCCGCGGCGGGCTGCCACTCCCAGGCCGACTCGCGGCCCTCGCGCAGCTCGTCGGCGAAGCCGCGGGCGGCGGGCAGGGCCAGCAGCGCGAGCAGCACCACAGGAAGGCCGAACGCCAGGAGCGCGACCTCGAACGTCGACCCGAACGGGCGGTTGACGTTGACGCACAGCGCGACGGTGCCCAGGACGATCGACGCGACGGCGACGAGCAACGTGAGGTACCGGCCGCCCGCGCCGGGCGTGCGCAGCGCGAGGAGCGCGACGAGCGCGAGGGCCGCGATCGCGAGCGCGGCGATCAGGGTCACGACGACCGACGCCGTCGCGACCTTGCCGTGCGCCGTGAGCAGGATGATCCGCTCGAGACCGACGAGCACGCCGAGGATCACGAGCAGCAGCAGCGTGCGCGAGACGGCGGCCCGCACGTCGAGCGCGCCGAGCGTGCGGAGGAACGCGGCGCCAGCGGCGATCGCGGCCGCGGCGGGGATCAGCACGATGCCGAAGCGCGCACCGTGGAACGACTCGACCTGGAGCAGGCCGGCCGCGCCGTGCGAGCCGGCGAGGAAGATCACCGCGGAGGCAGCGCCCGTCCCGATGAGCGCAGCGGCCCAGCCTGCGTCGCCGCGCACCGCGCCGAAGGCCGGGAGCGCACCGAGCACGACGGGGACCGCGAGGTAGCAGAGGGCGAGCAGGACGGTCGACGTGGCGACGTCGTCCGCGTCGGCCAGGGTGATGGCGAACGCCGCGACGGCGCCGACCACGACGGCCGCGCCGACCACGATCAGGCCGGTGCGCCAGCCGCGCGAGACGGCGGCGTCCTCGTCGCGCGGGCCGAGCTCGCACGAGCGGGGCTGCGCCACGAGGAGCGCACCCGCCAGGCCGAGCCCGAGCGCGGTGCCGACCCCGCGGTCGAGCAGGCTGTCCGCCGACCTCGACACGTCGAGCACGATGTAGACGAGCGCGACGACGACGAACGGCGCGGCCGCGACGAGGCGCACGAGACGCGTCGTGCGGACCGTCCACCCGCCCGGCAGGACGCCGGCGCGGGCGAGGTACGGCAGCGGCAGGGCGAGGAGCGCCACGACGACGGACACGACGGCCCACGGCCGGTCGGTCGCGGACGCGACGAGGTTCCACGGCAGGGCGAGCGAGGCGAGCAGGGCGACCGCGGCGACGACGTCGCGCAGCACGTCCACGGCGGGCACCCGGGCAGGTGCCGTCGAACGGGTCGCGGTCGCCGGCGCGTCGTCCGCGGTCACGGTCGCGTCCTCCTGCTCCGCGACGGGGGTGGACCCGGTCGCCGGCAGGACGGTGGTCTCGTCCGCGGCCGCCGGGCCGCGGGGTGTGTCGGGGTCGACGAGGGCCGCGTCAACGGCCCCCACCGGTGCAGGATCGGTGGTCACGTCGTGCTCCTTCGGTGGTGCGTCAGCGGTCGTACGACGTGCCGTACGACCGTCCGTTTCTACCGGTGCCGGGCGAGAGGGACAAGTTGCCACGCGGGCCGTCGCCGAGTCCGGGGCCAGTCCGGGGCCGGTCCGACCGTCCGGCCGCCCGGGGGCGCCGCGTCAGATGCCGAGCTGGAACACGCCCCAGTACGCGGTGACGAGGAGCAGCATGCCGACGGCGAATGTGAGCAGGCTGAACAGGGCCCAGCCGCCGACCCCGCGCGCGACGGGCTGGCCCGCCCGGACGCCCGGCGTCGTGGAGTGGCTCGCCGGGTCGTCCACGACGACCCGCTCGCGGAGCCAGCCGAGGACGCCGCGGCGCTCGCGCCGGTCGGACAGCCGGTTCACGGCGACGGCGACGGGCACGAGGGTCGCGAGCCCCAGCAGACGGACACCCAGCCACCCGCCCTGCACGATCACCGAGTTCTGCGAGTAGTCCACGGCGAGCCGGGCGATGGCGAACAGGTAGACGACGAGCGCGACGAGCGTCATGACGGACCCGACGGCCGCGAGGAGCATCGGGAGGCGCAGGTCGCGGGCCAGGCCGCCCACCCAGCGTCGCGCGCCGCGCATCCGGCGCAGCGCCAGCACGGACGCGCCCCACAGCAGCGGCGCGCCGAGAGCGGCGACCACGGCCGCGACCGTGAACCCGAACAGGACGTCGCCGTTGCCGTACCAGCGGGGGCTCGGCACGGGCTCGGCGAGATACACCTGGTTGGGCTGCGCCCCCGCGATCCGGGGGGCCGCACCGGCGGTCCCCGGGAGACCGAGGACGAACGACGCCACGTCGCGCGGGAAGTTCTGGTCGATGACACCGTCGATCCGGATGCCGTGGTCCGCTCCGCCGTAGTAGCGCACCGTCACGGCGTCGTTCCCGGCGGTGTGCGCGGCCGCGAGGATCTCCTCGGCACCCTGCTCGATCGGCATGGACGCGTCCGCCGTGCCGTACGCCACCAGGGTCGGTTGGTTCATACCCAGGTAGGGCCGCACGTCGAAGTCGACGTAGTCGAGCCCGCCGTCGGGCAGCTCCATACCGACCGCCCGCGGGATCGCCCGGAACACGCCCTGCGGCACGTTGGTGTTGCGCAGGTACGAGTCGACGGCGTACGCCGCCTGCTCGCGCGGGCGCACCACGGGCGACGACGTCATGACGGTGAACGCGAGCGACGGGTCCTCATGGGCCATGACCGGGACGATCCAGGTGCCCTCGGACTCCCCGTACACGCCGACCTTCGCGGGGTCGACGTCGGGCTGGCTGCGCAGGAGCTCGACGGACCGCGCGTAGTCGCCCGCCATCTGCAGGTAGTCGCGGTGGCGCAGCGAGTACGTCGTGAGGTTCTTCGACGGGACGAGCGTGACGACGCCGGCGCTCGCGAGCTCGGTCGCGGTCTCCCGGAACGCCGTCGCGCCGTCCCCCGTGCCCGCGCCGTGCACGAAGACCATGCCCGGCAGGCCGCTGCCCGCCCCCACAGGTTCGCGCAGGCGTGCCGTGACGTCGGTGCCGTCGAGGTGGACGACGACGTCCTCGGTCCGCACGGGGTACGTGCCGATCGGGGTCGTGGCACCCGGGGCGCCGATCTCGGTCGACGTCGCGGCGGTCACCACATGGTGGTCGACGGGTTGCGGGTCCCACTCCGGTCCGGCGAACGCGCCGACGGCCGCGAGCCCGACGGCCAGCACGGCCGTGGTCGCAGCGGTCCGGAAGGTCACCCCGGGATCGTACGACGGCGCAGGTCGCCGCCGCGGGACCCAGCCGGCTCAGGAGCGCTCAGAAGCCGAGGCGTCGGAGCTGCTTGGGGTCGCGCTGCCAGTCCTTCGCGACCTTCACGTGGAGATCCAGGTACACGCGCGAGCCGAGGAGCGCCTCGATGCCGGACCGGGCGCGCGTCCCGACGTCCCGCAGGCGGGCGCCGCGCTTGCCGATCACGATCGCCTTCTGGCTGTCCCGCTCGACGAACACGTCGACGCGCACGTCGAGCAGCTCGTCGCCCGGGGGCCGCGGGGAGCCGTCCGCGCGGGTGCGCGGCACGATCTCGTCGACCACCACGGCCAGGGAGTGCGGCAGCTCGTCGCGCACGCCCTCGAGCGCCGCCTCGCGGACCAGCTCCGCGACCATGACGGCCTCCGGCTCGTCGGTCAGCTCGCCGCCCGGGTAGAGCTCGGGGCCGGCCGGGAGATGCTGCACGAGGACGTCCGTCAGGGTGCCGACCTGATAGCCCTCGACCGCGGACACGGGCACGATCTGCGCCCAGTCGCCGAGCTGGTCGACGGCGAGGAGGTGCTGCGCGAGCTGCTCACGGCTGACCGTGTCGGCCTTGGTGACGGCCGCGACGACGGGCGTGCCCCGGCGTCCGCGCATGACGTCGGCGAGCTGGGCCGCGATGTACCGGTCACCCGGACCGACCTTCTGGTCGGCGGGCAGGCAGAACACGACGACATCGACCTCGGTGAGCGTCTCGCGGACGAGGTCGTTGAGCCGCTCGCCGAGCAGCGTCCGCGGACGGTGCAGCCCCGGGGTGTCCACGAGCACGAGCTGCGCGTCGGGCCGGTTCACGATCCCGCGGATGGTGTGGCGGGTCGTCTGGGGACGCCCCGACGTGATGGCGACCTTCTCGCCGACGAGCGCGTTGGTGAGCGTGGACTTGCCCGCGTTGGGGCGCCCCACGAGGCAGGCGAAGCCCGAGCGGTGGTCGGGGGCGTCGCCCCGTGCGTCAGTGCTCATCGGTGTCCTCCGGTCGGGTGGTCTGGTGCGGGTCGTTCTGGGCGCGCGACGCGAGCAGCGACGCCAGCCGGCGGCGGCGTCCCTCGACGCGTTCGGCGACGAGCCGGACGCCGTGCACGTCCGCGCCGGACCCCGCGATCGGCACCTTGCCGAGCGCCTTGGCGAGCAGGCCGCCCGCGGTGTCGACGTCGTCGTCCTCGATCTCGACGCCGAAGAGCTCGCCGAGGTCGTCGAGCCCGAGCCGCGCCGGCACCCGGTAGGTGCCGTCGCCGAGGTCCTCGACCTCGGGGCCGGAACGGTCGTGCTCGTCGGTGAGCTCCCCGACGATCTCCTCGAGGAGGTCTTCGATGGTGACGAGCCCTGCGATGCCACCGTACTCGTCCACGACGAGGGCGATGTGGTTCGCGGCGGCCTGCATCTCGCGCAGCAGGTCGTCGACCGGCTTGGACTCGGGCACGAAGACGGGGGGCCGGGCGACGTCGTGCGCGGTGCGCTCCGCCAGTGCCGTCGGTGCGTTGCCCTGCTGCTCGAGGACGCGCACCACGTCCTTGAAGTAGAGCACGCCGAGCAGGTCGTCGGTCGACTCGCCGATCACCGGCACGCGCGAGAACCCCGACCGCAGGAACAGCCGCAGCGCCTTGACGAGCGGCGTGTCGGCGGCGGTCGTGATCATGTCGGTGCGCGGCACCATGACCTCGCGGACCATCGTGTCGCCGAGCTCGAAGACCGACCGGATGAGCTCGCGGTCGTCGTCCTCGAAGGCGTCCGACTCCCCCGTGCGCTCGACGAGCTCGCGCAGCTCGTCGACCTCCTCCTGCGGGGTGGGCGCCGAGGTGCGCAGCAGCGGCTGGAGCCAGCGCGTCAGGACGACCGCGCCGCCCAGGAGCCGTGAGGACGCGGCCACCACGACGGGCGCGTGCCGTCGTCCGAGCGAGCGCGGGCTGAGCCGGACGAGCAGCACCGCGACGACAAGACTGACGCCGACGGCGACGAGCAGCACCTCCCACCACGAGTCGAGCCACACGGCGACCGTGAGCGTGATGCACGCGGTGGACAGCATCTCGGCGAGCACGCGCAGGAGCGACGCGGACACCGCGGTGCCGCGGGCGTCGTCGACGAGCGTCGTCGCGCGACGCACGGCGGCCTGTCGGCGCGGGTTGGTGGTCGTGGTGCCGAGCTCGGTGAGCGCGGCGTGCGACACCCGCACGACGGCCGTCTCACCGGCGCTGAGGACGGCGGCGAGGACGATGCCGACGAGCGCGACGAGCGCGAGGAGCCAGACGGGGGCGTCGGTCATCGCGGCCTCAGCGCGAGGCGAGGAAGGTCAGGAGCAGCTGGCGCTGGAGCGCGAACATCTCCTTCTCCTCCTCGGGCTCGGCGTGGTCGTAGCCGAGCAGGTGCAGGATGCCGTGCGTCGTGAGGAGCAGCATCTCCTCTGCCGTGGAGTGGCCCGCGGTGACGGCCTGCTGCGCGGCCACGTCGGGGCACAGCACCACGTCGCCGAGCAGGCCGGCGGGGGTCACGTCGCCCTCGCGGCCGGGGCGCAGCTCGTCCATGGGAAACGACAGCACGTCGGTGGGGCCGGGCTCGTCCATCCACTTCACGTGCAGGTCGGTCATGGTGTCCGTGTCGACGAACAGGATCGACAGCTCGGTCTGCGGGTGGACGTGCATCTGCTCGAGCACGAACCGGGCGAGCGCGGCGAACTCGCCCTCGTCGATCGGCGAGGCCTCGAAGCCCGACTCGTTGGTGACCTCGATGCTCATGCGCGCCGTCCCCGGCCTTCCCGACGGTCGCCGACCGCCCTGTCCTGGCGTCGCGGGTCGGACGAGACGTCCCACCGCGCGTACGCGTCGATGATGTCGCTGACGAGCCGGTGGCGGACCACGTCGGACGAGGTGAGGCGGCAGAACTCGACGTCGTCGACGCCGGTGAGCACGTCCTCCACGACACGCAGCCCCGAGGTGGTGCCACCGGGCAGGTCGACCTGCGTGACGTCGCCGGTGATGACCATCTTGGAGCCGAATCCGAGGCGCGTGAGGAACATCTTCATCTGCTCGCCGGACGTGTTCTGCGCCTCGTCGAGGATGACGAACGAGTCGTTCAGCGAGCGCCCACGCATGTACGCGAGGGGCGCGACCTCGATGGTGCCGTTCTCGATGAGCTTGGGGATCGACTCCGTGTCGACCATGTCGTGCAGCGCGTCGTACAGCGGCCGCAGGTACGGGTCGATCTTGTCGGAGAGGCTCCCGGGCAGGAACCCGAGCCGCTCGCCCGCCTCGACGGCGGGCCGCGTCAGGACGATGCGGTTGACCTGCTTGGCCTGGAGCGCCTGCACGGCCTTGGCCATCGCGAGGTACGTCTTGCCCGTGCCGGCGGGTCCGATGCCGAACGTCACGGTGTTCGCGTCGATCGCGTCGACGTAGTGCTTCTGCCCGACCGTCTTCGGCCGGATGGTGCGGCCCCGGCTGGAGACGATGTCGAACGTCAGCACCTCGGCCGGGCGTGTCGCGGTCGCGGCCGTCAGCATGCCGATCGAGCGACGGACGACGTCGGCGGTGAGCGGTGTGCCCGACTCGGCGACCTCGATGAGCTCGTCGAGCAGGCGCGAGACGAGGGCGACGTCGCCGGGGCGCCCCGAGACCGCGATCTCGTTGCCGCGCGCGTGGACGTCGACCGCCGGGAAGCCGGCCTCGACGGCCCGGAGCACGGAGTCCTGGGTGCCCAGCACGGCGACCATGGGCAGGGACGACGGGACGACGATGCGGTGCTCGATCCGGGGGCTCGCCGCAGGGCCGGACGAGGAGCCGGGTACCTCGGTGCGGGGTGTGGTGGTCATGAGCCGGCCCGTGGGCCGCTGTGCTCCTTCGTCGGTCGTGACCGGGCGCTCGCCGTGCGGCGAGGGTCCCTCCATCCTATCGGCGCACACCGACGTCGTCCGGTGGATTGCGACCGGTCCGTCCGTCCCCCAGCATCCGGGACGCCACCCGTGGGCACGCGACCGTGCCGGTAGCGTGTCGCCGCCCGCGCGCACCGTCGCGGGCACACCCCCGGAGAGGAGCCGCCGTGCACGTCCTCGGCGCCGCGACCACCGTCGACAGCGGCGACACCGCGTGGGTGCTCACGAGCACCGCGCTGGTCCTGCTCATGACGCCCGGCCTGGCGTTCTTCTACGCCGGCATGGTCCGTTCCAAGCATGTCCTCGCGATGATCATGCAGAGCTTCGCGTGCATCGCGATCGTGTCCGTGACCTGGGTCGCGGTCGGCTACTCGCTCGCGTTCGACGACGACGCGGGCGGCGGCGTGGTCGGCGGCCTGCACCTCGTGGGCCTGGCGCACGCGGGCGTGGCCGTGCCGGGGATCCCGCTCACCGTGCCGGCGTACGCGTTCGTGCTGTTCCAGATGCTCTTCGCGGTGCTCACTGCGGCGCTCATCAGCGGGGCCTCGGCCGACCGCGTCCGGTTCGAGTCGTTCGTCGTGCTGGTCGCCGTGTGGTCCGTCGTCGTCTACGCGCCCGTCGCGCACTGGGTGTTCTCGCCCGACGGCTGGCTGCGCCGCGCCGGCCTGCTGGACTTCGCCGGGGGAACCGTCGTCGAGGTGTGCTCGGGGGCGTCGGCGTTCGCGCTCGTCCTCGTGCTGGGCCCGCGACGCGGGTGGCCGCGCGAGATGATGGCACCCCACAACCTGCCCCTCACCCTGCTCGGCGCCGGCCTCCTGTGGGTGGGGTGGATCGGCTTCAACGCGGGCTCGGCGCTGGTCGCGGGGCAGCTCGCCGCGAGCGCGGCCCTCGCGACCCACCTCGCCGGCGTGGGCGGCATGATCGGCTGGCTGGCCCTGGAGAAGAAGGTCACCGGCAAGGCGACCACGCTGGGGGCCGCGTCGGGCGCCGTCGCCGGGCTCGTCGCGATCACGCCCGCGGCGGGGTACCTCCAGCCGCTGCCCGCGCTCGCGCTCGGGGTCGTCGCAGGCGTCGTCTGCCTGTTCGCGATCCGCCTGAAGTTCCGGTTCCGGTACGACGACTCGCTCGACGTCGTCGCGGTGCACTACGTCGGCGGGGTGGTCGGCACGCTCGCGGTCGGGCTGCTCGCGGCGCGCGCGGTGAACCCCGCGGTCGTCCACGAGGGCCTGCTGCTCGGCGGCGGCGCGGGGCAGCTCGCGGTGCAGGCCGGCGGGGTGCTGGCCGTGAGCGCGTTCGCGTTCGCCGCCACGTTCGTGCTGGCGAAGGTCGTGCAGCGCACGATGGGCCTCCGGGTGCACCCGGACGACGAGCACGCCGGGCTCGACGCGAGCCAGCACGCCGAGTCGGCCTACGAGCTCACGACGACCTCGACGATCGGGCGCCAGCAGCACTGATCGCGGGCCCGGGGGAGCTCCCGCGCCACCCTCAGTCAGGAGGCGTCAGGCGGGGCTCCATCCGAGGCGCGCGCCGGCGAGCACGTGGCCGTGCACATGGAAGACGCTCTGCCCGGCGGACTCGCCGGTGTTGAACACGAGCCGGAACTCGCCCTCGTCGAGGTCGGTGGCGACCTGCTGGGCGAGGGCGACGACCTCCGCCAGGAGGGCCGGGTCGGCGGCGGCGAGGGCCGCGACGTCGCGATGGTGCTCGCGCGGCACGACGAGCACGTGCACGGGGGCCTTCGGGGCGACGTCGCGGAAGGCGACGGCCCGGTCGGTGGTGGCGACGACGTCCGCGGGGACGTCGCCGGCGACGATCTTGCAGAACAGGCAGTCGGGGGTGCTCATCCCTGCACGCTAGCGGGCGGGGTCGCGATGATACGCCTTGGATCACTTCTGATCGCCCTTTGATCAATAGGTGATCGAAAAGTTGGCGTCGGCGCGAGTGCCGTCGTAGCGTGCCCGAGGCAATCAGGCCTGCGCAGCACCGTACGTCCGGTGCCGACCCCACGCAGGTCTTCCGTGCAGGGGCACGCACGAAGGAGTGGCATGAGGGTCGTCGCAGACGTCAGCTCAGGCATCCACCTCAACCTCGGTTGGGTGGACTACCTGATGATCGTGGTGTATTTCGCGGTCGTGATCGGGATCGGGTTCGTCGCGCGCAGCCAGGTGCGCACGAGCATGGACTTCTTCCTCTCGGGCCGCCGCATGCCCGCGTGGATCACCGGCCTCGCGTTCGTCGCGGCCAACCTCGGCGCGACCGAGATCATCGGGATGGCCGCCAACGGCGCCCAGATCGGGATGTCGACGCTGCACTACTACCTCATCGGCGCAGTGCCGGCGATGGTGTTCCTCGGCCTCGTGATGATGCCGTTCTACTACGGCTCCAAGGTGCGGTCCGTGCCCGAGTTCATGCTCCGGCGGTTCGGCAAGGCGCCGCACGCCGTGAACTCGATCGCGTTCGCCGTGTCCAACGTCCTCATCGCCGGCATCAACCTCTACGCCATGGCGATCATCATCGAGGCGATGCTCGGCTGGTCCCTCTGGATCGCGATCCTCGTCTCCGCCGGGTTCGTCCTCGTCTACATCACCCTCGGTGGCCTCTCGTCCGCGATCTACAACGAGGTGCTGCAGTTCTTCGTGATCCTCGCGGGCCTCATCCCGCTGACGATCGTCGGGCTGCACCGCGTCGGTGGCTGGAGCGGCCTCGAGGACTCGTTCGCGAAGACCGACCCCCTGCACCTGTCCGCCTGGAAGGGCACCGGGATCGGCGACGTCACCAACCCCATCGGCGCGAACTGGCTCGCGATCGTCCTCGGCCTCGGGTTCGTCCTGAGCTTCGGCTACTGGACGACGAACTTCACCGAGGTCCAGCGCGCGTTCTCCGCGAAGAACATGTCGGCCGCACGCCGCACCCCGCTCATCGCGGCGTTCCCGAAGCTGTTCATCCCGTTCATCGTCGTGATCCCGGGCCTCATCGCCGCCGCGGTCATCGGCGACCAGTTCGCCGACCCGAGCTCCGGGCTGACCTACAACGACGCCATCCCGAAGCTCATGCAGATGTACCTGCCGACGGGCGTCCTGGGCGTCGCCGTCACGGGTCTGCTCGCGTCCTTCATGGCCGGCATGGCCGCCAACGTGTCGAGCTTCAACACGGTGTTCACCTACGACATCTGGCAGCGGTACATCAAGCCGAAGATGCCGGACGCGCACTACCTCAAGGTGGGGCGCTGGGTCACCGTCGTCGGCGTCGTGGTCGGCATCGGCACCGCGTTCATCGCGGCCCGGGCCGAGAACATCATGACGTACATGCAGACGCTGTTCTCCTTCTTCAACGCGCCGCTGTTCGCCGTCTTCATCATCGGCCTGCTGTGGAAGCGCATGACGACGCAGGCGGCCCTGTGGTCCTACCTCGCCGGCATCGCCGCGCCGACCATCGTGTGGATCGCCTACCTCAACGACGACAGCCTGTTCGGGTCGGCCACCGCCGAGACGATGTACGGCGCGATCATCTCGTTCGTCACCGTGGTCGTCGTGGCCGGGATCATCACCCCGTTCACGAAGCCGCGTGACGTCTCCGAGCTCGGCGGCCTCGTGTACGGCGTCGGCAAGGTCGACGTCCGGGCCGGCGCCGTCGCGTCCGACACCGCCTGGTACCGCTCGCCCGCCCTGCTCGGCACGGTCGCGCTCGTCCTGTGCGTCGCCCTCTACCTGCCGTTCCTGTGACCCCCGAGGAGCACACCGTGAGCAACAGCAACGAGTCCCGGCACGAGCCGATGCCCGACGGCATCATCGAGCAGCGGGTGCCGCTCAGCCAGGCCGAGCAGGACGCGCACGTGCGCGCCACACGGCGCTTCGACCTGCGGCGCATCATCGGCGCGCTGTTCGTGCTGTACGGCGCGATCGTGCTGATCGTCGGCCTCGCCGACCCGACGGGCGACAAGGCCAAGACGGGCGGCATCGCCATCAACATCTGGACCGGCATCGGGATGCTGATCGTCGGAGGCCTGTTCTTCCTCTGGGACCACCTGCGTCCCGTGCCCGCCGAGGACATCCTCGCGAGCTACGCCGAGGAAGAGGAAGACCGCGCCGCCGGCGAGGGCCGCGCCGAGGGCTGACCCTCTCGCCTCACCCTCCCGTCCCGTCTGCCGAGCAGGGGGTTGGCCACGCTCTGACGCGTCAGAGCGTGGCCAACCCCCTGCTCGTCGCGGGAGAAGCGCCTGCTCAGGCCCAGCGGCCGAGGCGCTCGCAGAGCAGCGCCAGCGCCGTCGGCCCGGCCGTCGACGTGCGCAGCACGTGCGGACCGAGCACGACGACCTGCGCGCCCACGGCGACGAGGCGCTCGACCTCGTCGTCCGAGATGCCGCCCTCGGGCCCGACGACGACGAGCACCGAGGGCATCCCAGGGATCCCCGGCGTCGGCAGCGCAGCGTCCGACCACGTCGTCGTGGCGTCCTCGTGCAGGACGAGCACCGCTCCCCCGTCGGACACGGTCCGCTCGGCGAGCCGGACGAGCGCCTTGCCGTCGACGACCTGCTCGACGTCGGGCACCCGCGCCCGGCGCGCCTGCTTGGCCGCCGCGCGCACGGTCGAGACCCACTTCGCGTGCGCCTTCGTCGCGCGGTCCCCCCGCCACACGACCACGGACCGCTCCGACTGCCACGGCACGACGGCGTCGACGCCGAGCTCGGTCGCGGCCTCGATGGCGAGGTCGTCCCGGTCGCCCTTCGCGAGCGCCTGGACGAGCACGAGCCGCACCCCGGGTGCTGGCTCGACCACGACGTCCTCGACCCTCAGCACCAGCCCGTCGCGGTCGGCCTCGACGACCACGCCGAGCAGGCGCGTGCCGCGCCCGTCGACGACGTCGACCCGCTCCCCCGCGTGCCGGCGCTGCACGACAGCCGCGTGCCGGCCCTCGGCGCCGCCCAGCACGAACGTGCCGCCGGGCCGGACGGCCGACAGGTCGGCGTCCGCGTCCGCGAGGAAGACGGGTGCGCTCACCGGCCGGAGAGCTTGTCGCGCAGCCGGTTGAAGACCCCGCCGTGGCTCGCGGCGAGCTTCGGCTCGGGCTTCTCCTCGCCGCGCAGCGCCGCGAGCTGGCGGAGCAGCTCGGCCTGCTCGTCGTCGAGGGCCGTCGGGACGCTCACGTCCACGTGGACGCGGAGGTCGCCGCGACCGGAGCCGTTGAGGTGCCCCACGCCGAGGTTCTTCAGCGTGACGACCTGAGCCGGCTGCGTGCCCGCCTTGAGGTCGACCTCCTGCTCGCCGTCGAGGGTCTCGAGCGTCATACGGGCGCCGAGGGCGGCCGCGGTCATCGGGACCTCGAGGGTGCAGTGCAGGTCGTCGCCGCGGCGCACGAACGTCGGGTGCGCGCGCTCCCGGATCTCGACGTACACGTCGCCGGCGGGGCCGCCGCCGGGGCCGACCTCGCCCTGCGCGGTGAGCCGGATGCGCGTGCCCGTCTCGACGCCCGCGGGGACGTTGACCGACAGGGTGCGCCGCTGCCGCACGCGACCCTCGCCGCCGCACTCCTGGCACGGCTCCGGGATGACGGTGCCGTGGCCCTGGCAGGCGGAGCACGGGGCCGTCGTCATGATCTGGCCGAGGAACGAGCGCTGGACCCGCTGGATCGAGCCGGCGCCCTTGCACACGTCGCAGCGGTGCATCGTCGTGCCGGGGCGGCAGCACGTGCCGCCGCACTCCGTGCACACGACCGCGGTCTCGACCGGCACGTCCTTCTTGGCGCCGAACACGACCTCGGGGAGCTCGAGGTCGAGCGGCAGGAGCGCGTCCTGGCCGCGGCGGGCGCGCGGGATCGGGCCCTGCTGCGCCTGGCCGCCGCCGAAGAACGTCTCGAAGATGTCCTGGAAGCCGAAGCCGCCCGCACCGCCGCCCATGCCGCCGCCGGGCGCCGTCGGGTCGACGCCCAGGTCGTACTGCTGGCGCTTGTCCGGGTTGGACAGCACCTCGTACGCGCGCGACACGTCCTTGAAGCGGTCCTCGGCCTCGGGGCCGGCCACGTCGGGGTGCAGCTCGCGTGCCAGCTTGCGGTACGCCTTCTTGATCTGGTCGGCGCTCGCATCGCGCGGGACACCGAGGATCTCGTAGTAGTCGTTCAACACGTCACTCTCTGCTGGTTGTTCGAAGCTGTTCTGGCGGTCAGCCGGCCAGGATCCTGCTCAGGTAGCGGGCGACCGCGCGGACCGCCGCGATCGTCGCCGGATAGTCCATGCGGGTCGGGCCGATCGAGCCGATCGTCGCGACACCGCTCTGCACCCCGGTGAGACCGCCGCCGTCGACGCCGTAGCCCGTCGTCACGATGGACGTCTCGACGAGGCCGTCGAGCTGGGTCTCGTGCCCGATGCGCACACGCACCCCGGTGCGGTCGGCGACGTCCTCGGACATCTCGGTGAGGAGCCCGAGCAGCACGACCTGCTCCTCGAGCGCCTCGAGGACGGGCCGCAGCGCGTGCTCGAACCGCATGCCGGTGCGCGCGAGGTTCGCGGTGCCCGCGAGGACGATGCGCTCCTCGCTCTCCTCTGCGAGCGTGCTCACGACGACGTCGGTGACCCGCTGGGCGAGCACCCGGTCGTCGTCGTCCTCGAACGCGAGCGCCACCTCCGCGTACGCCGCGCCGAGGTCGACGAGGGTGCGCCCCACGGACGCGGCGTTGACGCGCGCCCGCAGCGCGGCGAGGGTGCCCTCGTCGGGCAGCGCGGTCAGCTCGAGCATGCGCTGCTCGACGCGTCCCGTGTCCGTGATGATGACGACGAGCAGGCGTGTCTCCCCCACCCCGACGAGCTCGAGGTGGCGCAGGCCGGACCGGCGCAACGACGGGTACTGCACGAGCGCGACCTGGCCGGTCAGCTCGGCGAGGAGCCGCCCGGAGCGGGCGATGACGTCGTCGAGGTCGACGGCGCCGCCGAGGAACTGCTCGATCGCGTGGCGCTCGGGCTGGGACAGCGGCTTGACGGTCGTGAGCCGGTCCACGAAGAGGCGGTACCCCTTGTCGGTGGGCACCCGGCCCGCCGACGTGTGGGGCTGCGCGATGTAGCCCTCCTCCTCGAGGACGGCCATGTCGTTGCGGATCGTGGCGGACGACACGCCGAGGTCGTGGCCCTCCGTGATGGCGCGCGAGCCCACGGGCTCGCGCGTGCGGACGTAGTCCTCCACGATCGCGCGCAGCACCTGGAGGCGTCGTTCCTCGCTCACGATGTCCTCGTCGGTCCTCTCGTCCGGTCGTCCCGTGGTGCGCGGTCCGACGCGCGGCGGCCCGCGCGACACCCGGCGGTGACGCGCGGTGGCACTCTCGGACCCCGAGTGCCAATCCTACGCCGTGCCCCGGACGCGTCCGGGGCGGGCGCGGCGCGTCATGTGGAGGACTCGGCAGGGTCCCGTGACCGCACCCGCGCGTCCAGGACGGCGATGACGAGCGCGACGAGCACCAGGCCGACCGTCACCAGGAGGCCCTTCCCGACGGCCTCGGCCTGCGACGCGCCCGACGCGAGCGCCCCGTAGTCCATCGACAGCACCGCCGAGATGCCGATCGCGGACCCGATCCGCTGACCCACCTGCAGCATCGAACCGGCCACCCCCGCGTACCGGACGGGCACCTCGGCCAGGGTGAGCGTCTGGTTCGGCGCGATGACGAGGCCCGAGCCGGCACCCGCGACGCACTGCGTGCACGCCACCACGACGCACACGAGCGCCGCGTCGCCGGGCTGCGCGTCGATGACCCGGATCGCGGTGTCCGTGCCCACCAGGCCGATGACGACGACCACCAGACCGACCACCACGAGCGGTCGTCCCCACCGGGCGACCGCCCGCCCGGACAGCAGGGCCGACGTCCCCGACGCGATCGCGAACGGCAGCCCGACGAGACCCGCCTGCAGCGCCGACAGACCCAGCCCGTCCTGTAGGTAGAGCGTCACGACGAGGAACACGCTCGTGAACCCCGCGAAGTACGCGAGCCCGAGCAGCGACCCGAACCGGAACGAGCGCAGCCGCAGGACGTCCGGCGCCAGCACCGGGTCGCGGCCGACGCGTGCCTCGCGCCGCTCCCAGCCGATCGTCGCGACGGCCCCCAGCGCGGCCACGAGCAGCCACCACCAGCGGGCCGGGTCGTCGCCCGTCCCCGTCGTCGTCACGAACGGCACCATGACGGCCACGGTGGTCAGCGCGACGAGGACCAGGCCGCCCGGGTCGAGACCTGCCCGACGGCCCCGCGTCCCGCGCGGCACCACGCGCAGCGCCGCGACGAGGACGACCGCGATGATCGGCACGTTGATGCCGAAGACCCAGCGCCAGCCGGAGTCCTCGCCGAACACCTGGATGATCACGCCGCCGAGCAGCGGGCCGACCGCGGTCGCGACCCCGACCGTGGCGCCGAACATCCCGAACGCGCGCGCCCGCTCGTACCCGCGGAACTCCTGCTGGATCATCCCGGTGATCTGGGGGCTCACCAGGCCCGCGCACGCACCCTGGAACAGGCGGGCGACGGCGAGCCACTCGTCCGTCGGCGAGAGCCCGGCGGCGAGGCTCGCGACCGCGAACGCC
Organism: Luteimicrobium subarcticum; assembly: GCF_002798015.1. Classification (GTDB taxonomy): domain Bacteria; phylum Actinomycetota; class Actinomycetes; order Actinomycetales; family Cellulomonadaceae; genus Luteimicrobium; species Luteimicrobium subarcticum. The sequence continues at coordinate 164,486 of NZ_PGTZ01000008.1, read as the reverse complement.
ACCAGACCGCCGACGAAGAGGAACCGCCTCGAGCCGGCGTCCCCGAGCCGTCCGGCTGGGACCAGCACCAGGCCGAACGCGAGCGTGTACCCCGCGACGACGAGCTGCAGGCTCGTCGCCGACGCGTGCAGCGAGTGCTGGATCGACGGCATCGCCACGTTGACGATCGACACGTCGAGCAGCGTCACGAAGCCTGCCGACAGGCAGACGGCGAGCACCTTCCAGCGGCGGGGGTCGGTGGCCTGGTCGCCCGCCGGCCCGTCGGCCGCCGTGGCGGCGCGCTGGTGCCCGGTCGGCAGGTCGCGGTGGTCCGGCGCGGCGGACGGCGAGGACGAGTCGGTCACCCCACGGTGCTACCACGGCGTGGGACGCGGCGCGCGGCGCGGGCCGACCGTAAGGTGACGCGGTGGCCCCGGAGACTTCGCACGAGACGACCCCCTACGACCGCTACGGCACCGACGTCCTCGGGTCCGGCACCGGCACCGGACCCGGCGCGCGCGGGTCGTCGCACCACCGCGCCCGACCCGTCTCGCGCCCGCTCGCGGCGGAGCACGGGCTCGTGGTCGAGGAGGTGCAGACCGGCTGGGTCGGCGCGGTCGTCCGCGTGGAGAAGTCCGGCGGGCTGCACGTCGTCGTCCTCGAGGACCGCCGCGGACGCACTCGCACGTTCCCGCTCGGCCCGGGGTTCTGGGTCGACGGGCAGCCCGTCGAGCTCACCGCGCCCGTGACCTCGCGCGCCCCGCAGCCGCCCGCCCGCACCGCGTCCGGGTCGCGTGCCGTCGTCGGGCAGCGCGCCCGGGTGGCCCGCGGCTCCCGCATCTGGGTCGAGGGCAAGCACGACGCCGAGCTCGTCGAGAAGGTGTGGGGCGACGACCTCCGGGTCGAGGGCGTCGTGGTCGAGCTGCTCGACGGCGTCGACAACCTCACGGACGCGCTCGCCGACTTCCAGCCGACCGCCGAGCGACGCGTGGGCGTCCTCGTCGACCACCTCGTCCCCGGCTCGAAGGAGCGCCGGATCGCCGACGAGGCGCTACGGACGGTCCGCCCGGGGACCGTCCTCGTGCTCGGTCACCCGTACGTCGACGTGTGGCAGGCGGTCCGCCCGCAGCGCGTCGGGCTCGACACCTGGCCCACGATCGAGCGCGGCACCGAGTGGAAGCTCGGCATCTTGCGCGAGCTCGGGTGGCCTGCGGACGGCCCCGCGGACGTCGGTCTCGCGTGGAAGCGGATCCTCGGGACCGTCCGGACCTACGCCGACCTCGAGCCCAGCCTGCTCGGCCGCGTCGAGGAGCTCATCGACTTCGTGACCGCGTGACGGTCACTGACCGTAGACCGGCTGGCCGCTGAGGCGGCGGTACGCGTAGCCGACCGCGATGTACGAGGCCGGGATCGTGATGAACAGGCCGAGGCCGCACAGGACCGCGCCGCCGATGTTCAGGAGGAACAGCAGCACCAGGAGCCCCAGCACGGCACCGAAGTTCTTCGCGACGAGGCTCCAGCTCGTCTTGATGGCGTCGATGGCGGGCAGGTCCCGGTCGAGCGCCGCGTAGTACGTGAACGCCGAGAACAGCGCGAACACCAGGCCCGGGATGATGCACAGCACGAGCCCGATGCCCGTCCCGAGGCCCACGAGCAGCGCGGCGAGCACCACGTTGCCCATGTTGCGGACCTGGAAGAACGAGCCCACGTCGGGACGGTGGCCGGCGGTCTCGCGCAGCGCGCCGTTCGTGAGGAAGGCCGTGATGAAGTACGAGACGACCAGGCCCACGAGGTTGAGCAGGACCCCCGCGATGCCGAAGTGGAACTTGAAGTCGCCGTCCGAGTCGGTGAAGTCCGACGCGCCTCTCGTGATGAGACCCCAGATCACGTTGAACGCGAGCAGGATCAGGGCGAGCAGGAACCACGACCCGAAGTTCTTGAACAGGGTCCGGAACCCGTAACCGATCGCGTCGCCGATGATGCTGCCCTGGACCTGACCTGTCGGGGGCGGGGCCGCTGGATAGCCCCCGGGGACGAACTGGTCCTGCGGCTGCTGGCCGTAGCCGTACGGCTGCTGCGGAGGCGGGTAGCTCCCGGGATCGGGCTGGCCGTACGGCTGCTGGCCGTACGGCTGCTGGCCGTACGGCTGCTGCGCGTACGGCTGCTGCGGCGGCGGGAAGCCGCCGGGTGCGGGCTGCCCGTAGGGCTGCTGCTGACCGGGGGGAGGCGGGTAGCCGCCCGGTGCGGCAGGAGGCTCGGTGGGCGGAGCGGACGGCGGCTCCGTGGGCTGCGACGGCGGCGCCGGCTCCTGCGGTGCAGCGGGCTCCTGCGGCGTTGCCGGCTCGTCCGGGTCCGGCTTGTCAGGGCCGGTCATGTTGTCGCTCATGGTCTCGTCCCTCGGGTCGGTCCGTGCCCGCGACGCTGGCGCGCGCCGTCGTGCCGGGGGCGCTCCCCCAGGACCCACCTTCCCGCAGGTCAGGGCGCAGGGCACCCCGAGAGCACCCGTCAGACCGTGAGGTCGCGCACCACCGCGTCGGCGAGCAGGCGCCCGCGCAGCGTGAGGAGAGCGCGCCCGCCGACGGCCGCCCGGCCGTCGAGCAGCCCGTCCGCGACGAGGCCGGCGACGGCGCGCCGCCCGTCGGGCTCGAGCGCCGCGAGGTCGAGACCCTCGTCGAGGCGGACCTGCAGCATGACCCGCTCGAGGACCGCCTCGTCGTGCGTGAGCAGCTCACGCCCCGCGGCGGGGCTCGTGCCGGCCTCGAGCATCGTGGCGTAGCGCCGCGGGTGCTTGACGTTCCACCAGCGGACCCCGGCGTGGCCGCTCGCGGGGACGGCACCGTCCGCGGACGCCGCCGTCGGGCCGCCGACGTACGAGTGGGCGCCCGGTCCGACACCCCACCAGTCGTCGCCGCGCCAGTACGCCAGGTTGTGCCGGCACGCGTGACCGCCCGTGCTGCCGCCGCGCGCCCAGTTGCTCACCTCGTACCAGTCGAGTCCGGCGGCGGTGAGCGCCGTGTCGGCCAGCTCGTACTTCGCGGCCTGGTCGTCCTCGGTGGGCAGGGGGAGCTCGCCGCGGCGCACCTGGGCGAACATCTTGGTGCCGGGCTCCACCACGAGCGCGTAGGCCGACACGTGGTCGACGCCCGTCGCGACGACGGTGTCCAGGCTCGCGCGCCAGTCGTCGAGGCTCTCCCCCGGCGTGCCGTAGATGAGGTCGAGCGAGACGTCCAGCCCCGCGTCGCGCGCCCACGCGACGACGTCCGGGATGCGGCGCGGGTCGTGCGTGCGGTCGAGCGTCGCGAGGACGTGCGGGACCGCGGACTGCATCCCGAAGCTCACGCGCGTGAACCCGGCGGCGGCGAGGGTGCGCAACGACTCGGGGGTCACCGAGTCGGGGTTCGCCTCCGTCGTGACCTCCACGCCGGGGGCCAGGCCCCACGCGTCACGGACGCCGCCGAGGATCGCTGCCAGGTCGTCGGCGGGGAGCACGGTCGGCGTCCCGCCGCCGAAGAACACGGTCGAGACGGGACGCGACGGGACGCCCGAGCGGTCCAGGACGTCGCGGGCGAGTCCCACCTCGCGCAGCGCGGTCGCCGCGTACGACGCCTGCGACGCCCCGCCGCCGAGCTCCGCGGACGTGTACGTGTTGAAGTCGCAGTACCCGCACCGCACCGTGCAGAACGGCACGTGCACGTACACCCCGAACGCGCGCTCCGTCGGGCCGGCGACCCACTCCGGGAGCGACCCGTCCGCCGGGACGGGCTCGCCGTCGGGGAGCGCGGGGCTCACTTCTTCTTCGCGTCCTTGGCGTCGCCCTTGCCGCCGCCCGCGTCGCTCGACAGCGCGGCGATGAAGGCCTCCTGGGGGACGTCCACGCGACCGATGGTCTTCATGCGCTTCTTGCCCTCCTTCTGCTTCTCGAGGAGCTTGCGCTTACGGGTGATGTCACCGCCGTAGCACTTCGCGAGGACGTCCTTGCGGATCGCGCGGATCGTCTCGCGGGCGATGACGCGCGCGCCGACGGCCGCCTGGATCGGCACCTCGAACTGCTGGCGCGGGATGAGCTCGCGCAGCTTGCCCGTCATCATCACGCCGTACGCGTACGCCTTGTCCTTGTGGACGATGGCGCTGAACGCGTCCACCGTCTCGCCCTGGAGCAGGATGTCGACCTTCACGAGGTCGGCCACCTGGTCGCCGACGCGCTCGTAGTCGAGGCTCGCGTAGCCGCGCGTGCGGGACTTGAGCTGGTCGAAGAAGTCGAACACGATCTCGGCCATCGGCAGCATGTAGCGCAGCTCGACGCGGTCCTCGGACAGGTAGTCCATGCCCTGCAGCTCGCCGCGCTTGGACTGGCTGAGCTCCATGATCGCGCCGATGAACTCGCTCGGCGCCAGGATCGTCGCCCGGACGACGGGCTCACGGACCTCGCCGATCTTGCCGCCGGGGAACTCGCTCGGGTTGGTGACCGTCACGACGCTCTTGTCCTCGAGCGCGACCTCGTAGACCACGTTGGGTGCGGTCGAGATGAGGTCGAGGTCGAACTCCCGCTCGAGGCGCTCGCGGATGATCTCGAGGTGGAGCAGGCCGAGGAACCCGACACGGAAGCCGAAGCCGAGCGCGACCGACGTCTCCGGCTCGTAGTTGAGCGCCGCGTCGTTGAGCTTGAGCTTGTCGAGCGCGTCGCGCAGCACCGGGTAGTCGGTGCCGTCGATCGGGTAGAGGCCGGAGAACACCATCGGCTTCGGGTCGGAGTACCCGCCCAGCGCCTCTGCCGCGGGCTTGCCCGCGTTGGTGACGGTGTCGCCGACCTTCGACTGGCGCACGTCCTTCACACCCGTGATGAGGTAGCCGACCTCGCCGACCCCGAGGCCCTTGGTGGGCACCGGCTCCGGGGAGATGACGCCGATCTCGAGCAGCTCGTGGGTCGCCTTCGTCGACATCATGGCGATCCGCTCGCGCGGGTTGAGGTTGCCGTCGACCACACGCACGTAGGTCACCACGCCGCGGTACGTGTCGTAGACCGAGTCGAAGATCATGGCACGCGCAGGGGCGTCGGCGTCACCGACCGGCGGTGGCACCAGCTCGACGATGCGGTTCAGCAGGTCCTCGACGCCGGCGCCCGTCTTGCCGGACACCCTGAGGCAGTCCTCGGGATCGCCGCCGATGAGTCCCGCGAGCTCCTCCGCGTACTTCTCCGGCTGCGCAGCCGGCAGGTCGATCTTGTTGAGGACCGGGATGATCGTCAGGTCGTTCTCGAGCGCCAGGTACAGGTTGGCCAGCGTCTGCGCCTCGATGCCCTGCGCCGCGTCGACGAGCAGCACCGCGCCCTCGCACGCCGCGAGCGACCGCGAGACCTCGTACGTGAAGTCGACGTGACCGGGCGTGTCGATCATGTTCAGCGCGTACGGAACCTCCGCGGCCGCCGGGTCGCCCGCCGGGGCGACCGCCCACGGCATACGCACCGCCTGCGACTTGATGGTGATCCCGCGCTCGCGCTCGATGTCCATCCGGTCGAGGTACTGGGCGCGCGCCGCGCGCGCGTCCACGACGCCCGTGAGCTGCAGCATGCGGTCGGCGAGAGTCGACTTGCCGTGGTCGATGTGCGCGATGATGCAGAAGTTGCGCAGCAGCTCGGGCGGCGTCGCGGCGGGCTTGATGCGCGCGGCACCGGCGGCACTGGGGATGGGAGGCACGGGGCGAGGGCTCCTGCGGTCGACCGGATCTTGTCGTCGGCGGGCGGATTGCACCCTGGTCGGGCGGCCCACGAGACAGCACCATTGTCCCATGACGCACGACACACGGACCGCCACCGCCGTAGTCACCGACCAGCCGACGGTCGTGCCCGACCCGGTCTGCATGCTGACCGCCGCTCAGGAGTCGTTCGCCGACCTCCTCGCCGGCGCCGACCCCGAGGCGGCGGTGCCGACGTGCGCGCCCTGGCGGGTCGCCGACCTGGCGCTGCACCTCGCCGGCGTGCACTGGTGGGCGTCGGCCATGGCCCTCGGCGTGTCCCTCGGCGGCCCCGACCCGTCGACGCCGCGCGAGACCGAGCGGCTCGTCGAGATCTACGGCTGGGCGTCCGGGCACCTGCGCGCGACCCTGCTCGAGCGGCCGCTCGAGGCCCCCGCGCTCACGCTCGACGGCCCCGGGTACGCGGGCTTCTGGTACCGCCGGCAGCTCCACGAGACGCTCGTGCACCTCGTCGACCTCGGCGTCGCCACGGGACGCCGAGCGCCGGACGTCGCGCGCGACACCCCGGCCGCGGTCTGGGCTGACACGGTCGACGAGGTCGTCACGGTGATGCACCCGCGCCAGGTCCGTCTCGGGCGCGCACCCGCCCCGACCGTCGCCGTCGACCTCGTCGCGACCGACGTGCACGGGCCGTCCGGCGCGATCGTCATCGCACCCCCGCACAGCACCTGGCGCATCGGGCCGTCGGGCGGCCTGTCAGACGCGGACGGCGCGCCCGCCGCTGCACCGGACGCGGTCGTCACCGGACCGGCGTGGGCGCTCGCGCTGCTCGTGTGGGGACGCGTCGACGCGGACGACCCGCACCTCGAGATCACCGGGGGGGCCGACAGGACGGCCGCGGTGCGGTCCGTCCTGGGCCGCACGCTCGTCCCCTGACCCTCGAGGGCGCTCGAGCGCTCGCCGACCATGTCGATCCCGCCCGCCGACCCTGTGGTCCGCGCCCTCGGGAGCGTCCGGACGGGCCGACATCACATGGTCGGCGGGCTGAGCGGGGCCGGTCAGGCCGTGCGGGTGATCCGCACGGTCACGTCCAGCGCGCTCGTCGCCGTCCCCGCGTACACGCCCTTGAGGGGCGAGACGTCGCGGTACTCGCGCCCACGCCCCAGCACGACGTGGTCGGACGCCACGAACGCGCGGTTCGTCGGGTCGAACGCGCGCCAGCCGCCGGCCCACCACTCGATCCAGGCGTGCGACTCCCCCTCGACGGTCTCCCCGACCTCCGCGTCGGGGCGCGGGTGCAGGTACCCGGAGACGTACCGGGCAGGGATGCCGAGCGCGCGCAGCGCCCCGAGGCACAGGTGCGACACGTCCTGGCAGACGCCCTTGCGGGCGTGCCAGGCCTCGCGCGCGGTCGTGTGAACGGTCGTGACGCCCGGCAGGTACTCGAGCCGGTCGCGGATCGCGCGGCACACGTCCTGCGCGACGGTGTCGGGGTCGCCGCCGCGGGGCGACACCGTCCGGGCGAGGTCGGCGACCTCGGGCGGGACGCTCGTGGTCTCGGAGTCCGCGAGGTATGCGGCCATCGTGTCCTGGAACACGGGTCCGGTGACGAAGTCCCACGAGTTGCCCTCGCCGGGCTCCCGCGGCGGACCGTCGGGCAGCTCGACGCTCGACGACGCGACGATCTCGAGCCGCTCGTGCGGTGCGAGGACCTCGAAGGTCGTCACGGACGTGCCCCAGTAGTCGACGTAGTCGTGCATCCACGTGTGCGGGTTCACGGACACCTGGGAGTCGAGCAGCCGCTGGCCGGGGCCCCGGCTCGGGGTCAGTCGCGCCTCGTTGTACGACGCGGCCACCGGGGCCGAGTACTCGAACGTCGTGGCGTGCACCACGCGCAGCACGGTCACAGGGCCTCTCCCATCCAGGTGGTCGCGGCCGCGGACGGGAAGTACCGGGCCTTGATGGCGTCGCTCGCCTCGGAGCAGCAGCGCTGCACATCCTCCATCGCGACGGGCAGCACCTCGAGCGTCTCGCCGACGGGCGAGTACTCCAGGGTCGCGCGCATGCGGGCGAGCTCGCGGCGCGCGTCGTTCGTGACGCCGCGCCGGTCGGCGGTCGGCTCGAGCAGACGCAGGCAGTCCTCGGCCGCGTCGAGGGCGTGCACGATCGACCGCGGGAAGAGCCGGTCGAGCAGCAGGAACTCGGCGGCCTTCTCGTCGGACGCGACCCCGCGGAACGTGCGCAGGAACGCCTCGTAGCCGCCCGCGGCGCGCAGCAGGGTCGACCAGCTCGGACCGGAGTCGCGCAGCTGAGCCTGCGTCTGGACGAGCCGTGCCGTCATGTCGGCCCGCTCGATCGAGCGGCCCAGCATCACGAACAGCCACGTCTCGTCGTGGCTCGTCGACGAGTCCATGATCCCGGCGACGATCGCCGCGCGCTCCCGCACCCAGCCGAAGTAGTCGTGGGGCCGGGCGAGCCGCATCGGCCCGGAGACCTGGTTGCGCGTCGTGTTGAGCGTCTCCCACAGCTCGGACGACACCGTCTCGCGGGCACGCCGCGCGTTCTCGCGCGCCGCGATCATGGAGCCTGCGATGGACGACGCGTCGAGCTGGTCGTGCGCGAGCAGCTGCATGACCCGGGCGCGGGTCACGAGCGTGCCGTCCGCAGGGACGGGGTGGTCCATCACCGCGAGGAGGGCACGCAGGGTGAGGTCCTCGGACGCCCACGGGTCTTCGGAGAGCGACTGGAGGTGCACGTCGAGGATGCGGGCCGTGTCGTCGGCGCGCTCCACGTACCGGCCGATCCAGAACAACGACTCCGCGATACGGCTCAGCACGTCGGACCTCCTGCCTGCTGCTGCTGCTGCTCGGGCTGCGACCGGTGCTTGTCGGCGGCCGGCTCGTGCTGCTGCCGGGCGACCTCGCGGACGGCCAGGTCGGGCCGGGCGGACGGATGACCGACGTCGGCGTCCTCCGCCTCGGCCACCGCGTCCTCGGCCTCGGTGATGGCCTCGGCCTCGAGCTCCTCGTCGGAGACGGGCTCGGCCCCGGCGTGCGTCCCGCCCGCCGGATGGTCGTGGACGGGACTGCCGAGCACCCACGTGTCCTTCGACCCGCCGCCCTGCGAGCTGTTGACGACGAGCTGGCCCTCGGGGAGCGCGACGCGCGTCAGGCCGCCCGGGAGCACCCAGACGTTCTCGCCGTCGTTGACCGCGAAGGGACGCAGGTCGACGTGCCGCGGCCGGAACCGGTCGTCGATGAGGGTGGGCGACGTCGACAGCTGCACGACCGGCTGCGCGATCCAGCCGCGCGGGTCGCGGCGCAGGCGCTCGCGCATCGCGTCGATCTCGTGCGCCGACGCCTGCGGGCCGACGAGGATGCCCTTGCCGCCCGCGCCGTCGACCGGCTTCACGACGAGCTCGGCGAGCCGGTCCACGACCTCCTCGAGCGCGTCGGGCTCCTCGAGCCGCCACGTGTCGACGTTCGCGATGATCGGCTGCTCGCCGAGGTAGTAGCGGATGAGGTCGGGCACGTACGTGTAGACGAGCTTGTCGTCCGCGACGCCGTTGCCGACCGCGTTCGCGAGCGTCACGTTGCCGAGGCGCGCGACGCCCATGAGCCCGGGGACGCCGAGGAGCGAGTCCGCCCGGAACTGGACCGGGTCGAGGAACGCGTCGTCGACGCGGCGGTAGATGACGTCGACGCGGCGGCGGCCCTCGGTGGTGCGCATCCACACGCGTCCCTGCGCGACGAACAGGTCGCGACCCTCGACGAGCTCGACACCCATGAGCCGTGCGAGCAGCGTGTGCTCGAAGTACGCCGAGTTGTAGACGCCGGGCGTCAGGACGACGACCGTGGGGTCGGGCACGCCCTCCGGCGCCGCCGCGATGAGCGCAGTGAGCAGCCGACGCGGGTACCCGATCACGGGACGGATCTGCAGCTTCGAGAACAGCTCCGGGAACGTCTGGGCCATCGCCCGGCGGTTCGAGATCACGTAGCTCACGCCCGACGGGATGCGGACGTTGTCCTCGAGCACCCGGAACCGGCCGTCGACGTCGCGCACCAGGTCGATGCCCGACACGTGCGCCCGCACGCCGTTCGGCGGCCGGATGCCGAACGCCTCCCGCTGGAACTCGGTCGACGACAGGATGAGCTTCTGCGGCACGACGCCGTCCGCGACGACCTGCTGGTCGCCGTACACGTCGTCGAGGAACGCCTCGAGCGCGCGGACGCGCTGCGAGACGCCCGTCGAGATCGTCGTCCACTCGTCCGCGTCGAGGACCCGCGGCACGACGTCGAGCGGGAACGGCCGCTCCTCGCCCGCGAAGTCGAACGTCACGCCCTGGTTGAGGTACGAGCGGGCGAGCGAGTCCGCGCGGGACGACACCTCGGCGGCACTGAGGCCCGCGAGCTGCTCGTGGACCGGGCCGCTCGACGTCCGCACCTCGAGCTCGTCGTCCAGCATCTCGTCCCAGGCGGGGAGCGCCGGGTAGTCGTGGAACAGGTCGGTCATGGCCCGGAGAATACGTCCACCCGGTGACCCGGGCGTCACCGGCGCGTCTCGGGGGTGTTGCGCGGCTAGATTGTCGGGCGTGCCACGCCACCCCCTGTCCCGGTTCCTCGACCTCCTCCTGCGGCCGCTGCGCCGACCCGCACCCCGTCCCGGTCGGTCCGGGAAGCCCGGCCCGGCTCCGTCGCGGCGAGGGGCGAGCCGCTACCCGGGCGACTTCACCGGGCGGGTCCGGACGGAGTACTCGCCGCGCCTCGACGGCGCGCCCGACCCCGGCGAGGTCGTGTGGACGTGGGTGCCGTTCGAGGAGGACGCCACCCAGGGCAAGGACCGGCCCGTGCTCCTCGTCGGCCGTGACGGCGGCTGGCTCCTCGCCCTGATGCTCACGAGCAAGGACCACTCGCGCGACCTCGCGAAGGAGAACCGCTGGGGTCGGCGCTGGCTCGACCTCGGGTCGGGGCCGTGGGACCGTCAGGGGCGGCCGAGCGAGGTCCGGCTGGACCGCGTGATCCGGGTGGACGCCGCGTCCGTGCGACGCGAGGGCGCGATCATGCCTCGGCGGCAGTTCGACGAGGTCGTCCGCGCGATGTGACCGGGCGCCCGACTTCGGGAACCGGCGCGTCTTTGCTAAGATGGTGCGCTGTGTGTCCGCCCGGTGCGGATCGCCGGTCGAACCGTCAGGTTCTCCAGGCGGTCGGTCGCCGAAGGTCGGCGGGCACCGCTCCGGCACCTCTCCACGGGTTCCCCACCCCAGTCCCGGTCCTGGAGCCGCCCTCTAGACCTGTCCGCTCGCTTCGGCGAACACACCAGAGAGTTCCCTAACGTGGCAAACATCAAGTCCCAGCTCAAGCGCATCGGCACGAACGAGAAGGCTCGTCTTCGCAACAAGGCTGTGAAGTCGGAGCTCAAGACGCACGTGCGCCGTGTCCGCGAGGCCGTCGCCGCCGGCGACAAGGACGCCGCGACGACCGCGCTCGCGACCGCTTCGAAGAAGCTCGACAAGGCCGTGTCGAAGGGTGTCATCCACCTGAACCAGGCTGCCAACCGCAAGTCGGCCCTGGCGAAGGCTGTCAACGCCCTCTGACGCGCCGGCGCCCGCACGGGCGCCTCGCAGCAGCACAGCAGCAGCACACCGGCCGCCATCCCTCCGGGGACGGCGGCCGTCGTGCTGTCCGGGGACAGCAGCGCGGACCGTTCAGCGGCCCGTCTCCCGGATCAGCGGCCCGTCGCCCGGGAGACGGTCAGCACCGCCCGCTCGACCGCGAAGACCGGGTCGCGGCTGCCGCCCTTGACCTCCTCGTCGGCGCGCGCGACGGCCGTGATCGCGGTGGCCAGGCCCTCGGGCGTCCACCGGGTGAGCTCCTTGCGTGCCCGGTCGACCTGCCAGGGCGCGAGGCCGAGCTGCTGCGGGCTCGGGCCGCCGGACGACCGGGTCGCGGCGACCTTGGCGAGCTGACGCAGCTTGAGCGCGAGCGCGGCGACGAGCACCACGGGATCCACGCCGGACGCGACCGCGTGCCGCAGCAGCGTCACCGCGTCGGCGCTGCGGCCCGCGGCGGCCGCGTCGGCGACCTTGAAGCCCGTGACCTCCTGACGTCCGCCGTAGTAGCGGTCGACGACGGACTCGGTGATCGTGCCGCTCGTGTCGGCGACGAGCTGCGCGCACGCGGACGCGAGCTCGCGCAGGTCGGAGCCGAGGGCGCCGACCAGGGCCTGCACCGCCGGGGCGTCGACGCGCCGGCCCGCCGCACGCATCTCGGCGCGCACGAAGTCCTCTTTCTCGGAGTCCTTCTTGATCGCGTCGCACACGACGACGGGCGCGCCCGACGCCTTGATGGCGTCGAGCATCCGCTTGCCGCGCTGCCCGCCGCGGTGCACGACGACGAGCGACACGTCGGCCTCGGGCGCGGCGACGTACGCGGTCACGTCCTCCACGAGGGCGTCGGTCGCGAGCTGGGCGTCGTCCACGACGACCACGCGGGGCTCCGCGAACAGGGACGGGCTCGCCGCGACGGACAGGCGGCCGGCCTCGTACGTCGGCCCGGCGAGGTCCACCCGCTCGAGCGAGTCACCCTGCGCCGCCGCGGCCTCGCGGGCGAGCGCGACCGCGCGGTCGACCGCTCGTTCGGCGAAGAGCGCCTCCGTCCCGCTGACGAGCGTCACGGGGGCGAGGGCGAGGTCGGCGAGCGCCACCCCGGCCGGTGCCCCGCCTCGCGCGCCGGGACGGGCAGAGGGTCGGGCGGGACGGTTGGACCGAGCAGCGGGAGGCACCCGGCAAGCCTGCCACGCCCCGCCCACGGCGACAGCACCGCGGCCGCGGCCACCACGACGGTGACGCCCGCGAGCAGCGCCGCCCCGGGCAGGCCTGGCAACCACGGAGCCCGGGCGCCGGGCAGCTGCGACGCGACCGTCGCCACCTGGGCGACCCACCACGTCGCGAGCCCTGCGCACCAGGCGATCGCGTGGGCGCCTGCGCCCCACCACGGGGCGACCAGCGTCGCGGCGACCCCCAGGAGCGTCGCGGGCACCAGGGCCGGCTCCGCGACGAGGTTCGCCGGCACCGCGTAGACGGGCAGCGTCGGCGCCAGCAGCACCAGGACGGGACCGCACGCCGCCTGCGCGGCGCACGGCACGGCGACGGCGAGCGCGACGGGCCGCGGGAACAGCCGCGGCATCCCCGACTCCAGACGGCGCGCGAGCGGCCCGGTGCCGAGGACGATCCCCGCCGTGGCCGACGCCGACAGGACGAACCCGTAGCTGCGGGCGAGCCACGGGTCCGCGAGCAGCAGGACGACCGACCCCGCGCACAGCGACGGGACCGAGCGGGCGGGCCGCCCGAGGCACAGCGCGACGAGCGTGACCCCGCACATGGCGGCGGAGCGCACGACGCTCGGGTCGGGGCGCACGAGCAGCACGAACCCCGACAGGCACGGCCCGAGGACGGCGAGGCGCGCCCACCGGCCGAGCCGCGCGACCCCGCACAACCCCGCGAGCACGGCTGCCACGATCGCGAAGTGCCCTCCCGAGACAGCGGTCACGTGCGTGAGACCGGACGTCTTCATGGCATCGGCGAGATCCGGGTCGAGGCGCGTGACGTCGCCGACCGCGACGCCGGGGACGAGGGCTCGGGCCTGCGTCGAGAGGTCGTCCGTCACCGTCACGAGCCCCGCGCGCAGGTCGTCGACGACGCGGAGCGGCCCGGTGGCCCCGTGGACGGTGACCCGTCCGCCGGTGGGCCGCAGGACGGCGACCGCCCGCTCCCCCGCCTCCGCGGGGGCGAGCGAGCCCGTGACCCGCACCCGCTCCCCGACCCGCGCGTCCGCCCACGCGCCGTCACCGCGCACCAGCACGGGTGCGGCCGCGCGGCGCGTGTCGCCGTCGAGCGTGACCGTCCGGGCGTCGACCAGGACGAGCACGAGCGGGTCTCCGCCCCACGGCGACGCGATCGGGGTCGGGTCGTCGCGGACCACGGCGTCCACGGTCACCACGCGACCCGCCGCCGCCCCGGCGCGCAGGCCCGACGCGTCCCGCACCGCGAGCTGGCACGCGGTGACGGCGAGCACGGTCGCGCCCACGGCGAGCGCGAACGCCACGGAGACCGTGACCCGGCCCGCGCGAGCACCGTCCCCCGTGCCGCCTCGGGGATCCCGGGCGGGCGCCGGGGCCGGGAAGCGGCGTGGGCCGACACCGGCCGCGAGCGCCGTGACCAGCAGGACGGCCGCACCGAGCGCCACGCGGCCCGGACCGTCGCGCGCCACGGCCCACCAGGCGACGGCCCACGCGACGAGCGCGGCGGGAGCGAGGCGCAGGTCCGTGGTCACACGCGCACCAGGTCACGCACCTTGGCGAGCAGCACCGGGCCGACGCCCGACACCTCCTCGAGCTGGTCGACCGAGGTGAAGGCGCCCACCTGCGTGCGCCGGTCGACGATCCGCTGGGCGATCACGGGGCCGATGCCGGGCAGGCCGTCGAGGGTCGCGACGTCGGCCGTGTTGAGGTCGACGAGGCCCGGACCGGGCGCGGTCGTACCGGTCGCCCCGTCCGCGGCGCCCCCCGTGCCGCCCCCGCCGCCGGCGGCTGGGGTCGCACCGTCGAGGACGAGCTGCTCCCCGTGACGCGGCACCCGGACCTGCTCCCCGTCGACGACCGGCCGTGCGAGGTTGAGCTGCTCGACGTCGGCAGCTCCGGTGGCGCCGCCGGCCGCGGCGATCGCGTCCGCGACGCGGGCGCCCGTCGTGAGCGTGCGGACGCCCGGGTGCCGGACCGCACCGACGACGTCCACGACCACCGCGCTGCCGGCTGCGGCACCCGTGTCTCCGCCGGCACCCGGCGTGCGCTGCGTGCCGCCACCCGACGAGCCGGGCGCGGCCTCCGCCGCGGGTGCGGGGAAGCTGACGGCCGGAGCAGCGCCGAGGATCGGGTCACCGGCGCCACGTCCGACGGCCACGGCCACGACGGCTGCCGCGACGGCCACGAGTGCGGCGAGGGCGACGGCTGCCGTCCGGACGTCGAGGGTCCAGCGCCGGGGCGCGGGGCGCGTCTCGTGCGGCGTGAGCGGGTGGCCGTGCGCCGACCCGTACGCCGTCGCCACCGCGGTCAGGGCGCCCTGGCGCCAGCGCGTCGCGAGATCGGCGTCGGGGTCCGGGTCGGCGGCCACCGCGCCGGCCGGGACGTCGTGGAGCACGGGGCTCCAGTCGTCGGGAGCGCTCGCATCCACGGCGCCGCCCGACGGGTCGCCGTGGACGCCGTCCCGCACCGCGTCGACCGACGTGTCGACGACAGGGGCGAGGGGGCGCCCGTCGGCGAGGCGGAGACCCCGGTCGCGGGCGTCGCCGGTCGAGCCACGGTCCCGGAGCGGCCCGGGACGCGGGCGACCGACGTGACGTCGGGCGGGCTCCCCGCGGCGGAGGGCGGCGGCGGGTCGGGAGATCGGCACGGCGAGAACCTAGACGCACGTCGCCCCGCGGCCGACGCCGCGGTCCCTGAGGGACCGCGCACGTGGAGGGCCCTCCGGTCAGGGGGCCTGTGGAGAGGTCAGGCGCCCTCGGCGACCACGATCGCGAGCGTGCCGGGTCCGACGTGCGCCGCGAGGACGGCACTGAGCGGCGACACGACGACCTGGCAGCCGGTCTGCTCCTCGAGCTCGCGCGCGGTCTCGAACGCGAGCTCGGGCGGTCCGACGTGGTGCACCGCGAGCAGCGGGCTCACGCGGCGTCCGGCAGACTCGACCGCGACGCCGACGAGCCGGTCGACCGCGGCGGCGCGCGTGCGGACCCGCTGGACCACCTCGATGCGTCCGTCGCGCACCCGCAGGAGCGGGCGCACCCCGAGGACCGTGCCCAGCGCAGCGGCAGGCGCAGAGATCCGCCCACCGCGGCGCAGGTGGTCGAGCGAGTCGACCATGAAGATCGCGCGGCTCGACGCCGCCACACGCACAGCGCGCCGCGCCACGTCGTCCCCGGCCGCCCCCTCGGCAGCCGCGAGGGCGCCCTGCCGGACGGCGAAGCCGAGCGCCAGCCCGGACGTCCGGGAGTCGACGACACGCACCGGGAGGGCTGCCGTCGCCGCCGCGGCGGCCGCCTGGTGGACCGTGCCGGAGAGCTCGCCGGACAGGTGCACCGACACGACACCGGTCGCGCCCCCGGCCGCGGCCTGCGCGTACGCGGCCTCGAACGCGGCCCGCGGGGGCTGCGACGTGCTGACCCGCGCGCCGGACGCGAGCGCGGCCGCGATCTCGTCGGCGTCGATGTCCTCGCCTTCGCGCCCCGACGTGCCGTCCACCACGACGGTGAGCGGCACGACGATCGCCCCCGCGCGCAGCTCGGGCGGCAGGGACGCCGTCGAGTCGGTGACGACGCGCACCCGGTGGCGGGCACGGCGTCGTCCGAGGACGACGGAGGGCGAGGCGGTGCGCGGCGGTCTCATCACCCCCACCCTAGGATGCGAGCATGGCCGACGACGCACCTCGTCCGGACGACATCGCCGCGCTCCGCGCCGCCGCAGCGGAGGCGGCGGCGCAGGCTGCCGAGGCGCGCGCCGCTGCGGCGCAGGCCGCGCTCGACGCGGCGCTGGCCGGCGCGGAGGACGCTCCACCCGCCGCGTCCGACGACCCGTACGCCGCCGAGGTCCGCGCGGCGTACGCGGCCCCGGGTGGGACGCTGCCGCTCGGCGCGCTGCTCGTCGCGGCGGACGGGGCCCCGGCCGCTCCGGACCCGGGCACGCAGGTGGGGTTCGCGCTGTCGATGCTCAACCGCCACGGGCTCGTCGCGGGCGCCACCGGCACGGGCAAGACGAAGACGCTCCAGGGCATGGCGGAGGGCCTGTCGGCGGCGGGCGTGCCGGTGTTCCTCGCGGACGTCAAGGGCGACCTGTCGGGCCTCGCGGTCGCGGGTCCGGACGACGCCCGGGTGGCGGAGCGGGCCGCGTCCGTGGGGCAGGAGTGGGCGCCTACGGCCTTCCCGGTGGAGGCGTACTCGCTGGGCGGGCTCGGGCACGGGGTGCCGGTCCGCACGACGGTCACGGACTTCGGTCCGCTGCTGCTCGCCAAGGTGCTGGGCCTCAACGACACCCAGGAGTCGAGCCTCGGCCTCGTCTTCCACTGGGCGGACACGCAGGGGCTCGCGCTGCTCGACCTCAAGGACCTGCAGGCCACCGTCGCGTTCCTGACGTCCGACGAGGGCAGGGCCGAGCTGAAGGGAGTCGGCGGGGTCTCGGCCGCGACCGCCGGCGTCATCCTGCGGGAGATCACGGCGCTCCAGGCGCAGGGTGCGGACGTGTTCTTCGGCGAGCCGGCCTTCGACACCGCGGACCTGCTGCGCACCACCGCGGACGGGCGCGGCGTCGTGTCGTGCCTCGAGCTGCCGGACGTCCAGGACCGCCCGGCCCTGTTCTCGACGTTCCTCATGTGGCTGCTCGCGGACCTCTACCACGACCTGCCCGAGGTCGGGGACGCCGACCGTCCGCGGCTCGTGTTCTTCTTCGACGAGGCGCACCTGCTGTTCGCGGGCGCGTCGAAGGCGTTTCTCGAGCAGGTCGTGCAGACGGTCCGGCTCATCCGGTCCAAGGGCGTCGGCGTGTTCTTCGTGACGCAGAGCCCGAAGGACGTCCCGGCCGACGTCCTCGCCCAGCTCGGCAACCGGGTCCAGCACGCGCTGCGCGCGTTCACGCCCGACGACGCGAAGGCGCTGCGGGCCGCCGTCCGCACGTTCCCCCGGTCGCCGTACGACCTCGAGCAGCTCCTGCAGTCCCTCGGCACGGGCGAGGCCGTGGTCACGGTCCTCACCGAGAAGGGCGCGCCGACCCCGGTCGCGTGGACGCGGGTGCGAGCACCGCAGTCGTCGATGTCGCCCGCCCCGGCCGACGCGCTCGACGCGCTGGTGGCCGGCTCACCGCTCCAGGCGCGCTACGGCACCGCGGTCGACAACGAGTCCGCCTTCGAGGTCCTGGCCGCCCGGATCGCCGCCGAGCACGCCCCTGCCGCGCAGGCCGAGGTGGACCGGGCGACGACGACGCAGCGCACCCCGACGAGCGGTCGGAGCGACGGTGCGGCACGGACGGCGTCGTCGTCGGTGGACCGGCTCCTCGGGTCGATGGCGTCCACGCTGGGCCGCGAGATCACCCGCAGCCTGTTCGGCACGCGCCGCCGCCGCTAGTCGTCGAGCCCGACGACCGCGAGCGGGCGCGAGCGTCCGTCGGGCGTCTTGACGACCTCGTAGGCCGCGTCGACAAAGGGTTCGAGGGCGCCCACCTTGTCGAGCGGCGCGCCGATGACGAGCTGGAACCCCAGCCCGCGCCACGCCCCCACCGCACGGCCGGCGAACCGGGCGTCGGCCTTGATGAGCGCCTCGTCGAGGAACACGGGGGCGTAGCGGGGACGCTCGGCCGCGGCGTCGCCGAGCTGGTAGCGCAGCGCGGCCCCGACGATGAACGCGACGAGCTCCTGCGACTCACCGCCGGACTTCTCGCCGATGTGGTCGTAGAGCGCGACGTGCCGACCCGCCAGGTCGACCTTCTCGGCGCTGACGCGCACGTGCCGGCGCACGTCGACGAGGTCCGCGAAGTCCGGGCTGGTGCGGCGGATGCGGTCGATCAGTCGGGCCATCCGGGCGAACCGCGCCTCCTGCTCCGCCTCGGTCCGCTTGCTCGTCGGGTCCGTGGCGAGCTCCCGCAGCGCCTTGCGGAACCGCGCCACGACCGCCGACTCGACCGGACGCGCGTCGATCCGGAGCCGGTGGTCGGCGTCCGCGAACGGGAGGTCCGCGAGGATCGCGTTCACCGGCTCGATGCGCTCCGTGATCTCGCGCACGGACCGCCCGATCGCGGCGTGCAGGATCGTGAGGTCGTTGCCCGAGAGCTGCGCGAGGCTGCGCGACCAGCGGCCCTCGAGCTCGTGCAGGCCCTCGCTCTCGACCGTCGCGAGCAGGCGGTCGAAGTCGGCGTACGACGCGTCCGGGTCCGTGCCGAGGTCCGGGTTCGGCCACGTGTCGGTGAAGTGCGTGAAGATCGCCGCCAGCGCGTCGAGCCCGGCGCGCTCCTCCGCCGCCGCGAGCGCCCGCTCGTGCACGGTCTGCGCGGCGAGCGCGCGCACCGCACCGTCGAACCCGTCCAGGCTGAGCGGCACCCCCGACCCCGCGTCAAGGTAGTCGCGCTGCGCGGCCGTGACCTCGACGCCCTTGTCCGCGGCTCGGTCGAGGGCCGTCTGGCAGGCGTCCACGGCGTCCGTGGCACGCTCCCAGGCGGCGTGCGCGTCGTCACGACGGACGGCGGCGCGCGCCGCGTCCTGGCGCTGGGTGTCGAGCCGCGCCGCCACCTCGCGCAGGCGCGCCTCGAGGTCGCGCAGCGTGTCGCTGCCGGCGTGCAGGGCGTCGCGCTGCGCGGACCAGTCGGCGACGGCGCGCTCCGCACCCACGACGTCGACGCGCTCCCACTCGGCCTCGGCGACCTGGGCGTGCACGGCGCGCTGCTCCTCCGCGGCCGCGGCCCGCAGGTCGACGCCCTCGGACCGCTCGGACGCGAGCCGCAGCTCCTCGCGGGCGGCGTCGAGCTGGGACGCGAGGTCAGCGAGGCGCCGCGTGTTGGAGAAGCCGAGGACGCTCGCGCGCCCGTGCCCGCCGTGCGCGCCGCGCCGCCCCTCGGACGTCTGACCGGTGCGCGTCAGGGCGAGACCGTGCGTTCCGAGGTCGCGCGCGTCGTCGACGCACACGTACGCGAACCGGTCGTCCAGCCGTTCCGCGAGCCACCCCGTGAACGGTCCGTCGCGCAGGTCCAGGCGACCGGGCAGCAGGCTCGCGTCCACGCTCCCGTGGTGCACGACCCCGACGGTCGCGCCCTCGAACCGGAGCCGCACCGCGGACGGCACCGCGTCGATCGCCGCACGGAACGCGCCGACACGGTCGGCGTCGACGAGCAGCGTCAGCGCGAAGCCGCCCAGCGCGAGCGAGATCGCGTCACGCCAGTGCTCGTGCTCGGTGCGGACCTCGACGAGCTCCGCGACGAACGGGAGCTCGTCGACGTCCAGCCCGGCGGCCTGCGCGAGCGCGACGCGTGCCCGGTGGAGCTCGTCGGGCACGTTGCCCCGCCGCCGGCCGAGCGACGTGTGCTCGCGCTCGAGCCGGTCGGCCTCGGCGCGCGCCCGGGTGACGGCCTCGTAGGCGGCGAGGCGCTCGTCGCGCGCGGTCCGGCGGCTCGCGTCGGCCGCCGCGACGAACCCGCGGGACGCGGCCCTCTGCCGGTCGAGGTCCGCACGCGACGTCACGCTCGCGTCGAGCTCGGCGAGCCAGCGGTCGAGCCGCGCACGCTCGGCGCGCACGCGCGCCGCCGTCTCCTGTGCCCGGGCGAGCTCGCGCTCGACGGCCTCGAGCCGGTCGCCGCCCTGTGCCCGCACCGCGTCGCGCAGGGCGTCGTGCTCGTGCTCCGTCCCGACGACGACGGCACGGGCGGACTCCGCGTGCTCCGTGAGCCGGCGCGCCGTGGCGGCGTGCTCGGCCTCGGCGTCGCGCAGCAGGGTGAGGCGGCGCTCGTCGCGCCACACGCAGAAGGGGGACGCGGGGTCGTCGGGGCCGCCGACGGCGTCCACCACGGCCGTCCGCTCGCGGGCCGCGTCGACGGCGGCCCGGTGGGCGCGGATCGGGCGCAGCGCGCGGACCTGCCGCTGCGCCGCGAGCATCCGGTCGCGCACCTCGGTGAGGTTGTCGAACTGCTCGACGGCGGCGTCGGCGACCGCGAGCGTCTCCGGCTCCTCGAGCACCATGGCCTTGTAGAGGGCGTCGACGGTCGTGATCTGCTGGCCCGCCTGGATCCGCGCGAGCAGGCCGACGGCCTTCGCTCCCCCGCCGGCCGCCCCGATCCCGAGGGTCGTGTGGAGGCGCGCGGTGAGCTCGCGGTCGGTGTCGTAGCACACGAGGCCGAGCGCCGTGAGGTCCGTGCGGCGGAACCGGCGCGCGGCCGACGGCGCGAGGTCGGCGAGGTCCAGGTCGGCATCGGTGGTGGCGCGGACCGCGACGAGGTCCTCGACGCGCTGCGCCCCGGCGGGGACATACCAGCCGCGCAGCGCGGTGAACCGTCGCCCCGACTGGTCGGCCCACGTCATCGCGACCGCCGACCACGTGTCGCCGTCGGCGCCGCGCAGGACGCGCTCGCGCGTGCCTGCCTCGGTGCGCGACTCGTCGATCTTGCCGCGCGCGTACGAGAGCACGTTGCGCTGGTCCCGCCCCCGCGGACGCCCGACGACGGCACCGTTCGAGGCCCCGTTGAACGGGGTCGTGTGCGGCATCATGAGCGCCACGTACGCGTCCAGGAGCGTCGACTTGCCCGAGCCGGACGCCCCCGAGACGAGGGTGGCGGTCGACGCGAGCCGGATGCGGTGGCGTCCGTCGTACCCGCCCCAGTTGACGACCTGCAGGTCGCGCGCGACCCACTGCTGCCCGCTCGACGCGACGGGGACGAGCCCGAACAGGGTGTCGGCCATGAGGCTCATGCGAGGTCCTCCTCGTCGTCGGCGCCCTCGGTGCCGTCCGGGCCGGGGCCGTCGTCGGAGGCCGTGCCGCCGTCCTCGCGCAGCCACTGCAGCAGCTCGGTGAGCCGCTCCACGGACAGCAGCACCTCGACGACGGGCAGGACGCGGTAGCGGCCCTGGCTGTCCTCCTCGAGCACCTTCTCGCGCACGAGCCGCGCGACCGCGGACCGGATCTCCCGCTGCCGGGCCGCGAGGTTCGTCTCCGCCGGGTCGGTGTAGCTCAGCGCGGTCTGCTCGAGGTCCTCGAGGTCGACGCGCGCGGACGTCTCGCCCGCACCCCGCTCGCGCTGGTAGAGCGTGCGCAGGTGGACGAGCAGCAGCGTCTCGGTGCGCGAGTACGGCTCGTCGCGGAGCAGGACGGGCACCTGCACGTCGGCGTCCCGGACCTGCCGCTTGTACGCGAGCCCGCGGTCGTGGTCGATCACGAGGCGGACGTAGAGGTCGTGCAGGCGCGACTCCACGACGCCCTGGTGCGCGACGAGCGTGCGCCACAGCGCCGGGGTGGCCTCCGCGGACAGGTACCGCTGCCGCAGCACGCGCACCAGCACGTCGCGCACCTCCGCGTCGAGCGTCCCGGTGTCCCCGGGGAACACCTCCGGCAGGTCGGACTCGACGGGCCGCGGCGCGACGAACCCGTCGGCGGGCGCTGCGACGGGCACGCCCTCCCGGGGCGCGTCGTCGGTCACGGTCGTGCTCATCGGTCTCCTTCGGGCGGCGTGAGCCGCAGCGTGGTCCGGCCGAAGGCGAACCGTCGGGTCGTGCCGTCGGGCCGGGTCGCGGTCACGACGGACAGCTCGGTCGCATCGACGGCGTCCTCGGGCTCGACGCCCGCGAGCCGGCCCAGGTGGGTCGACTCGGCCGGGAGCCCGGGTGCGTCCGTCCCGGGACCGCCGAGCGCCAGCTCGAGGTAGCCGAGCAGGTCGACGGGCCGGCGCAGGTCGCCCGGCGCGGACTCGAACACCGCGGCGACGTCGAGCTCGTCGGCCGGGGCGCCTCCCGGGCCCCCGTGCGTCGCGGCCGCGTGCTCGGTCGCGTGCGCGAGCAGCCGCGCGTAGTGCGGGCCGCCCCACGCCCGGGCGCCGGCGAGCGACGCGTCAGCCCCCGCGTCGTCGTCCCACACGTCGATGTCGGCGGGCGGCGCGCTGCGCGCCGGCACCCAGGTGGTCTCGCGCAGCCGCCCGGCGTCGATGCGCGGCAGGCGGCGCAGTGCCGTGACGTCCTGGCCGCGACGGGAGGACGGCACCCACGCCGCGAGCGCCGACACGACCTCGCGGAGCAGGTCGTCGACCTGCCGGTCGCGCAGCGGGTCGTGGTGGCGCACCTGGGTGGTGATGATGTGCGAGGTGCGGCGCTGCTGGGTGAGGACGGCGTCGAGGCCGGTCTCGATACGGCGCGTGATGCCGCGCAGCTCGGCGCGCTGGACGGGGTCGAGCGCGTCGGCGTAGGGGTGTCGCAGAAGCAGGTCGAGCTCCGCGGCGAGCGCGTCGAGGCGTTCCGCGTCAGCGAGCAGGCGCATCGCGCCGGCGAACGCACGACCTTCGGCGGTGGCCTCGAGCAGGTGCTCGGCGCGTTCGAGGTAGGCGGCGAGCACCTCGCCGGTGGGTCGTTCGTCCTGGCGCAGCCCGGCGACGACCTCCCGCTGGAGGCCCTTGATCGACTCGGCCACGCGGGCGAAGTCGGCCGGCAGCTCCCGGACGAGGAAGAGGACGTTCTCGGCCTCCTCGACGTACTGGTCCTCGGCGACCGTCGGGGCGGCCCCGCCCGCGTCGAGGTGCTCGAGCTCGGCGGTGAGCCGCGCGACCTCGGCCTCGATGCGGTCCCGGCGCGCGGAGACGTCGGGGTCGACCTCCTGCGCGAGGTGCTCGACCGCGTCGAGCAGGGTGCGCAGGCGCGACCGGGTGACGCGGGTGCGGGGCCCGCCGGCCCGCCAGGCCACCTCGAGGGCCTCCACGGCGTGCGCGGTGAGCCGGTACTCCTCGGTGCCGTCGTCCGCAACCTGCCGCACGAGCCAGGACTCGGCGACCCACTGCCGGCACAGGTCGCGCGCGGACGCGTCGGGCAGGTCGTCGAAGCCGGCGGAGCGCAGCCCCGCGAGCGCCTCACCGACCTCGGTGTGCGCGTCGGCGACGGGCACGGCGGCCCTGTCGGCGGTGAAGAGCGCGCCGAGCAGCGTCACGACGAGGGGTGCGCGCTGCTTGTGCAGCAGGGCGAGGGTCGGGCTGGCGAAGGCCCGTCGGGCGCTCTCGTACGCACCCTCGATCCTCGCAGCCACGGCCCTAGGGTACGGGGCCGACGGATCCGGCGTCTTCGCAGGTCGGATCGCGCGCCTGACTGCTCCGGTCTACCGTCGTTCTCAGTCGCGAGGGGAGTCGTCATGGCGGGGAGCGGCAAGGCCGCGGGGGGCGTGCTCGCTGCGACGTGTCTGTCCACGCTCGTCGTCAACGCGAACACCTCCGCCGTGAGCATCCTGCTGCCCGCGATCAGCGACGACACGGGCACCCCCGTCGCGACCCTGCAGTGGGCCGTGACGGGCTACTCGCTGGTGGGCGCGGCCGTGATCATCACCGCCGGCTCCCTCGGCGACGTCTTCGGGCGCAAGCGGGTGTTCCAGCTCGGGCTCGCCCTGTTCGTGCTGTCGTGCGTGCTGATCGCCCTCGCGCAGACCGGCGGGCTGGTCATCGTGGGCCGCCTCGTCCAGGGTGCCGCGGGATCCACGATCCTCGCCTGCGGCCTGAGCCTGCTGTCGGTGGCCACGTCGGGCGAACGGCAGCTCAGGGCAGTCTCCCTGTGGGGCGCAGCCGCTGCCGTCGGCGCGGCCGCAGGGCCGCTGCTGGGAGGCGTCCTCGTGGGCGCGACGGGCTGGCAGGGCCTGTTCTGGATCGACGCGGCCGTCGCCGTGGTCTGCATCGTGCTGACGTACGCGACGGTGGCGGAGTCGAGCGACCCCGACCGACCGCGCGACATCGACTACCTGGGCTCCGTGCTCGTGGCGCTCACGCTCATGCCGTTGATCCTCGGCGTCAGCAAGAGCGGCGACTGGGGCTGGGCGTCCGCGGCGACGCTGGGATGCTTCGCCGTGAGCGTGGTCGCCGGGGTCCTGTTCGTCGTCGTCGAGAAGCGGGTCGCGGTGCCCCTGCTGGACCTCTCCCTGCTGCGCAACCGCATCCTGGTGGGATCGACCGTCGCGATCCTCATCGGCGCCGGGACCATCAACGGCCTCATGTACCTGCTGAGCCTGTACTTCCAGAGTCCGGACGCGCTGGGCTTCAGCCCGCTCGAGGCGGGGCTCGCCACGCTGCCCGCCACGGCGGGCCTCGTCGTCGTGGCGCCGCTCGTCCCGCGACTGGCGAGCCGGCTCGGCGGGCGTCAGGTCGTCGGCGCCGGCTTCGTGCTCATGACGGTCGGGTTCGCCGCGATCGGGTTCGTGGAGTCGTCGTGGGCCTACGTCGCCTTCCTGCTGCCAGTGATCGCGATCGCGGTCGGGATGGGGTTGTCCAACGGCCCCGCCTCGTCCGCGGCCACCGCGTCCGTGCGCCAGGAGCAGGTCGGCGCAGCCTCCGGTGTCTCCAACATGGCGCGCTACGTCGGCGCGGCCGTCGCCACAGCGCTCGCCGCGACCGTCTACGGCTCCGTCGACGCCAACCATGTCGCCGACGGCGCGTCTGCGCCCGACGCCCTCGCGGCCGGCCTCGCGGCCGCATCGTGGGTCATGGTGGCGCTCAGCCTGCTCGGCGTGCTCGTGGCCGTCGTCGCGATCCGCCGCGTCCGCACGGGCCGGGCCACGCTGCTCGACACGGCCGCAGCCGCGGCCGCACACCTCCACACGTTGCCCACCAGCGCCAGCGGTACCGGGGCACCGGCCCCAGCGGTACCTGAGGGCACCCACACCCAGCCGGCGTGACGACGACGCCATCACCGAGGAGGCACCACATGACTGCGATGGACGGCACGGCAGACGAACCGCTGGCCGCTCCCGTGGCCGCGCGGGCAAAGGCGCCCGCCACCCACTGGATCTCGTGGGTCGCGCTCGCCATGATGACGACCAGCTCGGTCGCGAGCCTGCGGGCCGCACCGACGATGGCCGTGTACGGGCTCGCGTGCGTGTTCCTCTACATCGTCCCGGCGATCGTGTTCCTGCTCCCGACGTCGCTGGTCTCCGCCGAGCTCGCGTCCGGGTACGGCGGCGGCGTCTTCAACTGGGTGTCGCGCGGCATCTCGAAGCCCATGGGCTTCCTCGCCGTGTGGTGCCAGTTCGCGATGACGATCTTCTACTACCCCAGCCTGCTGGGCTTCGTCGCGAGCACGCTCGCGTACGTCATCAACCCCTCGCTCGCGTCGAGCGGCGTGTGGACGGCGTGCGTCATCGTCGTCATCTACTGGACCGGGGTGTGGGTGTCGTCGCGCGGGACCTCGGGCGTCGCCGGGCTCGCGAGCGGCGGGCTCATCATCGGCACCCTGATCCCGGGCGTCGTGCTCGTCGTCCTCGGCACCGTGTTCCTCGGGCAGGGCAACGCGTCCGCGGCTCCCATGGACTCGTCCCACCTGCTGCCTGCGTGGGCCGGCCTGTCGAGCCTCGTCCTGATCGTCAACAACTTCCTGTCGTACTCCGGCATGGAGATGAACGCCGTGCACGTGGGCTCGCTGCGCAAGCCCGCCAAGGAGTTCCCCAAGGCGATGTTCCTCGCCATGGGCATGGTGCTCCTGATCTTCATCCTCCCGGCGCTCGCGATCAGCTGGATCGTCCCGGCCGACCAGCTCTCGCTCACCGCCGGCGTGATGCAGGCGTTCGACGCGGTGTTCGCCCAGTTCGGGACGCAGTGGCTCACGCCCGTCTTCGGCATCATGCTGGTCGCCGCGTCCCTCGGCGGGATGCTCACCTGGCTCGCCGGGCCGTCCAAGGGCCTGCTGCTCATCTCGCGCGAGGAGGGCTACCTTCCACCCTTCTTGCAGCGGGTCAACAAGCAGGGCGTCCAGCAGAACATCCTCGTCACACAGGGTGTGCTCACGACCGTCATCGCGCTCGGCTACGCGTTCATCCCGAACGTGTCGAGCGCCTACTGGATCTTCTCCGTCATCACGACGCAGGTGTACCTCATCATGTACCTCCTGATGTTCGTGGCCGCAGTCCGTCTCAGGCGCCTCGAGCCCGACCATCCCCGCGGGTTCCGCGCGCCGATGCTCGTGGGCCTGTGCGGCGTCGGTTTCGCGGCCTCGCTCGCTGCGCTGCTCATCGGTTTCATCCCGCCGTCGCAGTTCGGCGGCGGCAGCACCGCGTCGTACCTGCTCATCGTCGGGGCCGGGGCGCTCGGGCTCGGGCTGCTCGTGCCGTTCCTCTTCTTCCGGTTCCGCAAGCCGTCCTGGAAGCAGGCGGACGCCCACGACCCGCTCGTCGAGGCCGACGTCGACATCACGAAGGAGGTGCCGGAACCGTGAGCACCCACGACACCACCCACGACACCGCCCACGACCCCCACTTCTCGGGCTCGAACGAGGTCGGCGACCCGCGCAAGAAGTGGGTCTACTGGACCGCGATCGGGCTGCTCGTCGTCGGCTTCCTCATCGCGATCCTGTCGTTCAGCGGCGCCCGCGCGAACGCGCGTGCGGCCGAGAAGGCGGACGAGCTCACGGCCGCGCTCACGGACGCCGGGCTCCGCGCGCCGTCGCAGGACCAGATCACACGGCTTCTCGGCGACGACGGCGGCGCGGTCTGCGAGGACCCTGGCAGCGCCCTGTCGCAGGCGACGCTCGACGCGCAGCTCACGAACGGCGCCGCCGGGCCCGGTCAGCGTCCCGTGATCGCCGACGACCGCGTCGTCCAGGGGCAGCGGATCGTGCTGCAGGTGTACTGCCCCGACCAGCTCGACGAGTTCGAGCAGGCCGTCGACGACCTGAACCTGGACGACGGGGTCGTCCGGAGCTGACGCTCCCCCGCCCTGACGCGACGCCGGCCGGGGGTGGCCGGTGTCAGGCGGGGACGACGTTGACGAGCTTGGGCGCCCGCACGATCACGGTGCGCACCCCGCGCCCGTCGAGGTTGCGCACGACGTTCTCGTCGGCCAGCGCGCGCTCGCGCAGGTCGTCCTCGGAGATCGTGGGCGGCACCTCGAAGCGGGCGCGCACCTTGCCGGCGACCTGGACGACGCACGTCACGGTCTCCTCGACCAGGTAGCGCTCGTCCGCGACGGGGAACGCCTCGTGGGCGAGCGACCGCTCGTGCCCGAGGCGCTCCCACAGCTCTTCCGCGATGTGCGGCGCGAGGGGCGCGACCATGAGGACGAGCGGCTCGACCGCGGCCCGCGGGACGGCGGCCAGGCCCGTGAGCTGGTTGTTGAACGTGATGAGCTTGGCGATGGCCGTGTTGGGGCGCATCTCCTCCATCTCGACGGTGACGTCCGCGATCGCGCGGTGCAGCGCGCGCAGCGTGCCGGCGTCGGGGGCGTCGTCAGTGACCGTCACCTCGCCCGTGCTCTCGCTGACGACGTTGCGCCACAGGCGCTGCAGGAAGCGCTGCGCACCGACGACGGCCCGGGTCTCCCACGGCCGCGACATGTCGAGCGGACCCATGGACATCTCGTACACGCGGAACGTGTCGGCGCCGTACTCGGCGTACATGTCGTCGGGGCTGACGGCGTTCTTGAGCGACTTGCCGATCTTGCCGTACTCGCGGTGGACGACCTCGCCGTTCCACCGAAACGTCGTGGACCCTGCCTCGCCGGAGCTGTCGGACGCTCCGGGCTCCTCCGTGACCTCCGCTGCGGGCACGTACGCGCCCCGGTCGTCGGTGTAGGCGTACGCCTGGATGTAGCCCTGGTTGAAGAGCTTGTGGAACGGCTCGACGCCGGACACGTGGCCCAGGTCGAAGAGGATCTTGTGCCAGAACCGCGCGTACAGCAGGTGCAGCACGGCGTGCTCGACGCCGCCGACGTACAGGTCGACGCCACCGGCCTGCCCGGCCGTGTCGTTGTGCTGCGGGCCGAGCCAGTACTTCTCGAGCTCCGGGGAGACCATCTGCTGGTCGTCGGCCGGGTCGAGGTAGCGCAGGTAGTACCAGCACGAGCCGGCCCAGTTGGGCATGGTGTTGGTGTCGCGGCGGTAGGTCTTCGGGCCGTCGCCCAGGTCGAGGGTGACGTGGACCCACTCGTCGTTGCGGCCCAGCGGCGGCTCGGGCGCGGACGTGACGTCGTCGGCCGCGTAGGTGCGCGGCGCGTAGTCGGGGACCTCGGGCAGCTCGACGGGCAGCATCGACTCGGGCAGCGCGATGGGCTGGTCGTCCTCGTCGTACACGACGGGGAACGGCTCGCCCCAGTACCGCTGGCGGCTGAACAGCCAGTCGCGCAGGCGGTACGTCACCGTGCCGGTGCCGACCTCGCGCTCCTCGAGCCACGCGATGATGCGCGACTTCGCGGTCGAGACGTCCAGCCCGTCGAGGCTGATCGAGTCGTTGGACGAGCGCTGCACGACGCCCTGGCCGGTGAAGGCGGCGTCGGGTGCGTCCTCGAAGCCCTCGGCGAATCCGCCGTCGGGGACGACCGTGAAGACGACGGGCAGGTCGTACGCCTGCGCGAA
Organism: Luteimicrobium subarcticum; assembly: GCF_002798015.1. GTDB lineage: Bacteria > Actinomycetota > Actinomycetes > Actinomycetales > Cellulomonadaceae > Luteimicrobium > Luteimicrobium subarcticum. Next base: position 135,727 of record NZ_PGTZ01000008.1, on the reverse strand, counting down.
CGCGAAGTCGCGCTCGTCGCCGCCCGGGACGGCCATGATCGCGCCCGTGCCGTAACCCATGAGGACGTAGTCGGCGGTGAAGACGGGGATCAGGTCGCCGTTGACCGGGTTGGTCGCCAGGTGGCCCGTGAACACGCCCGACTTGGTCTTGGCGTCGGCCTGGCGCTCGACCGCGGTCTTGGCGCCGGCGTAGGCGCGGTAGGCGGCGACGGCCTCGGCCGGGCTCGCGTGGCCCCCGGTCCAGACGTCCTTCGTGCCGTCGGGCCACGCCGCGGGCACCTCGTCGAGCAGCTCGTGCTCGGGCGCGACGACCATGAAGGTCGCACCGAACAGCGTGTCGGGGCGGGTCGTGAAGACCTCGACCTCGCGCGCGTTCGCGCCGCCCACGCCACCCGCGGTGAACGTGACGCGCGCGCCCTCGGACCGACCGATCCAGTTGCGCTGCATCGCACGGACCTTCTCGGGCCAGTCGATGAGGTCGAGGTCGTCGGCCAGGCGGTCGGCGTACGCCGTGATGCGCATGTTCCACTGGCGCAGGCTGCGCTGGAACACCGGGAAGTTGCCGCGCTCGGAGCGGCCGTCCGACGTGACCTCCTCGTTCGCCAGGACGGTGCCCAGCCCGGGGCACCAGTTCACCGGCGACTCGGACACGTATGCGAGGCGGTGCTCGCTCAGCACGGCCTGCTGCTCGGTCGACGTCAGGTCGGCCCAGGGGCGGCCGTCGGGCGTCGGGCGTGCACCGGACTCGAACGTCGCGACGAGCTCGGTGATCGGGCGCGCCGCACCGCGGCCGCCGCCCGGGCGCTCGGCGTCCGGGTCGTACCAGGAGCTGAACACCTGCAGGAAGATCCACTGGGTCCAGCGCACGTAGCCCGGGTCGATCGTCGCGAACGAGCGGCGGTCGTCGTGCGCGAGGCCGAGGCGGCGCAGCTGGCGGCGCATCGTGGCGATGTTCGCCTCGGTCGTGACGCGCGGGTGCTGACCCGTCTGCACGGCGTACTGCTCGGCGGGCAGGCCGAACGCGTCGTACGCGAGGGCGTGCAGCACGTTGTCGCCGCGCATGCGGCGGAAGCGCCCGACGACGTCCGTCGCGATGTACCCCAGGGGGTGTCCGACGTGCAGACCCGCGCCCGACGGGTACGGGAACATGTCCATCACGAAGAACGGGCGGGCGCCCGGCGCCGCGTGGTGGCCGTCGCCGTCCGTCAGGTCGCCCACGGGGTTCGCGGCCCAGAACGTGCCCCGCTCGGCCCACGCGTCCTGCCACTTGAGCTCGATGCCGTCCGCGAGCGCGGGCGTGTAGCGGAAGGGCAGGTCGCCCCCGTGCTCGCCGCCCTGTGCGGTGCCTGCGGGCGCCGAGGACGTCGTGGGTGCCGCGGGCGCGGCGGAAGGACGGTTCTCCGGGGTGGTCACGCGCCCGAGTTTACCGTCCGGCCGCAGGGCGCCGACCGCCCCGAGGACCTGTCAGAGGTAGACGTCGGCGATGGTCTGGTGCAGCACCGCGACGATCCACGCGAGGAGCGCCACGTAGGTCACGACGACGATGATGAGGCGATTGCGCACCACGAACGCGCGAGCCTTGGCCGGCAGCGGGAGGAGGCGCGTCTGGGCGGCGTGCGCCACCTGGTACCAGAAGAGCGGGATCATGCAGGCCCACACGACCATGCAGTACGGGCAGAGCCGGCCGATGCGGTACAGGATCGTCCAGACGAGGAAGCACACCATCGCGATCCCGAGCGTGGTGCCGGCGAGGAGCGCGGCGCGGTACCAGCGCGGCGCCCGGAACCCGGCGAGCATCGAGACCCCGACCGTCGTCACGACGGCGAACGCCGCGACGCCGATGAAGGGGTTCGGGAAGCCGAAGAGCTTGCCCTGCCAGGACTGCATCGACGCGGCGCACGAGATGAAGATGCTGTTGCCGCAGGGCGGCACGTAGCTCGGGTCGGCGGTGAGCTTCCAGTCCTCGACCGTGAGGATGAACGCGGCGACGAAGGCGACGGCTCCGAGGACCGCGAGGAGCGCCGCGAGCGTGCGGTCCTTGAGGGGGTTGAGGATGCCGTCGTCGGTCCCGTCACGATCGGTCCCGTCCAGGTCGAGCGCGTCGTGGTCCGGCTCGTCGGTGTCCACGTCGTCCGCGTCGGGGGCCGACCCCGACACCGACCCGGAAAGCTCGCTCACTGTCGTCTCCCGCCTGCTGGCACCGTCGCTCGGTCAGCCCTCTGACGGGGCGGACGCGGCACACGCTACCGCGTGTCGCTGGGAGACCGGTGCTGCGCCGATTTCCGACGAACCGGTCACGCTCGCGTCGTCGTCGTGGCGCGGGACGCGCTGCCGGCCGAACGCGACCACGATCGCCAGCCCGGCGAGCGTCAGCCCCACGCCCGCCCACGTGGGCGAGACGTACCCCCAGCCCGCGGCGATGGTCAGGCCGCCCACCCACGCCCCGTCGGCGTTGCCGAGGTTCAGCGCCGAGTGCGACAGGGCGGCGCCGAGCGACGGCGCGGCGGGTGACAGGTCCATGAGGCGCGTCTGCATCGCGATGCCGACCAGGGACGACGTCACGGCCAGCAGGAACAGGCCCACGAGGACGCCCGCCACGGTCCGTGCGGTGAGCCCGAGCACGACCAACGACGCGGCCGTCGCCGCGAAGCCGAGGATCACGGTCCGCAGCACGCTCCGGTCGACGAGACGGCCGGCGAGCAGCGTCCCGACCGTCATCCCGACCCCGAACAGTGCGAGCACGACGGGCACGGTGTCGTCGCCGAGCCCGGCGACGTCGGTGACGAGCGGGGCCACGTAGGTGTAGACGGCGAACAGACCGCCGAACCCGATGCCTGCCGCGACGAACGTGGTCCACAGCGGCCCGTTGCGCAGCGCGCCGAGCTCGCGCCGCACGCTCGCGCCCTCGGCGGCGGCGACGCCGCGCGGCACGAAGCACCAGAGCCCGACGACAGCGACCGCACCGAGAAGGCCGACGGCCACGTACGCGTCGCGCCAGCCGAGGCGCTGCCCGAGGAACGTCGCCAGCGGGACGCCGACGACGTTGGCGACGGTGAGGCCGACCATCATCGTCGCGACGGCTCGGCCGCGACGCGCCGGTCCGACGACGGCGGTGCCCACGACGGCACCGACCCCGAAGAACGCGCCGTGCGGCAGGCCGGCGAGGAACCGGCCGGCGAGCAGCCACGGGAGGCTCGGCGCGAGCGCGGACAGCACGTTGGCGACCGCGTAGAAGCCCATGAGGGCGAGCAGGAGGGTGCGGCGCGGGAGACGCGCCGCCAGCACGGTGAGGAGCGGTGCGCCCACGACGACGCCGGCTGCGTAGGCCGTGATGGCGTGGCCCGCGGCGGGGATCGAGGCGCCGAGGTCGTCGGCGATGTCCGGCAGCAGACCCATGGACGCGAACTCGGTCGTCCCGATGGTGAAGCCGCCGAGGGCGAGGGCGAGCAGGGCGAGGTTCGCGCTGCGGCCGGCGGGCGTGCTCGGGGGTCGGCTCATCGGTCCTCCGTCGGGTCAGCGTGCGAATCGATTCGAACGCGCTGTCGACGGCGTCAGCACGGAACGAGCGGGATGCGACGATCCTATGCGCTCCGCGTCCCCTTCGTCGCGGCTGCGGTCACGGTCGCGTCGCCGCCCGACGGCACCACCCAGATCGCCTCCGCCGCCGGGAACCCGAGCTGCGCGATGCGCCCCTCCTGCCACGTCACCTCGAGGACGCCCGCGTACTCCCGCCGCCCGACGACCCGCAGCGGCGTGTCGAGGTGCAGGCCCAGCTCGGTGAGGTAGCGCAGGACGTCCGGGTCCGCGTCCGAGATGCGGGACACCGTGCCCGACGCCCCCGCGGGCAGCGCGACCAGGCTCACCGCACCCGTCGCCGGGACCGTGCCGTCCGCGCGCGGGATGGGGTCGCCGTGCGGGTCGCGCTCCGGGTGGCCCAGGTGCGCAGCGATGCGCGCGACGAGGTCGTCCGACACCGCGTGCTCGAGGACCTCCGCCTCGTCGTGCACCTCGTCCCACGAGTAGCCGAGCGTCTCGACGAGGAACGTCTCCATGAGGCGGTGCCGGCGCACCATCGCGAGCGCGTGCCGGCGGCCGTCGTCCGTGAGCGAGATCGCGCCGTAGCGCTCGTGGGAGAGCAGCCCCTGGTCGCTCAGGCGGCGCACGGTCTCCGACACGGTCGACGCGCCGACCCCCATGCGCTCGGCCAGCAGCTTGGTCGTCACGGGGTCGTCGGACCACTCCTGGGCCGACCACACCACCTTGAGGTAGTCCTGGGCGACCGCGGACAGGCCGTCTGTCGAATGGCTCACATCGCCACCCTAACGAGGGGCGGGGCCGCGGGCCGGGCCTACAATCGCCGGGTGCCAAGAATGACCAGCGTCGACGTCGCGCTCGTCGGGGGCGGGATCATGTCCGCCACCCTCGGGGCCTTCCTCAAGCTTCTCGAGCCCACGTGGCAGATCGCCCTGTACGAGCGGCTGGACGCCGTCGCGCAGGAGAGCTCCAACCCGTGGAACAACGCCGGGACGGGCCACGCCGCCCTCTGCGAGCTCAACTACACCGCCGAGAAGCCGGACGGCACGGTCGACATCGCCAAGGCGATCACGATCAACGAGCAGTTCGAGCTGTCGTACCAGTTCTGGCAGCACCTGGCCGACCAGGGCCACATCCCGTCGCTCGACACCTTCATGTCGAACACCCCGCACATGACGTTCGTGCGCGGCGAGAAGAACGTCGACTTCCTGCGGCGCCGCTGGGAGGCGCTCACCGCGCACCCGCGCTTCGCGTCCATGGAGTACTCGACCGACCCCGCCAAGATCGCCGAGTGGGCGCCCCTTCTGGTCAAGGACCGCGACCCGGACGAGCCGATCGCCGCGACCTTCGCCGCCGAGGGCACGGACGTCGACTTCGGCGCCCTGACCCGCCACCTCGTCGCGTTCATCGAAGGCCAGGGGGCCGACGTCGAGCCGCTCCACGAGGTCAAGAACATCTCCCGCCGTGACGGCGGGTGGCGCCTCACGCTCAAGGACAAGACGTGGAACGCGCACACGCGCACCCACACCGTGGACGCCAAGTTCGTGTTCGTCGGCGCGGGCGGCGGCGCGCTCCACCTGCTGCAGCAGTCCGGCATCCCCGAGGCCGTCGGGTACGGCGGCTTCCCCATCTCGGGCGAGTTCCTGCGCACCTCGAACCCGGCGGTCGTGGCCGAGCACCAGGCCAAGGTCTACGGCAAGGCCGACGTCGGCGCCCCGCCCATGTCCGTCCCGCACCTCGACACGCGCGTCGTCGACGGCACGAGCTACCTGCTCTTCGGCCCGTACGCCGGCTTCAGCCCGAAGTTCCTGAAGAAGGGTTCCTGGCTCGACCTGCCCGAGTCGATCCGCCCCGGCAACCTCGTCCCCATGCTCGCGGTCGCCAAGGACAACTTCGACCTGCTGCAGTACCTCGTCGGCCAGCTCACCGCGTCGAGCGACAAGAAGTTCGAGCAGCTCCTCGCGTTCATGCCCACCGCGAAGCCGTCCGACTGGGAGACCATCACGGCCGGCCAGCGCGTCCAGGTCATGAAGAAGCACCCCGAGAAGCACGGCGTGCTCGAGTTCGGCACCGAGGTGGTCGCCGCCGCCGACGGCACGATCGCCGGTCTGCTCGGCGCCTCACCGGGCGCCTCGACCGCCGCGCCCATCATGGTCAAGCTGCTCCGCCAGTGCTTCCCCGCCGACGCCCCCCGCTGGGAGGGCCCGCTCGCCGCGATGATCCCCGCGCTCGCGGGCGACGCCGCCGGCGCCGAGCACGCGGAGCCCGCCGTCGGCGAGGAGCCGGTGTCCGCAGAGGCCTGATCGGCACGTCTCACCGCCGCACGGCCGCGTCCTCCTCTGGGGGGGTGCGGCCGTTCGCGTACGTTCAGGGTCATGACCGAAGCCCCGCTCCCCGTCACGCGCGCCGTCGTCCAGGACGTCGTGCTCGACGCCCCGGTGCACATCGCGCGGATCGAGACCCGCCGGATCACCATGGCCCCGGGCGTGGTCGGTGGGCGGCACACCCACAACGGTCACGTCGTCGGCGTGGTCGAGTCGGGCTCGGTGACGTTCCAGGTCGCGGGCGCGCCAGCCGTCGTGCTGGGCGCCGGCGACGTGTTCCACGAGCCGGCTGGCACCGTGATCGAGCGCTGGGACGCCGGTCCAGAGGGCGTCGTGTTCGTCGGACACTTCCCCGTGCCCGCGGGGGCCGACCCGGAGCTTCGACCGCTCTGAGCGGGCGCCCGTCGCCGGACGTCAGCCCTCGGCGCGGAGCCAGCCCACCTCGCGGTCGAGGTGCCAGCGCTGCGTCACCGCCTCGTCGAGGGACGCTCCACGGAACCAGGACGTCCGGTCCGGGTCCCAGCCCGCGAGGACCGTGGCCCACCCGTCCCCAACGTCGACCGCGCGTCCGACGGTCGCGAGGTAGCCCGCCACGGTGAGGTGCACCGCGTCGACGTCCCGGGCGACCCTCGACCAGTCCGGGACGAGCCACCGACCGTCGCGACCGGTCGCCTCGAGCCAGACGGTCCGGCGTGAGGCGCTGACGTCCAGCGGGTAGCGACGACACAGGTCGGCCCAGGCGTCGGCGCCGTCGATCTCGAGGACGCGCGCCCCCGGCGTCACCGAGACCCGGACGGCCGTCGCGTCGTCCTCGTTCCACGCATCCTCGACGAGCGACAGGCCGACCGGGCCGGTCGTCGCCGGTCCAGGCGCTCGACCCGCCGACCAGGGCCGCGTGCTCCCCAGGAGCGCGGTCGGCGGGATCGACCACCAGGGTCCGTGGACCGGTAGGCCGCCCACGGCGGCCCACCCCGGAGCGTCCGCCGGGTCCGGCGGCTGCGACACCATGATCCCGTCGACGGCACGGAACTGTGCCTCGGTCTCAAGGGCCTCCGCACGCCAGGCGGCGAGGACGTCGTCGGTCGCCGACCCACGAGCCTGCAAGGCGGCCTCGGCATGCCCGTCGAACCGCACTCTCCACTGGTCGGTCCGGTCGAGCGGAGCCGACCACCAGGAGGACGCCCCGCACCCTACGACGGCCTGCGCGGCGGGTCGCAGGGCCGCCCGGACGTCCGGGCGCGCGGCGAGGACGTCCTCGCCGTCGGGGTCCTGCCAGCAGCGGGACGTCGCGACCGCCACGTCGAGAGCGTCCGCGAGGGTCGCCGCGTCGACGTCGAACGGCCCCAGCGCCCCCAGGAGGTCCGCGACCCGCTCCGGCGTCGCACGCGAGCCGAGCGCGCCCGACGGGCAGTCCGCGGCACGGTCGGTGCGCAAGGCGACCTCGAGGCACAGGCGTCGGCCCCGTGGTCCCGACAGCAGCTCGTCCGCGTTCAGGGGCATGCGGCGAGCCTAGGACCGTGTGTGTGCGGCCACAGGCCGGACACGCCACGAGTCAGACCAGCGAGTCGCGCCACGCCGCATGCAGCGCGGCGAAGCGACCGGTCCCCCCGATGAGCTCCGCGGGCGGGCCGTCCTCGACGATCTCGCCCTGCTCCATGACGAGCACGCGGTCGGCGATCGCGACGGTCGACAGGCGGTGGGCGATGATCAGCGCGGTGCGATCGGCGAGCAGCGACTGCAGCCCGCGCTGGACGAGCCGCTCCCCCGGGATGTCGAGCGAGCTGGTCGCCTCGTCGAGGATCAGCACGGACGGGTCGGCGAGGAACGCGCGCGCGAACGACAGGAGCTGCCGCTGCCCGGCCGAGACGCGACCGCCGCGCTTGTTCACGTCGGTGTCGTAGCCGTTCGGCAGCGCCTCGACGAACTCCTCGGCACCGACGGCCCGCACCGCCGCGCGAATTTCCTCGAACGACGCGCCGGGCCGACCCATGGCGACGTTGTCGCGCACGGACCCGCTGAACAGGTACGCCTCCTGGGTGACCATGACGACGGCGCGCCGCAGGTCCTTCCCGGACAGGTCGCGGACGTCCACGCCGTCGAGCGCGAGCGTGCCCGCGGTGACGTCGTAGAACCGGGCGACGAGCTTCGCGAGCGTCGACTTGCCCGCACCGGTCGCGCCGACGAGCGCGATCGTCTGCCCGGCAGGGACCTCGAGGTCGAAGCGCGGCAGGACCGGTCGCCCGGACACGTACGAGAACTCGACACCGCGGAACGACAGCGCGCCGTGCGCCTGCGTGAGAGCGACGGGCCGTGCCGGCTCGACGACGGTCGGTTCCTCGGCGAGCAGCCCGGAGATCTTCTCGAGTGCGGCCGACGCCGACTGGAACGAGTTGTAGAACATGCCCATCTGCTGGATCGGGCTGAAGAACCGCTTCACGTACAGCAGGACGGCGACGAGCACGCCGACGTCCAGGTCGCCGTGCAGCACGCGCAGCCCGCCGACGAGCAGGGCGACGGTCACGGTCACGTTCCCGATGAGCACGAGCCCCGGGTCGAACACGCCCATCAGGCCCAGCGCCCGGGCGTTCGTCTCGCGGTACTCCTCGGCGTGCACGCCGTACCGGGCGGCGTTGGCGCGCTGGCGCCGGAACGCCTGGACGGCGCGGATGCCCGTCATGGTCTCGACGAAGCTCACGATGACGCGCGCGGACGCCGTCCGGGACGCGCGGTACGTCACCTGCGAGCGCTTCTGGTACCAGCGGGTGAGGAGCGCCGCGGGAACGAGCGAGGCGACGAGCACGAGCCCGGTCTGCCAGTCGAGCAGGAACAACGAGAGGGCGGTGAACAGCATGAGCATCCCGCCCGACACGATGCTCGTCAGGCCCGAGTCGAGCAGCTCGCGCAGCGACTCCAGGTCGGACGTCTGCCGCGAGATGATCCGGCCGGACGTGTACGACTCGTGGAACTCCATGCTGAGGCGCTGCGTCTGGCGGAACACCCGCCGGCGCAGGTCGAGCAGGACGTTCTGCGAGACGCGGGCGGCGACGCGCACGTACCCGTTGATGCCGAAGCCTGCCACGACGGCCGCGACGACGTACGCCACCCCGACGAGCAGGAGAGGACCCCAGTCGCCGTCGTCGTGCAGCGGCGCGAGCGTGTGGTCGACCGCGGTCGCGATGAGCGCCGGTCCGGCGACCTGCGCGATCGTCGACACGACGACGAGCACCCCCGCGGCCCACAGCAGCCGGCCGTGCGGGCGCAGCAGGTCGCGCAGCAGCCGCAGCGAGCGCGCCCGGACCTCCTTCGAGCGCTCGGCGCTGAGCCGGGACTCGTCCTCGTCGTGCGTCGCGGACGGCTCGGTCGTGGCGGTCATCGGGCGCTCCCCTCGTCGGCCTGGTCCCGGACGCTCGCGACGGCCCCCGCGGCGATCTCGCGCAGCACCTCGTCCTCCTCGGACGGTGGCGGGACGAACTCCTCCTCGAGGCTCGAGATCACGTAGCGGTAGTGCTCGTCGGTGGCGAGCAAGTCACTGTGCCGTCCGACCGCGGTGATCCGGCCGTCCTGCAGGACGGCGACCAGGTCGGCGAGCGCGACGGTCGAGGGGCGGTGGGCCACGATCAGCGTCGTGATGCCGTCGAGCTCCGTGCGCAGGCGCGCCTGGATCGCCTCCTCGGTGTCGACGTCGAGCGCCGACAGCGGGTCGTCGAGCACGAGGACGCGGGGGCGGGCCGCGATCGCGCGGGCGAGCGCGAGCCGCTGGCGCTGGCCGCCCGACAGGCTCATGCCCTCCTCGCCGATGGTCGTGTCGACGCCGTCCGGCAGCCCGTGGACGAACTCGGCGCGTGCGACCTCGAGAGCGCGCTCCAGGTCGGCGTCGGTGCGGGCGTCGTCGGGCGCGCCGAGCAGCACGTTCTCCCGGACGGACGCGGAGAACAGGGTGGCGTCCTCGAACGCGACACCCACGAGCGAGCGCAGGTGCTCGCGCGTCATGGCGCGCACGTCGACGCCGTCGATCGCGACCGTGCCGCCCGTGACGTCGTACAGCCGCGGGACGAGCATCGACAGCGTGGACTTGCCCGAGCCGGTGAGGCCGACGAGCGCGACCGTCGCACCGGCGGGGACGGCGAGGTCGACGCCGTCAAGGATGTCCCGGCTGCCCGGGCCGGTGGCGGGTGCGTCGCCGTAGCGGAAGTGCACGTCGGTGAACGTGAGGTCGCCGCGCGGGTCGGTGAGCTCCACGGGGTCCGCCGGGTCGGGCAACGAGTTCGGCGTGCTCATGACGTCGAAGTAGCGGTCGACGGCCGTCCGGGCGTTGAGCGTCATCGACAGGACCATGCCGAGGTCGATGAAGGGCGAGTTGACGATCGCGGCGGTCGCGAAGAACGCCACGAGCGCGCCCACGCTGATCCGCCCCTCGGACACCATCCACACCCCGAGCACGAGCGAGACGCCCAGCGTCAGCTCGGGGATCGCGGTGAGCCAGCCCATCAGGGTGGCCTGCGTGCGCGCCTTGGTCAGCTCGGTCGTGCGCAGCTCGTCGGCCTGCTCCGAGAACGACGAGAGGGCGTCCCGGCCGCGCCCGAACGCCTTGAGCACGCGGATGCCGTGGACGGACTCCTCGACGGCGGTCGCGAGGTCGCCGGCCTGGTCCTGCGACTGCCGCGCGACGCGCCGGAACCGGCGCGAGAACGTGAACGCGAGGATCGTCATGGGCAGCGCCCCGGCGAGGTAGACGACGCCGAGCAGGCCGCTCGACCCGACGAGGATCGCGATCCCGACGACGATCGTCACGCTCGCCACGACGAGCAGCATCATGCCGAACGCGATCCAGCGGCGCAGCAGCCCGAGGTCGCTCATGGAGCGGGACAGGAGCTGCCCGCCCGGCCACCGGTCGTGGAACGCCACCGGGAGGTCCTGCAGGTGCTCGAAGAGCTCCGTGCGCAGCCGCGCCTCGATCTGCGTGCCGGGCACCATGATGAGCTGCCGACGCACGTAGATGAGCCCGGCCTCGAGCAGCCCGAGGCCGAGCACGAGGGCGCACCCCCACCACAGCTGGCGCGTGTCGTGGTGCTCGAGGCCCTCGGTGAGGGGCCCGTTGACGAGCCACTCGAGGACCCGAGGGATCGCGAGGGCGGCGAGGCTCGCGCCCAGCGCGGACGCTATGCCGCCCACGATGCGTGGCAGCACGGGACGGATGTACGGGACGAGGCGTCGCATCGAGGCGACGGTGGACAGGCTCTCGGCGTCCTGGGCCAGCTGGGCCTCGGTGCGCGGCGCGGGCGCGCTGGCAGCTGCGGTCATCGCGGCGGGCTCCACCTTCCGGTTCGCGGGATGTGTGCGACGGTGCACCACGGGTGCTCCGCGCCCGTGCGGTCGCGCCGGACCCCGGCCGACCGCGCCGCGTGCGGCGTGCGTCAGGTCCGGCTGGCCCGGTGGATCGTGGGGATGGACGACATCCTCTCACCTGTTGCCCGTGGCACGCTCCCCTGCCAGGACGACGGCGAGGCAGGCGACGGCGACGACGGAGCCCGCGCCGAGCAGCACCACGTAGGGCACCTGGGTGGACAGCCCGGCCAGCACGGCGGGCGCGAAGAAGCCCAGGTAGCAGAGCCCGTAGTAGACGGCGGTGAGGCCCGCGAGGTCGTCGGGGCCGGCGATGCGCTGCACCTGGGTGAGCCCGGCGACCATGAGCAGACCGTAGGCGCAGCCCAGGACGGCGGCCGCCGGGACGGTCAGCCACAGGCTCGGCCAGGCGACGCCGCAGGCGGCCACGGCCATCCCGACGACGACGAGCCCGAGCCCGACGACCACCGCGCGCACGGCGCTGCGGGCGACGATGCGGCGGCTGGTGAGCTGCACGACCGTCCCGCAGCCGAGGCCGACCAGGCACAGCAGACCGGCGTACGCGACGTCCCACGACGCCGCGAGGTCGGTGGTCACCGTCGGCAGGATCGCGTAGGCGGACGCCGCGCACCCGAACACCCAGGGCGCCATCGGGAACACCAGGAGCCAGAACCGCCGGCTGCCGGCGGACGGGATGCGCAGGTCGTCCCGCAGGCTCCCCGGCAGGGCGGCGCGCGGCCGGGACTCGGGCGCGCCCCACAGCACGACCGCGGGCACGACGCTCACGAGCACGTGCACGACGTACGGCGTGACCGTCGGCGCGGGGCCCCACTGCGCCAGCGCGGCCGCGACGGCCGCGCCGAGCGTGAAGCCGAGCGTCAGGGAGGTCGACGCCCGACGTGCCCCGGCCCCCGCGTCGGCGTCCGGGTCGAAAGGCGTTCGCGACAGCTCCTGCACCCAGCTCGTGCCCACCGCCATCGCCAGCCCGAGGGACACGCCCGACAGCAGCCGCCCGACGAGCAGGAGCGTCAGCGACCCGTGCCCGACGGCGAGCGTCAGGGACCCGAGGATCCCGAGGAGCGGCGCCGGCAGGAGCAGCGGCCGTCGTCCGTAGCGGTCGGACAGCGGCCCGCCGAGCAGGAGCGCGGGCACGATCCCCAGGACGTACGCGCCGAGCAGGATGTCGACCGTCGCCGTGCCGAAGCCGTCCGTCCTCTTGTACAGAACCAGCAGCGGCGTGAACTCGTTGCCGCCCCAGGCGACGGCGAAGAGCGCGGGAGCGACCCGGCGCCAGGCCTGCGGCGCCAGCCGCCCGGTCACGACAGGGGCCCGAACACCGAGGTGAAGTGCTCCCGCAGGTGCGCCCGGAACGCGGCGACGTCGCCCGCCTCGAGGTCGGCGACGAGCGCCTCGTGCTGCGCGAGGACCAGTGCCGCAGACTCGGGTCGCGCCTCGACGGTGCCGCGCGTCATACGCTGCTGGCGTTCGGCGAGGGTCGTGTAGAAGCCCAGCAGGGCGCTGTTGCGCGCGTGCTCGAGCATCGTGCGGTGGAACGCGGCGTCCGCCGCGGCGAAAGCAGCCAGGTCGTCGTCGGCCCAGGCCTCGCGCTGCGCGGCGAGCAGGTCGCGCATCTCCTGGCGGGCCGCGAGGGCGTCCGGCGCGTCCGGCGCGGCGGCGAGCCGCTCGGCGGCGAACCCCTCGAGCAGCAGCCGTGCGTCGAGGACCTCGACGCGCTCCGACTCGGCGACCGGGACGACCAGGGCGCCGCGCTTCGGGTACAGGCGCAGCCACCCCTCCGCCTCGAGGCGGCAGAACGCCTCGCGGACGGGCGTCCTGCTCAGGCCGAGCTCGGTCGCGACGTCGCCCTCGCTGACGAGCGTGCCACCCGGGAGGTCGCCCGAGAGGATCGCGGCCTTCGTGTGCGTGTAGGCGCGGGTGGACGCTGAAGAGGTCGTCGAAGTCACCCGGACATCATAGATACAAGATGGATACGTGCGGACGGGCCGTCACCGCGAGACGATGGGACGGTGCTGACATCACGGACACACCGTTCCTCACGACGCGCCGGCCTGCTGCTCGGGACGCTCGTCGCACTCGTCGGCGTGCTCGCCGCCTGCGGGGACGGGTCGAGCACCGCGCCGGACCGCGCGGTCACCCCGGCGACGACCACGACACCGCCCGCACCTGGCCCCGGCATGACCGCGGACCTCTCGTCGCCACCGCCGAACGACTCCCTCCCGCAGCCCACCGTCACCACCCCCGCACCCACGCGTACCACCGGGAAGGCCGACGACGGCGACCCGACCGCCGGGATGACGCTCGCCGAGAAGGTCGGCCAGCTCTTCATGGTCGGCGCCGCCGTGAACGACCCACCCGCAGCGACCTATCGCGCCGTCAGCACGTACCACGTGGGATCGGTGATCCTCGTCGGCCGGTCGACCCAGGGCGTGACCGCCACCCGCAAGACGTCCGACGCGCTCCAGGCGGCCCGCGCCGACGGCGCGCCCGACCTGTTCGTCGCCGTCGACCAGGAGGGCGGCAACATCCAGGTGCTCCGCGGTCCCGGCTTCTCGACCATGCCCGCCGCCCTCGAGCAGGGCACGTGGGCCGTGTCGCGGCTGCGGTCCCAGGCCGAGACCTGGGGCGCGCAGCTCCACGACGCCGGGGTCAACCTCAACCTGTCGCCCGTCATGGACGTCGTGCCCAGCCCCGCCGACAACGCGTCCAACGCCCCCATCGGCTACTGGCACCGCCAGTTCGGGTACACGCCCGCCGTGGTCGTCCCGCACGCGAACGCGTTCGGCGACGGCATGCGCGCGGCAGGCGTCGGCGACACCGTCAAGCACTTCCCCGGCCTCGGACGCGTCACCGGGAACACCGACTTCACCTCCGGGGTGACGGACACCGTCACGAAGCCCGGCGACCCGTACGTCGAGACGTTCGCCGCAGGGATGAAGAACCACCCCACGGCGGTCATGACGTCCACCGCGATCTACGCGAACATCGACCCGAAGAACCCCGGCGCGTTCTCGTCGAAGGTCGTGACCGGCCTGCTGCGCGACGACATGGGCTGGGACGGGCTCGTCATCACCGACGACGTCTCCGCCGCCAAGCAGGTGTCCGCGTGGACCCCCGCCGAGCGGGCCGTGAAGTCGATCGCCGCGGGGAACGACATCGTCCTCGCCGGGAACCCCGACCAGATCCCCGCCATGACCGCTGCGGTCGTCGCGCACGCGAAGACGGACCCGGAGTTCGCGCAGCAGGTCGACGCGTCCGCGCGGCGGGTGCTCGACGCGAAGGCGTCGGTCCTGGGGTGACCGCCCGCTAGGCTCGACGTGTGACCGACACCACACTCCCCCGCGTGCTGGCCGTCTCGACCAGCCCCACCCACGACTTCAGCAAGCAGCCGCAGGACGTCGTCACCCTCGTCGCGGGGCTGGGGGTCGCCGGGGACACGCACTCCGGTACCACCGTCCAGCACCGCAGCAGGGTCCGCCGCGACCCCACGACGCCCAACCTGCGCCAGGTGCACCTCATCCACGCCGAGCTCTTCGACGAGCTGCGCGACGTGGGGTTCGAGGTGCGCCCCGGGGACCTCGGCGAGAACGTCACCACCCGCGGCGTCGACCTGCTCGGCCTGCCCCGCGGCACGCGGCTGCAACTCGGCACGGACGCGGAGGTCGAGATCACCGGGCTGCGCAACCCGTGCCAGCAGATCAACGACTTCCGGCCCGGCCTGCTGCGGGAGGTCGTCGGGACGGACGACGCCGGCGAGGTCGTGCGCAAGGCGGGCGTGATGGCCGTCGTCCACGTCGGCGGCGACGTCGCGCCCGGCGACACCGTCACCGTGACGCTCCCCGACGGGCCGCACGAGCGCCTCGCCCCGGTCTGACGGCCGCTGTCACGAAGGAGACGCCGCGCCGACCACCAGCGGGCGGACCGGGAACGGTCCGCCGACCCACACCTCGTCGCGCAGCCCCGAGGCGTCGAACCCCGCGCTCCGCAGCGCCGCCGGCGTGTCGAGGTTGGCGTGGCACCCGTGCGCGAACGCCTTCCACGGGCCGTGCAGGCGGTCCTGCCACCGCGCGGTGCGCTCGTCGGGCGAGCGGACGTGCTCGACGAGCAGCAACCGACCGCCCGGCGCGAGGACGCGGCGTGTCTCCGCGAGGGCCGCGGGCAGGTCGTCGACCGTGCACAGGGTCAGGGTGCTCACGACCGTGTCGAACGACGCGTCGTCGAACGGGAGCCGCTCGGCGGGTGCCCGGACGATGTCGAGGGGACGTCCGTCGGCCGGGGGTCCGACCTCCGCGGCCCGGTCGCGCAGCCGCCGCAGCATGGGCTCCTCCGGCTCGGTCAGGGTCAGGGTGTCGAGGCCGGCCGGGTAGAGGGGCAGGTTGAGGCCGGTCCCGGCGCCGAGCTCGAGCACCCGGCCGTGCGCGTCCGCCAGCACGGTGCGTCGCCGTTCGCGCATGCCACGGTCCTCGGCCGACGCGACCGACCGGTCGTACAGCGCGGCGAAGACGCGACCGTAGAGCGACACCGGCTCACTCCCCGGCGCCGTCGGCGGGTTGCGCGCGCTCGGCAAGGTCCTGCAGGAAGCCCGGGATCCGACCCGTCCCGAAGTCGAAGTACCGCGCCCACGTCGGCGTGATCCCGATGCGCGCCATGCGCGGGTACATCGCGCGGCACGCCTTCTCGAACGCGGCGGCCGCGTCGGGCGCCATGCTCTTCCGGGACGCGGCGAGGTACTCCTCGACGACCCCGTCGACGATCCGGACGTCCGCCCGTCCGCGGACCGACAGCGTGCGCGTCTGGTCGGGGGCTCCGGCTCCGCCGGCGCCGTCGATCGCGAGGGCCACGTCGGGCCGTGCCGTGATCGCCGCGACCTTCGGCGCCTCGGTCCCCGTCGCGACGACGAGCTCGGTACCCGTCCAGTAGATGCCGACGGGGACGACGCGGGGCGTGCCGTCCTGCGCCGTGTACGCGAGGTGGGCTGACGTCGCCTCGAGCAGGTCAGGGGCGGCGGAGAGCTCCGCGTCGATCTCGTGCTGGTCCATCAGGGCGTCCTCCCGGATCGGTGCGTGCGCTCGACGGCGAGCGACTGCGTGCCGAGCACCCGCGCGAGCTCGAGCTTCTCGGCGTCGTCGCTGCCCGGCTCGGCGGAGTACACCATGACGCGCAGGTCGTCGCCCGCGACGACCAGCGTGTCGCAGTCGACGGTGATCCGCCCGACCGCCGGGTGCTCGACGACCTTCCGGCGCGCGAGGGCCACCTCGGCGGCGCCGACGTCCCCCGCGTCCCACAGCGTGACGAACTGCGGGCTCGCGGCCCGGCACGTCGCGACGAGGCGGCGCACGTGCGGGTCGTCCGGGTAGCGGGCCGCCGTCATGCGCAGGTCGCCGACCAGCCCGGCGACGACCTCGTCGCGCTCCCCCGGCGCGTGCGCGACGCGCGTCTCGGCGCCGGTGAGATTGCGCCACAGCCCGTTGCGCTCGATCCCGTGCCACGCCGTCGTCGGCCCCATGAGGGCGTCGTACGCGGCGTTCGCGGTCAGCAGGTCCCAGGCCGCGTCGTAGACGACGACCGGGTTGGCCTCGAGCCGATCGAGCAGACGCTGCACGCTCGGAGAGATGCGCCGCGGGACGGTCGTCGGGCCGGGCACGGCGAGGTCCGCGAGCCGGAACAGCAGCTCGCGCTCCGGGCCGGCGAGCCGCAGCGCGCGTGCCAGCGCCTCCACGACCTGCGCGGACGGGGACGTCGCGCGGCCCTGCTCGAGCCGGGTGAGGTAATCGACCGAGATGCCGGCGAGCGCGGCGAGCTCCTCGCGGCGCAGCCCGGACGCCCGGCGGCGACCTCCCACGGACACCCCGACGTCCTCCGGGTGCACCCCGTCGCGCCATCGGCGCACGGCCTGCCCGAACGCGGTCGACGACGTCTCCATCCCCTCAGTGTGCGCCGGACGGTCGCCGCGGCGTGACGTGCCGCACCTCGGAGGGTGGCCCTGTCGGTCCTACGACAGGCGGACGACTGGTTGCCGGCCGTCCACGGCGGCACCGTGGAGGACATGACGACGACGACAACACTGATCACCGGAGCGAACAAGGGCATCGGCCACGAGACCGCGCGGCAGCTCGTCGCGGCGGGGCACACCGTCTGGGTCGGGGCACGGGACGAGCAGCGCGGTCGGGCCGCGGCGGACGAGCTCGGCGCGCGGTTCGTCCAGCTCGACGTCACCGACGACGCGTCCGTCGCCGCGGCCGTGCGCACCATCGACGCAGCGGGCGGGCTCGACGTCCTGGTCAACAACGCGGGCATCGAGCCGCGGCTGGACGGCAACGTCGTGCCGACTCCCGCCGACGAGTCCGCCGACGACGTCCTGCGGACGTTCCAGACGAACGTGGTCGGTGTCGTGCGGGTCACGCACGCGTTCCTGCCGCTGCTCCAGCGGTCCGCGGCGCCCGTGATCGTCAACCTGTCCAGCGGGCTCGGGTCGCTGCAGGACCTCGCCGACCCGGACAGCTACACCCACTTCTACGCCGGGCTGAGCTACCCGGCGTCGAAGGCGACCGTGAACGCGCTCACCATCCAGTACGCCAAGGCGTTCCCGTCGTTCCGCGTGAACTCCGCCGACCCGGGTTACACGTCGACGGACCTCAACGGGCGGGCCGGGACGCAGACCGTGGCCGAGGGCGCGAAGGTCGTCGTCCGGCTGGCGACGCTCGGACCGGACGGGCCGACGGGGACGTTCGTGTCGCGGCACGGCCCGGTGGCGTGGTGAGCTGACACCGCCTCGCACCCGGCCCCGTCGCCGTGGGTCGGGGGTTGCCGGGAGTCATCGTGACGCCACGCACCCGAGCCGTGGACGCCGCGGCGCACCGCAACGCAAGACCTCCCGACCTCCGAGCGCGCGGGGCCCCATCCGCCTTCTGCCACGGGCGCTCGGGTGCTCGGCGTCACGAACATCCTCCAGGACGCCGGCGGCCGCCGCGGATACGAACCACTCACGCTCGGCCGAGCCTGGCGAGGTTCCTATCCATCCGCCGGGTCGCCGGAGGAGCCTCCCCCTCGTGCCCACGTTCGCGCGGTGGGATGCCAGATCAACCCGCTGGCAGCGTCGGTCAGGACGGGGTCGGCGAAGTCCTCCACCTCGTCGAGCAGCGACTGGAAGCTGTCCGGTGTGCTGGTGGTCAGTCGCTGCTTGCGTCTCCAGGCGCTCCAGCGCGCCTGGGCGATCTCGCCCATCCCGGCCAACGTCTCGCCCAGACCGTGCAGGTCGACCTCGCGATGGCTGGCCACGACCCTGATCGCCGCGGCGAGCTCACGCTCGTCGATGGTCTGGGTGCGAGTGATCGCGGCGACGTCGACGAAGTCCCGCCATCGCGTGTTCGCCGCACCCCGGTCGATCGCGGTGACGATCTTCTCCGCCAGGACCATGTGCGGCGGGTAGCCGTTCAGCTCGACCTCGCCTCCGAGGAGCAACGGCAACCTCGTCGCCTGCGGTGCGGGCCAGATCGGATCACCGAAGTTGACGTCGAGGTGGATCGGAACCCGCGCCTTGGACAGGGTCGCGAGCAGGTGGACGCGGACGCCCGCGTAGTCCGCCTCCTCGCGGATGGACTCGCTGCGGACCGCACCGGCATCGAACGCCAGACCGTCGACCACGTCGGTCGCGATGATCTGGCGTATCTGGCGCTCGACGTCCTCGACGTCGTTGGGGAAACCTGACGCGGCCAGATCGATGTCACGCGTCGGCCGCCGCGCTGCGAAGGCTGCGAGCAGCACGCCGCCCTTGAGGACGAAGTCGTCCCGAAGGCCCGAGGCCGCCAGACGGGTCAGGAATCCCTCGAGGGCGTACAGCGCCAGGTATTCGGCCGGGTCACGCCCTTGTGCCTTGGCGAGGTTGCGCAGGTCGTTGTACGCGCGGCCGGCTGGAGTGTCACGCGTCGGGTTCGGACTCACAGCAGCACCTGGAGCGACTGCCGGATCGCGGCGACCGTCCGCGGGAAGTGCCCTGCCGTGCGCAGCAGACCGGCAGGTGAGCTCCCGGGAGCGCGGACCCAGCGACGCAACGCCTCGTTGGCCTGGTCGATGCCCTCCAGGTGCGCGACCCGGAAGGCGTCCACGATGGTCCGCTCCGCCGAATACACCGACAGCTCCGGGGGCTCGGACACGGCGGTGCGACCGATCTCGAACGTCGCCGTCGCGAAGGCGTGCCAGGTCACGTGCTCGAAGCCTGCAGGGAACCTGGTGCCCCGTGGCAGCGCGATATCGGTCGCGAGCGGGATCTCGTCGCTCAGCCCGTGGTACACGAGCGCGCTCGTCAGACACATCGTCGCGGCCGGCTTGACCGCCGTGGCACCTGCCAGCGACGCCACGGTGGGATTCAGTTCCCCAGGGCGGATGTAGACGCCCCGGCCGATCCTTTCCAGCTCGCCGGACCGGGCCATGCGGTACACCTCGTCCTTGCGCAGCCCTGCCGCACGGGCCGACTCAAGCGTCAGGACAGCCATCGCCTGCCTCCTTACTGTCTACAGCAATGCTAGACGTGTCGACAGTAAGGAGCTCATGCGACACGCCTGACGGCGCACGGCCATGGTCGAGTCATGGGTTTGGCACCGCGCAAGACCCAGGCCATCATCACCACAGTCAGCCACGGCGCAGCGACACGCCTTCGACCGACCACGGGGCCTGGCCGACCGGCGACGCCGCCTCGGGCTACTTCTCGGCGCCGAATGGCGAAGGCCCGGACCTGCACATGCTCGCAGGTCCGGGCCTCCGCCCGAGGCGCACCGGCTCACGCCGGCGTTCCGTCAGAGGTTGATCATGTGCCCCGCGAGACCGTGGAACGCCTCCTGCAGCGCCTCGGACAGCGTCGGGTGCGTGTGGACGTTGCGCGCGAGCTCGTTGGCCGTGAGGTCCCACTTCTGCGCGAGGGTGAGCTCGGGCAGCATCTCGGAGACGTCGGGGCCGATGAGGTGGCCACCGAGCAGCTCGCCGTACTCGGCGTCCGCGATGAGCTTGACGAACCCGACCGGGTCGCCGAGGCCGTGAGCCTTGCCGTTGGCCATGAACGGGAACTTGGAGACCTTGATCTCGCGTCCCGCCTTCTCGGCCTCGGCGCGGGCCTGCGCCTCGGTGAGGCCGAAGCTCGCGACCTGCGGCTGGCAGAACGTGGCGCGCGGCATCATGCGGTAGTCGCCCAGCGGCATGGTCTCGGCGCCACCGATGGTCTCGGCGGCGACGACGCCCTGCGCCTCGGCGACGTGCGCGAGCTGGAGCTTCGCGGTGACGTCGCCGATCGCGTAGATGTTCGGGACGTTGGTGCGCATGAAGTCGTCGATCGCGATGGCACCGCGCTCGGTCAGCGCGACCCCGGTGTTCTCCAGGCCGAAGCCCGTGACGTTGGGGGCGAACCCGATCGACATGAGCACGCGGTCCGCGACCTTCTGGCCCTGCGAGCCGTCCTTCGCGGTGTACGTGACGGTGACCTGGTTGCCGTCGTCGACGACGGTCTCGACCTTGGTGGACGTGAGGATGTCGACGCCGAGCTTCTTGTACTGCTTGGCGATCTCCTTGGAGACCTCCTCGTCCTCGTTCGGGAGGGCCCGGTCGAGGAACTCGATGATCGTCACGTCGACGCCGAAGTTCTTCAGGACGTACGCGAACTCCATGCCGATCGCGCCGGCGCCCACGATGACGAGGGACTTCGGCAGGTCGCGCGTGAGGATCTGCTTCTCGTACGTGACGACGTTCTCGGACAGCTCGACACCGGGCAGGAGGCGCACGGTGGAGCCCGTCGCGATGATCGCGTTCTCGAACGTGACGCGCTCCGTCGAGCCGTCGGCCTGGGCGACGTCGAGGGTGTGCGCGTCGACGAACGTGCCGCGGCCGTCGAGCTCGGTGATCTTGTTCTTGCGCATCAGGAAGTGGATGCCCTTGACGCGACCGTCCGCGACCTCGCGGCTGCGGTCGAATGCCACGCCGAAGTCCATGGACGTGTCGCCCGAGATCCCGAAGAGCGCCTTGTCGTGGTTCAGGAGGTGCGCGAGCTCCGCGTTGCGCAGGAGAGCCTTGGAGGGGATGCAGCCCACGTTGAGGCACACACCGCCCCAGTACTTCTCCTCCACGACGGCGACGCGCAGGCCTAGCTGCGCGGCCCTCACCGCCGCGACATATCCACCAGGTCCAGCACCGAGAACGACGACGTCGAAGTGTTCAGCCACGGGTCCGAGCCTATTCCACGTTCCGGGGTGCCCCCCACCCCGAGGAACGTGACGTCGCGCTCAGTGCACGAACCGGCGGCGGGTCAGCGGGCCCGGACCTCGTCGACGCCCAGGTTGGCGAGCGCGTCGGCGCGCTCGTTGCCGGGGTCGCCGGCATGCCCCTTCACCCACACCCACGTCACGGTGTGGCGCTGGACCTCGGCGTCGAGCGCCTGCCACAGCTCGACGTTCTTCACCGGCTTCTTGTCCTTGGTCTTCCAGCCGTTGCGCTTCCAGCCGACGATCCAGGACTTCATGCCGTTCATGACGTACGACGAGTCGACGTGCAGCGTCACGGCGCACGGACGCTTGAGCGCGCGCAGACCCTCGATGACTGCCGTGAGCTCCATGCGGTTGTTCGTGGTGGTCGCGTCGCCGCCGAACAGCTCCTTCTCATGCGTGCCGTACCGCATGAGGACGCCCCACCCGCCGACGCCCGGGTTGCCCTTGCAGGCGCCGTCGGTCCACATCTCGACCTTCCGGGCCGCGGAGGCGTCGGCATCGTCGGGGGCGGCGGCGTCGTCGGGCTGGGTCACGAAGGCGTCGGAAGGCACGCGCCCCACCCTAGGCCCCGGAGAGCGCGCCGCGGAGGTCCGCGACGGCTGCCGCCGCGAGGGCCGCGAAGTCCCTCGTCTCCTCCGACGCGACCCACTGCGCGAACGCCGTGTGGAAGATCGCGACGACGGTGCCCGCGGCGACCGTCGAGGCGCCGGCGGCGAGGCCCCGGGCACGGAACACGTCGGCGAGGTCGGAGGTGATGGTCGTCATCTTGAGGAGCTCGCGCTCCTGGAGGCCGGGGTGCCCGGTGATGATCGCGGCGCGCCGCCGCGACCAGGCGCGCCGCTCCTCGCTGAAGAACACCGAGAGGCCGCCGACCACGCGCTCGGCGAGGTCGAGCAGGGGCTCGCCGACGGGCGCTGCCTCGACGGCGGTCCGGAAGGCGCTCCGAAGCTGCTCCTGCCCGTCGAACAGCACCTCTCGCTTGTCGGCGAAGTACCGGAAGAAGGTGCGCTCGGTGAGCCCGGCGCGGTCGGCGATCTGCGCGACCGACGTCTCGTCGAAGCCCTGCTCGGCGAACAGCTCGGACGCAGCGACGCGCAGACGGTCGGGGGTGTCGGGCTGCCAGCGGGCCATGCTCCCCATCCTAACGGTGATGTCAGCCACTGACATGACGGTGCTACGCTGCATGATGTCAGCGACTGACATCCCGTCTTCTGGAGGCACCATGCGCTACTTCGTCACCGGGGCGACCGGCTGGATCGGTTCCGCCGTCACCGCCGAGCTCCTCGCCGCCGGGCACCAGGTCGTCGGGCTCGCCCGCTCCGACGCCAGCGCCGCGAAGCTCACGGCGCTCGGCGCCGAGGCGCTCCCCGGCACCCTCACCGACCTCGACGTGCTCCGCGACGCAGCCGCCGCGTCAGACGGCGTGCTCCACCTCGGCTTCGTCCACGACTTCGACCACTTCGCCGAGTCGGGGCGCATCGAGCGCGCGGTCGTGCAGACGTTCGCCGACACGCTCACCGGGTCGGACCGGCCGTTCCTGCTGGCGTCCGGCGTCGCAGGCCTCGCGCCCGACCGCGTCGCCACGGAGCACGACCACGTACCCGAGGCGTTCACCGGCCCGGACGCGCCCCGCGGCGGCTCCGAGGCGCTCGCCCTCGAGTACGCCGACAAGGGCGTGCGCGTCGTCCCGCTGCGCTTCGCCCCGACGGTCCACGGCCCTGGCGACCACGGCTTCACTGCCCGGCTCGTCGAGATCGCCCGCGAGCGGGGGGTCGCCGCCTACATCGACGAGGGGACCAACCGGTGGGCGGCTGCGCACCGGCTCGACGTCGGCCGCATGGTCGTCCTGGCGCTCGAGAAGGCACCCACGGGACAGCCGGTGCACGGCGTCGCCGAAGAGGGCATCGCGACCCGCGACATCGCCGCCGCCATCGGGACGGGGCTCGGCCTGCCGATCCTCTCCGTCCCCCGTGACTCCGCCGACGAGCACTTCGGCTGGCTCGGCCGCTTCTTCGGCATGAACGGGGCCACGTCGAGCGCCCGCACGCGCGAGCTGCTCGGTTGGGCACCGACGCACGCGACCCTCTTGGAGGACATCGCGTCGGGCAGCTACTTCGGCTGAGACGGTTCGTCGACGGACTGCCGTCCCCTGGGCGGACCCAGGCCGAAGGTGGTAGCCAAGGAGGCATGAACATCACCGTTCTCGGCACCGGCATCATGGGCTCCGCACTGACCGGCACGCTGCGCCGCGCCGGCCACGACGTCACCGTCTGGAACCGCACGCGCGAGCGCGCCGACCGCCTCCTCGAGACGGGCGCCGGCGTGGCGGACACCCCGGCGACGGCGGTCGCCCAGGCGGACGTCGTCCTGTCCGTGGTCTTCGACGCGGACTCGGTGCTCGACGTGCTCGAGGAGGCCGCACCCGCGCTGCCCGCCGGCGCGGTGTGGGGGCAGGCGACGACCGTCGGCGCGGACGGCACGCACGAGATCGCGGTCCGCGCGGCCGAGCTCGGCGTCCCGCTCGTCGAGACCCAGCTCGTCGGGACGAAGGGCCCGGCGGAGCACGGCGCGCTGACCATCCTCACGGCAGGCGACCCGGCGCTCGTCGACAAGGCCCGGCCCGCGCTCGACGCCATCTCGGCGAAGGTCCTGCACGCCGGCGACGAGCTCGGGCAGGCCACCGCGCTCAAGCTCGCGTGCAACGCGTGGATCAGCGCGCTGACCGTCGGCATGGCGCAGGCCCTGTCGATCGCGACCGCGCAGGGCCTCGACGGGCACCTCGTGCTCGACGCCATCGAGGGTGGCCCGGCGGACTCGCAGTTCGCCCGGATCAAGGCGGGTGCGATGCTGTCGGGCGACCTCACGCCCTCGTTCCGCCTCGACACGCTCCGCAAGGACGTCGGCCTCATGATCGAGGTCGCCCGCGCGACCGGAACCACCGCGACGATGCTCGACGCGCTGAGCCGCCTGCTCGGCGTCGCGTCGCTCGACGGGCACGGTCGCCACGACATCGCCGCCGTCTACGACGCGTTCACGAACACCCCGCTGGGCTCGGGCGACTGACCGCCTCGCGCTCAGCCCAGCCGCTCTCCCCCGCCACTCAGCCGAGCAGGCGGCGCAGCTCGGCCTCCGCCGATGCGGTCCGCGCCGGGTCGATGGTCGTCCCCGCGTCGTACAGGTCGACGACGCGCGGGTCGACGTAGCTCGCCCGCGCGATCGCAGGCGTGTTGCCGAGGGTCGAGGACGCGTCCCGCATCGCCTGCGCGACGGCACGCTTGCGCGCCGCGACCGTCCGCTCGGGGCCGTGCTCCGCCAGGGAGACGGCCGCCGCGATCGTGCCGTGCAGCGTCCGGAAGTCCTTCGACGAGAACTCGCCGCCCGTGCGCGCCCGGACGTCCTCGTTGATCGCTGCCGCGTCGAGCGCGACCCACACGTCCCGCCCGCCGACGTCCACGGGGACGACGACCGCGTCACCCTCGCCGCCGGCGCCGCCCGCCGAACCAGCCAGCGCGTCGTCCAGCGACGACGACCGGTCGGCCCGCGCATCGACCACCTCGCCCGGCGCGTCTCCGGCGAAGCCCAGGAGCCGGTCGTCGGGGTCGGCGCCCGACCGCTCCGCCAGCACCCGCGCGAGGGGTGCGTCGACGACCTCCGACTCCCACGTCTGGCCGGACTTCGCCGGGAAGCGGAGCAGCACCGCGTCGCCGTCGACGGTCGCGTCCCGGACCCTCAGCGTCGAGATGCCGCGGCTGCCGTGCCGGGTCGCGTACCGCTCGTTGCCGACGCGCAGGTGCGCGACGTCGAGCAGCCGGAACGCGGCCGCGAGCGCCCGCCGCTGCGTGGGTGCGTCGCCGCCGAGGTCGCGGGTGACCCAGCCGCGTGCCGCGGGGAGCGACTCGGCGAGCACGAGCATGCGGTCGAACTTGGTGCGGTCGCGCCGTGCCCGCCACTGCGGGTGGTACAGGTACTGGCGACGACCGGCCGTGTCCACACCCGTGGCGAGCACGTGGCTGTTCGGGTGCTGCGAGATCCACACGTCGGTCCAGGCCGGCGGGATCGCGAGGGCCTCGAGAGCGTCACGCTCGTCGGCGTCGACGAGCTGGCCGGACCGGTCGTGGTAGGTGAACCCGGTGCCGGACCGGGCGCGGGTGTAGCCGGGGGCGGACAGGTTGGCGCGGCGCAGTCTCGGCATCAGTCCTCGCTGACGGTTGCGGGCTCACGGTCGGTCGGTCGCTCGCTCACGGTTCCTCCCGCACGTCGGCGGGGTCCTTGTCGGGCCGCCAGCCGCGCCACCGGGGCTGGCGCAGCCGGTGGTCCGCCGTCCACTCGGCGAACTCGACCTCACCGACGGACCGCGGGGTGACCCAGTGCGCGTCACGCGCGTCGGCCGCGGGGACGTCCTCGAAGGGCGGGGTCTTGCGGGCGGTGCGGGCGAACCGTTCACCGGCGTCCCGGAGGGCGGCCTCGGTGAACCCGGAACCGACCCGTCCGACGTAGCGCAGCGTCCCGTCGGCGTCGGGCACGCCGACGAGCAGCGAACCGACTCCCCCGGACCGGTTGCCCTGCCCAGGCCTCCAGCCGCCGACGACGACCTCCTGCGTGCGGGCGTGCTTGAGCTTGACCCAGGACCGCGAGCGCCGACCCTCGCTGTACGTGGACGTGACGCGCTTGGCGACGACGCCTTCGAGCCCGAGCCGCTTGCTCGTCGTGAACGCGTGCTGGAAGTCGCCGTCGAACGCGGGCGGCACCTTGACGACGTCGTTCTCCCGCACGAGCGCCTCGAGCCGTTCCCGTCGCTCGCGGTACGGCAGGTCGACGAGCGGCTCGCCGTCCGCCTCGAGCAGGTCGAACAGGAAGACGTGGACGGGCACCCGGTCCATCGCCGCGCGGATCTCGCGAGGGTCGGCCAGGTTCATGCGCTGCTGCAGCCGCCCGAAGCTCGGCCGTCCCTGCGCGTCCAGCGCGACGATCTCCCCGTCGACCACGGCGTCCGCCCGCACGGCGTCACCCAGCCCCTGCACGACCTCCGGGTACGAGACGTCCTGGTCCTTCCCGTTCCGGGACGTCATCGTGACGCGCGTCCGCCCGTCCTCCTGCACGACCCGCGCGACGGTCCGGATCCCGTCCCACTTCATCTCGAACGCCCACTCCCCCTCCCCCCGCCCGGTGACGTCCCCGACCACCCCGGCGCTCGCGAGCATGGCCGAATATGCCCGCCGCGCCGAGGACGCGGCAACAGACGACTGCCCAGACGACCGCCGAGAACGACCGGAATCGCGACCCTCCGCCGAGGAAGCCATGGCCGACGACGACGGTGACGCGGACGAGGACGCCGGACGAGAACCGCCTGATGCAGCACCCCCCGAGGAATCCGTGGCCGACGACGACGGTGACGCGGACGAGGAACCCGGGAAGGAGCTGTCGTCGTCGGGTCGTGGTCGGGTCTGGCGGGAGGCCGCGAGGGACGAGCGGCCGGATGGTAGACCCGACGACGACACGTCCTCCCCGGCGCCCCCAGCCCCAGCCCCAGACCCCCCAGACACCCCGTCCTGCGACTTCGTCCGATGGATCAACCACTGCGACGTCGGCGCCCCGTGCGCTCCTTCTCCCTCGGCGGCCTTCGTCCGGATGAGGGCGAGCCTCCGGTCTCCCCGTTGCTCGCCGTGCAGGACGACGATGACCTCGTCGTCCCTCCACTTCTCGGTCTCGTACGTCCCGGTGTCCCAGAGGGTGACGGTCCCGGCGCCGTACTCGCCTTTCGTGATGGTGCCTTCGAAGCTGCCGTACTCGAACGGGTGGTCCTCCGTCTGGACGGCGAGGTGGTTGCGTCCGGGGTCGACGGGTTCGCCCTTGGGGAGCGCCCAGGACACGAGGACGCCGTCGCGTTCGAGCCGGAAGTCCCAGTGGAGGCGTCGGGCGTGGTGCTCCTGGATGACGAAGGTGTCGTCCCCGCCGGGCGTGGGGGCGGCGGCCGGGACGGGTTCGGCGGTCTTGGCGGGGTCGCGCTTGGACCGGTAGACGGTGAGGCTGTCGCGCTCTGGCGGGCGGTCCGCGTCGTGGTCCGCGTCGTCGTCGGACGGGATGGCGGCGGCGTCGACGCGTCCGGCGTCGAGGTCGGCGAGCGGGTCCTTGCGCCGCTTCGCCCGCGCGAGCACCGCGGTGTGGTCGAGCTGGCGCAGGTCGGCCGCGGCCTTGCCGGTGAGCTCGCGCCAGGTACGCGGTGCGGCGACCCAGGGGTGCGAGCGTCCGCGCAGCGAGTAGGGGGCGACGGTGGTCTTGTTGCCGTTGTTCTGGGACCAGTCGAGCAGCACCTTGCCGCCCCGCAGGGCCTTCTTCATGTCGGAGACGACGAGGTCGGGGTGGTCGGTCTCGAGGGCCCGGGCGAGCTCGTGGGCGACGCTGGTGACCTGGGCGCTGGTCTGGCGTCCGTCGAGCGGTGCGTAGAGGTGGATGCCCTTGGAGCCGGAGGTGACGGGGACGGGGTCGAGGCCCATGTCGGCGAGGATCTCGCGGGCGAGGTGGGCGACCTCGACGCACTCGGGCAGGCCGGCGCCGTCGCCGGGGTCGAGGTCGAGGACGAGCCGGTCGGGATTCTTCCTCGCGCCTCGGGGCCCGAACCGCCATTGCGGCACGTGGATCTCGAGCGACGCGATCTGGGCGAGCCACACGAGGGTGGCGGCGTCCTGCGCGAGCGGATACGCATTCGTCCCATGGTGGTGCTCGATGTCGTGCCGGACGACCCAGTCCGGGGTGCCGGCGCCGAGGTTCTTCTGGAAGAAGGGCTGCTCGTCGACGCCGTTGGGCCAGCGCTTGCGGGTGACGGGCCGGCCGACGACGTGCGGCAGCATCGTGGGAGCGATCGCGGCGTAGTACTCGATGACGTCCCGCTTGGTGGTGCCGGTCGCGGGGTAGAGCACCTTGTCGAGGTTGGTGAGGCGGATGTCGTGGCCGCCGGTGGTGACGACCTGCTCCGTGTGGTCGCGCGAGGTCAGCACGCGGCGCCCACCTCCTCGTCCTCGTGTCGAGCCGGCAGCGGCCGGAACACTCCGAGCGCCGCTCCTGACCTCGATCGTCGCCCGGATGCGCTGCCGTCGCGCGCGGGCGAGACTGGCGGAATGCGGGCGATCTGGTCGGGTGCCGTGACGTTCGGCCTCGTGAACGTGCCGGTCAAGCTGTACAGCGCGACCGAGTCCCACGACGTGCCCCTGCACCAGGTGCACGACGCGGACGGCGGTCGCATCAAGTACGAGCGGCGGTGCGCGAAGGACGGCGAGGTCGTCCCGTACGAGCACATCGCGCGCGCGTACGACGACGGCACGCACGTCGTGATGCTGTCGGACGACGACCTCAAGAAGCTCCCGGCGGAACGGAACCGGGAGATCGAGGTCGTGGAGTTCGTGCCGAGCGACCAGGTCGACCCGATCCGGTTCGAGAAGTGCTACTTCCTGGAGCCGTCGGACAAGTCGGCGAAGGCGTACACGTTGCTGCGCCGGACGCTGGAGTCGACGGACCGGACCGCGATCGTGCAGTTCGCGCTACGGCAGCGCACCCGACTGGGCGCCCTCCGGGTGCACGGCGACGCCCTGGTGCTGCAGGCCTTGCTGTGGGACGACGAGGTGCGCGAGGCGTCGTTCCCGGCGCTGGAGTCGGAGGCGAAGGTCACCGACAAGGAGCTCAAGCTCGCGCAGGTCGTCGTCGAGAGCCTTGAGGGTGACTTCGACGCGTCGGCGTACGTCGACGAGTACCAGGCGGAGCTGCGGCAGCTCATCGACGCGAAGCTCGAGAAGGGCGACGCGGTCGCGTCGTTCCAGGCTGACGACGAGGACAAGGACTCGGGCGGAGAGGTCCTCGACCTCATGGAGGCGCTGCGCCGGTCGGTCGCGAAGAAGCGCGGCGGGTCGGCGTCGGCTGCGGACGACGCCGAGGACGCCGAGGACGCGAAGCCGAAGGCGACGCGCCGCAAGACGTCGACCTCGAAGGCGAGCACCCGCGCGAAGAGCGCACCGAAGGACGACAAGGCTCCCGCGCGCCGCCGCAAGACCTCCTGACCTCGACGGCCGCCGGCGGGTCAGCCCGCGCGGGCGACGACGTCCTCGACGGACGTCTCGTGGCCGCCGTACGTCGGCGGGGCGTGGACGAGCGCGTCCCACGCGCCCTTGAGCGACGCCGGTACCTCCCGCAGCCGGTAGACGATCGTCCTGCGGTCGTCGAGCGACGAGGAGACGGCCACCCCGTGGACGTCGAGCCCTGCGTGGTCGCACGCGTACAGGGCGCGGGGCAGGTGGTAGTCCTGCGTGACGACCACCGCGCTCGTCACCCCGAACACCTCGCGGGCGCGCATGCACGAGTCCTGGGTGTCGAACCCCGCGTAGTCGCGCACGACGACGCGCGAGGGGACGCCGTGGTCGACCAGCCAGTCACGCATGGCGGTGGGCTCGTCGTGGGACGTGCGGGAGTTGTCGCCCGAGACGAGCACCACGTCGACAGCGCCACGCTCCCACAGCTGGCGGGCCGCCTCGAGCCGGCGCTCGAGGTAGAGCGTCGGCGTGCCCTCGGCGGTCAGCCCGGCCCCGAGGACGAGCGCGACCTCGGCGTGCGGGGCGTCCGCGACCGACACCACCCTGGACCGTTCCGACAGCTGCACCACGGCGTACGTGCCCGCGACCGTGACGAGCGCGACGACGCCGGCAGCCGCGGTGACGGCAAGGATCGGGCGGCGGCGGTACCAGCGGGGACGCGTGCTCACGGCACCGGAACGTAGTCCACGGCGGGGCGGCGCGGGCGGGCGGCGCGCCACCCTTCACGGTTCGCGCCCACGACCCGCCCGCGCGTCGAGCCGGGGGCTACGACAACAGCTCGCGCACGTCGTCGGCGGTGAGCCCCGACGCCGCGGACGTCCCCCCGTCGAGCACGCTCGCGAACAGCGCCGACTTGGCCTCCTTGAGCCGCATGACCTTGTCCTCGATGGTGTCCTGCGCGACGAGCCGGTACACCATCACGGTCCGGGTCTGCCCGATGCGGTGGGCCCGGTCGACGGCCTGCGCCTCGGCGGCGGGGTTCCACCACGGGTCGAGCAGGACGCAGTAGTCGGCGGCGGTGAGGTTGAGCCCGAACCCGCCGGCCTTGAGGCTCACGAGGAACACGGGCACGCGTCCGGACGTGAACTTCGCGACCTCCGCCGCGCGCCGCCGGGTGCTGCCGTCGAGGTACGCGTGGTCGACGCCGGCGTCGTCGAGCCGGTCGCGCACCAGCCCGAGGTACCGCGTGAACTGGCTGAAGATCAGCACGTTGTGGCCTTCGGCGAGCACGTCGTCGAGCATCTCGAACAGCACGTCGAGCTTGGACGACGGGATCTCGGTGCCACCGCGCGGCCCCGCGGGGTTCCCGGTGCTGACCTCTCCCCCGTCGTCGACGAGCGACACGTCGAGCGCCGCCTGGCGCAGCACGGTGAGCGACCGGAACACCTTGAACCGGTGCGTCTCGAGCTCGTCGACCAGGCCGAGGACGTTGCGCCGCTCGCGCTGCAGGTACCGGTCGTAGGCGCGCCGGTGGCGCGGCGCGAGCACGACCTCGGTGATCTGCTCCTGGCGCGGCGGGAGGTCCTTCGCGACGGCCTCCTTGGTGCGCCGCAGCACGAACGGCGCGACGCGGCGGCGCAGGACGGCGAGCCGCCCGTCGTCGCCCTCGCGCTCGATCGGGCCGGCGAAGTACTGCGAGAACCGGTACGGGTCGGGGAACAGCCCGGGGCTGACGACCGACAGGATCGACCACAGCTCCATGAGGTTGTTCTCGAGGGGCGTGCCCGTGAGCGCGATCTTCGTGGCCGCGGGAAGCTCGCGCGCGCACTTGTAGACCACGGACTGCCGGTTCTTGACGAACTGCGCCTCGTCGAGCACGAGCATCGACCAGGCGATCGACCGGTACTCCTCGGCGTCGAGCCGGAACAGTGCGTACGACGTGACGACGACGTCGGCGCCCGCCACCGTGTCCCCGAGCGGCTCGCCCCGGCGCGCCCGCGTGCCGCGCACCGCGGCCGCCCGCAGGCCGGGCGCGAACCGCGCCGTCTCCGTCTCCCACATGTCGACGACGCTGGTCGGCGCGACCACCAGCACGGGCGCAGGACGCGGCGCCCCCGCGGCGGCCGCGACCTCGTGGGCGTGCACCACCGCGGCGAGCGTCTGCACCGTCTTGCCGAGGCCCATGTCGTCCGCGAGGACCCCGCCGAGCCCGTGCTCGGCGAGGAACGCGAGCCACTCGAAGCCCTCCTGCTGGTACGGGCGGAGCTGCGCCGCGAGCCCGGCGGGCGCCTCGAGCGGGCGCGGCGAGGCGCCGGCCGCGAGGCCACCGAGCGCGGCCCGCCACGCCCCCGCCTGCGCGTCCACCAGACCGAGCGCGTCGAGCGCCGCGAACAGGTCGGCCTGGTACCGGCCCACGCGCAGCACCTTGCCCATCGTGTCCTGCAGGTCGCGCGACTCCTCGACCAGCTCGCGCAGCCGGTCGAAGCGCTCGTCGTCGAGCGAGAAGTGCAGGCCGTCGGGCAGGAGGACGCGCGAGCGGCCCGTCGCGAGCGCCCGGAACACCTGCTCGAACGTGATCTGGTGCCCGCCGGCCCGGATCAGCACCCCCAGGTCGAACCAGTCGCGGCCGCCCGTCGGCGTGGTGCTCTCGCCGACGATCTCGACGCTGACCTCGACGTCCGCCGCCTCGCGGTAGTCCACGTCGGCGGGTGCGTCGGGGTCGACGACCGCCTCGATCTCGAGGTCAGGGTCGCCGTCCGCGAGCGCCGCCAGGTCCGGCAGCTCGAGGCCGAAGAAGTCGGCGGTCGCGAGCCCGCGCAGCTCGGCGTCCTCGACGGGGCGCGTGAGCAGGCCGTCGAGCCTTTCGAGGACCGCGCGCTCGCGGATGACGTCCCGGACGCCGTCGTCCGGCGTGCCGCTCGCGGCGCGCGCGGCCGCGAGCCGCGCACCCGAGTCCCCGTGCCCGGCCGGGTAGGTCGCCTCGACGACGGGCGGCTCGCCCGACACGTACCGCCAGTGCCACGACAGGCGCGCGACGTGGTCGGCGTGCCGCACGACCCGCAGGAGCAGCACAGGACGCGGCGGCTCGGGCAGCGCGACCCCGACGAGCGTCGCCTCGTCGAACCGCTGCGCGAGCGCCGGCAGCGCACGGCGCAAGAACCGGGGGGCGTCGGCGTCGGGCACGACGAGCGGTGCCTCGCGCAGCAGCAGGTCGGTCGCGGTGGCGTCGAGCGCGGTCGCGAGCCGCCCGAGCAGCAGCGCGCCGTCGGCGGTCGTCCCGACGACACCCCCGGCCGGCCGGCCCACCGGGTCGAGGTCGTCGGCCGGGACGTCGGCGTGCACCTCCGCCTCGACCAGCAGGCCGTCAGCGACCCGCGAGACCACGAGCTCCGACCGGGCGGCGGTCCAGACGACCTCGCTCTGCGCGCGGTCGGCGCCGACCAGGGGCAGCCCGACGCGTCGGGCGTCGTCGAGCAGCGCCCACAGCGCCGACGCGGGGAGCTCGTCGGCGTGCACCTGCTCGCGCGCGTCGAACGCGAACGCCGTCGGACGGGCGCCGCCCGCGAGGCCGTCGAGCGCCCGCAGCACCTCGAGGTGCTCGGCCGGCACCGTCCCGTCGCGGTACCGCAGGTCGCGCCACGAGATGCCCGTGCGGACCCACCGCCCGCTGCGTCCCCGGACGAGCGGGCGGAGCGCGACGCGCGGCACGAGCCGCAACCCGGTCCGCGCCGCCAGCCGCCGGGCGCGGTCGTCCGCGGGCACGAGCTCGACGTGCAGCGCGACCTCGTCGAGCCGGGCGCGCGCCCCGCGCACTGCGCCCGACCCCGCCGCGCGACCACCACCGCCGGGGGCGTCACCACCCGGACCGAGCAGCGGCGCGAGCGCGCGCTCCCACTCGGGGGCCGCCGCGTCCGCAGCGGCCGTGCCGGTCGAGCCGGCGCCCGCGTCGGCGGCACCCTCCTCCCGGGCCAGCAGCGCGAACAGCGTCGCCGCGACGTGCTTGCAGTCGTGCGCTACCGGGCACGAGCACCGCCCCGAGCGGGGCGTCCCGTGCTCGTCGAGCTCGACGACCGCCGCGTACGGGGTGTTGCTCGACCCCACGACGTGACCGACGACTCGCGACCCGTCCTTGCTGCGAGCCACGGCGACGACACGGCCCTCGGCCACGTACGCCTCCGCGCGGGCGGCCGCGGCAGACCCCACGAGGAGCTTGATCACGGCACGGTTGAGCACCCCGTCATCCAAGCACCCGCCGCCCACCCCCGAGGCGGCACAGCGCGACGGGCCGACGTGTCCCGCGCCACTCCCCCGCCACAGGCGAGCCAACCTACGCCCGCGTAGGATGGTCCAGCCCCTTTGTGTGCGCACCGCGGCCGCCGCCCCTCCGTCCCGACGGACTTCCCGACGGACACCGCGCGACCGACCACCCTCGTCGACCCGGGAGACCTCCTTGGACGGAAACGCCACGACCACGCACAGCAACGTCGCTCTGCTCTCCGTCGCCACGACCATCGCCCCCCAGGTGACCACGTCCGAGCAGATCGACGCGCAGCTCGCCCCGGCGCTCAAGCGCCTGCGGCTGCCGAAGGGTCTGCTGCAACGCGTGGCCGGGGTGTACGAGCGCCGCAACTGGGGCCCGGACCGCTCGTTCGACGAGGCCGCGATCGACGCGGGCCGCCGCGCGATCGCCGAGGCCGGGATCACGGCCGACGACATCGGACTGATCATCAACACGTCGGTGACGCGCCCCCACCTCGAGCCGTCGGTCGCCGTGCGCCTGCACCACGGGCTGGGCCTGCCGTCGTCGGCCCTGAACTTCGACATCGCGAACGCGTGCCTCGGGTTCGTCAACGGCATGAGCCTCGCGTCGTCGCTCATCGACTCCGGCCAGATCCGGTACGCCCTCATCATCGACGGCGAGGACGCGGACGAGGTCCAGCGCAACACCATCACGCGTCTGCTGCGCGACGGCATC
Organism: Luteimicrobium subarcticum; assembly: GCF_002798015.1. GTDB lineage: Bacteria > Actinomycetota > Actinomycetes > Actinomycetales > Cellulomonadaceae > Luteimicrobium > Luteimicrobium subarcticum. Next base: position 101,268 of record NZ_PGTZ01000008.1, on the reverse strand, counting down.
AAGCGCAAGGACTTCATGAGCGAGTTCGCGAGCCTCACGCTGGGCTCGGGCGCCGCCGCCGCCGTGATCGGCCCGGCCGACGCGCACCCCAAGGGCCACCGCATCCTCGGCGGCGTGACCCGCGCCGCGACGCAGTTCAACGCCCTGTGCGTCGGCAGCGTCGAGGGCATGTTCACCGACGCGAAGGCGCTCCTCAAGGGCGGCCTCGACCTCGTCGTGTCCGCCTGGCAGGAGGCGCTGCCGCACTGGTCCTGGAAGGACATGGACCGCTACATCACCCACCAGGTGTCGCGTATCCACACGGAGTCGTTCGTCAAGGCCGTGGGCCTCGACGCGAGCCGCGTCCCCACGACCTACCCGACGCTCGGCAACGTCGGCCCGGCGTCCATCCCGATCACGCTCGCGCAGGAGGCGCCGACGCTCACCCCGGGCGACCGCGTCCTGCTCATGGGCGTGGGCTCCGGCATCAACACCGCCATGCTCGAGCTGGCCTGGTGAGCGCGGTCGCCACCCGTCCCGCCGCGTCCCGGCTCCCCGCCGCGGCATCCGTCCCGGCCCCCGCGCAGCGGCCACCCGCGCTCGACGGCCTCGACCCGGCCTGGTCGCGGCTCGTCACCGCGCCCGACGCGCACGGCACCCCGCGCACCTGGCACCTGCTCGACAACGCCGACCTGCTCGCGGCGCGCGACGGGAACGGCGGCGCGGCGCGCGGCACGATCCTCGCGGTGCACGGCAACCCCACGTGGTCCTACCTGTGGCGCCGGCTGCTCGCCCCCGCCGCGGAGGCCGGGTGGCGCGTGGTGGCCGTCGACCAGCTCGACATGGGCTTCTCGGAGCGCACCGGCACCCTGCGGACGCTTCCGGAACGCGTGCGCGACCTCGGCCTGCTGACGGATGCACTGTCCGCCGAGCACGCGCCGCACCGCCTGACCGGTCCCGTCGTCACCCTCGGCCACGACTGGGGTGGCGTCGTCTCGCTCGGCTGGGCCGTCGACCACCCCGACCTCCTCGCGGGCGTGCTGCTGCTCAACACCGCGGTGCACCAGCCCGAGGACGCCGCCGTCCCCGCCCCCCTGCGCCTCGCCCTCGCCTCCGGCGTCCTGGGCCGCGCGACCGTCACGACGCCCGGGTTCCTCGAGACCACCCTCGCGCTCGGGCACCCGTCGCTCCCCCGCGCCGTCAAGGACGCCTACCGCGCGCCCTACCGGACGGCCGAGCGCCGCGGCGGCGTCGGCGCGTTCGTCGCCGACATCCCGCTTGCCCCGGACCACCCGTCGGCCGCCGAGCTCGACCGGGTCGCCGAGGGCGTGCGCGCCCTCACCGTTCCGTCGCTCGTGCAGTGGGGACCGCTCGACCCCGTGTTCCGCGACCGCTACCTCGCGGACCTCGTGGACCGTCTCCCGGGCGCCCAGGTCCACCGCCACGAGGGCGCCGGGCACCTTCTCGCCGAGGACGTCGACTACGTCGCCCCGATCCTCGCCTGGCTCGACGCGTTCGGGCTGGGCGACGCCGAGGGCGCGGCGTCGCCGACCGCGACCGCGACCGCAGCGAGCGCCCGGCCCGCCGGCGAGCAGCCCGTCCGTCCGCCGCTGTGGCACCACCTCGACGAGCGCGTCGACGACCCGACCCCCGCGCTCGTCGAGATGGCGCCGCGAGGCTCGACGCACGCCGCCGGCGGCCCGCGCATCGTGAGCTGGCGGCTCCTGTCCCGGCGGGTGCGCGAGCTCGCGGCCGGCCTCGTGGCGTTCGGCGTGCGACCCGGCGACCGGGTGTCGCTCCTCGTCCCGCCAGGTGCCGACCTCACGGCGGTCCTGTACGCGTGCCTGCGCGTCGGCGCGGTCGTCGTCGTCGCGGACGCCGGCCTCGGCGTGCGCGGACTGACCCGCGCGGTGCGAGGCACCCAGCCCCGCTTCGTGGTCGGCGAGGTGCCGGGGCTGACCGCGGCCCGTGCGCTCGGCTGGCCGGGCCGCCGCATCTCGACGCACCAGCTCGCCCCGGCCGCCGCGCGGGCCCTCGGCGTGGACGCGTGCCTCGCGGACCTCGTCGAGCTCGGCGCCGCCGTCGACCTCACCGACACGTTCGACGGCACGTCCGCGCCCGGCAGCGGCGTCATCCCGTCGCCCGCGCCCGACGACGTGGCCGCGATCCTGTTCACGTCCGGCTCGACCGGACCCGCCAAGGGTGTCGTGTACACGCACGACGCCCTCGCGGCGGTCCGTGACGCCCTCGCCCAGCAGTACGACGTCGGACCGGACACGGGCCTCGTGGCCGGTTTCGCACCGTTCGCCCTGCTCGGACCGGCGCTCGGCGCGCGCTCCGTCACCCCGGACATGGACGTCACCGCGCCGCGCACCCTCACCGCACGGGCCGTGGCCGCCGCGGCAGCACGCGTCGACGCGACGGTCGTGTTCCTGTCGCCCGCCGCCCTCGCCAACGCCGTCGCGACGGCGGACGACCTGACCGGTTCCGAGCTCGCCGTGCTGGCGCGCGTGCGGACGTTCCTGTCCGCCGGCGCCCCCGTCGCCCCCGCGCTGCTCGCCGCCGCGCAGGACCTCATGCCGAACGCGTCCGCGCACACGCCCTACGGGATGACCGAGGGGCTGCTCATGACGGACGCGTCGCTCGGCGAGATCGCCACGGCGCAGCCCGACGGGCCGGGCGGGGTCCTCGTCGGGGCGCCCGTCGCGGACGTCGCGGTGCGGATCAGCGCACTCGACGGCACCGGTGCCGCGACGGGCGCACCCGCGGACGAGCGCGGGGTGACCGGTGAGGTCGTCGTCAGCGCGCCGCACCTCAAGACGCACTACGACCGCCTCTGGCTCACGGACCGGGCCGCCGTCCGTGAGACCCCCTCGGACTCCGCTACGGCCGGCGGTCGGGCACCGGGCGGGGCAGGGCGCTGGCACCGCACGGGCGACGTCGGGCACCTCGACGCGGACGGCCGCCTGTGGATCGAGGGGCGGCTCGCGCACGTGCTCACGACCGCGGCCGGTCCGGTCACGCCCGTCGGGCCCGAGCAGCGTGTCGAGGCGCTCGACACGGTGGCGCGCGCCGCCGCCGTCGGGGTGGGGCCGCGCGGCACGCAGCAGCTCGTCCTGGTGGTCGAGCCCGCCGTCCGCACCCGCCGCGTGCGGCTCGCGGAGCCCGTGCTCGCCCGCACGGTGCGGGCCGCCGTGGGGCTGCCGGTCGCCGCGGTGCTCGTCGTGCCCCGGCTCCCGACCGACATCCGGCACAACTCCAAGGTCGACCGGTCCGCGCTCGCCGCGTGGGCCGAGGGAATCCTCGCGGGCGGACGGATGACGCGCCCGTGAACGGCGCGACCGGCGTCGATGTCGCCCGGGCCGGTCTGGTGAACGGGTCGGGCACCGTCCTCGTGACCGGCGCGAGCGGCCTGCTCGGTCGGGCCGTCGCCGGCGACCTCGCCGCAGCGGGGTGGGACGTGCGAGCGTTCCAGCGCCGCCCCTCGGGCGTCGTGGGCGCGACGGACGCGCTCGGCTCCCTGACCGATCCGGACGCGGTGGCCGCCGCCGTCGCAGGTGTCGACGCCGTCGTGCACCTCGCCGCGAAGGTCTCGCTCGCCGGTGAGCCCGCGGACTTCGAGCGGGTCAACGTCGACGGCACGGCACGCCTGCTCGAGGCCGCCGGCGCGGCGGGAGCGGCCCGGTTCGTGCACGTGTCGTCGCCGTCGGTCGCGCACGCCGGCACGTCGATCGTCGGCGACGGGACCGGACCGGCGGACCCCACGCACGCACGCGGCGAGTACGCGCGCACCAAGGCGCTGGGCGAGCTGCTCGCCCTCGCGGCGGACGACCCCGCGATGAGGGTCGTCGTGGTCCGCCCGCACCTCGTGTGGGGACCGGGCGACACGCAGCTCGTGGAGCGCATCGTGGAGCGGGCGCGCGCCGGACGCCTCCCCCTGCTCGGGCACGGTCAGGCGCTCATCGACAGCACCTACGTCGACAACGCGGCGTCGGCGATCGTCGCCGCGCTGGACCGGGCGCCCGCCGTGCACGGCAACGCGTACGTGGTGACGAACGGCGAGCCGCGGACCGTCGCCGAGCTGCTGGCCGGGATCTGCCGCGCCGCGGGCGTGCGGCCCCCGGCGTGGTCCGTCCCCCCGTCCGTCGCCCGGTTCGCGGGCGGTCTCGTGGAGCGCGCGTGGGCCGTGCGCCCTGGCGCCGACGAGCCGCCGATGACCCGGTTCCTCGCCGAGCAGCTCTCGACCGCACACTGGTTCGACCAGCGCCGCACGCAGCACGACCTGCAGTGGGTGCCGGCAGTCACCCTCGACGAGGGCCTCGACCGGCTCGCGGCCTCCTACCGCACGGGCGCCGGGCCGACGGTCGCCTGAGCGTCGTCGTCCCACACGGCCGGCAGACCGAACCGGTCGAACAGGGCCTCGACGTCGAACCAGGCGATGACGCGTGACACGTCACCGTCCGGGGTGGGCCACACCTGCTGGAGCTGGAACGCCCGGTGGACCCCGTCGGCGTCACGCATGTAGAGGCCGAAGGCCGGCACGCCGTTGGCGGTGCCCGCGGGAACGAGCCGCATGTCCCCCGGTCCGCTGGCCGGGCACCACGTGGAGATGAGCCGCCCGACCTGCGGGGCCCCCGCGTACCACTCGGGGTACGGCGGCATCTCCCACAGCACGTCGTGCGCGAGCAGCCGCACGATCGCGGCGACGTCGTACGCCTCGAACGCGCGCACGTACGCCTCGAGGAGGTCGCGCGTGCGGGGGTCGTCGACGGGCGCCGGGTCGTCCTGGGCGGGCGCCTCACGGTCCATCGCGGCGCGCGCCCGCTGCAGCGTCGAGTTCACGCCGGCGACCGTCAGGCCGAGCGCGTCCGCGGTCTCCTTGGCGCTCCATGCCAGCACCTCGCGCAGCAGCAGGACAGCGCGCTGCCGGGCCGTGAGGTGCTGCAGCGCCGCGACGAACGCGAGCCGGACGGAGTCACGGGTCGCGGCCGACTCGGCCGGGTCCGGTGCCGGCTCGGACCAGAGGACCGCGTCGGGCAGCGGCTCCATCCAGTCGACCGCGCGGTCCTGCACGGGCTCGCGTGCCGGGTCCGCCGCGCCCTGGCCCAGCGCCGACGGCAGCGGCCTGCGCGACCGGCCCTCGAGGAACGTCAGGCACACGTTCGTGGCGATCCGGAACAGCCACGTGCGCAACGAGGCGCGCCCCTCGAAACCGTCCGCGGCACGCCAGGCCCGGACGTACGTCTCCTGGACCAGGTCCTCCGCGTCGTGCACGGAGCCCGTCATGCGGTAGCAGTGCGCCACCAGCTCACCGCGCTGCCGCGCGAACCCGTCCTCGAGCGCCTCGCGGACGTCCCCCACCGTCGTCGTGGTCATGCTCCGACCGTACGCGGGACCACCGACGCGCGGCTAGACCGGACGCCGCCCCGACGCACGTCGACGGTTGCTCGACCCGGGCCGGCGCCCACCCGGACTGCGTCGGGACACCCCTCGTCCTACGGTCGAGGAGTCGGCGGGAAACCCGTCGGCGCGGTCCGAGACACGTCGAACGAGGAGGAACGATGGGCTTCGAGGACAAGACCAAGAACGCCGCGGAGGACGCGAAGGGCAAGGCCAAGGAGGCCTGGGGCAAGGCCACGGGCGACGACGAGAAGGTCGCCGAGGGCAAGGCCGACCAGGCGAGCTCCGACATCAAGGGCGCCGGCGAGAAGGTCAAGGACGCCTTCGACCACTGACCGGCACCGACAGACACGAGGGCCGTCCCCGTCCGGGGGCGGCCCTTCGTCGTGCGCGGGTCACGCCACCTCGGGCGCCTCCAGGTCGTCGCCCTGCGCGCGCACACGCGGCCGGGTGCCCCGGAGCATGAGCGCGAGGAGCGGGAAGAGCAGGACGGACAGCAGCCCTGCACCCACGAGCGAGGCTGCGGTCGCGGACGACAGGTCGCCGGTCTCGACGCCGATGGCGGTGACGGCGACGATGATCGGGAGACCCGTGGCGCCGAACAGACCGAGCGAGATCTTCTCCCGGCGGTCCGCACCCTCGGGAGCGGACAGCATGGACGGCCCGCCCCGGACGACGAGGAGCAGCACCAGGAAGACGGGCAGGAGCACGAGGGCACGAGGGCTGTCGAGGAGCGCGTCGAGGTCGAACGTCAGGCCGGTCGAGACGAAGAAGACCGGCACCAGGAACCCGTACCCGACCGCGTCGACCTTCGACTCGACCTGCTCACGCGTCTCGCGGGACGCGTCCCGCATGAGCGTGCGGAAGAGGAGCCCGGCGGCGAACGCGCCGAGCAGCATGTCGAGGTCGAGGAAGATGCTGAGCGCGACCAGCACCGCGAGCACCAGCAGCACGAGCCGCACCGCGAACTGGCCGCTCGTGCGCAGGGTGCCCTCGATGACGGCGTGCATGCGCGGGTGCGTGTGACGTGCGGCGAGGAACAGGGCCAGCCCGGCGATCGCGACGAACAGCAGCAGGACGACCGTCGAGCGACCCGGCGCGCGGCCCGACAGGAACACCGAGATCGCCACGAGGGGACCGAACTCGCCCACGGTCCCCACCGCGCTCACGGCCCGCCCGAAGGGCGTCTTGAGCTCTCCGGCGTCGCGGACCGTGGGCAGGATCGTGCCGAGCGCGGTCGACGTGAGCGCGATGCCGATGAAGACGCCGGCGGCTGCGGACGGCGCGAACGCCGCGCCCAGCACCACGCCGAGCCCGAGCGAGACCAGCCAGCCGATCACGGCCGTCCGGAAGGGACGCCCCCGGATGCCGAGCACGTCGATCTCGCTGCCCGCGAGGAAGAACAGCATCGCGAGACCGAAGTCGGCGAAGCCCTCCGTGACGGCGTCGGGGTGCGCCCAGCCGAGCAGCGCCGGACCGACGAGCAGGCCGAGCAAGATCTCGAACACCACGACGGGCACGCGGGCGTACCGGCCGACGCCGCGGGCGAGGACGGGGGCGAGCGCCGCGCACGCGGCGACGAGGATCAGGGTCACCGAGTCGGTGGGCACCCCGGAATGTTACCGGGCGCGGCGCGAGCGTCCGTGCGGGACGACCATCCGGTCCCCCGTCACGGGGTCGGTCGTGACGAGCGCACCGATCCCGAAGACCTCCTCGACCAGCTCGGCCGTCACCACGGCGTCAGGCTCCCCCGCCGCCACGACCCGGCCGTCCCGCATGGCCACGAGCCGGTCGGAGTAGCGCACCGCGAGGTTCAGGTCGTGCAGCACCATGACGATGGTCGTGCCGCGGTCCCGGTTGAGGTCCGACAGCAGCTCGAGGACCTCGATCTGGTGCGCGACGTCGAGGAACGTCGTCGGCTCGTCGAGCAGCAGCAGGTCGGTGCGCTGCGCGAGCGCCATCGCGATCCACACGCGCTGGCGCTGGCCGCCCGAGAGCTCGGCGAGCGGCCGCGTGGCCAGCTCCGCGACGCTCGTCGCCTCCATCGCCTCGGCGACCGCCTCGTCGTCCTCGGTGGTCCAGCGGCGCAGCCAGCCCTGGTGGGGGTAACGTCCCCGGCCGACGAGGTCGGCCACGGTGATGCCGTCCGGGGCCGTCGGCGTCTGCGGGAGCAGGCCGAGGACCGTCGCGACGCGCCGCGTGCCGAGCGTGGCGACGTCCTGCCCGTCGAGCAGCACCGCTCCCGACTGCGGCGCCAAGAGCCGCGACAGGCCGCGCAGCAGGGTCGACTTGCCGCACGCGTTCGGCCCGACGATCGACGTCACGGCTCCCGGCTCGACCGCGATCCCCAGCCCGTCGACGACGACGCGACCGTCGTACGCGAGGGTGAGGTCGCGGGCCTCCAGGGTGTGACGGGCGACCGCTGCTCCCTGTCTCGCTCCCGCTCCCGTCGGCTCGCTCGCAGTGGTGTCCACGGGGTCCTTCCGGTCGGTCTGAGGGGTGTCGTCCATGGTCAGCCGCCCTGCCCGGCCCGGTTGGTCCGCGTGAGCAGCCACAGGAGGTAGGGCGCGCCGACGATGCCCGTGACGACCCCGACGGGGTAGTCCGTGCCCGGGACGGCGTACTGGGCGAGGTCGTCGGCGACGACGAGGAGCAGCGCACCCACGAGGGCCGACGCGACGAGCGCGGGGGCGCCCGACCGGACGAGGCGTCGCGCGATCTGCCCGCAGCACAGCGCCACGAACACGATCGGCCCGGCGGCCGCCACGGCGATCGCGGCGAGCGCGACGCCCGTGAGGACGGCGAGCGCGCGGCCGCGCTCCACGCGCGTCCCGAGCGCGGCGGCGGTGTCGTCGCCGAGCTCGAGCTGCTCGAGCGCGCCCGCCTGCGCGAGCGCGAGCGGCACGAGCACGGCCGCACCGAGCGCGAGCACGGCGAGCTTCTCCGACGTCGCACCGTTGAGGCTGCCCGTGAGCCAGACGAGCGCGTCCCGGCTGTCCGTCAGCGAGCTGCGCGTCAGGACGTACGACACGACGGCCGACGCGATCGCCGCGACCCCGATGCCCACGAGCACGAACCGGTACCCCGACAGCCCCGACCGCCACGCGAGCAGATAGATCACCACGGCCGCGCACACCGTCCCCGCGAGCACGAAGCCCGAGAGCACCAGGCCGCTCAGCCCGAGCAGGACGATCCCGATGACGCCGGCGGCGCTCGCGGACGCCGTGATGCCGACGATGTCAGGGCTCGCGAGCGGGTTGCGCACGACGGACTGGAAGATCGCGCCGGACAGCGCGAGGCAGGCGCCGACCAGGACGGCCGTGAGCAGGCGCGGCAACGAGAGGTCGAAGACGACGAAGTCCGTGAGCGCGTCGCCCTGGCCGACGAGCGTGCGCGCCACGTCCGCGGGGCTGAGGCCCGCGTCGCCGAGGCAGAGCGAGGTCGCGCACGCCAGCACGAGCAGGACTGCGAGCACGACGGCCACGCGGACGCTGCGGGCGCGGCGCGCGACGCGTGTGGCACGGACCCTCGACACCGTCGACGCTCCCGGACCCGCCGCCGTCCCTGCGCCCTCCGGGACGTTCGCTGCGGCGCTCACAACGACACCCCACCGCGGCGGCGCACGAGCGCGATGAACAGGGGGGCGCCGACGACGGCGGTCACGATGCCGACCTGCAGCTCCCCGGGGTACGCGACGACGCGGCCGATGACGTCGCAGGCGACGAGCAGCGTGGGTGCGAACACGGCTGAGAAGACGAGGATCCAGCGGTAGTCGGTACCGACGACGCGCCGCGCCGCGTGCGGGACGATGAGGCCCACGAACGCGATCGGTCCGGCGGCCGCGGTCGCGGACCCGCAGAGCAGCACGATCGCGACGGCCGCGACGACCCGCACGAGCCCGATGCGCTGGCCGAGCGCGCGGGCGACGTCCTCGCCGAGCGCGAGCCCGTTGAGGGCGCGCCCGAGCGCGAGCGCGACCACCGCGCCCACCGCGATCGGCACGGCGACCTGCCGGACCACGTCCATGTCGCGTCCGGCGAGCGCGCCGACCTCCCAGAAGCGGAGCTGGTCGAGGGCCTGCGCGTCGGTGAGCAGGACCGCGGTGACCAGCGACCCGAGCGCGGCGGACACCGCGGCGCCGGCCAGCGCGAGCTTGACGGGTGTGGCGCCCTCGCGGCCGAGCGACGCCACCGAGTACACGGCGACCGACGCCAGCGCCGCGCCGACGAACGCGAACGGGACGTAGCCGGCGGCGCTGGTGACCCCGAAGACGGCGATCCCGAGGACGACGGCGAGCGACGCCCCCGCGTTCACGCCGAGGAGGCCGGGGTCGGCGAGCGGGTTGCGCGTGAGGCCCTGCATGACGGTCCCCGCGAGGCCGAGCGCCACGCCGGCGAGCAGCCCGACGAGGGTCCGCGGGAGACGACTGTTGACGACGATCAGCGACGCCTGGTCGTCGGGCGAGTAGTGCCACAGGGCGTGCCACACGTCGCTCGGCGGCAGCGCGTTCGCGCCGACCATGAGCGAGAGGACCAGCACGGCCGCGAGCGCCAGGAGGCACCCGACGAGCCCCAGGACGAGCCGACGTCGGCGCACGCCGGACGGGAGCGGCGCCCGCTGGGCGGGCACCGCTCCCGTGGTGCTCCCGGGCGTGGCCCGGGCAGGCTGTCGAGGCACGACCCGACGCTACTTCACCTTCTCGGCAGCGGCGGCGAGCTGCGGCACGTACTGGTCGAGCATCCACGGCATCGACAGGACCGTGGGAGCGCTCGACGCCATGACGAACGACTGCCCGACGATCGGCGCGAACGCACCGGACTTCACGGACGGCATCGCGGCGATCAGCGGGTCGGACGCGAACGTGTCCGCCGCGGCCTGGTCGTCGAAGTAGGCGACCAGCAGGTCGGTCTCGATCTTCGACACGTTCTCGTACGAGACCTGGAAGAAGTAGGAGCCGTCGTCCGGATTCGGGTCGAGGTCCGTGACGCTGGGGCTGTTGACGAGCCCGAGCTGGTTGAGGAGCTGCACGCGCGGGTCGCTCGCCCGGTAGACGTTGAGCTGACCCGGGTCGTTGTTCGACCCGTAGACGAACGACTTGCCCTTGAGCACCGGGTACTTCGCGGCCAGGTCGGCGACGTGCGCGTTCGTCTGCTCGACGAGCTTCTCCGCCTCGGCGGACTTGCCCAGCGCCTTGCCGATGATCGTCGTCTGGTCCTGCCACGTCGTCGCCCACGGCTTCTCCGGGTACGCGACGGTCGGGGCGATCTTGCTCAGCTTGTCGTAGTCGTCCTGGGTGATGCCCGAGTAGGGCGCGAGGATCACGTCAGGCTTCGCGGCGACGATCTGCTGGAAGGGGATCTCGTTGGTGTCCTGGCCGGTGAGCAGCGTGGGGGTCTGCGCACCGAGCTTCGTGATCTGGTCGGCGTCCCAGGGCAGCACGCCGTTCGCGTCGCCGCCGTAGGTGTACTTCGGCATCGCGACGGGCACGACGCCGAGCGCCAGGACGGCGTCCTGCGCGGACCAGCCCCAGGTGACGACGCGCTCGGGCTGCTTGTCGATCGTGGCGCTGCCGAGCGCTCCGTCGATCGTGACCGGGAAGGCGTCGGACGCGGCGCCCGTGGCGGTCGAGGCGGGCTGGTCGTCGTCGGACGACGAGCAGCCGGTGAGCGCGAGCGCGCCGACGACGAGGCCGGCGGCGAGGGCGGCGAGGCGGCGCGGGGCGCGCCGGATCGGGGACGACATCGGGGTGTTCTCCTCGGACGGGGATGCGGTCGCGAGGCGACCACAGGAGCAGAGGTAAGCCTACCCTTATGAATAGGGTGCCCCGGTCGTGGCACGCGCCGGTGCGCGCCTATCGTCGGGCCATGCCCACCGTGCCCACCCGGCGAGCCGGGTCACGACGACGTGGTGGCGGCCCTCGACCCGGCGGTACCGGGGTGGCACGTGACCGAGGGGGACGTCCCGGTGGCCGTGAGCGGCGGCGGGACGGTTCACCGCACGCTGGGTCACCCCGCCGGTCCGGTCCGGCCCGCTCTCGTCGCTGGCGGCGTCGCGCTGAGGTGTCGTCGGACCGTCAGGCGGCCGTGCCCCAGTGGTGCCGCTCGCCTTCATCCCGGCGCAGGACGGTGTGGCGCGAGCGCGGCACCACCGTGCCGGCCTCGACGATCGCGTCGTCGGGCACCCGGGCACCGCGCTCGACGACGACCCGCTCCCCCAACCGCGCACCACGGCCGACGCGTGCGCCCCGTTCCAGGTGCGACCAGGCACCGACGTGGACGTTGCTGCCGACCACGGCGCCGTCCTCGACGACCGCGTCGTGGTCGACCCAGGAACCCTTGCCGACGCGGGCGTCCTTGCCGACGCGGGCACCCGTCTCGACGTAGGCCGTCTGGGCGATGTCAGCGGTCGCGTGCGCGACGGCGCGAGGGGACACGAGCCCGAGCCCCCTCGGGTGCCGGACGTACTTCACCGTCTCGCCGAGGTCGTTCTCGAACTCCACCCGCGATGCCAGTCGTGCCATGTGGACCTCCTCGAATCCTTTCGTCTGAGTGTCATAACGACGAGCCGGCGGCGCGCATTCCCGTAGAGTCGAGACGTGCAGTGCCCCCACTTCGACGCTCACCGCTGCCGGTCGTGCACCCTCATGGGCCAGCCGTACGACGCGCAGCTCGCCGCGAAGGACGCCCACTGCCGCACCCTGCTCGCCGCGCACGCCGCGACCCTCGGGACCGACGAGCCGAGGTGGCTCCCCCCGGTCTCGGGGCCGGAGTCGGGGTTCCGCAACAAGGCCAAGATGGTCGTCGCCGGCACCGTCGACGAGCCCGTGCTCGGGATCCTCGACCACGACGGCCACGGCATCGACCTCACCGACTGCGGCCTCTACCCCGCGAGCCTGCAGGCCACGTTCGCGCCCCTGGCCCGGATCCTCGCCCGCGCCCGCGTGGCCCCGTACGACGTCCCTGCGCGCCGCGGCGAGGCGAAGTACGTCATCGTGACGCAGTCGCCCGACGACGAGCTCATGGTGCGGTTCGTGCTCCGCTCCCAGGAGGCCGTGTCCCGGCTGCGCAAGCACCTGCCCTCGCTGCAGGCCGCCCTCCCCCGCCTGGTCGCCGCGTCGGTGAATGTCCAGCCCGAGCACAAGGCCGTCCTCGAGGGCGACCTCGAGATCCCGCTCACCGACGCCGAGACGCTGCCCATGCGGCTCGGCGGCGTGACGCTCCACCTGCGCCCCCAGTCGTTCTTCCAGACGAACACCCTGGTCGCCCGCGCACTGTACGAGCAGGCGGCCACCTGGGTCGACGACGCGTCGCCCGCGTCCGTCTGGGACCTGTACTGCGGCGTCGGCGGGTTCGCGCTGCACGTCGCGACACCTGCCGGCGGCTCGGCCGGCTCGGGGCGCACCGTGCACGGCGTCGAGACGAGCGGCGAGGCCGTCGTCGCGGCCGCGCGGTCCGCGGCTGATGCCGGCCTGGCCGCCACCTTCGAGGCGGGCGACGCCACGGCGTTCGCCCTCGCGTCGTCACCCGACGACGCCCCCGACCTCGTCGTCGTCAACCCGCCGCGGCGCGGGATCGGCGCGGAGCTCGCGGGCTGGCTCGAGCGGTCGCGGGCCCGCCACGTCGTGTACTCGTCGTGCAACGTCGACTCGCTGGTGCGCGACCTCGCGGTCATGCCGTCCCTGCGGCCCGCGCAGGCGCGCGTGCTCGACATGTTCCCGCAGACCAAGCACTACGAGGCGATCACGCTTCTCACCCGCTCCTGACGGGACGGAGGGGCGGTCCGGCCCTACCCTCGGTGCCATGACGACACCACCGGGGCCCGAGGACGGCTCGCTGCCCGACGTCACCGCAGCCGCCGCACCAGAGGCTCCCGCTGCAGCGGACGGTCCCCTCGCAGCGCCTGTCGCAGCACCGGACGCCGGCGGCAGCGTCGGCACCGTCGGGCCGGTCGGCAAGGCGCGCGGGCCGATCGCCGTGTGGCTGCTCGCGATCGTGACCCTCGGGATCTACCTGCTCGTCTGGTACTACAAGATCAACAAGGAGGTCGCGGCGTACGACCGCTCGATCCAGGTCAACCCCGGGCTCGCGGTCCTCTCGCTGTTCGTCCCGATCGTCGCGTGGGTGAGCATCTACAACACCGGCAAGCGCATCGCCCACGCCCAGAGCCTCGCCCGGGTCCCGGCCCCAGTCTCCCCCGGCATCGGGCTCCTCCTGGTCTTCGTGTTCTCCCTCTACCCCGTCTACTACCAGGCGGGGCTCAACGCGACGTGGGGCTCCCGCACGGCATGAGGTCGGCGGCAGGCTCGCTCACGACGCACCCGGCAGGAACGCCTGGACCGTGAGGAGCTGGACCTTCGGGTCCCGGCGGGCCGTGAGTCCCGCTGGCCGGACGAACACTGAGGCCTTCTCTCCCGGCAGGTCGACGCGCAGCCACCCCGGGCCACCCCTGCAGCAGGCACGCGTCCGCGCCCGTGTTCTTCGTGACGAGGTAGGGCAGCGTGCTCCCGGCCGCGCCGCCCTCGCCCTCGCCCTCCGCGAGGGAGACCGCGACGTCGTCGGCACTGCAACGCGCCGCTGTCGACGTCCGGCTCCCCGACGAGCCGCCCGACCCGCCCGTCTCGCTCGAGGAGCCCGCGCCGGCAGGGGCGGCGTGCGTGGATGTCGTCGTCGCGCCGGGGCTCGCCGCCTGCGATCCTCCGCACGCGGCGAGGGTGGACGTCAGCGCGGCGCCGCAGCGCAGGGCGTGACCTCCGCGCCTGGCGAGACCGGGAAGAGCTTCGCCGACCCGTGCCATGCTGGGCCGGTGCGCGACCAGCCGACCACCGCCGAAGAGCTCATGCGCTCGCGCTTCGCCGCGTTCCGTGACGGCGACGTCCCGTGGCTGGTCGCCACGTGGCACCGGTCGACGCGCCCGGACGACCTCGACCTGGACGACAACCCGCGTTGGCGTGGCCTGCAGGTCGTCGACACCGTGGACGGCGGCCCGGACGACGCGACAGGCGTCGTCGAGTTCCGCGCCACCTACGTCACCGACGACGGGATCGGGGTGCTCCACGAGCGATCGCGCTTCGTGCGCGAAGAGGGCCGCTGGTATTACGTCGACGGTGACGTCGACCCGCTCTGAACGGCGCCGCGGTGCACGCCAGCAGCAACGAAAAAAGCCCGGCCGATGGCCGGGCTCTTCGTCTTCGGTGGAGCTGAGGGGACTCGAACCCCTGACCCCCTGCATGCCATGCAGGTGCGCTACCAGCTGCGCCACAGCCCCGAAGGTGTTGCACTCCCTGTCCTGCGGAGCGTCGTCAGTCTAGGCGGATTCCTGGCCAGAAATCCAATCGGCGTCGTCGCCCTGGTCCTGGGGCCCCGAGTTCCACTCGTCGAGGGCGATGTCGGGGCCGGCGTCGTGCGTCGCGAGGCGCCACTCGGGGTCCGTTCCGGGGCTGCTGCGGACGACCTGGGACCAGTGCACGTTGTGCAGGCCGGCGATGCCGCGCCACGTCCCGGCGTCCTGACCGAGCAGCTGCGCGAGCGCCACCGTGATCGCCGCTCCGTGGGACACGACGGTCAGCGTGCGCCGGGGGTCGAGAGTCGCGGCGTGCTCGAGGATCGCGTCGACCATGCGGGCTGCGACCGCGGACTTGGACTCGACCCCGATCCCCCGGGGCTCCTCGCCGCGGTGCCACGCGGCGGCCTGCTCGGGCCACCCCGCGTCGATCTCGTCCCTCGTCAGGCCCTCCCAGCTCCCGAAGCCGCGCTCCCGCAGCCTGGGGTCGAGGACGAGCGACGCGTCCGCCGCCTCCGCGTACGCGCGCGCCGTGTCGGCTGCCCGGGACAGGTCGGAGCTCACGACGAGCGACGCCTGGTGGCGCAGGAACAGAGACCGCGCGCCACGCTCGGCCTGCCAGCGCCCGACGTCGTCGAGCGGCACGTCGGTCTGCCCCTGGAGGCGTCCCGCCGCGTTCCACGCGGTCCGGCCGTGCCGGACGAGCACGAGGGTCCGGGCGCTCACCGCGGGCGGCCGTCCCGTCACTCGCCCGAGGGGGCGGCGCCGAGGACCTCGGCGGGGATCTCGATGACCGGGCAGTCCTTCCACAGGCGCTCGAGCGCGTAGTAGACGCGGTCGTCCTGGTGCTGCACGTGCACGACGACGTCGCCGAAGTCGATGAGGACCCAGCGACCCTCGCCCTTGCCCTCGCGGCGCAGCGGCTTGGCGCCCAGCTTGTGGAGGGCCTCCTCGACGGCGTCGACGATCGCGCCGACCTGGCGCTCGTTCGTGCCGGACGCGATGAGGAACACGTCGGTCAGGACGAGCTGCTCGCTGACGTCGAGAGCGATGATCTCCGCCGCCTTGAGGTCGGCGGCGGCGCGGGCCGCAGCGAGCGTGAGCTCGACGGCGCGGTCGGTCGCGGTCATCGGGTGTCTCCGATCGTGAAGGTGTGGACGGTGACCGGGTCGATCCCGGCCGCCGCCGCGTTGCTGGCCGTGCCGTGGGAGATGAGCTCCCAGATGAGGAGGCCGAGGACGAACGCGACGGCCACCAGGATGATGTAGTGCAGCCACGTGTACCGGTGGTGCGGCGCGACGTCCTCGTCGTCGTACTCGTCCTCCGGGGGTGCTGCCGGTCGGCGGCGTGCCGGGACGGCCTCCGCCGCGGTTCCGCCGGTGAGGTCGCCCCACGCGGGCACGTCCTCGTGCGCGCCGGCGGAGGCCGGCGCGAAGCTCGGTGCCGGCTCGACGACGGCGTCCTGCGCCGCCCAGGAGGGCGCGACGGTCATCGGCTGCGCCGCCCACGCGGGCGTCGAGGACGCGACGGGGGCAGGTGCGGCGGGCGCCGTCGGGGACGGTGCGGCCGCGGCCACCCCGGGTGCCGGGCGACGCGCGGACTGCCGCGGCACAGACGCCTCGCTCGTGGACCCCCACGTGGGAGGAGCCGCACCGTCGGCGCGCTGCAGCGCGGGCCGTCCGGCGTCACGACCGGCCGGTGCGGGCGTCGTGCCGTACCCGCTCGGCGGCGTCCGGCTCGGCGCGGCGCGCATCGACGTCCGCTCGGGCGCAGCCGGACGCTGGGCGGCGGGCGCCGGGGTCGGCGGCTGCACGGGCTGCACGGGCATGAGCCGTCCGGTCGCGTCGACCGAGCGGGTGCCCGCGGCGCCCGCAGGCGGTCGCACGACAGGCGCGTGCGTCGTCGTCTGCCCGTCGGGCCGCGTCGACCGGCGGGTGGTCGCCGCCGGTGCCGGCGCAGGGGTGCGGGCGACCGGCGCCGCCGGTGCGGGCGGTGCTGCGGGACGGACGCCGACGCCCGCGGCTGTGGAGGCCGGGCGCGGTGCCGAGCCCTGCGCGGAGCGCTCACGCGCGAGACGCTCGAGCGTCGCGCGCCGCTCGGCGGCGCGCTGCGCCTCGAGGCGCTCTGCCTCGCGCGCCTCGCGGGCCACCTGCGCAGCCTGCTCGCGCTCGCGCAGCTCGCGTCGTGTCAGGGGTGTCGAACCGCCGGATCCGATGTTGTCGCTCATTCTCCAGGACCTTCGTACAGACCGTGCTTGTTGATGTACTGGACGACACCGTCCGGCACCAGGTACCAGACGGGCAGACCGTTGCTCGCGCGCTCACGGACCCCGGTCGACGAGATCGACAGGGCGGGAACCTCGAGCATCGTCACGCGGTCCCGCGGCAGACCCTCGAGGTCGAGCACGTGCCCCGGACGCGTCACGGCGACGAAGTGCGCGAGCCGGAACAGCTCGTCGACGTCCTTCCACCGCAGGATCTGCTCGATGGCGTCGGCGCCCGTGATGAAGAACAGCTCGGCGCCGGGACGTTCCCGGTGCAGGTCGCGCAGGGTGTCGACGGTGTAGGTCAGACCGCCGCGGTCGACGTCGACCCGGCTCACGGTGAAGCGCGGGTTGGACGCGGTCGCGATGACGGTCATGAGGTACCGGTGCTCCGCGGGCGTCACCTGCTGGTGCTGCTTGAACGTCGGCTGACCCGTCGGGACGAAGACGACCTCGTCGAGGTCGAACCGCGCCGCGACCTCGCTCGCCGCGACCAGGTGACCGTGGTGGACCGGGTCGAAGGTCCCGCCCATCACACCGAGTCGCAGGGACCGCTGGGTCCCCAGGGGCCCCGGGGGCGCTGCCGTCATCGGGCGTCGGGATGTGTCGGAGGCTCCATCGGCGCGCGACGCGTCAGCGGTGGCGCGTGCCGACGCTGCGGAACGCGTAGGTGATGCCGAGCAGGGACAGGAGGACGACGATGGCCGTGGCCCCGTACACGTACGGGGACGCGGGGAGCTCGTTGACGATCTTGTCGCCCTCGGCTGCGATCGTGGCTGCTACGGACACGTGACCTCCTGTCGACCGCCGTCCCATGACGCTCATCGGACGGATGATGAACCTGACACCTACGGCGTCGGGGCGGGACCCAGTCTCTCACGAGTTGGACGACCGTCCAGTCCCCTCCGGAAAACCCTCACGAGCCTCTGACCGGACCCGTCCGGGCCCGCTGCGGGCCTCCGACCTGCTGCGACGCTGACGGTGGCGCGCCGCGCTCACGGCCGGACGTGACCGTCACCGTGCACGACCCACTTCGTCGTCGTGAGCTCGGCGAGCCCCATCGGACCGCGAGCGTGGAGCTTCTGGGTCGAGATCCCGATCTCGGCGCCCAGGCCCAGCTCACCGCCGTCGGTGAAGCGCGTCGACGCGTTGACCATGACGGCCGCCGAGTCGACCTCGGCGACGAACCGCTCCGACGACGCCAGGTCGCGCGTGAGGATCGCCTCGGTGTGACCGGACGACCACGTCCGGATGTGCTCGAGCGCGGCGTCGAGGTCGGGCACGACGCGGACCGCGAGCTCGAGCGCCAGGTACTCGGTCGCCCAGTCGTCGTCGGTCGCCGCCAGCACGTCGACGCCCTCAGGGGCGAGCGCGGCCGCCGCGTCGTCGCCGTGGAGCACCACGCCGGCGCCCGCGAGCGCCCGGAGCGCCTCCGGGAGGAAAGCGGGTGCGACGTCGGCGTGCACGAGCAGCGTCTCGGCGGCGTTGCACACCCCGACGCGCTGCGTCTTGGCGTTGAGCAGGATCGCGAGCGCCGCGTCGTGGTCCGCGGACGCGTCCACGTAGACGTGGACGTTGCCGACGCCGGTCTCGATGACGGGCACGGTGGCCTCGCGCACCACGGTCTGGATGAGGTCCGCACCACCGCGGGGCACGAGCACGTCGACGAGGCCGCGCGCGTGCATGAGGGCGACCGCACCCTCGCGCCCGTAGGCGTCGATGGACTGAACGAGGTCGGCGGGCAGGCCCTGGGCCGAGAGCGCGTCACCGAGCACGCGCACGATCACGGTGTTCGACTCGGCGGCGGCGGACCCCCCGCGCAGCACGACGGCGTTGCCGCTCTTGAGCGCGAGCCCGGCGGCGTCGACCGTGACGTTCGGCCGCGCCTCGTAGATCATCCCGACGACGCCCATCGGCACGCGGAGCTGGCGCAGGCGCAGACCGTTGGGGAGCGTCTGCCCGCGGACGACCTCGCCGACGGGGTCGGGCAGCCCGGCGAGGGCGCGCAACGCGTCGGCGATGGCGACGATGCGCTCGCCGGTGAGCGCGAGCCGGTCGAGCAGGCCGTCCGCCATGCCGCGGGCGCGCCCGTTCTCGAGGTCCTGGGCGTTGGCGGCGACGATCTCGTCGGTCGCTGCGACGAGCGCGTCGGCGAGGGCGTGCAGGGCCGCGTCCTTGGTGGCGCGCGTCGCGGTCGCGAGCGTGCGGGACGCGACCTTGGCGCGCTGCGCGATCTCACGCACCGCGGTCTCGACGTCGCCCGCCCCTGCTGCCGGTCCCTGCTGCGACGGCCGCTCCGGCGTCCCGGGCGTGCCGGGGCTGGGGGCCGTGCGGGCGGTGTCATCGATCACGGAGGACATGCGTCCAGCCTACGTGCGCCCGCCCACGCCGCGGGAGCGCGGTGTCAGTACGCGAGACGGGCGCACGTCCGAGGCGGGTGCAGCCGTCAGACGCGGGCGGGGCGCCGGGTGCGGACGAGCACGAGGTCGTCGCGGTGCACGACCTCGCGGTCGTACCCCTCCCCCAGCGCGTCGCGCAGCGCGTGCGTGGAGCGACCGAGGAGCTGCGGGAGCTCGGGGGCGTCGAACGCGACGATGCCGCGCGCGACGACCCGGCCGTCCGGGGCGGCGAGCTCGACCACGTCACCGGCGTCGAAGTCGCCCTCGACAGCCGTGATGCCGGCGGGCAGCAGCGACGCGCGGCCCCCCTGCACAGCCGTGACCGCGCCCTCGTCGAGGACGAGCCGGCCGCGGGCGCGTGCGGCATACCCGATCCACAGACGGTGCCGCGAGGCGCGCTTGCCGGTCACGGCGAAGAACGTGCCGACGTCCTCACCGGCGAGCGCCGCGCGGACCTGGTCGGCGCGCGTGAGCACGACCGGCACGCCCGACGACGTCGCGATGCGCACGCTCTCGAGCTTGGTGACCATGCCGCCGGTCCCGACGGACGAGCCGCGCGCGGTCACCTCGACGTCGGCGACCTCGGCGAGCGAGCGCACCTCCGGGATGCGGCGCGCACCGGGCCGTGCGGGCGGCGCGTCGTAGAGCCCGTCGACGTCGGTGAGCAGGATCATCCCGTCCGCGCGCACGAGGTGGGAGACGAGGGCCGCGAGGCGGTCGTTGTCCCCGAAACGGATCTCGTGGGTGGCGACGGTGTCGTTCTCGTTGACGATCGGGACGGCGCCCAGGTCGAGCAGCGTCTCGAGGGTGCGCTGCGCGTTGCGGTAGTGCCCGCGCCGGACGGTGTCCTCGACCGTGAGCAGCACCTGGCCCACCCGCAGGTCGTGCGCCGCGAACGCCTCCGCATAGCGCGCGACCAGGAGACCCTGGCCCACGGACGCGGTCGCCTGGGCGGTCGCGAGGTCCTTGGGCCGGCCGGCCAGCCCGAGCGGCCCGATGCCGGCCGCGATGGCACCCGACGTCACGAGGACGACCTGCTTGCCCGCGGCGCGACGGTCCGCGACGACGTCGACGAGCCGCCGCAGCGCCTCCACGTCGAGGTGGCCGTCAGCACCGGTCAGCGATGACGACCCGATCTTGATGACGACGCGGTGGGCAGCGGCGACGTCCGCCCGGGAGGCGTGCGAGACGGTCGCGCTCACGCGCGGTCGTCCGAGGCGGCGCCGCGACGGGCAGGCTTCTCCTTCGCCGGCTCGTCCGCCGGGTCGGACCAGTGGCCGGACTCGCGCTCGTGCCACAGCTCGGCGCGCGCCTCTGCCTTCGCGTCCATACGGTCGTGGTGCTCGCGGCGCTTCTCCTTGCGCGACGGGCGCAGGTTCTCCTCGAGGCGCAGGTCGGTGCCGCGGGGGCCGCCGAGCAGCTCGGAACCGGTCAGCAGCGTGGGCTCCCAGTCGAAGACGACCGCACCCACGCCGGCGCCGATGCGCACCTCGTCGCCCGCCACGGCCCCCGTCGCGAAGAGCTTCTCCTCGACGCCGAGGCGTGCGAGGCGGTCGGCGAGGTAGCCCACGGCCTCGTCGTTGTTGAAGTCCGTCTGACGGACCCAGCGCTCGGGCTTCGTGCCGCGGACCTCGTAGTACACGCCGTCGGCGTCGCGCTTCTCGGTCACGGTGAACCCGGCCTCGTCGACGGCCTTGGGCCGCAGGACGATGCGCGCGGCCTCGGGCTCGGGCGCGGCGGCGCGGGCGGCGGTGACGACCTCGGCGAGCGCGAACGTCAGGGGCCGCAGGCCCTCGTGGCTCGCGGTCGAGATCTCGAAGACGCGCAGCCCGCGGTCCTCCAGGTCAGCACGCACGAACTCCGCGAGCTCGCGCGCCTCGGGCACGTCGATCTTGTTGAGCACGACGACGCGCGGGCGGTCCATGAGCGGCACCCGGCCGCCCTCGACGCCGTCCTCGTCGAGCGCTCCGGCGTAGGCGGCGAGCTCGCTCTCGATGGTGTCGAGGTCGCTCACCGGGTCGCGACCGGGCTCGAGCGTGGCGCAGTCGAGGACGTGCACGAGGACCGCGCACCGCTCGATGTGCCGCAGGAACTCCAGCCCGAGGCCCTTGCCCTCGCTGGCGCCCGGGATGAGGCCGGGGACGTCGGCGACGGTGTACCGGGTCTCGCCCGCCTGGACGACGCCGAGGTTCGGCACGAGCGTCGTGAACGGGTAGTCGGCGATCTTCGGGCGGGCCGCGGAGATCGACGCGACGAGGCTCGACTTGCCCGCGCTCGGGTAGCCGACGAGCGCGACGTCCGCGATGGTCTTGAGCTCGA
Organism: Luteimicrobium subarcticum; assembly: GCF_002798015.1. Classification (GTDB taxonomy): domain Bacteria; phylum Actinomycetota; class Actinomycetes; order Actinomycetales; family Cellulomonadaceae; genus Luteimicrobium; species Luteimicrobium subarcticum. The sequence continues at coordinate 79,629 of NZ_PGTZ01000008.1, read as the reverse complement.
GGACGACGTCCTGCTCGTCGCCGGGCTCGCCGAGCAGCGCGAAGCCCGGCGCCTTGCGCCGCTGGCTCGCGAGCGCGGCGTTGCCGAGGCCGCCACGTCCGCCCGCGGCGACCACGACCTCCGCGCCCGAGCCCACCAGGTCGGCCAGGACCTCGCCGTCGCGGGTGCGGACCACCGTGCCGTCCGGCACCGTGAGGACGAGGTCGCCCCCGGTGGAGCCGGCGCGGTGGTCGCCCATGCCCTGCGTCCCCGACGTGGCGCGCCGGTGCGGGCTGTGGTGGTACTCGAGCAGCGTCGTGGTCTGCGGGTCGACGCGCACGATCACGCTGCCGCCGTCGCCGCCGTTGCCACCGTCGGGACCGCCGAGAGGCTTGAACTTCTCGCGGTGCACCGACGCGCAGCCGTTGCCGCCGTTGCCACCCTGGGCGTGCAGGACCACGCGATCGACGAACGTCGCCATGAAGTCATCCTCTCAGCGGACGGCGCGATGCGCCGGTCCGGTCTTCCGGTCCGTACGGACCTCGGGGCGATCGGCCCCGGAACGACGAGAGGCGCACCGCGAACGGTGCGCCTCTCGGGGTGAAGCTGGGTGCGGGAGAGGCTCAGGCCTCTGCCGGGACGATGTCGATGACCTTGCGGTCGCGACGCGTCGCGAACTGGACCGCGCCGGCGGTCAGCGCGAACAGCGTGTCGTCGCCGCCACGGCCGACGTTGTTGCCGGGGTGGAAGTGCGTGCCGCGCTGGCGGACGATGATCTCGCCGGCCTTGACCTGCTCGCCGCCGAAACGCTTGACGCCGAGGCGCTGCGCGTTGGAGTCACGACCGTTGCGCGAGGAACTCGCGCCCTTCTTGTGTGCCATGTCTCTACCTGCTCTCGTTCTTGAAGTCGTCAGTAAGAAGGTTCCGGGTGCCGCTGCGCACCGAGCTGGTCGGGCGCAGCGACCGGAAGATCACTTGATGCCGGTGACCTTGAGGCGCGTCAGCTGCTGACGGTGGCCCTGGCGCTTGCGGTAACCGGTCTTGTTCTTGTACTTGAGGATCGTGATCTTCGGGCCCTTCTCGTCCCGGACGACCTCGGCGGTGACCTTGACCTTCGCGAGCTTCTCGATGTCGGTGGTCACCTTCTCCCCGTCGACGAGCAGGATCGCGGCGAGCTCGACAGAGTCACCCTCGTTGGCCTTCAGACGGTCCACGACGACGATGTCGCCCACGGAAACCTTCTCCTGGCGGCCACCAGCCTTGACGATCGCGTACACCACGTTGCTGCTCATCTCTCCTAGTCTTGGCGTGCTCGTCATGGACGGTCGGCTTGGGGACTGCGACACGCCGCGGCGTGCGAGTGCGACCTGAGCCATGGGCACACGGGGACCGGTGCGCAACGAATGTGTGAGCGCACCGACACACCAGGTTACGGGAAGCGGGCACGCAGATCAAACCCGCGCGCCCGGACCGGCTCGTGCCGCTGCCCCCGTCGTGACCGGTCGCCCTCAGACGCGACGCCACGGCGCCGGACCGGGGACCGGGTCGAAGTGCTCGCGACACCGCGCCTGGTACTTCTCGGCGCCGCCCACGTGGCCCGCGACCGTCGCCGACGACGGGTCGTCGTGGTCGGCCACGACCCGGACGTGGAACGGCGCGTCCTCCCCGCACACCGTGCAGACCGCGAGGAGCCGGTCCGCCCGCTCGGCGAGCGCGGAGAGCGTCGCGACCGGCTCGAACGGGCGACCGTCGTAGGTGACGTCGAGGCCCGCAACCACGACGACGAGGCCGTCGTCCGCGAGCCGCTCCACCACGTCGACGAGCTCCGGGCCGAAGAACTGGGCCTCGTCGACGGCGAGGAGCTCGGTGCGCGGGTCACGACCCGTCGCCACCTCCTCCGCGCGGTCCGCGACCCGCGAGGGGACGGCCGCACCGGCGTGCGAGCTGACCTGGCCGGCCCCGCGCCGGGTGTCGAGCGCGTGTGACACGACCTCGACCCGACGACCCGCGACCTCCGCGCGGCGCACACGCCGCAGCAGCTCCTCGGTCTTGCCCGCGAACATCGGGCCCGCGACCACCTCGACACGTCCGCTCACGCGGTCAGTCAAGCACGCGCCGCCACGCCGTGCGATCCTCGCCACTCGTCACGCAGGACCCCCATGACGACCGCGTCGTACCGGACGCCGTCCACGACCCGTGCGCGACGGAACCGGGCCTCCTCCACGAAGCCGAGCGCCCGCGCGACCGCGATCATGGGCGCGTTGCCGGACCAGGTCGCGAGGTCGAGGCGCACCCAGTCCGTCGCGCCGAACAGGGAGGACGTCCACGCGGACAGCGCCGCACGCCCGATGCCCCGCCCGCGCAGGCCGGGGTCGAAGACCGTGACGCCCATACGCGCCCACTGCGTCTCGACGGACTCCCAGTACCACGAGACGACGCCCACGAGACGCCCTCCGACGTCGACGACGAGGCGCGACGGCGGCAGGTCCGGCCCGGGGCGCTCGCCCGCGCGCGCCGCGAGCGCGTCCGCCTCGTCGTCCGTCGGCACCGGGTAGTAGGGGCCGTCCCAGCGGTGCCACTCGTTGTCCGGGCGGAGCCACTCGCGGTACGCCCACGGACGACCACGCGCGCAGCACCACGGGGGTGCTGCGCGCGAGGTCGTCCGGGCGGTTCACGCCCGACCGGGTCCCGTCGGGGAGCGTCAGGACTCGTTCTCGACGGCGTCGCCGGGGACGTCCTGACCGTCCTCGGGCTCGGGCGTCGCGCCGGCCTGCGCGTCGAGCTCGGCGCGCGTCGGCAGCTCGATCGACGAGAGGTCCAGGGTCTCGCGACCCTCCGCGACCCGGTCGACGACGGCGTCCTGCGCGGACGCGTCGTGCGCGGGCTCGTGACCCTCGTGGTCGTGCTCGTGCGCGTGCGCCGCGGCGGCCGCGATGGTCGCGAGCGTCGCCCGCACCGCGTCACGGGACTCGGGCAGCACCGGGACACCCTGGGCGGCCCCCGACGGGCTGCCCGACACCGGCTCGGCGGCCTTGCCGCGGCGGCGGCGCGACGAACGGCGCGCCTCGCCCGCCTCGTCACCCTGCTCCGCCGGCGCGTGCTGGTGGTTGCCGCCGCGCTCGATCGGGTCGTGGTGGACGATGAACCCGCGGCCGTTGCAGGCCGAGCAGGTCTCGCTGAACGCCTCGACCAGCCCCTGCCCGACGCGCTTGCGCGTCATCTGGACGAGCCCGAGCGACGTCACCTCGGCCACCTGGTGCTTCGTCCGGTCGCGGCCGAGGCACTCGACGAGCCGGCGCAGCACGAGGTCACGGTTCGACTCGAGCACCATGTCGATGAAGTCGATGACGATGATGCCGCCGATGTCGCGCAGCCGGAGCTGACGGACGATCTCCTCCGCGGCCTCCAGGTTGTTGCGCGTCACGGTCTCCTCGAGCGTGCCGCCCGAGCCCGTGAACTTGCCGGTGTTGACGTCGACGACCGTCATGGCCTCGGTGCGGTCGATGACGAGCGAACCGCCCGACGGCAGCCAGACCTTGCGGTCCATGCCCTTGGCGAGCTGCTCGTCGATGCGGTGCTCGGCGAACACGTCACCCACGCCCGCCCACTTCGAGGCACGGCTCGCGAGGTCGGGCGCGAGCTCGGTGAGGTAGGACGAGATCTCGCCCCACGCGCCCTCGCCGGACACCACGAGCGACCCGAAGTCGTCGTTGAAGATGTCACGGACCACACGGATGGCGAGGTCCGGCTCCCCCTGCAGCAGCGAGGGCGCCGAGGACGTCCTCTTGGACTTCGCGTCGATGGCCTCCCACTGGGACTGCAGCCGCGAGACGTCGGCGCGCAGCTCGTCCTCGCTCGCCCCCTCGGCGGCGGTGCGCACGATGACGCCCGCACCCTCGGGCACGATGTCGCGCAGGATCTTCTTGAGGCGGTTGCGCTCCGTGTCGGGGAGCTTGCGCGAGATGCCAGTCATGCCGCCGCCCGGCACGAACACGAGGTAGCGCCCCGCGAGCGTGACCTGCGACGTCAGACGCGCGCCCTTGTGACCGATCGGGTCCTTCGTGACCTGCACGAGGATCGCGTCGCCCGACTTGAGCGCCTGCTCGATGCGGCGCGGCTGCCCCTCGACGCCCGCGACGTCCCAGTTGACCTCACCGGCGTACAGGACGGCGTTGCGACCCTTGCCGATGTCGACGAACGCGGCCTCCATGCTCGGGAGCACGTTCTGCACGCGGCCGAGGTACACGTTGCCGACCATCGACGCCTGCGCCTGCTGCGAGACGTAGTGCTCGACGAGCACGCCGTCCTCCAGGACCGCGATCTGCGTCCGACCGCTCAGCTCGCGCACCACCATGGAGCGCTGCACCGACTCGCGCCGGGCCAGGAACTCGGCCTCGGTGATCACCTGGCGGCGACGACCGGCGTCGCGTCCCTCGCGGCGCCGCTGGCGCTTCGCCTCGAGTCGCGTCGATCCCTTGAGCGCGGTGACCTCGTCGGACGCGGACGCGGGCGCCGACGCACGCGTGGCGCGACCCGTCTCCGACGTCGTCCCGCCCCGACGGCGACGGCGACGGCGACGGCTCGACGAGCCCTCCGCGTCGGTGCCACCCTCGGTGCCGTCCTCGTCGTCGCCGTCCGTCGCGGACGTGACGTCCTCATCACCGTGCGCGGCCTCGGGCGCGTCGGTGCCGGCACTGTCGTCGTCATCGGCCTGGTCGTCGGTGACGACCGCGTCGTCGCCACGACCGGCGTCCGACGGACGGCGACGGCCCCGACCACCACGGCGGCGGCGGCGGCGCGGCGCCCCGCCGTTGTCCTCGCGGTCGTCGGCAGCGTCGTCGGCGGCGCTGTCGTCGGCGGCGCTGTCGTCGTCCGCGGCGAAGTCGACGTCGTGGAACTCGGGCAGCTCGTCCTCGACACCCTCGGCGAGCAGCTCGCGCTCGATGCTCTCGACCTCGTCGATCGCCTCGCGGTCGTCCCGGCCGAGGTCCTCGAGCGTGAACGTCGGCACCTCGAGGACCGCGGCGGCCTCCGTGGGCTCGTCGGTCTGCGCGGCGGCAGCGGCCGTGCCCTCGCTCGCCGCGGCGGCCGGCCGGGTGGCGCGCTTGCGCGGGCGGCGGCCCCGGGGCTCGGCCTCGGGCCGGCGGGCCTCGTCGGACGTGGGCGCGGCCGGGGCGTCGGGGACGTCGGCACGCGTCGTCGCGGCGGCCTGCGCGGTCGCGGTCCGCTCGGGCGCGGGCTGCTCCGCGGCGGCGCGGAACGGTGTGTCCGCGAAGCGCGGCGCGCCGGCCGGCGCCTGGGCACGACGGCTGCGGCGCGGCGCGGTCGACGTCTCAGCCGCCTGGAACAGCAGGGCGGTCGTGGCGAGGCGGGGGGGCTGGGCCGGTGCGTCCGGCTCTGCGGCACGGGGCTCGGCGGCACGCGGCGCGGCGGCACGCGAGGACCTCGTGCCGGCGGGCGCGCTCGGCGCCTCGGAGGGAGCGTCGGCCGCCTCGGCGGGCTGCGCGGACTCCTCGGTCGTCGACGCGCTCGTCTTCTTGCCGGACGTCCGGCGCGGGGCGCGCTTCTTCTTCTCCGGGACCTGCTGCTCGGCCTCGTCGGCTGCGACGGGAGCGGGTGCCGCCGGCGCGGGCTCGGTCGACGTGGAGGCGGTCGACGTGGGCTCGGCCTGCTCGGTGGCGTCCTCGGGTGCCGGGGCGGCCTTCGCCGCGCCCGCGGGCCGGCTCGTCGCACGGCGCGCCCGCTTCTTCGGCGCCTCTGCCGCGGTGGACGGCGGGTCGGCCTGCGGGGCGACCTCTGGGGCCGGTGCGGGCGCCGGGTCGGCGACCGGTGTCGCTGCGTCAGCCGCGTCCTCGACGTGCGACGCGGCCTCGCCGCGCTCGGGCACGCGGACCTCGACGTCGGGGGTGCCGGTGCGGCGGGTCGCGCGGCGGCTGCGGCCGGTGGCGGGCGCGGGCGCCTTGTCGCCGAGCTCGGCGAGGACGTCGAGCGGTGCCGTCGTGTCCGGGCGGGCGTCGGGCGCGGTGGCCCGGGCGGGCAGGGTGATCTCGACGGGCTGCGCGGCCGAGCCGTCGGCCTGCGGCACCACGACCACGTCGGTCGGGGCGCCGACGCTGCGCGTCGCGCGGCGTCGGGGGCGCTGGCGGGATCCGCCGCTCTGCTCGGACGGGCCGTTCTGCGTGGTCTCGTCGGTGCTCAAGGCGTCGCTCCTCGGTACCCCGAAGGAACGCCCCCGCACCGCGTGCCCCCGGGCAGTTCGGTCGTCGCTCGCGGGTCCCGGAGGACGCCCACGGCGACGGAAGTCGTCAGTGGCGGCGCGCGCCTCGCGGCCGTCGCCGAGCGCCTGCCGGTCCGCTGCGAACGATGCAGGGACGGCGGCCGCTCCGCGAGTCGCGGGGTGCTGCGAGCCGTGCGGCCGGTCGGACGTGCGGGGTCCGGCGACCACGAGAAGTATCGCACAGAGGTCACGAGTCGATCACGACGAGGACGCCCGCCACGCCGACCGTTCACCCGCCGAGGCCTGGCCACCACCCCGTGCGTCCTGACAGGTGTCCGTGATGGTCGTCACCGTCCCGTACACGTGTCATGTCCCACAACGGGGTGGTTCGGGGTCGTGCGCTCCGGCCGATGGGCCTACCGTTCAGGAAGCACGTCGTCGCACCTCACGGCCCCCCACGGAGCGCGCACATGGACCCCTCGGACGTTCTCGCCCTGGCCCGGTGGCAGTTCGCCATCACGACCGTCTACCACTTCATCTTCGTCCCGCTGACGATCGGCCTGGCGCCCCTCGTGGCGATCATGCAGACGGCCTGGGTCGTCACCGGCAAGGAGCACTGGCTCAAGCTCACGAAGTTCTTCGGGAAGCTCTTCCTCATCAACTTCGCGCTCGGTGTCGTGACCGGGATCGTCCAGGAGTTCCAGTTCGGCATGACCTGGGCGCAGTACTCGCGCTTCGTCGGCGACGTGTTCGGAGCCCCCCTGGCCATGGAGGCGCTCGCCGCGTTCTTCGTCGAGTCGACGTTCCTCGGGCTGTGGATCTTCGGCTGGGACAAGCTCAACAAGAAGCTGCACCTCGCGATGATCTGGCTGGTCGCGATCGCCGTGAACCTGTCCGCGTTCTTCATCCTCGCGGCCAACTCGTGGATGCAGCACCCGGTCGGCGTCACCTACAACGCGGAGGCCGGGCGCGCCGAGATGAACAGCATCGCGGACGTGCTGACGAACTCGACGCTGTGGGCGGCGTTCCCGCACACGGTGACCGCGGCGTTCCTCACGGCGAGCACGTTCGTGTGCGCGATCGCGGCGTGGTGGATGGTCCGGCTGGTGCGCCGCGGGCGCCCCGGGGACGTCGACACGGCCCGGGTCGTGTACCGGCCGGCGATCCGGCTCGGCTGCCTCGTGATGCTGATCGCCGGCGTCGGCGTCTTCCTCACGGGCGACCAGCAGGGCAAGCTGATGTTCCAGCAGCAGCCCATGAAGATGGCGTCGGCCGAAGGGCTCTGCCACACCGAGACCAACGCCGCGTTCTCGATCCTGACCATCGGCAACCTGCAGAACAACTGCGAGGACACGACGCGCGTCATCTCGATCCCGGGCGTCACGTCGTTCCTGGCCACCGGCACGTTCGGGCAGGAGATCACGGGCATCACCGAGCTCCAGCAGCAGTACACGGAGCGCTACGGCGACACGACCGCCGACGGGACGCCGGTCGACTACCGACCCAACCTCGCCCTGACGTACTGGAGCTTCCGCCTCATGATCGGGTGGGCGCTCTTCTCGATCATCCTGTGCTTCTACGCCTGGTGGGTCACGCGCAAGGACAAGGTGAACGGCTCGCGGTGGCTGAGTCGCGCCGCCCTGTGGGCCCTCCCCGCGCCGTTCCTCGCGTGCTCCTTCGGCTGGATCTTCACCGAGACCGGACGGCAGCCCTGGGTCGTCGCACCGAACCCCAGCGGCCTCGACGACGTCCGCATGCTCACCGAGCGCGGGGTCTCCGACATCGCGCCCGGTCTCGTCCTGACCTCGATGATCGTCTTCACGCTCCTGTACGGCGGCCTCGCGGTCGTCTGGTACCGGCTCATGCACCGGTACGTCGTGGAGGGCGTGCCCGACGAGGTCCACGACGACTCGCCCGAGGCGCGGTCCGAGGACGACGCCGACCGCCCGCTGTCCTTCGCGTACTGAGGAGCCGGACATGGAGCTCACGACCCTCTGGTTCATCATCATCGCGGTCCTGTGGACCGGCTACCTCGTGCTCGAGGGCTTCGACTTCGGCGTCGGGATCCTCCTGCCGATCCTCGCGAAGGAGAAGGACCCGGAGATCCGCGACAAGGAGCGGCGCGTCGTCATCAACAGCATCGGGCCGGTCTGGGACGGCAACGAGGTGTGGCTGCTCACCGCGGGCGGCGCGACGTTCGCGGCCTTCCCCGAGTGGTACGCGACGCTCTTCTCCGGGTTCTACCTGCCGCTGCTGCTGATCCTCGTGGCGCTCATCGTGCGCGGCGTGTGCTTCGAGTACCGCGGCAAGATCTCCGACCCGGGCTGGGCCCGCTGGTGCGACCGCGGCATCGTGTTCGGGTCGTGGCTGCCGTCGATCCTGTGGGGGGTCGCGTTCGCGAACCTCGTGCGGGGCGTCGACCTCGACGCGGCGCACAACTACGTCGGCGGGTTCTGGGCGCTGCTCAACCCGTTCGCCCTGCTGGGCGGCGTCGTCACGCTCGCGCTCTTCGTGTCGCACGGCGCGGTGTTCCTGGCGCTCAAGACCCGCGGCACGATCCACGAGCGCGCCCTGCGGCTCGCCCGCCCGTTGTCGGTCGTGACGCTCGTCGTCGCGGGCGCCTGGGCGCTGTGGGCCCAGCTCGCGTACTCCCGCAACGACTGGACGTGGGCGGCCGTCGTCGTCGCTGCGCTCGCCCTGCTCGCGCTCGTCGCGGCCGTGTGGGTCGACCGTGAGGGCTGGGCCTTCGTCACCTCGGCCGTGACGATCGTCGCCGCGGTCGTGCTGATCTTCGGTGCCATGTACCCGAACGTCATGCCGGCGACCGACCCCGCGAACTCGCTCACCGTCGACAACGCGAGCTCGACCCACTACACGCTCGTGATCATGACCTGGGTCGCGGTGGTCCTCACGCCGCTCGTCCTGCTCTACCAGGGGTGGACGTACTGGGTGTTCCGCAAGCGGCTCACCGCCGAGGCCATCCCCGACCCGATCGGCCTGAGCCTGCGCGCGCCCCGCGACGACGCCGACGACGCCACCGACCGGGCAGCGGCGTCCGGCACGCGGTGAAGCCGCTCGACCCCCGGCTCCTGCGGTACGCCCGCGCGGCCCGCACCCACCTCGCGCTCACGACGGTCCTCGGCGCGGTCGCGGGCGTCCTCGTCGTCGCGCAGGCGCTGCTGCTCGCGTCCGCCCTCGCCGCCGTCGTGCACGACGGCGTGGACCTCCCGGCGATCCGTGGGCGTGTCGGGTGGCTCGCGGGCGTCGTGGCGGCCCGGGCCGCGGTGGCGTGGTGCCAGGAACGGTTCGCCGTACGCGCCGCGCGCACCACGGTCGGCGAGCTGCGCGAGGCCGTCGTCCAGCACACGGTCGCGCTCGGGCCGCGCTGGCGGGCGTCGCCCGACGCCGCGGGCGTCGCGACGCTCGTCACCCGCGGCCTGGACGACCTCGAGCCCTACTTCGTGCGGTACGTCCCCCAGCTCCTGCTGACCGCGGTCGTCACGCCGCTGCTCGTCGTCGTGACGTTCGGTCTCGACTGGGTCTCCGGCGTGATCGTCGTCGTCACGCTGCCGCTCGTGCCGCTCTTCATGGTCCTCGTGGGGCGCCTCACCGAGGGCGCAGCCGAGCGGCGCCTGCGGACGCTGGCCCGGCTCGGCGACCAGCTCCTCGACCTCGTCGCCGGCCTGCCCACCCTGCGGGCGTTCGGCCGCGCCGCCGGGCCGCGCGCCCGGGTCCGTGAGCTCGGCGAGGCCAACCGGCGCGCCACGACCGCCACGCTGCGGTACGCGTTCCTGTCCGGCATGGTCCTCGAGCTGCTCACCACCCTGTCGGTCGCGATCGTCGCCGTCGGGATCGGCCTGCGGCTCGTCGACGGGCGCATGGACCTGTTCACCGGGCTCGCCGTGCTGGTCCTCGCACCCGAGGTGTACCTGCCGCTGCGGCAGGTCGGCGCCCAGTTCCACGCGTCCCGCGACGGTATCGCAGCCGCCTCGGCGGCCTTCGAGGTCCTCGAGCTCCCCGTTCCCGCGCGCCGCGCCGGCGGCGTCCGCGTCGACCTCACGCGCGCCGTGCTCGTGCTCGAGGATGTCGACGTCGAGGCTCCGGGGCGCGACCTCGTGGCACCCTCCGGGCTCGACCTCGCGGTCGCGCCCGGCGAGGCCGTCGCGCTCGTCGGCCCCAACGGCGCCGGCAAGTCCACCGCGGTGCAGGTGCTGCTCGGGCTCGTCGCGCCGACCCGCGGACGCGTCGTGGTGCGGCCCGTGACGGGCGGCCCGAGCGGCACCGACCGCGACCCTGTCGGGCCCGCGCAGGTGGACCTCTCGGACGTCGACCTGGACGACCTGTGGCGGCAGGTCGCCTGGGTGCCCCAGCGTCCGACGCTCGGCCCCGGGACCCTCGCCGACGTCGTCGAGGGCACGTCCACCGTCGACCCGCGCCCCCCGGCCGACGCGGCGCGGCGCGGCCGGGCGGCACGTGCCACCGGGCTCGATGCCGTGGTCGCCGCGCTCCCGGACGGCTGGGCGACACCCCTGGGTCGCGGCGGCCTCGGCCTGAGCGTCGGCCAGTCGCAGCGCGTGGCGCTCACCACCGCGCTCCTCCGGGACGTCCCGCTGGTCGTGCTCGACGAACCCACCGCGCACCTCGACGCGGCCTCCGAGCGCGACCTCGTCGCCGCGGTGCGGGCGCTGCGCGACGACGGCCGGACCGTCGTCGTCGTGGCTCACCGCCCCGCGCTGGTGGCCGCGTGCGACCGCGTCGTGGACGTGCGGTCCGCCGTCGTGCGCGCCACCGGAGCTCCGGCGGCGGTCGCATGACCGCTCCCGGGCGGGCCGCGCGACCCACGACCACACCGCTGCGACGCGCGGTCGCCCTGCTCGAGGTCAGTCCCCGCCGTGTGCTCGTCGCCGTCCTGCTCGGCACGCTCGCGCTCGGCTGCGCCGTCGGCCTCGCCGCGGTCTCCGCGTGGCTCATCGCCCGGGCGTCGCAGCAGCCCCCCGTGCTCACGCTCTCCGTCGCGGTCGTCACGGTGCGGGCGTTCGGCGTGGGCCGCGGCACGCTGCGCTACGTCGAGCGGCTCGCGTCGCACGACGTCGCGCTCCGCGGCGTCGCCCGGCTGCGCGAGAACCTCTACGCACGACTCTCGACGGGCCGCGCCGAGGCCGTCGCCGCGCTGCGCGAGGGCGACCTGCTCGCCCGCACGGGGACCGACGCCGACGCGGTCGGCGACGTCGTCGTGCGGACCGTCGTGCCCGCCGGTGTGGCGGTCGGGGTCTCCGCGCTGTCCGTCGCGATCGTGGGCGTGCTCCTGCCCGAGGCGGGAGTCGCGCTCGCGGCGACGCTGCTCGTCGCGGGCGTCCTCGCCCCGTGGCTGGCCGACCGGGGAGCGGCGGGCACCGAGGGGCGGTCCGCCGACGCCCGCACCCGCATGGGCTCGGCCGCCCTCGACGTCCTCGGCGACACCGGCCCGCTGACCGTGTCGGGTGGTGTCCACGACCGGGCCACGGCCCTGCGCGAGGCCGACCGGGACCTCGTGCGCGCGTCCGACGAGGGCGCCCGCACCTCGGCGTGGAGCGCCGCCCTGACGACCGCGGCGACCGGCGCGGCCGTCGTCGCGTCGCTCGTGCTCGGCACGTCGGCCGTGCAGTCGGGGCGTCTGACGCCCGTCGAGCTCGCAGTCGTCGTGCTCACGCCGCTCGCGGCGTTCGAGGCCGTCGGGGCCCTCCCCGCCGCCGCGGTCCAGCTTCGTCGTTCGCGTGAGGCCGCCGCCCGCATCATGGCGCTGCTCGACGCCGCGGAGGCCCTTCCGGCACGGGCGCCCGTGCCGGTCGCTCCGGGACCCGAGCCGGTGCCCGGCGCAGCCGCGCCCCCGGTGCTGTCGGCGCAGGACCTCGCGGTCGGGCACGCAGGCACCGCCGTGCTGACGGGTGTCGACGTCGACCTCGCCGCGGGCGGCACGCTCGCCGTCGTCGGACCGAGCGGCGTGGGCAAGACGACCCTGCTGCTGACGCTCGGGGGCCTGCTCGCGCCGGTCTCGGGGCACCTCGTGCGGCACGCGGACGCGGCCTGGACGGCCGAGGACGCGCACCTGTTCGACACCACGGTGCTCGAGAACCTCCGCGTCGCACGCGGGGACGTCACCGCCGACGAGGCCCGGACGGCGCTCGCCGCGGTCGGCCTGACCGACTGGCTGGACGCGACGGCCGCCGGGCTGGACACCCGCGTCGGGGCGGCCGGGGCCGCCGTCTCGGGCGGCGAACGCCGTCGGCTGCTGCTCGCGCGGGCGCTGCTGGCGGACGCACCCGTGCTGCTCGTCGACGAGCCGGCCGAGCACCTCGACCCCGCGTCCGCCGACGCGATGGTGCGGACCGTCCTCGGGCTCGCGCGCACCGGCCGGTCCGTCGTCGTCGCGACGCACCACCTCGGGGCGCTCGCGGCGGCCGACCGGGTCGTGCTGCTCGCGCCCGCTGCCGACGGCGGTCCGGCCCGCGTCCTCACGTCCGGCACGCACGACGAGCTGCTGGCGACCTCCGCCGACTACCGGTGGGCGGTCGGGCCGGGCGGCGCGGCACCCTGAAGGTCGGGCGCCCTGCTCGGTCATCTCGCGGCGTCGTCCGGGACTCCGAGCAGATCCTCGTCCGCGAGCGCGACCCGCCCGGTCGCACCCGCCCGGAGCAGCGGGTCGTCGGCGACGAGGGCATCGGCCTGCAGCACTGCGACGGCGAGGTACTCGGCGGGTGCCGTGTCGTGCCAGCCGAGCTCGGTCGCCAGGGTCCAGGCGGTGGCGCGCGACACCCGGTCGTTGAGCAGACGTACCCGCAGCGACGCGACACCCTCCAGCAGCCGTCGACCCTCGCGCACGCCACCAGCACCTCGCCGCGCACCACGCGCAGCGCGGTCGCGTCGAGCGCGAACCGGGTCACGCCATCTCCGCTCGCTCAGGCCGCCGGGGTCGCCCCGAGACGTGTCAGGAACAGGGCCTCGGCGACGGCGAGCCGGGCGATCTCCCCCGGGTCGACGCTCTCGTTCGGCGCATGGATGAGGCACGCGGGCTCCTCGACGCCGAGCAGCACCACCTCGGCGTCGGGGTAACCGTCCTGGAGGACGTTGCACAGCGGGATCGAGCCCCCCTGGCCGGCCGTCGTGGTCTCGGCCGCGCCGAACGCGTCGGCGAGCGCCTGCGCGAGCGTGTCGAAGACGTGCCCGGACGTGCGCGCGCGGAACGGCTGGCCGGTCCCCTCGGGTTCGACTGTCACCCGGGCGCCCCAGGGTGCGTGCGCGTGCAGGTGCGCGGTGAGCTTCTCCAGGGCGTCGTCGGGGTCCGTGCCGGGCGGGACGCGCAGGTTGAGGCGTGCGGCGGCGCGCGGCTGGATCGCCGCGGACGAGCCCACGACCTTCGGTGCGTCGATGCCGAGGATCGTGAGCGCGGGCCGCGCCCAGAGCTGGTCGGCGACGCTGCCGGAGCCGAGCAGGCCGACCCCGTCGACGACGCCGGCATCGGTGCGGAACTGGTCCTCGTCGTACGCGACGCCGTCCCACACCTGCGTGGTGTCCAGGCCGTCGACCGTCGTGTTCCCGTCGGCGTCGCGCAGGGTCGCGAGCAGCACGACGAGCGCCGCGAGCGCGTCGGGGGCGGCGCCGCCGAACATGCCGGAGTGGATCTCTCCGGCGAGGGCCTCCACGCTCACGACGACGTTCGCGATCCCGCGGAGGGTCACGGTGAGGGTCGGGACGCCGAGGGCCGCGTTGCCGGTGTCGGCGATGAGGATCGCGTCCGCGCCGAGCTCGCCGGGGTGCTGCTCGACGTACTGCTCCAGACCGCCGGTGCCCTGCTCCTCGCTCCCCTCGATGAGCACGCGCACCCCGACGGGGAAGCCGTCGTCGCCGCCCGCCGACCGCAGGGCACGCAGGGCCCGCAGCGCGGTGAGGTGGGCGACGATGTTGCCCTTGCAGTCGGCCGCGCCGCGACCGTAGAGGCGCCCGTCGCGCTCCGTCAGCTCGAAGGGCGGCGTCGTCCACGCGGCGTCGTCGAGCGGCGGCTGCACGTCGTAGTGGGCGTACAGCAGCACGGTGGGTGCGCCCTGCGGCCCGGGCCGGTACCCGACGACGACGTCCGAACCGTCGGGCGTCGGCTCGAGGCGGGCGTCGTCGATGCCCTCCGCCCGGAACGCGTCGGCGACCCACTGGGCGGCCCGAACGCACTCCTCGTGCGGGAACAGCCGCTCGTCGGCGACCGAGGGGATCGCGACGAGGGTCCTGAGGTCGTCGAGCGCCCGCGGGAGGAGACCGTCGACGGCGTCGCGCACGGGCGCGACGTCGACGGCGGAGGACGACGGGGCGGGGGTGGTGTCAGCCATGCCCCCACCCTCTCACCGGAGGAACGAGCCGTCGTGCGGGCGGGTGCTCAGCCGAGCTTGGACACGTCCCGGACCGCGCCCTTGTCGGCGCTCGTCGCCATCGCGGCGTAGGCCCGCAGAGCGGCGGACACCTGGCGGTCGCGCCCCTTCGGCGCGTAGACGCCGCCGAGCGCCAGGCGACGCTCCTCGAGGGTCACGTCGTCGACGAGCAGCTCCATGGAGCGGTTCGGGATGTCGATGCGGATGCGGTCGCCGTCCTCGACGAGCGCGATCGTGCCACCGGCAGCGGCCTCGGGCGACGCGTGGCCGATGGACAGGCCGGACGTCCCGCCCGAGAAGCGGCCGTCGGTCACGAGCGCGCAGACCTTGCCGAGCCCGCGGCCCTTGAGGAACGACGTGGGGTACAGCATCTCCTGCATGCCGGGGCCGCCCTTGGGGCCCTCGTAGCGGATGACGACCACGTCGCCGGCGACGACCTGCTTGCGCAGGATCTTGTCGACGGCCTCCTCCTGCGACTCGCACACGACCGCCGGGCCCTCGAACGTCCAGATGGACTCGTCGACGCCCGCCGTCTTGACGACAGCACCGTCGACGGCGAGGTTCCCGCGCAGCACCGCGAGGCCGCCGTCCTTCGAGTAGGCGTGCGCGACGTCGCGGATGCAGCCGTTCGCGGCGTCGGTGTCGAGGCTCTCCCAGCGGGACGACTGCGAGAACGCGGTCGCGGAGCGCTGGCCGCCGGGCGCCGCGTGGAACAGGTCCAGGGCCTCGTCGGACGCCTCGCCGCTGCGCACGTCCCACGTGCCGAGCCACTCCTTGATCGAGTCGGAGTGCACGGTGTGGACGTCCTCGTTGAGCAGGCCGCCGCGGTACAGCTCGCCGAGCAGCGCGGGGATGCCGCCCGCGCGGTGGACGTCCTCCATGTAGTAGGTGCCCTGCGGGGCGACGTTCGGCGCGACCTTCGCGAGGCACGGCACGCGGCGCGAGACCTCGTTGATCTCGGTGAGTCCGTAGGCGATCTCGGCCTCCTGGGCAGCGGCCAGCAGGTGCAGGATCGTGTTCGTCGAGCCGCCCATGGCGATGTCGAGCGCCATGGCGTTCTCGAACGCGGCGGGCGTCGCGATCGAGCGCGGCAGCACGGACGCGTCGTCGCCGTCGTAGTAGCGCTTGGTGATCTCGACGACAGTGGCGCCCGCCTTCTCGTACAGCGCACGGCGGGCGGTGTGCGTCGCGAGGACCGAGCCGTTCCCCGGCAGCGAGAGCCCGATGGCCTCGGTGAGGCAGTTCATCGAGTTGGCGGTGAACATGCCGGAGCACGAGCCGCACGTCGGGCAGGCGTTCTCCTCGATGCGGCTGATGTCCTCGTCGGACACGTCCTCGTTGACCGCGTTGGTCATCGCGTCGATGAGGTCGAGCTTGCGGACCGTCCCGTCGACGAGCGTCGCGCGGCCGGCCTCCATGGGCCCTCCCGACACGAAGACCGTCGGGATGTTGAGGCGCAGCGCCGCCATGAGCATGCCGGGCGTGATCTTGTCGCAGTTCGAGATGCAGACGAGCGCGTCCGCGCAGTGCGCCTGGACCATGTACTCGACCGAGTCGGCGATGAGGTCACGGCTGGGCAGCGAGTAGAGCATGCCACCGTGGCCCATCGCGATGCCGTCGTCCACGGCGATCGTGTTGAACTCCCGGGCGATCCCCCCGGCCGCCTGGATCGCCTCGGACACGATGCGCCCGACGGGCTGGAGGTGCGTGTGCCCCGGGACGAACTCCGTGAACGAGTTCGCGACCGCGATGACCGGCTTGCGACCGATGTCCGCGCCGGCGACGCCCGACGCGCGCATGAGCGCGCGGGCTCCCGCCATGTTGCGTCCGTGGGTGACCGTTCGGGACCTCAGCTGGGGCACGTGTCCGCTCCTCGTGGATCGGGGTTCTCGGGGGGTGTGCCCGCTCGCGCGAGCCACGGTGCAGCGTACGCCTCATCTCGCCTGATGAGTCGTGGACGTCCGCCTGCCGACCGTCGGAGCGACGTCACCGGCGGGTGGCACGGCGTCCACGGCGTACGGTCGACGGGTGAAGATCCTCGTGCCCGACACCGTCCCGCTCCTCGACGCCCTCGCGACCGCGCTGCCCCACGACGACCTCGTGGCCTACCCGCGCAAGGGGCCGTTCCCGGCCGGTTCCGAGGACGCCGAGGTGCTCGTCGCGTGGGACCTCTCGCACGACCTGCTCGCCGCCGCACCCGCAGCCCTGCCCGCGCTCCGGCTCGTCCAGGGCCTCATGGCGGGCCCGGACCGTCTGCTCCGCACCGATTTCGCCCCGGACGTCACCATCGCGTCAGGCCGCGGCCTGCACGACGGACCGGTCGCCGAGCACGCGCTCGCCCTGGTCCTCGCGGCCGCGCGCCGCCTCGACGTGTGCGCCGACGCCCAGCGCGAGCGCCGGTGGGCCGGAGAGCTGCAGCGCGAGCAGACACGGCCCGCCGGCGAGCGGTTCTCGACGCTCGACGGGGCGCACGTGGTCGTCTGGGGCTTCGGGTCGATCGCCCAGCGGCTCGCGCCGCTGCTCGCCGCGCTCGGCGCCCGCGTCACCGGCGTCGCGAGCGCCGCGGGCGAGCGGGCCGGGTTCCCCGTGGTGTCCGACGCCGACCTCGCCGACGTGCTCCCCACGGCCGACGTCCTCCTGTCCGTGCTGCCCGCGCTCGAGTCGACGCGCGGCGCCCTGGACGCGGACGTCCTCGCGCAGCTGCCCCGGCACGCCTGGTTCGTCAACGTGGGCCGGGGCGCGACGGTCGACGAGCCGGCGCTCCAGGCCGCGCTGCGCGACGGACGCATCGCGGGCGCCGCGCTCGACGTCGTCGCCACCGAGCCGCTGCCCGCCGACTCACCCTGGTGGGACACCCCGAACGTGATCCTCACGCCGCACGTCGCGGGCGGGCGCCCCCAGCACGCCGACGAGCTCGTCGTCGCCAACGTCGAGGCCCTGCGCACCGGCGAGGCGCTGCGCAACGTCGTCGACCGCTGACGGACGAGCGCCCGCGCTCACCAGCGCCCGTTGCGGGGGCGCGGCTGACAGCGCGGGCACGTGTACGACGACCGGTTCATGAAGGCGTCCCGCCGCACCGCGGTGCCGCAGCGGGGGCACGGCCGACCCTCCTGCCCGTACACCGCGAGCGAGCGCGAGAAGTACCCCGAGGCGCCGTTGACGTTCACGTAGAGCGCGTCGAAGCTCGTGCCTCCCTGCGCGAGCGCCTCGCGCACGACGTCCTCGGCCGCGGCGAGCAGACGCGCACCCTCGGCGCGTCGCAGGGTGTCGGTCGGCCGCGCGAAGTGGAGCTGCGCGCGCCACAGCGCCTCGTCGGCGTAGATGTTGCCGACGCCCGAGACCAGGGACTGGTCGAGGAGCGCACGCTTGAGACCGGTGCGGCGGCGACGCATCGCCTCGACGACCACGTCGTGGTCGACGGCCGGGTCGAGGAGGTCGCGCGCGACGTGCACCACGGTCTCGGGGACCAGCGGGGCGGTGCTGCCGAGGCCGCCCGGCGCACCGTCAGGTGTCGGGACGAGCGGCACGACGGCGAGGTACCCGAACGTGCGCTGGTCGACGAAGTCGAGGGCGTGCTCGCGCCCCTCGGGGCTGTCGAGGACGAGGCGGACCCGCAGGTGCCGGGACCGGTCGCCGAGGTCGTCCGCGTCCCGGACCAGGAGCTGGCCGCTCATCCCGAGGTGGGCGACGAGCGCCAGCGGGCCGCGCTGCCCGCCGGTGTCGTCGAGCTCGACCCAGAGGAACTTGCCGCGCCGTGCCGCAGCGGTCAGCCGGGCGCCCGTGAGCAGGTCCGCGAGCTCGGCCGCCCCACCGGGCTGCCGCCGGACCGACCAGTCGCGCAGCACCTCGGTCGCGACGACGCGCGACCCGAGGACGTGCCGGGCGAGCCCGTCCCGGACGGTCTCGACCTCGGGCAGCTCAGGCACGCTCCTCCGCGAGCCGCGCGTACGCCTTCTCGGCGGCCTGCTGCTCCGCATGCTTCTTCGCAGTGCCCTTGCCCGTCCCGAGGACGCGCTCGCCGACGAGCACGACCGAGGTGAACACGCGGGCGTGCGGCGGACCGTCGGCCTCCCAGCGGTACACCGGCGCACCCAGGCCCAGCTCGCCCGACAGCTCCTGGAGGGACGTCTTCCAGTCGAGACCCGCGCCGAGGTCGGCGGCTCGGTCGAGCGTGCTGTCCACGAGCCGGTGCACGAGCTCGCGCGCCGCGCCGTCCCCCGCGCTCAGGTAGACGGCACCGATGATCGCCTCGACGGTGTCGGACAGGATCGAGTCCTTGTCGGCGCCGCCGGTGCGCGTCTCGCCCTTGCCGAGCAGGATGTGGGCCCCCAGGCCGAGGTCACGTGCGACCGCGGCCAGCGCGCGCTGCGACACCGTGGCCGCCCGCATCTTCGCGAGCTCCCCCTCGGGCAGGTCGGGGTGCGTGCGGTAGAGGCTCTCCGTGACGACAAAGCCGAGCACCGAGTCACCGAGGAACTCGAGGCGCTCGTTCGTCGGGATGCCGCCGGCCTCGTGGGCGAACGAGCGATGAGTCAGGGACAGCACGAGAAGCTCGGGGTCCATCTGGACCCCGAGCTTCTCGATGAGCTCGTTCACCGCACCGGCGCCGGACGTCCCGCGGGGACGAGGCTGCTGTGCGGACACGCGCGTCCGCTCAGGCGCCGTGCTCGGTACGGAGCGCCGCCGCGTACGTGCGGCCCTTGTAGCTGCCGCAGGTGGGGCAGGCGGTGTGCGACAGCTTGTCAGCCTTGCACTGGGGGCACGTCGTGAGGTTCGCGGCGGTGGTCTTCCACTGCGAACGGCGCGCACGGGTGTTGCTGCGCGACATCTTGCGCTTCGGAACAGCCACGGCTAGCTCTCTTTCGTCTCGTCGGGCACGTTCGGGTCGAACATGCTCTGCAGTGCCGACCAGCGAGGGTCGACCACGTCGTGATGGTGATCAGGGTCGTCCGCCAGACGCGCTCCGCACTCGGAGCACAGTCCCGGGCAGTCCGGCTGACACAGCGGTTGAAATGGTAGTGCAGTCACGACCGCGTCCCGGACCACGGGCTCGACGTCGACCAGGTCGCCGTCCAGCTCGCGGAGCTCCTCGTCCTCGTCTCCCGACTCGGCCGCGGCCCGTGCCCGCTCGGGGTAGACGTAGAGCTCCTGGAAGGTGACGTCGACGTCGTCGACGACCTCCTCCAGGCAGCGCACGCACTCCCCGACGGCACGACCCCGGACCTCGCCCGTGACGAGGACCCCCTCCATGACCGCCTCGAGCCGCACCAGCAGCTCCAGGTCGGTCCCTTCGGGGACGCCGATGACGTCGGTACCGAGATCGGCCGGTGCGGGCGCGGTGCGCTCCACGACACGCTGCGACCCGGGACGACGGCTCAGCTCGACGGTGTCGAGGGTGAACGGCGACCGCGGGTCGGTGGTGATGTGGTGCTCCATGTCGTGTCGTCTCCGGCTGCCCCCGGACGCGCGCGACGACGTCACGCTGCGAGGTGGGGGCGATCTCGGTCCCGTCCACCCGGTGGAGCGACCGCTCCACCGACCCTCACCCGGAAGACCGGGAGACGGAACGGCAGGACCAAAGGTCTAGTCTACGGCATCACGAGCAGCGCCCTCAACCTGCGCGCGCTGTCACGCGCTCGGGCCCGCTCAGCTCGTGGGCGCGTCGACCGACCGCTGCACCGCACGCTCCGCCAGCCGGCGCCGCCCGGCCGCCACCTGGACGCTCGCCGACGTCAGCGTGTCCTGCAGCGCCGCGAGACGCTTGTCGCAGTAGTCGTCCGCCTCCTGCCGGATCGCGTCCGCCTCCGCCTCGGCGGCCGCGACGATCTGCCCGGCACGCGCCTGCGCCTGCGCGACGACGTGCTCACGCTGGACGAGCTCGATCGCCCGCGCCCGCGCCGTCGCGAGGACGTCCTCCGCCTGCTCGTGCGCCTCCCCGAGCACGCGGTCGGCGTCCTCGAGGACACGGTCCGCCTCCGCGAGCTGGTGCGGCACGGCCTCGCGCAGCTCCTCGACGAGCGCCTCGAGCTGTTCCTTGTCGACCCGGACCTGATGGCTCAGCGGGACCGGCCGGGCCGCGGACGCGAGGTCCGCGAGGTCCTGGACGATGGCCGTGAGTGTTGCGACCGGGTCGTTGCCCTGCGCCGGTGCGGTGCTCATGTGGTTCTCCTTGCAGTTCCGTTCCGGTCCGGCCGGTGTTCAGGCACGCCCGCGGGCCAGGGCGGCGCGCACGGCGTCGCCCACACCCTCGGGCACGAGGTCGTCGATGTCGCCGCCGTACCGCGCGACGTCCTTGACGAGGGAGGAGGCGACGTGCGCCAGCGCCGGGTCACCCGGCAGGAAGAACGTCTCCACCCCCGCGAGATGACGGTTCATGAGCGCCATGGGCAGCTCGCCGTCGAAGTCCGCACCGCCGCGCAGACCCTTGACCACCGCGCGGGCTCCCACGCTCCGGCAGAAGTCCACGAGCAGCCCCGGCACCGGCTCCACCCGGACCCCGTCGAGGTCCGCGACCGCCGCCCGCGCCAGGTCGACCCGCTCCGCCACGGCGAGCAGCGCCGACTTGCCGGCGTTCTGCGCGACCCCGACGACCACCTCGTCGAACACGCCCCGGGCGCGACGGACCACGTCGAGGTGCCCGAGCGTGATCGGGTCGTAGGAACCGGGACAGACGGCGAGGCTCACGCGCCGCACGCTAGCCCAGCGCGACGTCCGGCCCCGGGAGGCGCACCGCCGTCGCGCCGGATCGCCGTCAGGTCGGACAGCAGTCAGGCCGCGGTACCGCCCGGCGACACGTAGTAGACCGACGTCTCGCCGTACTGCTTGCGCTCGTCGAGCACCCAGCCGTCCGGCAGCGTCGGCTCCGGGCCGCGGGACGAGCGCTCGACCACGACCGTCGAGTCGTCGGCGAGCACGCCGTCCGCCGCGAGCTGGCGCAGCACGAGCGCGAGGTCAGGCTCCGTCACGTCGTAGGGCGGGTCGATCAGCACCAGGTCCCAGGGCACCGTCGGCGCGTCGCGCGTGAACCGCTCCGCCGGGAGCTGGGCGACCCGCACGTCGGCGAACCCGAGCGCGCGCGCGTTGCGCCGGCACGCCTCGACGGCGCCCCGCGCCGCGTCGACGAGCGTCGCCGTGCGCGCCCCGCGGCTCAGCGCCTCGAGACCGAGCGCGCCCGACCCTGCGTAGAGGTCGAGCACGCGCGCGTCCTCGACCGCGCCGAGGTGCTCCAACCGGGAGAAGATCGCCTCCCGCACCCGGTCGCTCGTCGGCCGGGTGCCCTTCACGGGTACCTCCAGCGCCAGCCCACCTGCCGTGCCCGCCACGATCCTCGTCACGTGCTCGACCCTAGCGAGCCCCGCGACGGGACGCGTGCGCGGCCCGGCCGCCGGCCGCCGTCGGCCGTGCGCCGCCGGCGTCAGGCACGCTCGAGGAACTCCTCGCGCTCGGCGTCCAGGCGCTCCGCGATCGCCGCCGCGAGCGCCGGGGCGCCGACCAGCTCGGGGTCGTCCGCCACGAGGCGCACCGCCGCGGACCGCGCGTCCTCGATGACGGCCGCGTCCTGGACGACCCGCAGGAACCGCAGCGAGCTCGACCGGCCGGACTGCGCGGCCCCGAGCACGTCGCCCTCCCGGCGCAGCTCCAGGTCGACCTCCGCGAGCTCGAAGCCGTCCGTCGTCGCCGCGAGCGCGTCGAGCCGGGCCCGGCCGGGCGAGCCGGGCGGCGCGTCGGACACGAGCAGGCACAGCCCCGGGTCGGTGCCGCGTCCGACCCGCCCGCGGAGCTGGTGGAGCTGTGAGATGCCGAACCGCTCCGCGTCGAGGACCACCATCACGGTGGCCTGCGGCACGTCCACGCCGACCTCGACGACGGTCGTCGCGACGAGGACCGGGACGGAACCGTCCGCGAACGCCGCCATCGCCCGGTCCTTGTCGGCGGGCGGCAGCTGGCCGTGCAGCACGCCGATCCCGACGCCCGCGAGCTCGGGGGCGGCCCGGAGCTCCTCGGCGACCTCGAGGACGGCTCGCAGCGGCGGCGCGCCGCCCTCGGTCGGCTCGTCGAGGAAGTCGAGGACGTCGTCCGTCTCGTCGGTGCCGGGTCGACCGGCCGGCGCGGTCGGACCCGCGGGCCCGTCGGCGGCGCCCGGGTCGTCGGGGTGGATCCGCGGTGCGACGACGTACGCGCGTCGCCCCGCGTCGACCTCCTCCCGCACGCGCGCCCACGTGCGCCGGACCCAGACGTCGTTGCTCGCGGGCACGACGTGCGTCACCCTCGCTGCCCGACCGGCCGGCACCTCGGTGAGCGCCGACGTCTCGAGGTCGCCGAAGACCGTCATCGCGACCGTGCGCGGGATCGGTGTCGCCGTCATCACGAGCAGGTGCGGCTCGGACGACCCCTTGGCACGCAGGGCGTCGCGCTGCTCGACACCGAACCGGTGCTGCTCGTCGACGACGACGAGCCCGAGGTCCGCGAACTGCACCTGGTCGCCCAGCAGGGCGTGCGTCCCGACGACGATCCCCGCGGCTCCGCTCGCCGCGTCGAGCAGCGCCGCCTTGCGCGCCGCCGCGCCGAGCGACCCCGTGAGCAGCGCGACGCGGGTCGCGTGCTCGGTGCCCCCGAGCATCCCGCCCTCGGCGAGCGGACCGAGCAGCGCCGCGAGCGACCGGGCGTGCTGCGCCGCCAGGACCTCCGTCGGGGCCAGCAGCGCCGCCTGACCGCCCGCGTCGACCACCTGGAGCATGGCGCGCAGCGCGACGACGGTCTTGCCGGACCCGACCTCGCCCTGGAGCAGCCGTCGCATCGGGCGATCGCGGGCCAGGTCCGCCGCGATCGTGGCCCCGACCTCGCGCTGCCCGCCCGTCAGCGTGAACGGGAGGGACGCGTCGAACGCCGCGAGGACGCCCGGGCCGGGGCGAGGGGGCCGCGCGGCGGCGGCTCGCCGCTCAGCCCGCGTCCGACGCTGCGCCAGCGCCGTCTGCAGCACGAACGCCTCCTCGAACCGGACGCGCACCCGCCCACGCCGCCACTCGGCGTCGGTCGTCGGCACGTGCAGGTCGTGCAGGGCGCGGAACCGGGGGACGAGCCCGCGCTCCGCGAGGACGTCGTGCGGCACGGGGTCCGGGACCTCGTCCTCGGCGAGGGTGTCGAGCACGGTCCGGACGGCCCGGTGGATCTGCCACGTCGCGACCGACGCGCCCGCCGGGTAGATCGGGATCGGACGGCTCGCGGCCTCGATGGCCTCGTCGGCGCCCTCGCCGTCGGCACCCAGCAGCTCGTAGTCGGGATGGCTGAGCTGGCGCCGCCCGCGGTACTCCCCCACGGTGCCGGTGAACAGCGCCGTCCGGCCCGGCACGAGCCGACGCTCGTGGAAGCCCAGGACACCCGCCTTGCGGGCGAAGAACGTCAGGTCGAGCGAGCCCACCCCGTCGGTGACGCGCACCTCCAGGAGCGCGCCGTCGCGCGAACGCATCCGCCGCACGGTCGCCTGCTGCACGCGGGCCAGCACGGTCACGTGCTCCCCCGGGACGAGGGTCGCGAGGTCGGTGAGTCGACCCGGCGCCTCGTACCGGCGCGGGTAGTGCTCGAGCAGGTCGCCGACCGTCTCGAGACCGAGCTTCGCGAACGCCCCCGCGGTGCGGGCGCCGAGCGCCTTCGTGAGCGGCTCCTCGAGTCGCGCGCTCATGCCGCGCCGCCCTCGACCCCGACGAGCAGCGCGGCGTCGTCCCGGCCCGACGCCAGGACGACGACCTCCGCACCGGGCACCCGTTCGGCGACCGCTTCGCGCGTCCCGTCCACGTCGACGCGCTCGCCGTGCAGGAGCGTCACGAGAGCGCCGGCCGCCGCCCCGTGCAGCAGGTCGTCGAGCGCGGGGTCCGTGGGGCCGGCGACGGCCGCCACCCGGATCCCGGCGACCGCGTCCCGCAGGACGTCCCGCACCTCACCGGGTGTCGCGGGCGCGCTCGTCGCGAGCCCGCCGAGCGCCGCCACGACGTGCAGGTCCGTCGGCGCGACCAGCGCGTGGGCCGGCGGCTCGCCCGCCCACGCCGTACGGGGCGCGAGCACCACCGGGTCCGGTGTGCACTCGTCGCAGGCCCGCCGCACGGCACCCGCGCCGACGCGTCCCCCGGCGTCCGGGACGAGGACGACGGCTCCCGCGCGGGCGACCTCGCCCACCAGGGCGGGAGCCGCGCACACGGCGACAACGCCCGGGCGCTGCCCGGTGACGGTCCCCGCGAGCCGGCGCACCTGGACGTCGGAGAGCCTGCCGCGCCCACCGAGCGGCCCGTCGTCGCTGACGAGCGCACCCGCGACTCCGTCGGCCGCCGCCAGGACCGCCACGGGCGACCCCGTGTGCACGTGACCACGCCAGAGCGGCGCGGCGCCCACGACGGCCACGCTGTCCCCCACCGCCGCGAGCGCCCCCCTCAGTGCCGCCGCGGGCTCGGGACGCACCCGTGCGGCGGACGCGTCCCCCGTGACCAGGCTCAGCATGACCTCGAACTCGCCTCCCGTGACGTTCTCGTCGTCCGCCCGGACGGCTCCGACCGGGCTCGTCGCAGGAGCCCGGCCCGCCCGGGGCGGCGCGCCGGGCCGACCGCCCGCTGCGTCGATGCTCCCCGACGGCACCGACACGACCGGGTGCACGACGCCGGCGTCCGGCGCGCCGGACGCGACCGCGAGCTCGCGCAGCACGACGACGAGCCCGTGGGCTCCCGCGTCGCGGAGCCCTGCCTCCGCGAGGACGGGCAGGTCGTGGTCGCTGCGCGCGTGGGCGTCGACGGCCCCGGCGAGCGCGGCCGCCAGGACGACCGGCACCTCGACCGTCGCGGGTCCGCGGGACGCGGCACGCAGGGCGCGGCGTGCGGCCGCGGTCGCGGCGGTGAGGATGGTGCCTTCGACGGGCTCGGCGACGCCCGCGTGCGCGGCCGCCGCGGCGCGCGTCAGCGCCTGCGCCGCCCCGTCGGGCCCGGAGCCGTCCGTGAGCCCGGCGGCCAGGCCTCTGACCCACTCGGCGAGGATGACGCCCGAGTTGCCGCGGGCGCCGAGCGCGCACCCCCGCGCGAGCGCCGCCAGGAGCGTGGCGGCGTCGGCCGTCCCACCCGCACCGTGCTCGGCGTGCTCGGCGTGCTCGGCGTGCTCGGCGTGCTCGGCCGCCTCGACCTCGCGCGCGCCGTCCCGGAAGGTCAGCAGGAGGTTGGTGCCGGTGTCGCCGTCGGGCACGGGGAAGACGTTCGCGGCGTCGAGCTCGGCGCGCACGGCGCCGAGGGCGTCGACCGTGGCGCGCACCCAGCTGCGGACGACGGTCGCGTCGAGGACGGGGCTCACGGTCGGGGGCTCCTGAGGGGTCGGTGGTCGCTCGGGTCGCTCGGGTGCGTCGCGGTGACGGGTCGGCGCCGCAGCGCGTCGGTGCAGGACGGGTGCGAGGTCGGTGCCGGGTCGGGTGCGCGCCCGGAGGCGCGGTTTGAGTACGGGGTCGTTCGTCGGCTACCATATCGAGGTTGCCTGTTCACACCGGCAGCATGCGCACGCCCCGGAGACGGGCGGCGTGCCTCCCCCAGACCAATCCCCTCGCCCGGGCTTCCGAACGTGTCGGACGCGTGGGCGTGCACGACGATCAGGAGCAAACCGTGGCTGCCAACTGCGACGTCTGCGGCAAGGGCCCGGGCTTCGGGCACAGCATCTCGCACTCGCACGTGCGTACCAAGCGCCGCTGGAACCCGAACATCCAGCGCGTCCGCGCGATCGTGGGCGGTGCCCCGAAGCGCGTCAACGTGTGCACCTCGTGCCTCAAGGCCGGCAAGGTCACCCGCCCGGCCTGAGCCGCGCGGGCACACCGCCCGAGCCTTTCGACGGGAGCCCGTCGGTCCACGGACCGGCGGGCTCTCGTCATGCCCCGAGACGTTCACGCGCTCGCCACGCCCCCGCCACCCGGCGGGCGGTCGACGGGCCACCGTTCCGGTGGGACCCTGGACGCTTGGAGCACCGTCCGAAGGAGACCCCGTGGACCAGGGCACGCACGAGCCGGAGACCGTGACGATCCGGGTGGCCGACACCGACGACGCCGAGGCGATCGCGACCGTCCACATCGCGTCGTGGCGCGGTGCCTACGCGGGCATCGTGCCGGACGCCTACCTCGCGTCCCTCGACCAGCACGAGCGCGCCCGCGCCTGGCGCACGTGGCTCGGCGACGGCTCCCACGACACCTGGGTGGCGCTCGGCGACGGGCGGACCCTCGGGTTCGCGAGCGTCGGCCCGGCGCGCGACGAGGACGCCGAGCCGGGCGACCTCGAGCTGTACTCGATCTACCTCGACCCCGAGGCGTGGGGGCGGGGTGTGGCGCGGGACCTCATGCGGACCGTCCTGGCGACCGTCTCGGCGGGCGCCACGATCACGTTGTGGGTCCTCGCGGACAACGACCGCGCGCGGCACTTCTACCGCCGCCACGGCTTCGCGCCGGACGGCGTCGAACGGCGCGAGGACCTCGGCGGTGCGGACCTCACCGAGGTGCGGTACCGCCGCCGCGCCTGACGGACGGCTCAGCGACCGCCGAAGTGGTCCCAGCCCGTGCCGCTGACGCGCGGCGCGGCACCGTCGACGCTCACCCGGCCCTCGCCCGCGGCGGCGGTGCGCACGCGGCCGACGGGCCGGAACCCTCCCGGCAGCGCGGTACCGGCAGGGAACGTGGCCAGCAGGCCGTGGTCCTCGCCGCCGGTCAGGACCCAGGTCGCGGCGAGCTCGGCGCCGGCTCCACGCTCGCCTCCGGCTCGGACGAGGGTGTCCGCGACGGCGACCAGGCCGTCGTCCGGACGCAGCGCCGCGCCGTCCAGGTCGATCGCCACGCCGCTCGCGGCGGCGATGCGCCCCGCGTCGCGCAGCAGGCCGTCAGACACGTCGAGCATCGCGGTCGCGCCCGCAACCGCCGCCGCGGGACCGTCGGCGAGCGGCGGCGCGGGCGCCCGGTAGGCCGCGAGGGCACGGTCGACGTCCGCGTCGCGACGGTCCTCGGAGGGACCGCCGTCGGGACGACCGCCCGCAGCTCCCCCGCCCGTGGAGAGCACCGCCAGGCCCGCCGCGGACCAGCCGCGCACGCCGCTGAGCGCGACCACGTCGCCGGGCCGGGCGCCGCTGCGCAGCACAGGTGGCCGTCCCTCGAGGTCGCCGTGCACCGTCACGGCCACGACGACGTCGCGACCCCCGGACAGGTCACCCCCGACGACGGCCGCACCGGACGGTTCGGACGCGCCCGCGAGGCCGCGCGCGAGCCCGGTCACCCACGCCACCGGCAGGTCTCCCGGGACGACGAGCGAGACGACGAGCGCGGTCGGCCGGGCTCCCATGGCGGCGACGTCCGCGAGGTTCTGGGCAGCGGCCCGACGGCCCACGTCCTCGCCCGACGACCACTCGCGACGAAAGTGCCGACCCTCGACGAGGACGTCGGTCGACACGACGAAGCGGCGGTCGGGCGCGGCGACCACCGCGGCGTCGTCCCCGGGTCCGACGAGCGTCGCCGCGCCGGCGGGCAGCAGCGGGAAGATGCGCGCGAGGAGGCCGGTCTCGTCGAGGTCGCGGACGAGCTGCTCGTCGGGGGCGTCGGTCGGCACGGACCGACCCTATCCGGCGCACGCCCGTCCAGGTTGGCGCGCTACGGTTCGCCGGTGATCTCGCCGCGTTCCCGCCGTCCGGCCGCCGTCCTCGTCGTCGTGGGAGCCGCCGGGCTGACGGCCGCCTGCGCCCCCACCATCTCCGTGGACGTCGCGCCGGACGCGACCGACCCGGTGTGCGCGAGCGTCGTGCTGGACACCCCGGACGAGCTCCTCACGTTCGACCGGCAGGCCACGAGCAGCCAGGCGACGACAGCGTGGGGACGGTCGGGGGCGGCGATCACGCTGCGGTGCGGCGTGGAGCCGCCGGGACCGTCCGCGCAGTGCGTCGGGGTGGAGAACCCGGACGGCTCCTCGGTCGACTGGGTCGCCACGCAGGGCGACGCGGGCTGGACGTTCGTCACCTACGGGCGCGACCCCGCGGTCGAGGTCCAGGTGCCGAACGGTCTCGACGTGGGGCAGCCGACCGCGCCGCTGGTCGACCTGTCCGCGGCCGTCCAGGACACGCCGGCGACCGCCGGGTGCAGCTGACGCCCCGGCGGCCGGCGCCGGTGGGCCGGCGCCGACCCGTGGGTCAGCGCAGGCCGGTGGGCCGGTGCAGCGCGAGCTGGATCAGCTCGTCGACGAGCGCCGGGTAGTCGATCCCGGACGCCGCCCACATGCGGGGGAACATCGAGAACGGCGTGAAACCGGGCATGGTGTTGATCTCGTTGACGACGACGTCGCCGTCCCCGGTGACGAACACGTCGACGCGCGAGAGACCCTCGCCGCCCACGGCCTCGAACGTGCGGACCGCGAGGTCGCGCACCTGCTCGACCACGTCGTCCGGGAGGTCCGCCGGGCAGCGCAGGTCGACGTGCGCCTCGTCGAGGTACTTCGCCTCGAAGTCGTAGAACGCGTGGGCGTCCGGGGCGACGACGATCTCGCCGGGCAGCGACGCGCGCGCGCGCTCGCCGGAGCGTCCGCCGAGGACCGCGCACTCGATCTCGCGCCCGACGATCCCGGCCTCGATCACGACCTTCGGGTCGTGCTCGTGCGCCGCGGACATCGCGGCCGGCAGGTCGGCGAGGTCGTCGACGCGCGAGATCCCGAGGCTGGAGCCCGCGCGGGCGGGCTTGACGAAGAGCGGCAGGCCGAGCTCGGCGACGCGGGCGGTGACCTCGTCCCGGTCGCGCTCCCACTGGCCGGGCAGGACGACCGTGAACGGGCCCACGGGGATGCCGTGGCCCTGCAGCACGAGCTTCATGTAGTGCTTGTCCATGCCGACGGCGGACGCGAGCACGCCCGCGCCGACGTAGCGGACGTCGGCGAGGTCGAGCAGACCCTGGAGCGTGCCGTCCTCGCCGAACGGGCCGTGCAGCAACGGCATCACGACGTCGACCTCGCCGAGCTCGCGCGGCGGCTGCGCCGGCTCGAGGACGCGCAGCCCACGACGCCCGACCGCGAGCGGCAGGACGACCTCTCCCCCGCCGGCGGCGACCTCGGGCAGCCCGCCCGCGGTCAGCAGCCACCGGTCCGGGTCGTCGTCCGCGAGCACCCACTCGCCGGAGCGCGTGATGCCGACGGGGACGACGTCGTAGCGGTCGCGGTCGATCGCGCGGAGCACGCTCGCCGCCGTGAGGCACGAGATCGGGTGCTCCCCCGACCGACCGCCGAAGAGGACCATGACGCGCGGACGGCGGGCAGCCTGCTCGTGGGGCGCGAGTTCGTGAGGGGACATCGGGTCGAGGGTACCCGAGCAGGCACGACGCCCCGCGCGGCCAACTAGGCTGGCCGGGTGAGCACGCCCGCCGAGAAGCCGTCCCCCGCCACCCTCGCCGTCGCCGCCGGACGCCCGCCGCGCGCCCAGGGCGCCCCGGTGAACCCACCGCTCGTCTGGTCGTCCACCTATGTCTCGCAGGGCGTCCAGGGTGCCGGCGAGCTGCTGTACGCGCGGATGGGCACGGAGACCTGGACGCCGTTCGAGGAGGCCGTGGGCGCGCTCGAGGGGGCGAGCCGGCCGGCACTGGTGTTCGGCTCCGGCATGGCGGCCGTGGCGGCCGTCTTCTCGCTCGTGCCTCCGGGGTCGACCGTCGTGGTGCCGCGGCACGCCTACCAGGTCAGTCTCGGCCTGGCGGACGACCTGGCGGCCCGGCACGGCGGGACCGTGATCCGCGTCGACGTGGACCGGACCGACGAGGTCCTCGAGGTCGTCGCCGGGCTCGACCCGGCACGCTCGCTGCTGTGGCTCGAGTCGCCGACCAACCCGATGC
Source organism: Luteimicrobium subarcticum (assembly GCF_002798015.1). Lineage (GTDB taxonomy): Bacteria > Actinomycetota > Actinomycetes > Actinomycetales > Cellulomonadaceae > Luteimicrobium > Luteimicrobium subarcticum. The sequence goes on along the minus strand of NZ_PGTZ01000008.1, from coordinate 49,190 downwards.
TCGAGGTGGCGGACCTGCCCGCGCTGCTCGCGGCGGCGCGGGAGCGCGGCGTCCTCAGCGCGGTCGACAACACGTTCGCGACCCCGCTGGGCCAGAACCCGCTCGCGTGGGGGGCCGACGTCGTCGTGCACTCGGCGACGAAGTACCTGGCCGGCCACTCCGACGTCGTGCTCGGGGTGACCGTGACCGACGACGAGCGGCTGCACGCGGACCTGCTCAAGCACCGGACCATGCACGGTGCGATCGCCGGTCCGGCAGAGGTGTGGCTCGCGCTGCGCGGGCTGCGCACGCTCGCGCTGCGGGTCGAGCGGTCGCAGGCGAACGCCGCCGAGCTCGCGGCACGCCTGTCCGGGCACCCCGCGGTCGCGCAGGTGCGCCACCCGTCCCTGCCGGGCGACCCGGGCCACGAGGTCGCCGCGCGCACGATGCGCGGGTTCGGCTCGGTGCTGGGCCTGCGGCCCGTCGGCGGCGCGGCGGGCGCCGACGCGCTCGTCGCGGCGGTGCGCCTGTGGGTCCCGGCGACGAGCCTCGGCGGGGTCGAGTCGTCGCTCGAGCGGCGCCGCCGGTTCGCGACCGAGTCGCGCACGGTGCCGGAGGACCTGCTGCGGCTGTCGGTAGGCATCGAGGACGTCGAGGACCTCTGGGCCGACCTCGCACAGGCGCTCGACGCGGCCGCGGGCGCGGCCTGACCAGCCTCAGCCCGACGTCTCGGGCTTCTGCGGCCGCCCGATCAGGGCACGCGTGATCTCGTCCACCGACCGGCCCTCGTGGAACATCGCGACGGCGGCCTGGGTGATCGGCATCTCGACGCCGTGCCGCTCCGCGAGCTCGAGGATCGACCGGCACGACTTCACGCCTTCGGCGGTGCCCCCGGTCGCGACCACCGCATCGTCGAGGGACATGCCCTCGCCCACGTGGCGGCCGAGCCGGTGGTTGCGCGACTGCGGCGACGCGCACGTCGCCATGAGGTCGCCCATCCCGGCGAGGCCGGAGAAGGTCTCGACGTGCGCCCCGAGGACGAGCCCGAGCCGGGTGATCTCGACGAGCCCGCGCGTGATGACGGTCGCCATCGTGTTGAACCCGTAGCCGCGACCCTGGGCGACACCCACGACGAGCGCGATGACGTTCTTCGCGGCGCCGCACAGCTCGACCCCGACGACGTCGGCGTTGGTGTACGGGCGGAAGTACGGGGTCGAGCAGGCGGCGGCGACCTCGCTCGCCGCGCCGGCGCCGACCGACGACACGACCGTCGCGGTGGGCTGACGGGCGGCGATCTCGCCCGCGAGGTTCGGCCCGGACACCACGACGAGCCGCTCGGGCGGCACCCCGAGGACCTCCTCGAGCACCTGGCTCATGCGCCGGTCCGTGCCGAGCTCGACACCCTTCATGAGCGACACCACGACGGCGTCGTCGGCCACGAGCGCACGGAACGGCGCGAGCGTGTCGCGCGCGCTCTGCGACGGGATGGCGGCGACGACCAGACGTGCGCCGGAGACGGCCTCGGCGGCGTCCGTGGTCGCCGACACGCCGTCGGGGAGCCGGACCCCGGGCAGGTAACGCTCGTTCGTCCGGTGCGCGGCGACCTCGGTGGCGATCTCGGGGCGCCGCGTCCACACGCGGACCTCGCAGCCCGCGTCCGCGAGCACCGCGGCGAAGGTGGTGCCCCAGCTCCCCGAGCCGAGGACCGCGACGTGCCGCGACGTCCTGTCGACGACGCCGGCCGTCACGCCTCGTCCCTCGGGACCGCGTCGCCGCCGCCCGCCGCGGGCTTGCGCCGCATGTCGAAGCGCTCGGCGGGCGGCTGCTCGCCGCGGATCTCGGCGAGCAGGGCGGTGATCGCGTCGAGGACCCGGTCGGTGGCCTCGCGCAGCGTGACCGTGTCGAGCGGGCGGTCGTACAGGTCGCTCAGATCGACAGGCGTGCCGGCGTGCACGTGCACGAGCTTGCGCGGGAAGGGCTTGAACACCTTCGAGTAGCGACCGAGCACGTCCTGCGCGCCCCACTGGGCGACCGGCACCACGGGGACGCGACTGGTCAGCGCGAGGCGCGCCATGCCTGTCTTGCCGGCCATCGGCCACAGGTCGGGGTCACGGGTCAGCGTGCCCTCGGGGAAGATCGCGATGCAGGCGCCCTCGTGCAGCTCGCGGGTGGCGACGCGGAGCGACTCCCCGGCGTCCACCGAGCCGCGCGCCACGGGGATCATCCGGGTCGCGTCGAGCACCTGCCGCAGGCCGAACACCTTCCACAGGGACGACTTCGCGAGGATCCGCGGCTCGTGCCCGTTGTCGTACACGTAGTGCGCGAGCGTCAGCGGGTCGAAGTTCGTCATGTGGTTCGACGCGACGATGAACCCGCTGTCGGACGGCATGTTCTCACCGCCCTGCCAGTCACGGCGGGTGATCGAGGACATGAGCGGTCGGACGATGCCCGCGATGACGCGGTACCCGAACGACGAAGGGTGGGCTTTCGGCACGATGGACCAGCCTACCGGGACGTCGGGGCCGTCAGTCGCGGCCGACCTCGGCGCCGAGCGCGTCCAGCTTCTCCTGGAAGTGCTCGTAGCCGCGGTCGATCAGCGAGATGCCCCGCACGGTCGAGGTGCCCTTCGCGGTGAGGGCCGCGATGAGGTGGCTGAACCCGCCGCGCAGGTCCGGCACCTCGATCTCGGCCGCCTCCAGGGGCGTCGGACCCGAGATCACCGCGGAGTGGTGGAAGTTGCGCTGTCCGAACCGGCACGGCCGACCGCCCAGGCACTCCTTGTAGACCTGGATGGTGGCCCCCATGCCGACGAGCGCCTCGGTGAACCCGAACCGGTTCTCGTACACCGTCTCGTGGACGATGGACAGGCCCCGCGCCTGCGTGAGCGCGACGACCAGAGGCTGCTGCCAGTCCGTCATGAAGCCGGGGTGGACGTCCGTCTCCAGGACGATCGCGTCGAGGTCGCCGCCCGGGTGGTAGAAGCGGATGCCGTCCTCGCCGACCTCGAACTCGCCCCCGACCTTCCGGTACGTGTTGAGGAACGTCATCATCTCGGGCTGCGTCGCGCCCTTGACCGTGATGTCGCCGCCCGTCGCCAGCGCGGCGCACGCCCAGGACGCCGCCTCGATCCGGTCGCCCAGCGCGGTGTGGCGGAAACCCACGAGGCGGTCGACGCCCTCGATCCGGATCACGCGGTCCGTGTCGACCGAGATCACCGCGCCCATCTTCTGCAGGACCGCGATGAGGTCCATGATCTCGGGCTCGATCGCCGCGTTCGACAGCTCGGTGACGCCCTCGGCGCGCACGGCGGTCAGCAGGAGCTGCTCGGTCGCGCCCACGCTGGGGTACGGGAGGTTGACCTTCGTGCCGTGCAGGCCGCGCGGCGCCCGGATGTGGATGCCCTGCTCACGCTTGTCCACCACCGCGCCGAACTGGCGCAGGATGTCGAGGTGGTAGTTGATCGGCCGGTCGCCGATGTGGCAGCCACCGAGGTCGGGGATGAACGCCTCGCCCAGACGGTGCAGCAGGGGGCCGCAGAACAGGATCGGGATCCGGCTCGAGCCCGCGTGGGCGTCGATGTCGGCCACGTGGGCCGACTCGACGTTGCTCGGGTCGAGCGTGAGGACGCCACCCTTGGCGTCCGCGTCGACGGCCACGCCGTGCAGCTCGAGGAGCCCCGTGACGACGTTGACGTCGCGGATCTGCGGCACGTTGCGCAGGACGCTCGGCGTCTCGCCCAGCAGCGCGGCCACCATCGCCTTCGACACGAAGTTCTTCGCACCGCGCACGGTGATCTCACCGCTCAGCGGGTTCCCCCCGTTGACGTACAGCAGATCAGACATAGGCCTATCGTCACCCACAGCTCGTCGTCGTTCGCGCAACGCGAGGTCAGCGCGGCGCGGCTCGTCGTGCGGGCCCCCACCCGCACAGCACGCCCTCGTCGGGCGTCCGCACCACGGTACGCCACCAGCGAGGCGCATCGCGGGTCGGTCCGTCCGGGACACGCGCCGCGCACCGCACCCTCGCAGGCCCTCCACACGGCTCGTGGCGGCGCCTCACGACCGCGGCGCGGGCCGACTGCGGCCCGGCGGCACGCGGTCCGGCGGCGCACGGTCTACCGTCGGCAGCATGCGCTACGGGATCGTCGCGAGCAGCGGCACGGCGCGGCAGGTCGTCGACCTCGCCGTCGAGGCCGAGCGTGCCGGCTGGGACGGCTTCTTCACGTGGGACGGCGTGAGCATCGGCCCCCTCGACACGTGGGACCCCTGGGCGGTCCTCGCGGCGGCGGCGGTCCGCACGGAGCGCGTGACCCTGGGCGCGCTCGTGGTGGCCGTCCCCCGGCGCCGCGCGTGGGACCTCGCGCGGCAGGCGCTCACGGTCGACCACCTGTCCGGTGGCCGGCTGGTGCTCCCGGTGGGCGTCGGCGCGGTCGACGACCGGGCGTTCGCGGGGGTGCCCGGCCAGGTGACGGCGCTGCGCGACCGCGCGGAGGCGCTCGACGAGGTGCTCGCCTTCCTCGACCAGGCGTGGACGGGCGAGCCGTTCGACGCCGAGGGGCCGCACGTCACCGCGCACCGCATGCAGTTCCTCCCTCGGCCGGTCCAGCGGCCGCGCGTGCCCGTGTGGCCCGTCGCGGCCTGGCCGAGCGCGTCCTCGCTGGACCGTGCCGCACGCTTCGAAGGTGTCGTGCCGCAGCTGCGCGGCGAGCGCGGTTTCGAGCCCCTGGCGGCGCAGGACGTCGCGGCGTTGTGCACCGACCTGGCACAGCGCCGCGCCGCGGTGGGACGCACCGGTGAATTCGACGTGGTGGTGCAGGGCGTGACGGACGACGCCGACCCGGGCGCCTCCCGGGTGCGGCTGAGCGCCCTGGCGGACGCCGGCGCCACGTGGTGGGTCGAGGCGCGCTGGGACCCCGTGTCGGCGACGCCCGACGCGCTCCTCACGCGGGTACGACAGGGCCCTCCCGGTCCGTAGCGGTCCGGGAGGGCCCTGTGGCGCGCAGGCCTCAGACGCTGGGGCGCGCGGCCTCGATGTCGACCTTCGGCAGGTGCTTGGCCGGGAGCGTCCGGGGACGCCACGACGCGCGCGACTGCTCGAACGCGGTGATGTCCTCCTCGTGCTGGAGGGTCAGGCCGATGTCGTCGAAGCCCTCCATGAGGCGCCAGCGCGTGTAGTCGTCGACGTGGAACGGCACGGTGACGTCGTCCGCGTGGACGGTGCGCTCCACGAGGTCCACGGTCACCTCGGTGCCGGGGTTCGCCTCGAGGATCTTCCACAGGAGCTCGATGTCCTCCTGGGCGACCTGGCCGGCGAGCAGGCCCTGCTTGCCGGAGTTGCCGCGGAAGATGTCCGCGAAGCGCGACGCGAGGACGACGCGGAAGCCGTAGTCCTTGAGCGCCCACACGGCGTGCTCACGGGACGAGCCGGTGCCGAAGTCGGGCCCGGCGACGAGGACGGACCCCGCGGAGTACGCCGGCTGGTTGAGCACGAACGACGGGTCCGAGCGCCAGGCGGAGAACAGGGCGTCCTCGAAGCCGGTCCGCGTGATCCGCTTGAGGTACACGGCGGGGATGATCTGGTCGGTGTCGACGTTGCTGCGGCGCAGCGGCACACCGACGCCGGTGTGGGTGGTGAACTTCTCCATGACAGGTCTCTCTTCGCAGGTCTGTGGCGCGGCCTCGGTGCGGGCTGCAGGGCTGGTGGGCGTCCGGGGCGGCGTGCCACCCCGCGCCGGTCAGACCTGCAGCGGGACGCGCGGGTCCAGGGGGGTCAGCGGCGAGCCGTCGAGCTCGGCGAGGTCGAGGTCGAGCTCGATCCCGTCGGCGGCGAGGTCGGCTGCGGACGACAGCGTGCCGCGCAGGGCGGTCGCGGCGGCGACGACGGGCGACACGAGGTGCGTGCGCCCGCCCTTGCCCTGGCGGCCCTCGAAGTTGCGGTTCGAGGTCGACGCGGCGCGCTCCCCCGGCTTGAGCTGGTCGGGGTTCATGCCGAGGCACATCGAGCAGCCGGCGTTGCGCCACTCGGCGCCGAAGTCCTTGAAGATCGTGTCGAGACCCTCGGCCTCGGCCTGCAGCCGCACGCGCGCCGAGGCCGGCACGACGAGCACCCGGACGTCGTCGTTCTTGGTCTTGCCCTGGATGATCTTCGCGACCGTCCGGAGGTCCTCGATGCGGCCGTTGGTGCACGAGCCGATGAAGACGGTGTCGACCTTGAGGTCGCGCAGCGGCGCGCCGGGGGTCAGGCCCATGTACTCGATCGCGCGCTCGGCGGCGACACGCTCGTTGGCGTCGGCGATCTCGGCGGGCACCGGGACGTTGGCCGAGAGCGGCAGGCCCTGGCCGGGGTTGGTGCCCCAGGTCACGAACGGCTCGAGGTCGGACGCGTGCAGGACGACCTCGGTGTCGAAGACGGCATCGTCGTCGGAGCGCAGGGTCTTCCAGTACTCGACGGCGGCGTCCCAGTCCTCGCCCTCGGGCGCGTGCGGGCGGCCCTTGAGGTACTCGAACGTGGTCTCGTCGGGCGCGATCATGCCGGCGCGCGCACCGGCCTCGATCGACATGTTGCAGATCGTCATCCGCGCCTCCATGGAGAGGCTGCGGATGGCCTCGCCGCGGTACTCGAGCACGTAGCCCTGCCCGCCGCCGGTGCCGATCTTGGCGATGATCGCGAGGATGATGTCCTTGCTCGTGGTGCCCGGGGGCAGCTCGCCGTCGACGTTGATCGCCATGGTCTTGAACGGCTGCAGCGGGAGCGTCTGGGTCGCCATGACGTGCTCGACCTCGGACGTGCCGATGCCGAACGCCAGCGCGCCGAACGCGCCGTGCGTGGACGTGTGCGAGTCGCCGCAGACCACGGTCAGGCCGGGCTGCGTGAGGCCGAGCTGCGGACCGACCTGGTGGACGATGCCCTGGTCGGCGTCGCCGAGCGAGTGGATGCGCACGCCGAACTCGGCGGCGTTGGCACGCAGCGTGTCGATCTGCTTGCGGCTCGTCGCGTCGGCGATCGGCAGGTCGATGTCGAGCGTCGGGGTGTTGTGGTCCTCGGTCGCGATCGTGAGGTCCGGACGGCGCACGGGGCGGCCTGCGAGACGGAGCCCCTCGAACGCCTGCGGGCTCGTCACCTCGTGGATGAGGTGCAGGTCGATGTAGAGGAGGTCCGGGGTGCCGTCCGTGCCACGGCGCACCAGGTGCGCCTCCCAGACCTTCTCTGCCAGCGTGCCGGCCATGGTGTTCCTCTCCTCGTCGCGCGTCGGCAGCCGTGGGCTGCCGCGGGGGGGTCGCGGCGCCGTCGCCAGGGTCGCGCCGCCGGGTGCGGGGCGATACTACGCGGGTCGCGGGGCCGAGCTTGCATCTCAGCGTTTGAGACGCCAGTATTCGACCTATGGACAATAGTAGCGGAGTCGGAGTGCTGGACAAGGCCGCGTCCGTGCTCAGCGCCCTCGAGGCCGGGCCGGCGACGTTGGCGCAGCTCGTGAACTCGACCCAGCTCGCACGGCCGACCGCCCACCGCCTCGCGGTCGCTCTCGAGAACCTGCGCTTCGTGTCGCGCGACATGCAGGGTCGGTTCGTCCTCGGCCCGCGGCTCAACGAGCTCGCGACCGCCGCGGGTGAGGACCGTCTCCTCGCGGCGGCCAACCCGGTGCTCACCGCGCTGCGCGACCACACCGGCGAGAGCGCCCAGCTCTACCGCCGCCAGGGCGACCTGCGCATCTGCGTCGCGACGGCCGAGCGCCCGGTCGGCCTGCGCGACTCGATCCCGGTCGGCGCGACCCTGACGATGTCGGCCGGGTCCGCCGCCCAGATCCTGCTGGCCTGGGAGGAGCCGGACCGGCTGCACCGCGGGCTGCGCGACGCCAAGTTCACGGCCACCGTGCTGTCGGGCGTCCGACGCCGCGGGTGGGCCCAGTCCGTGGGCGAGCGCGAGCTCGGGGTCGCGTCGGTGTCCGCGCCGGTGCGGAGCCCGTCCGGGCGCGTGGTGGCCGCCGTGTCGATCTCGGGCCCGGTGGAGCGCCTGACGCGTCAGCCCGGTCGGCTGCACGCTCCTGCCGTCGCGGCTGCCGCGGGGCGCCTCACCGAGGTGCTCAAGCGCGCGGGCGAGTAGGGATCTCCATCGTCCCGCCGTCCGAGCGGCCCGGGCGGGGCCGGGACGACCCCGGGACGACCGACGGCGGCGGTGGCACCGGCGACGCGGGGGTTCCGGTCCGCGGCGCTCCTGCGCTGTCGGTGCTTCCGGGGCCGCCGGTGCCACCGGTGCCACCGGTGCCGAACAACGTGTCGCAGATGCGGCGGTAGGTGTCGTCGGGACGGACCACGAAGTCGATCCGCCGCATCGCCTGGTCCTGCCCGGCGGACTCGAGGACGAACGTCCCGTACTGCAGCACCTGGCCGAGGAACGACCGCGTGTAGCTCATGTCGGTGACCTTGCCCATGGGCATCATCCCGACGCGCTGGTTGATGACGCCCGTCGTCATGAGCAGCCGCTTGTCGGTCGCGACGAACCAGTGCCGGTGCCACTCCAGGAGGCGCCAGGCGGCTCGCGCGAGGGGCACGAAGCCGAGCAGCCACACGAGGCCCACGTCGACGCCGTAGCGCTCCTCGATCCCCGCGAACAGGAAGCCGGCGACGAGGAAGCCCACGAGCGCCGTCACGACCGGCTCGACGACGGCCGCCCAGTGCCGCCGCTGGGCGACGACCACGCGCTCCTCGACGAGCAGGACGCGGCGCAGCAGCGGGTTGCGGAGCAGCGGGGCCTGCGGGACGGGCGCGAACGCCCCTCCGCGGGGCTGAGTGCGGGACGTGGCCACGGGCACGTCAGTTCATGAGCGAGGAGAAGAACTGACCGATGCCGTGGAAGGCCTGGCCGATGATCGATCCGATCGACTTGATGACGTCGGCCACCTGGTCGGGGCTCGTCACGATCGCGTAGATCACGAAAGCGACCGCGAGCCAGATCAAGAGCGTCTTGACCTTGCCGGGCATGGGGGTCTCCTCGGGGTCTGCGGGGCCGGCCGGAACCCTCGCGAGGGCCACGACCGCCTGCTGTACGGCGCGGGCGTTCCGATCGGGTCGAACCGGACGCTCGGCCGCGAGTCTACTCATAGCGGGACGCCTCGCAGCGGGGCGCCGCGCCGTGGACGACCGACTTCGCCGGGGAACGACGGAGGCCCGATCACCGTGATGGTGACCGGGCCTCTGCTGTACCCCCAACGGGATTTGAACCCGTGTTACCGCCGTGAGAGGGCGGCGTCCTAGGCCGCTAGACGATGGGGGCCTGGGTCGATGAGCGCTTGCGCGATCACCTGCCGGTTGAGAACTCTACCCTAGTTTCGGAGCGGTTCTGACCACTCCGCTCTCGAGGAGAGCTCTCCGCTGGGGTACCAGGACTCGAACCTAGACTAAGTGAACCAGAATCACTCGTGCTGCCAATTACACCATACCCCATGGGGGTAATTCCTCCCGTTCCAGACGGCCTGCCGGCCGGCTTTCCGTGAAGGTCTCACCGGGCGAGAACATTACCGGACAGGAGCCCCGAGGACCAAAACGGCCGCTCAGAGGCCCGTCTCAGGGCCCGTCTCACACCAGCAGGCCGACGAGACCCGTGAGCGCCGGCACGACCACCGCACCCGCCGCGACCGCCGTCGCCGGGTCCTCCGCGTGCGGCCCACCGCGCCGCGTGCCCGGCCGGTCCAGCCACACGCCCCGCAGACCAGCACGCACCGCCCCGAGCGCGTCGACGTCGAGCTCGTCGCCCACGTAGACCGTCCGGCCGGGGTCGGCCCCCAGCAGGTGCGCTCCCTCACGGAACACGCGCGGGTCGGGCTTGCCGACGCCGAACGTCTCCACGGTCACGAGCACCGGGACGTCGGCCAGCCCGCACGCGGCCAGCTTGCGCCGCTGGAGGTCCGCGCCCGCGTTCGTCACGGCGCCGACGAGCAGGCCGGCGCGGGTCAGGGCGTCCACGGTGGTCCGAGCGTCGGCGAACGGCCGCCAGGCCGCCTCGAACGCCCCCCAGAACACCTCCAGCCAGGCCGGGTACGACGCCTCGTCCACGGGCGGGCCCCCGAACGCCCGGTGCAGCTCGTCGGCGCGCCGGCGGCGTTGCTCGTCGAACGTGACCTCGCCGCGGGTGTACGCGCGGTAGCGGCCGTGCGGGTCTGCCCGCCACAGGGCGACCATCGCGTCGAGCCGCTCCGGGCCGACGTCGGGCAGGAACGCCCGCCGGACGGCGTCGACCGACGCCGTGAACGCCCCGCGCGTGTCGACGAGCGTGTCGTCGACGTCGAGCAGCACGGCGTCCACGGCGCCCGCCCACTCCCCCGGCGCAGCGGGGTCGGGCGGCGTGCTCACGACGCGTCGGCCTCCGCGGCGAGACGCGCGAGCGCCCGGTCCACGCGCGCGAGCGTCCGTTCGCGGCCGAGGATCTCCAGCGTCTCGAACAGCGGCAGACCGACCGTCCGTCCCGTCACCGCGACCCGCACGGGCGCCTGCGCCTTCCCGAGCTTGAGACCGTGCGCCTCGCCCACCGCGGTCACGGCGTCTTTGAGCGGCTCGGCGGCCCACGGCTCCAGCGCGGCGAGGGCTGCCCGCGCGTCGGCGAGCAGCGCGGCGGCCGGCTCCTTCATGGCCTTCGCCCACGACGCCTCGTCACGGGCCGGCTCGTCGAGGAACAGGAAGTCCACGTTCTTCGTGATCTCGGACAGCAGCGCGACGCGCGTCTGGGCCAGCGGCGCGACCGCGTCGAAGACCGCCTGGTCGAACGCCTCGGGCGTCCACGGGGCGTACGGGGCGACGAGCCAGGGCGCGCAGGCCGCGGCGAAGTCCGCCACGGGCAGGGCCCGGACGTACTCGCCGTTGAACGCCGTGAGCTTCTTGATGTCGAAGAACGCGGGCGCCGAGTTCACCTCGTCGAGCCGGAAGCGGGACACGAGCTCGTCGAACGGCAGGATCTCCTCGTCGTTGCCCGGCGCCCAGCCCAGCAGCATGAGGTAGTTCACCATGGCGGCCGGCAGGATGCCCTCCGCGAAGAAGTCCTCCAGCGCCACCTTGTCACGCCGCTTCGAGAGCTTCTGACGCCTCTCGTTGACGAGGACGGGCAGGTGGGCCCACACGGGCGGCTCGGCGCCCAGCGCCTCCCACAGCATCTGCTGCTTCGGGGTGTTCGGCAGGTGCTCCTCGCCGCGCACGACGTGCGTGATGCGCTCGTCCATGTCGTCCACGACGTTCGCGAGCAGGAACACGGGCGACCCGTCGCCGCGCGCCACCACGAAGTCCTCGATCGCGGCGTTCGGGAAGACCGGGTTGCCGCGGACGACGTCCACGACGCTCGTCTCGCCCTCGTCCGGCGTGCGGAAGCGCAGCGCGCGGCCCGCCTCGTACGCGAGGCCGCGGTCACGGCAGTGGCCGTCGTAGCCCGCGTGCTGCGAGCCCGTGCGGGCCACCACGTCGTCCCGCGTGCAGTCGCAGTAGTACGCCCGACCCGCCTCGAACAGGCGCCCCGCGGCCTCCTGGTGGATGGCCACGTTCTGCGACTGGAAGTACGGGCCCTCGAACGTCGGGTCGCCCTCGTGGACGCCCAGCGACGCCATCGCTGACAGGATCCCGTCCGTCCACTCCGGACGGTTGCGTGCCGCGTCGGTGTCCTCGACGCGCAGGACGAACGTCCCGCCCGACTGCTTGGCGACGGCCCAGTTGAAGAGCGTCGAGCGGGCCGAGCCCACGTGGAACATGCCCGTCGGCGACGGGGCGAAGCGGACACGGATCGGCGAGCTGCCGGCAGCGGGGAAGGTCACGGGTCCAGGTTATCCGCCGTCCCGGGCCCGTGATGTCGGAGTGGCACCACCGGACCGTGCCACCGGCCCCCGGGGTCAGAGCGAGGGGTCGCGCCGCACCACGGGGTTGCTCAGCACGCCGAGCCCCTCGACCTCGCACTCGACCCGGTCGCCCGGGCTCAGCAGCCCGACGCCCGCGGGCGTGCCCGTGAGCACGACGTCGCCGGGCAGCAGCGTGAACGCCTCCGAGATGTACGAGATGAGGAACGCGACGTCGAACACCATCTCGCTGGTGCGGCCGTCCTGGCGCGGCTCACCGTTGACGCGGCTGGTCACCGCGAGGTCCTCGATGTCGAGGTCGGTCTCGATCCACGGCCCGAGCGGGCACGACGAGTCGAAGCCCTTCGCGCGCGCCCACTGGCCGTCGGTGCGCTGCGCGTCGCGGGCCGTCACGTCGTTCGCGACCGTGTACCCGAGCACGTGGTCGAGCGCCCGCTCCGGCGTGACGTCGCGGGTGAGGCGTCCGATGACGACGGCCAGCTCGGCCTCGTACGAGACCTCCTGGCTGAAGTCGGGCAGCACGATCGGGTCGTCCGGCCCGACGACCGCCGTGTTCGGCTTGAAGAACAGCAGCGGGCTCGTCGGCGGCGTACCGCCGTCCTCCATCTCGGCCGCGTGGGCCGCGTAGTTCTTCCCGACGGCGACGACCTTCGAGCGCGGGATCACCGGCGCGAGGAGGCGGACGCCGTCCCCGAGCTCGATCCGCTCCCCCGTCGGGGTCGTCGGCATGTAGAGCGGGTCACCGCTCAGGACTGCCAGGAAGGTGCGGTCACCCTCGGTCTGGACGATGGCGTAGCGGGGGTCGTCCCCGGTCGTGAATCTCGCGATGCGCACAGCCCCACCCTAACGACGAGGGCGGTCAGGCACGCGCGAGGACCTCGCCGTGCAGGACCGCGAACCAGCCGTCGGGCGACGCGGCCCACGACTTCCAGTCGTGGGCGAGCTGCTCGAGCGCGACGTCGTCGGCGAGCGCCGACTCCTGCGCCTGGACGGCGAAGTTCGACTCGAGGCAGCGCTCGGCCCACAGGTCGCCCCACCACTCGCGGTCCTGCGGGGTCGCGTAGCACCACACGCCCGCACTCGGGACGATCGCGTCGGCGTCGAAGCCGGCCTCCTGGACCCAGGACAGCAGCCGACGGCCCGCGTCGGCCTGGTAGCCGTAGGCGGCCGTGACCTCGTGGTACAGCGTGTTCCACTCGGTGAGGCCGGCGCTCTCGGGGTACCAGGTCATGGCGGAGTAGTCGGCGTCGCGGACCGCGACGAGACCGCCCGGCTTGGCGACCCGGCGCATCTCGCGCAGCGCGGCGACGGGGTCGGAGAGGTGCTGGAGCACCTGGTGGGCGTGCACGACGTCGAACGAGTCGTCCTCGAAGGGCAGCTCGTAGGCGTTCGCCTGGAGGAACTCGAGGCCCTCGATACCGCTCGTCGCGCCGAGCGCGCGCGCGTCCTCGAGGACCTTCGTGGACGCGTCGACGCCCACGACGCGGCCGGGCGCGACGATGCGGGCGAGGTCGACCGTGAGGGTCGCGGGGCCGCAGCCCACGTCGAGGAGCGACTGGCCGCGCACGAGGCGCGGCACGAGGTACGACGCCGAGTTCGCTGCGGTGCGCCAGCGGTGCGAGCGCAGGACGGACTCGTGGTGGCCGTGGGTGTAGGACTCGGACTCCGCAGACAGGGGGTGGTGCTGCGGCGTGCTCGGGGCCTCGACGTCGTCCTCGGCGAGCGGTGAGCCCGACAAGGAGACGCCCGGTGCGGTGGCGTCGGTCATTGTTCAACCGTAGGGCGTTGCCCGCATGGTGACCATGCGGTTCTCACATGGTGACCATGCGGCACGTCACTAGAGTCGGGAGCATGTCCGCGCTCCCCGCCACGACGTCGTCCGCTCCCCCTCCGCTCCGCCGGCTCGGCCGCTCCGGCCTCGTCGTGTCGGCGATCGGCCTCGGCTGCAACAACCTGGGCCGCAGCAACACCGTCACCGCGACACGGGAAGGCGTGCAGGCGCTGATCGACGCCGCGCTCGACGCGGGCGTCACCTTCTTCGACGTGGCCGACAACTACGGCGCGCGCCCGGGCCTCGCGGAGGAGGCCCTGGGCCGGGCGCTCGGGTCCCGGCGTGACGACGTCGTCGTCGCGACCAAGTTCGGCATGAGCGTGGGCGACCTCAACGGGCGCGACTTCGACGCCCGCGGCTCGCGCCGGTACGTCGTGCGGGCGGTCGAGGGGTCGCTGCGACGGCTCGGTACCGACCGGATCGACCTCTACCAGCTCCACACCCCGGACCCCCTCACGCCGATCGACGAGACGCTCGCCGCGCTCGACGACCTCGTGCGCGCCGGCAAGGTCCGGTACGTCGGGCACGCGAACCGCGCCGGCTGGCAGATCGCCGACGCCGAGCACGTCGCCCGTGCGCTCGGCACCACCCGGTTCGTCTCGACCCAGAACGAGTACAACCTCACGTCCCGGCTCGCCGAGCAGGAGGTGCTGCCCGCGGCGCAGGCGTACGGGCTGGGCGTCCTGCCCTACTACCCGCTCGCGAACGGTCTGCTCACCGGCAAGTACGCGCACGGGGCGCGGCCGGACGACGGCCGCCTCGTCCACTCCAAGCCCGACCTGCTCGACCGGGCACCCTGGGAGGCGCTGGCGCGCCTGCACGCGTTCGCGGAGGTCCGGGGTCTGCGCGACGCGACCGTCGCGCTCGGCTGGCTGCTCGCCCGCCCGCAGGTCGCCTCTGTGATCGCGGGCGCGACGACGCCCGAGCAGGTCCGGCAGAACGTCGCGTCCGCGGCCTGGGTGCCCACGCCGGACGACCTCGCGGAGCTCGACGACGTGTTCCCGCCCGCCCGCAGGGTGGCGCCGTTCTGACCGGGACCGGGCCCGCGGGCGGGCCGAGCACCGGGTCGGGCGGACGGACCGCGCTCCCGGTCGTCCGCGGCGCGACGGTCGACGACGAGACCCGGTGCGTCCACTGGGCGTCCCCGCTCGACGTCGTCGCGCTGCGGTTCTGGTGCTGCGGCACCTGGTACCCGTGCCACACGTGCCACGAGGAGGACGCCGACCACCGCGCGCTCCCCCGTCCGCGGGCGGCGTGGGGCGAGGAGTCCGCGCTGTGCGGAGTCTGCGGGCACCGCATGACGACGCCCGAGTACCGGTCGTCGTCCGCGTGCCCGCGCTGCACGGCGCCGTTCAACCCGGGCTGCGCCGCCCACGACCACCTCTACTTCGAGGGGTAGGCCTCAGGCGCCCGTGATCGCGACGACCTCGACGGTCGCGTCGGGCAGCGCCGCCCGGACGGCGGCGTCGGCGTCCGCGAACGCGAGCGCCGTGTGCGTGGCACCGGGGGCGAGGTCGTCGACCGCGACGGTCGTCCGCGCGACCTCGGCGCCCGTGGCGTCGTGCGCGACGAGCTCGACCGTGACGCTGTGGGTGACGTCGCCGATGTTGGTGACCTGGACCGGGACGCCTCCCGGCCTCGTCGAGGTCGTCGGGCGGTAGGCGTGCACGCTGGCCGAGACGTCGTCCACGATCGCCGTCCCGGACGTCGGGACGCCGTCGGCGGTGCCGACGGTCGCGACGTCGTCGGACGGGTCGCCGCCGAGCGGTGACGTCCCCGCCCCCTGGCTCCCGACGACCACCATCCCGACGAGGAGCGCGACGACGAACGCCGACGCACCGAGGCGCAGGGCCCGGGGGTCGGACGGCCGGGCGCGTCCCCACGCGACGACGGCGAGCACGACGGCGCCGACACCGAGGACGGCGGCGGCGACGCTCGCGAACGGCGCCGCGAGGACGCACGCGATCGCGAGGACCACGGAGAGCGCGACGAGCGGGCGGAAGCGGCGGCGGGTGCCGGCTCTGGTGTCTGCCACGGCGCTCCTTCCGTCGTTCGCCTGGTATATGCATGAAAAAGTCGATGCTTGTGTAACGTAACAGCAAAGTCTGGGAGGACGCCGTACGCTCGACGGGTGAAACCTCCCGTCCCCGCGTCGGCGTGGCACGCCCGTGCCGTCGCGCACGCGGAACGCGCGGACGGTCTCACCCGCACCTGGCGCGCGGGACGCGAGAGCGGCGGCGGCCACGCCGTCGAGGACTTCCTCTTCACCTACTACCCGACCCGGCCGGCCGCGCTGCGGCGCTGGCACCCGGGCGCCGGTGTCGTCCTCGGCGCCGCGCCTCCAGGATCGTCCGCAGACCTGGGAACGGCCTGGGCGGAGGTTGTGGGGCGACGCTGGTACCGGACCGTCGACGGACCCGACGGACCGGGGGTCGCGCTCGACGTCGACGCCTTCTTCGCGGAGCGCGCCGACACCGTCCGCTACGTGCGTGCGCTGCTCGCCGCGACCGCCGCCCGCAAGCCCCTGACCGGCTGCTTCGGCCTCCACGAGTGGGCCATGGTCTACCGCGACCACGCCACCGGACGCGACCACCGGCACCCCCTCCCCCTGCGCCTCGGCGGCGACGGCACCGACGCCGTCGTCGAGTCGCACCCGCTGCGCTGCACCCACTTCGACGCCTACCGGTTCTTCACCCCCGAGGCGTCCGGACGCAACACCACGCTCACCCGCGAGAGTCAGCTCGACACCGACCAGCCCGGCTGCCTGCACGCCGCGATGGACGTCTACAAGTGGTCGCTCAAGCTCGGGCCGCTCGTCCCGGGGGACGTCCTGCTCGACGCGTTCGAGCTCGCCCGCGAGATCCGGTACACCGACATGCAGGCGTCGCCGTACGACATGTCGTCCTACGGGCTCGAGCCCGTCGCGATCGAGACAGCGGACGGCAAGGCCGAGTACGTGCGCCGCCAGCGCGACAACGCCGTCCGGGGCAACGCGCTCCGCGAGCGCCTGGTCGCCGTGTGCGACGCCGTGCTGCCGGAGGGCGCACGGGCCTGATCCGCGCCCGCCACCACCGGCCGACGGCGTGTCACCGGCGAACGACGAACCGGCCGCCGGTCTCACCCGTCGCCCCGCCCCTCGTGCCTCCGCAGCGCCGCGGGACGCGTGCTGTCCCCGGTGACGGCCCGGAGCGATCCCTCGGCGCGAGCGAGGCCCATGACGGCGTCCGGCTCCACCGGCGTGGCCAGCGCGTCGACGACGCCCCACGCCTGCATCAGGACCCCCTCGTCCGCGGGCAGGGGCTCGTCACCGAGCACGCGCAGGAGGGCGGCGAGCCGGTCGCAGGGCGGCTCCGCGGCACCGACAAGCATCTCGACCTCGCGCGCGGCGTCCGACCGGCCCGGGTCCGCCTGGTACCACCGATGCGTCGCGCCCTGGACGCTCGCGAGGTACGGCCCGGAGCGCAGCGGCTCGGACGGACGCGCCGCCACCGCGGGGAGCAGCCGCGCGACGGCGTCGCGGTCCGACGGCGTGAGCAGGGCGAGCCGGCGCACGAACCCCTGCACCGCTGCGTCCTGCTCGGCGTCGAGCGACGACCGGTCCTGGCTCAGGGTGAGCGCCCGCTCGAGCGAGCGCACCTGACCCGCGGTCGTCAGCCAGACGCCGACGATGCGGCCGACCGCACGCTCTGCCGCCCGGAACCGTTGCACCCCGCGCGCGCGGGTCAGGTCGACGTCGGACGACCCGGTCGTCTCGTGCATCATCCTCGCCACTCCTCGGCTCGGCGGCGCCGCGTGCGCCGGCAGGATCGTCGCACACCACCGGGGGCCTGGGAGGATGGAGCCGTGACCACGCTCGCGGACCTCCTGCCCGACGTCGCCCCGACCGGCCAGGCGCCGGACGCCGACGCCCTCTACGACGCGTTCGCGTCGTGGGCGGCCGACCAGGGCCTCGCGCTGTACGACCACCAGAGCGAGGCCCTCATCGAGCTGGCGTCCGAGTCGCACGTCATCCTCGCGACGCCGACGGGGTCCGGGAAGTCGCTCGTCGCGCTCGGCGCGCAGTTCTTCGCGCTGGCCGACCGGCACGCGGGCGTCGCCTCCGGCCGCACCTACTACACGGCGCCGCTCAAGGCGCTCGTGAGCGAGAAGTTCTTCGCGCTGGTCGCCGCGTTCGGGTCCGAGAACGTCGGCATGATGACGGGCGACACGGCCGTGAACCCGGGCGCGCCGATCATCTGCTGCACCGCGGAGATCCTCGCGAACGTCGCCCTGCGCGAGGGGGCGGGCGACCCGGACGACCCGGCCGTCGCGCAGGTCGTCATGGACGAGTTCCACTACTACGCCGACCCGCAGCGGGGGTGGGCGTGGCAGGTGCCGCTCCTCGAGCTCCCGCACACGCAGTTCGTGCTGATGTCCGCGACGCTCGGCGACACCTCGCGCTTCACGGGCGACCTCGAGGAGCGCAGCGGGCGGGACGTCTCCGTCGTCACGAGCGTCGAGCGGCCGGTCCCGCTGACGTTCTCGTACGTCGTCGAGCCGCTCACCGAGGTCGTCGACGACCTCGTGCACACGCGCCGCGCCCCCGTGTACGTCGTGCACTTCACGCAGGCGGCCGCGGTCGAGCGCGCCCAGGCGCTGCTGTCCATGAACCTCTGCACGCGCGAGGAGAAGGCCGCGATCGCCACCGAGCTCGGCGACTTCCGGTTCACGTCCGGCTTCGGGCGCACCCTCTCGCGCCTGCTGCGGCACGGGGTGGGCGTGCACCACGCCGGCATGCTGCCCAAGTACCGCCGCGTCGTGGAGCGGCTCACGCAGCGCGGCCTGCTCAAGGTGGTGTGCGGGACCGACACCCTCGGTGTCGGCATCAACGTCCCGATCCGCACCGTCCTGCTCACGAGCCTCGTGAAGTTCGACGGCGAGCGCATGCGGCACCTCACCGCGCGCGAGTTCCACCAGATCGCCGGACGCGCCGGCCGCGCCGGGTACGACACGGTGGGGGACGTGCTCGTCATGGCGCCCGAGCACGTCATCGAGAACCGCAAGGCGCTCGAGAAGGCCGGCGACGACCCGAAGAAGCTCAAGAAGATCGTCCGCAAGAAGGCTCCCGAGGGGTCGGTCAACTGGACCGACAAGACGTTCGAGCGTCTGCGGGACTCCGACCCCGAACCCCTGAGCAGCCACTTCAAGGTGTCGCACGCGATGGTCCTCAACGTGCTCGACCGCGCGCACCGGCTCGACCGGACGCACGCCGCCGCCGACGACCCGGTGCTCGCCATGAGGCACCTGCTGCTCGCCAACCACGACACGGACGCGCAGCGGGCCGAGCACGTGCGCCAGACGTTCCGCATCTACCGGTCGCTGCGCGTCGCGGGCGTCGCCGAGCGCGTGCGCGTGCCCGACGACACCGACCCCCGCGGCTGGCGACCGAGCGTACGGCTCACGGTCGACGTGCCGCGCGACTTCGCGCTCGACCAGCCGCTGTCGCCGTTCGCGCTCGCCGCGATGGACCTGCTCGCCGTCGACTCCCCCACGCACGCGCTCGACGCCGTCTCCGTCATCGAGGCGACCCTCGACGACCCCCGGCAGATCCTCGTCGCCCAGCAGTACAAGGCACGCGGCGAGGCCGTCGCCGCGATGAAGGCCGAGGGCTACGACTACGACGAGCGCATGGCGCTGCTCGATGACGTCACCTGGCCGAAGCCGCTCGCCGACCTGCTCGAGCCCGCGTTCGAGACGTACCGGCGGGCCAACCCGTGGGTGGCGGACGCGCGCCTGTCCCCCAAGTCCGTGGTGCGCGACATGGCGGAGCACGCCATGACGTTCGCCGAGCTCGTCTCGACGTACCAGCTCGACCGGACCGAGGGGGTCGTCCTGCGGTACCTCGCCGACGCCTACCGGGCCGTCCGCCGCACCGTCCCCGAGGAGCACCGCACCGAGGAGGTCCTCGAGCTCACCGAGTGGCTCGGCGAGCTCGTCCGCGGCGTGGACTCCAGCCTGCTCGACGAGTGGGAGCGGCTCGCGCAGCCTGACGGCCCCGAGGGCGACGACGCCGCCGGGGTGCTCGCCGCCACCGGGCCGTCCGAGGCGGAGGCGCCCGTCCGGCCCGTCACCGCGAACGTGCGCGCGTTCCGGCGCCTGGTGCGCAACGCGATGTTCCGCCGGGTCGAGCTCGCCGCCCGCGAGGACTACCGCGGTCTCGCGGCGCTGTCGCGGGGCGACGGCGCCTGGACCGCCGACGCGTGGGCCGACGCCCTCGACCCGATGTTCGACCACTACGGCGACGATGCGGTCGGCGTGGGCGCCGACGCACGGTCGGCCGCGCTGCTCACGGTCGTCGAGTCGGGCGAGACGCCGTCCGGCGAGGACCTCGCGGCCGGCACGTGGTTCGTCCGGCAGACCCTCGACGACCCCGACGGCGACCACGACTGGGTGATCGAGGCGGTCGTCGACCTGGCGGCGAGCGACGAGGCCGGCGAGGTCGTCCTCACCGTGACCCGCGTCGCCACCCTCTGATCCACCCTGAGAGGTGAGCCGCATGACCAGGAAGAAGGCCGGCACGTCGCACGCCGGGACGCCCGCGGTCGTCGTGCTCGAGAGGGCCGGCGTGCCGTTCACGCTCCACCCGTACGCGCACGACGCGTCGAGCGACCTCGGTTACGGGCTGGAGGCCGCCACGGCCATCGGGGCGGACCCGTCCCAGGTGTTCAAGACGCTCGTCGCGGACGTCGACGGACGGCTGGTCCTCGGGATCGTGCCCGTGGACGGGCTCCTCGACCTCAAGGCCCTCGCCCGGGCGTGCGGCGGCAAGCGGGCCGTCCTCGCCGAGCAGGCGGCGGCCGAGCGCGCGACGGGCTACGTGGTCGGCGGGATCTCGCCGCTCGGTCAGAAGCAGCGCCTCGCGACCGTGCTCGACGACTCGGCCCTCGCGCTCGACACCGTGTACGTCTCCGGCGGCCGGCGCGGGCTCGACGTCGGGCTGGCACCCGCCGACCTCGTCCGGCTCACGTCCGCGACGACGGCGCCGATCGCCCGCGGCTGACCGGATCGCGCGGTGCCGCGCCGACGACGGCTCCTCGGCCGTCGCGCGCGCTACTGCGGCGGGTACGGAGCCGGGTAGGCGGCGCCCCGCGCCCGCACGGAGTCGGTGCTCACGATGTCCTTGCCGAGCGGGACGAGCGAGATCGGCACCATCTTGAAGCTCGCGAGCCCGAGCGGGATGCCGATGATCGTCACGCACAGGGCGATGCCGGTCGCGATGTGACCGAGGGCGAGCCACCACCCGAACAACAGGATCCACAGGACGTTCCCGATCACGGACCCCACGCCCGCGGTGGGCTTGTCGACGATCGTGCGGCCGAACGGCCACAGCGCGTAGCCCGCGTTGCGGAACGACGCGATGCCGAACGGGATCGTGACGACCAGGAAGAACAGCAGGAAGCACACGATCCCGACCAGGACGTACGCGAGCGCCATCCAGAACCCTGCGAGCACGAGCCAGATCACGTTGAGGATCGCCTTCATCCCGCCATTGTCGACGTACCGCGCCCCGCTCGCCCGCGCGAGCAGGATCGGCGCGCCGACCTAGACTCGGCCCATGCTCGACGACGCGCCCGTGACCCCGCTCGACCAGGCACCCGCCACAGACGGGCGGGTGCCCACCGCGGACGACGAGCTCGGACGCAGGGTCGCCGACAACGTGGCGCGCGTCCGGGACCGGATCGCGCGGGCGGCCGCCGACGCGGGACGCGACCCCGCGTCGGTCCGCCTGCTCGTCGCGACGAAGACGCAGCCCGTCGCGGCGGTGCGCGCCGCGGTGGCGGCGGGCGTCGACCTCGTGGGTGAGAACCGCGTGCAGGAGCTCAAGTCCAAGGCGCCGGGTCTCGCGGACCTCGTCGAGCGGGGTGCCCTGGAGGTCCATCTCATCGGACCGCTCCAGCGCAACAAGGTGGGGGCGGCGCTCCGGTCGTGCGCCTGCGTCGAGACGGTCGACTCGCTCGCGCTGGCCGAGCGGCTCTCGGCGCGGGCGCTCGAACGAGGGGACGACCTGGACGTCATGGTGCAGGTCAACGTGTCCGGGGAGGCGACGAAGTCCGGGGTCCGTCCCGCAGCGGCCGCCGATCTCGCGCTGGCCGTCGCGGCGCTGCCCGCGATCCACCTCACGGGCTTCATGACGATCGGCGCGCGCACGAACGACGACGCCACGGTGCGCCACGGGTTCGCCCAGCTCCGCGACCTGCGCGACGACGTGGCGGGTCAGGCGGCGGGCACGTCGTCCGCGCGCGAGCTGTCGATGGGGATGAGCGGTGACCTGGAGCTCGCCGTCGCCGAGGGCGCGACGATCGTGCGGGTCGGCACGGCGGTGTTCGGCGCGCGTCGCGCCTGAGGACGCCGCGTCCGACGGCTCAGCCGAGCAGCCAGGTGTAGCCGGCGACCCCCGTGAGGCCGCCCGCGAGCGGCGCGACGACCGGCACCCACGCGTAGTCCCACTCGGAGCCGCCCTTGTTCCGCAGGGGCAGCACGGCGTGCACGATGCGCGGACCGAGGTCGCGCGCAGGGTTGAGAGCGGGGCCGGTCGGGCCGCCGAGCCCCGCGACAAGCCCCCACACGAGGAAGCCGACGCCGATGCTCGCCGCACCCGACTCGTGCGCGAAGCCGGGGCTGCCCAGGATCGCGAGCGCCGCGGAGGTCAGGATCATGGTGCCGAGGAACTCGTTCGCGAACCCGTTCCAGCGCGAGTGCGCGGCGTTGATGGTCGAGAACGTCGAGAGGATGTCCTCGGGGTCCTCGGTCTTGTCGTAGTACGGCTTGTGCGTCGTGACGATGGCGCACTGACCCGCGACCGCTCCGAGCATCTGCGCCAGGACGTACCCCGGCACGACCGACCACGACTGGTGCCCCAGCGCCGCCAGCCCGACGGTCATGGCCGGGTTGATCTGCGCACCGGAGATCCCCGCGAACATCATCACGGGGATCATGACGCCGAGGCCGTAGCCCATCGCGATGAGGCTCCAGCCGGCGTGGTACCCCTTGGACCCGCGCAGGTGGACGTTCGCGACGGTCCCGTTGCCGAGGATCACGAGGATCGCGGTGCCGATGAACTCGCACGTCATCTTCACGGCGAACGAGTACTCGTCCATGCGCCTCCCCCGTCCCCGTGCGGCCGGCCGTCCGCGCGGGGAGGTGCCCCGGGCCGAACGGCCCCGGGTCGAACGCTAGTGGAGGTGCCGGGTCACGGCACCCGCGCGGTCCACTCCGGCGTGCCGAACTTGGTGGCGACGAGCTCTTCCGCGCGCGCCCGCTCGGCGTCGGTGACGTGCCCCTCGACGACGTCGTAGCGGCCCGCGAAGTGCTTCTTGAACGCCTCGATGACGTCCGCGCGGGACATGCCGGTCTGCGACCGCACGGGGTCGACGCGCTTGTTGGCGCTCTTGGTGCCCTTGTCGGACAGCTTCTCGCGCCCGATCCGCAGCACCTCGAGCATCTTGTCGGCGTCGATGTCGTACGCCATGGTGACGTGGTGCAGGACGGTGCCGTCGGCCATGCGCTTCTGCGCGGCACCGGCGATCTTGCCGGCGGGCGACGCGATGTCGTTGAGGGGCTGGTAGGTCGCCTCGACGCCGACGTCGCGCAGGGCGCCCAGCACCCAGTCGTCCAGGAACGCGTAGGAGCGCTCGAAGCTGAGCCCCTCGACGAGCGACGACGGGACGGTGAGCGAGTACGTGATCGTGTTGCCGGGCTCGATGAACATCGCGCCGCCGCCGGAGACGCGGCGCACGACCTCGATGCCGTGCTTCGCGGCGCCCTCGGCGTCGACCTCGTTGCGCAGCGACTGGAACGACCCGATGACGACGGCCGGCGCGCCCCACTCCCAGATGCGCAGCGTGGGCCGGCGCTCGCCGCGCCCGACGCTCTCCGCGAGCGCCTGGTCGAGCGCCATGTGCATCGCGGGGTTCTGCGGCCCCTCGTGCACGACCTCGAACACGTGGTCGTGCCAGCCGGACGCGTGCCCGAGCGCGCGGCGCACGGCGATGGCCACCGACTCGGCGTCGAAGCCGACCATCGTGACCTCGAACGGCGCCGCGGCGAGGGCGCCGCGGACGGCGTCCGCCAGCTCGGCAACCCCGGCCTGCGCCGAGCGGCCGACGAGGGCCGCGTCGATGAGCTCGAGCGCGTCGTCGGGCTCGAGGAAGAAGTCGCCGCTCACCGCGGCGGCCGCGAGCACGTCACCGTCGTCACCCGACCGCACCTCGACGTCGACCGCGACCAGCTTGCCGCCCGGGACCTTGTACTCGCCTCGCACCTGTGCGCTCCGTCCTGCGGGCCCGACCGGACCCGGTTCGTCGGGGTCCCGCGGTTCGGGCGGGACGCGGCGCCGCCGTGACACGGGGCACCGTCAGGTGGAACGGCGCCCGGTGCCGGACGATTCCGGGACAGGACGTGGCGTGTGCCACCCTGGGCGCATGAAGAACCCGTTCGCCCGGCGTGAGGCCGCGACAGAGCTGCCCCCCGTCCCCGACGACGTCACCGAGACGTGGCGCGCGTCCACGAACGAGGTCGTGCTGCGCGCGTCCCTCGACGAGGCCGCCGACGAGGACCGCGAGACCGCCGAGGCCTTGTCCGACCTAGTGCTGGGTGTCGTCCGGGGCGTGCAGGAGGGCGCGTTCGGGCACTCGATGCCCGAGGGGGCTTCCGGTGCGTCGGTGCGGCTCGAGGTCGCGCTGTGCGACGACGACTTCGGCCCGTACACCCGCCACGAGGCCGAGGATCTCACGGGCAGGCTCCAGGGCGTCGCACCGCTCGGGGTCGTCACGTACCCGCGCGGCGGCGCGGCACCCGTGTGGGACGACGAGGCCGGGATCCTCCGTGTCGACCTCGTCGCGCACGTCGGCTCGGACGACGAGTCGACCCGTGCGGAGGTGCGTGGCCTGGTCCAGGCGACGCTCCGCGCAGTGACGACCGACAAGGTCAAGGGCATCGTGCCGGCGGCGGCGGGCACGTCGTACCCGGTGCGCGTCGCGCTGCACCTCGGTCACGAGCCCGGCGCGGCCGTCGGTCCGCTGACGGAGCAGACGCTGAACGCGATGAGCGACCAGCTGGCCGGGTCTCGCGTGACCTTCGGGTGGTCGGCCGCCTGACGTCCGTCAGCGCGGCGCGACGCCGGCGTGCAGCAGGCCGTAGATCGCGGAGTCGGTGAGCGCCTCCCAGGCGGCCTCGATGAGGTTCGGGCCGACGCCGACGGTCGACCAGGACGTCTGGCCGTCCGTGGTCTCGATGAGCACGCGGGTCGTCGCGTCGGTGCCGTGCTCCTGGTCGAGGATGCGGACCTTGAAGTCGATGAGGTCGAACTCCTCGATCTCCGGGTAGACGCGGACGAGGGCCTGCCGCAGCGCGTGGTCGAGCGCGTTCACCGGGCCGTTGCCCTCGCCGGTCGAGACCTGGCGCTCGCCGCCGGCATGCAGCTTGACCGTCGCCTCGGCCGTGGCCGCGGTTCCGCGGCCGCCGTTGCGCTCGACGATGGTCCGCCAGGACTCGACCCGGAAGTAGCCGGGACGCTGGCCGTCGATCTCCTCGCGGAGCAGCAGCTCGAACGACGCGTCGGCGGCGTCGTAGGTGTACCCCTGCGCCTCGGCGTCCTTGACGCGGTGCGTCACGCGCGACAGGAGCTCGCCCTGGCCCGCGAGGTCGAAGCCCAGCTCGCGGCCCTTGAGCTCGATGGACGCGCGCCCCGCCATGTCGGAGACCAGCATGCGCATGTCGTTGCCGACGAGCACGGGGTCGATGTGCTGGTAGAGGTCGGGGTCGACCTTGATCGCGCTCGCGTGGATGCCGGCCTTGTGCGCGAAGGCGCTCACGCCCACGTAGGGCTGGCGCGCGAACGGGCTGATGTTCGTGATCTCGCTGATGGCGTGCGAGATGCGGGTCGCGTCACGCAGGCCGTCCCCTGCGAGGAGCCGGCGGCCCTCCTTGAGCTCGACGTTCGCGAGGATCGTGAGCAGGTCGGCGTTGCCGGTCCGCTCGCCGTAGCCGTTGACCGTGCCCTGGACGTGCGCCACGGACGCGTCGACGGCGGCGAGCGTGTTCGCGACGGCGCAGCCGGAGTCGTTGTGGGCGTGCATCCCGAGGATCGCGTCGGGACCGACGGCACCGCGCACGGCCTCGACGATCTCGGTCACCCGGCGCGGGACCATCCCGCCGTTCGTGTCGCAGAGCGCGACGACCTCGGCGCCGGCGCCGAACGCCGCGAGGACCGCCTGCAGCGAGTAGTCGGCGTCGAAGCGGTAGCCGTCGAAGAAGTGCTCGGCGTCGAGGACGACGCGGCGGCCCTCGCGCACGAGCAGCTCGATCGTGTCGGTGATCATGGCGAGGTTCTCCTCACCCGTGGTGCGCAGGGCCCGCTCGGCGTGCCGGATGTCGCTCTTCGCGACCAGCGTCACGACGGGCGCCTCGGAGTCGAGCAGCGCGCGCACCTGCGCGTCGTCGACGGCGCGGACGCCGGCCTTGCGGGTCGCGCCGAACGCGGCGAGCACCGCGTTCTTCAGCTCGAGCTCCTTGGCCGCCCGCTTGAAGAACTCCGTGTCCTTCGGCACCGCGCCCGGCCAGCCGCCCTCGATGAATCCGACACCCAGCTCGTCGAGCAGGGGGGCGATCGCGAGCTTGTCCGCGACGGAGAGGTTCATGCCCTCCTGCTGCGCGCCGTCGCGCAGGGTGGTGTCGTAGACGTGGAAGGTCATCGGAGTGCTCTTTTCTCAGCGCCGGGCCGGCCCGGGCCACGACGATCGGGGGCTGTCGCCGCACGGAGCGGCGGGTGGTGCGGCATCTCGTCGGCCCGCCCGCACCGTGCTGGTGCGGGCGAGCCCGACGACGTGGCCCAGGCGATCTGTCCCGGTCGGGTCACGACCGGTGAGTCAGTCTCAGCGCCGGACGGTGGTGGGTCCGGCAACAAAAAGACCCCCCGGGGTGCGGGAGGTCTGCGCGTCCGACGAGGTGTGTCGAACGCGCTAGGTGAGAATGAGCTCCGCAGCCGGGTGGGTCACACGGCGATGGTGCCACACGAGCGGGGTCGCTGTCACGCCCGTCCAGGATGCGCACACCCGTGAGGAGGGGTGCGCCGCGTCCGCCACGTCGGGGCGCACCGTGCACAAGAGGCCGTCCAGCGTGCCGGTACCTGCCGCGAGCGGCACGATGAGGCGCACCAGCAGCGCCGTACCGAGGAGGACGAGCCCGTGAGCCAGCCCTACCCGCCCGCCGAGGTCCCGGAAGACCCGGGGTCCGACTTCACCCCGGCGACCCCGACCGAGCCCTTCGACCCGAAGCTCACCCTCGACGCCGGACGGTTCGTCGCGGGCGCGTTGGCGACGGCGCTCGTCGCGGCGCTCGTCGGGCTGATCGGCGTGATCATCATCGAGGGCGTGTTCGACCAGACGATGGTGCCGCCACCGGACCTGTTCTCTTCGGGGTCGCACGCGGCGACCTTCGCGATCGACAGCGCCCTGTTTGCTCTCCTGGCGTCCGGGGTGCTCGCGCTGCTCGTCGTGTCGACGCCGCGCCCGAAGCGGTTCTTCGGCTGGATCATGGTGCTGGCGATCGCCCTCGTGACGTTGCTGCCCTTCGCATGGACGAGCCACACCGACCGCGCGATCCTCACGGCTCTCGTGAACTTCGTGATGGGCGTGGCGACGTGGTCGCTGCTCGCCGGCGTGGCGACGCGGACCATCCGTCCGGTCACGCCTCCGGCGCCGGTGCGGCCCGCCCGGCCGGAGTACCCGCCGAGCATCCCGCCGGGCAGCTGACGCCCACCGCTCGCCGCACACCCCCGACGGCTCACCTCCTCAGCGGAGGTGGGCCGTCGTCGTCTCCGCACGCGGACGGCGCTTGACGCGACATGGTTACTCGGTAACTATGTGCACGTCGCCGGGACTTACCCGGTAACTACAGCGTCGAGGAAGCAGGGGACGATGTCGATCCGACAAGCCATGCTCGCGCTGCTGGACACCGGTCCGATGCACGGGTACCAGCTGCGCCAGGAGTTCGAGGGCCGCACCGGCGGCACCTGGCCGCTCAACATCGGGCAGGCGTACACCACCCTCCAGCGCCTCCAGCGCGACGGGCTGGTCGAGCCGCTGCCCTCCACGTCGTCGGACGAGCCGGAGCGGTTCCAGCTCACCGACAGCGGCCGCACCGAGGCCCGCGCCTGGTGGCACGCTCCCGTCGAGCGCGGGGCCCCGGCCCGCGACGAGCTCGCGATCAAGCTCGCCCTCGCCGTCACCCTCCCGGGCGTCGACGTCGAGGCGATCGTCCGGGTGCAGCGCACCGAGTCGATGCGCGCCCTGCAGGACTACACGCGGCTCAAGCGCCGCGGGCCGGACCGCACCGCGGGCGGCGTGCCGGACGGCTCGGGCCACGAGAGCCCGGACACCGGCGGGTCCGACCTCGCCTGGACACTCGTCCTGGACGCGCTGATCTTCCAGACCGAGGCCGAGATGCGCTGGCTCGACCACGTCGAGGGACGGGTGCTCGCCGCCCGGACCACCGCGCGGCGCACACCGCCGTCGACCGGCCAGACCTCCGCCGCGGCCGCCACCGGCTCGCACGCGACCCCGACCCCGACCCCGACCCCCAGGAAGGCACGCCGATGAGCACCGTCGCCGTCGAACCCTCCCCCGCCGCGCCGCGGGAGCCCACCGCGCCGGCCGCCCTGCTCCGTCTCGACCGTGCGACGCGCGTGCACGGCAGCGGCCCGACCGCGGTGCGAGCCCTCGACGCCGTGAGCCTCGAGGTCGCCCCCGGCGAGCTCGTCGCCGTCATGGGACCGTCCGGGTCGGGCAAGTCGACCCTGCTGAACCTGGCCGGCTGCCTCGACACGGCGACCGACGGTGCCGTCGTCGTCGGCGGGGTCGACGTCGCGTCGCTCGACGCCCGCGGCCGGGCGGCGCTGCGCCGCCGGCACGTCGGGTTCGTGTTCCAGGACTTCAACCTCGTGCCCGCGCTCACCGCCGCCGAGAACGTGTCCCTGCCTCGGGAGCTCGACGGCCTCGGAGCGCGCGCCGCGCGCCGCGAGGCCCTCGACGCGCTCGAGACCGTCGGCCTCGCCGACCTCGCCGACCGGTTCCCTGACGACATGTCCGGCGGCCAGCGGCAGCGCGTCGCGATCGCCCGCGCCCTCGTCGGCCCGCGACGCCTGCTGCTCGCCGACGAGCCCACCGGGGCCCTCGACTCGGTGTCCGGCGAGTCCGTGATGCGCGTGCTGCGGGACCGCGTCGACGCCGGCGCCGCCGGGCTGCTCGTCACGCACGACGCCCGGCACGCCGCGTGGGCCGACCGCACGGTGTTCCTCAAGGACGGTCGCCTCGTCGACTCCACCGGTCGCCCCGCGCAGGCCGACGACCTGCTCGCCGCCGCTCCCCGCACGCCGCAGGAGGGCGAGCGGTGAGCCGACGAGCCGACCCCGCGCCCGGACCGCGCCTGCGCCCCCGCCGCGGGAGCTGGCGCGTCGCCCTGCGCTACGCGTCCCGCGACGCCCGGCGCCACAAGGGCCGGACCGCGCTCGTCGCGATCATGGTCGCGCTCCCTGCGGGTCTGGGTGCGGCGGCCGCCGTCCTGGCCGGCTCGACGTCGGACACGGCGTCGTCCCGCGTCGCCGCCGAGCTCGGCCCGGACTCGAGCGTCCAGGCATCGGTAGCCTTCATCGGACCGGGGACCGTGACTCAGGACCCGACGGCGACCCAGTACGGGACGTCGGGCGAGTCCGTCGCAGCGTCGGACCTCTTCCGCACCGAGGACGGCGCCGCAGAGACTGCGGACACCGCCGACGTCCTGCCCGTCTCCGTGGCGGACTACGAGCGCGCGCTCGCCGCGACGCTGCCCGACGGGGACTCCCTCGCGCCGGTGCTCCAGCAGTGGGACATGTCCGTCGCGCCCACCGCGCACGGCGCGCTGCACCGGAACGTCAACGCTTACCAGCTGGCCACACCCGAGGCGGGCGCCCGATTCTCGCTCGACGCGCCCCTCGCTGCGGGCCAGGTCGCCGTCAGCGCGGACGTCGCTCGCGACATCGACGTCCAGGTGGGCGACGAGGTCAGCGTCACCGCGGCGGACGGCGAGGAGTCGGTCATGCGCTACGACGGGCACGGCGCCTACACGTCCGGCGACAGAGCCACGACCCAGATCGGACGGTACACGGTCGCGGCGGTCGTCCCGGGCGACAGCTCGCTCGTCATGGGCGCCGCAGGACCGCTCGACGCGCCCACCGCGTTCGACTTCTGGCGCGGCGACCAGACGCCAGGCAGCACCAGGACCTCCAACCTCACGTGGCTCGTCGTCGGTCCACGCCCCGTGCTCTGGGCGGACATCACGGCGGCCAACGCCCTCGGCTCGACCGTCTTCAGCCGGGACGTCGTGCTGCACCCGCCGGCGGACGCCGTCGCGGCGTGGAACGCCGCCAACCCCGAGAGCGGCGTCGCCGTCTCAGCCACCTCGATGGCCGTCGTCGCGGGCGCCGCCGTGCTCGGGCTCCTGCAGGGCGTGCTCATGATCGGGCCCGCGTTCCAGGTCGGGGCCCGGCGTGCCGCCCGCGACCTCGCGCTGCTCGCCGCGAACGGCGCTGACTCGCGTACCGTCCGTCGCGCGGTGCTCGCCGGCGGGCTCGTCGTCGGGACGCTCGCGTCTGTCACGGCGACGTCGGTCGGGGCCGCGGCCGCTGTGGCCGGGCTCCGCGCGTGGTCCGACATCCAGCCGGTCGTCCCGTGGCCGTGGCTCGGCGTGTTCGTGCTGGTCGGCATGGTCATCGCGCTCGGCGCCGCATGGCTCCCCGCTCGCCGGGCCGCACGGTTCGACCCCGTCCTGGTGCTCGCCGGCCGCAGGGCCGATCCGCCCGTGCGGCGCCGAGCAGGCGTCGTCGGAGGATGCCTGGCCTCGATCGGCATCACTACCGCACTCGTCGGTGCCGCGACCGGACAGGCCGTCATGCTGCTCGTCGCCGGCATCGTCATGGCAGAGGTCGGCCTCGTCGTCGCAGCGGGCGCGATCGTCGGCAGGATCGGGCGCCTGGCGCGACACCTGCCCGGCACCCCGCGCCTGGCGCTGCGTGACGCCGCCCGCCACCGCGCCCGCACCGCGCCCGCGGTCGCCGCCGTCCTCGCCGCGACAGCCGCCGCCGTGGCGGGCCTGGTCGTCTCGGCCGCGGCCGCACAGCACGACCGCCTCACCTACCTGCCCGAGGCGGCCACCGGGACGGTCCTGGTCGGTCCTCTGGGGGGCGACGGGCCGGGCCTGTCGGACGCCGATGCCGCAGTCGTCCGGCAGGTCGTCGAGAAGGCGGGCGTGACCGACGGTCCGCTGGTACCGGTCCAGCGGGTCGTGCACAGCGCCGGCGCCGAGTGGATGGGCCTGGGGTGGAGCGCGGTGTCGGCACCAGGGACCGACAGCTACCTGGGCTACTCCGGCCTCAAGTCGGTCGTCGACGACGGTTCGGACCTTGAGCGCCTCCGGCTGCTCGGCGTCCCCGACCCCGACCGGGCTGCTGCCGCGCTCGCCGCCGGCCGCGTCGTCGTACCCCCGGGATACGTCGCCACGGACGGCACCGTCGAGGTCACGGTCTACCCGCCCGAGGGCGACGCCGCTGAGGGGACCATGCCCGACCCGGTGGTCCGGCACCTGCCCGCGACCGCGGTGGGCGGCCTGCTCGACCCGCCGACCAACCTACCGATCATGCCCCCGTCGGTAGCACGCTCGCTGGACCTGAGCGTCGGGACGGGGGCGCTTGCGGGACGCGTCCGGCCGGGTGCGTGGAGCACCGCGGTGGGGGACAGCCTCTACGCGGATCTCCTCGGCGCCGTCGACCAGTCCGGCCGCGACAACATCTCGGCGACCTCGGTCTGGGAGGAGGAGGGGCACCCCGAGATGTCTGGCGACGACGGTCTCGCGCTGCTCCTCATCACCGTCGGGGCCTTGCTCGTCGCGCTCGCCGCCGCGTGGATCGCGACGGCGCTCGCCGGGACGGAGTCCCTCCCGGACCTCGCGACGCTGCAGGCGGTGGGCGCTCCCCCGCGCACCCGCCGCACGTTCGCCGCGGCGCAGTCGTCCGTCATCACGATCACCGGTGCCGTGCTGGGGGCGGCCACCGGGCTCGTGATCGGGGCGACCGTCGTCATCGCGCAGCGGGAGAGGGGCGCGGTGCCCGACCCCCGCTGGATGGTCGAGGTGCCGTGGCTCTGGGTGGCCGCCCTGGTGGTGTCGATCCCCGTGCTCGGCGCGCTCGCGTCGTGGGGAGTCAGCCGGTCCCGCCTGCCGATGACGCGGCGCCTCGACCGGTAGGACCGGACACACGAGGGGCCCGCGGTCGAGACCGCGGGCCCCTCGCCGACATGCCGCTCAGACGAGCCGGTGCATCCAGCCGTGGCGGTCGTCCGCGCGTCCGTACTGGATGTCGGTGAGCTCGTCGCGCACCGCCGTGGTGACCGCTCCTGGCTGGCCACCGCCGATCGTCACGTCGAAGGCGTCGCCCGCCAGCCGACCGATCGGCGTCACGACAGCAGCCGTCCCGCAGGCGAACACCTCGGTCACGGAGCCGTCGGCCAGGCCGTCGAGCAGCTCGGCGAGCAGGATGCGCCGCTCCGAGATCTCGTGACCCCGGTCCGTGAGGAGCTGCAGGATCGACGACCGTGTGACGCCCTCGAGGATCGAACCCGTGAGCTCGGGCGTCTCGACCGATCCGTCGGCGCGGACCACGAACACGTTCATGCCGCCGAGCTCCTCGAGCACGGTGCCCGTCGCGGCGTCCAGGAAGCAGACCTGCTCGCAGCCCTTGTCGTAGGCCTCCTGCTGCGGCAGGAGGGACGACGCGTAGTTCCCGCCGCACTTCGCGGCGCCGGTCCCGCCGGCACCCGCACGGGAGTAGTCCCTGGTGACCCAGATCGAGACCGGCTTCACGCCGCCCGCGAAGTACGGGCCCACCGGGCTCGCGATGACGAGGTACTCCGCCTCGAGCGACGGCCGCACCCCGAGGAAGGCCTCGGACGCGTACATGAACGGCCGCAGGTAGAGGCTGGTCTCCTCACCGGCCGGCACCCACGCGGCATCCGTGCGGACGACGGCCTCGACGGACGCCACGAAGTCGTCCACGGGCAGCTCGGGCAGCGCGAGACGCCGCGCGGAGCGTGCGAACCGGCGTGCGTTCGCCTCGGGGCGGAACGTCCAGACGGACCCGTCGGCGTGCCGGTACGCCTTGAGACCCTCGAAGATCTCCTGCCCGTAGTGCAGGACCGCGGTGGCGGGGTCGATCTGGAGCGGCCCGTACTTCTCGACGCGCCGGTCGTGCCAGCCGTCCACGGACGTCCAGGTGATGCGCGCCATGTGGTCGCTGAAGACGGTCCCGAACTTCGGAGCGACGAGCGCGGCCTCGCGGTCCGCGTCGGACGTCGGGGTGTCGGTGAGCCGGACGTCGAACGACGATGCCGTGACCGGCTCGCTCGCGGCGGTCGTGTCGGCGCTGGTCTGCTCTGTGGTGGTCATGAAGGTGGCCTTTCCTCGGGTCCGAATGTACCGGGGAGGACGGCCGAGGGGCGGCAGGCCGGCGGGTGAGCCGGTCAGCCGGCGATGCGCGCGACGAGGTCGTCGCCCACCTCGGCCGTCGACCGTACTCGGCCACCGCGCTCGGCGAGGTCGGCCGCGACGGCACGCTCGACGCGCGCCGCCTCGTCCGGGAGGCCGAGGTGGTCGAGGAGCAGCGACACGGACGCGATCGTCGCGGTCGGGTCGGCCTTGCCCTGGCCCGCGATGTCGGGCGCGGAGCCGTGCACGGGCTCGAACATCGACGGGGCGACGAAGCTGCCGTCGGCGTTGCGGTCCGGGTTGATGTTCGCGGACGCCGCGAGGCCGATGCCGCCGATGATCGCGGCCGCCTGGTCGGTGATGATGTCGCCGAACAGGTTGTCGGTCACGATGACGTCGAAGCGGCTGGGCTTCGTCGTGAGGAAGATCGTGGCGGCGTCGACGTGCAGGTAGTCCGTCGTGACGTCGGGGAAGTCGGCGTTGACGGCCTCGACGGTCCGGCGCCACAGGTGTCCGGCATGCACGAGGACGTTGTGCTTGTGCACGAGCGTGAGCTGCTTGCGGGGACGGGCCTGCGCGCGCTCGAACGCGTTGCGCACGACCCGCTCGATCCCGAAGGCCGTGTTGACGGAGACCTCGGTGGCCACCTCGTGCGGCGTGCCGACGCGCAGCGCGCCGCCGTTGCCCGTGTACGGGCCCTCGGTCCCCTCGCGCACGACGACGAAGTCGATGTCGCCGGGCTCGGCGAGCGGGCTCGTGACGCCCTGGTAGAGCTTCGACGGACGGAGGTTGACGTAGTGGTCCAGGCTGAAGCGGAGCTTGAGCAGCAGGCCGCGCTCGAGGACTCCCGACGGCACGGTCGGGTCGCCGATCGCGCCGAGCAGGATCGCGTCGTGCGTGCGGATCGCGGCGAGGTCCTCGTCGCTCAGCGTCTCGCCCGTGGCGTGCCAGCGGCGGGCGCCGAGGTCGAACTCCGTCGTGGAGACCGTCGTGCCGCTGCCCGCGAGGACCGCGTCGAGGGCCCGGAGACCCTGCTCGACCACCTCGGTGCCGATGCCGTCGCCCGCGACCACGGCGAGCTCGATGTTGCGCGTCATGCCGGGCAGCGTACGTGGCTGTGTCATGGTGCGGGACGGGCGTCTCACACTCTGACCCTCGGCCCGGCACGTCCACTCGTTCTTGCTCGTCATCGCCTCGGCGCGTCGCTGGCGCGAACTGTCAGGAAAGTTTACTGTTTACGGGTTCCGACCCCGTCGCGCGAGGAGGCGCCCCCGTGTCGAGCCCCATCCCCGGCACACCCGGACTGCTGCGGAGCATCAACGACCGCGCAGCCCTCGGCCTTCTGCTCGACTCCGGCCCGCTCACCAGGGTACGCATCAGCGAGCTCACCGGGGTCTCGCGGCCGACCGCGTCCCAGGTGGTGGCCCGGCTCGAGCTCTCCGGGCTCATCGAGACCGTCGGCGACCTCGCCGGCAACCGCGGGCCCCACGCCCTCACGTACGACGCCCGCACGTCGGACTACTGCGGCCTCGCCCTCGACGTCCAGCCCCGCTCCATCCGGGCGTCCGTCGTCGACGCGCGCGGCGACGTGCTCGCCGAGCCGACCGTCACCACCACCACGACGGACCGCGCCGACCGCCTCCGGACCGGCAGCCTGCCCGACGTCCTGCCGGTGCTGCGCGACGTCCTCGATCGGGCGGCCGACCACTCGGGCGTGCCGACGCAGGCCGTCCGCGCCGTGGCGATCGGCGTGCCCGGTGCCGTCGACCCCCGCACGGGCGACCTCAAGCTGCTCGGCGACGTCGTCGGCTGGCCGACGACGAGCACGCGGCAGCACCTCGAGTCGGCGCTCGGCGTCCCCGTGACCATCGCGAACGACGTGAACCTCGCCTCGATCGCCGAGCACCGTGCCGCCACCGTGCCGCTGGACAGCTCGGCGCTGCTCTGGCTCGGGTCCGGCATCGGGCTCGGCCTGCACACCCACGGCTTGCCCTTCGCCGGCGCGTCCGGCTCCGCGGGAGAGATCGGCTACCTGCCGCTCAGCCGCGCGGCCGCCGCCCTCGAGCCCGACGCCGACGAGCTGCAGGACCTCGTCGGCGGGCTCGCCGTCGTCCGGCTCGCCCGCCGGCACGGCCTCGACGTGCCCGACGTGGACACCTTCTGCGCACGCGTCTGCGCCGACGGGCCCGAGACGCTCCCGGCGGCGTTCCTCGACGACTACGCCGAGCGTGTCGCCCACGCCGTCGCGGGGGTCACCGTGGTCGTCGAGCCGGAGGAGCTCGTCATCGGTGGAACCGTCGGCTCCGCCCTCGGCGTCCCGCTGGCCGAGCGCGTCGCTCGGCTCGGCCGGCCCGACGGCTGGTCGACCACCGTCCGGACCGCGACCGTCGTCACGGACCCGGTGCTGCTGGGCGCACGGACCGTGGTGACGGACCTCGTGCGCGCCCAGATGCTCACCGCCGCAGCGGACACCGTCCCGGCGTCCTGACGACGACGGCCCGGCCGCCCCGCCCCGTCGAGACCGAGGTCTCCGGGACGTCGCGGCCGGGCCGTCGTCGTCGGTGCGGAACGCGTCAGCGCGCGGCGGAACCGTCCACGTAGTCCGCGTCCTGCTGCTTCCAGGCGAACAGCGCGCGCAGCTCCTTGCCGACCTTCTCGATCGGGTGCTGGGCGGCCTTCTCGCGCAGCGCGAGGAACTCCGGGGCGCCCGCGTCCTGGTCGCCGATGAAGCGCTCGGCGAACGCGCCCGACTGGATGTCGGCGAGCACGCCCTGCATGTTCTCCTTCACGCGGGCGTCGATGACGCGCGGGCCCGAGACGTAGTCGCCGTACTCGGCCGTGTCGGACACCGACCAGCGCTGCTTGGCGATGCCGCCCTCCCACATGAGGTCGACGATGAGCTTCAGCTCGTGCAGGACCTCGAAGTAGGCGATCTCCGGCTGGTAGCCGGCCTCGGTGAGGGTCTCGAAGCCGTACTGGACGAGCTGCGACACGCCACCGCACAGGACGGCCTGCTCGCCGAACAGGTCGGTCTCGGTCTCCTCGGTGAAGGTCGTCTTGATGACGCCGGCACGCGTGCCGCCGATCGCCTTCGCGTACGACAGCGCGACGTCCCACGCCTTGCCCGACGCGTCCTTCTCGACGCCGATGATGTCCGGGATGCCGCGGCCCGCGACGAACTCGCGACGCACGGTGTGGCCCGGCGCCTTCGGTGCGACGAGGATCACGTCGACGCCCTCGGGCGCCTCGATGTAGCCGAAACGGATGTTGAAGCCGTGCGCGAACGCGAGCGTCTTGCCCTCGGTGAGCGCGGGCTTGATCGAGTCGGCGAAGATCGAGCGCTGGTGCTGGTCCGGCGCGAGGATCATGATCAGGTCGGCCCAGGCGGCGGCGTCGGCGACGGACTTCACCTCGAAGCCCTCGTCCTGCGCCTTGGCGGTCGACTTCGACCCCTCCTTGAGCGCGATGACGACCTCGACGCCCGAGTCGCGCAGGTTCTGCGCGTGCGCGTGACCCTGGCTCCCGTAGCCGACGATCGCGACCTTCTTGCTCTGGATGATGGACAGGTCTGCGTCGTCGTCGTAGAACAGCTCAGCCACGGTGGTTCTCCTTGCGATATCGGGGGTTCGGGTGGATCTCGGTGGGCTCAGGCGGTGCGGGCCACGCGCTCGAGCGCGCGGTCGGTGATCGACCGGGGTCCGCGCCCGATGGCGACGGCTCCGGACTGCACGATCTCGCGGACCCCGTACGGCTCGAGCGCTGCGAGCAGCGCGGCGAGCTTCTCGGCGGTCCCGGTCGCCTCGACCACGACGGCGTCCGGGTGGACGTCGACGATCTTGGCGCGGAACAGCTCGACGACCTCGAGGACCGCGGTGCGCGTGCCCTGGTCGGCACGGACCTTCACGAGGAGCAGCTCCCGCTGCACCGACGAGGTCGGCTCGAGCTCGACGATCTTGATGACGTTGACGAGCTTGTTCAGCTGCTTGGTGACCTGCTCGAGGGGGTGCTCGTCGACGTCCACCACGACGGTGACGCGCGAGATGTCGTCGTGCTCGGTCGGGCCGACGGCGAGCGAGTGGATGTTGAACGCCCGGCGGGCGAACAGCCCCGCGACGCGCGTCAGCACGCCGGGCTTGTTCTCGACCAGCACCGAGAGGGTGTGCCTGCTCATGGTTCGCTCGCTCTCAGTCCTCGTCGCGGTCCCAGGACGGCGTGAGCCCCCGGGCGTACTGGATCTCGTCGTTGGACACGCCGGCCGCGACCATGGGCCACACCATCGCGTCGGCGGACACGGTGAAGTCGACCACGACGGGCTGGTCGTCGATCTCGAGCGCCCGCTTGATCGTCGCGTCGACGTCGGCCTCGCTCTCGCAGCGCAGCCCCACCGCCCCGTAGGCGTCCGCCATCTTGACGAAGTCGGGGACGCGGCGCGAGCCGTGGCCCGTGTGCAGGTCGGTGTTGGAGTAGCGCTCGTTGTAGAACAGCGTCTGCCACTGCCGGACCATGCCGAGCGACGAGTTGTTCACGATGGCGACCTTGATCGGGATCTCGTTGATCACGCAGGTCGCGAGCTCCTGGTTGGTCATCTGGAAGCAGCCGTCGCCGTCGATCGACCACACGGTGGCGTCCGGGCGCGCGACCTTGGCACCCATAGCCGCCGGCACGGAGAAGCCCATCGTCCCGAGGCCGCCCGAGTTGATCCACGTGCGCGGGTTCTCGTACCGGATGAACTGCGCGGCCCACATCTGGTGCTGGCCCACGCCCGCGACGTAGATCGACTCCGGCCCGGACAGCGCGCCGAGCCGCTCGATGACGTGCTGCGGGGCGAGCAGGCCGTCCGCCGTCGGCGTGTAGCCGAGCGGGTAGGTCTCGCGCCAGGAGTCGATGAGGCGCCACCAACCTTCGACGTCCGGCTTGCCCTGCGCCGCGTGCTCGCGCTCGAGCTCGGGAAGCAGGTCGGCCAGCACCTCGCGCAGGTCGCCCACGATGGGCACGTCGACCGTCCGGTTCTTGCCGATCTCGGCCGGGTCGATGTCGGCGTGCACGATCGTCGCGTTCGGCGCGAACGAGTCGAGGTTGCCCGTCACCCGGTCGTCGAACCGGGCCCCGAGCGCGACGATCAGGTCGGCCTGCTGGAGCGCGGCGACGGCGGGCACCGTGCCGTGCATGCCGGGCATGCCGAGGTTCTGCGGGTGCGAGTCGGGCAGCGCGCCGCGCGCCATGAGAGTGGTGACGACGGGTGCGCCCGACAGGTCCACGAGCCGGCGCAGCGCGGCCGTCGCGTCCGCCCGCAGCACGCCGCCGCCGACGTACAGCACCGGCTTGCGGGACGTGGCGAGCAGCCGGGCCGCCTCGCGGATCTGCTTCGCGTGCGGCTTGGTCACGGGGTGGTAGCCCGGGAGGTCGAGCTCCTGGGGCCACGAGAACGTGGTCTGCGCCTGCATGGCGGACTTCGCGATGTCGACGAGCACGGGACCGGGACGCCCGGTGCTCGCGATGTGGAACGCCTCGGCGATGGTCCGCGGGATGTCGGCCGGGTCGGTCACGAGGTAGTTGTGCTTGGTGACCGGCATGGTGATGCCGACGATGTCGGCCTCCTGGAACGCATCCGTGCCGATGAGTGCCGCGCCCACCTGCCCCGTGATCGCGACCATGGGGATGGAGTCGATGTTCGCGTCGGCGATCGGCGTGACCAGGTTCGTCGCGCCGGGCCCGGACGTCGCCATGCACACGCCCACCTTGCCGGACGCGTGCGCGTAGCCGGACGCGGCGTGGCCGCCGCCCTGCTCGTGCCGGACGAGGACGTGCCGCACCTTCGTCGAGTCCATCAGCGGGTCGTAGAGCGGGAGGATCGCCCCACCGGGGATGCCGAAGACCGTGTCGACACCGACCGCCTCGAGGGACCGGACGATCGACTCGGCGCCGGTGACGGGCGTCGCGGGGACGCTCACCGTCGTGCCGGTCGTCGGACGGCCGGGCTTCGCAGCCGGTGCGGTGCGGGCCGCGGGCCGTGCTGACACGGTCGCGGAGCCGGTCCGCGACGGCGCAGGGGTGGGTCCCTGGACCATCGGTGCCTCCTTCGGTTCTGCACCCGTGGCAGCGGCGACGCTGCCCGTGCGGGCGGTGTTTCGGCGGGGTTCTGGTGCTGGGCTGTGCTGGACCGTGACACGAAAAAACCCCTCGACCCGGTCCACGGGTGCTTCGAGGGGTGCGCGCTGACGAGACCTGTGCGGTGGCCTCAGCCGGCGCGCTCAGGAAGTACTACGAGGAGGATCGTCTGCACGGCACACACGCTACGCCCTCCCCTCGCGGATGTCACACCGCGAGTGATCGCGTCCCAGTCTCTGAGACGCGATCCCTCGCGGCGCGGCCTCCGGCCTCAGGACACGTCGCGACGCCGGAACACGAACCATCCCAGGCCGACGACCACGACGACCACGACGAGCAGGACCAGACCGCCGTGGACGGTCGAGACATGGCGCTCGACCGACTCGCACGACAGCCCCCCGTCGGCAGGGGTGCACTTCTCGACGTAGTACGTCGCACCACCGTCGACCCACGCCTGCCCGGAGAGCCGCAGCGTCCACCGCTGCTGTCCCAGGGCGCCGAGCACCGCGCCGTCCACGACCGCCATCCAGCCCGCGACGACACCGAGCACGGCGGCCGTGTGCCGGACGAAGAACCCGAGCCCCGCACCCAGCGCGGAGAGCCCCGCCGCGAGCGCCACCGCCCGACCGGCCAGTGCCGCGAGCTGGCACCAGTCGTGCCCGGACGCTCCGGCGCGTCCCTCGATCGCGAACGCGGTCCACTCCGCCCCGGTCGCGACGAGCAGCACGACCGCGGCGAACGCGGCGGCGCCGATCGCGGCCGCGGCGATCTTCGACGTGTACACGCGGCCACGTCGCGGCTCGAACGTGAGCCAGTTGCCCAGCGCGCCCGACGCCACCTCGGCGCACACGAACGCCGCTCCGAGCACCAGGGCGAGCACGGCGACGAGGATCGCCTCCATGCCGACCGTGTCGATGCCCTCGGCGGCGAACGACCCCGGGGCCTGGAGGAAGTCCTCGACCTTCGGCTCGGTGTAGAGGTCGTGCTCGCAGTCGACCCCGTCCCAGTAGTTCTCCGGGTGGTCCTTGCAGTCCTGGATCTGCGCGGCGCCGTCCTGCGCCCAGTAGTCCTTCTGCTGCTGGACGTACTCCTGCGCCTGGGAGACCTCCGACGCGCTGGGCGGCCGGGCACCGACCCAGCTCGTCACGGCGATCGCCAGGATGCCGAGGACCGCCACCAGGAGCCCCCAGCGCACGAGCCGGCGGGACGCGAACCGGGTCAGCTCGACCCTCAGCAGCCTCATCGTGCGTCCTCCGTGGTGGTGTCGTCGGTCGAGCCCTGCCTTGCTGCCGTACCTGTGCCGTCCGGTGGCGCGGCGTGCCGTGGTTCCTCGGGGTGCACGTCGCCGCCCGCCGAGTCGACGCCCGACGTCAGCTCGAGGAAGACCTGCTCGAGGTCCGCCTTCACGGGGACGAGCTCGCGGACGAAGAGCATCTCGGCGGCCAGCGCCCTCGTGATCGCCGCGGCGTCGTCGACGCCCTCGACGAGCAGGTGCGGCGACTCCCGCCGGACGGTCCAGCCGGACGCCTCCAGGACGCCCGCCGCGCGGTCGGCCTCGTCGACGCCGACGCGGACGTGCCCCGCGGCGCCACCGACGAGGTCCTCGACGCGACCGCTCGCGAGCAGCCGACCGTGACCGATGATCGACACGGTGTCGGCCACGAGCTGCACCTCGGCGAGGATGTGGCTGGAGACCAGGACCGTCTTGCCCTGGTCGGCGAGGCCGCGCATCGTGTGTCGGATCTCGCGGATGCCGGCCGGGTCGAGGCCGTTCGTCGGCTCGTCGAAGATCAGCAGGTCAGGGTCCTTGAGCAGCGTCGCGGCGATCGCGAGGCGCTGCTTCATGCCCAGCGAGTAGGACTTGAAGCGGTCGTCGGCACGCTCCCCCAGCCCGACCGTCTCCAGGACGCGTCCGACCTCCTGGCTCGGGACGCCGATCGCGGCCGCGAGCAGCGTGAGGTTCTTGCGCCCCGTGAACGCGGGGAAGAACTTGGGCTGCTCGACGATCGCGCCGACCCGGGCGACGACGTCGGGGAGCCGCGCCGGCACGGGCGTGCCGAAGATCTCCATGGTTCCGGCGTCGGCACGTGCCAGCCCCAGGAGCATGCGGATCGACGTGGTCTTGCCCGAGCCGTTGGGGCCGAGGAACCCGTGGACGCCGCCGCGCGGGACCGTCAGGTCGAGCCCCTCCACCGCGACGCGCCGCTTGCCCCTGCGGGTGCGGTAGGTCTTACGAAGACCCCTGGTGACGATGGCGGGAGCGTCCCCCGCCGGTGCAGTGGCGGCCACGGCCGTCCCCCTCCTGACGGCTCACGGTCGAGCCATCAGGCGGAGAGTACAAGCATCCGCACAGTTCAGACAAAGACGCGGAATGGGCCAGAACGAGAGACCGCACCCGGAGCTACTCGAGGACCGCTCCCCGTGAGGCCGACTGGACGAGCTTGGTGTACTTCGCGAGCACGCCGCGCGTGTACCCGTGCGGGATCGGCGCCCAGGTCTGGCGTCGGATCATGAGCTCGGAGGGATAGACCAGCAGGTCAAGCGTCTTGGCCGAGACGTCCAGCCGGATCCGGTCGCCGTCGCGCACGAGCCCGATCGGGCCGCCGTCC
This sequence comes from Luteimicrobium subarcticum, assembly GCF_002798015.1. Taxonomy (GTDB): domain Bacteria; phylum Actinomycetota; class Actinomycetes; order Actinomycetales; family Cellulomonadaceae; genus Luteimicrobium; species Luteimicrobium subarcticum. The sequence continues at coordinate 7,288 of NZ_PGTZ01000008.1, read as the reverse complement.
ACGGCCTCCGGCGCGATGTGGCCGACGCAGAGGCCCGTCGTCCCGCCAGAGAACCGCCCGTCGGTGACGAGCAGGACGTCCTTGCCGAGCCCGGCGCCCTTGATCGCGCCCGTGATCGCGAGCATCTCGCGCATCCCCGGGCCACCCTTCGGGCCCTCGTACCGGATCACGACGACGTCCCCGGCGCGGATGGTCCCGTCCTCGAGCGCGTCGAGCGCGCCACGCTCCCGCTCGAACACCCGCGCCGTGCCCTCGAACACGTCGGCGTCGAAACCTGCCGACTTCACGACGGCACCGTCCGGTGCGAGGCTCCCGTGCAGGACGGTGATCCCTCCGCTGTGGTGCACGGGGTCGGCGACGGCACGCAGCACCTTGCCGTCCGGGTCGGGCGGCGCGAGCTCGGCCAGGTTCTCGGCGACCGTCCGCCCGGTCACGGTCAGGGCGTCGCCGTGCAGCAGGCCCGCATCGAGCAACGCCTTCATGACCACCGGGATCCCGCCGATCCGGTCCACGTCGTTCATCACGTACCGGCCGAACGGCTTCACGTCGGACAGGTGCGGCACCCGGTCACCGATCCGGTCGAAGTCGTCCAGGGTGAGCTCGACCTCGGCCTCGTGCGCGATCGCCAGCAGGTGCAGGACCGCGTTCGTCGACCCCCCGAGCGCCATGACCACCGCGACCGCGTTCTCGAACGCGTCCTTCGTCATGATCTGCCGGGCCGTGATGCCCTCGCGCAGCAGGTTCACCACCGCCTCGCCCGACCGTCGCGCGAACTGGTCCCGGCGCCGGTCGGCGGACGGCGGCGCCGCGGACCCCGGCAGGGACATGCCCATCGCCTCGGCGACCGACGCCATCGTGTTGGCCGTGTACATCCCGCCGCACGCGCCCTCGCCCGGGCAGACGGCCCGCTCGATCGCGTCGCGGTCCTTCTCGCTGAGCAGCCCGCGCGCGCACGCCCCGACGGCCTCGAACGCGTCGATGAGCGTCACCTGCATCTCGGTGCCGTCCTCGAGCTTCGCCCAGCCCGGCGCGATCGTGCCCGCGTAGAGGAAGACGGACGCGAGGTCCAGGCGCGCGGCCGCCATGAGCATCCCCGGCAGCGACTTGTCGCACCCGGCGAGCAGCACGGACCCGTCGAGCCGCTCGGCCTGCATCACCGTCTCCACGGAGTCGGCGATGACGTCGCGCGACACGAGCGAGAAGTGCATGCCCTCGTGCCCCATCGAGATCCCGTCGGACACCGAGATGGTGCCGAACTCGAGCGGGTACCCGCCGGCGGCGTGCACGCCGTCCTTCGCGGCCTGGGCGAGGCGGTCGAGCGACAGGTTGCACGGCGTGATCTCGTTCCACGACGACGCGACGCCGATCTGCGGCTTGGCGAAGTCCTCGTCGCCCATCCCGACCGCTCGCAGCATGCCGCGCGACGCGGTCGCCTCGATCCCGTCCGTGACCTGCCGCGACCGCGGCTTGATGTCGACGTCGGGGGTGCCGGAGCCGGGTCGGGGGGTCGTCGTCGCCATGCTTGCGAGTCTGGCACCGGCCCCACCGGGCCGCGCGACGACACCGACCCCGACGCCCCGGCGCCGGGCCCGCGCCGTCAGCCGATCGGAGCGTGCTCGAGCGCGTCGGACCGCCGGATCTGCCGTGTCACCCAGGGAGCGACGGCCCACAGCGCCAGCGCGACGACCAACGTCACCGCGCCGATCCACCCGAAGTACGCGGTGTCCGAGGCGCCCTCGGTCGCCTTGACGAGCTGCGCGGTGATCGCCTGCCCCGCCGACTCGGCGAGGAACCACACGGCGAGCGCCTGGCTGCGGAACGCCTTCGGTGCGAGCAGCGTCGTCGCGGCCAGCCCCACGGGCGAAAGGCACAGCTCGCCGAGCGTCTGGATCACGTAGACGACGATGAGCACCCACGCGGGGGCCAGCCCGTCCCCCACGACGGCCGACGCTGCCGCGAGGAACACGAACGAGAGCGCACCGAGCGCGAGCCCCATCGCGAACTTGTAGGCCGTGGGCGGACGGTCGTGCGTCCGCGCCCAGATCCAGGCGAAGAGCGGGGCCAGCACGATGATCGACGCCGGGTTGACCGACTGGAAGAACTCGGGGCTCACGCCGATGCCCAGGACGTGCCGGTCGGTCCGGTCCTGAGCGAACGCGGACAGGGTGGTGGCCGCCTGCTCGAAGATCATCCAGAACAGCATCGCGCCGACGAACAGCGGCACGTACGCGAGCACCCGCCCCCGCTCGGCGACGGTGACGCGCGGCGAGCGGTACATCACGGTGAGGTAGGTGATCGGCGCGAGGAACGCCAGGTACGACATCGTGTTGATGAAGACGTCGAGCCCGCCGGTGCTCGTCGTGAGCGCCGCGACGCCGAGCACGACGAGGATCGCCGCGAGGATGACGAGGCCGTTGCGCACCAGCGTGCGGTGCTCCTCCGGCCGGATCGGGTTCGCGACCGCGCTCCCCGCGGCACCCAGATAGCGCCGCCCCGCGACGAAGAAGACGAGCGCTACCGCCATGCCGACCGCCGCGACCGCGAAGCCCGCGTGGTAGCCGCCCCAGTCCCGGGCGACGCCCACGAGGATCGGCGCGACCAGCGACCCGATGTTGATGCCCATGTAGAAGATCGAGAAGCCGGAGTCCCGCCGCGGGTCGTCCCGCGCGTACAGCTCGCCCACCATCGACGACACGTTGGGCTTGAGCAGACCCGTCCCGATCGCGACGAGACAGATCCCGACCGCCGAGAAGCCGACCCCCGGCACCGACAGGCTCACGTGGCCGGACGCGATGACGATCCCGCCGTACAGGGTCGACCGTCGGGCGCCGACGAGGCGGTCCGCGGCCCAGCCGCCCACCACGGACAGGAGGTAGACGCTCGTCCCGTAGATCGACACCAGCGCGAGGCCGGTCGTCTGCGGCAGCGCGAGGCCGCCGTTGGCGAGGGTGTCCGTCAGGTAGTACAGCAGGATCGCGCGCATGCCGTAATAGCTGAACCGCTCCCACAGCTCGGTGGTGAAGAGCGTCATCAGGCCGATCGGCTGACCGAAGAACGCCCGGTCGCCCGGCACGCGCGGACCGTCGCCTCCACCCGGCCGCGACTCCGCGCGACCGTTCGGAGCGTCCCCCGCGTCCGGCCCCGACGCCCCGCTCGACCCGGTCATGCGACGACCCTGCCACCGCCCGCCGCGGTCGGCACCTCGTGCGCGGTCGCCGCGGTGCGCGCACGGCGGCCGCGTCGGGCGTCACACGGACGCGCGGAACTCGTCCTCGAGGATCCCCATGATCACGACGTCCGACCAGCCGTCTCCGTCGCGCACCGCGTCGCGCTGCCGGCCCTCCTCACGGAAGCCCAGCGACTCGTAGAGCATGCGCGCACGCGGGTTGAAGCCCAGGACGTCGAGCCCGAGCCGGTGCAGCCGCGGACCCTCGACCTCAGGCGTGCCGTCGAACACGAACCGCATGACCTGGAAGATCGCGTCGCGACCGTAGCCGCGACCGCGGTAGTTCGGCAGCAGCGCGAGCCGGAGGTTGGCGCTGCGCACGTCCGGGTCGATCTCGTTGACGACGATCTCGCCGATCATCCGGTCGGACAGCGGCTTCCCGTCCCGCCGCGCCGCCGGCACGATCGCCCAGTCGTACCGACCGGGCCGGTCCGACACGTCCGCCGCCCACGCGTCGATCTCACCGCGGGTGAAGCTCCGCGTCGTCCCCGTGAGCCGCATCGCCTCGTCGTCCTGGAGGCTCTCCCACATCTCGTCCGCGTCACGCGGCTCGATCGGGCGGAGGCGGGCGATCTCACCCTCGATGACCGGTCCGCGCACGGGTCAGCCGACCCGTTCGAGGACGAGCTCCCGGACGCGTCCGGCATCGGCCTGGCCCTTGGTCGCCTTCATCACGGCGCCGATGATCGCGCCGACGGGGCCGAGGTTCCCGCCGCGGATCTTCTCCGCGATGTCCGGCTGAGCGGCGAGCGCGTCATCGATGGCCGCGAGCAGCGGGCCGTCGTCCGACACCACGGCGAGGCCGCGGGCCTCGACGACCTCCGTCGGCGACCCCTCCCCCGCCAGGACGCCCTCGAGCGCCTGCCGCGCGAGCTTGTCGTTGAGCGTGCCGGCGTCGACGAGCGACTGCAGCTCGGCGACCTGCGCCGTCGTCACGGGGACGTCGGCGAGCTCGAGCTCGCGCTCCTTCGCGAAGCGAGCCAGCTCGCCCATCCACCACTTGCGAGCGCCCGCGGGGCTCGCGCCGGCGGCGACCGTCGCCTCGATGAGGTCGATCGCACCGGCGTTCACGACGTCGCGCATCTCGGGGTCGGTGTATCCCCACTCGCTCTGCAGCCGGCGACGGCGCGCGGCGGGAAGCTCGGGGAGCGCCGCGCGGATCTCCTCGACCCACGCCCGGCTCGGCTCGACGGGCACGAGGTCCGGCTCGGGGAAGTACCGGTAGTCCTCGGCGTCGGACTTGACGCGCCCGGACGTCGTGACGCCCGTGTCCTCGTGCCAGTGCCGCGTCTCCTGGACGATCGTCCCGCCCGCGTCGAGGACCGCGGCCTGCCGCGAGACCTCGTAGCGCACCGCGCGCTCCACCGACCGGAACGAGTTGACGTTCTTCGTCTCGGTGCGGGTCCCGAGCGGGGAGTCGGGCGTCGCACGGAGCGACAGGTTGACGTCCGCGCGGACGTTCCCCCGCTCCATCCGAGCCTCGGACACGTCGAGCGCCCGGAAGATGTCGCGCAGCGTCTGGACGTACGCACGTGCCACCTCGGGAGCGCGCGCGCCCGCGCCCGCCACCGGCCGGGTGACGATCTCGACGAGCGGGATCCCGGCCCGGTTGTAGTCGACGAGCGAGTACTCCGCGCCGTGGATGCGGCCGGCGGCACCACCCACGTGGGTGTTCTTGCCGGCGTCCTCCTCCATGTGCGCGCGCTCGATCTCGACCCGGAACACCGTGCCGTCCTCGAGCTCGACGTCGATCCATCCGTCGAACGCGATCGGCTCGTCGTACTGCGACGTCTGGAAGTTCTTCGGGACGTCCGGGTAGAAGTAGTTCTTGCGGGCGAAGCGGCACGACTCCGCGATCTGGCAGTTCAGCGCCAGGCCGATACGGATCGCGTACTCCACCGCCGTGCCGTTCACGACCGGGAGCGCGCCAGGCAGCCCGAGCGAGACTGGCGTCACCTGCGTGTTGGGCTCGGCGCCGAAGCTCACCTCCGCCGGGCAGAACATCTTGGTCCGCGTGCCCAGCTCGACGTGGACCTCGATGCCGAAGACCGGGTCGTAGCGCTCGACGGCGTCGTCGTAGGACACCAGGTCGACGTCGGTGACGGTCATCGGGACACCTCCAGCTCAGGCGCCTGGGCGAGCAGCGAACCGCCCCAGGAGCTCTCCAGGGCGGCCTCGAGGGCCGCTCCCACGCGGTACATGCGGTCGTCGGCCTTGGCCGGTGCCAGGATCTGGAACCCGACGGGCAGCCCGTCGTCCGAGAGCCCGTTCGGCACGGACATGCCGGGCACGCCCGCGAGGTTGGCCGGGATCGTCGCGACGTCGTTGAGGTACATCGCGAGCGGGTCGTCGAGCTTCTCGCCCAGGCGGAACGCCGTGGTGGGAGCCGTCGGCGAGACCAGGACGTCCGCGCGCTCGAAGGCTGCGGCGAAGTCGCGCTGGATGAGCGTGCGGACCTTCTGCGCGCTGCCGTAGTAGGCGTCGTAGTACCCCGCCGAGAGGGCGTAGGTGCCGAGGATGACGCGGCGCTTGACCTCGTCTCCGAAGCCCTGGCCGCGTGTCGCAGCCATGACACGCTCCGCGGTGACCGGACCGTCCTCCGGCTCGACCCGGAGACCGAACCGCATCCCGTCGAACTTCGCCAGGTTGCTGGACGCCTCGCTCGGCATGATGAGGTAGTACGCGCCCAGCGCGTACTGGAAGTGCGGGCACGAGACCTCGACGATCTCGGCGCCGGCGCTGCGCAGCAGGTCGAGCGACTCCTCGAACCGGGCGCGCACACCGTCCTGGTAACCGTCGCCGCCCAGCTCCGTCACGACGCCGACGCGCACGCCGCGCAGGTCGCCGAGCGCGCCCTGACGTGCCGCGTCGACGAGCGGCGGGAGCGCTTCCGGGATCGACGTCGAGTCTCGCGGGTCGTGCCCGCCGATGAGCTCGTGGAGCAGCGCCGCGTCCAGCACCGTCCGCGTCACGGGACCGGCCTGGTCGAGCGACGACGCCATCGCGATGAGGCCGTAGCGCGACACCCCGCCGTAGGTCGGCTTGACGCCGACGGTCCCGGTGACCGCCCCGGGCTGGCGGATGGAGCCACCCGTGTCCGTGCCGATGGCGAGCGGGGCCTCGAAGGCCGCGACCGCCGCCGCCGAGCCACCGCCGGATCCGCCGGGGATCCGGTCGAGGTCCCACGGGTTGTGCGTGGGACCGTACGCGGAGTGCTCGGTCGACGAGCCCATGGCGAACTCGTCCATGTTGGTCTTGCCGAGGATGGGCAGGCCGGCGGCCTTCAGCCGCTCCACCAGCGTCGCGTCGTACGGCGGCACCCAGCCCTCGAGGATCCTCGAGCCGGCCGTGGTGGGGACGCCTTCGGTGACCACGACGTCCTTGACAGCGACGGGAACACCGGCGAGCGGGTGCAGGTCGTCGCCGGCCGCGCGCCGGCGGTCGACCTCCGCGGCCTGCTCCAGCGCCGTCTCGCCGCTGACGTGGAGGAACGCGGCGACGGCGGGCTCCACGGCCTCGATCCGGTCGAGGTGGGCCTGCGTCAGCTCGACGCTCGACACCTCGCGCGCGGCGAGGCGGGCGGCCAGCTGTGCCGCCGAGTCACGGGTGAGCTCGCTCATGTCACTCCTCCCCGAGGATCTGCGGGACGCGGAAACGGCCCTCGTCGGCGTCCGGCGCACCGGCCAGCGCGGCGGCGACGGGAAGGGACGGCTCCGGCACGTCCGCGCGGAAGACGTTCGTCATGGGGAGCGGGTGGCTCGTCGCGGGGACGTCCGGCGTAGCGACGGAGCTGACCTGGGCGATCGCGTCGACGATCACGTCGAGCTCGCCGGCGAGCCGGGAGATCTCCGCCTCGTCGAGGTCGATCCGCGCCAGGGCCGCGACGCGCGCGACCTCGTCACGAGAGATGGAGGACATGCCCCCATCCTACGGTGCCGGACCGTCCGCCCGAGGCCTCATCGGGGGTGCGCGGCTCGGTGGACGGGCGGCGCGGCGGTGAAGGGTTCTGGATATGCCGCAGGCCACCCCCGGGGTCGGGGGTGGCCTGCAGTGAATGGGTGT